>NZ_CADFDO010000001.1:0-1932631 GCF_902832955.1 Burkholderia sp. BCC0044 | reverse complement strand
CCTTGAAGGGTCGTTCGAGACCAGGACGTTGATAGGTCAGGTGTGTAAGCGCAGTAATGCGTTCAGCTAACTGATACTAATTGCCCGTAAGGCTTGATCCTATAACAAGTCTGCCTTGTGTCGATGATCGTTAGTGCTTCAGCACTTACGAGCATCCCACGCAGAGCGTCGAGCAGCGAAGCTGATCGATGCGGCGCGCCGGTTGAAGTACCGGTGACCTGCGTAGCAAGACGAGACATGTTGGATTCTCGTGTGTGATACACACAACTCAAAATTACTGCTTCTTCCAAGATTGGTTCTGTTGGCCACGCCAGCAGAACAACCCTCTTTGCCTGATGACCATAGCGAGTCGGTCCCACCCCTTCCCATCCCGAACAGGACCGTGAAACGACTCTACGCCGATGATAGTGCGGATTCCCGTGTGAAAGTAGGTAATCGTCAGGCTCCCTAAGCCAAGAACCCCCGCCCGACAAGGCGGGGGTTTTTGCATTTCGGCGGCGGAAATATGCGTGAAGTGGCGAAGCGGTACCGAGACCACATATGCCGGCTTCCAGCTGACGCAATCCATCACAAGTATCAAGTTCCCTCAATCGCTTCGATCTCCAGCGATTCAATCGAGTATTGATCCTATCTTCGATCAAGACCGCAATTTGCTCCCCGCAACGTCTCGACAAACGTGATGGCGCGACCCGCCTTCCGCTTCCTGGCGACCGCTACCTCGTCCCCTCCGTCTTCGGTCAGATCATCGAAAATCGCCGGGAAATGAACGCTTTATTCGGCGTGTCCACGTAAAATTTGCGAATCCCCATCCCCGCCTTCAAAACGATGAACGCCGCCACCCAGGTAGCCCGGGCCGTTTGCCCGCATGATTGTCCGGACACGTGCGCTATGCGGGTGACCGTCGAGAACGGCAAGGCAATCAAGGTCACGGGCGACCCCGACCATCCGCCGACTCAGGGCGTGTTGTGTACGAAAGTCAGCCGATACGCGGATCGCGTTCATCATCCCGATCGCCTCACGGTCCCGCTCAAGCGTGTCGGCGCCAAGGGGGAAGGGCGCTTCGTGCCGATCAGCTGGAGCGAGGCATTCGACGAGATCGGACACCGCCTCGGTGAAATCGCCGCGCGCGCGCCGGAAGCGATCGTGCCGTACAGCTATGCGGGAACGATGGGGCTCGTGCAAGGCGAGGGCATCGCCCAGCGCTTCTTCCACAAGCTCGGCGCCTCGCGGCTCGAGCGCACGATCTGCGCGGCGGCCGGCGCAGCGGGGCTGCGATACACGTACGGCGGCAGTGTCGGCATGCACCTCGAGTATTTCGAGGAAAGCGAGCTGATCCTGATATGGGGTGCGAATCCGATTGCATCGAGCCTGCACTTCTGGACTCGCGCGCAGGAAGCGAAGCGCCGTGGCGCACGTCTTGTCGCGATCGACCCGTATCGTTCGCTGACCGCGGAGAAATGCCATCAGCACATCGCACTGAAGCCCGGTACCGATGGCGCGTTTGCGCTCGGCATGATGTACGTGCTGATTACCGAAAACCTGCTCGATCACGATTACATCGCCGACCATACGCTCGGCTATGACGCGCTCAAGGCGCGCGCCCTGTCCTATCCGCCGGAACGCGTTGCGCAGATCTGCGGCATCGACGCGTCGGAACTGGTCGATCTTGCGCGTCGCTACGGCGCCACCCGTAAGGCATCGATCCGCCTCAACTACGGCATGCAGCGCGTTCGCGGCGGCGGCAATGCCGTGCGCGCGATCGCAAGCCTGCCGGCGCTGACCGGGGCGTGGCGCGATCGGGCGGGTGGCTTGCTGCTCTCGTCGTCGGAATCGGCGCCCATCAACCAGACGGCGCTGCTGCGCCCGGATCTGATGCCGGGTTGGCCGCACAAGCTGCCGCGCATCATCAACATGAACGCGATCGGCGATGCGCTGCTGCATCCGGGCGACGCGACGTTCGGGCCGAAAGTCGAAGCAGTGATCGTGTACAACTCGAATCCGGTGGCGGTCGCGCCGGACTCGTCGAAGGTCGCCGCGGGCTTTGCTCGCGACGATTTATTCACGGTCGTTCTCGAGCACTTCAAGACAGATACGGTCGATTTCGCCGACATTGTATTGCCGGCGACCACACAGCTCGAACATCTGGATGTCCATAAATCGTACGGCCATACCTACGTGATGGCGAACCTGCCGGCGATTCCGCCGGTGGGAGACGCGCGGCCGAACACGGAGATCTTTCGCGGGATCGCACGCAGCATGGGACTCGACGAGCCCGCGCTCCATCACAGCGACGAAGAGGTCGCGCGCGCGGCGCTTCGCTGGGACGATCCATCGCTCGACAGCGACTGGGACACGCTGAAGCGGGCCGGCTGGCTGAAGCTCAAGCTGCCGGAGGCGCCGTTCGCGAACGGCGGTTTCCGGACGCCTTCCGGCAAGTGCGAGTTCTACAGCCCGCGGCTCGAGCAGATGGGCATGGACCCCGTCCCCGACTACCTGCCGCCGTTCGAATCGGCCGAAGCCGCGCCCGAGCTCGCCGCACGTTATCCGCTGGCGATGATTTCGCCGCCCGCCCGCCACTTCCTGAACAGCACGTTCGTGAACGTCGATAGCCTGCGTTCGACGGAAGGCGAGCCGCATCTCGACATGCACCCGTCCGACGCCAGCGCGCGCGGCATCGCAGACGGCGACGTCGTCCGCATCTTCAACGACCGTGGATCGATGCAGGCGCTCGCGCGAGTGACCGATCGCGCGCGTGCCGGCCTCGTGGTCGGGCTGTCGATCTGGTGGAAGAAGCTGTCGCCGGACGGCAGGAACGCGAACGAGGTGACGAGCCAGGCACTGACCGACCTGGGCAATTCGGCGACGTTTTACGATTGTCTTGTGGAAGTTGAGCGGATTTGATCGAATATCGCCGTATGATCAGACGAAATTGATATGCCAGTTCGAAGTGGACATCTAACCCTGTTGTCTCGGGGCGGGGGAGCCGTTACGATGCGTTTTAGCACGACCATTCGAAAATCTGTGAGGAGACGCGCGGTATGGACAAAATTTGGCTGAAATCGTACCCACCCGGCGTTCCAGCCGAAATTGACTCCTCTCCTTATCCGTCCGTCCCGGACCTGCTCGACGAGAGCTTCCGGCAGTATCGCGACCGTACCGCGTTCGTCTGCATGGGCAAGGGCATCACGTACGGCGAACTCGACAAGCTGTCGCGCGAGTTCGGCGCGTGGCTGCAATCCCGCGGCCTGGCTCGCGGGGCGCGCGTCGCGATCATGATGCCGAACGTGCTGCAGTACCCGGTGACGATCGCCGCAGTTCTGCGCGCCGGCTATACCGTCGTCAACGTCAATCCGCTCTATACGCCGCGCGAGCTCGAACATCAGCTGAAGGACAGCGGTGCGGAGGCGATCGTCATCCTGGAGAATTTCGCGTCGACGCTGCAGGCCGTCATCGCCAACACCGCCGTCAAGCACGTGGTCGTCGCATCGATGGGCGACCTGCTGGGCATCAAGGGGTGGCTCGTCAATTACGTCGTGCGCAACGTGAAGAAGATGGTGCCTGCGTGGCAACTGCCGTCGTTCACGCGCTTCAAGGCCGCGCTGTCCGAGGGCGCGCGACAGGCGTTCAAGCCGCAGAAGATCGGCCCCGACGACGTCGCGTTCCTGCAGTACACGGGCGGGACGACCGGCGTTGCGAAGGGCGCGACGCTGCTGCACCGGAACATCGTGTCGAACGTGCTGCAGGCCGGCGCCTGGCATCAGCCGGCTCACGACAAGTATCCGGAGGTGAAACAGTTCGTGACGGTTGTCGCGCTGCCGCTGTATCACGTGTTCGCGCTGACCGTCTGCGGTTTCCTGACGATGCGCACGGGCGGCATGGGCGTCCTGATCCCGAACCCGCGCGATATCGCCGGCATGATCAAGGAGCTGAAGGGCTACCAGATCTCGACGATTCCGGCCGTCAACACGCTGTACAACGCGCTGCTGAACCATCCCGAATTCGGTCAGCTCGACCTGTCGAAGCTCGTGATCGCCAACGGCGGCGGCATGGCGATCCAGGAGGGCGTCGCGAAGCGCTGGTATGAAAAGACCCGTACCGCGATCATCGAAGGATACGGGTTGTCCGAAACGTCACCCGTGGCGACCTGCAACCCGGTGACGGCCACCGAATACAGCGGCACGATCGGCTTGCCGCTGCCGTCGACCGAAGTCGCGATCCGCGACGATGCCGGCAACGACGTCGCGCTCGGTGAGCCCGGCGAGATCTGCATCCGCGGGCCGCAGGTGATGGCCGGCTACTGGAACCGGCCGGACGAGACCGCGAAAGTCATGTTCGCGGACGGCTTCTTCAAGACGGGCGATGTCGGCGTGATGGATGCGCGCGGCTACGTGAAGATCGTCGACCGCAAGAAGGACATGATTCTGGTGTCGGGCTTCAACGTGTATCCGAACGAAGTCGAGGACGTGGTGGCGTCGCATCCGGGCGTGTTCGAGGTGGCGGCAGTCGGCGTGCCGGACGAGCATTCCGGCGAAGCCGTGAAGCTGTTCGTCGTGAAAAAGGACCCGGCGCTGACCGACAAGGACATCCTTGCCTACTGCAAGGAGCGGCTCACCGGGTACAAGCGGCCGAAGCTGGTCGAGTTCCGCACGGAATTGCCGAAGACCAACGTCGGCAAGATCCTGCGGCGCGAACTGCGCGACGGACGCGCGTAACGTCCGCAACGATACGGTTGAACGAAAAGCCCGGCCTGCGCCGGGTTTTTTGTTTGCGGCTGCGGATAGGTGACCGGAAGCACTGTTTCGTGCGGGAGGCGGCAAGCCTCGCGTTTTGACCTGACGGCCGGGGGCGGCGCACCGGGACGTGCGTCTACCGTCGCCCGCCGACCAGTCGATCTGCCAACTCGCCAACCCACCACCCGCCAACATCCCCGCCTCACCAGAAAAGAAAAAGGCGCCCGAAGGCGCCTTCAATATGCTGCGGCTTGTCAGACAAGCTGATTAGAACTTGTGACGGATACCGACGCGTGCCGCGACCTGGTTGCTGGAGCTCGACCCGGCCAGACCGTTGATCGCTGCCGTTGCCTTCAGGACGTTGCCGTTCGCATCGAGCACGTTGCCCGATGCGTGCTGGTACACGCCGATCACGTAGACGTCGGTGCGCTTCGACAGGAAGTAGTCGACGCCCAGCGAGCCCTGGTGGTACTTGGCTGCCGAGTTGCCGTCGATCTTGCTGCCTTGCGTGTAGTCGTACGCCGCGCCGAGGATCAACGCCGGGGTCAACTGGTACTTGAAGTTGACTTCGCCGTTGTTGAACGTCGCGGTCTGGTTCACGAACGGGCCTGCCGAGAAGCCCTTGAACTTCGTGTTCGAGTACGTCGCGCCGATCGTCGCTGCGCCGAACGTGTACGCGCCGCCTGCACCGATGACCTGGTACGTGTTCGCGTTGTTCGCGTACGCGCCGTAGATCGGCGACGAGACCGACGACGACGTCGAACCGTTGTTGAACATGCCGCCGAACTGGTTCGGCGTACGTGCGTTCAAGTAACCGACGCCGAGGACCAGCGGGCCGTTGTTGTAGCCTGCGCCGAGCGACCAGACCTGGTTCTTCGAGAACTGGCCTGCCTGGCCGCCGAAGCTGTACAGGCCGCCGAACGTGAGGCCGCCGTAGCTCTGGCTCGTGAACTTGACCGCGTTGTTCACGCGATACGCGTTGTTGAAGTTGTCGAGGTCGCCCGGGTGAGCGGCGATGTAGCCGCCCCACTGGTCGCCTGCCTCGAGCGGGCCGACGAAGTCGACGACGGAGTCGTACTGACGACCCAGCGTGACCGTACCGTACGGGCTCGACAGGCCGACGTAAGCCTGACGACCGAACATCAGGCCACCCTGACCGAGCCGGCCGCTGTTCACGTCGAAACCGTTTTCGAGGGTGAAGATCGCCTTCAGGCCGCCACCGAGGTCCTCGGTGCCGCGCAGGCCGAAGCGGCTGCCTTGCATCACGCCGCTGGCGAGGCCGTACAGGTGCTTGCCGCCTGCGTTGTTGTTGAAGATGAAGCCTTCATCGATGATGCCGTAAAGCGTCACGCTGCTTTGCGCTTGGGCAGCGCCAGCGAACGCGCCCAGCGCGACGAGCGCGAGAAGCGACTTTTTCATTAACGGATCTCCAAGAATCACTGAATTTTTTTGGCGGGGCAGATAGTTATGTTCTGTCGACGGGCCCCATCAACTTCGCAAGAAGTCGCACGTAATGTAGCAAAGCCGGTTTTTGCCACAAAGCGAAATGCTGCAGCTCAACGCCGCCATGTTTCCTTTATGCAACAATGGTTAAAATCACGGGTTAACCGCAATTTCCGCTGAATAATCAAGTCGGTTACGCAGCGCACTCGTGCCCTTGCCGCGCGCAGCGGCACCTGCAGCCAGGAGAACAGGATGGTGTTGGATGAACTGATCAGCGAATTCGATCGCGGCCTGCGATCGCTGACCGGCATTAGCCGGATGAGCCGGCCGGTGCCCGTGCCGGCCGATACGACGGACGTCGAACTGACGCCCGCCGAACGCACGCACGCGGCCGGGCTGATGCGTGTGAATCACGTCGGCGAGGTCTGTGCGCAGGCGCTCTACCAGGCGCAGAAGCTCACCGCGCGCACCGCGTCGGCGAAGGCGATGTTCGAGGAAGCCGCGCGCGAGGAGGAGGATCACCTCGCGTGGACCGCGCACCGCCTGAAGGAACTCGATTCGCGCCCGAGCCTGCTGAACCCGCTGTGGTATGCCGGCGCGCTCGCGATCGGCGTGGCGGCCGGCACGCTCGGCGACAAGGTCAGCCTCGGCTTCATGGCCGAGACCGAACGGCAGGTCGAGAGCCATCTCGAAGGTCACATGTCCGAGTTGCCGGCGACCGACACCGCGTCGCGCGCGATCGTCGACCAGATGCGGATCGACGAGGTGAAGCACGGCAAGGCCGCGACCGACGCCGGCGGGATCGAACTGCCGCTGCCCGCGCGGATGCTGATGCGTGCCGCGTCGAAAGTCATGACGAGCACTGCATACTATCTCTGAGATTTGCGCCGGGGTGGCGTGGGACGCCGCGCCGGTCCGCCATCCTCGATATCACCCGCTCACTCCTCGTTTTCCCGCCCCCGAAAGCCCCGTCCGCACGCCCGTCTGGCCCGTCTTTCTCACGTATCACCTTCACAAGTTGCACTAGCTCATTCATTTATAACGGTTTTTGGAATGAGGGGCCGCATGAGCATGTGCGCGTAAGTCCTTGTTCTAACTAACAAAATTCGTCAAAAAAGCGGGCCGCTCCCTTGACCGTGCCACACCCTTCCTCTAAAGTGGGAGACAGTGTGAGAAAGTGTATTTTTGTGTGATTTAGCAGGCTGTTCCGGCTAAATTCTCAGC
Source organism: Burkholderia sp. BCC0044 (assembly GCF_902832955.1). NCBI lineage: Bacteria > Pseudomonadati > Pseudomonadota > Betaproteobacteria > Burkholderiales > Burkholderiaceae > Burkholderia > Burkholderia sp. BCC0044. Next base: position 1,925,234 of record NZ_CADFDO010000001.1, on the reverse strand, counting down.
ATTGAGCGGGTGCTTCGGCGCCCTGAACGGGAGAGCGGAAAGTGTTCCAAGGGGCGTCGGCGCTGACGCTCGATGCGAAAGGGCGGATGTCGGTGCCGGCTCGCTATCGCGAAGCGCTGCAAGGACAGGCAGAAGGACGGGTGACTGTGACCAAGCACCCGGACGGCTGCCTGTTGCTGTTTCCGCGCCCCGAATGGGAAGTGTTCCGCGCCAAGATCGCCGCGCTGCCGATGGACGCGCACTGGTGGCGGCGAATTTTTCTCGGCAATGCGATGGATGTCGATCTCGACAGCGCGGGCCGGATTCTCGTATCGCCCGAGCTGCGCATGGCAGCCGGACTGGAAAAGGAAGTCATGTTGTTGGGAATGGGTAGTCACTTCGAGCTGTGGGATTCGCAGACCTACAACGCGAAGGAGCAGGCAGCGATGGCGCAGGGCATGCCCGACGCGCTGAAGAATTTCACGTTCTGATTGCGGTGACGGAGACGCCCGCGATGGGAAACGAATTGCAGCATCGGACCGTCCTGCTGGACGAAGCAGTCGAGTCGCTCGTCACGCGGCCGGACGGCGTGTATGTCGACGGCACGTTCGGGCGCGGCGGCCATAGCCGCGCGGTGCTCGCGCGGCTGGCGTCGGCCGGGCGGCTGATCGCGTTCGACAAGGATCCGAGGGCGATCGAGACGGCGCAGGGCATCGAGGATGCGCGCTTCTCGATCGTGCATGACAGCTTTGCATCGATGCGCGACGCGCTTGCGGCGCGCGGCGTCGAGAAGGTGTCGGGGGTGTTGCTGGACCTGGGCGTGTCCTCGCCGCAGGTGGACGATCCGGCGCGCGGCTTCAGTTTCCGCGCCGATGGTCCGCTGGACATGCGAATGGATCCGACGCGCGGCGAGTCGGCGGCCGAATGGCTCGCGCGGGCTTCGGTGCAGGAATTGACGGAGGTGATACGGGATTATGGGGAAGAACGGTTTGCTTTTCAGATTGCAAAGGCGCTTGTTGCTCGCCGGGCAGAGTCCGACCGTCTTGGGCCTCTCGACACCACGGGCGAGCTTGCCCAAATCGTGGGTCACGTCGTCAAAACCCGTGAGAAGGGCAAGGATCCGGCAACCCGCACCTTTCAGGCTATACGGATTCACGTCAATCAAGAGCTTGCGGACCTGCAAGTCGTACTAGACGCGGCACTGTCGTTGCTGGAGCAAGGGGGGCGGCTGGTGGTCATCAGCTTTCATTCACTCGAGGACCGGATCGTCAAGCGATTCATGCAGGCGCACGCGAGTGCGCCTGCGGTCGATCGTCGCCTGCCGATCCGCGCCGTCGACCTCCCGAGCCCGCCGCTCAAGATCATCAGCCGCCAGTTTCCGAGCGAAGCGGAAGTCGCCGCGAATCCGCGCGCCCGCTCGGCCGTGATGCGCATCGCGGAGCGCGTCACGCCATGAGCCGCCTCAACATCTTCCTGCTGATCATCGTGATGGGTTGCGCGCTGTCGGTCGTCAACTCGACGAACCAGCAGCGCCAGATCTTCATCCAGCTGCAGCGCGCGCAGTCGCAGGAGCGTCAGCTCCAGCAGGACTACGCGCAGCTTCAATATCAGCAGAGCGCGCTGTCGAAGACGTCGCGCATCGAGCAGCTCGCGAACGATTCGCTGAAAATGCAGCCGATCTCGACCGGCCGCACGCAATACCTGACGCTGCCGCCGGGCGCCGCGAAGGCGATCGACGCGCCGATCGCGGCATCGGCCGACACGGCCGGCAAGGGCAAGGGGGGCGCGCGATGAAGCCGTCCCCGAAGCGCCAGAACGTGAAGTTCTCGTCGAGCCCCGTGCTGGGCGTTCATTTGCCGATGTGGCGCTCGAAGCTCGTCGTGTTCCTGCTGTTCATGGCGTTCGTCGCGCTGACCGCGCGAGCGTTCTGGATCCAGGGGCCCGGCAACGCGTTCTATCAAAAGCAGGGCGAAAGCCGCTACCAGCGCACGCTCGAGCTGCCGGCCACGCGCGGCAAGATTCTCGACCGTAACGGGCTCGTGCTCGCGACGAGCTTGCCGGTGCGCGCGATCTGGGCGATTCCCGACGCGGTGCCGGACGATCTCGACGCGGACAAGGTCAACCAGCTCGGCAAGCTTCTCGGCATGACGTCGAAGGAACTGCGCGTGAAGCTGTCGGAAGACAAGGGTTTCGTCTACGTGAAGCGCCAGGTGCCGATCGACGTCGCCGACAAGGTCGCCGCGCTCGACATTCCCGGCATCTATCAGCGCAACGAATACAAGCGCTTCTATCCGGAAGGCGAGATCACCGCTCACCTGATCGGTTTCACGAACGTCGAGGACGAAGGGCAGGAAGGCGTCGAACTGGGCGACCAGAAGATGCTGTCCGGCACGTCGGGCATGCGTCGCGTGATCAAGGACCGGATGGGGCACATCATCGAGGATGTCGCCGAGCAGATTCCGCCGCACAACGGCACCGACGTCGACCTGTCGATCGACAGCAAGATCCAGTACATCGCGTACGCGAACCTGAAGGCCGCCGTCGAGAAGTTCAAGGCGAAGGCCGGCGCGGCGATGGTCGTCGACGTGCGTACCGGCGAAGTGCTCGCGCTCGTCAACTACCCGACGTACAACCCGAACGACCGCTCGCGCATGACGGGCGAGCAGTTGCGCAACCGGATCATGACCGACGTGTTCGAGCCGGGCTCGATCATGAAACCGTTCACCGTGTCGCTCGCGCTCGACCTGCACCGCGTGACGCCGAACACGCTCGTCGAGACGGGCAACGGGCATTTCGTGCTCGACGGTGCACCGATCACCGACGACGCGGGTTTCGGCACGCTGACGGTCGGCGGCGTGATCCAGAAGTCGAGCAACATCGGCGCGACGAAGATCGCGATGACAATGCGGCCCGAGGAAATGTGGAATATGTATACGAGCATCGGCCTCGGCCAGGCGCCGAAGGTCGGGTTCCCGGGCGCGGTGGCTGGCCGCCTGCGTCCGTGGAAGAGCTGGCGCCGCATCGAGCAGGCGACGATGTCGTACGGCTATGGCCTGTCGGTGTCGCTGTTCCAGCTCGCGCGGGCGTACACGGCGATCGCGCACGACGGCGAGCTGATGCCCGTGACCATTTTCAAGACCGACCCCAATCAGCCGATCGCGGGCACGCAGGTGTTCAACCCGACCACCGCGCGCGAAGTCCGCGCGATGCTCGAGACCGTGGTCGCGCCGGGCGGCACGTCGCCGGATGCGGCCGTGCCGGGCTATCGCGTCGGCGGCAAGAGCGGTACCGCATACAAGCACGAAGGTCACGGCTACACGCGCAAGTACCGCGCGTCGTTCGTCGGGATGGCGCCGATGCCGAATCCGCGCATCGTCGTCGCGGTGTCGGTCGACGAACCGACTGCCGGCAGCCACTTCGGCGGCCAGGTGTCCGGCCCCGTATTCTCGGCGATCGCCGGCGACACGATGCGTGCGCTGAACGTTCCGCCGAACATGCCGATCAAGCAGCTCGTCGTGTCCGACGATTCGCCGGAATCGCCTGCCGCAAAGGGCCCGCAAAAGCTGGGCGCGGGTAGCGGCGCGAAGCATATGATCGTATCCAGCACGACGCGTAATTCACCAGGAGTTGTTCGATGAGCGCCGCCCGCAGTTCCCATCCGGCGCATCAGCAGATCGCAGCCGCGCTTGCGTGGCTGCGTCAGCATGTGACCCCCGCGGCGCAACTGCATGCCGACACGCGCAGCCTCGAGGCTGGCGACGTGTTCGTCGCGTATGCGGTCGACGGGGCAGATAACCGCGCTTTCATGGCCGACGCCGTCGCGCGCGGTGCGGCCGCCGTGCTGTATCAGCCGGAAGGGCTGAGCGCGGCACCGGCCGCGCCGGCCGTACCCGTCGCGCTCGCGGTGCCGGCGCTCGACCAGCTCGCCGGCGAGATCGCCAGCGGCTGGTACGGCGATCCGAGCGACAGCCTGCTCGCGATCGGCGTCACCGGCACGAACGGCAAGACGTCGTGCACGCAATGGATCGCCACCGCGCTGACGGCGCTGCACCAGCCGTGCGCGGTGATCGGCACGCTCGGCACCGGGATGCCCGGCCAGCTCGTGCCGACCGGCTTCACGACGCCCGACGCGCCGCAGCTGCAGCGCAGCCTCGCACAATTGCGCGACGCGGGCGCGCAGGCCGTCGCGATGGAGGTGTCGTCGCACGCGCTGCATCAGGGGCGCGTGAACGGGACGGCGTTCGACATCGCGGTGTGGACGAACCTCACGCAGGATCACCTCGACTATCACGGCACGTTCGATGCGTACGAGGCCGCGAAGGCGAAGCTGTTCGCGTGGCGCGGCCTGCGCGCGGCGGTGATCAACCGCGACGACGCGGCTGGCCGTCGCCTGCTCGAAAAACTGGCCGGCCGCGTACGCACGATCGCGTACGGGATCGGCGACGCACCGTCACCCGATGCCGATCGCGAACTGGTCGCGCTCGACGTGCGCGCGACCGCGACCGGCACCGCATTCCGCCTGCGCTCGTCGTGGGGCGACGCGGACGTCGAGGTCGGCACGCTCGGCACGTTCAACGTCAGCAACCTGCTCGCGGTACTCGGCTCGCTGCTCGCGGCCGACGTGCCGTTCGACGCGGCCCTCGCCGAGATCGAGCGGCTCGAATCCGTCAACGGCCGGATGCAGCGGCTCGGCGGCCGGCTGCAGAACGACGAACCGCTCGTCGTGATCGACTACGCGCATACGCCCGACGCGCTCGACAAGACGCTCGACGCGCTGCGTCCGATCGCTGCGGCGCGCGGCGGCCGGCTCGTCTGCATGTTCGGCTGCGGCGGCGATCGCGATGCGACGAAGCGTCCGCTGATGGGCGCGATCGCGGAGCGGCTCGCCGACGAAGTCGTCGTCACGAGCGACAACCCGCGCAGCGAAGATCCGCAGCACATCATCGACCAGGTCGTCGCAGGCATGACCGCGCCCGATCGCGCGCGCCGTATCGAGGATCGCGCGAGCGCGATCCTGCAGGCCGTGCGCGGCGCCGCACGCGAGGACGTCGTCGTGCTGGCCGGCAAGGGCCACGAAGCCACGCAGGAAATCATGGGCAAGAAGCGCGCGTTCTCCGACCAGGATCACGCACGGCTCGCGCTCGCGGCGCGCGCGACGCACGGCAAGGGAGGCGGCGAATGACGATGCTCAGTCTCGGCGAAGCCGCCCGCCTGATTCCCGGCGCCACCGTCCACGGCGACGCGGGCGTCACGTTCGACCGCGTGTCGACCGATAGCCGCACGGTCGGCCCGGGCGACCTGTTCGTCGCGCTGAAGGGCGAGCGCTTCGACGCACACGACTTCCTCGGCGACGTCGCCGCGCGCGGCGCGGCCGCCGCGCTGGTCGCGCACGCGCCGGCGGGCGTCGCGATGCCGATGATCGAAGGCGGCGAAACGCGTGCCGCGCTCGGCGCGCTCGCGCACGGCTGGCGGATGCGATTCCCGCTGCCGGTCGTCGCGGTGACGGGCAGCAACGGCAAGACGACCGTCAAGGAAATGATCGCGTCGATCTTCGCGGCGGCGGTCGGCGCCGACGCGCGGCTCGCGACGGCCGGCAACCTGAACAACGATGTCGGCCTGCCGCTGACGCTGCTGCGCCTGTCGGCCGCGCATCGTCTCGCGGTGATCGAGATCGGCATGAACCACCCGGGCGAAACCGAAGTCCTCGCGCGCCTCACCGCGCCGACGGTCGCGCTCGTCAACAACGCGCAGCGCGAGCACCAGGAATTCATGGCGACGGTCGAAGCCGTCGCGCTCGAACACGCGGCCGTGATCCACGCGCTGCCGCCGGACGGCGTCGCGGTGTTCCCGGCCGACGATGCATATGCAGGCATCTGGCGCGTCGCGGCGACCGGCAACCGGATCCTCGATTTCGCGCTGCACGACGCTGAACGGCAGAACGACGCGCAGGTCGTCGGTCGTGTGCACGCGGGCGAACTCGCGATCGACACGCCGGTCGGCGTCGTCACGGTGCGGCTGCGTGCGCTCGGCGAGCACAACGCGCGTAACGCGCTGGCCGCGACGGCCGCGGCGCTCGGCGCCGGCGTCGCGCTGTCGGCGATCCGGCAGGGGCTTGAATCGTTCGAACCGGTCAAGGGCCGGCTGCAGGTGAAGCAGGCGAGCGTCGGCAGCCTCGCGGGCGCGACGGTCGTCGACGATACGTACAACGCGAACCCCGATTCGATGCGTGCCGCGATCGACGTGCTCGCCGCGCATCCGGCGCCGCGCGTGCTGGTGGTCGGCGACATGGGCGAAGTCGGCGACGAAGGGCCGGCATTCCATCGCGAGATCGGCGCGTATGCGCGCGAACGCGGGATCGACGCGCTGTTCGCGCTCGGCGACGCATCGCGCGACGCGTGCACGGCATACGGTGACACCGCACGTCATTTCGGCGACGTCGGCGCGCTCGTGTCGGCGCTGCTCGCGGCCGGTTACGGCGCGCAGGCGACGGTGCTCGTGAAAGGCTCGCGGTACATGAAGATGGAGCGCGTGGTCGACGCGCTGACGAACCAACCCGCGGCGGGCACCGTGCCCGCCGCACACTGAGTAGAAGGAAGGAAGCATGCTGCTGGCGCTGGCGCAATGGCTGCAAGGTGACGCAAGCTTTTTGCGCTTGTTCACGTACCTCACGTTCCGGGCGGTGATGGCCACCATCACCGCGCTCGGGATCGGGCTCGTGTGCGGACCGTGGGTGATCCGCAAGCTGACGCAAATGAAGGTCGGGCAGGCCGTGCGCAAGGACGGCCCGCAGACCCACCTCGTCAAGTCCGGCACGCCGACGATGGGCGGCGTGCTGATCCTGATCGGCATCGCGGTCGCGACGCTGCTGTGGGGCGACCTGACGAACCGGTTCATCTGGATCGTGATGCTCGTCACGTTCGGCTTCGGCGTGATCGGCTGGGTCGACGATTACCGCAAGGTCGTCCACAAGGACCCGCGCGGGATGTCGTCGCGCGAGAAGTATTTCTGGCAATCGGTGATCGGGCTGTTCGCGGCCGTCTATCTCGCATTCAGCGTGTCCGAGGCGAACAACGTGCGCGTGTTCGACCTGTTCATGGCGTGGGTGCGGAGCGGCCTGTCGATGGGGCTGCCGGCGCGCGCCGACCTGATGCTGCCGTTCCTGAAGTCGATCAGCTACCCGCTCGGCGTGTGGGGCTTCATCGTGCTGACCTACTTCGTGATCGTCGGCGCGAGCAACGCGGTGAACCTGACCGACGGCCTCGACGGTCTCGTGATCATGCCGGTCGTGCTGGTCGGCGCGTCGCTCGGTGTGTTCGCGTACGTGATGGGCAGCGCGGTCTATTCAAAATACCTGCTGTTCCCGCATATCCCGGGCGCGGGCGAATTGCTGATCTTCTGTTCCGCGATGGGCGGGGCCGGGCTCGCGTTCCTCTGGTACAACACGCACCCCGCGCAGGTATTCATGGGCGACGTCGGCGCGCTGGCGCTGGGCGGCGCGCTCGGCACGGTCGCGGTGATCGTGCGCCAGGAAATCGTGCTGTTCATCATGGGCGGCATCTTCGTCGCGGAAACGCTGTCGGTGATGCTGCAGGTGTCGTGGTTCAAGTACACGAAGAAGCGTTACGGCGAAGGGCGGCGCCTGCTGAAGATGGCGCCGCTGCATCACCATTTCGAATTGTCCGGCTGGAAGGAAACGCAGGTGGTCGTGCGTTTCTGGATCATCACGCTGATGCTGTGCCTGTTCGGTCTGACCACCCTCAAGCTGCGGTAAAGGAAAGGTAACAAGGATGTCTGGCGAGATGTTTGGAGATCGGCAACGGCCGATGGTGCTCGTACTGGGGCTCGGGGAATCGGGTCTCGCGATCGCGCGATGGTGCGCGAGGCACGGGTGCCGGCTGCGTATTGCCGATACCCGCGAGGCGCCGCCGAACCTTGCCGCGCTGCAGGCCGAAGGCATCGATGCGGAATTCGTCGGCGGGGCGTTTACGCCCGCGCTGCTCGACGGCGGCGTCGAGATCGTCGGGCTGAGCCCGGGGCTGTCGCCGCTGGAGCCGGCGCTCGCGGCGCTGGTCGCGGCCGCGAACGAGCGCGGTATCGCGGTGTGGGGCGAGCTGGAATTCTTCGCGCAGGCGCTGCGCGCGCTCGGCACGAGCGGCTACCAGCCGAAGGTGCTCGCGATTACCGGCACCAACGGCAAGACCACGACGACGAGCCTCACGGGCCTGCTGTGCCAGCGTTCGGGCAAGAAGGTCGCGGTCGCGGGCAACATCAGCCCGGCGATGCTCGACCGGCTCGCGAGCGCGATCGACGAAACCGCGCTGCCCGATGTATGGGTGCTCGAGTTGTCGAGCTTCCAGCTCGAGACCGCGCGCACGTTTGCGCCCGATGCGGCCGCGATCCTCAACATCACGCAGGACCACCTCGACTGGCACGGCAGCTTCGACGCGTACGCGCAGGCAAAGGGCCGGATCTTCGGCGCGACGACGACGCGCGTGCTGAACCGCGACGACGCGGCCGTGATGAAATTCGCGCCGGCAGCCGGCGCGGCCGACGCGCCGCGCACGGTCACGTTCGGCCTGAACGAACCGACGCAGGACGGCGACTACGGGCTGTCGCGCGACAACGGCATCGCATGGCTGGTGGAGGCCGTCGATCGCGACGCGCCGGATGAAGCGACGGCGACCCGCCGGCGCAAGCGCGACGCGCATACACCCGACATCGCGCAGAAGCGCCTGATGCCTGCCGACGCGCTGCGCATCCGTGGGCTGCACAACGCGGCGAACGCGCTGGCCGCGTTCGCGCTCGCACGGGCGATCGACTTGGCCGCAGCGCCGCTGCTGCACGCGCTGCGCGAATACCGCGGCGAAGCGCATCGCGTCGAAGTGATCGCGACGATCGACGATGTGGATTACGTCGACGACAGCAAGGGCACGAACGTCGGCGCGACGGTGGCCGCACTCGACGGGCTCGCGCAGAAGATCGTGCTGATCGCGGGCGGCGACGGCAAGGGGCAGGATTTCGCGCCGCTGGTCGCGCCGGTCGCGCGCTGGTGCCGCGCGGTGATGCTGATCGGCCGCGACGCGCCGGCGATCCGCGACACGCTCGCCGAAACGGGCGTGCCGCTCGCCGACCACCCGACGCTCGAAGGCGCGGTGCATGCGGCGGCCGAGCTGGCCGAACCGGGCGATGCGGTGCTGCTGTCGCCCGCGTGCGCGAGCCTCGACATGTTCAGGAACTACGCCCATCGCGCGGAAGTGTTCCGCGCGGCGGTGGATGAAGTCGCCATCGACAAAGGAGCGACGTCATGAGCTGGTCCGATCGCCTCGTCTCCCGTTTCAACGACCGGCGCGACACCGGCGGCAATGCCGCGGGCGGCCGCGTCGCATCGGCCACGCGCGCCGCGACGGGCGGCCTCGCGAGCGTCGTCAACGGCGTGCGTCCGAGCCGTTCGCGGATGCTCGATTTCGACTATTCGCTGCTGTGGGTCGCGATCGCGCTGCTCGGGCTCGGTGTCGTGATGGTGTATTCGGCGTCGATCGCGATGCCCGATTCGCCGAAATACGCGTCGTATCACGATTACGCGTTCCTGATGCGCCACTGCGTGTCGCTCACCGTCGCGTTCATCGCGGCGGTGATCGCGTTCCGCGTGCCGGTGTCGACCTGGGATAAATACGCGCCGCATCTGTTCCTGATCGCGCTCGTCGGCCTCGTGATCGTGCTGATCCCGCACGTCGGCAAGGGCGTGAACGGGGCGCGCCGCTGGATTCCGCTCGGCATCACCAACATGCAGCCGTCGGAAATCATGAAGCTCGCGGTGACGATCTACGCGGCGAACTACACGGTGCGCAAGCAGGAATACATGCAGAGCTTCGCGAAGGGCTTCCTGCCGATGGCGTTCGCGGTCGGCCTGGTCGGCGCGCTGCTGCTGCTCGAGCCCGACATGGGCGCGTTCATGGTGGTCGCCGCGATCGCGATGGGCGTGCTGTTCCTCGGCGGCGTGAACGGCAAGCTGTTCGGCGGCCTCGTCGCGACGGCGGTCGGCACGTTCACGATGCTCGTGTGGCTGTCGCCGTGGCGTCGCGAGCGGATCTTCGCGTATCTCGATCCGTGGGACGAGCGCTACGCGCAGGGCAAGGCTTACCAGCTCACGCACTCGCTGATCGCGTTCGGCCGCGGCGAGTGGTTCGGCGTCGGCCTCGGCGGCAGCGTCGAGAAGCTGAACTACCTGCCGGAAGCGCACACCGACTTCATCCTCGCGGTGATCGGCGAGGAACTCGGCTTCGTCGGCGTGCTGGTCGTGATCCTGCTGTTCTACTGGATCGTGCGCCGCGCGTTCGAGATCGGCCGCCAGGCGCTCGCGCTCGATCGCACGTTCGCGGGCCTGATGGCCAAGGGCATCGGCATCTGGTTCGGCGCGCAGACGTTCATCAACATGGGCGTGAACCTCGGACTGCTGCCGACCAAGGGGCTGACGTTGCCGCTCGTGAGCTACGGTGGTTCGGGCATCTTGCTGAACTGCGTCGCGCTCGCGGTGTTGCTGCGGGTGGACTACGAGAACCGGGTGCTGATGCGCGGAGGGAAGGTATGACCGCGTCGCAACGCACGCTGATGGTGATGGCAGGCGGCACCGGGGGCCACGTGTTCCCGGGGCTCGCGGTCGCGCACCGGATGGAAGCGGCGGGCTGGCGCGTCGTATGGCTCGGCAATCCGGCCGGGATGGAAGCGACGCTCGTGCCGAAGCACGGCATTCCGATGGAGTACGTGCGGTTCGGCGGGCTGCGCGGCAAGGGCCTGAAGACCAAGCTGACGCTGCCGCTCAACCTGCTGCGCGCATGCTGGCAGAGCCTCGGCGCGCTGCGCCGCGTGCGGCCGGACGTCGTGCTCGGGATGGGCGGCTACATCACGTTCCCGGCGGGCGTGATGACCGCGCTGTCGGGGCGTCCGCTCGTGCTGCATGAACAGAATTCGATCGCGGGCCTGACGAACAAGGTGCTCGCGAAACTCGCGAAGCGCGTGCTCGTCGCGTTCCCCGGCGCGCTGCCGCACGCGGAATGGACGGGTAACCCGATTCGCGCGGAACTTGCGCACACGGAACCGCCCCAAGCACGCTATGCGTCGCGCAGCGGCCCGCTGAACGTGCTGGTCGTCGGCGGCAGCCTCGGGGCGGCCGCGCTGAACGAAGTCGTGCCGCGCGCGCTGGCGCTGCTGGCGCCGGGCGAGCGCCCGCGCGTCGTGCACCAGGCCGGCGTGAAGCATATCGAAGCATTGAAGGCGAATTATGAAGCGGCCGGTTTCGCGGCCGGCGAAGACGTGCGGCTCGTGCCGTTCATCGACGACATGGCGGCCGCGTATGCGGCAGCGGATCTGGTGATCTGCCGGTCGGGCGCGATGACGGTGTCGGAGATCGCGGCGGTGGGCGTGGCGGCGCTGTTCGTGCCGTTCCCGTACGCGGTCGACGATCACCAGACGACCAACGCCGCGTTCCTCGCCGATGCGGGCGCGGCCGTGCTGGTGCAACAACGCGACCTGTCGGCGGAACTGCTCGCCGACTGGCTGCGCAGCCAGTCGCGGGCATCGCTCGCGGAGATGGCGGAACGTTCGCGCTCGCTCGCGAAGCCCGAGGCCACCGATGAAGTCGCGCGCGTGTGCGCGAAGGCGGCCGGCGCGAACCTGGAACAACTTAAATGAAACAACCCCCACGCTCACTTCGTTCGCTGCCCCCCGAGGGGGCGGTCAGCCTCCTTGGGGCGGCCCGGCGGAGGCTGACATGAAACACATCGTCAAACACATTCATTTCGTCGGGATCGGCGGCGCGGGCATGAGCGGCATCGCCGAAGTGCTCGTCAACCTCGGCTACGAGGTCAGCGGGTCCGACCTGTCGCGCAATGCGGTGACCGATCGCCTCGAGGCGCTGGGCGCACGGGTCGCGATCGGCCACGACGCGGCGAACATCGAGGGCGCGAACGCGGTTGTCGTGTCGACGGCCGTGCGCTCGGACAACCCGGAAGTGCTGGCCGCGCGCCACCAGGGCGTGCCGATCGTGCAGCGCGCGGTGATGCTGGCGGAGCTGATGCGCCTGAAGCAGGGCATCGCGATCGCCGGCACGCACGGCAAGACCACGACGACGAGCCTCGTCGCGAGCGTGCTCGCGGCCGGTGGGCTCGATCCGACCTTCGTGATCGGCGGCCGGCTGATCAGCGCCGGCGCGAACGCGCGGCTCGGCACGGGCGATTTCATCGTCGCCGAGGCAGACGAGTCGGACGCGTCGTTCCTGAACCTGTATCCGGTGATCGAAGTCATCACGAACATCGACGCCGACCACATGGACACCTACGGCCACGATTTCGCGCGGCTCAAGCAGGCGTTCATCGAATTCACGCAGCGCCTGCCGTTCTACGGCAGCGCGGTCGTGTGCGTCGACGATCCGAACGTGCGGCAGATCATCCCGTTCATCTCGAAGCCGGTCGTGCGCTACGGCCTGTCGCCGGATGCGCAGGTGCGCGCGGAAGACATCGACGCGCGCGACGGCCGCATGCATTTCACGGTGATCCGCGAAGGGCGCGCACCGCTCGCGGTGGTGCTGAACATGCCGGGCCTGCACAACGTGCAGAACGCGCTTGCGGCGATCGCGATCGCGACCGATCTCGGCGTGTCGGACGACGCGATCCAGCTGGCGCTGGCGGAATTCAACGGCGTCGGCCGGCGCTTCCAGCGTTACGGCGAGGTGCCGAGCGCGGACGGCGGCCAGTACACGCTGATTGACGATTACGGTCACCACCCGGTCGAGATGGCGGCGACGATCGCGGCCGCGCGCGGCGCATTCCCGGGCCGCCGCCTCGTGCTGGCGTTCCAGCCGCACCGCTACACGCGCACGCGCGACTGCTTCGACGATTTCGTCAACGTGCTGTCGACGGTCGATGCGCTGGTGCTGACGGAAGTCTACGCGGCCGGCGAGGCCGCGATCCCGACCGCCAGCGGCGACGCGCTGTCGCGTGCGCTGCGCGCGGTGGGCAAGGTCGACCCGGTGTTCGTCGCGACGGTCGACGACGTGCCGGACGCATTGGCGAAGGTCGCGCAGAACGGCGACGTGGTGATCACGATGGGTGCGGGTTCGATCGGCGGCGTGCCGGCGAAGGTCGCGCAGAACACGCAACAGAAGGGATGACATGAGCGGAATCGATCCGAAACGTTTCGGCAAGGTGGCGGTGTTGTTCGGCGGCGAATCCGCCGAGCGCGAGGTGTCGCTCACCTCGGGCCGCCTCGTGCTGCAGGGCCTGCGTGACGCGGGCGTCGATGCGCATCCGTTCGACCCGGCCGAGCGGCCGCTGTCGGCGCTGAAGGACGAAGGTTTCGTGCGCGCGTTCAACGCGCTGCACGGCGGCTACGGCGAGAACGGCCAGATCCAGGGCGCACTCGATTTCTACGGGATCCGCTACACGGGCAGCGGCGTGCTCGGCTCGGCGCTCGGCCTCGACAAGTTCCGCACGAAGCTCGTGTGGCAGCAGACGGGCGTGCCGACGCCGCCGTTCGAGACGGTGATGCGCGGCGACGACCTGGCCGCGCGCGCGACCGACATCGTCGCGAAGCTCGGCCTGCCGCTGTTCGTGAAGCCGGCGAGCGAAGGCTCGAGCGTCGCGGTGCTGAAGGTGAAGACGGCCGACGCGCTGCCGGCCGCGCTCGCGGAAGCCGCGACGCACGACAAGATCGTGATCGTCGAGAAGAGCATCGAGGGCGGCGGCGAATACACCGCGTGCATCGCCGGCGATCTCGACCTGCCGTTGATCAAGATCGTGCCGGCGGGCGAGTTCTACGACTACCACGCGAAGTACGTCGCCGACGATACGCAGTACCTGATCCCGTGCGGCCTGCCGGCGCAACAGGAAGCGGAACTGAAGCGCATCGCGCGCCGCGCGTTCGACGTGCTCGGCTGCACCGACTGGGGCCGCGCGGATTTCATGCTCGACGCGGCCGGCAATGCGTATTTCCTGGAAGTGAACACGGCCCCCGGGATGACCGACCACTCGCTGCCGCCGAAGGCCGCGCGCGCGGTCGGCATCGGCTATTCGGAGCTGGTCGTGAAGGTGCTGTCGCTCACGCTCAACGACTGACGCAGGAACGGAACGACGTATGTGGAACAACGTTCGCCAACTCAACCTTGCCGCCAGCGCGCTGTACGCGCTGCTGCTGCTCGTGTTGGCGGCGGCCGGTTGCTACTGGCTGATCCAGCGCCCGACGTTCGCGCTGCGGGAGATCCGGATCGACGGCGACACCGAGCACATCAACTCGCCGACGGTGCGCGCGGGCGTGGTCGGCCGGCTGAAGGGCAATTTCTTCACGGTCGATCTCGATACGGCGCGCGCCGCGTTCGAGCAGATGCCGTGGGTGCGTCACGCGAGCGTGCGCCGGGTGTGGCCGAATGCGCTGGCTGTCACGCTCGAGGAGTACAAACCGCTCGGGACCTGGGGCAGCGATCAGCTGGTGAGCGTCGACGGCGAGCTGTTCACCGCGAACCAGGGCGAGCTGGAGCAGGAACTGCCGGCGTTCGACGGCCCGGAAGGCAGTGCGAAGGAAGTCGTCACGCGGTATCGCGACTTCGGGAAATGGTTTGCGCCGCTGAAGGCGGCGCCGGAAGAAGTGACGCTGTCGGCGCGGTACGCGTGGACGGTGAAGCTGTCGAACGGCATGCAGGTCGAGCTGGGCAAGGAACGCAACAGCGACACGCTGCATGACCGGAGCCAGCGTCTGGTGGCCGCGTGGCCGGCCGTCACGGAGCGTTGGGGCAACGACATCGAGTACGCGGATCTGCGCTATCCGAACGGATTCGCGATTCGCGCGGCAGGCATGCGGTTCCTGACCGATACCGACAAGCGCAAGAAGTAACGAGAGATCACACGCAAGAGCACTTTATGAGCAAAGACTACAAGGATCTGCTGGTTTCCCTCGACATCGGCACGTCGAAGGTGGTGGCCATCGTCGCCGAGCTGAAGGGCGAGGGTCACTACGAGGTGATCGGTCTCGGCCAGAGCGAGTCGAAGGGTCTGAAGAAAGGTGTGGTGGTCAACATCGAGGCCACCGTGCAGTCGATCCAGCGCGCGCTCGAGGAAGCCGAGCTGATGGCCGACTGCAAGATCACCAACGTGTTCACGGGGATCGCGGGCAGCCACATCCGCAGCTTCAACTCGAGCGGGATGGTCGCGATCAAGGACAAGGAAGTCACGCAGACGGACGTCGCGCGCGTGATCGAGACCGCGAAGGCGATCAACATCCCGACCGATCAGCAGGTGCTGCACATCCTCACGCAGGAATTCATCATCGACGGCCAGGAAGACGTGCGCGAGCCGATCGGGATGAGCGGCATCCGGCTGGAAGTGAAGGTGCACATCGTGACGGGCGCGGTGAGCGCCGCGCAGAACATCGTCAAGTGCGTGCGCCGCTGCGGGCTGGAAGTGAACGACCTGATCCTGCAGCCGCTCGCGTCGTCGCTGGCGGTGCTGACGGAAGACGAGAAGGATCTCGGCGTGGTGCTGGTCGACATCGGCGGCGGCACGACCGACATCGCGATCTTCGCGGAAGGCGCGATCCGTCACACGGCGGTGATCCCGATCGCCGGCGACCAGATCACGAGCGACATCGCGATGGCGCTGCGCACGCCGACGCCGGATGCGGAAGACATCAAGGTCGGCTACGGGATCGCGAAGCAGGCGCTCGCCGATCCGGACGAAATGGTGGAAGTGCCGGGCCTCGGCGAACGCGGCCCGCGCACGCTGTCGCGCCAGGCGCTCGCGGCCGTGATCGAGCCGCGCGTCGAGGAACTGTTCTCGCTCGTGCAGCAGGTCGTGCGCGAGTCGGGTTACGAAGAACTCCTGAGCTCCGGCGTGGTCATTACCGGCGGCGCGTCGATGATGCCCGGCATGGTCGAGCTCGGCGAAGACATTTTCCTGAAACCGGTGCGCATCGGCGCGCCGGAATATGCAGGCGGCCTCTCCGACGTCGTGCGCAATCCGCGCTACTCGACGGCGATGGGGCTGCTCGTCGAAGGCAGTGCGCAGCGCATGCGCGGCCGCAAGGTCGCCGTGCAGTCCGGCAACGCGGGGCAGGTGTTCTCGCGGATGAAGGAATGGTTCCTGAGCAACTTCTGACGAACCGAATCGAAATTCGCGCTGGTGCCGGCGGCTGGCGCGCGACAGGGGGTTGCCCGATCTCCTGCCGAATAACGGCCGAGTAGCAGTCATTCTCTTGACGGAGGCAACATGGAATTCGAAATGCTGGAAACCGAAACCAACGGCACCATCATCAAGGTGGTCGGCGTTGGCGGCGCTGGCGGCAATGCCGTCCAGCACATGATCAACCGCGGCGTGCAGGGCGTCGACTTCATCGTGATGAACACGGACGCGCAGGCGCTGTCGCGTTCGCGCGCATCGTCGGTGATCCAGCTCGGCAACACGGGTCTGGGCGCCGGCGCGAAGCCGGAAATGGGTCGTGCGGCAGCGGAAGAAGCGCGCGAGCGCATCGCCGACGCACTGCGCGGCGCGCACATGGTGTTCATCACGGCCGGCATGGGCGGTGGCACGGGCACGGGCGCGGCACCGGTGGTCGCGCAGATCGCGAAGGAGATGGGCATCCTGACGGTCGGTGTCGTCAGCAAGCCGTTCGAGTTCGAAGGCGGCAAGCGCATGCGCGTCGCCGAAGCAGGCTCGCAGCAACTGGAGGATCACGTCGACTCGCTGATCGTCGTCCTGAACGACAAGCTGTTCGACGTGATGGGCGATGACGCCGAGATGGACAAGTGCTTCCAGTGCGCGGACGACGTGTTGAACAACGCGGTGGCGGGTATCGCGGAAATCATCAACGTCGACGGCCTCGTGAACGTCGACTTCGAAGACGTGAAGACGGTGATGGGCGAGCAGGGCAAGGCGATGATGGGCACGGCGACGGTCGCCGGCGTCGATCGCGCACGCCTCGCGGCGGAACAGGCCGTGGCGAGCCCGCTGCTCGAAGGCGTCGATCTGTCGGGCGCGCGCGGCGTGCTGGTCAACATCACGTCGAGCCGTTCGCTGCGTCTGTCGGAAACGCGCGAAGTGATGAACACGATCAAGAGCTACGCGGCGGAAGATGCGACGGTGATCTTCGGTGCGGTGTACGACGACGCGATGGGCGATGCGCTGCGCGTGACGGTCGTGGCGACGGGTCTGGGCCGTGCGGCGAAGAAGCAGCAGTCGGCACCGATGACGCTGCTGCGCACCGGTACGGACAACCAGCCGGTCAGCGCGGTATCGCACGGCTATGCGCCGGCGCATCACGTCAGCACGGCCGACTACGGCGCGCTCGATACGCCGGCGGTGTGGCGCAACTCGCGCGAAACCGCGGCATCGCACGTGCAGGCGCTGCAGGAGAAGGGGGTCGACACGTACGACATCCCGGCTTTCCTGCGCAAGCAGGCTGACTGACGACGCACACAGGCGAAGCCGCGGCGAAGTTGCCGCGGTAACGCCGGCGTGACGGATGCCACGGACCACGACAGGCCGCGTCGGATGCGACGCCGGGCCGGGAAACGTGCCCTCTTCGCGTGAGCGAAGCGGGATGGGCCGTGCTGTCCGCGACACGCTGAAAAACCGTATCGCTATGAGGGACCAGCCATGATTCAAGTGGGCGACGCGCTGCCCGACGCGCAATTGTTCGAATTCGTCGACGACGCGCGCGAAGGGTGCACGCTGGGGCCGAATGCCTTCAGCGTGCGCGACCAGGTTGCGGGAAAGCGGGTGGTGATCTTCGGATTGCCGGGCGCGTTCACGCCGACCTGCTCGGCGCAGCATGTGCCGGGCTACGTCGAGCACGCCGAGCAACTGCGCGCGGCGGGTGTCGACGAGATCTGGTGCGTGTCCGTCAACGACGCATTCGTGATGGGCGCATGGGGACGTGATCTGCACACCGCGGGCAAGGTGCGCATGATGGCGGACGGCAGCGCGGCTTTCACTCATGCGCTGGGGCTGACGCAGGATTTGTCCGCGCGTGGCATGGGAATTCGTTCCCTGCGCTACGCGATGGTGATTGACGGCGGTGTGGTCAAGACGCTGGCCGTCGAGGCGCCGGGCAAATTCGAAGTGAGCGATGCGGTGAGTGTTCTCGCGACGTTGACGTCCTGATCGTGCGGTGCGCCGTTGCCTTCCGGCAACGTTGCTCACCGGCCTCGGGGCAGTTGTAACACGGGCCGATGACCGGAAACGCCTCCGTTCCGGGCATCGGCCCGTCCCGTATCGGCGCGGGTAAACTGTCGAAACAGATTGATACGCAGTTTCAAACAGCGTTGAATTGGGAATTACGCTATAATCCCGCCTATCGAATATAACTCCTGATTGATATCTTCAATCAAGACGAAGAAGACCATGTTGAAGCAGCGCACCATCAAATCCATCGTGAAGACCGTGGGTATCGGTGTCCACTCGGGCCGCAAGATCGAGTTGACGCTCCGTCCCGCCGCGCCCGGCACGGGCATCGTGTTTTCACGCGTCGACCTGCCCACGCCGGTCGACATTCCCGCATCGGCGATGTCGATCGGCGACACGCGGCTCGCGTCGGTGCTGCAGAAGGATGGCGTGCGCGTGTCGACGGTCGAGCACCTGATGTCCGCGTGTGCGGGGCTCGGCATCGACAACCTGTATGTCGACGTGACGGCCGAGGAAATCCCGATCATGGACGGCAGCGCGGCCACGTTCGTGTTCCTGATCCAGTCCGCCGGCATCGAGGAGCAGAACGCGCCGAAGCGCTTCATCAAGGTGACGAAGCCGGTCGAAATCCGCGATGGCGACAAGTTCGCGCGTCTCGATCCGTATTTCGGCTTCAAGCTGAAGTTCTCGATCGACTTCCGCCACCCGGCCGTCGACAAGACCGGCCAGGAGCTCGAAGTCGATTTCGCGACCACGTCGTACGTGCGCGAGATCGCGCGTGCGCGCACGTTCGGCTTCGCGCACGAGGCCGAGATGCTGCGCGAGATCGGCCTGGCGCGCGGCGGCAGCATGGACAATGCGATCGTGCTCGACGAGTACCGGATCCTGAACAACGACGGGCTGCGCTACGACGACGAGTTCGTGAAGCACAAGATGCTCGACGCGATCGGCGACCTGTACGTGATCGGTCATCCGCTGCTGGCGTCGTACACCGCGTACAAGTCGGGCCACGGCCTGAACAACGCGCTGCTGCGCGAATTGCTCGCACACGAAGACGCGTACGAGATCGTGACGTTCGACGATCCGCAGGCTGCGCCGAAGGGGTTCGCGTTCGACGCGCAGACGGCCTTCGCGTGATCGGCGTTCAGCGCAAGCGATAAAAAAGCGACCTTCGGGTCGCTTTTTCGTTGGCCGGCCGCCCGTCGGCGGCGGCATGTACGGTCAACGCGGCTTCGCGCCGTGCCGCGCCGCCATCCGCGCGAGCGCCGCCTGCAGCGGCGATGGTTCGAGGTGGTCGGCGAGGTCGCGCAGCGCGGCGGCGCCGGCCGAAGTCATCCGCGCCTGTTTCACGTGCGGCGGTTCCGGCGCGTCCTTCGGCCGCACGCGCACGCGCAGCGTCGTCACGGGCCAGCCGCGCTTCTGGAGATCGCCGAGCAGCCGCACTTCGACCTGTCGCAGCCGGGCGGCGAGCGCATTGTGCGCGGCAAAGAGGGTCAGGGTACCGTCCTTGATGAAGCCCGGTTCGACGTGATTCGCCAGATAGTCGGGCAGGCACTCGCCCAGGTCGCGCTGCAGCGACGCGATCTGCTCGACGCCGGCGCGCAGCGCCGCGAACGCGTCGGTACGGCCGAGCACTTCGGACACGGGTTGCGGGCGATAGGCGGCGAGTGGGCCGAAACGCTTGGAAAATCGGTTCATCGAGGCATTCTTCGAGCGCGCACGCGCGCGGACGTTGCAGCCGATTGTACCCGCGCCGGCCTGTGCACGGGCGGCTTTCGGCGCCGTCCGCCCGGCCCCGGCGCGCAATGGCCGTCCGGCCGGGACGCAGGCGCACGCGTCCCCGCGTGCTAAAATTCGACGTTTGAGTCCACTAATTCGCTAAGCCGCCGAGGCTCGGGCGCCGGGGCGCGCAACACGCGCCGGGCGCCGGTGCTGCGACGCAGGATCCGATCCGATGACAACCGGTTTTCTCCAGAAAATTTTTGGCAGCCGCAACCAGCGGCTCGTCAAGCAATACCAAAAGACCGTCGCGACGATCAATGCGCTCGAAACGCAGATCGAGAAGCTGACGGACGACCAGTTGCGCGGCAAGACGGATGAATTCCGCCAGCGGGTCGCGGCCGGGGAGTCGCTCGACAAGCTGCTGCCCGAGGCCTTCGCGGTCTGCCGCGAGGCGAGCCGCCGCGTGCTGAAGATGCGGCACTTCGACGTGCAGATGATCGGCGGCATGGTGCTCCACTACGGCAAGATCGCGGAAATGCGCACCGGCGAGGGCAAGACGCTCGTCGCGACGCTGCCCGTGTACCTGAATGCGCTGGCCGGCCGCGGTGTGCACGTCGTGACCGTCAACGACTACCTCGCGCAGCGCGACGCCGAATGGATGGCGCGCCTCTACAACTTCCTCGGTCTGTCGGTCGGCATCAACCTGTCCGGCATGGAGCACGACCAGAAGCAGCAGGCGTACGCGGCGGACATCACGTACGGCACGAACAACGAATTCGGCTTCGACTACCTGCGCGACAACATGGTCTACGAGACCGACGCGCGCGTGCAGCGGGCGCTGAACTTCGCGGTCGTCGACGAAGTGGACTCGATCCTGATCGACGAAGCGCGTACGCCGCTGATCATTTCGGGCCAGGCCGAGGATCACACCGAACTGTACGTGCGGATGAACGCACTGCCGCCGCTGCTCGAGCGCCAGATCGGCGAAGAGAAGGCCGATGGCACGGGCGTCGAGAAGCCGGGCGACTACACGCTCGACGAGAAGGCACGCCAGGTGTTCCTGACGGAAGCGGGCCACGAGAAGGCCGAGCGCCTGCTCGCCGAATGGGGCCTGATCGGCGAGGGCGAGAGCCTGTACGCGCCGCAGAACATCACGCTGATGCACCACGTGTACGCGGCGCTGCGTGCCCACACGCTGTTCCACAAGGATCAGCACTACGTCGTGCAGAACGGCGAAGTGGTCATCGTCGACGAATTCACGGGCCGCCTGATGGCCGGCCGCCGCTGGTCCGACGGCCTGCACCAGGCGGTCGAGGCGAAGGAGCACGTGAAGATCCAGAGCGAGAACCAGACGCTCGCGTCGATCACGTTCCAGAACTACTTCCGGATGTACGCGAAGCTGGCCGGCATGACCGGTACCGCGGACACCGAAGCGTACGAATTCAACGAGATCTACGGTCTCGAGACGGTCGTGATCCCGACCAACCGCCCGCCGAAGCGGATCGACAAGCAGGACCAGATCTACAAGACGGCCAAGGAGCGCTACGACGCGGTGATCCGCGACATCCGCGACTGCTACGAGCGTGGCCAGCCGGTGCTGGTCGGCACGACGTCGATCGAGAACTCCGAACTGCTGTCGCACCTGCTGAAGCAGGCCGGGCTGCCGCACGAAGTGCTGAACGCGAAGCAGCACGAGCGTGAAGCGGCGATCGTCGCGGAAGCCGGCCGTCCGAACCGCGTGACGATCGCGACCAACATGGCCGGTCGCGGTACCGACATCGTGCTCGGCGGCAACGCCGAGAAGCAGGCCGCGTTCATCGAGGCCGACGATGCGATCCCCGCCGACGAAAAGGCGCGCCGCATCAAGCAACTGCATGACGAGTGGGAAACGCTGCACGAGCAGGTGAAGGCCGCGGGCGGCCTGCACATCATCGGCACCGAGCGCCACGAATCGCGCCGGATCGACAACCAGCTACGCGGCCGTGCGGGTCGCCAGGGCGATCCGGGCTCGTCGCGCTTCTACCTGTCGCTCGACGATCCGCTGCTGCGCATCTTCGCGGGCGACCGCGTGCGCTCGATCATGGATCGCCTGAAGATGCCGGAAGGCGAGGCGATCGAGGCGGGCATCGTCACCCGGTCGATCGAATCGGCGCAGCGCAAGGTCGAAGCGCGCAACTTCGACATCCGCAAGCAGCTGCTCGAATACGACGACGTGTCGAACGACCAGCGCAAGGTGATCTACCAGCAGCGCAACGAACTGCTCGAGGCGCACGACATCACCGAGACGATCACCGCGATGCGTCACGGCGTGATCACTGAAGTCGTCCGCCAGTTCGTGCCGGAAGGCAGCATCGAGGAGCAGTGGGACGTGCCCGAGCTCGAGGAAGCGCTGCGCAACGACTGGCAGCTCGATCTCGCGATCCAGGAAATGGTCAACGAGTCCTCGTCGATCACGGCCGAGGAGATTCTCGACGCGGTGACGACGGCCGCCGACGAGCAGTACGACGCGAAGGTCGCGCTGGTCGGCCGCGAATCGTTCAGCGCGTTCGAGCGTTCGGTGATGCTGCAGACGGTCGACCGCCTGTGGCGCGAGCACCTCGCGGCGCTCGACCACCTGCGTCAGGGCATCCATCTGCGCGGCTATGCGCAGAAGAACCCGAAGCAGGAGTACAAGCGCGAGGCGTTCGAGCTGTTCGCCGCGATGCTCGACGCGATCAAGCAGGAAGTCACGCGCATCGTGATGAACGTGCAGATCCAGTCGCCGGAGCAGCTCGAAGAGGCGGCCGAGCAGATCGAGGAACGCGGCGGTCATCTCGAGAACGTCGAATACCAGCATGCCGACTACGCGGACGCCGGCGCGCCGGTGGCGAACGTCACGGCCGCCGCGGCGGCCACGGCGACGGCCGACATGGTCGGCAGCGCGATGACGCACAGCGGCCCCGGCGGCGAAATGCCGAAGGTCGGCCGCAACGATCCGTGCCCGTGCGGCAGCGGCAAGAAGTACAAGCAATGTCACGGGAAGCTGTCATGATCGGCGGCGGCGCGCGTCACGCGTGCCGCGTCGTTCGCAGCGTCGAGTCAGTGATGTGAGTTGTGGCGGCCCGCTCGTGGCCGCCGGTCTTCCAATCGATGCCGGCGCGTGCCGGCATTTTCCATCCGGCAGGTGTGCCCCATGGCTGTCAATTTTCCGTCGATCGATCCCGCCCAACTGCATCCCGTCGCCGGCGTCACGCTCGGCTGGGCGGAAGCGAACATCCGCAAGCCGAATCGCAAGGACGTGCTGGTCATTTCCGTCGACGAAGGCGCGACGGTCGCGGGCGTGTTCACCGAAAACCGTTTCTGCGCAGCGCCGGTCACCGTCTGCCGCGAGCATCTGGCGAAGGTACGTGCGGGCGGCGCGGGCATCCGCGCGCTGGTCGTGAATACGGGCAATGCGAACGCGGGCACCGGCGAGCCGGGCCTCGTGAACGCCCGCGAGACCTGCACGGAACTCGCGCGTCTCGCGGGCATCGAGCCGGCGCAGGTGCTGCCGTTCTCGACCGGCGTGATCCTCGAGCCGCTGCCGATCGACCGCCTGAAGGCCGGTCTGCCGGCCGCGCTCGCGAACCGCCAGGCCGCGAACTGGTTCGACGCCGCGCAGGCGATCATGACGACCGACACGCTGCCGAAGGCGACGTCGCGCCAGGTGACGATCGACGGTCACACGGTCACGCTGACGGGCATCAGCAAGGGCGCGGGCATGATCAAGCCGAACATGGCGACGATGCTCGGCTTCCTCGCGTTCGATGCGAACGTCGCGCAGCCGGTGCTCGACACGCTCGTGAAGGAAGTCGCCGACCGCTCGTTCAACTGCATCACGATCGACGGCGACACGTCGACCAACGACTCGTTCATCCTGATCGCGTCGGGCAAGAGCACGCTGCCGGCGATCACGTCGACCGATTCGCCCGCCTATGCGGCGCTGCGCGACGCGGTGACGGAAGTCGCGCAGGTGCTGTCGCAACTGATCGTGCGCGACGGCGAAGGCGCGACGAAATTCATGACGGTGCAGGTCGAAGGCGGCAAGAGCGTCGCCGAATGCCGCCAGATCGCGTACGCGATCGGCCATTCGCCGCTCGTGAAGACGGCCTTCTACGCATCCGACCCCAACCTCGGCCGGATTCTCGCGGCGATCGGCTATGCGGGCGTCGCGGATCTCGACGTCGGCAAGATCGACCTCTATCTGGACGACGTGCTCGTCGCGAAGGCAGGCGGCCGCAACCCGGCCTACCAGGAAGAGGACGGCCAGCGCGTGATGAAGCAGAGCGAGATCACGATCCGCGTGCTGCTCGGCCGTGGCGACGCGCAGGCCACCGTCTGGACGTGCGACCTGTCGCACGATTACGTGAGCATCAACGCGGATTACCGCTCCTGATCGGGAGCGCTCGAACGACATGGACAAGCTTGAACAGTTTCTGACGCGCGCGGAAGCGCTGCTCGGCCGTCTCGAAGGGATGCTGCCGCCCGCACCGGCGGCCATCGACTGGAATGCGGCGCATGCGTTCCGCTGGCGCAAGCGCCAGGGGCGCGGTTACCTGCAGCCGGTACCGGCCGTGTCGTCGATCACGCTCGGCGACCTGCACAACATCGATCGTCAGAAGGCGCTGATCGACCAGAACACGCGGCAGTTCGTGCAGCGCAAGCCGGCCAACAACGTGCTGCTGACCGGCGCGCGCGGTACCGGCAAGTCGTCGCTGATCAAGGCGTGCCTGAATGCGTACGCGAACGACGGGCTGCGCCTGATCGAAGTCGACAAGGACGACCTGCACGATCTCGGCGACATCGTCGACCTGATCTCGCAGCGTCCGGAGCGGTTCATCGTGTTTTGCGACGACCTGTCGTTCGAGGATGGCGAATCGGGCTACAAGGCGCTGAAGGTCGCGCTCGACGGGTCGATCGCCGCGCAGTCGGACAACGTGCTGATCTACGCGACGTCGAACCGCCGCCATCTGCTGCCCGAGTACATGAGCGACAACGAGTCGTACAAGCATCTGCCGGACGGCGAGATTCACCCCGGCGAAGTCGTCGAGGAGAAGATCTCGCTGTCGGAGCGCTTCGGCCTGTGGGTCAGCTTCTATCCGTTCAAGCAGGACGACTACCTCGGCATCGTCGCGCACTGGCTGCGTCACTTCGGCTGCCCGGATGCGGAGATCGAGACCGCGCGCGGCGACGCGCTCGTATGGGCGCTCGAGCGCGGTTCGCGCTCGGGCCGTGTCGCGTGGCAGTTCGCGCGGGACTGGTCGGGCCGCAAGGAGCAGGCATGAGCGCGGATCGGGCACAGGACGCCGTGCGGGCGCCGGATGGTCGCAAGGTGACGGAAGTCGCGGTCGGCGTGATGGTGCAGCCGGATGGTCGATATCTGCTCGCGCAGCGGCTGAAGGGCAAGCCGTATGAAGGTTACTGGGAGTTTCCGGGCGGCAAGCTGGAGGCCGGCGAAAGCGTCGAGGACGCGCTGGCGCGCGAGCTGCACGAGGAACTCGGCATCGAAGTCACGGCCAGCCATCGCTGGCACACGCTCGAGCACGATTATCCGCACGCGTACGTGCGGCTCTATTTCTGCAAGGTGACGGGCTGGACGGGCGAGCCGCACAGCAAGGAAGGGCAGGCGTTCGTGTGGCAGCAACTGCCGGTCGAGGTCGCGCCGCTGTTGCCGGCGGCGCTGCCGGTGCTCGAACTGCTCGAGAAGGAAGCGGCGTCGCAATGACGCCGCGGCGGCCTGCCTGAAACGCGGGCCATATCGGGCGGACGGCACGGCGGACGGCGGCGCCGCGCGCCGCTCAGCTGTTGCGGCGGTTGTCGGTGCCGTCTTCTTCCGACGAAGGACCCTCGTCGGAAGAACCGCCGATCCGATACTTTTCCGCCGCCCATGCGCCGAGGTCGAGCTGCTTGCAGCGGGCCGAACAGAAGGGACGGAACTTGTTTTCAGGCGTCCAGCGCACTTCCGCGCCGCACGAAGGACATTTCACAACGGTAGTCATACGAAAGCGTTGAACCGGCTCGCGGCCGTTACAGATTACACAGGGTCAGATGGAACGGCACGTCGATGTCCACCGCGCGCGGCCGCACGTCGCCGTCCTGCATGGTGAACCGTACCCACAGCATGTATTTGTTGGCGCTCGCCTCGGGAATCACGCGCAGCTCCGGCGACACGCGCACCTGCATCAACTGGTAGCTGCGCCCGGACAGCATCTGCTGGTAGCTGCCCTGCATCGCCATGACCTTCGACGCCTGACCCGATTCGCGCGCGAGCCGCAGCACGATCGCCGCGGCGTCGCGCAACGGCAGCATCGGCAGGATCCACTTCGTGATGTCCTGGCGCCGCTGCTCGGCGGGCCATTGCTGCCACGCGTAGTACGACGGCAGGTCGAACTTGCACGTGCCGCCCGGAATCACTGCGCGGCTGCGGATGCTGGCGAGCCACTCGTTGTCGATGAGATGCTGGCCGGTCTTGCCCTGCATCTGCGCGAGATTCGCGAGCGTCTGCTCGATTTCGCCGAGCACGGCCTCGAGCGCGTTCTGCTCGATGCCCGGATTGCCGCGAAAGGGGGCGAGCGTCTGGCGTTGACGTTCGAGCTCCTTCATCAGATCCGATTTCAGGTCCGCGCGGCCCGTTACCTCGGCGATTTCGAACAGCGTCGTCAGTGCGACGTGGTGTTCACGCGGGTCCTCCTGAGCCAAAAAGAACGCGAAGCGCTCGAACAGATCTTCGAGACGCAACAGCGTGCGAATTCGCTCGTTGAACGGATACTCGTAAAGAATCAAGCGCGCTCGCCTCTTGGGTAGGGATTGAAACAATGAAAGACATTCTAATGCCCCCTCTCTACCCTAGCAACGCGCCAATTTCGTACACCATCACGATTGCCCGCGATGCTCAGTGTGCGGCGGCCGCGAATCCGACGTAGCGTTGGTGCAGTGCATCGACCTGCGCGGCGAGTGCATCGGGCGTGACCGCGTCGTTGACGATCACGTCGTCGGCCGCCGCGAGGCGGGCTTCGCGCGTCGCCTGTCGCGCGATGATCGCTTCGACCTGTTCGCGCGTGAAACCGTTGCGCCGCATCACGCGCGCGATCTGTGTTTCGACCGGGCAGTCGACGACGAGCACGCGATTGCTGCGCGCCTTCCAGGTGCCCGACTCGACGAGCAGCGGCACGACGAACATCACGTACGGGCCTTGTGCTTCGCGCGCCTCGCGATCGGTCTCCGCGCGGATCAACGGGTGCGTGATCGCTTCGAGGCGCCGGCGCGCGTCGTCGTCGCTGAAGATCAGCGTGCGCATTTGTGCACGATCGAGCGAGCCGTCGGCGGCCACGAAGCCCTGACCGAAAGCCTGCTCGATCGCCGGCATCGCGAGGCCGCCCGGCGCGGTGATGCGGTGCGCAATCAGGTCGGTATCGACGAGCGATGCGCCGCGGGCGCCGAACAGGTCGGCGACGGTCGTCTTGCCGCTGCCGATGCCGCCCGTGAGTCCTACGGAAAACATGTCAGCCTCCGAGCGCCGCATAGAAAGGGGTGCCGAAAAACAGCGTGGCGACGCCGCCGGCCGCGAGGAACGGGCCGAACGGAATCGGCTCCTCGAAGCGCATGCGGCCGCGCCAGGTCGCGACGAGCCCGACGATCGCGCCGGTCACCGCGGCGAACAGCACGACCTGCGGCAGCGCGGCCCAGCCCATCCATGCGCCGAGCGCGGCAAGCAGCTTCAGGTCGCCGAAACCGATGCCCTCGATGCCGCGCAGCCATTTGAACAGCCAGTAGATCGACCACAGGAACAGGTAGCCGGCCATCGCGCCGATCACGGCCGAACGCAGCGACGTGAAGGTGCCGCCGAGGTTCAGCACGAGCCCGGCCCACAGCAGCGGCAGCGTCATCGAGTCGGGCAGGTAGCCGGTCCGGATATCGATCGCGCTCATCGCGAGCAGCGCCGCGCACAGCGCGAACGCGGCAAGCGCGGCGACGGTCGGGCCGAACGCCGCGAGCGAGCCGGCGGCGAGTAGTGCGCACGCGATCTCGACGAGCACATAGCGGAGCCCGATCGCATGGCCGCAACGCCGGCAGCGCCCGCGCAGCATCAGGTAGCTGACGAGCGGAATGTTTTCCCACGCGCGCAATACGTGGCCGCAGTGCGGGCAGGCGCTGCGCGGGCGCCACAGATCGTAGCGCGGCGGATAGCCGTCGTCGGGCGGGGCGCTCGCGTTGCCCGTCGCTTCGGCGATCTCGGCCTGCCACGCGCGCTGCATCATCACGGGCAACCGGTGCACGACCACGTTCAGGAAGCTGCCGATGCAAAGGCCGATGACGACCGCGAACGCATACTGCAGCGCGGGCGGCAGCATCGCCAGCGCGAGCAGCGTGCTCTCGGGCGAATCGGAAACGGCGGACAGGGGCGCTGGCGTCATGAGGCTCAAGGTTCGGACTTAAAAGGCGACAGAATCGGTTGCGATGCTACACCACGTTGCCGAGCTGAAGGATGGGCAGGTACATCGCGATCACGAGGCCGCCGACGAGGGCGCCCAGGACGATCACGATCAACGGTTCGCCGAGCGCCGCGAGCGCCTCGAGGCGCGCGTCGAGCTGGCGTTCGCACAGCGCGGCGATGTCGGCGAGCATCGTGTCGAGCGCACCGGATTCCTCGGCGACGGCGATCGGCTGCACGACATCGTCCGGAAAGCAGCCGGCCGAATGCATCGCATCGGCCAGACGCACGCCGCGCAGCACGCGTGCGGCGATATGCGCGGTGGCGTGCGCGAACACCGGATGGCCGGCCGTGCGCTCGAGCGTGGCGAACGCATCGGCGAGCGGCACGCCGGCGCCGAGCAGCGTCGCCAGCGACCGGCACCAGCGAGCGGCCGCGAACCGCTCCAGCGCGCTGCCCGCGACCGGAGCGTGCAGCAGGCGCCGCGCGAGCGCATGACGCAGCGCGGCCGAGCGACGAAGCGCATGCTGCGCGGCAAGCCCCATCGCGGCCGCGCCGGCCAGAAGGACTCCGCCCCACGCCGACAGCGCGGCGGACACCGCGAGCAGCGCACGGGTCGGCGCCGGCAGCGCGGCATCGAAACCGTCGAAGATCTGCCGGAAGGTCGGCACGACCCACACCATCAATGCGGCCGAGATCGCGAGCGCGAACAGGATGACGGCGGCCGGATACGCGAGCGCGGCGCGCAGCTTGCGCCATTGCGCATCGGCACGCTCGCGATGTTCCGCGACCCGCGTCAGCACGATGTCCAGCGAACCGGACGCCTCGCCGACTTCGATCAACTGGCGATACAGCGTGCCGAATTGCGATGGATAGCGTGCGAGCGCATCGGCGAAACGCCGGCCGCCGACGATCTCGCGGGCGAGCCCCGCGGCAATGCGCGGCACGCCGTCGCGCGTGCGGGTGCGCGCGAGCATCTCGAGCGACGGCGCGAGCGGCAGGCCGGCCTGCAGCAGGCTCGCGAGCTGGCGCGTGAAGCGCGTGATGTCGCGCGCGGCCGCCGCAGGCGGACGGGCCGGGCCGCGGACGTCGAGCGACAGGACCGCGATGCCGTCGCGCGAGAGCGTGGCGCGCGCGGCCGCGGCATCGAACGCGATGACTGTCCCGCGGCGCGGCGAGCCGTCGCGATCGCGGCCGCGCCATGCAAAGCGGGTTTCGCGCGGCGGCGTGCGCATGCTCATGCCGCCGGGGTGGCGGCGACGGCTTCCGCGAGGCTCGTCGTGCCGTCCATGACGCGCGCGAAAGCCGCGTCGCGCAGGGTGCGCACGCCCTCGGCCGCCACGCATTGCGCGAGTTCGCCGACGCTCGCCCGCGCGACGATGCGCTCGGCCAGCGCGGGCGATACCGGCATCGTCTGATGCAGGCCGATGCGTCCGCGATAGCCGATCCCGTGACAGGCGGAACAGCCGCGCGCGACGAACGGCCGCCAGCCGGCCGCCAGCGCCGCCGGATCGCAGCCGGCTTCCCGCAGCGCGCGCGCCGATGCGTCCGAATGCACGCGGCACGCGACGCACAGGCGCCGGACGAGGCGCTGCGCGGTGACGAGGTGGAGTGCGGCCGCCAGGTTGTACGGCGCGACGCCGATGTCGAGCAGCCGCGCGACGGCGGCCGGCGCGTCGTTCGTGTGCAGCGTCGACAGCACGAGATGGCCGGTCTGCGCGGCCTTGATCGCGACATCGGCCGTCTCCGCATCGCGAATCTCGCCGACCATGATGACGTCCGGATCCTGCCGCAACAGTGCGCGCAGTGCCGTCGCGAACGTGAGCCCCGCCTTGTCGGCGACCCCGACCTGGTTGATCCCGTCGAGCTGGATCTCGGCGGGATCCTCGACCGTGCAGACGTTGTGCGCGTCGCGATCGAGCATCTGCAGCGCGCAGTAGAGCGATAGCGTCTTGCCGCTGCCGGTCGGGCCGGTGACGAGCACGAGGCCATGCGGCGCGCGGATCGCGGCCTCCATCGCGGCCGCCTGCCGGGCATCGAAGCCGAGGTTCGCAAGCGTGAGATCGGGCGGCAGCGTTTCGAGCCGCCGCAGCACGAGCTTTTCGCCGAACAGCGTGGGCAGCGAACTGACGCGATAGTCGCCGCGCGTGCCGCCGTCGATCGCGATGCGCAGCCGGCCGTCCTGCGGAAGCCGCCGCTCGGCGATATCCATGCGCGAGAGCACCTTGATCCGCGTGACGAGTGCGTCGCGCAGGTGCAGCGGTGGCCGCGCGTGTTCATGCAGCACGCCGTCGATGCGCAGACGGATGCGCCAGCCGGCTTCGAACGGCTCGACGTGGATGTCCGACGCGTCGCGCACGCGCGCCGCGTGCAGCGTGTCCGTCAGCAGCCGTACGGCGGGGGCATCGTCGAGCTGGGCCGCATCGAGCGCTGGACGTGCGGCGGCGGCCGACGCGTCGGCGTGTGCGGGCGCCGACTGCGTGTGCGGCGGCGCCGCGGAGGAAGGGAAATGCATGTGAGCCGGCACGCTGGCCGCCTGTTGACCGTGATGCGCAGATGATCGCGCGGCGCAGGCGGCGCCGACAGTCGGCCGTTCGGCTAGGGCCTTGTTAGCGTGAACAGGCCCTAGCGCGAGGCGGCGCGTCCGGCGCGCGTGCCGCGCGGCTTGAAGAGCTTGACGGTGCGCACCGCCTGATCGTCGCTGCGCATCACCTCGAGCATCACGTCGCCGATTTTCAGGCACACGTCGTCTTCCGGAATTTCCTCGAGGATCTCGAGTACCAGCCCATTCAGCGTCTTCGGCCCGTCGGTCGGCAGTTTCAGGTGCAGCCAGCGGTTCAGTTCGCGCAGCGGCATGCTGGCCGAGACGATGCATTCGCCGTTCTCGTCCCAGCCGCCCGCGCGTTCGCTGCGCGGCATCGACGTCGTGAATTCGCCGATCAGTTCCTCGATGATGTCCTCGGGCGTGACGAGCCCTTCGAGCTCGCCGTACTCGTTGACGACGAGCGCGGTGCGCTGCCGGGTTTCCTGGAAGAACTGGAGCTGCTGGACGACCGGCGTGCCCGACGGCACGTAGTACGGTTCGGCGAGCAGCGCGCGCAGCGTCTCGCGGTCGAAATCCTGGTTGTGCAGCCCGGTGAGCGTCTTGCGCACGTGCAGCACGCCGAGCACCTTGTCGATGTCGCCTTCGTAGACGACCAGGCGGTTGTGATAGCAGGTTTCGAGCTGATGCAGGATGTCGTCGAGCGGCGCGTAGAAGTTGAGCGACTCGATCTGGCGGCGCGGCACCATCACGTCGTCGACCGTGATGTTCTCGAGGTCGAACAGGTTGAGCAGGATGCTGCGGTGCTTGGTCGGCATGAAACTGCTCGATTCGAGCACGATGGCGCGCAGTTCGTCGGCCGACATCCGCTGGTCGCGGCCCTTCTTCGTGTTGATGCGCAGCACCCACAGCACGCCGTTCGCGAGGGCATTGACGAACCAGACGACCGGCTTGAACACGCGCATCAGCGGGGCGATCACGAGGCTCGCGGGCAGCGCGATGCGTTCGGGGAACGTCGCGCCGACGATCTTCGGCGCGATTTCCGCGAACACGATGATCAGGAACGCGACGACGCCGGTCGCGATCGACAGCGCGAGGTTGTTGCGGCCGAACGTATGGAGCGCGAGCGACGTCGTGAGGACCGGGATGATCGTGTTGAACAGGTTGTTGCCGATCAGGATCACGCTGAGCAGCAAGTCAGTGCGCGTGAGCAGCCCCTGCGTGGTTTTCGCGCCGAGTACGCCCTGGCCGGCGAGATGCTTCAGCCGATGGCGATTGAGCGCCATCATCGCGGTCTCGGAAATGGAAAAGAAGCTGGAACAGAGGAGAAGCAGGAAGACGGCGCCGATTTGCGCCCATAAGGGAATTTGGTCCACGCGTTGGAAAGGGCAGTGAAGGACAGGGATGGGGGAAATATAGCAGAGGCCGGCGACCGCGATGTGTCGCGCGCGACACGACGGGGCCCGCGGCGGCCGGACGAAAAAAAACCGTGCACAGGGTGCACGGTTTTTTTAAATCTGGTCGGGGTGAGAGGATTCGAACCTCCGGCCTCTACGTCCCGAACGTAGCGCTCTACCAGGCTAAGCTACACCCCGATTTTTGCTCTTCGGACTTCGCCGTCTTCGTTAAGAATCGCTGCGTCGTCACAAGCAAGAACGTAACTATAACGATGTTTTTTCTAAAAGGGAATACTTCGGCGAAGAAAATTTTCGAGACAACGCATCGCTTCGCGTTCGCGGCGTGGTTACGATTGCCGCGACGTCGAGTATGAGCACAACCCGAGCAGGCTTTCCTTGTAGATCGAATCGGGGAACGCGGCAATCGCCGCCGCCGCCGCCTGCGCTTCCTGACGTGCGCATTCGAGCGTGTGGTCGAGCGCACCCGAGCGCGTGATCGCCTCGAAAATCGTGTCGAAGCGATCGGTGCCGCCCTGTTCGATCGCCTCGCGTGCGAGCGCCGACTGTTCGGGCGTGCCGCGTTCGATCAGATAGATGAGCGGCAGCGTCGGCTTGCCTTCGCGCAGGTCGTCGCCGGCATTCTTGCCCATCGCCTCGGCGGTGCCTGCATAGTCGAGCCAGTCGTCCATGATCTGGAACGCGGTGCCGATCCGGCGACCGTATTCGGCGGCGGCGGCCTCGGTCGGCGCATCGGCGCCCGCGAGCACCGCGCCCAGGCGCGCCGACGCCTCGAACAGCTTCGCCGTCTTGTAGCGGATCACCTGCATGTAGCGCGCTTCGTCGACGTCCGCGTCGTGCATGTTCAGGAGCTGCAGCACCTCGCCTTCCGAAATGATCGTCGTCGCTTCGGACAGGATCTCCATCACGCGCATCTTGCCGACGCCGACCATCATCTCGAACGAGCGCGAGTAGAGGTAATCGCCTACCAGCACGCTCGCCGCGTTGCCGAACAGCGCATTGGCGGTCTGGCGGCCGCGGCGCAGCTCGGATTCGTCGACGACGTCGTCATGCAGCAGCGTGGCCGTGTGGATGAACTCGACGACGGCGGCCAGCACGTGCCGCTGGTGCGACGTTTCGCCGAGCGCGCCGGCGACGAGCAGCAGCAACGCCGGACGCAGCCGCTTGCCGCCCGCGCCGATGATGTACTCGGCGATCTGGTTGATCAGCAGCACGTCGGACGCGAGGCTTTGCCGGATAACGCGATTCACCTGCTCCATGTCGCTGGTGATCGGGGCGAGCAGGTGGGCGGCGCTGAGGGTGGGGGAGGCGGTGGACGACGACATGATGATGGAATTGGGTGATGCCGCGGATTATAAGTCGAATCCGCGATATGCCGGTCTGTCGGACGCGCCGCGGCGCGATTTTGGCCGTCCGGCCGAGGCCCGCGCGCGGCAATCGTCGATCGGCTTTGACTTGGGTGCTAAGCCCATGTATAATCACGTGTTTTCCGCGCGTGGTGTGCGGAAAAATTGGATCCAGAGTGAGGTTCTCAATGTACGCGGTCATAAAAACCGGCGGCAAGCAGTACAAGGTTGCCGTTGGCGAAAAACTCAAAGTAGAACAGATACCGGCTGACATTGACGCTGAAATCACGCTCGACCAGGTTCTCGCAGTGGGCGAAGGCGAATCGATTCAGTTCGGTACGCCGCTGGTCAGTGGGGCTTCCGTCAAGGCCACCGTTGTGTCGCACGGTCGTCATGCCAAGGTCACCATCTTCAAGATGCGTCGCCGGAAGCACTACCAAAAGCACGGCGGCCACCGCCAGAACTACACTGAGCTGCGCATCGACGCGATCAACGCGTAAGCGCCTCGGTAAAGGAGCAATCAGATGGCACACAAAAAGGCAGGCGGCTCTTCCCGGAACGGCCGCGACTCCGAGTCGAAGCGTCTCGGCGTGAAAGTGTACGGCGGCCAGGCGATCAACGCTGGCGGCATCATCGTGCGTCAGCGCGGTACGCGCATGCACGCTGGCGAGAACGTCGGCATGGGCAAGGATCACACCCTGTTCGCGCTGGTCGACGGTCACGTCAAGTTCGCGACGAAGGGCGCGGACAAGAAGCATCTGGTCATCGTCGTCCCGGCGGCTGCCTAAGTCAGGCACCCACGGGCTTCGTAGCCGAAAGGCCCCGCAGTCTTCGCGGGGCCTTTTTTTATTGGGTCGCCGGGCGCACGTGCGTACCGGCGACCCTCGCGCCGCCGGCGTACGATCGGCCGAACGGCAGATTGTTCAAGCGTGCCGGCGCGCGGCACAATAGCGGAAATACTGGGCGGAGTGACGAATGAAGTTCATTGACGAAGCACGAATCGAAGTCATCGCCGGCGACGGAGGCGATGGCAGCGCGTCGATGCGCCGCGAGAAATTCGTCCCGTTCGGCGGGCCGGACGGTGGCGACGGCGGCCGGGGCGGCAGCGTTTACGCGATCGCCGACCGCAACATCAACACGCTGATCGACTACCGCTACGCGAAGAAGCACCTCGCGCGCAACGGCGAAAACGGCCGTGGCTCGGATTGCTACGGCAAGGGCGGCGACGACGTCACGCTGCGCATGCCGGTCGGCACGATCATCAGCGACATGGATACGGGCGAGCTGATCGCCGACCTGACCGAGCACGACCAGCAGGTGATGCTCGCGCAGGGCGGCGCCGGCGGTCTCGGCAACCTGCATTTCAAGTCGAGCACGAACCGCGCGCCGCGCCAGAAGACGGACGGCAAACCGGGCGAGCGACGCATGCTGAAGCTCGAGCTGAAGGTGCTCGCCGACGTCGGCCTGCTCGGCATGCCGAACGCGGGCAAGTCGACCTTCATCTCGTCGGTGTCGAACGCGAGGCCGAAGATCGCCGATTACCCGTTCACGACGCTCGCGCCGAATCTCGGCGTGGTGCGTGTCGGCCCGAGCAAGAGCTTCGTGATCGCCGATATCCCGGGGCTGATCGAAGGGGCGGCCGAAGGCGCGGGCCTCGGGCATCAATTCCTGCGTCACCTGCAGCGTACCGGCGTGCTGCTGCATCTGGTCGATCTCGCGCCGTTCGACGAAAGCGTCGATCCGGTCGCGGAAGCGACGGCGATCGTCGGCGAGCTGCGCAAGTACGACGAGGCGTTGTACGAGAAGCCGCGCTGGCTCGTGCTCAACAAGCTCGACATGGTGCCGGAAGACGAGCGCGAGGCGCGCGTCGCGGATTTCCTCGACCGCTTCGGCTGGGACGGCCCCGTGTTCGAGATCTCTGCGCTGACGGGCCAGGGCTGCGAAGCGCTGTGCTACGCGATCTACGACTACCTTTCCGAACATTCGGACGCGCATCGCGCGGCGGAGGCGGAAGATCTCGCGGCGGACGTGCGTTTCCGCGATGCGCCGCCGGCGAAGGGCGGTGCGACGCCGGGCGACGACGTCTGAACGTTCGGTCACGCGCCGGGCGGGCCGCCCGGCGTCGGCGTTCAATCGCGCCCAGCCCGGGCAGGCATCAGATACAGGAGACAGTGCAGGATGCGTTCGATCATCGCGGATTCGAAGCGATTGGTGGTGAAAGTGGGCTCCAGCCTCGTGACCAACGACGGCAAGGGGCTCGATCATGCCGCGATCGGCCGCTGGGCGGCCCAGATCGCTGCGCTGCGCGCGCAGGGCAAGGAAGTCGTGCTCGTCAGTTCGGGCGCGATTGCCGAAGGGATGCAACGGCTCGGCTGGAGCAAGCGGCCGCGGGAAATCGACGAGCTGCAGGCCGCCGCCGCGGTCGGCCAGATGGGGCTCGCGCAAGTCTACGAGAGCCGCTTCACCGAGCACGGCATCCGCACCGCGCAGATCCTGCTCACGCACGCCGATCTGGCGGACCGCGAGCGCTACCTGAATGCGCGCTCGACGCTGCTCACGCTGCTGCGGCTCGGCGTCGTGCCGATCATCAATGAAAACGACACGGTCGTCACCGACGAAATCAAGTTCGGCGACAACGACACGCTCGGTGCGCTCGTCGCGAACCTGATCGAAGGCGATGCGCTGATCATCCTCACCGACCAGTCGGGGCTGTTCACGGCCGATCCGCGCAAGGATCCGAACGCGACGCTCGTCGGCGAGGCGAATGCGGGCGCACCGGAGCTCGAGGCGATGGCGGGCGGGGCCGGTTCGAGCCTCGGTCGCGGCGGGATGCTGACGAAGATCCTCGCGGCGAAGCGCGCGGCGCACAGCGGCGCGAATACCGTGATCGCGAGCGGTCGCGAGGCCGACGTGCTCGTGCGTCTGGCGGCCGGCGAAGCGATCGGCACGCAACTGATCGCCCGTACCGCGCGGATGGCGGCACGCAAGCAATGGATGGCCGACCATCTGCAGGTACGCGGCCACGTCGTGATCGACGCGGGCGCGGTCGAGAAGCTGACGGCCGGCGGCAAGAGCCTGCTGCCGATCGGCGTGATCGACGTGCAGGGCGCGTTCGCGCGCG
This sequence comes from Burkholderia sp. BCC0044, assembly GCF_902832955.1. Taxonomy (NCBI): domain Bacteria; kingdom Pseudomonadati; phylum Pseudomonadota; class Betaproteobacteria; order Burkholderiales; family Burkholderiaceae; genus Burkholderia; species Burkholderia sp. BCC0044. The sequence goes on along the minus strand of NZ_CADFDO010000001.1, from coordinate 1,888,496 downwards.
GCGAGGTGATCGCGTGCGTCGGCCCGGACGGGCGCGAGGTGGCGCGCGGGCTCACGAACTACAGCAGCGCGGAAACGAAGCTGATTCACCGCAAGCCGAGCGGCGAGATCGAAACCGTGCTCGGCTACATGCTGGAGCCCGAACTGATTCATCGCGACAACCTCGTGCTGGTGTGAGCGCCGGCCAAATGCCGCCGTTCAAATGAAAAAGCCCGCGCGATGCGGGCTTTTTCGTGCGCGGGACGATGCGGGCGAACCGCATCGCGTGCCGTCAGCGCAACTGGGTCATCGCGGTGCGGTGGAACCGGATGTTTTCGAGAATCTGCCGGGTCGAGCCCTGCGGCATCTTGTTCGCGCAGAAGTAGTCCTGGTAGAGCGCGGAGTGGTAGGCGTTCAGCTCGCCGTTCTCGATGCGCCGCCAGTCGTTCTCGACGGTGCGATCCCAGCCGTTGTGGTCCGAGTTCAGGCCCGCGTACTGGCGCCATTCGTAGGTGTCGCAGCGGATACCTTCGTAGTTCACGTTGCGCGCACCGGCCGGGCTCGTGATGACGACTGCGTAGCGCACGACGCCGTCGGAGCCGACGTCGAGCGACTTCGCATCGACGAAGAACTTCAGCGGCGTGTTCTGCGACACGTTGAACGGCAGCAGATCGCTCGTTTGCGGCAGCGGCGGCAGCGTGTCGACGGCGTTTTCCTTCCAGGTTCCCTGACGGTCGAGCAGGTACACGAACTCGCTGTCATCCTTGTTGGACGGCGCTTTCGAGTTCGCGCAGCCGGCCAGGGCGGCCATCGCGGCGATCGATGCGAGCGCGAGAGCAATCGCTTTCAATATGCATTCCTCGTAAAAAAAGGGCGCGACACCAAGGTCGCGCCCGGTCATGCAGTCCGACTCGTCATTTGCCGACGATCACGTGGGGCGGCATCTCGTCGAGCGTGCTCGCTTCCACTTCGATCTCCGAACAGACTACCGATGTGTCGACAATCGTCAGCGTCTGGGCCTGTGCGCCAATCACGCGCGGATAGCGCGACACACGCGGCCCGCGCGGCTTCTCGGCTCGCTGCGCCGGGCGGCGCAGGAAGCGCGACAGTTCCGTCAGCGCCAACTGATAGACATCCCGCTTGAACTCGATCACCGCATCGAGCGGCACCCAATACTCGTTCCAGCGCCACGCATCGAACTCCGGGTGGTCGGTCGCGCGCAAGCAAATGTCGCAATCGCGTCCGACCATCCGCAGCAGGAACCAGATCTGCTTCTGGCCGCGGTAATGACCGCGTACTTCGCGTTTGATGAACTTGTCAGGCACCTCGTAACGCAACCAGTCGCGGGTGCGGCCGATTATCTTGACGTGTTCCGGATGCAGGCCCGTTTCCTCGTGCAGTTCCCGGTACATCGCCTGCATGGGGGTCTCGCCGTACTTGATCCCACCTTGAGGAAACTGCCAGGAATGCTCGCGGAGCCGCTTGCCCCAAAACACCTCGTTGCGCGCGTTCAAGAGGATGATGCCGACGTTCGGGCGAAAGCCTTCACGATCCAGCATACAACCACCTTCGAATCCTTTAAAATTGCTTTGATTATAAACAGATAACGGGCGCTGCGCACCGTGACGGAGCGAATCCGCGCGGGGTACACCGGCTGAATTGTCCCTGATTAGTCTGCTACGTCATCTGCGCCATCGTCGTTCGCGGCGCGCCGCTTTTTCACCTTGAAACTTTTTCGGGCGCCCCGCCTGGGGGCGCCGTTTTTGGAACCGTCCGCATGAAAGCTTCCCGTTTCTTTATCGGCACCCTCAAAGAAGCACCGGCCGACGCAGAGATCGTCAGCCACAAGCTGATGGTGCGCGCCGGCATGATCCGTCGCGTCGCCGGCGGCATCTACAACTACCTGCCGGTCGGCCTGCGTTCGATTCGCAAGGTCGAGGCGATCGTGCGCGAGGAAATGAACCGGGCGGGCGCCATCGAGCTGCTGATGCCGGCCGTGCAGCCGGCCGAGCTGTGGCAGGAGTCGGGCCGCTGGGAGCAGTACGGTCCCGAGCTGCTGCGCTTCAAGGACCGCAAGGACAACGATTTCGTGATCGGGCCGACGCACGAGGAAGTCGTCACCGACATCGCGCGCAACCAGATCAAGAGCTACCGGCAGATGCCGGTGAACTTCTACCAGATCCAGACGAAGTTCCGCGACGAGATCCGTCCGCGCTTCGGCGTGATGCGCGGCCGCGAATTCATCATGAAGGACGCGTATTCGTTCGACAAGGACGCGGCCGGCCTGAACGAGTCGTACCGCAAGATGTACGACGCGTACGTGCGCATCTTCACGCGCCTCGGCCTCGAGTTCCGCGCGGTCGCGGCCGACAGCGGCTCGATCGGCGGCAACTTCTCGCACGAGTTCCACGTGATCGCCGATACCGGCGAGGACGCGATCGCGTACTGCCCGACGTCCGAATTCGCGGCGAACGTCGAGGCGGCCGAAGCGCTGCCGCTGATTGCGGAGCGCGCGGCGCCGGCCGAAGCGATGGAAAAGGTCGCGACGCCCGGCAAGGCGAAGTGCGAAGCCGTCGCCGAACTGCTGTCGATCCCGCTCGAGCGCACGATCAAGTCGATCGTGCTCGCGACCGACAACGAAGGCGCCGAGCCGACCATCTGGCTCGTGATGCTGCGCGGCGATCACGACCTGAACGAGATCAAGGTGTCGAAGCTGCCGGGCCTGAAGAACCACCGCTTCGCGACCGAGCAGGAAATCGTCGAGTGGTTCGGCACGCCGCCGGGCTACCTCGGCCCGGTCGGCACGAAGAAGCCGGTGAAGGTGATCGCCGATCGCACGGTCGCGAACATGAGCGACTTCGTCGTCGGCGCGAACGAGGTCGACTATCACATCGCGGGCGTGAACTGGGGCCGCGACCTGCCGGAGCCGGAAGTCGCCGACGTGCGCAACGTGAAGAAGGGCGACCCGTCGCCGGACGGCAAGGGCGCGATCGACATCTGCCGCGGTATCGAAGTCGGCCACGTGTTCCAGCTCGGCACCAAGTACTCGGAAGCGATGGGCGCGACGTTCCTCGACGAGTCGGGCAAGCCGCAGCCGATGCTGATGGGCTGCTACGGCGTCGGCATCACGCGCATTCTCGGCGCGGCGATCGAACAGAACTTCGACGAGAAGGGCATCATCTGGCCCGAGTCGATCGCGCCGTTCGAGGTCGTGCTGTGCCCGATGGGCTATGACCGCAGCGACATGGTGCGCGAAGCGGCCGACAAGCTGTACGCGGAACTGACGGCCGCCGGCATCGACGTGATCCTCGACGATCGCGGCGAGCGTCCGGGCGTGATGTTCGCCGACTGGGAGCTGATCGGCGTGCCGCATCGTCTCGTGATCGGCGAGCGCGGCCTGAAGGAAGGCAAGATCGAGTACCAGGGCCGCCGCGACGCCGAAGCGACGCTGCTGCCGGCCGACACGGCCGCGGCGGCGGTCGCGGAGAAGATCCGCGCCGCGCTCGCGCACTAAGCGCGGCGACCGGGCGACACGATGGAATACACGTTCCTGTCGGCCACCGTGCTCCTCGTGCTGATCACGGATCCGCTCGGCAACATCCCGCTGTTCATTTCGGCGATGCGGGATGTGCCGCGCGAGCGGCGCGTGAAGCTGATCCTGCGCGAAGTGGGGATCGCGTTCGTGATCCTGCTGTTCTTCATGCTGGTCGGCGACCGCTTCCTGCGGATGATGAGCCTCACCGACCTGTCGCTGCGGCTCGGCGGCGGGATCGTGCTGTTCCTGATCGCGCTGCGGATGATCTTCCCGCATCCGGACGGCGCGCTCGGCAGCGATCCGCGCGCGGGCGGCGAGCCGTTCATCGTGCCGCTCGCGATTCCCGCGCTGGCCGGGCCGTCCGCGCTCGCGACGGTGATGCTGATGACGTCGCAGGCGCCCGGCAAGATGCTCGAATGGGTCGGCGCGCTGACGGTCACGATGATCGTCTGCGCGATCACGCTGGTGCTGGCCGAGCGGATCCAGCAATGGCTCGGCGAACGGACGGTCGCGGCGTTCGAGCGGCTGATGGGCCTCGTGCTGGTCGCGATCTCGGTCGAGATGCTGCTGGCCGGCATCCGCGCGTTCGTGCACCAGTTGTAACGCACGCGGCGTGCGCACGAAAAAGCGGCGCTCCGGGTAACCGGAGCGCCGCTTTCCATTTATATAGCGGGTATAGCGCGGACAGCCCGGCGATCAGACGTTCGCGGTCAGCGCGCGGATCGTCGGCAGGTTGCGCCAGTAGCCCTTCGCATCCATTCCGCAGCCGAACACGTAGCGGTCGGGCACCGAGAAGCCGCAGAAGTCGGGGTGCAGCGGCTTCGCCTTCGCGAGCGTCTTCTCGCACAGCACGGCCGACATGAAGCGCTGCGCGCCCATGTCGAGGATGCGGTCGCGGATCGCGGCCATCGTCTCGCCTTCGTCGAGGATGTCGTCGAGCACGAGCACGATGCGATCCTTCACCGATTCGCGCGGCGCGACGCGCCAGTGCATCTCCGGGCTGCCCTGCGTCGTGTTGCGGTAGCGGGTCAGGTGGATGTAGTCGAATTCGAGCGGGAAATCGAGATGCGGCAGCAGCATCCCGGTAAACACCGCGGCGCCGCCCATCACCGAGAGAACGAGCGGGAACGCGTCGCCGATCTCGGCGCGGATCGCGTCGGCCATCTTCGAGATCGACGCGTTGACGGCGTCGGCCGAGACGATCTCTTCAGAGTGGTCGAAAATGTGGAGGGCTTCTTCGCGGTTCATGTGTTCTGGCGGGCAGTCGGTATACAAATAAGGATGAAGCAGAACGGCAGGCGCGCGCTACGGCAAAAACCCGCGCGCCGGCCGACGGACGAAATCAGCGCATGCCGGGCATCATGCCTTTCATGCCGCGCATCATCTTCTGCATGTTGCCGCCCTTCAGCTTCTTCATCATCGTACGCATCTGGTCGTACTGGTTCAGCATCCGGTTGACTTCCTGCACCGGCACGCCCGCGCCGGCGGCAATGCGGCGCTTGCGCGTCGCCTTGATGATTTCGGGTTTCGCGCGCTCGGCGGGCGTCATCGAGCTGATGATGCCTTCCATCCGGCGGATCGACTTCTCGGCCTGGCCCATGTCGGCGCCGGCCGCCGCCTGCTGGAACTGCGCGGGGAGTTTGTCCATCAGCGACGACAGGCCGCCCATGTTCTTCATCTGGGAGATCTGCGCGCGGAAATCGTTCAGGTCGAAATCGCCGCCTTTCTTGACCTTGTCGGCGAGCTTCTGCGCGGCCTGGACATCGACGCCGCGCTGCGCCTCCTCGACGAGCGCGAGGATGTCGCCCATCCCGAGGATCCGGTTCGCCATCCGGTCCGGGTGGAACACCTCGAGGCCGTCGAGCTTCTCGGCGACGCCGACGAACTTGATCGGCTTGCCCGTGATGTGGCGCACCGACAGCGCGGCGCCGCCGCGCGAGTCGCCGTCGAGCTTGGTCAGCACGACGCCGGTGAGCGGCAGCGTGTCGTTGAACGCCTTCGCGGTGTTGACCGCGTCCTGGCCGAGCATCGCGTCGACGACGAACAGCGTCTCGGCCGGCTTCAGCGTACCGTGCAGCGCGGCGATTTCCTGCATCATCGCTTCATCGATGCCGAGGCGGCCGGCCGTGTCGACGAGCAGCACGTCATGGTAGTGGCGCTTCGCCCAGTCGACGGCGGCGAGCGCGATGTCGACGGGCTTCTGGTCCGGCGTGGACGGGAAGAAGTCGGCGCCGACCTGCTCGGTCACCGTTTTCAGCTGCATGATCGCGGCCGGGCGATACACGTCGCACGACACCGTGAGCACCTTCTTCTTGTACTTCTCGCGCAGCAGCTTCGCGAGCTTGCCGACGGTCGTGGTCTTGCCCGCGCCCTGCAGGCCGGCCATCAGGATCACCGCGGGCGGCGTGACCGCGAGGTTCAGCTCGGCGGCCTTGCCTTCGTAGTCGCCGCCGATCACGGCGGTCAGTTCCTTCTGGACCACGCCGACGAGCGCCTGGCCCGGCGACAGGCTGCTGATCACTTCTTCGCCGAGCGCCTTTTCCTTGACCTTGGCGATGAATTCGCGGACGACCGGCAGCGACACGTCGGCTTCCAGCAGCGCGAGACGCACCTCGCGGAGCATCTCCTGCGTGTTCGCCTCGGTGAGCCGGGCCTCGCCGCGCAGCGTCTTGACGACGCGCGCCATCCGTTGAGTGAGATTGTCGAGCATGGGGAGCGATGGACAGTGGGGCCCGAAGGCGCGGCGGAACCGAACAAAAGGGAGCCGTCGCGGGAAGGGGGCCTAGTGTAAACTTCGAACATGGATATTGTACTGTATGCCCTCACCGCATTCCTGTACGGCGGCCTCGCCGTCGCAGGCTGGCGCGCGCACCGCCAGGGCGCGACGCCGCTCGTCGCGAGCGTGCCGGCCGTGCCGGTTCCCGCGTCGGCCGCGTCCGGGATGAGCGGGGCCGGCCGCGCGCTGCTGTTCGCCGCGCTGCTCGCGCACGGCGTGCTGCTGCACATGACGATCTTTCCGAACGACGCGATGGTGTTCGGCTTCGCGTTCGCGCTGTCCGCGATGTTCTGGCTCGGCGCCGGCATCTACTGGATCGAGAGCTTCTTCTTCCCGCTCGACAGCCTGCGCCTGCTGGTGCTGCCGCTCGCGTGCGGCGCGTCGCTGCTGCCGCTCGTGTTCGGTGGCGTGCGGGTGCTGCCTTATGCCGCGGCGCCGCTGTTCAAGCTGCACTTCCTGATCGCGAACATCGCGTACGGCCTCTTCGCGATCGCGGCGCTGCACGCGGTGCTGATGCTGATGGTCGAGCGGCGCCTGCAGTCGCTGAGGAGCGGCGGGCGCGACGGCTCGACGGGCTGGATCGCGAGCTGGCTCGAAACGCTGCCGCCGCTGCTCACGCTCGAGAAGCTGCTGTTCCGCCTGATCGGCGCCGGCTTCGTGCTGCTGACGCTGACGCTCGCGTCGGGCATCCTGTTCAGCGAGCAGGTCGACGCGCGCGCGTTGCGGCTCGACCACAAGACGGTGTTCGCGATCCTGTCTTGGCTGATGTTCGGCGGGCTGCTGGTGGCCCGCAAGACGTCGGGCTGGCGCGGCCGCGGCGCCGCGCGCTGGGTGCTCGTGTCGTTCGCCGCGCTGCTGCTCGCGTATGTCGGCAGCCGGTTCGTGTTCGAGGTGCTGCTGCACCGCTCCGTCGTTTGACCGCAGGTTCCCGATGCGACAGATTCTTCTCCTGATCCTTCTCTTCTTCGCGGGTTCGTGGCTCGCGCGCAAGCTGCGTCACGCGCAGGAACAGGCGCAGGCACGCGCCGGCCGCGGCGCCGGTTACGACGGTGCGCCCGGTGCGGGTGCCGGTAGTGGCGCCGGTGCCGGCGCCGCGCGCCCGAACGGCGACGCGCGGTCGCTGCCCGAGCCGATGGTGCGCTGCGCCGAATGCGGCGTGCATGCGCCGAAGGGCGACGCCGTCGCCGCGAGCGGCGAATACTTCTGCAGCGCCGAGCATGCGCAGCGCCACGCCGCGCGCGTGAACGGCCGCGACGCGCGATGATCGACGCGCCGGTGTTGTCGGTCGACGCGAGCGGCTGGGTGCGCGAAGCGCGCCATGCGCCGTCGCCGAACTTCGAGGCGCGGCCCGCCGGCGCGGTGCCGACGCTCGTGGTGGTCCACAACATCAGCCTGCCGCCCGGCGAATTCGGCGGCGATGCGATCGAGGCGCTGTTCCTGAATCGCCTCGACTGCGATGCGCACCCCTATTACCAGAGCCACCTGCGCGGCGTGCGCGTGTCCGCCCATTTCCTGATTCGCCGCGACGGCGAGCTCGTGCAGTTCGTGTCGTGCGACGAGCGCGCGTGGCATGCGGGCTCGTCCGAATTCTTCGGCCGCACGCGCTGCAACGACTTCTCGATCGGCATCGAGCTCGAGGGCGCGGACGACGTGCCGTTCGACGATGCCCAATACGCGGTGCTCGCATCGCTTTCCCGCGCGCTCGCCGCGCGCTATCCGGTCGACGCGTTCGCGGGGCACTCGGACGTCGCGCCGGGCCGCAAGACCGACCCGGGCCCGCATTTCGATTGGCAACGCTTCGCGAGCGATGCCGGTTTTTCCGCCGAATACTTTCCTTTCCGTCAGCACTGATCGCGGGGTTTTTTGAGCGGAGAAAGTTTTTTCTCCGACCAATGCCTTGCCGCGTCTGCGCGCGAGCGATGTCAAGACCTCCATCAAAAATTATCCGTTTGGACGTCCTCCGAATGTCCACTATACTTGGTGCCAGTTGAGCAGTTCTGTACTAGATATAGTGTGTGTCGCAGGGGAAAACCCGAGCGGCACCGGCCGGCGGGCAACGCCGGCGGACAGGGTTCTCAGGGCGGCGCGTCAGGCCGGGCGGTCCGGGCGTCGCGACCAGCGCAGCGAACATCGACGGGGCAGGGTATACATGACGAAGCACACGACCGGCTGGGTTGTCGCGCATCGACCGAACCGGCTTCCCCGGCGCATCGCTCGCCTCTTACCGCTCGCGCACCGCATTGCGCAGCGTTCGTTTTAATCCGCGGTTCTCTCCGCACCATCCAACACCAGGAGCTTTGCACATGCAAACCACCGACAACGCGACGTCCCAGTACGAGAGCGCCTCGAGCCGTCCGCTCGGCGGGACCGAACAGGGCGCGAAGGCGCTCGCGCCGCAGGCCACGTTCGCCGACTACAAGGTGATCCGCCGCAACGGCAGCGTGGTGTCGTTCGAACCTTCGAAGATCGCGATCGCGGTGACCAAGGCTTTCCTGGCCGTCAACGGCGGGCAGGGCGCGGCATCGGCTCGCGTACGCGAGCAGGTCGAACAACTGACGCACAACGTCGTGCGCGCGCTCGTGCGCAGCCGCCCGAACGGCGGTACGTTCCATATCGAAGACATCCAGGACCAGGTCGAACTCGCGCTGATGCGCGGCGGCGAGCACAACGTCGCGCGTGCGTACGTGCTGTATCGCGAGAAGCGTCACCTCGAGCGCCAGCATGCGGGCGAGGAAGCGGCGGCAGCGGGCGGCGAGTCGAGCACCGGCATCAACGTCGTCGACAACGGCGTCACGCGCCCGCTCGACCTGAACGCGCTGCGCGCGCTGATCGTGTCGGCATGCGACGGCCTCGGCGCTGCGGTTAACCCTGACCCGATCGTCGCGGAGACGGTGAAGAACCTGTACGACGGCGTGCCGATGAGCCAGGTCTACGACTCGGCGATCCTCGCTGCGCGCACGATGATCGAAAAGGATCCGGCGTACAGCCAGGTCACGGCCCGCATCCTGCTGCACACGATCCGCCGCGAGATTCTCGGCGAGGAAGTCGTGCAGGCCGAGATGTCGACCCGCTACGCCGAATACTTCCCGCAGTTCCTGAAGCGCGGCGTCGACGCCGGCCTGCTCGACGACAAGCTGCTGCAGTTCGACCTGAAGCGCCTCGGCGACGCGCTCGACGCGAACCGCGACCTGCAGTTCGGCTACCTCGGCCTGCAGACGCTGTACGACCGCTACTTCCTGCACGTCGAAGGCACCCGCATCGAAATGCCGCAGGCATTCTTCATGCGCGTCGCGATGGGCCTGTCGCTGAACGAGATCGACCGCGAAACGCGCGCGATCGAGTTCTACAATGTGCTGTCGAGCTTCGACTTCATGAGCTCGACGCCGACGCTGTTCAACTCGGGCACGCACCGCTCGCAGCTGTCGTCGTGCTACCTGACGACGGTCGCGGACGATCTCGACGGCATCTATGAAGCGCTGAAGGAAAACGCGCTGCTGTCGAAGTTCGCCGGCGGCCTCGGCAACGACTGGACGCGCGTGCGCGCACTCGGCTCGCATATCAAGGGCACGAACGGCAAGTCGCAAGGCGTGGTCCCGTTCCTGAAGGTCGTGAACGACACGGCCGTCGCGGTGAACCAGGGCGGCAAGCGCAAGGGCGCGGTCTGCGCGTACCTCGAATCGTGGCACCTCGACATCGAGGAGTTCCTGGAGCTGCGCAAGAACACCGGTGACGACCGTCGCCGCACGCACGACATGAACACGGCGAACTGGATTCCCGACCTGTTCATGAAGCGCGTGATGGAAGGCGGCGACTGGACGCTGTTCTCGCCGTCGACCTGCCCGGACCTGCACGACAAGTTCGGCGCCGATTTCGAGAAGGCTTACACGGCTTACGAAGACAAGGTCGCGCGCGGCGAGATCAAGCTGTTCAAGAAGATCCCGGCGGCGCAGCTGTGGCGCAAGATGCTCGGCATGCTGTTCGAGACGGGCCACCCGTGGATCACGTTCAAGGATCCGTGCAACGTGCGCTCGCCGCAGCAGCACGTCGGCGTCGTCCACTCGTCGAACCTGTGCACGGAAATCACGCTGAACACGAGCGACACCGAAATCGCGGTGTGCAACCTCGGCTCGGTGAACCTCGTCGCCCACCTGGTGAAGCAGGCCGACGGCAGCTACGCGCTCGACCACGACAAGCTCAAGCGCACGATCAGCGTCGCGATGCGCATGCTCGACAACGTGATCGACATCAACTACTACGCGGTGCCGAAGGCGCGTAACTCGAACCTGAAGCACCGCCCGGTCGGCATGGGCATCATGGGCTTCCAGGACTGCCTGCACCTGCTGCGCACGCCGTACGCGTCGGAAGCGGCGGTCGAGTTCGCCGACCGTTCGATGGAAGCCGTCTGCTACTACGCGTACCACGCGTCGACCGAACTGGCCGAGGAACGCGGCCGCTACTCGAGCTACCGCGGCTCGCTGTGGGATCGCGGCATCCTCCCGCAGGACACGCTGAAGCTGCTGGCCGAAGCGCGCGGCGGCTACGTCGAGGTCGACACGTCGGAATCGCTCGACTGGACGGCGCTGCGTGCGCGGATCGCCACGCACGGCATGCGCAACTCGAACTGCGTCGCGATCGCGCCGACGGCGACGATCTCGAACATCATCGGCGTGTCGGCCTGCATCGAGCCGACCTTCCAGAACCTGTACGTGAAGTCGAACCTGTCGGGCGAATTCACGGTGGTGAACGAGTACCTCGTCCGTGACCTGAAGGAACGCGGCCTGTGGGACGAAGTGATGGTCGCCGACCTGAAGTACTTCGACGGGATGCTGTCGCGCATCGACCGCATCCCGGCCGACCTGCGCGCGATCTACGCGACCGCGTTCGAGGTCGACCCGACGTGGCTGGTCGAAGCGGCATCGCGTCGCCAGAAGTGGATCGACCAGGCGCAGTCGCTGAACATCTACATGGGCGGCGCGTCGGGCAAGAAGCTCGACGAGGTCTACAAGCTCGCATGGCTGCGCGGCCTGAAGACGACCTACTACCTCCGCACGATGGCGGCGACGCACGTCGAGAAGTCGACGGTCGCACACGGCGCGCTGAACGCGGTGCCGACGGGCGGTGCAGGCGGCGGCTCGAGCAGCGGCGGCGCGCAAGGCGCAGCGGGCGGCTTCGGTGCGGCAGGCGGCGCTGCGTCGTCGGGCGCGGTCAACGCTGCAGCGGCGCTCGCGCCGGTCGAAGCAGACGGCCCGGTGTGCACGATGCGTCCGGGCGACCCCGGCTTCGACGAGTGCGAAGCGTGCCAGTAACGCAGTGCGCCTGACCTGAGAAGCAGGCCTGCGCGGCGCACACGACGACCGATCGAGGTTGAAGTGTGCGCCGCTCTCAACTAAAAAAATGATAAGGAATCTGTAACGCGACACCTGCGTTGCAGGCAATGACCAGCGATCGAAACATCCCCGACGACGTCGCGTTTCGATCAGCGTTCGATGCGTCGAGCGCACCTCGCGATACAAGCGCGACTCACATCGCGCGCTGCATGAACGACGATGCGTTGCTCAAAGTGTTGTATCGAGGTCGCAACGCGAATCGAAAAAAGGATTTTTCGTGAGCGAACCCTTTTATCGCTCAGGAAAAGATGGTACAAACCGTTCTAAATTGATGGTGAGAATTTATGCTCAACTGGGATGACGAGAAGACTGCCGTAACCCCCGCGAGCGGAGCGCAGCAAAACGCGATGCGCACCTCCGCCGGGATGGCTGTCGGAATGCAGGCTGCAACGCCTGCCGCCCATCAGGTCCGTGACATTTTCGAAGGCGATCTCGCGGTGCCGCCGCAAGCATCGGCTGTTCCCGCCGGCGGTACGGAAGCGCGGGTCAATGTCGCCGACAAGCGCATCATCAACGGCCAGACTGACGTCAATCAGCTGGTGCCGTTCAAGTACAAGTGGGCGTGGGAAAAGTATCTGGCCGGTTGCGCGAACCACTGGATGCCGCAGGAAATCAACATGTCCCGCGACATCGCACTGTGGAAGGACCCGAACGGTCTGACCGAGGACGAGCGCCGCATCGTGAAGCGCAACCTCGGCTTCTTCGTGACGGCCGATTCGCTCGCGGCGAACAACATCGTGCTCGGCACGTACCGCCACATCACGGCGCCCGAGTGCCGGCAGTTCCTGCTGCGCCAGGCGTTCGAGGAAGCGATCCACACGCACGCGTACCAATACATCGTCGAATCGCTCGGTCTCGACGAAGGCGAGATCTTCAACGCGTATCACGAGGTCACGTCGATCCGCGCGAAGGACGAATTCCTGATCCCGTTCATTCATACGCTGACGGACCCGGCCTTCAAGACCGGCACGCTCGAAGCGGATCAGAAGCTGCTGAAGTCGCTGATCGTGTTCGCCTGCATCATGGAAGGCCTGTTCTTCTATGTCGGGTTTACGCAGATCCTCGCACTCGGCCGCCAGAACAAGATGACGGGTGCTGCAGAGCAATATCAGTACATCCTGCGCGACGAGTCGATGCACTGCAACTTCGGCATCGACCTGATCAACCAGATCAAGCTCGAGAACCCGCATCTCTGGACCGCGGAATTCCGCGCCGAGATCCGCGAGCTGTTCAAGCAGGCTGTCGAACTCGAATACCGCTACGCCGAAGACACGATGCCGCGCGGCGTGCTGGGTTTGAACGCGTCGATGTTCAAGAGCTATCTGCGCTTCATCAGCAACCGCCGTTGCCAGCAGATCGGCCTCGACCCGCTGTATCCGAACGAGGAAAACCCGTTCCCGTGGATGAGCGAGATGATCGACCTGAAGAAGGAACGCAACTTCTTCGAGACGCGTGTGATCGAGTATCAGACGGGGGGCGCGCTGTCCTGGGAATAACCCGCAGCAGCGAACCCGTTACATGATGGAGCAGCCGGTGGCCTCTCGGCCCCGGCCCAAGGTTTAGGAGCAAGAACGCCTGATGCAAAGCATGCCCGGTGCCTTAACGGCCCAACGATACGACAGGCACTTTGCGAACCCTTCAGTGGGATGGGCAAACTTCCCTCCGGAAAAAGCGGACGGCCGTGTGGCGGTCCGCTTGATCAAGCGATTAGGGGTAGCGGCGCGAGGTGCGCCGGCTACCGACTTGATTTGGCGCGCGAGGCCGGGTGGTCACGCGCGCCATACCGTATTCATTAGCGTAAGCGCGCGGTATCTGCGTACGCCGATGAATAGCCCGCTTCGAAGCGCACGTCCTGAACAGCGTCCGCGGGAAGCGGGTTTTGACGAAGGGTGTAGTTTGAACTGACTCTCATCTGAACCTGAAGGAGAACAACATGGCTACTGCCAAGAAGAAACCGGCTGCTAAGAAGGTTGCTGCCAAGAAGACCGTTGCGAAGAAGGCTGCTGCGCCGGCGAAGAAGGCCGCAGTGAAGAAGGTTGCTGCGAAGAAGGTCGCGGTGAAGAAGGTTGCCGCGAAGAAGGCAGCACCGGCGAAGAAGGCCGCTGCAAAGAAGGTCGCAACGAAGAAGGTCGCAACGAAGAAGGTTGCAGCCAAGAAGGTCGCAGCGAAGAAAGTCGCGGTGAAGAAGGTTGCTGCAAAGAAGGCAGCACCGGCTAAGAAGGCCGCCGCGAAGAAGGTTGCAGCCAAGAAAGTCGCAGTGAAGAAGGTTGCTGCGAAGAAGGCCGCACCGGCGAAGAAGGCTGCTGCGAAGAAGGCTGCGCCGGCGAAGAAGGCTGCTGCGAAGAAGGCCGCGCCTGCGAAGAAGGCTGCCGCGAAGAAGGCTGCGCCTGCGAAGAAGGCTGCCCCTGCGAAGACGGCTGCCGCTCCGGCGAAGAAGGCTGCTGCGCCGAAGAAGGCCGTCGTGAAGAAGGCTGCGCCGGCAACGACCGCGTCGACCGCATCGGTTGCGCCGGCATCGGGCGTGAAGACCGCGCTCAACCCGGCAGCAGCATGGCCGTTCCCGACCGGCAGCCGTCCGTAATCGCGGCTGAGCAGCATCACCCGGACACTCACGTGGTGTCCGTGGGTTGAGTAGCGCTACTCAATCAGTCCCGCCATCTGGCTCAGGTGGCGGGATTTTTTTCGTCCGTATGAGCCGCCGATAGGTCGCCGCTCGGCTGGCCGATGCGAGCGCGGACCGGAAACGGGCGGACGAAAAAAAACGCATGTGCGGCTTCGCACATGCGTTCGACCGCGGCTTGCGCCGCGTGCTGAGGATACCGGTTAGTGCGTGACGCGCGTGACGCCGCCGCTCGACAGCAGGCGGACGCGCTCGCCGGCGCGGAATGCTTCGCCGTTGGCTGCCTGCGTGATCGAGCGCAGATCGCCGTTGTCGAGGCGCACGGTGATTTCGACACCGTTCGCCGTGCTGAGGTTTTCGCCGACCGCGTTACCCGCGACCGCGCCGACGAGGCCGCCGGCGATCGCCGTCAGGATCGAGCCTTTGCCGCCGCCGATCGCGCTGCCCGCGACCGCGCCGAGCGCGCCGCCGCCGAGCGTGCCGATCGCGCTGCCGCCGCCGTCCGACTGGATGCGCACCGCGCGGACGCTTTCGACCGTGCCCATGCGGACCGTCTGTTCGCGCTGCGCCTGGCCGACGCTATAGACATCCGCCGAACCGGGTGCCGTGAAGCAGCCGGCGAGGGTCAGCGTGGCCGTCAGCATGGCCGCGAGCGTGAGGGTTTTTTTCGTCAACATCTTTGCTCTCCCACAATATTCATTTGAGACTGTAACCGAATGCAGTCTCGAAGCGTGCGTCGATTTCGGCGCGCGTCAGGTCGTAAGTCTGGGGCCCTTGATGGGCGATCTTGAGGGAGCCCATCAGGCTCGCGAGGCGGCCGGTGGTTGCCCAGTCGAGGCCATGCTCGATGCCGTACAGCAGGCCGCCCCGGAAGGCGTCGCCGCAGCCGGTCGGATCGGCGATGCGCTCGGCCGGCACGACCGGAATCTGCTCCGCGCCCTGCTTGTGGCGGATGGTCGCGCCGTGCTCGCCACGTGTGATGACGAGCGCGTCGACCCGGCTGGCGATTTCATCTTCGGACCATCCCGTCTTGTCGCTCACCAGCTTGGCCTCGTAGTCGTTGACCGCTACGTAGGTCGCAAGTTCAATGCTGCGGCGCAGCGTCGCACCGTCGAACAGCGGCAGACCCTGGCCCGGATCGAACACGAACGGCACACCGGCCTTGGCCAGCTCTTCCACGTGCTGCACCATCCCGTCGAAGCCGTCCGGGCCGACGAGCGCGAGCTTGATGTCCGGCGCGTCGCCCGCGTGGTTCAGGTGCGACTGCATCATCGCGCCCGGGTGGAACGCCGCGATCTGGTTGTTGTCGAGATCGGTCGTGATCATCGCCTGCGCGGTGTACGTATCGGGCAGCACGCGAACGTGGTCGCGGCGCAGGCCGAGCTGGTCGAGCCGGTCGAGATACGGCTGCGCATCCAGCGCGCCCATCGTGCCCATGATGCGCGCATCGCCGCCCAGCAGGTGCAGCGCGTACCCGATGTTGCCCGCGCAGCCGCCGAATTCGCGGCGCATCGTCGGCACGAGGAAGCTCAGGTTGATGAGGTGCACCTGGTCGGGCAGGATGTGCTCGCGGAACCGCCCTTCGAAGGTCATGATGGAGTCGTAGGCGATCGAGCCGCAAATCAGCGTAGCCAAGGTGTGCGTTCCTGTAGAAATGAGGGGCCCTGCGCGACAACGCCGCGCGAAGGGCGCGGCGCGGCAGGGGAAGCGGAAGAAAGCTTACTTCAGTGCGGCGAGCGCTGCATCGTAGTTCGGCTCGTCCTTGATTTCGCCGACGAGTTCCGCGTGGATCACCTTGTCCTGCGTATCGAGCACGACCACCGCGCGTGCGGTCAGGCCGTTCAGCGGGCCGCTCGTCACGTCGACGCCGTATGCGTTCGCGAACGCGCGGCCGGTGCGGAACGTCGAGGCCGTCACGACGTTCGCGAGGCCTTCGGTCGTGCAGAAGCGCGTGGCGGCGAACGGCAGGTCGGCGGACACGACCACCACGACCGTGTTGTCGAGCGACGACGCGGCTTCGTTGAACTTGCGGGTCGACGTCGCGCAGGTCGGCGTGTCGAGGCTCGGCACGATGTTCAGCACCTTGCGCTTGCCGGCGAAGCTGGCGAGCGACAGATCGGCGAGGTCCTTGCCGACCAGCTTGAAATCGGCGGCTTGCGCGCCGACGGCCGGGAACGTGCCGGCGAGATCGATCGGGTTGCCACCCAGCGTAACTTTGCTCATGTTCGTGCTCCGAAATAGCGCGCCGCTCGGGCGCGCGGGTTGAGACGGGCGCGCAAGCGCGCCACGGCGCGTCACGGATAGAAGATCTGGACGCGGAAATTCGAGGCGGGCGCGCCGTTCGTTTCGAGACGGACGACCATCGTTTGCGTCGTGCCGGGCGGCAGCCCGGCGTCGATCGGCGTGCCCGGGCGCACGTAGTCGCGCGGCGCGAGCACGCGGCGCACGGTGACGTGATTGGTGTCGTCGAGCAGCGTGAGTTCGAGCGACGGGTAGGCGAGCGCGACGCGGTAGCGGTTCGTCAGCGGCACCTTCAGTTCGAGCTCGCGCGGGCCGTCGAGCTGGCGCAGGTCGGTCGCGTCGAGCCGCAGCCCGTCGATCGCGCGCGGCGGCGTGACCGTGCAGCCGAGCGGCGCGCACGCCTGCCGGAACCAGCCCTGCGTGACGGGCCAGTAGATCATCACCGTTTCGCGCTGCCACCACGCCAGTTGCGCGACGAGCAGGCCCACCAGCGCGGCCGCGACGAGGCCGCCGAAAAAGCCGCCGAGCATCCCGCGTCGCTGCGGCGCGCGCGTCTCGCGCGTGACGGCGAAGTGCGGACGATCGTCGTCGGTCAGTGCGGCGGGGAAGGGGGCGACCGGTTGGGCGGGCGGTTGGACGTCGGGCTGGGCCGCCGGTTGGGTGACCGTCCGGGCGACCGGTTCATCGGCTGCCGCTGCGGTCGACGCGTTGTCGTGCCGGGTGAAGCTGTCGGGTTCCGATGCTGTCTCGGCTTCGGTGAAGGCCGGTGCGGGCGTGAACGCGAAACGCGGTTCGCGCGGCGCGCGTTCGTCGTCCGGCGCAGCGAAGTGCGTGGGGACGACGGGTTCGGCCGGCTCGGCGGCAGTTTCCGTTTCCGACGGAAGGTGGGCGACGAAGCGAGGCTCGCGCGGGTCGCGCTCGACCGGCGCGGGCGAGGCTGCGGCTTCTTCGGTTTCGTGCGGTGCGTGCTGCGCCTGCGGCGAATGCGGTTCGGTCGGTTGCTCGACGGCAGCCGAAGCATCGAGCTCGGCCGGCGACGACGCGAACGGCTCCGGCGTGCCCGACAGGTGAACGACGCCGGCTTCAGTGGACGGCAGCGCGAGCGGTATCAGCGGCTCGGTGCGCACGGTCTCGACGCTGTGCTGCAGCGACGGATCGACGCCGGCGTCGAGCCACGGCGCCCACATGTCCCAGCCTTCCGGCTTGTAATCGGTGCCGGTCGGCGATTCGGGCGGCGCGTCGGCGGTGAACAGCCGGGCCGGCGCGGCCTGCTGATGCGCGTCGCCGCCGTGCGGCGCGGCAGCCGGTTCCGTCAATGCCGGCTCGGGGTGCTGCGCGTACTCGGGAACGAGCGATTCGGCGGCGTTGAAGACTTCGTGGCAATGGCCGCAGCGCACGAGCCCCTGATGCAGCGAGAGCTGTTCCTGCTGCAGCCGGAAGACGGTTTCGCAATGAGGGCAGCGCGTCGCAAGAAGCATGTCGAGCCGGGCGGCCTGCTGGCCAGAGTGAAGGACAGCGCTATTCTAATGGCTTTCGCGGCGGGTTCCGGCAAGGCATACCCAACCTTCGTGTTCGCGCCAGACCGAGATGTCGACGTAGCGCGCATAAACGGCCGCGACTTCGTCCGCCTGGCGCGCGAGCACGCCCGACAGCGCGATGCGCCCGCCCGGCTTGACCTTCGATGCGAGCATCGACGCCATCAGCTTCAGCGGATTCGACAGGATGTTCGCGACGACGATGTCGAATTCGCCGTCCGGGCACGCATCGGGCAGCCCGTACGTGACTTCCGCCCGGTTGCGTTCGCTGTTCTGGCGCGCCGATTCGACTGCTTGGCGGTCGATGTCGATGCCGATCACGGGGTTCGCCCCGCATTTCTTCGCGAGGATCGCGAGAATGCCCGAGCCGCAGCCGTAGTCGAGCACCGACTGACCGGGCTTTACCGACTGCTCGAGCCACTCCATGCACAAGCGGGTCGTGGGGTGGCTGCCGGTGCCGAACGCGAGGCCGGGGTCGAGCTCGAGGACGAGCGCATCGGGATCGGGCGCATCGTGCCACGACGGCACGACCCAGATCCGCTCGCCGATCGGAATCGGCTCGAACTGCGACTGCGTGAGCCGCACCCAGTCCTGCTCCTCGACTTCGCGCACGACGAACTTCGGCGTCTCGGCGAGGCCGATCTCGTTCGCGGCCGCCGCGAGCAGCACGGCCGGCTCGTGATCGGCCGACAGCAGCGCGACCACGCGCGAGTGCTGCCACGCGGTGCGATCGGGCACGAGGCCCGGCTCGCCGAAGAGCGGCTGTTCGTCGGGCGTGTCGGCGTCGGCGTCTTCGACGGACACCGACAGCGCGCCGAGATCGAGCAGCGCGTCGGACAGGGCCTCCGCATGCTCGCGGGCCAGTTCGACGACGAGTTCGCGATAACTCATGCTTACGCTTCTTCCGGTGCGACCTGCTGCTTCTGCGCGAGCCGGTTTTCGAGGTAATGGATGCTGGTGCCGCCTTCGACGAACTTCGCGTCGATCATCAGCTCGCGGTGCAGCGGGATGTTGGTCTGGATGCCTTCGACGACCATTTCTGACAATGCGATGCGCATCCGGCGGATCGCCTGCTCGCGCGTCGCGCCGTAGGTGATCAGCTTGCCGATCATCGAATCATAGTTCGGCGGCACGAAATAGCCATTGTAGGCGTGCGAATCGACGCGCACGCCCGGGCCGCCCGGCGTATGCCACGACGTGATCCGGCCCGGCGACGGCGTGAACTTGAACGGGTCCTCGGCGTTGATCCGGCACTCGATCGCATGCCCGCGGAACTGGATGTCGCGCTGGCGCAGCGTGAGCTTCTCGCCGGCCGCGATGCGGATCTGCTCCTGCACGATGTCGACGCCCGTGATCAGTTCCGATACCGGGTGCTCGACCTGCACGCGCGTGTTCATCTCGATGAAGTAGAACTCGCCGTTTTCGTACAGGAATTCGAACGTGCCCGCGCCGAGGTAGCCCATCTTCTTGCATGCGTCCGCGCAGCGGTCGCCGATGCGGTCGATCAGGCGGCGCGGAATGCCGGGCGCCGGCGCTTCCTCGATCACCTTCTGGTGGCGGCGCTGCATCGAGCAGTCGCGCTCGCCGAGCCAGATCGCGTTCTTGTGCGCGTCCGACAGCACCTGGATCTCGATGTGGCGCGGGTTCTCGAGGAACTTCTCCATGTACACCTGCGGGTTGCCGAACGCACGGCCGGCTTCCTCGCGGGTCATGTTGACCGCGTTGACGAGCGCGGCCTCGGTGTGCACGACGCGCATCCCGCGCCCGCCGCCGCCGCCCGCCGCCTTGATGATGACCGGATAGCCGATCGCGCGCGCAATCTTGACGATCTCCTTCGGATCGTCCGGCAACGCGCCTTCCGAGCCCGGCACGCACGGCACGCCGGTCTTGATCATCGTCTGCTTCGCGGTGACCTTGTCGCCCATCATGCGGATCGTTTCCGGGCGCGGGCCGATGAACGTGAAGCCCGACTGCTCGACGCGTTCCGCGAAATCGGCGTTCTCCGACAGGAAGCCGTAGCCGGGGTGGATCGCCTCGGCATCGGTGACTTCCGCGGCGCTGATCAGCGCCGGCATGTTCAGGTAGCTCAGGTTCGACGGGGCCGGGCCGATACAGACGGCTTCGTCCGCGAGGCGCACGTACTTGGCTTCCTTGTCGGCTTCCGAGTAGACGACCACCGTCTTGACGCCGAGTTCGCGGCACGCACGCTGGATGCGCAGCGCGATTTCACCGCGGTTGGCAATGAGGATTTTTTCAAACATAGCGAGTATTCGTCTCTTCGAGGGGCGCGCGAACGGCGCCTGGCGAGCATCTCGGCGGCGCGCGGCCGGCAGGACCGCGCGGCGGGCTTAGCCGATCACGAAAAGCGGCTGGCCGTATTCGACGGCCTGGCCGTTCTCGACGAGGATTTCCTTGATCACGCCGGCCTTGTCCGACTCGATCTCGTTGAGCAGCTTCATCGCTTCGATGATGCAGATCGTCTGGCCTTCCTTGACCGTGTCGCCGGCCTGCACGAACGGGTCGGCGCCCGGCGACGGCGCGCGATAGAACGTGCCGACCATCGGCGACGTCACGACGTGGCCCTGCGGGACGGCCGGGGCGGCGGCTGCCGGCGCGGCAGCGCCGTCGGTCGGCAGCGCGGCCGACGGAGCCGGCGCGCTGACTTGCGGGGCATACCCAGCCGTCGGCTGTACGTAGACCGGCGGTGCGTTCTTGACGATGCGCACCTTGCCTTCGCCTTCCGTCACTTCCAGCTCGGAGATGCCGGATTCGGAAACGAGGTCGATCAGAGTTTTCAGCTTACGAAGATCCATCGGGAATTCCCCTTTCAATACGTGAAAGCGCCGGTGAGGGGCCGGCGCTGAATCTAGATCGCGAAATCAGTCGCGCGACGCGCCTTGCAGCTTGTCCAGCGCGTACTCGAGCGCGTACAGATAACCTTTCCAGCCGAGCCCGCAGATCACGCCTTCGGCCTGGTCGGAAAAGTAGGAGTGGTGCCTGAACGCTTCGCGGCGATGCACGTTCGACAAGTGAACCTCGACGAACGGGATGCCGACGCCGGCGATCGCGTCCCGGATCGCAACGCTCGTATGCGTGTACGCGGCCGGATTGATCAGGATGAAATCGGTCTGTTCCTCCCGCGCGGCCTGGATGCGGTCGACCAGCGCGCCTTCATGGTTGCTCTGGAACGACGACAGGTCGGCGCCGGCTTCCCGGGCGCGCGCGGCAAGCGCCTGATCGATCTGCGCGAGCGTGACGCGGCCGTACACCTCCGGTTCCCGGGTGCCGAGAAGGTTCAGGTTGGGGCCGTGCAACACCAGCAATCGTGTCATGGTCGCTTCTATTTCTGCGGAATTGCGCGAACTTTAGCGCTATTTAGAGAAATTTGTCTAGTTTTGCCGAACGGCCAAGTGCGCCGGGTCTGCAAGAATTACCGGTGCGGGCGCAAAGTATCGGCGAATTCACGCGAAATTGCGGCGATCGACCTGCAAATCGCCGCCAACGCGCGGACTGCCGTTCGGGCGGGTTACAGCGCGTCGAGCGTCTTTTTCAGCTCGGCCGGCTGGATTTGTCCCAATTTTGTCTCGCGGATCTTGCCGGTTTCGTCGATCACGACGGTAAACGGCAGCGCGCCGGCGGTATTTCCGAAATTACGGGCCAGATCGGCGCCCGCATAACCGCTGACGAAGACCGGATAGTCGACCTTCACCTTTTGCAGGAAGGTCTTCACGTTCTGCTCGGAATCGACGCCGATCCCGACGAAACGGATGCCTTTCTGCTTATATTGATGCGACAGCGCGACGAGCTCCGGCATTTCCTCCACGCACGGGCCGCACCACGACGCCCAGAAATTGACGACGACCTTGTGGCCCTTGAATGCGGCCAGCGTGGCCGGCTTGCCGTCGACGCCGGTGAGCGACGACGCCCACAGCTGGTCGACCGGACTGCCATGGACGGCCGGCGCGGCGACGGCGACGCCGTCGTCGGCCGTACCGCGGAACCAGTGGCCGGCGGCGACACCGCCGGCAACGGCGGCGGCCGCGACCACCGCGAGCGCCAACATGCGTTTCATCATCATCGTTGAATCATTCCGGTTCGGAAGGGGCCTGGCCTGCGTCGACGAGCGCGCGCAGCGCTGCGGCGTCCGCGCGGGCGACGCGGCCGCGCGCGTCGGCCTTCACCGCGCCGCGCAGGTCGTCGCTCGCATACAGCGCAAGGTGGATGCCGATCGCGTCCACGTCGCGCCGCGGGCGCCACAGGAAACTGAGCGTTTCTACCTCGCCGCGGCCCGCGAAATGCCGTGTCTCGGACACGTCGTACTGGACGTTCTGGTTCAGCAGGTAGATCGCGACGTCCTTCGGGTTGTCGGTGAATGCCTGCAAATGGATATCCGAATGCGCGTTCGCGGTGCCGTTCAGCACGGCGCCCGTCACATAAGGATGGAACTCGGCGAGCCGGCGCATCCAGTCGAGCGCGATCTCGCGCAGGCGGCGCAGTTCGTCCGGCTGCGTGTCGCTCTGGAACAGCGCGAGGTATTCGCGGAGTTCTTCCTCGATCTGGTCGTTATCCGGCAGCCATTCGCCAGCAACGCGCGAATCGCCCAGCAACTGGCGCGCGGCCTTGCGTTTCGCGCCGGCATAGTCCAGGCCGTCCTCCGCGATCAGGCGGGCGGCGGACTGGGCGATTTCCTCGCGGACGCGCCGCGGGTCGACAAGAGGTTTGCGAGACATGATCCGGCAATCATACTCGATCGTCGCCGCGCCCGAGCACGGGTGCGGCAGCCCGTCGTCCGGGGGCGCCGGCACCGTTCGCGCGCATCGTTCGGGCCGCCGGGCATCGCAGGCCGTCAGTTACAATACTGCTCTTTGCGTCGCGGCCAGGTCGTTGGCCGGGCGCCGGCCGCACGGCTCGTCCGGCGCGCCGCACACGCATCCTTTCCGAATCGACGGCGCCCGGCGGCGCGAAAGCATTCCTCTATGCACATCCACATTCTTGGCATCTGCGGCACCTTCATGGGCGGTCTCGCCGTACTCGCACGCGAGGCGGGCCACACGGTGACGGGTTGCGACGCGGGCGTCTATCCGCCGATGAGCACGCAGCTCGAGGCGCAGGGCATCACGCTGATCGAAGGCTACGGCGCCGAGCAGATCGACCTGAAACCGGACCTGTTCGTGATCGGCAACGTCGTCACGCGCGGCAATCCGCTGATGGAGGCGATCCTCGATCGCGGCCTGCCTTACGTGTCGGGCCCGCAATGGCTCGGCGAGCATGTGCTCGCCGGCAAATGGGTGCTCGCGGTCGCGGGCACGCACGGCAAGACGACCACGTCGTCGATGCTCGCGTGGCTGCTGGAAGACGCGGGCCTCAACCCGGGCTTCCTGATCGGCGGCGTGCCGCTGAACTTCGGCGTGTCCGCGCGGCTCACCGATTCGAGCTTCTTCGTGATCGAGGCCGACGAGTACGACACGGCATTCTTCGACAAGCGCTCGAAGTTCGTGCACTACCGGCCGCGCACCGCGGTGCTGAACAACCTCGAATTCGATCACGCCGACATCTTCCCCGATCTCGCCGCGATCGAGACGCAATTCCATCATCTGGTGCGCACCGTGCCGGGCGTCGGGCGGATCGTCACGAACGGCCGGTCGGACGCGCTCGAGCGCGTGCTGGCGCGCGGTTGCTGGAGCGAGGTCGAGCGCTTCGGCGTCGACGGCGGCTGGCAGGCGCTGCCGGCCGAGGACGGCGTGCCGGTCGACGAGCGCTTCGCGGTGTATTCGCACGCCGAGCGCGTCGGCGAAGTCGCGTGGCAGGTGCAGGGCGATCACAACCGGATGAACGCGCTCGCGGCGATCGCCGCCGCGCGCCACGTCGGCGTGCCGCCCGCGCAGGCGGCCGAATCGCTCGCGTCGTTCCGCAACGTGAAGCGCCGGATGGAAGTGCGCGGCAGCGTGGACGGCGTGACCGTCTATGACGATTTCGCGCACCATCCGACCGCGATCGACACCACGATCGCCGGCCTTCGTGCCCGCATCGGCCGCCAGAATGCCCGCATCCTCGCCGTGCTCGAACCGCGCTCGAACACGATGAAGCTCGGCGTGATGAAGTCGCAATTGCCGGCGAGCCTCGCCGATGCCGATCTCGTGTTCGGCTACGGCGCGCCGACCGGGCGCGACGCGCTCGGCTGGAATCTGGCCGAAGCGCTCGCGCCGCTCGGCGAGCGCGCACGCGCATTCGACGATCTGCATCTGCTGGTGAAGGCGGTGGTCGAGGCCGCGCGTCCGGGCGACCACGTGCTCGTGATGAGCAACGGCGGCTTCGGCGGCGTGCACCAGAAGCTGCTCGATGCGCTCGGGAGCCGCACGTGATCCTGTATCTGCACGGCTTCCGGTCGTCGCCGGAATCGCAGAAGTCGCGGCTGCTCGCCGCGCGCATGGCCGAACTCGGCCGCACCGGCGAGTGGCGGTGCCCGTCGCTGTCGGTGTCGCCGCTCGAGGCGATCGCGGTGGCGGAAGCCGAGGTCGCGGGCGCACGCGACGTGACCGTGATCGGCAGCTCGCTCGGCGGTTATTACGCGACGTGGCTCGCCGAAAAGCATGGCTGGAAGGCCGTGCTGCTGAATCCGGCGATCGTGCCGCAGCGCGATCTCGAACAGCATCTGGGCGAGCAGCAGTTGTGGCACGGCGGCGGCACGATCGTCGTCGAGCGCCGTCACCTGCACGAACTCGACGCGCTGCGCGTGCCGGCGATCACGCGCGCCGACCGCTACTATCTGTTCGCGGCGACCGGCGACGAGGTGCTCGATTATCGCGAGATGCTCGCCCATTACCCGGGCGCGAAAACCCGCGTGATCGACGGCAGCGATCACGGAATCAGCGAATTTGCCGACTATGTCGACGACGTTCTCGCGTTTTGCGACGGAAAGACGTCCTAAACCGGCCGCGTGCCGATCGAATTCCCATCATCATGCGGCGCCGCCGATGCGGCGCCCGGCAGTCTGAACGAGAGTACTGAGTGAACGTTTTCTTCGAGGAATCGGGCAGTTTCAAGGCGGGCAGCGTGCTGTCGCGCCAGGGCGACGCATTTCAGGTCGAGTTGCCCGGCGGGCGGCGCGCGAAGGTGCGCGCGAAAGACGTGCTGATCGAATTCGACAAGCCGGCCGCGGGCGAACTGATGCAGGAGGCCGACACGGCCGCGCAGCAGATCGATCTGGACTTCCTGTGGGAATGCGCGCCGGCCGACGAGTTCGCCTATACGGCGCTGGCCGCCGAGTACTTCGGCGCGACGTACGGCCCGGTCGAGCGCGCGGCGCTGGTGCTGCGGCTGCACGGCTCGCCCGTCTACTTCCGCCGCAAGGGGCGCGGCCAGTACCAGCGCGCGCCGGAAGAGCAGCTCAAGATGGCGCTCGCGTCGCTCGAGCGCAAGCGCCAGCAGGCGCTCGTGCAGGCGCAGTATGAAGAGGAGCTGAAGGCCGGCAAGCTGCCGGAAGCGTTCGCGGGCAAGGTGCTCGGGCTGCTGACGCGGCCGGACAAGAATTCGATCGAATACAAGGCGATGGAAGCGGCGGCCGGCGCGCGCGGCGTGTCGCCGGCGCGGCTGATGCTCGACTGCGGCGGCATCGAGTCGCCGCGTGCGCTGCACGAAGCGCGCTTCCTCGCGGAATTCTTCCCGCACGGCACCGGTTTTCCGCCCGTCACGGTCGGCCCGCTGCCGGACGACCTGCCGCGCGCGAACGTCGAGGCGTTCTCGATCGACGACATCACGACCACCGAAATCGACGATGCGTTCTCGGTCGAGCACCTGGCCGACGGCCGGGTGCGGATCGGCGTGCACATCGCGGCGCCGGCGCTCGGCATCGTGCGCGGCGATCCGGTCGACGCGATCGCGCGTACGCGCCTGTCGACCGTCTACATGCCGGGCGACAAGATCACGATGCTGCCGGACGACGTCGTCGACGTGTTCACGCTGAAGGAGGGCGATTACCGCCCGGCGCTGTCGCTGTACATCATCGTCAACCGCGAGACGCAGGACATCGTCGCGAACGAGACGCGCGCCGAGCTCGTGTACGTGAAGAACAACCTGCGCCATAACACGCTCGACGAGCTCGTCAACGAAGAGACGCTCGCGGCCGGCACCGGCGACTATCCGCACAAGGACGACATCGCCGTGCTGTGGCCGCTCGCGCAGGCGCTGTTCGAGAAGCGCCAGGTCGCGCGCGCGGGCTACGGCCTGAAGCGCGAGGTGCAGCGCAACACCGACTACAACTTCTACGTCGAAGGCGAGCACGTGACGATCACGCCGCGCCGCCGCGGCTCGCCGCTCGACCTGATCGTGTCGGAGCTCGCGATTCTCGCGAACTCGACTTGGGGCGCGTTCCTGCACGACCACACGGTGCCGGGCATCTACCGCTCGCAGCGCGGCTTCGGCGCGCCGGGCCCGAAGCGCACGCGGATGCAGACGACGGCCGCGCCGCACGAAGGCCTCGGCGTCGCGCAGTACGCGTGGAGCACGTCGCCGCTGCGCCGTTACGTCGACCTCGTGAACCAGTGGCAACTGCTCGCGTGCGTGCAGCACGGCGTCACCGCGAAGCTCGCCGCGCCGTTCAAGCCGAAGGACGCCGATCTCTACGCGGTCGTGCAGGGCTTCGACGATACGTACACGGCCTACGCCGACTACCAGCGCCGGATGGAATATTTCTGGTGCCTGCGCTGGCTCAAGCAGGAGCAGAAGAAGCAGGTCGTCGCGAGCGTCGTGAAGGGCGATCTCGTGCGCCTCGAGGACATCCCGCTGCTGCTGCACGTGCCGGGGCTCGGCGTGCATGCGCGGGGCACGCGCGTGCTGCTCGACGTGATGTCGCTCGACGAGCTGACGATCGAGGCATCGGTGCGCCTGCTGAACGTGCTCGACGCGCCGACCGTGACGAGCGGCGATACGGCCGAGGCCGACGAAGAGGATGACGCCGAAGGCGGCGACGACACGCTGGTCGACGCGGAAGATGCGTCGGCGCAAGCCGAGGCCGAAGCGCTGGCCGAATCGGGCGATGCGGCGGCAGCGGGCGGCGAAGCCGCGAGCGGCAACGACGGCGAAGAGGGGCGCGCATCATGAACGCAGCTGCGTCGACGAGCGGCGCCGACCGCTATGTCGTGTTCGGCAACCCGGTGGCGCACAGCAAGTCGCCGTTCATCCACGCGCAATTCGCCGCGCAGACCGGCGAGCCGATCGAGTACGCGCACCGGCTCGCGCCGGTCGACGGGTTCGAGGCCGCGGTGCGCGCGTTCGTCGCCGAAGGCGGTCGCGGCGCGAACGTGACGGTGCCGTTCAAGCTCGACGCGCATGCGCTCGCCGACACGCTGTCGCCGCGCGCGGCGGCGGCGGGCGCGGTGAACACGCTGCGCATCGACGCCGACGGGCGCCTTTACGGCGACAACACCGACGGCGTCGGCCTCGTGCGCGACATCGAAGCGAATCTCGGCGTGTCGCTCGCGGGTGCGCGCATCCTGCTGCTCGGCGCGGGCGGCGCCGCGCGCGGCGTCGTGCTGCCGCTGCTCGACCGCGCGCCGCTGTCGATCGCGATCGTGAACCGCACCGCGAGCAAGGCCGAGGCGCTCGTCAGCCAGTTCATGCAGGCCGCGCACGATGCCGGCTGCACGCTCGCGGGCGGCGGCTCCGGCGTCGTGCGGGCCGAGCCGTACGATGTGGTGATCAATGCGACGGCCGGCAGCCTCGATGCCGCGCTGCCGGAGTGCGACGCGGCCGCGTTCGGCGCCGGCACGCTCGCGTACGACATGATGTACGGCGCGCAGCCGACCGTGTTCATGCAGCACGCGGCATCGCTCGGCGCGCGCACGGCCGACGGGCTCGGGATGCTCGTCGAGCAGGCGGCCGAATCGTTCTTCATCTGGCGCGGCGTGCGGCCGGACGGCGCACCGGTGCTGGCCGCGCTGCGCCAGGCGCTCGCGGCGAGCTGAACGGAGCGCGGCACGTGGTGGCGGTGAGCGGCACGCAGCGCACGCGGACGGTGAGCGTCACGCGCTGGATCGTCTACGCGGGATCGGTGTTCGCGCTCGCGTGGCTCGCGACGCAGCTGTTCTATCTCGCGCAGATCGCGCTGTGGTCGTTCGTGAACCCGGGTTCGACCGCGTTCATGCGTACCGACGCGTGGTGGCTGTCGCGCGACACGCCGCCCGCGCAGATCCGCCACCAGTGGGTGCCGTACGACCAGATCTCGCGCAACCTGAAGCGTGCGCTGATCGCGTCCGAAGATTCGACCTTCGCGACCAACAACGGCTACGACGTCGACGCGATCCTGCAGGCGTGGGAGAAGAACAAGGCGCGCGGCAGGATCGTCGCGGGCGGCTCGACGATCACGCAGCAGCTCGCACGCAACCTGTTCCTGTCGCGCGAGAAGAGCTACATCCGCAAGGGGCAGGAGCTGATCATCACGTGGATGCTCGAAACGGTGCTCGACAAGGAGCGCATCTTCGAGATCTACCTGAATTCGGTGGAATGGGGCCGCGGCGTGTACGGCGCCGAAGCGGCCGCCCGCTATTACTACAAGATTCCCGCGAGCCGGCTGGGTGCGTGGCAGTCGGCGCGCCTCGCGGTGATGCTGCCGAAGCCGCGCTGGTTCGATGCGCATCGCGGCTCGGCCTACCAGGCGCAGCGGGCGGCCGTCATCGCACGCCGGATGGGCGCGGCCGAGCTGCCGCAATCGGAGTAAGCGGCGCGCCCGCGCCGCTGCATTGTCCGTTCCGCCGCGCCGGCGCGATTGGTGCGCTGCAGCGCATTCGCGTCGCCGCCATTTCGGGCCACATCCGTTAGACGAATCCGTCTATTTCGCTTTGTTGAGCAATGCCGACGACCGCGCGATTTTGTTGGCCGGCATCGCACGAAATCGGTGCTTTTTTAGTCGTCGCGGGTAAACGCGAAAGTCGATGAAAGCGACGTGAAATACAACGTTTCGCGAATCGAAGCATTCCTGAAAGGTGTGCGCTGCACCGGCTGAGCGCCAAATATTTCAAAATTTTTCAAAGCTGACGGGCTCGCGTATATTGGCCAGCGCCTCGGCTTATCGGCCGCAATCGAGGCGGGGGGTGGCTTATCCGGCTGCTCGACACAAAAAACATCCGAGAAGAAGGAACGCAACGATGCCAGCGAGCAAAGCGAAGCTGTTGTTGGGAGTGGTGTGTTCTTCGCTGATTCTGACGGCCTGCAACGACGACGTGACGTCGTCGTCTGCAGCGAGCGCCGCGAATTCAGCCGATTCTGCCGGTCAGGTCGACCGCGCGTACAACGATCCAAACAGTTATTCGTCGAGCGCGACCGCGTCGCTCGACGCATCCGCCGCGGTCGAAAAGGCCGCCGTCACGCACCATCAGATCACGCTGAACGGCAAGACGATCCGGTACACGGCCACCGCCGGCCACCTCGTCGCCCGCAATCCGCAGACGGGCGCGCCCGAAGCGTCGTTCTTCTACGTCGCGTACACGGCCGACAACCAGCCCGCGGCGAAGCGGCCCGTCACGTTCCTGTACAACGGCGGCCCCGGCTCGGCGTCGGTATGGCTGCACCTCGGCTCGTTCGGCCCGCGCCGGATCCAGACCGGCGACCCGAACGCGAACACGTCGACGTTCCCGTTCGTCGACAACCAGGAAACCCTGCTCGACACGACCGACCTCGTGTTCGTCGATGCGATCGGCACCGGCTTCTCGGAAGCGGTCGCGCCGAACACGAACCAGACGTTCTGGGGCGTCGACCAGGACGCCGGCGCGTTCCGCGATTTCGTGACGCGCTACCTGAGCGTGAACCAGCGCAACGATTCGCCGAAATACCTGTTCGGCGAGTCGTACGGCACGCCGCGCACCGACGTGCTCGCGAACCTGCTCGAGACGGCCGGCGTGAAGCTCGACGGCGTCGTGCTGCAGTCGTCGATCCTGAACTACAACACCAACTGCGACATGGCGAGCGACTATGTCGGCAACTCGAACAACGGCGCGAGCCCGGTGAGCTGCGCGGGCTTCGTGCCGTCGTACGGCACGGTCGGCGCGTACTATCAGCTCGACAACCCGAACCCGTCGAACCTGCCGCAGTATGCGGACCAGATGCGCCTGCTGACGGCCGGCAGCTACGCGCCCGCCGTGAACGCGTACCTGGCGAGCCACACGCCGCCGCCGCCGAACCTCGTCACGACGATGGTGAATTCGACCGGCGTGAAGCAGTCGCTGTGGAATGCCGACTTCAACGTGGTCCCGACCTTCTTCGACAACAGCTTCCAGCTGTCGCTGGTGCCGGGCACGCTGATCGGCCGCTACGACGCACGCGTGAACGTGCCGGTGTCGAGCCCGCTCGCGGCCGACGGCGATCCGTCCAGCTCGTTCATCACGAAGCCGTTCACCGATACGATCGGCAGCTACCTGCCGAACGAGCTGAAGTACACCGCACAGTCGGCCTACTCGGTGAGCAGCAATGCGATCAACACGTGGGACTGGACGCACGACGGCCTCGCGATGCCCGACACGATCCCCGACCTGGCCGCGGCGCTGACGCTGAACCCGGCGCTGAAGGTGCTGTCGCTGAACGGGTATCACGACATCGCGACGCCGTTCTACCAGACCGAGCTCGACCTCGCGCGGCTCGGCACGCAACCGAACCTGACGATCAAGGACTATCAGGGCGGGCACATGGTCTATCTCGACGATACGTCGCGTCCGCAGGAGAAAGCTGACCTCGTGACCTTCTACAACGCGGCCGCGCACTGATGCGCGACGCCGGCGACGGGCGCCCTCGGCGGCGCCGCTCGCCGGCCGTCGACGACCTCATTCCAGACTGGAGCCTGATATGAAGAATCGTTTCATCGTCGTTGCCGCGGCGCTCGCATGCGTCGGGGCCGCCGCTTCCCTCTCCGCGTTCGCGCAGGCGAGCGACGCCGCCGCCGCGCCGGCGCGTGCGCGCCAGGCGCAGCTCGGCGATCCGTACGTGCCGCCGGCCGCGCGCCACGCGACCGCCGGCACGCAGACGACCGGCGCCGCGCTGCATGCGCAGGTGGTGCGCAAGCTCGCGCGGCAGTTCAGCGCGGCCGACACGCAGAACACGGGCGCGATCACCGAGTCGCAGGCGCGCGCGGCCGGCCTCGGCTATGTCGCGAACCACTTCCGGCAGATCGACGCCGGCGGCAGCGGCCGCGTGTCGTTCGCCGACGTACAGCGCTACATGCAGGCGCGCAGCACGAGCCAGCAGTAAGCGCGGGACGGCGTGAACATACGGGGGCGGAACCTGCGACACGGCGGGTTCCGCCCCCGTGCACATGGCGCGGCCGCCGTGTCGAGCCCGTGGCCGGTTCCGTCGGAATTCTCATTATCTGGACAACGCATTCAAATATTGGAGACGAGTGCGTGCGCTCCTACAATCCGAAGCACATCGACAGCTTCGGACCCACGCATCGCGCGGCGCCCGTCGCACACGGAGACACCTTCCATGAAGTTCGCCGGGCGCTTTACTCGGTGCATCGACCGCCGCCACGCCGCAGCACCGGACGCAGTTCCGGCGCCGCGCGAGCGGCTTCACCGATTCCGTTGAAGAAGCCCCGCCCCATGACCAAGATGCCCGATTCCCTTACCCTCGACGCCCGGCGCGCGATGCCGGCCGATACGTCGCTGACCGACAGCATCGGCGCGACCAGCACGCCGCTCGACCTCGCCGCGCAGCAGGCCGGCACGCAGACGCTGCTGCGCGGCCTCGCGATCCTCGAGGCGATCGCGAACGGCGCGCGCGACATGCGTGCGATCGGCGCCGCGCTCGGCACGACGCGCAGCACGACGCACCGTCTCGTCAGCAGCCTCGTGCAGGCGCGCTATCTGCGCCAGGTGCAGGGCGGCTACCTGCTCGGCCCGAAGCTGATCGAGCTCGGCACGATCGCGCTCGAGCAGATGCCGCTCACCGCGGTCGCGCGCCCGCACCTGGAAGCGCTCGCGGAAGCGACGCTCGACACGATCCATCTCGGCGTGCGCGACGGCGACGACGTGCTGTACATCGACAAGATTCCCGGCACGCGCGGCCTCGAGATGCGCTCGCGCGTCGGCCACCGGATGCCGCTCGCGTCGACCGGCATCGGCAAGGCGATGATGCTCGACCTCGATCCGGACCTGTGGCGCTCGCTGTTCGAAGCCGCGCGGCGCGCGCTGGCCGGTGTCAACTTCAAGCCCGACAACCGGCCCGAGACGAGTGCGTTCCTGCAGCGCATGGCGCATTACGCGGCCGGCGGCTATACGTTCGATCTCGAGGAAAACGAGGCGTCGATCCGCTGCGTGGCCGCGCCGATCCGCGACGCGTCGGGCGCGATCGTCGCGGCAGTGTCGGTCGCGAGCACGATTCCGTACATGCCGCACGACCGGATGGACGAACTGATTCCGCTCGTGCAGCGCGAAGCGCGAGCCATTTCCGCGGAACTGGGCTGGAGCCCGCCGCAGGGTACCCGCAGGATCAAACGATGACGACTTCGACCCGGCCCGTTCCGGATGCCAGTTCCGCCTCCCCGTCGCTGATCGCGCTCGACTGGGGCACCACGTCGCTGCGCGCGTATCTGTTCGACGCGCACGGCGTGCCGATCGACACGCGCAGCCGGGCGGCCGGCGTGATGCACGTGCCGGGCGGCGGCGCGCGTGCGTTCGACGCGGTGTTCGAGGAAGCGTGCGGCGACTGGCTCGACCGCACGCCCGGCCTGCCGGTGCTCGCCGCCGGGATGGTCGGCAGCGCGCAGGGCTGGCGCGAAGCGCCGTACGTCGCGGTGCCGGCCGGCGCCGACGCGCTCGTCGCGGGCCTCATCACCGTGACGACGGCGCGCGGCACGACGGTCTCGATCGTGCCGGGCGTGATCGCGACCGGCGAATTGCCCGACGTGATGCGCGGCGAAGAAACGCAGATCGTCGGCGCACTCGCGAGCGATCCCACGCTTGGCGCCGATCGTTCAGGCGTACTGATCGGCTTGCCGGGCACGCATGCGAAATGGGCATGGGTGAAGGACGGGCTGATCGAACGCTTCCAGACCTTCATGACCGGCGAGCTGTTCGCGGTGCTGCGCGATCACACGATCCTCGGCCGCACGATGCGCGCGGGCGAATCGCCCGATCGCGCGGCGTTCGTGCGCGGCGTATCGGTCGCCCGCGGCGCGCAGCACACGGGGCTGCTCGCGACGATTTTCAGCACGCGCACGCTCGGGCTGACCGACCGGCTCGCCCCCGATGCGCAGGGCGACTACCTGTCCGGCCTGCTGATCGGCCATGAACTCAATGCGCTCGACGCGATGCTCGCGGAGCGCGGCATCGCGCTCGCGAACCAGCCGCTGCTGCTGATCGGCGACGACGGCTTGTGTTCGCGCTACGTCGATGCGCTCCAGGTATTCGGCCATGCGCATGCGCGTGTCGCCGCCCACGCGACCGAGCTCGGCCTGTGGCGGATCGCGTCGCGCGCCGGGCTCGTGCGCGCGGACGGCGAGCCCGTCTGCGCCGACCAGTGAACTGCTTGCAGAGGAATCTTCGATGCCGTCCGACCTGACATTGCCCGCGCCGTACACGCCTCACGCCGCCTTGATGCGCGCGTTCGATGCGTGTCCGCTGATCGCGATCATGCGCGGCATCACGCCCGCCGAAGCGGCCGACCACGGCCGTGCGCTGTACGAAGCCGGCTTCCGGATCGTCGAGGTGCCGCTCAACTCGCCGGATCCGTTCGACAGCATCGCGGCGCTGCGGCGCGCATTGCCCGACGACATGATCGTCGGCGCGGGCACCGTGCTGCGCGCCGAGTACGTCGACCGCGTGCAGGACGCGGGCGGCGCGCTGATCGTGATGCCGCACAGCGACGCGGCCGTGATCCGCCGCGCACGCGAGCGCGGGCTGGCGAGCGCGCCGGGCGTCGCGACGCCGACCGAAGCGTTTGCCGCGTTGACGAACGGCGCCGACGTGCTGAAGATGTTCCCGGCAGAGCAGCTCGGCGTGACGGTCGTGAAGGCGTGGCGCGCGGTGGTCGACCGCGCGGTGCCGCTGATTCCGGTCGGCGGCATTTCGCCGGACAACATGCAGCCGTTCCTCGACGCCGGCGCGAACGGCTTCGGGCTCGGCTCGGCGCTGTACCGGCCCGGCCAGTCGGCCGACACGACCGCGGCGAACGCGCGCGCGTTCCAGGCCGGCTTGCGCGCGGCGCGCGACGGAGCCGCATGATGGAACGCCTCGCGGGCAAGGTCGCGATGGTGACGGGCGCGGGCCGCGGCATCGGCGCCGCGATCGCGCGTGCGTTCGTGCGCGAAGGCGCGGCCGTCGCGCTCGTCGATCTCGACTTCCCGCAGGCGCAGCACACGGCCGCCGCGATCGCACGCGAATGCGACGGCGCGCGCGTGCTGCCGCTGCAGGCGGATGTCGCGCGGCAGCAGGCGGTGCGCGATGCGCTCGCGCAGACCGAAGCCGCATTCGGCCCGCTCGACGTGCTCGTGAACAACGCGGGCATCAACGTGTTCGCCGATCCGCTGACGATGACCGACGACGACTGGCGCCGCTGCTTCGCGGTCGATCTCGACGGCGTGTGGCACGGCTGCCGCGCGGCGCTGGAAGGCATGGTCGAGCGCGGCCGCGGCAGCATCGTGAACATCGCGTCGACGCATGCGTTCAGGATCATCCCGGGCTGCTTTCCGTACCCGGTCGCGAAACACGGCGTGCTCGGCCTCACGCGTGCGCTCGGCATCGAATACGCGGCGCGCAACGTGCGTGTGAACGCGATCGCGCCGGGCTACATCGAGACGCAACTGACGCGCGACTGGTGGGACGCGCAGCCCGATCCGGCCGCCGCGCGCGCCGAGACGCTCGCGCTGCAGCCGATGAAGCGGATCGGGAAACCGGAGGAGGTCGCGATGACGGCCGTGTTCCTGGCGTCCGACGAGGCGCCGTTCATCAATGCCGCGTGCATCACCGTCGATGGCGGGCGCGCGGCGCTGTATCACGACTGACACGACTGACGTAACGATTTGAAAGACCGCACGTGCGACGGCCGCGCGCACGCTGCGTCGAAACCAACAAGCGGCTGCATCCTGTTCGATGAAAACAAGGAGACACTGGAGATGAAACGCAGAACGTTCGTAACGCTGGCCGCCGCGGCGGCGGTGGTGATGGGCAGCCCGGTCGCGCACGCGGCCGACCCGGTCAAGATCGGCTTCCTGGTGAAGCAGCCGGAAGAGCCGTGGTTCCAGGACGAGTGGAAATTCGCCGAGATCGCCGCGAAGCAGAAGGGCTTCACGCTCGTGAAGATCGGCGCGCCGTCCGGCGAGAAGGTGATGAGCGCGATCGACAACCTGTCCGCGCAGAAGGCGCAGGGCTTCATCATCTGCACGCCCGACGTGAAGCTCGGGCCGGGCATCGTCGCGAAGGCGAAGTCGCACAACCTGAAGATGATGACGGTCGACGACCGCCTCGTCGACGGCGCGGGCAAGCCGATCGACGCGGTGCCGCACATGGGGATCTCCGCGTACAACATCGGCAAGCAGGTCGGCGACGGCATCGCGGCCGAGATCAAGAAGCGCGGCTGGGACATGAAGGACGTCGGCGCGATCGACATCACGTACGAGCAACTGCCGACCGCGCACGACCGCACGAGCGGCGCGACCGACGCGCTGGTCGCCGCCGGCTTCCCGAAGGCGAACGTGATCGCGGCGCCGCAGGCGAAGACCGATACCGAGAACGCGTTCAACGCGGCGAACATCGCGCTCACGAAGAACCCGCAGTTCAAGCACTGGGTCGCGTACGGTCTGAACGACGAGGCCGTGCTCGGCGCGGTGCGCGCGGCCGAAGGGCGCGGCTTCAAGGCCGACAACATGATCGGCATCGGCATCGGCGGTTCCGATTCGGCGTTGAACGAGTTCAAGAAGCCGCAGCCGACGGGCTTCTACGGCACCGTGATCATCAGCCCGAAGCGCCACGGCGAGGAAACCTCGGACCTGATGTACACGTGGATCACGCAGGGCAAGGCGCCGCCGCCGTTGACGCTGACGACGGGCATGCTCGCGACGCGCGACAACGTGTCGAAGGTGCGCGAGGAGATGGGGCTCGCATCGAAGTAAGCGGCCCGCCGGCTGCCGCGGCGACGCGCGGCCGGCGGTCGATGGATCCGGAAGTGGGGAGACGACGTGTCAGCGGCACTGCGTTTTGACAATATCGGCAAGGTATTTCCCGGCGTGCGCGCACTCGACGGCATTTCGTTCGACGTGCATGCGGGCGAGGTGCATGGCCTGATGGGCGAGAACGGCGCGGGCAAGTCGACGCTGCTGAAGATTCTCGGCGGCGAATATCAGCCCGATGCGGGCAGCGTGCTGGTCGACGGCCAGCCCGTGCAGTTCGCGAATGCGGCCGCGTCGATCGCGGCCGGCATCGCGGTGATTCACCAGGAATTGCAGTACGTGCCCGACCTGACGGTCGCGGAAAACCTGCTGCTCGGCCGCCTGCCGAACGCGTTCGGCTGGGTCAGGAAGCGCGAGGCGAAGCGTTACGTGCGCGAGCGGCTCGCCGAGATGGGCGTGGATCTCGATCCCGACGCGCGGCTCGGGCGGCTGTCGATCGCGCAGCGGCAGATGGTCGAGATCTGCAAGGCGCTGATGCGCAATGCGCGCGTGATCGCGCTCGACGAACCGACGAGCTCGCTGTCGCACCGCGAGACGGAAGTGCTGTTCAAGCTGGTCGAGGACCTGCGCGCGCAGGGCCGTGCGCTGATCTACATCTCGCACCGGATGGACGAGATCTACCGGTTGTGCGACGCGTGCACGATCTTTCGCGACGGGCGCAAGATCGCGTCGCACGAAGCGCTGGCCGACGTGCCGCGCGAGCGACTCGTCGCCGAGATGGTCGGGCGCGAGATCGCGGACATCTACCATTACGCGCCGCGCGCGCTCGGCGACGTGCGGTTCTCCGCCGAAGGCGTCGACGGCCCGGCATTGCGCGAACCGGCGAGCTTCTCGGTGCGCGCGGGCGAGATCGTCGGCTTCTTCGGGCTCGTCGGCGCGGGCCGCAGCGAGCTGATGCGGCTCGTGTACGGCGCGGACCGTCGGCGCGCGGGCGTGCTGACGCTCGACGGCAAGCGCATCGACGTGAAGCGCACCGGCGACGCGATCCGTCACGGCATCGTGCTGTGCCCCGAGGACCGCAAGGAAGAAGGGATCATCGCGATCGCGTCGGTCGCCGAGAACATCAACATCAGCTGCCGGCGCCATTCGCTGCGCGCGGGGCTGTTCATCAACGGCAAGGCAGAAAGCGCGACGGCCGACCGCTTCATCCAGCGGCTGAAGATCAAGACGCCGAACCGGCGGCAGAAGATCCGCTTCCTGTCGGGCGGCAACCAGCAGAAGGCGATCCTGTCGCGCTGGCTCGCGGAGCCCGACCTGAAGGTCGTGATCCTCGACGAGCCGACGCGCGGGATCGACGTCGGCGCGAAGCACGAGATCTACGACGTGATCTACCGGCTCGCGGAGCGCGGCTGCGCGATCGTGATGGTGTCGTCGGAACTGCCGGAAGTGCTCGGCGTGTCCGACCGCGTCGTCGTGATGCGCGAAGGCCGGATCGCCGGCGAGCTGCCGCGCGAACAGGCGAACGAGCACGCGGTGCTGAACCTCGCGCTGCCGCAGACGAGCGTGGTCGAGGCGGCCTGACGCGGCCGGCTACGTCGGGACAAGCCCGGGACATTCGAATCGAACACGCGCGGCGCGGGCCGCGCGATGCAGGAGCAGGAGACACACCATGCAAGTCAACGAAAACCTTGGCAGCGCCGCCGTGAAGCCGTCGGCCGACGCGCTGGTTCCGCAGCAGAGCGACCGCCAGAAGTGGTGGCAGCATCTGACCGAATACAGCCTGATCGCGATCTTCGCGGTGATGTTCATCACGATGTCGCTGACCGTCGATCACTTCTTCTCGATCGACAACATGCTCGGCCTCGCGCTGTCGATCTCGCAGATCGGCATGGTCGCGTGCACGATGATGTTCTGTCTCGCGTCGCGCGACTTCGACCTGTCGATCGGCTCGACCGTCGCGTTCTCCGGCGTGCTGTGCGCGATGGTGCTGAACGCGACCGACAACACGTTCGTCGCGATCGTCGCGGCGGTCGCGGCCGGCGCCGCGATCGGCTTCGTGAACGGCGCGGTGATCGCATACCTGCGGATCAACGCGCTGATCACGACGCTCGCGACGATGGAGATCGTGCGCGGGCTCGGCTTCATCGTGTCGAAGGGCCAGGCGGTCGGCGTGTCGTCGGATACCTTCATCGCGCTCGGCGGGCTGTCGATGTTCGGCGTGTCGCTGCCGATCTGGGTCACGCTGCTGTGTTTCATCGGCTTCGGCGTGCTGCTGAACCAGACCGTGTACGGCCGCAACACGCTCGCGATCGGCGGCAACCCGGAAGCGTCGCGGCTCGCGGGGATCAACGTCGAACGCACGCGCGTGTACATCTTCCTGATCCAGGGCGCGGTGACGGCGCTCGCGGGCGTGATCCTCGCGTCGCGCATCACGTCGGGCCAGCCGAACGCCGCGCAGGGCTTCGAGCTGAACGTGATCTCCGCATGCGTGCTCGGCGGCGTGTCGCTGATGGGCGGGCGGGCGACGATCTCGGGCGTCGTGATCGGCGTGCTGATCATGGGCACCGTCGAGAACGTGATGAACCTGCTGAACATCGACGCGTTCTACCAGTACCTGGTGCGCGGCGCGATCCTGCTCGCGGCCGTGCTGCTCGACCAGCTGAAGAACCGCGGCGTACGCGACTGACCGACCTGTTTCCACGGAGACGATCCGCATGACCATCGAAACACCCGCGCAGGATCCGCATGCCGCGGCGAGCGACGCGCGCTACGCACGATACCCGAGCCTCCAGGATCGCGCGGTGCTGATCACGGGCGGCGCGACCGGCATCGGCGCGTCGTTCGTCGAGCACTTCGCCGAACAGGGTGCGCGCGTCGCGTTCGTCGACCTCGACGCGGCGGCCGGCGCCGCGCTGGCCGAACGCCTCGCGCATGCGCGCCATGCGCCGCTGTTCCTGTCCTGCGACCTGACCGACGTCGACGCGCTGCGCCGCGCGATCGACGCGATCCGCGCGCGCATCGGCGCGATCGCGGTGCTCGTGAACAATGCGGCGAACGACACGCGCCATGCGATCGGCGACGTGACGCCCGCGTCGTTCGACGCGGGCATCGCGGTGAACCTGCGTCATCAGTTCTTCGCCGCGCAGGCGGTGATCGACGACATGAAGCGGCAGGGCGGCGGCTCGATCGTCAATCTCGGCTCGATCAGCTGGATGCTGAAGAACGGCGGCTATCCCGTCTACGTGATGGCGAAGGCGGCCGTGCAGGGCCTGACGCGCGGCCTCGCGCGCGACCTCGGCCCGTTCGGCATCCGCGTGAATTCGCTGGTGCCCGGCTGGGTGATGACCGACAAGCAGCGCCGGCTGTGGCTCGACGACGCGGGCCGCGCGGCGATCAAGGCCGGCCAGTGCATCGACGCCGAACTGCTGCCGGCCGACCTCGCGCGGATGGCGCTGTTTCTCGCGGCCGACGACAGCCGGATGATCACCGCGCAGGACGTGATCGTCGACGGCGGCTGGGCCTGACCGTTCGCACGACCTGCATCGTTTCTTCGACGAAGGAAAGGAGTTCACCATGACCGCCACGTCCTCGCGCGCATCGTCGTCGTCCACCAGCCAGTCGCGCCGCGCGCGTCTGGCCGCCGCCGCCCAGCCGGTCAGCCCGGGCCCGCAGACGGCCGTGTTCGCGCAGGGCGTCGGCACCGCGCATGCGGCGGTCGTCACGCTGTCGAACGCGTCGCTGCGGCTCGACGTGCTGCCGCACCTCGGCGGCGGCATCGCGCGCTTCGACTGGCGCGGCGACAACGGCGTGCTGATGCCGGTGTTCCGCCGTTGCGAGCAGCCGGAGGCGGCGACGGACCCGAACGAGCTTGCGTGCTATCCGCTGCTGCCGTACTCGAACCGGATCGGCGACGGGCGCTTCGAATGCGACGGGCGCAAGATCGCGGTGCCGTGCAACCGCCGCGACGAGCCGCTGCCGATCCACGGCGACGGCTGGCTCGCGCCGTGGCAGGTGGACGATGCGACCGACACGTCGCTGCAACTGTCGCTCGACCGCGCCGGCGGCGCGCCGTATGCGTTCCGCGCGATCCAGTCGTTCGAACTCGACGACGCGACGCTGTCGATCGCGCTGACGATCGAGAACGCGGGCCGCGCGCGGCTGCCGTTCGGGCTCGGCGTGCATCCGTTCCTGGTGCGCGATGCGGTGACCGAGCTGGCCGCGGCGGCGGGCGGGCTGTGGTTGTCGGGCGCCGATTTCCTGCCGGTGCGGCACGTCAGCGTGCCGCCGGCCTGGCAGTTCGGCGTCGCGTATCCGCTGCCGGCCGCGCTCGTCAATCATGCGTTCACCGGCTGGGGCGGTCACGCGACGGTGAGCTGGCCGCACCGCCGGCTGTCGCTGACCGTCGCGGCCGACGCCGACGCGTACGTGCTCTATACGCCGCCGGGCGAGGATTTCTTCTGCTTCGAGCCGGTCGATCATCCGATCAACGCGGTGAACCTGCCGGGCGGCGCGACCGCGCACGGGATGACGCTGCTCGCGCCCGGCGAGCGGCTCACGCGGCGTTTCGCGTTCACGGTCGAGCGCACCGATACGCGCAGCCATGCCGCGACACGCGAGGGAGCCCGGCGACGCGGGTAAAATACGCGGTCTACCAACGGTTTGCCGCGAGTATCCGCCATGTCTTCCCCGCTTACTTTCATTGAATCGCTGCGCGCCGCGTGGCAGCGCACGAATTCGCTGCTGTGCGTCGGCCTCGATCCCGAGCCGTCGCGCTTTCCCGTGCAGTTCGACGGCCAGCCCGACGCGATCTTCGAGTTCTGCCGGCAGATCGTCGACGCGACCGCGCAGTATGCGAGCGCGTTCAAGCCGCAGATCGCGTACTTCGCCGCGCATCGCGCGGAAGACCAGCTCGAGCGGCTGATCGCGCACATCCATCTCCAGCATCCGGGCCTGCCCGTGATCCTCGACGCGAAGCGCGGCGACATCGGCAGCACGGCCGAGCAGTACGCGCGCGAGGCGTTCGAGCGCTATCGCGCGGACGCCGTCACGGTGAACCCGTACATGGGCTACGACTCGGTCGAGCCGTACTTCGAGCACGAAGGCAAGGGCGTGATCGTGCTGTGCCGCACGTCGAATCCGGGCGGCTCGGACCTGCAGTTCCTCGATACCAACGGCCGGCCGCTGTACCAGGTCGTCGCCGATCTCGCG
Organism: Burkholderia sp. BCC0044; assembly: GCF_902832955.1. NCBI lineage: Bacteria > Pseudomonadati > Pseudomonadota > Betaproteobacteria > Burkholderiales > Burkholderiaceae > Burkholderia > Burkholderia sp. BCC0044. Next base: position 1,847,128 of record NZ_CADFDO010000001.1, on the reverse strand, counting down.
GCGAACAAGTGGAACGCGCGGAACGGCCAGCTCGGCCTCGTGGTCGGCGCGACGTTCCCGAAGGAAATCGAGATCGTGCGCGGGATCGTCGGCGACATGCCGCTCTTGATCCCCGGCATCGGCGCGCAGGGCGGCGACGTGCAGGCGACCGTCAACGCGGGCCGCACGGCCGACGGCACCGGGATGATGATCAACTCGTCGCGCGCGATCCTGTACGCGAGCAAGGGCGAGGATTTCGCGGAAGCCGCGGCGCTCGCCGCGCAGAAGACGCGCGACACGATCAACGCGCATCGCTGACATACGGGCCGCCCGCCCGGGCGGCCTCGCATCGCCGGGCCCGCGTTCGCGGGCCGCGCGCCTTCATCGCGTGTTCGCCGTCCTGGCGCACGCGAACAATTTCCCGTCGCTTCCGTATCGCATGTGCGCAATTTAGTCGCGCGATGCTGCTTCTTGTCACCGATCCGTCACAAAAATGTCAAGAAAAGGAGCGACGCCATGCCCAAGCTGTCCCGCCGTCTTCTGAGCGCGTTCGCCGCGTCGCTGTGCATGACCTTCGCCCATGCGGCGGATCTGTCGCACTGGCCGGCCGACAGCGCGAAGGCGCTGAACGCGATGATCGCCGCGCACGCGAACCGCGGCGACTACGCGGTGTTCGACGCCGACAACACGACCTACCGCTACGACCTCGAAGAAGCGCTGCTGCCGTACCTCGAGAACCGCGGCGTGCTGACGCGCGATTCGCTCGACCCGTCGCTGAAGCTGATCCCGTTCAAGGATTCCGCCGACTACAAGGAATCGCTGACGAGCTATTACTACCGGCTGTGCGAGATCGACGATCTGGTCTGTTACCCGTGGATCGCGCAGGCATTCGCCGGGCAGTCGCTCGCCGACCTGAAGCGCCATATCGACGCGATGCTCGCCGACGGCAAGCCGATCCCGATCCGCTACTGGCAGGGCGACAAGGTCGTCGACGGCACGGTGAACCCGCCGCGCTTCTTCCGCGGGATGCAGGAGCTGTACAACGCGCTGCGCGAAAACGGCATCGACGTCTACGTGATGACGGCCGCGCACGAGGAGCTCGCGCGGCTCGTGCTGGCCGACCCGAAGTACGGCTACAACGTGAAGCCGCAGAACGTGATCGGCGTGACGACGCTGCTGCGCAACCCGGCGACCGGCGCGCTGACCACGTCGCGGCTGCAGATCAAGGCCGGCAAGTACGACGAGGCCGAGAACCGCAACCTCGTGATCACGCCGTTCCTGATGAACCCGATGACGTGGTACGAAGGCAAGCTCGGTTCGATCGTCGGCTGGATCGACCAGTGGAAGAAGCCGGTGCTCGTCGCGGGCGACACGCCGACGTCCGACGGCTACATGCTGTTGAACGCGACCGACGTCGCGCGCGGCGGCGTGCGCGTGTGGGTCAACAAGAAGGACAAGCAGATGACGCAGATCCGCGCGTGGTCGGACGAATCGGCCGCGAAGCAGAAGGCGCTCGGGCTGCCGGTGACGGCGGACAAGAACTGGATCGTCGTGAAGCCCGACGCGATTCAATAAGAGCGCGAGGGGCGCGGCCCGATCAGCGTTCGCGCTCGTCGAGCAGCTTCAGCAGCCCGCGCAGCGCATGCGCGGCCGCCTGCGTGCGGATCTGTTCGCGATCGCCCTTGAACACGACTGTTTCGACGTCGGTATGCAGCCGGTTGCTCCACGCGAACGACACGGTGCCGACCGGCTTCGTCTCGCTGCCGCCGCCCGGGCCCGCGATGCCGGTGACGGACAGCGCGACCTGTGCGCGGCTGTTGCGCAGCGCGCCTTCGGCCATCGCGCGCGCGACGGGCTCGCTGACCGCGCCGTGCTTGTCGATCAGGTCGGACGGCACGCCGATCATCTCGATCTTGGCCTGGTTCGAATACGTGACGAAGCCGCGCTCGAACCACTGGCTGCTGCCGGAAATGTCGGTGATCGCCGTGGCGATCATGCCGCCGGTGCAGGATTCGGCGGTGGCGAGCGTCAGGTGCTCGTCACGCAGCTTGTTGCCTGCGCGGATCGCAAGCTGATGGACGACGGAATCGGTTGGCATGCGCGTCGGGAAACGAGTCGGGAAATCGGTCAGCCGGCGACGGAGCGCCACAGGGCGATCACGAGCAGCGTCATGAACGCGGCGACGAGGTCGTCGACCATGATGCCGAGCCCGCCTTGCAGGCGGCGGTCGAAGTAGCGGATCGGCGGCGGCTTGAGCATGTCGAAGAAGCGGAACGCGACGAACGCCCACAGCTGGCCGACGAAGGTCGCGGGCGTGACGAACAGCATCACGAGCCAGATCGCGACGATCTCGTCCCAGACGACGGCGCCCGGATCGGCCACGCCGGCCTTCTTCGCGGTGAAACCGGTGACCCACGTGCCGGCCACGAAGCCCACGGCGATCAGCGCCCACCATTCGGGTACCGTCAGATAGCGGTTGAGCACGACGAACGTGAGCCAGCCGAACAGCGAGCCGAACGTGCCCGGCATGATCGGCGCGAGGCCGCTGCCGAAGCCGAGCGACACGAGATGCGCGGGGTGCGACAGCATGAAGCGGGCCGTCACGCGGGTCGGCGCGGGCTGCGCGGCGCCGGGCTCGGCCGCGGCGTGTGCGGGCGTCGGATCAGTCTGCATGGAAGTGGTCGAAACCGTGCAACGTGAGAGCGAGGGGCGCGCCGGCGGCGTCGCGCCACGCGATGGCGGGTTGCGCCGACGGCGCGGACAACGCGCGTATTGTACCGATTCGCGTGACCGGCACGCCGGCCTTGGCGCCGGCCGCTTCGACCGCCGCACGGGCCGCCGCCGGCGCGGTGAAGCACAGTTCGTAGTCGTCGCCGCCGGCCAGCGTGCAGCGGCGCTGCACGTCGGGCGGCAGCGTCGCGAGCGCGGCCGAGCGCGGCACTGCGTCGGCGTCGATTTCGGCGCGCATGTTCGAGCGCGTCAGGATGTGCTGGAGGTCGCCGGCGAGGCCGTCCGAGAGGTCGAGCGCCGCGTGCGCGACGCCCGCGAGCGCGAGCCCCAGCGCGACGCGCGGTTCGGGCCGCTCGAGCGCCTGCCGGAAGGCGGCGGCTTCATCCGCGCCGGCCGTCCATTCGCCGCGGGCGACGCCGAGGCCCGCGCGCGCATCGCCGAGCGTGCCGGACACCCACACGTCGTCGCCGTCGCGCGCGGCATCGCGCCGCAGCGCCGCGTCGGGCGCGACTTCGCCGAACACGGTCACGCACAGGTTCAGCGGCCCGCTTGTGGTATCGCCGCCGATCAGTTCGCAACCGTAGCGTTCGGCCAGCGCGAAGAGGCCGTCGCTGAACGCCTCGAGCCACGCGGCGTCGGCACGCGGCAGCGCGCACGCGAGCGTGAACGCGCGCGGCTCGGCGCCCATCGCCGCGAGGTCCGACAGATTGACCGCGAGCGTCTTGTGGCCGAGCGCGTCGGGCGCGACATCGGGGAAGAAGTGGCGGCCTTCCACCAGCATGTCCGTCGAAATGGCCAGCAATTTCCCGGATCGGGGCGTAATCAGCGCGCAATCGTCGCCGATGCCGAGCGTCGACGCGCGGGCACCCTGCGCGGCGCGGCGCGTGAAGAAGCGTTCGATCAGCGAAAACTCGGAGAGGGCGGCTGGCACGGCGGGCGATCCGAAACGGTTGAAGGAACGGCATTGTACGAGGCGGGCGGCGGCGCTTCTGCACCATCCGGTACATTTTTGTCGCGGCTGTCGCACCCGAATCGCCGGTCTGGCGGCCGATGATTGGCGCTACAATGCCGTCGAACAGTTATTCTAATCCGCCCGTCACGAGACACATGTCCACCCAAGCCTCCTCCAAAGCCAAGCTCCGCGAAGCCGCCCTCGACTATCACGAATTCCCGACCCCCGGGAAAATCGCGATCGCCCCGACCAAGCAGATGATCAACCAGCGCGACCTCGCGCTCGCGTATTCGCCGGGCGTGGCGTTCGCGTGCGAGGAGATCGTCGAGAATCCGCTGAACGCGGCGCGCTTCACCGCGCGCAGCAACCTGGTCGGCGTCGTGACGAACGGCACGGCGGTGCTCGGTCTCGGCAACATCGGCCCGCTCGCGTCGAAGCCGGTGATGGAAGGCAAGGCCGTGCTGTTCAAGAAGTTCGCGGGCATCGACGTGTTCGACATCGAGCTGAACGAGTCGGACCCGCACAAGCTGGTCGACGTGATCGCCGCGCTGGAGCCGACCTTCGGCGGGATCAACCTCGAAGACATCAAGGCGCCGGACTGCTTCATCGTCGAGCGCGAAGCGCGCAAGCGGATGAAGATTCCGGTGTTCCACGACGACCAGCACGGCACCGCGATCGTCGTGGCCGCGGCCGTCACGAACGGCCTGAAGGTCGTCGACAAGGACATCAAGAAGGTCAAGCTCGTCGCATCCGGTGCGGGCGCGGCCGCGCTCGCCTGTCTCGACCTGCTGGTCGACATCGGCCTGCCGCTCGAGAACATCACGGTGACCGACCTGGCCGGCGTGGTCTACAAGGGCCGCACCGAGCTGATGGATCCGGACAAGGAGCGCTTCGCGCGCGAAACCGACGCCCGCACGCTCGCCGAAGTGATCGACGGCGCGGACATCTTCCTCGGCCTGTCGGCCGCCGGCGTGCTGAAGCAGGAGATGGTGAAGGGCATGGCCGAACGCCCGCTGATCCTCGCGCTCGCGAATCCGACGCCGGAAATCCTGCCGGAAGCGGCGCTCGAAGTGCGCCCCGACGCGATTCTCGCGACCGGCCGCACCGACTACCCGAACCAGGTCAACAACGTCCTGTGCTTCCCGTTCATCTTCCGCGGCGCGCTCGACGTCGGCGCGACGACGATCACGCGTGAAATGGAGATCGCCGCAGTCAACGCGATCGCCGAACTCGCGCAGCACGAGCAGAGCGACATCGTCGCGACCGCGTACGGCATCCAGGATCTGTCGTTCGGGCCCGAATACCTGATTCCGAAGCCGTTCGATCCGCGCCTGATCGTGAAGATCGCGCCGGCCGTCGCGCAGGCCGCGATGGACGGCGGCGTTGCGACGCGCCCGATCGAGGACATGGACGCGTACAAGCAGCACCTGCAGCAGTTCGTGTATCACAGCGGCACGACGATGAAGCCGATCTTCCAGATCGCGCGCGCCGCGCCGGAAGAGAAGAAGCGCGTCGTGTTCGCGGAAGGCGAGGAAGAGCGCGTGTTGCGCGCCGTTCAGATCATCGTCGACGAAAAACTCGCGAAGCCGATCCTGATCGGCCGCCCGTCGGTGATCGAGCATCGTATTCAGCGCTACGGGCTGCGTCTCACGCCCGGCACCGATTTCACGGTCGTCAACACCGAGCACGACGAGCGCTACCGCGACTTCTGGCAGACGTACCACAAGATGATGGCGCGCAAGGGCATCAGCGAGCAGCTCGCGCGCGTCGAAATGCGCCGCCGCACGACGCTGATCGGCTCGATGCTGGTGAAGAAGGGCGAAGCGGACGGGATGATCTGCGGCACGATCAGCACCACGCACCGCCACCTGCACTTCATCGACCAGGTGATCGGGAAGCGCCCGGGCTGCAGCGTGTACGCGGCGATGAACGGCCTCGTGCTGCCGGGCCGCCAGATTTTCCTCGTGGATACGCACGTGAACGTCGATCCGACCCCGGAAGAACTGGCCGAGATCACGATCATGGCCGCGGAAGAAGTGCGCCGCTTCGGCATCGAGCCGAAGGTCGCGCTGCTGTCGCACTCGAATTTCGGCACGAGCAACGCCCCTTCGGCGAAGAAGATGCGCGATACGCTCGCGATCCTGCAGGCAACCGCGCCGGACCTGAAGGTGGACGGCGAGATGCACGGCGACGTCGCGCTGGACGCGGCGCTGCGCAAGGAAATCCTGCCGGAATCGACGCTGGAAGGCGACGCGAACCTGCTGATCCTGCCGAACATCGACGCCGCGAACATCGCGTACAACCTACTGAAGACGGCCGCGGGCAACAACATCGCGATCGGGCCGATCCTGTTGGGCGCCGCGGAGCCGGTGCACGTGCTGACCGAATCGGCGACCGTTCGTCGCATCGTCAACATGGCGGCGCTGCTGGTCGCCGACGTCAACGCCGCGCGCTGAGCCGAAACGAACGCGCGGCGCCGGTCGAACCGGTGCCGCGCGTCGGGCAAAATTGTAAACAAAAGCAAAAAGAGGCGTGCCCGCAATGGGCACGCCGCGGGCAGGGCGCAACCGCGCCTCCCCTAAAGCAACAGCAGCATCTTTCCACTTCGGGTAAGGAGTGTGGCAAGGAGGCAGAGTCTCGCCATATGAAAGATGCCGCACGCATTTTATCTCATGTAAGATAAATGTAGTGTAATTTCGGTAAGAAATACGGAATGACGGGTATCGCGAGGCTTTCGAATCCCAAACGGACATTGATTCGCGCGGCCAATAACGCTACGCTAACGCCTTTGTTGGTCGTCAACTACTTGATTTAACAGCGGGAACCCTGGTTCATGGCACGCAAGTGGCTCCGCAACGGCGCGCTCGCGTCCGTCTTCGCGATGTTCGCGATGGGTATCGTCGGCACGCCGACGGGCAGTCTGGTTTCCGCCGCTTACGCACGGGAGGCCGTTTCGGCCGACGTGGCCGCGAGCGGGCTCGATACGATCCCGACCGCCCGTCTTCCGCGCGAGGCCGTGACCACGCTGGGCCTGATCGGCGCCGGCGGTCCCTATCCGTACGAGAAAGACGGCGTCGTGTTCGGCAATCGCGAGCGAATCCTGCCGAAGGCGAAGCGCGGCTACTACCATGAGTACACGGTGCCGACGCCGCGTGCGCGCAATCGCGGCGCGCGCCGGATCGTCTGTGGCGGGCCGTTGCGCCGGATCGACAACTGTTATTACACGGGCGACCACTACAACAGTTTTAAACGTATTGTTGAATGACTTCGGGACGAATGGCATGAGCGACTCCATCTACGCGCACGATACGGCGGCGGCGGAACTGTTCGCGGCCGGCGACGGCAATCTGTTTCAGCGTGTGATTCAGCTGCACGCGGCGGCGCAGGCCGGCGGCACGCCGGAGCAACAGGAAGCCGAGCCCGGGCTTTCATCGAACGAGGAGCCTATGAGCCTTTTCACGACCGTGCGACCCAATCTCGTGCAGTCGATCCGCGCGTTCCGCGTGCAGGATCTCGCCGACGAAGCCGGTCGGCTCGGCCAGCATTTCCTGTATGCGTATTGCGGCGCCGCGCAGTCGAAGCAGGAAGTGATGGAAACGATCGCGACCTCGTTCCTGTTTCCGAAGCATTTCGGGAAGAACTACGACGCGCTGTACGACTGCCTGACCGACCTCGTCGCGAAGGCCGGCGCGCAGCCCGGTTTCGTGATCGTCCTCGAAGGGCTGCCGATTGCGCAGAAATTCGACAAGGAAGGGCGCGAGACGCTGCTCGACGTGTTCCGCGAGGCGGCCGAATTCTGGGCCGAGCGCAAGGTCGCGTTCCGGGTGTTCTACTCGTTCGCGTAAGCGCATCAGCGGACGTCGGCCCGCGGCCGACCCGGCAATCAGCCCGCCTCGAGCGGGCTTTTTTGCGTCCGCGATTCGCGCTCGGCTACATGACGTGGTGTGGCGTGCGTGGCACGACGCCGGCATCCCGAGCCGTTGAACGCGGCGCGCCGACGCGCTTCACCACCCGCCCCATCGCGCCGCCAACGCCGCGAGCACGGCCGCGCCGGCCGTCTCGGTGCGCAGCACGCGCGGCCCGAGCGACAGCGCGGTGAACCCGCGTGCGCGGGCCGCATTTTCCTCGTCGGGCGACAGCCCGCCTTCGGGCCCGATCAGCAGCGTGACGGCCGCCGCGGGCGGCGCGTCGGGCAGAGACGCGAACGGGATGCTCGCGCGCGGCGACAGCAGCAGCCGCAACTCGCCGTCGGCCGGCGCGGCCGGCAGCGCATCGAGCCACGCGTGGAAGCCGGCCACCGGCGCGACGTCGGGCACGCGGTTGCGTCCGCATTGCTCGCACGACGCGCGCACGACGCCGCGCCAGTGCGCGACGCGCTTGTCCGCGCGCTCGCCGGACAGCTTCACGACGCCGCGCGCGGTCGACAGCGGCACGACCGCCGCGACGCCGAGCTCGACGGCCTTCTCGATCACCCAGTCCATCTTGTCGCCGCCGGCGATTCCCTGCGCGAGCGTCACGCGATAGGGCGGCTCCGCCTCGGCGGGCTCGAACGTATCGACCTGCACGAGCGCGCTGCGCTTGTCGACTTCGACGAGCCGTGCGCGGTACTGGCCGCCCGTGCCGTCGAACAACGCGAGCACGTCGCCGGGCTGCAGGCGCAGCACCTGCACGTGGCGCGCGACGTCGGCCGGCAACGCGAGCGTGGCGTCGACGCGCAACGCGGCATCGACGAAAAAGCGCGGCACGGCCGCGGTGGTGGTGGCTTCGTTCATGCGTGTGGCGGTTTCGGTCATGCGTCGAGACGGCACCCGAGCGCCCAGCGGTAGCCGTCGAGATCCTCGATCTGCGCGAACCGGTCGCCCCAGAACTGATCCTGCGGCGCGCTCAGCGATTTCGCGCCCGCGTCGAGCGCGCGCTGCCAGGTGGCGTCGACGTCGTCGACATACAGATAGAACGATTGCGGCGCGGTGGCGTTCGCGCGCTTCGGCGTGAGCGCGGGCGAGCCGAACGCGCCTTCGGGCGCGAACATCACGATCAGCTGGCCGCGATAGGCCATCTCGACGTGCATGATCGCGCCGTCCTCGTCGTGCACGTCGCGCACCGTGAAGCCGAATGCGGCCTTGAAGAACTCGATGGCCGCGCGCGCATTGCGTACGGCCAGGTAGGGCGTCAACCAAGGCACGTTGGCCGGACGTGGATCGGTCATGAAAATCTCCTGTTGCACGGTGTCGGCGCTTGCGCGCCTGCACCGGTCTCATGCGGGAACAATGGAACGTTGCGGCCGTCCGGAGGTTCAGCGGCGAACGCCCAGTGTATCGCGCAGCGCGCGCGGCAGGGCAAAGAGGGACGCATGCAGCCGCGCATCGTAGTAGCGCAGGCCATGGACGCGGCGGGCCGCGAGCCGTTCGTCGACGTCGTGCGCGAACAGCGCGGCCGCATCGAGCGTGTCGCTCGCGATCGCCATCAGCCACTGCGAGCCGTACAGCGGCACGTGCGCGGACAACGGATCGACGACCGCGAAGCTCGCGCGCAGGTCGTCGAGCAGCGCGGCGATGCGCGCCGCATGGAACACCGGCGAGCCGAGATGCATCGAGATCGCGCCGCGCGGCGTCAGGATTCGCTTGAGTCGTGCGTAGAACGCGCGCGTGTAGAGTCCGGCCGCCGGCGAGTCGGGCGGCGTGAGGTCGAACACGACGAGATCGAAATGCTCGACGGTCGACGCGACGAAATGCGCGGCGTCGCCGATCACGAGCTCGACGCGCGGGTCGTCGAGCGCGCCCTGGTGCACGTCGTCGAGATAGCGGCGCGCCATCCCGACCACCTCGTCGTCGAGTTCCGCGATCACGATCCGCTCGATGCACGCATGCTTGAGCAACTGGCGCGCCGCGCCGCCGTCGCCGCCGCCGAGCACGAGCGCCTTCCTCGGCGCCGGATGCGCGAGCGCGGCCGGGTGCGTCATGCACTCGTGATAGACGAACTCGTCGCCGACCGACGTCATCGGCCGGCCGTCCAGCGTGAACAGCCGGCCGAGCTGCGGGGTGTCCCAGACCTCGATCTGCTGGTGCGCGGACGCGACGTGCGCGAGCCGCCGCGCATTCGGGAAGCCGTAGGTGGCGTCGGGGGTCGGGTGAAAGAGAAGGGTGGTGCTCACGGGCGGGCCGCTGGGGCAGGCAGTTCCGACGCCTGAATTATAGGAGGCGGATGGTTTGACGGAAAACCGTGCCGGAACACTGCGCGCCGACAAGGGAAATGCCGGCCCATCTGTTAAAATGACGAGCTTTGCAGCCTCGTCCGTTGGCTCCGTCCGCTTCGCGTCCGTCAGGCGCCGCACCGCGCGCCGGGAACGATTGACGCTCGAGCTTCCGGATGCCGCCGTGCCCCCGTTTCCTCGACTCGTTCTCCGGACTCGACATGACGACTTCGTCTCCCGCCTCCACCACCCTGATGGCCAACGCGATCCGTGCGCTCGCGATGGACGCCGTCCAGCAAGCGAACTCCGGCCACCCCGGCATGCCGATGGGCATGGCCGAAATCGGCGTCGCGCTCTGGTCGCGCCATCTGAAGCACAACCCGACGAACCCGCACTGGGCCGACCGCGACCGTTTCGTGCTGTCGAACGGCCATGGCTCGATGCTGCTGTACTCGCTGCTGCACCTGACCGGCTACGATCTGCCGATCGAAGAGCTGAAGAACTTCCGCCAGCTGCACTCGAAGACGCCGGGCCACCCGGAGTACGGGATCACGCCGGGCGTCGAGACGACCACCGGCCCGCTCGGTCAGGGTCTCGCGAACGCGGTCGGCATGGCGCTCGGCGAAGCGCTGATGGCCGACGAGTTTAACCGTGACGGCGCGAAGATCGTCGATCACCACACGTACGTGTTCCTCGGCGACGGCTGCCTGATGGAAGGCATCTCGCACGAAGCCTGCTCGCTCGCGGGCACGCTGAAGCTGAACAAGCTGATCGCGCTGTACGACGACAACGGCATCTCGATCGACGGCGACGTCGTCAACTGGTTCCACGACGACACGCCGAAGCGCTTCGAGGCATACGGCTGGAACGTGATCCCGAACGTGAACGGCCACGACGTCGATGCGGTCGATGCGGCCATCGCGAAGGCGAAGCTGTCGGACAAGCCGACGCTGATCTGCTGCAAGACGGTGATCGGCAAGGGCGCGGCCACCAAGGCCGGCGGCCACGACGTGCACGGCGCGGCGCTCGGCGCGGAAGAAATCGCGAAGACGCGCGAAGCGCTCGGCTGGAAGTGGGAGCCGTTCGTGATTCCGCAGGAAGTCTACGCGGCCTGGGATGCGAAGGAAGCCGGCAAGCGCGCCGAGTCGGAGTGGGACGCGACGTTCGCCGCGTATCGCGCGAAGTTCCCGGCGGAAGCCGCCGAATTCGAGCGCCGGATGGCGAACCAGCTGCCGGCCGACTGGGCCGAGAAGGCTGCGGCGATCATCGCCGGCGCGAACGAGCGCGCCGAGACGGTCGCAACGCGGAAGGCATCGCAGCAGGCGATCGAAGGCCTCGCCGCCGCACTGCCCGAACTGCTCGGCGGCTCGGCCGACCTGACCGGCTCGAACCTGACCAACTGGAAGGCGTCGAAGGCGGTCCGTGCGAATCCGGAAGGCGCGGGCGTGCAGCTCGGCAACCACATCAACTACGGCGTGCGCGAATTCGGCATGAGCGCCGCGATCAACGGCCTCGCGCTGCACGGCGGCCACAAGCCGTTCGGCGGCACGTTCCTGACGTTCTCCGACTACAGCCGCAACGCGCTGCGCGTGGCCGCGCTGATGAAGGTGCCGTCGATCTTCGTATTCACGCACGATTCGATCGGCCTCGGCGAAGACGGCCCGACGCACCAGTCGATCGAGCACGTGTCGAGCCTGCGCCTGATCCCGAACCACGACGTGTGGCGTCCGGCCGACACGGTCGAGACGGCTGTTGCCTGGACCCACGCGATCGCCGCCGACCGTCCGTCGAGCTTGATCTTCAGCCGCCAGAACCTCGCGTTCAACCCGCGTACCGATGCGCAGATCGCCAACATCGAGAAGGGCGGTTACGTGCTGAAGGACTGGGACGAGGAAATCGTCGCGCGCAAGATCATCCTGATCGCGACGGGCTCGGAAGTCGAACTCGCGATGAAGGCCGTCGAGCCGCTCGCGCAGCAGGGCATCGCGGCCCGTGTCGTGTCGATGCCGTCGACCAACGTGTTCGACCGCCAGGACGCCGAATACCGCGAACGCGTGCTGCCGCACGGCGTGCGCCGCGTCGCGATCGAAGCGGGCGTGACGAGCTTCTGGCACAAGTACGTGGGCCTCGACGGCGGCGTCGTCGGGATCGACACGTTCGGCGAATCGGCGCCGGCCGGCGTGCTGTTCAAGTACTTCGGCTTCACCGTCGAGCACGTCGTCGAGACGGCCAAGGCCGTGCTGGCCTAAAAGCATACGCGGCGCGCGCCACCCGTTGCGCGCGTCGCACCGTGAAGCTGCACGAAACGAATTTTTTCAGCCATCAGGAGATAGACCATGACGATTCGCGTCGCAATCAACGGCTACGGCCGTATCGGCCGCAACACGCTGCGCGCGTTCTATGAAAACGGCAAGAAGCACGATCTCGAGATCGTCGCGATCAACGACCTGGGCGATGCGAAGACCAACGCGCATCTGACCCAGTACGACACCGCGCACGGCAAGTTCCCGGGCGAAGTGTCGGTCGACGGCGACTACCTCGTCGTGAACGGCGACAAGATCCGCGTGCTGGCGAACCGCAACCCGGCCGAACTGCCGTGGGGCGAGCTGGGCGTCGACGTCGTGATGGAATGCACGGGCTTCTTCACGACGAAGGAAAAGGCGAGCGCGCACCTGAAGGGCGGCGCGAAGAAGGTGATCATCTCGGCGCCGGGCGGCAAGGACGTCGACGCGACGATCGTCTACGGCGTGAACCACGACGTGCTGAAGGCCGAGCACACGGTCATCTCGAACGCATCGTGCACGACGAACTGCCTCGCGCCGCTCGTCAAGCCGCTGAACGACAAGATCGGCCTCGAAACCGGCCTGATGACGACGATCCACGCGTACACGAACGACCAGGTGCTGACGGACGTCTATCACGAAGACCTGCGCCGCGCGCGTTCGGCCACGCACAGCCAGATCCCGACGAAGACGGGTGCCGCATCGGCCGTCGGCCTCGTGCTGCCGGAACTGAACGGCAAGCTCGACGGCTACGCGATCCGCGTCCCGACGATCAACGTGTCGATCGTCGACCTGTCGTTCATCGCGAAGCGCGACACGACGGTCGAGGAAGTCAACGCGATCATGAAGGAAGCATCGGAAGGCGCGCTGAAGGGCATCCTCGGCTACAACGACGCACCGCTGGTGTCGATCGACTTCAACCACAACCCGGCTTCGTCGTCGTTCGACGCAACGCTGACGAAGGTGTCGGGCCGTCTCGTGAAGGTGTCGAGCTGGTACGACAACGAGTGGGGCTTCTCGAACCGCATGCTCGATACGGCAATCGCATTCGCGAACGCGAAGTAATCCTGCACGTTGCGCGGCCGCTGCAAGGCGGCCCGCGTGGCGAACGAACCCGGCCCGGGGTTTCCCGGCCGGGTTTTTTATTGCCCGGCGTTCGCCGTCACGTGCTCGATCGCGTCGACGAACGCGCGCTTCAGCGGGCTGTCGAGATCGGTCCACGCGAGGCCGATGCCGCTGCGGTGACCGGCCAGGTCGAGCGGCCGCGCGAGCACGTTCGGCGGCAGCGCGCTGGCCGCTTCCGCCGGGATCAGCCCGATCCCCATTCCTGCCGCGACGAGCGCGAGCATCGTCGTGAATTCGCCGAACTCCTGCGCGATCTCGAGCGTCGTGCCCGCGCGGCTCAGCGCGAGCAGCATGTCGTCGTGAAAGCCGGGCGCGTAGCGGCGCGCGAGCACGAACACCGGGTGGCCGCGCAACGCGGCCGGCGCGATCGTGGCGTGCGCGGAGAGCGGGTGGTCGAGCGGCAGCGCGACGACGAAGCCTTCCTCGAGCACCACGCGCATGTCGATGCCCGCATACGCGGCCGGCAGCCGGATCATCCCGAAGTCGATCCGCCGGTCGCGCAGCGCGGCGATCTGGTCGGGCGTCGGCATGTCCTTCAGTTCGAGCGCGATCAACGGATAGCGCTCGCGCATCGTGCGCAGCACGGCCGGCAGCAGCGCCGGCAACACCGACGACACGAACGCGATCCGCAGCGTGCCGATTTCGCCGCGGCTCGACAGCCGCGCCATCTGTTCCGCGCGCGCGGCCTGCTGCAGCGTCGCGCGCGCTTCGGGCAGGAACACGCGCCCCGTGTCGCTCAGTTCGACCTTGTGCCGGTCGCGCTCGAACAGGCGCGCGCCGAGTTCGGCCTCGAGCGCCTTGATCTGCATGCTCAGCGCGGGCTGCACGATGCACAGGCGCTGCGCGGCGCGCCCGAAATGCAGCTCTTCCGCGAGCGTGACGAAGGCGCGCAATTGCTTGAGTTCCATGGGGGAGGGGCACGAGAGCAGACGGTAATCAATTTTCATGATAACCGGATCAAAAAAGACCATTGGCGCGGACCGGGCCGGCGGCCGAAGATACCGTCAACGCGAGACCGGCCGCGACAGGCAGCCGGCTCGACTGGCACGAGGAGACATCCATGACCCACGCACTTGACCGGTTCCGCCTCGACGGCCGCCGCGCGCTGATCACCGGCTCCGGCCGCGGGATCGGGCTGACGCTCGCCCGCGGGCTCGCGGAAGCCGGCGCGGCAATCGTCATCAACGATCGCAATGAAGCGAAGGCCGCGACGCTCGCGCGCCAGTTCCGCGACGAAGGCTTCGCGGCCGACCATGCGGTGTTCGACGTGGCCGAGCACGCGCTGGTGCGCGCGGCGGTCGACGATTTCGAGGCGCGCGTCGGCGCGATCGACATTCTCGTGAACAACGCGGGCATCCAGCGCCGCGCGCCGCTCGACGCATTCGAACCGGACGACTGGCATGCGCTGATGCGCGTGAACCTCGACGGCGTGTTCAACGTCGCGCAGGCGGTGGCGCGCCACATGATCGCGCGCGGCCGCGGCAAGATCATCAACATCTGCTCGGTGCAGAGCGAGCTCGCGCGGCCGACGATCGCGCCGTATGCGGCGACCAAGGGCGCGGTCCGAATGCTGACCAAGGGGATGTGCGCCGACTGGGCGCGCCACGGCATCCAGGCGAACGGCCTCGCGCCCGGCTATTTCGAAACCGAACTGAATCGCGCGCTGGTCGACGACGCGGCGTTTTCGGACTGGCTGTGCAAGCGCACGCCGGCCGGCCGCTGGGGGCAGGTCGACGAGCTGTGCGGCGCGGCGATCTTCCTCGCGTCGGCCGCATCCGATTTCGTGAACGGGCAGACGCTGTTCGTGGATGGCGGGCTGACGAGTGCCGTCTGACAAGGAGCGTGTCATGCGTATGCGTTGCATGTGTGTCGTGATCCACGGGCCGAACGACCTGCGGGTCGAGGAGCAGGACGCGGGCGAGATCGGCCCGGGCCAGGTGCGCGTCGACGTCGCGATGGGCGGGATCTGCGGTTCCGACCTGCATTACTTCCGGCATGGCGGCTTCGGCGCGATCCGGCTGCAGCAGCCGATGGTGCTCGGCCACGAGGTCGCCGGCACGGTCGCGGAAGTGGCGCCGGACGTGACGTCGGTGCAGGTCGGCGATCGCGTCGCGGTCAATCCGAGCCGGCCGTGCGGCGCGTGCCGCTACTGTCTCGAAGGGCTGCCGAACCAGTGTCTCGACATGCGCTTCTACGGCAGCGCGATGCGGATGCCGCACGTGCAGGGCGCGTTCCGCAACGCGCTCGTGTGCGACGCGGTGCAGTGCGTGAAGGTGGCGGACCACGTGCCGCTGTCGCTCGCGGCGCTCGCCGAGCCGTTCGCGGTCGGGCTGCACGCGGTGTCGCGCGCGGGCCCGCTGATCGGCAAGCGCGTGCTCGTGTCGGGTTGCGGGCCGATCGGCGTGCTGGCGGTCGCGGCGGCGCGCGTGCACGGCGCGGCGGAGATCGTCGCGACGGATGTCGTCGACGCGCCGCTGGCTGTGGCGAGCGCGCTCGGCGCGGACCGCACGATCAATGCGGCGGCCGATGCCGGCTGGATCGAACGCTACAGCGCCGACAAGGGCACGTTCGACGTGATGATCGAGTGTTCGGGCAATGCGCGTGCATTGCGCGACGGATTGGACGTGATGCGTCCGCGCGGCGTCGTCGTGCAGCTCGGGCTCGGCGGCGACGTGAGTCTGCCGCAGAACGTGGTGGTCGCGAAGGAACTGTCGATCTGCGGATCGTTCCGCTTCCACGCGGAATTCGCGCTCGCGGTGCAGCTGATCAACGCGGGGCGCGTCGATTTGCGGCCGGCCGTCACGCGCGTGTTCCCGATGCGCGATGCGAATCTCGCGTTCGAACTGGCGGGCGACCGCCAGCGTGCGATGAAGGTGCTGATCGATTTCGCGAACGAGGCCGCGTGACGGTACGGCGTTAGCGCGTCGCGACGGCAGCGGCGCCATTGGCAAAAAAAGGCACGCCCGCGATGCGCGGCGCGTGCCTTTTTCGTCGTGCGGCGGAAGCGGACTGCCGGATGGCCGGACTACCGCCTCACTGCGTGACCTGCCGCGCGCCGATGCGTTGCGATGCGAGCCACAGCGCGATCAGCACGCCCGACAGCGCGGCACCCGCGATGCACACGCCGCGCCAGCCGTCGACGCCGTACGCGACGCTCGCCGCGAACGAGCCGAGCGCGCCGCCGATGAAGTAGCTCGTCAGGTAGATCGTCGTCACGCGGCTGCGCGCGTTGCCGGCCAGCGCGTAGATCACGCTCTGGTTCGTAATGTGCATGCCCTGCACGCCGACGTCGAGCAGCAGGATGCCCGCGATCAGCGC
Source organism: Burkholderia sp. BCC0044 (assembly GCF_902832955.1). Taxonomy (NCBI): domain Bacteria; kingdom Pseudomonadati; phylum Pseudomonadota; class Betaproteobacteria; order Burkholderiales; family Burkholderiaceae; genus Burkholderia; species Burkholderia sp. BCC0044. Next base: position 1,830,552 of record NZ_CADFDO010000001.1, on the reverse strand, counting down.
CGCGAGCGAATGCGCGCCGGCCGCGATCAGCGCGAACGACGCGAGCACGGCCGCCGCGAACAGGCCCGTGGCCGCATTGCCGTGACCGCGATCGACGAGCCGGCCGGCCGACGTCGCCGCGAGCGCGCCCACCGCGCCGACGATGCCGAACAGGCCGATCTGCCCTTCGGAATAGCTGTACGGCGGCTGGCTCAGCAAGAACGTGAGGCCCGTCCACAGCAGGCTGAAGCACGCGAACACGAGCGCGCCGTAGGTCGAGCGCAGCGCGATCAGCGGCTGCGCGCGCACCAGCGCGACGAGCGACTTCATCAGCGCCGCGTAGTCGACGCGCGCGTCGCGGCGATCCTTCGGCAGCTTCACGGCGAGCACGGCGGTCAGCGCGAGCACCATCGCCGCGGCGATGCCGTACACCGCGCGCCAGCCGAACCCGTCGGCGATCGCGCCGGCCGCGACGCGCGCGAGCAGGATGCCGAGCAGGAGCCCGCTCATCACGGTGCCGACCGCGCGGCCGCGCGAGCGCGCATCGGCGAGCGACGCCGCGAACGGCACCAGCAGCTGCGTCGAGCAGGTGACGAAGCCGACCGCGACGTTCGCGACGACGAACATCGTGAAGTTCGTGCTGAACGTGACCGCGACCAGCGCGACGACGTTGAGCATCAGCAGCCGCACGATCAGCGTATGGCGATTGACCGCGTCGCCGAGCGGGACGATCAGCAGCAGGCTGGCCGCATAGCCGAGTTGCGTCAGCGTGACGAGATAGCCGAGCTCGGTCGGCGCGCGCCCGAAGCTGTGCGCGATCGCCGCGAGCAGCGGCTGCGCGTAATAGATGTTGCCGATGACGATGCCGCACGCGCACGCGAACAGCAGCGTCATGCCGCGGGTGAGGGGAGGATGGTTGTCGTGATGCGGTTCCATGGTCGCGAAAAAACGGCGGCGCTGGCCGGCGGCACGGGGCCGTCGGCTGCGCGGAGGTAACGGAAATCGGGGCCGGCGTCGACGGATCGGCGGTGAGCCGATGCGCGCCGGGCGGATCGCGGCCGGGCCCGGATCGGGCGGGCGGCGGATCGTCGTGCGGCGGGCGAAGGCAGGGCAGGCCCGGGCGTGCCGCTTCGGGGCGGCGACAGCGGCGCTGCACGGAAAGCGGATGTGCGTATGATGCGGGAATCGACCCATAGCGTCCAAGACTGGATCGTTATGGTCTCTATTGGCAAAACCAATACGTTGGCCGCGATGCTCCTTCGCCACATCCGCTATTTCCTGGCCGTCGCCGACGAGCGCAGTTTCACGCGCGCGGCCGACGTGCTGCACGTGTCGCAGCCGACGCTGTCGCAGCAGGTCCGCCAGCTCGAGGACACGCTCGGCGTGCAGCTGTTCGACCGCTCGGGCCGCACGGTGCGGCTCACCGAATTCGGCGAGATCTATGCGCGCCATGCGCGCGCCGCACTGCGCGAACTCGATACCGGGCAGCGCGCGCTCCACGACGTCGCCGATCTCGGCAGCGGCTCGCTGCGGCTCGCGATGATGCCGACTTTCGCGGCCTACCTGAGCGGCTCGCTGATCGACGCGTTCCATGCCGACCATCCGAACGTCGCGCTGACGATCGACGCGATGCCGCAGGCGCAGATCGAGGCGCTGCTCGCCGACGACCGGCTCGACGCCGGCTTCGCGTTCATGCCGCCGCGCGCGCCGGACATCGAAGCGCTGCCGCTGTGGGACGAGCCGCTCGCGCTGGTGACGGGCCGCACGCACCGCCTCGCGCGCCGGCGTCGCGCGCTGACGCCGGCCGAGCTCGGCGGCGAGCCGCTGGTGCTGCTGAGCCGCGCGTTCGCGACACGCGAGCGCATCGACCGGTATTTCGTCGAGCATGGCGCGCAGCCCAGGATCGCGATCGAGACGAATACGGTCAGCGCGGTGCTGGAACTCGTGCGGCGCGGCCGGCTCGCGACGGTGCTGCCCGACGCGGTCGCGCGCGAGAGCGGCGACCTGTGCGCGCTGGAGATCGATCCGCCGCTGCCGACGCGCACGGCCGCGCTGCTCACGCGCAAGGGCGCGTACCGCAGCGTCGCGGCGCGCGCATTCATCGAGCGCGTGCTCGCGTATCGCGATCCGTCGGAACGGTGACCGGCACGGCCGGGCGGCAGGCCGCCGCGGCGCGGGAGGATTACGCGCCGGGCGTCGGGAAGAAGACGCCCGCGCGCTGCGCGGCGTTCGCGATGTGCGTTTCGATCGCGGTGCCGGCGGCCGCCGCATCGCGCGCGATCAGCGCGTCGACGATCGTGCGGTGTTCGTGCCACGTCGACAGCAGCAGCTCGCGTCGGTAGAACGGCATGCGCTGGCTTTCCTTCATGATGTCCGCGCTGCTGCGCAGGATCGACTCGATCGCCGCGTTGCCGGCGAGGTGGATGATCCGCATGTGGAAGTCGAAGTCGAGCCGCGATGCCTCGTCGAGCGCGCTTTCGGTCAGCGCGACGTGCAGGTCGGCGAGATTGTCCTCGAACCACGCGATGTCGTCGTCGCTCACGACGCGCGCGGCCATCCGCGCGGCGAACCCTTCGAGCGCATAGCGCATCTGGTAGGTGTCGGGCGGCGACGACTGCTCGGCGAATTGCCACGGATGCGCGGCCGACGCCTGCGCGCTTTCGACATAGACGCCCTTGCCGGCGCGGATGCGCAGCATCCCGAGCGCCTCGAGCGTCGACAGCGCCTCGCGCAGCGACGCGCGGCTGATCTCCAGCTCTTCGGAGAGCTGGCGCTGGGCCGGCAGCAGGCTGCCGACCGGATACACGCCTGCCTCGATCCGGTCGCGGATCGTCGCGATGGCGGCGTCGGTCACGGTATGCGGAACGTTCTTCATGATGTGAGCGATGGCCGGTCTGACCAGCATTGTAATCCGCACGCGGGCAGTGCATGAACGGCCTACGGGTAAGCCACGATCAAGCCGATTCCGGCACGTTCCGACCCCGGCGAGGGGCGGGAAATCCCTATTTTGTCCGTCCTTGACGCCACTATATCGGCTTCCTACTATCCACCATAACATCACTGGTCTTACCAGTATGAACAGACGAAACTGCAACCGTTGGATCGGGAGAGCGCCGTGTCGAAATTCCTCAATTCGCTGTTTGGCCGGGTAGTCGTCGCATTGATACTGGGGGTCGCGCTCGGCGCGTTCTTCCCGCATTTCGCCGAGTCGCTGCGACCGCTCGGCGACGGCTTCCTGAAGCTGATCAAGATGGTGATCGGCCCGATCGTGTTCTGCGTCGTGGTCAGCGGGATGGCCAATGCGGGCGACCTGAAGAAGGTCGGCCGGGTCGGCCTGAAGGCCGTGATCTACTTCGAGGTGATGACGACGCTCGCGCTCGGCATCGGGCTCGTGCTCGCCTGGGTCACGCGCCCGGGCGTCGGGATGAACATCGACCTGCGCTCGCTCGACGCGGCGTCGCTGTCGACGTACGCGAAGAACGCCGAAAGCCTGAAGGACACGGCCGGCTACCTGATGAAGATCATCCCGGAGACCGCGATCGACGCGTTCGCGAAGGGCGACATCCTCCAGATCCTCGTGTTCGCGGTGCTGTTCGGCTCCGCGCTGTCGCTGCTCGGCGACAAGGCGCAGCGCGTCAATTCGCTGATCGAGGAACTGTCGCACGTGTTCTTCAAGATCATCGGCTTCATCATCAAGCTCGCGCCGCTCGGCGTGCTCGGCGCGATCGCGTTCACGACCGGCAAGTACGGCGTGTCGTCGCTCAAGCAGCTCGGCTACCTGGTCGCGGTGTTCTACCTGAGCTGCATCGTGTTCGTCACGGTCGTGCTCGGCGTGGTGATGCGGCTCGCGGGCTTCTCGGTGTTCAAGCTGATCCGCTACCTGCGCGAGGAACTGTCGATCGTGCTCGGCACGGCGTCGTCGGACGCGGTGCTGCCGCAGGTGATGAGCAAGCTCGAATACATGGGCATCAAGGATTCGACGGTCGGCCTCGTGATCCCGACCGGCTATTCGTTCAACCTCGACGGCTTCTCGATCTACCTGACGCTCGCCGTGCTGTTCATCGCGCAGGCCACCAACACGCCGCTGTCCACGCACGACCTGATCGTCGTGCTGCTGGTGTCGCTCGTCACGTCGAAAGGCGCGCACGGTATCCCCGGCTCGGCGATCGTGATCCTCGCGGCGACGCTGTCGGCGATTCCCGCGATTCCGGTGCTCGGCCTCGTGCTGATCCTGCCGGTCGACTGGTTCGTCGGCATCGCCCGCGCGCTGACCAACCTGATCGGCAACTGCGTCGCGACGGTGGTGGTTGCCGTGTGGGAGAACGACATCGACCGCGCCCGCGCGACGCGCGTGCTGAACCGCGAGCTGCGCTACGTGGCCGATGCGCCGGGCAGCGCCGCACCGGTCGCAGGCGACCAGGCCCACGCGCTCTGAACACGACGCTCGCGCGGCGCGGCTTCCCCGGCCGCGGTGCGCGACCGACCTTCATGCGACCGGCGCGCTGACGCGCCGGCGCTTGTGAAAATAAGGGAGACGACATGGCAGCCCCCATCCTCGATCCGAACGCGCCGGCTTTCACGCGGCGCTACATGAACCTCGCCGACCCGCGCCTGGGCGCGCAGGCGCTCTTCGCCAGCGACGAATTCTTCGCGCCGAAGGAGCGCATGCTCAATCCCGAGCCGGCCGTGTTCATTCCCGGCAAGTACGACGACCACGGCAAGTGGATGGACGGCTGGGAAACGCGCCGCAAGCGCACGACCGGCCACGATTTCTGCGTGGTGCGGCTCGCGCGGCCGGGCGTGATCCACGGCGTCGATCTCGATACGAGCCACTTCACCGGCAACTTCCCGCCGGCCGCGTCGATCGAGGGGTGCGCGGCGGACGGCGACACGCCGCCGGACGACGCCGCATGGCGCACGATCGTCCCCGCGACGACGCTGCAGGGCAATTCGCATCACTACGTGAGCGTCGACGATGCGCAGCCGGTCACCCACCTGCGCGTGAACCTGTACCCCGACGGCGGGCTCGCGCGGCTGCGCGTGTACGGCCAGCCGCAGCGCGACTGGCGCCACGTGCCGGCCGGCGAGCTCGTCGATCTCGCGGCGATCGAGAACGGCGCTTATCTCGTGACCGCGAACAACCAGCACTTCGGCCCGGCCTCGCAGATGCTGATGCCGGGGCGCGGCGTGAACATGGGCGACGGCTGGGAAACGCGGCGGCGCCGCGAGCCCGGCAACGACTGGGCGATCGTCGCGCTCGCGCGGCCGGGCATCATCCGGCGCGTCGAGGTCGATACGGCCTTCTTCAAGGGCAATTTCCCCGACCGCTGCTCGCTGCAGGCCGCGCACGTCACGGGCGGCACCGACGATTCGCTCGTCACGCAGGCGATGTTCTGGGCCGAACTGCTCGGCGAGCAGAAGCTGCAGATGGACCACGTGCACACGTTCGATCAGCTCGCGGCGCTCGGCCCCGTCACGCACGTGCGCTTCAACATCTTCCCGGACGGCGGCGTGTCGCGCCTGCGTCTGTGGGGCGAACCGGCTTGAAGGAGGGCGGCGGCATGAGCGGAACCCCGATCCTGCGCGTCGAGCGCCTGACCCGCGAAGCGTTCGCGCCGTTCGGCGACGTGATCGCGCTCGAAGGCGCGCGGCATTTCCCGATCAACGGCGGCACGACCGAGCGCTTTCACGATCTCGCGACGATCGACGTGTGCGCGGACGGCGGCCGGCCGCTCGTCAGCGTGTTTCGCGCGCAGCCGCGCGCGCTGCCGGTCGCGGTCACGCTGATGGAGCGTCACCCGCACGGCAGCCAGGCGTTCATCCCGCTGGCGGCCGTGTCGCGCTACGCGATCGTCGTCGCGCCGGCCGGCGAATTCCGGCCCGACGCGATGCGCGCGTTCCTGGCCGAGGGCTGGCAGGGCGTCAATTATGCGAAGGGCGTCTGGCACCATCCGCTGCTCGCGCTCGACGCGGTCAGCGATTTCGTGATCGTCGATCGCGGCGGGCCGCAGCCGAACTGCGACGAGATCCCGCTGGAACGCGCGTGGGCGCTCGATTTCGAGCCGGCCTGCGCGAGCGCCGAAGGGCTTTCGTAAGGATTCCCGGCGCGCGCCGGAAAAGCACACGGCCCGGGCGGCGAGATGCCGGCCGGGCCGTGCTGCGTGCGCGAGTTGGCGCGATTCAGTGCTTGCGGTGCGGGCAGTTCTCGGTCGTGCACGAACCGTACATCGCGAGCGAGTGCTCCTGGAGCCGGAAGCCGCGCTCCTTCGCGATCGCCTGCTGGCGGCTCTCGATCTCGGCGTCGAAGAATTCCTCGACGCGGCCGCAATCGAGGCACACGAGGTGGTCGTGGTGCGAACCTTCGTTCAGCTCGAACACCGCCTTGCCGGATTCGAAGTTGCTGCGCGACAGCAGGCCGGCCTGCTCGAACTGCGTGAGCACGCGGTAGACGGTGGCGAGCCCGATGTCGAGCTGCTCGTTGAGCAGGTTGCGGTAGACGTCTTCGGCCGTCAGGTGGCGCACGGGGCTCTGCTGGAAGATCTCGAGAATCTTGAGGCGCGGTAGGGTGGCCTTTAGCCCGATATTCTTGAGATCCGTCGGATTGGTCATGGCTAGGCATCCCTAGAGTACAATGCAGGGCTTCAATGTTACCGGCTTTTCGCCGTTCCAGATATACGCGCGGCCTGCACGCGGGCCAGCACGGTGAAGGAAATGATCCCAGAATCGCTTTCGCACTTTCAGAGGAGTCGCATGCGGAGTGCCATCATCGCTGCCGCCGCCGTTGTCGCGCTGGCGGGTTGTTCGTCGTACGACAGCGTGACGCAGCGCATCGCGCAGAGCATCACGCCGTATCGGATCACCGTCGTGCAAGGCAACTTCGTGTCGCAGGAGAAGGCCGCACAGTTGCAGGTCGGCATGACGCGCGAGCAGGTCCGCGCGCTGCTCGGCACGCCGCTGCTCGCGGACATGTTCCACGCGGATCGCTGGGATTACCTCTTCTACTTCAAGCGCGGCTCGACGTCGATCGTCCAGCAGCGCGACCTCGTGGTGACCTTCTCGGGCGATCGGGTCGCGAGCTGGACCGGCGCCGACAACCTGCCGTCCGAACTCGACCTGCTGGCCGACATCGACGGCGATCGCGGCGGCAAGAAGGCGAAGGCCGCTGCCGCGGCGAAGAAGGCTTCGGAAGCTGCCGCCGCCGCGAGCGCCGCGCAGGCTGCCGCGGCCGCGAGCCCGGCCGCCGAGCCGGCGCCCGGCGCGGTGGTCGACCAGGATGCGAACGCCCAGGCGGCGCGCGCGGCGAACCGCGCGACCAACCAGGTGTCGGGGCAGGGTTCGGGTTCGCGCCGGTTCACGCCGGCCGCGAAGGCCTCGGGCGGCGCGCCGGTGCCGGGCGGCCAGCCGCCGGGCGCCGCGCCGGCGATCCAGCCGCAGTTCCAGTTCCATCGTCCGCCGCAGCCGAACGTGTCGAACGAGGCGCCGCCGCCGGTCGGCCCGCAAGGCTCGGACAACCTGCAGAACCAGCCGCTCACCGCCCCGGCGCAGTAAGCGGCCGGCCTGCGGAAACGGGGCGGCATGCGCCGCCCGCCTTTAGACCTGTCGTGTAGAAAGCCATGAAGATTGCGATTGCCGGCGCATCGGGCCGAATGGGCCGGATGCTGATCGAAGCCGTTCTCAACGATGCCGACGCGCAGCTCGTCGGCGCGCTCGACCGCGCCGGTTCGCCGTTCCTCGGCCAGGACGCCGGTGCGTTCCTCGGCAAGGACACCGGCGTCAAGCTGACCGACGACCTCGACGCCGTGTTCGCGCAGGCCGACTATCTGATCGATTTCACGCGTCCGGAAGGCACGATGGCCCACATCGAGGCCGCGCTGCGCCACGACGTGAAGCTCGTGATCGGCACGACCGGCTTCACCGCCGAGCAGAAGGCCGGGCTGCAGGCCGCGGCGGGCAAGATCGGCATCGTGTTCGCGGCGAACATGAGCGTCGGCGTGAACGTCACGCTGAAGCTGCTCGAATTCGCGGCGCAGCATTTCTCGCACGGCTACGACATCGAGATCATCGAAGCGCATCACCGCCACAAGGTCGATGCGCCGTCGGGCACCGCGCTGATGATGGGCGAGGCCGTCGCCGGCGCGCTCGGCCGCTCGCTCGACGACTGCGCGGTGTACGGCCGCCACGGCGTGACCGGCGAACGCGATCCGTCGTCGATCGGCTTTGCCGCGGTGCGCGGCGGCGACATCGTCGGCGATCACACCGTGCTGTTCGCCGGGATCGGCGAGCGCATCGAGATCACGCACAAGTCGTCGAGCCGCGTGTCGTACGCGCAGGGCGCGTTGCGTGCGGTCCGCTTCCTGTCGGCGCGCGGCGCCGGCCTGTTCGACATGCAGGACGTGCTCGGCCTGCGCTGACACCGCGAGGAAACTCCGATGGCGATTCCCACCGGCGTTGTCCACTACCTCGAAAGCGGCGATGCGATCACGCACGCCGTCTCCTATGTGCTGCTGGCGATGTCCGTCGCCAGCTGGTGCTTCCTCTTCATGAAAGCCTGGCTGCTGGTCCGCGCGAAGCGGCAGGGGCCGCGCGCGCTCGCCGCGTTCTGGCGTGCGCCGTCGCTCGACGCGGGCATCGCCGCGCTGGCCGGCGCCGATCGCGAGCGCGTGTTCGTGCCGCTCGCCGAAGCCGCGCGCGACGCGGCCGACGACCACGACCCCACCGCGCTCGCCGCGCGCGTCGAGCGTAGCGAACGCGTGCTGCGCGCGTTGCGTCATGCGATGCTGCGCTCGCAGCGGCGCCTCGAATTCGGCCAGGTGCTGCTCGCGTCGATCGGCAGCACCGCGCCGTTCGTCGGGCTGCTCGGCACCGTATGGGGCATCTATCACGCGCTCGGCAGCATCGCCGCGAGCGGGCAGGCGCAGATCGAGAACGTCGCGGGGCCGGTCGGCGAGGCGCTGATCATGACCGCGTTCGGGCTGGTCGTCGCGATTCCCGCGGTGCTCGCGTACAACATCCTCGGCCGGCTCGTCCGGCAGCTCGCCGAGGAACTCGACGGCTTCGCACGCGACCTGCACGTATTCGTGTGCGCGCAGGGCGCCTGACGCGCCGGCTCCGGAGGAACGACCATGGCATTCGGCGGGCTCGAGCACCACAAGACGTCCGCGCCGATGGCGGAGATCAACATGACGCCGCTGATCGACGTGATGCTCGTGCTGCTCGTCATCTTCATCATCACCGCGCCGCTGATGACGCACGCGATCCGGCTCGACCTGCCGAAGGTCGCGGCGAGTGTCGCGCGCGACACGCCGCAATCCGTCACGCTGTCGATCGACGACGCGGGCAAGCTGTACTGGGACGACGCGCCCGTGGCGCTCGACGCGCTGCCCGCGCGGTTCAAGGCCGCCGCTGCGGGCGCCGCGCCGCCCGAGCTGCGGCTGCGTGCGTCGCGCGCGACGCGCTACGACGTGATCGCGCAGGTAATGGGCGCCGCGCAGGCCGCGGGCCTCACGCGGATCGGCTTCGTGACCGACGTGCCGCCGGCGGGTGCCGCGGCGCCCGCCGCCGCGGGCGCGCAACACTGACGCGCCGGCGAACCGCCGCGCGGATCGTCAGGCCGGTTCGCGCCCGCCGCGGGATCGCGCCGCGCGCCGCAAGACCGGCCGGATGGGCCGGCGCTGACGGTATAATCATCGTTTTTCCCGGCTGGCAGGTTTTTTCCAGGTAACCCGGCATTTTCCAGGCAACCCGGAAAATATCCGGACACCCCGAACAGGTCCCGCAACAGCGAACCTGCCGTGCCGCCGGGCACGCACGATTTTCGATCCAATCCTGCGCGCGAGCCGTCGCGCCGCTTAAAGCCAAGCCCGAACCACACCATGCACGAGAGATACGTACCCGCCGACGTCGAAGCCGCCGCCCAGGGCGACTGGCGCGCAGCCGATGCCTACAAGACGAAGGAAGATTCGCAGAAGCCGAAGTTCTACTGCGTATCGATGCTGCCGTACCCGTCCGGCAAGCTGCACATGGGTCACGTGCGCAACTACACGATCAACGACGTGATGTACCGCTATCTGCGGATGAACGGCTACAACACGCTGATGCCGATGGGCTGGGACGCGTTCGGGATGCCGGCCGAGAACGCCGCGATGGCGAACGGCGTGCCGCCCGCGAAGTGGACCTACGACAACATCGACTACATGAAGGGCCAGATGCAGTCGATGGGGCTCGCGATCGACTGGTCGCGCGAAATCGCGACGTGCAAACCCGACTACTACAAGTGGAACCAGTGGCTGTTCCTGAAGATGCTCGAGAAGGGCATCGCGTACAAGAAGACGGGCACCGTGAACTGGGACCCGGTCGACCAGACCGTGCTTGCGAACGAGCAGGTGATCGACGGCCGCGGCTGGCGCTCGGGCGCGCTCGTCGAGAAGCGCGAGATCCCGATGTACTACCTGCGCATCACGCAGTACGCGGATGAACTGCTGAACGACCTCGACGGCCTCGGCTGGCCCGAGCGCGTGAAGATCATGCAGCAGAACTGGATCGGCAAGAGCTTCGGCGTGAACTTCGGCTTCCCGTACGAACTCGACGGCGAGCAGAAGCTGCTGCGCGTGTTCACGACGCGCGCCGACACGATCATGGGCGTCACGTTCTGCGCGGTCGCGGCCGAGCACCCGCTCGCCACGCGCCTCGCGCAGGACAAGCCGGAACTGCTCGCGTTCATCGAGGAATGCAAGCGCGGCGGCGTGGCCGAGGCCGACGTCGCGACGATGGAGAAGAAGGGCGTCGCGACCGGCTTCTCGGTCAAGCACCCGCTGACCGGCGAGCCGGTCGAGGTGTGGATCGGCAACTACGTGCTGATGAGCTATGGCGAAGGCGCGGTGATGGGCGTGCCGGGCCACGACGAGCGCGATTTCGCGTTCGCGAAGAAATACGACCTGCCGATCAAGCAGGTGATCGCGAGCGAAGGGCAGACGTACTCGCTCGACGCATGGCAGGAGTGGTACGGCGACAAGGAAACCGCGGTCTGCGTGAACAGCGGCAAGTACGACGGCCTGCGCTACGCGGAAGCGGTCGATGCGGTCGCGGCCGACCTGAAGGCCGGCGGCTTCGGCGACAAGCAGGTCACGTGGCGCCTGCGCGACTGGGGCGTGTCGCGCCAGCGCTACTGGGGCACGCCGATCCCGATCATCCACTGCCCGTCGTGCGGCGACGTGCCGGTGCCGGAAGCCGATCTGCCGGTCGTGCTGCCGGAAGACCTCGTGCCGGACGGTTCGGGCAACCCGCTCGCGAAGTCCGAAGCGTTCCTGAACTGCACGTGTCCGAAGTGCGGCGCGGCCGCGAAGCGCGAAACCGACACGATGGACACCTTCGTCGATTCGTCGTGGTACTTCTCGCGCTACACGGCGCCGGACGCGGAGACGATGGTCGACGCGCGCACCGATTACTGGATGCCGATGGATCAGTACATCGGCGGCATCGAGCACGCGATCCTGCACCTGCTGTATTCGCGCTTCTGGACCAAGGTGATGCGCGACCTCGGCCTCGTGAAGTTCGGCGAGCCGGCGAAGAACCTGCTCACGCAGGGGATGGTGCTGAACGAGACGTACTACCGCGAGGACGCGGCGGGCAAGAAGACCTGGTACAACCCGCTCGACGTGACGGTCACGCACGACGACAAGGGCCGCCCGGTCGGCGCGACGCTGAATGCGGACGGCCAGCCGGTCGTGCTCGGCGGCATCGAGAAGATGTCGAAGTCGAAGAACAACGGCGTCGATCCGCAACTGCTGATCGACCAGTACGGCGCCGATACCGCGCGCCTGTTCACGATGTTCGCGGCGCCGCCCGAGCAGCAGCTCGAGTGGTCGGGCGCGGGCGTCGAAGGCGCGAGCCGCTTCCTGCGCCGCGTGTGGAGCTTCGGCGCCGGCAATCGCGAAGCGCTCGCCGCCCGCGCCGGTTTCGACGCAGCGACGCTCGGCGACGCCGACAAGGCGCTGCGCCGCGAGATCTACAGCGTGCTGAAGCAGGCCGATTTCGACTACCAGCGGCTGCAGTACAACACGGTCGTGTCGGCCGCGATGAAGATGCTGAACGCGATCGACGGCGCGAAGGGCGCGACGCCCGCCGTGCTGCGCGAGACGTACGGCGTGCTGCTGCGCGTGCTGTACCCGGTCGTGCCGCACGTCACGTTCGAGCTGTGGAAGGCGCTCGGCTACGCGGATGAATTCGGCCCGCTGCTCGATGCGCCGTGGCCGAAGGTCGACGAGGCCGCGCTCGAGCAGGCCGAGATCGAACTCGTGCTGCAGGTGAACGGCAAGGTGCGCGGTGCGCTGAAGGTCGCGAAGGACGCGAGCCGCGACGCGATCGAAGCGGCGGCGGTGGCCGACGAGGCATTCGCGAAATTCAGCGACGGCAAGCCGGCGAAGAAGATCGTCGTCGTGCCGGGCCGCCTCGTGAACATCGTCGTCTGACGGCCGCCGGCCGTCGGACGTACCCAGAAGGAGCGAAGGTGATCCGCAGATCGTTTTTGATGCTCGTCGGCAGCGCGGTCGCGCTGTCGGCATGCGGCTTCCAGTTGCGCGGCCAGCAGGACTACGCGTTCAAGCAGCTGTTCGTGGCCGGTGCGCCGGCGCCCGTCGAGGCGCGGCTCACGCGCCTCGTCCAGGCCGGCAGCGACACGAAGATCGTCAAGTCGGCGGACGACGCCGACGCCGTACTGCGCATGTGGGAGTCGCGTGGCCAGAACACGCTGACGCTGAACAAGTACGGCTCCGCGCAGGAATACGCGCTGTTCTACACGCTGAACTACACGCTGACGAGCAAGGACGGCACCGTGCTGATCCCGCCGAGCGCGATCGCGCTGAACCGCGCGATGACGTACAGCGACCAGTACACGAACGCGAAGGCGCAGGAAGCCGACATCCTGTACGGCGACATGCAGAACGACGCGGTCGACCAGCTGATGCGGCGTCTCGCGATCGTTCACTCGCTGACGCCGGCGCCGGAGGACGTGGTGCCGGGCGTGGCGCCGCGCGCGCCGCTGCCGCCGCCGCCGCTCTGATCGCAGGCGCACGCAGCGATGCAATTGCGACTTGATGCGCTGGAGCCGCACCTCGCGAAGGGGTTGGCCGGGCTCTATACCGTCTACGGCGACGAGCCGCTGCTCGCGCAGGAAGCGTGCGACCGCATTCGTGCGGCCGCGCGCGCGGCCGGCTTCACCGAGCGCTCGGTGCATACGGTCGAGCGCGGCTTCGACTGGAGCGTGCTGCTCGGCGCGACCCAGGCGATGTCGCTGTTCGGCGAGCGCCAGCTGATCGAGCTGCGCATTCCGTCGGGCAAGCCCGGCAAGGAAGGCGCCGATGCGCTGAAGACGCTCGCGGCCACGCCCAATCCCGATGCGCTGATGCTCGTCACGTTGCCGCGCCTCGACGCGGCCACGCAGAAATCCGCATGGTTTACCGCGCTGCAGAACGGCGGCGTCGCGCTGAAGATCGATCCGGTCGACCGCGCGCAACTGCCGAACTGGATCGGCCAGCGCCTGTCGATGCAGGGCCAGCGCGTCGCCTCCGGCGACGACGGGCGCCGCGCGCTGCAGTTCATCGCGGAGCGCGTCGAGGGCAACCTGCTCGCCGCGCACCAGGAAATCCAGAAGCTCGGGCTGCTGTATCCGCAGGGCGCGCTGTCGTTCGAGCAGGTGCACGACGCGGTGCTGAACGTCGCGCGCTACGACGTGTTCAAGCTGAACGAAGCGATGCTCGCCGGCGACGCCGCGCGGCTCGCGCGGATGATCGACGGGCTGAAAGGCGAGGGCGAGGCGATCGTGCTCGTGATGTGGGCCGTCGTCGAGGAACTGCGCACGCTGCTGCGGATCAAGCGCGGCACGACGGCCGGCAAGCCGCTCGCGACGCTGCTGCGCGAGAACCGCGTGTGGGGGCCGCGCGAGCGGCTGATCGCGCCCGCGCTGAACCGCGTGTCGGAAGCGGTGCTCGAGAAGGCGCTCGCGTTCGCCGCGAAGCTCGACCGGCAGGTGAAGGGCTTGTCCGCCGTCACGCCGGGCCGCCGCACGCAGGACGAACCGCCGCCCGACCCCTGGGACGGGCTGTTCCAGCTCGCGATGACGGTTGCGGGCGCCCGCGGCGAGCGACCGCCGACCGCGGGTCGCGTGCGACGCTAAGTCCCGTTCGGGCCTTCAGCGCGCGCTGCGCAACCCGCTTACAATGCTTCGATGAACGGGGCGCCGCCCTGCGCGGCGCGGTTGTGCGGCCGTTAGCCCGCCCGGATGGCCGTCTCGGATGGCCGCCCGCCCGGATGGCCGTCCCGCTTCCCCCACGAATTCATGCCGCTCCGCGCGGCTCGCTTCTCGAGTCACACGATGGATATCGATCAGTACATGACCGACCTGGGCCGTCGCGCCCGGCACGCTTCCCGCGCGATGGCGCGCGCCAGCACGGCCGCGAAGAACGCGGCGCTCGACGCCGTGGCCCGCGCGATCGAACGCGACGCGCAGGCGCTGAAGGACGCGAATGCACGCGACGTCGCCCGCGCGCGTGAAAAGGGGCTCGATGCGGCGTTCGTCGACCGCCTGACGCTGTCGGACAAGGCGCTGAACACGATGGTCGAAGGGCTGCGCCAGGTCGCGTCGCTGGCCGATCCGATCGGCGAGATCGGCAACCTGAAATTCCGCCCGAGCGGGATCCAGGTCGGCCAGATGCGCGTGCCGCTCGGCGTGATCGGCATCATCTACGAGTCGCGCCCGAACGTGACGATCGACGCGGCCGCGCTGTGCCTGAAGTCGGGCAACGCGACGATCCTGCGCGGCGGCTCCGAAGCGCTCGAATCGAACGCGGCGCTCGCGAAGCTGATCGGCGAAGGGCTCGAGGCGGCAGGCCTCCCGCAGGACGCGGTGCAGGTCGTCGCGACGGCCGATCGCGCGGCGGTCGGCAAGCTGATCACGATGACCGAGTACGTCGACGTGATCGTGCCGCGCGGCGGCAAGAGCCTGATCGAACGGCTGATCAACGAGGCACGTGTGCCGATGATCAAGCACCTCGACGGCATCTGCCACGTGTACGTCGACGATCGCGCCGATCTCGACCGCGCACTGACCGTCTGCGACAACGCGAAAACGCACCGCTACGGCACCTGCAACACGATGGAGACGCTGCTGGTGTCGAGCGGCATCGCCGCGAAGCTGCTGCCGCCGCTCGGCACGCTGTATCGCGACAAGCAGGTCGAACTGCGCGTCGATGCGGCCGCGCGCGCGGTGCTCGCCGATGCGGGCGTCGGCCCGCTCGTCGACGCGACCGAAGAAGACTGGCACACCGAATATCTGGCGCCGGTGCTCGCGATCAAGGTCGTCGACGGGCTCGACGCCGCGATCGAGCACATCAACCATTACGGCTCGCATCACACGGATGCGATCGTCACCGAGGATCACGACCGCGCGATGCGCTTCCTGCGCGAAGTCGATTCGGCGAGCGTGATGGTCAACGCGTCGACGCGCTTCGCGGACGGTTTCGAATTCGGCCTCGGCGCGGAAATCGGCATCTCGAACGACAAGCTGCACGCACGCGGCCCCGTCGGCCTGGAAGGGCTGACGTCGCTGAAGTACGTCGTGCTCGGGCACGGCGAAGGCCGTCAGTAAGTCAACCGCGAGGCGCACAATCGATGGCAATGCTCTGGGTCAAGACGTTCCATGTCGTTCTGATCGCCGCGTGGTTCGCGGGGTTGTTCTACCTGCCGCGCATCTACGTGAACCTGGCCATGGAGACCGATCCGGCCGCGGTGCGGCGCCTGCTGCTGATGGCGCGCAAGCTGTTCCGCTTCATGACGATGATCGCGGTGCCCGCGCTGGCCTGCGGGCTGTGGCTGTGGCTCGTGATCGGCATCGGCCAGGGGCAGGGCTGGATCCACGCGAAGGTGACGGTCGTGCTGCTGCTGAT
Source organism: Burkholderia sp. BCC0044 (assembly GCF_902832955.1). NCBI lineage: Bacteria > Pseudomonadati > Pseudomonadota > Betaproteobacteria > Burkholderiales > Burkholderiaceae > Burkholderia > Burkholderia sp. BCC0044. Next base: position 1,814,635 of record NZ_CADFDO010000001.1, on the reverse strand, counting down.
CGTCTATCACGCGTATTGCGGGCACCTGCTGAAGGTGTTCGAGCGCGGCGAGAACCGCCGCTCCGACAAGTGGTATCGCGTGTTCAACGAGCTGCCGGTGCTCGGCATGCTCGCGGCGGTCGCGCTGGTGGTGATCAAGCCGTTCTGAGCGGGGCGGCCGGCGAAACCGTCGCCGTCGAATCATGCGCAACGGCGCCCCGCGGGGCGCCGTCGTTCGTTTACGCGCGGCGTTCCGCGACGGCTACTCCTTCGTCGGGTCGTCGATCCGGCGCCGCGTGATCGCTTCCTTCGCGCGGCCGACGCGCTCCATCAGCGCCGGCCCGCGCGACAGCGCGACGCCGACCGCGAGAATGTCGCCGATCGCGAGATGCGACATCCGCGACGTCATCGGCGAGAACACGTCCGTTTCCTCGGCGACGTTCGACGCGAGGCTGACCGTCGCGAGCTTCGCGAGCGGCGAATGGCTCTGCGTGATCGCGACGACTTTCGCGCCGCACGCGAGCGCGGAGCGCGCGGCGTCGACGATGTCGCGCGTGCGGCCGGTGTTCGAGATCGCGACGACGACGTCGTGCGGCCCGAGCAGCGCCGACGACATCGAGAACGTGTGCGGATCCGAATACGCGACGCTCGGCACGCCGAGCCGGAAGAACTTGTGCTGGATGTCCTGCGCGGCGATGCCCGAGCCGCCCGCGCCGTAGAACTCGATGCGCGACGCGTTCGACAGCAGCGCGATCGCATCGGCGACGCTGCCCGCCGACAGGCTGTTGCGCACCTCGATCAGCGCGCCGATCGTGCGGTCGAATACCTTGCCGATGATGCCGGGCGCCGGCTCGTCGGGCTCGACGTCGCGGTACACCGACGACACGCCCGGCGCGACGCTTTGCGCGAGCCGGATCTTGAATTCGCGGAAGCCGCTGCAGCCGAGCGCCTGGCAGAAGCGCGCGATGGTCGGCTGGCTGACGCCCGCGCGGGTCGACAGCTCGGTCATCGCGAGGTCGAGCACCTCGCGCGGCGCGGCGAGGATGTAGTCGGCGAGCTTGCGCTCGGACGGGCGCAACTCGGCGCGGATCGCTTCAATGCGAGGCAGCATGGGACGGCACGTGGAAATCGGGTTCGGATGAGCGAGTGTATCGCAATCGAATTGTAGAAAATCTACAAGAAAATACTAGCGCAACCGCGATGGTTTCGATGTGGCGTCGGCAGCGTGAATTAGGGTTTTCACTGATTAAAGCCTTGCTGGTGGCGGGAATGGCGGTTGCGTGCGCGTCGATCCGCATTGCATGCTTGTAGTTTTTCTACTAGACTGGCTTCGTTCGATCGACGAAGCTCGACCGTCCCCACGATTCCAACCGCCGGTGTCGGCCGGCATACAGGAGCGCCCAGCATGACGTCGCTGCACCCCACCCTGGCGAAGGTCACCGAACGCGTGATCGCCCGCAGCCAATCGACCCGTTCCGCCTATCTGCAGCGCATCGACGGCGCGCAAGGCAAGTTCCCGGCACGCGGCGCGCTGTCGTGCGCGAACCTCGCGCACGGCTTCGCGGGCCTCGAGGGCAACGACAAGTTCGCGATCAAGGCGATCCGCGAGCCGAACATCGGCATCGTGTCCTCGTACAACGAGATGCTGTCGGCGCACGCGCCGTACAAGGATTTCCCCGAGATCATCAAGGCGGCCGCGCGCGAGAACGGCGGCGTCGCGCAGTTCGCGGGCGGCGTGCCGGCGATGTGCGACGGCGTCACGCAGGGCAACCCGGGGATGGAGCTGTCGCTGTTCTCGCGCGAGGCGATCGCGATGGGCACGGCGATCGCGCTCACGCACAACATGTTCGACGCGGCGCTCTGCCTCGGCATCTGCGACAAGATCGTGCCGGGCCTCCTGATCGGCGCGCTGCAGTTCGGCCACCTGCCGACGATCTTCGTGCCGGCCGGCCCGATGACGAGCGGCCTGTCGAACGACGACAAGGCGAAGATCCGCCAGCAGTTCGCGACCGGCCAGGTTGGCCGCGACGCGCTGCTCGAAGCCGAATCGGCCGCATATCACGGCCACGGCACCTGCACGTTCTACGGCACCGCGAACAGCAACCAGATGCTGATGGAGCTGATGGGGCTGCACCTGCCGGGCTCGGCATTCGTTCACCCGCACACGCCGCTGCGCACCGCGCTGACCGCCGAGGCCGCGCGCCGCGTGCTCGACCTGACCGTCGAGCGCGGCCGCTACACGCCGATCGGCCATGTGATCGACGAAAAGGCGATCGTCAACGGGATCGTCGCGCTGCTCGCGACGGGCGGCTCGACCAACCATACGCTGCACCTCGTCGCGATCGCGCGCGCGGCCGGCGTCCTGATCGACTGGAACGACTTCGACGAGCTGTCGGCCGTCGTGCCGCTGCTCGCGAAGATTTACCCGAACGGCAAGGCCGACGTGAACCATTTCCACGCGGCGGGCGGTGTCGCGTTCCTGGTGCGCAACCTGCTCGAAGGCGGGCTGCTGCACGAGGACGTGACCACCGTCGCCGGCAAGGGTCTCACGCACTACACGAAGGAGCCGAAGCTGATCGACGGCAAGCTGACGTGGGTCGACGGCGCGGCCGAGAGCCACGACACGAAGGTGCTGCGCGGCATTCGCGACCCGTTCCAGCCGGACGGCGGCCTGCGCCTGATGCAGGGCCGGCTGGGCCGCGGCGTGATCAAGATCTCGGCGGTCGCGCCCGAGCATCGCAAGGTGACGGCGCCTGCGATCGTGTTCGACTCGCAGGAAGCCGTGCAGGAAGCGTTCGATCGCGGCGAGCTGAAGCGCGATTTCGTCGCGGTGGTGCGCTTCCAGGGCGCGCGCGCGAACGGCATGCCCGAGCTGCACCGTTTGACGCCGCTGCTCGGCGTGCTGCAGGATCAGGGCTTCCACGTCGCGCTGGTGACCGATGGCCGCATGTCGGGCGCGTCGGGCAAGGTGCCCGCCGTGATCCACGTGTCGCCGGAAGCGTTGCTGGCCGGCCCGATCGGCAAGGTGAAGACGGGCGATACGCTCGTGATCGACGCGGAAGCCGGCGTGCTGGACATCGAGGTCGACGAAGCCGAGTGGCTTGCGCGCGCGGTCGCGCAGCCGCGGCACCAGGCCGAGAACGAAGTCGGTTTCGGGCGCGAACTGTTCGGCGTGTTCCGCGCGGCGGCCGCACCGGCCGAGCAGGGCGCATCGGTTTTCGGGACGCTGGTCGGCGAAACGGCCGCCCACGTCGCCGCATGAATTTCAAGGAGCCAATTCAATGAAGACGATTGCTGAAATCGTGAAGCTGGGCCCGGTCATTCCGGTGCTCGCATTCGACTCGGTCGAGCAGGGCGAAAACGTGTCGCGCGCATTGCACGCCGGCGGCGTGAAGGTGCTCGAGATCACGCTGCGCACGCCGGCCGGGCTGGAAGCGATCCAGCGCGCGAGCCAGCTCGCGGACGACATCGTCGTCGGCGTCGGCACGATCACGAAGCCCGAGCACTGCGCGCAGGCGAAGCGCGCGGGCGCGAAGTTCGGCGTGTCGCCGGGCCTGACGAAGGAACTGCACCTCGCGTCGCTCGACGCGGGCCTGCCGCTGCTGCCCGGCGTGATGACGCCGAGCGACATCATCCAGGCGCTCGAATTCGGCTACGACATCGTGAAGTTCTTCCCCGCGCAGCAGGCGGGCGGCGTGCCGATGCTGCAGGCGTTCCACGGCCCGTTCCCGGCGCTGAAGTTCTGCCCGACGGGCGGCATCACGGTCGATACCGCGCCGAACTTCCTGAAACTGCCGAACGTCGTGTGCGTCGGCGGCTCGTGGCTCACGCCGAAGGCCGCGCTCGCCGCGCAGGACTGGGCCGAAGTCACGCGCCTCGCGCAAGCGGCGAGCCAACTGCCCCGTTAAGGCTTGTACCAGATGACGGTTTGGCCCTCGGAAAGCAAGCGTTAGTGCTTGTTTTACCGAGGGTTTTTGCTGATGGAACCGGTTCTATCCGCGGATCGCAAAGATAAGTAAAATTCAGCGTCCTGACGGGGGGGTACCCCCGTGTTCCGGAGACCTGCATAGCCGGGCATACTCGCAACGACTCGCCCGGTTCGAACAATTCTAGGAGGAGTGCCACATGGGGGCCGTCCAAGGCAGCATGCTGCTCGTATTCACGCTGATCGCGATTGCCGCGCTGATCCTGATGATCGCGCGCTACAAGATCTACCCGTTCCTGGTGCTGATCATCGTCTCGCTCGGCCTCGGTCTCGTCGTCGGCATGCCGATGGACAAGATCGTCAAGTCGTTCGAAACGGGGACCGGCGGCACGCTCGGCCACATCGCGATCGTCGTCGGCCTCGGCACGATGCTCGGCAAGATGATGGCCGAATCGGGCGGCGCCGAGCGGATCGCGACCACGCTGATCGACTGGTTCGGTGAAAAGAACATCCACTGGGCGATGATGTTCGTCGCGATCATCGTCGGCCTGCCGGTGTTCTTCGAAGTCGGCTTCGTGCTGCTGATCCCGATCGCGTTCAACGTCGCGAAGCGCACCGGCAAGTCGCTGCTCGTCGTCGGCCTGCCGATGGTGGCCGGCCTGTCGGTCGTGCACGGGCTGATCCCGCCGCACCCGGCCGCGCTGCTGGCCGTCCAGCAATACGGCGCCGATATCGGCAAGACGATCGCGTTCGGCCTGGTCGTCGGCGTGCCGACCGCGATCATCGCGGGCCCGCTGTTCGCGCTGATGATCTCGAAGTTCGTGAAGCTGCCGGAAAACAACCCGCTCGCGTCGCAATTCGTCGATTCGCGCACGGACGGCGGCAAGCGCGAACTGCCGAGCTTCGGCATCACGCTGTTTACGATCCTGCTGCCCGTCGTGCTGATGCTCGTCGGCAGCTGGGCCGACCTGGTGTTCACGCCGAAGTCGCTGCCGAACAACCTGCTGCGCTTTGCCGGCAACTCCGACGTCGCGCTGCTGATCGCCGTGCTCGTGAGCTTCTGGACCTTCGGCGCGAAGCAGGGCTTCAACCGCGACCAGATCCAGAAGTTCTGCGGCGAGTGCCTGGCGCCGATCGCCGGCATCACGCTGATCGTCGGCGCGGGCGGCGGCTTCGGCGGCGTCCTGCGCGACAGCGGGATCTCGCAGCAGATCGTCGAGACCGCGAAGCACGCGCACCTGTCGCCGCTGCTGCTCGGCTGGTTCGTCGCGGCGCTGATGCGTCTCGCGACGGGTTCGGCGACGGTCGCGATGACGACGGCCTGCGGCATCGTCGCGCCGATCGCGGCGGCGTCGGGCGCGTCGGTGCGGCCGGAGCTGCTGGTGCTCGCGACGGGCTCGGGCTCGCTGATCTTCTCGCACGTGAACGACGGCGGCTTCTGGCTGATCAAGGAATATTTCGGGATGACGGTCGGCCAGACGTTCAAGACCTGGTCGCTGCTTGAAACCATCATCTCGGTGCTCGGTCTGAGCTTTACGCTGTTGCTGAGCGTGGTTCTGTAACAAGGGGTAGTCAATGATTCTGATCGCAATGGGCGTGTCGGGCGCCGGCAAGTCGCTGATCGGCGAAATGCTGGCGGAACGCCTGTCGTGCAGCTATACCGATGGCGACGCGTTTCATAGCGCGGCGAACAAGGAAAAGATGCACCACGGCATTCCGCTGACCGATGAAGACCGCTGGCCGTGGCTGCGCACGATCCGCGCGGCCATCGAGGAAAAGCAGCACGCGGGCGAGACGGCCGTGTTCACGTGCTCGTCGCTGAAGCGCTCGTACCGCGACGTGCTGCGCGGCACCGATACCGACGTGCGGTTCGTGTATCTGAAGGGTTCGTTCGAGGTGTTGCAGGAGCGCCTGAAGAGCCGCACCGGCCATTTCTTCGATCCGTCGCTGCTGAAGAGCCAGCTCGACACGCTCGAGGAGCCGGGCCCGGACGAGGCGATCGAGGTCAGCATCGAGCTGACGCCCGAGCAGATCGTCGATCAGGTCATGCTGAAGATCGGCCTCGCGCATCCGCACTGAGCGCGGTTCGCGGTCATCGTCCTGGAAAAGGCGCCTTCGGGCGCCTTTTTCGTTGGCGGCGCGGACGCCGCTCAGGCCGTGTGCGCGCGTTGCGCGATGCCGTCGAGCAGCACGTCGAGCATCGTGTCGTGCACGACCGCCGGATCGAGCTGCGCATAGAGCGGGGCGGCCGACTTCACGAGCGGATGCGCGGCGTCGGACAGCGCGTGCATTTCCGCGAGCTCGACGTCGTTCGCGGCGCGCGTGAGGCCGCCGGCCTCGGCGGCGGCGAGGCCGATCACGCTCGCATACCAGCCGACGCATACCGACGGCAGCGCCGCGCGCGGGATGCCGGCGTCGGTCAGCGCGCGATGCACGGCCTCGATGTGCGCGAGATCGGCCGGCCCCGTGCTCATGTGCCGCTGCAGCAGCGCGAATGCGGCCGGGTAGCGCAGCGCGAGCGCGCGGTACTGGCGCGCGAGGTCGCGCAGCCGTTCGCGCCACGGCAGTGACGGATCGACCGGCACGAGCGAGCGCGACAGCGCATTCGCGATCGCGCGGCTCAGGCCGTCCTTCGACTTGAAGTGATACAGCACGCTCATCGGGTCGCAGCCGACCGATTGCGCGAGCTTGCGCACGCTGAACGCGGCTTCGCCGACGTCTTCGAGCAGCGCGAGCGCGGCCGCGACGATCGCGTCCTTGTCGAGGCCGCGCGGCCCTTGGGCGGGTTTGTCTTTCATCGAGGCGGGATGGCGCGCCGGGCGGTGCCGACTGTAAACTTGACGAAAGCTTATTCTACACTGTAGAATTATTTCTGCGGTGTAGAAATTGGGTGTCCCGGCACCTTTCAATACGTGCTTTCGCACAGTCCGGGATCCAGGCGGCACGAGCGCGCCGCCGTCAACACGGGCCATCGCGCCCCTTTTCTCGTTGACACCCATGTGGAACCGGCTGCCCCCACCCGCGAAGCCAACAGGCTCTTCGACAGGCGGCCCAAGACCATGCAAGTGCAATCATGACTTCCAATAACCGAGCCCTGATCCGGGGCGAAGCGCGTTTCGAGCAAACGCAACTGAACATCGAAAAAGACAACTGGAACTGGTGCGATCCGGCCCGCTATGACGGCGAGCGCCCGGCGAACTGGTACGAGGCGTCGCTGTCGCGCCATGAAAACAGCGCGCCGCTCGCGCACGACGCCGTCTGCGACGTGCTCGTGATCGGCGCGGGCCTGCTCGGCGCATCGGCGGCGCTGCATCTCGCGGAAGCGGGCGTCGACACGATCCTCGTCGACAAGCATCACGTCGGCTCGGCCGCGTCGGGCCGCAACGGCGGGCAACTGACGCCCGGCCTCGCGCGCTGGGAAGCCGCCGACATGATCGAGAACCTGTCGCACGACGATGCGAAGCGGCTGTGGCGCTTCGCGTCGGCCGAGTCGATGGACCTGATCGACGGGATCGGCGCGCGTTACGCGCTCGATCTCGACCGCAAGCGCGGCCACGTCACGGCGGCGGTCCACCCCGGCCACATGAGCGCGCTGCTCGACGGCGCGGATGCGCGCCGCCATCTCGGCGACGCGGGCGTGAAGCTCGTCGGCCGCCATCAGCTGCACGACGAATACGTGCGCTCGGGGCTGTATCACGGCGCGGCGATCGATGAGATCGGCGGGCAGATCCATCCGCTCGCGCTGGTGCGCGGTCTCGTGCACGGCTTCCGGCTGAACGGCGGTGCGCTGTTCGAGGGCACCGAGGTGCTCGAACTCGACGAGACGCCCGCGGGCGTCGTCGCGACGACGCCGGGCGGCACGATCACCGCGCGTCGCGGCGTCGTGCTCGCGCTGCACAACACGACGTTCCGGCTGCTCGACGACGGCGCGGCGACCACCGTGCCGTTCTTCACGTACGTGAGCGTGACGGCGCCGCTCGACGTCGACGTCGCGACGCTGCTGCCGGCCGGGATGCCGGTGTACGACACGCAGTTCCAGATCGACTACTACCGGCCGGTGCGCGGCAACCGGCTGCTGTTCGGCGGGCAGGGCACCGGCAGCTGCTGGGCGCAGCCCGACGTCAACGCGTATCTGCTGACGCGGCTGAACACGGTGTTTCCGCAGCACGACGGCCGCTTCGCGCTCGACTACTGCTGGAGCGGCGTCAGCGACTTCACGCTGAACGGCGCGACCGACAGCCGCAAGACCGACGGCCGCGTGCCGATGTACATGGTGCAGGGCTGGAGCGGGCACGGCGTCGCGCAGACGGTGCGGATCGGCAAGGCGATCTGCGACGATTTCGTCGGCCGCAACGACGATTTCTCGATGCTCACGGGCATCGACCATCGCGCGATTCCGCTCGGCCGGCAGCTGTCGCCGATCGCGATTCCCGCCGCAAAGGCCGCGATGAGCGTGATGAGCGCGTTGAATCCGGGGCGGATGATCTCGTTCTGACCGGATTGCGGCAGGCAACAAAAAGCCCGATGCGAATTGCTTCGCATTGGGCTTTTTCGTCGGGGCGACGGCGGTGCTTACGCGATCCGCTTCGCGAGTTCGACGGCCTTGCCGATGTACGACGCCGGCGTCATCGCGAGCAGGCGATCCTTCGCCTCCTGCGGGATCGCCAGCGTGCCGACGAATTCCTGCAGCGCCTCGCGCGTGATGCCCTTGCCGCGCGTCAGTTCCTTCAGCTGCTCGTACGGGTTCTCGATGCCGTAGCGGCGCATCACCGTCTGCACCGGCTCCGCGAGCACTTCCCAGCAGTTGTCGAGATCGTCGTTCAGGCGCTGCGGGTTCACTTCGAGCTTGTCGAGGCCGCGGATCAGCGAGTCGTACGCGAGCAGCGAGTAGCCGAGCGCCACGCCCATGTTGCGCAGCACCGTCGAGTCGGTCAGATCGCGCTGCCAGCGCGACACCGGCAACTTGTCGGCGAGGTGGCGCAGCGTCGCGTTCGCGAGGCCGAGGTTGCCTTCCGAGTTCTCGAAGTCGATCGGGTTGACCTTGTGCGGCATCGTCGACGAGCCGATTTCGCCGGCCTTCGTCTTCTGCTTGAAGTAGCCGACCGAGATGTAGCCCCACACGTCGCGGTCGAGGTCGAGCAGGATCGTGTTCGCGCGCGCCACGGCGTCGAACAGTTCGGCCATGTAGTCGTGCGGCTCGATCTGGATCGTGTACGGGTTGAACGTGAGCTTCAGGCGGTTTTCGATCACGTCGCGCGAGAACGCTTCCCAGTCGAATTCCGGATACGCGGACAGGTGCGCGTTGAAGTTGCCGACCGCGCCGTTCATCTTGCCGAGGATCTCGACCTTCTCGATGCGCGTGATCGCGCGGGCGAGGCGCGCGGCGACGTTCGCGAGTTCCTTGCCGAGCGTCGTCGGGCTGGCCGGCTGGCCGTGCGTGCGCGACAGCATCGGCTGTTCGGCGTGCGCGTGCGCGAGCGCGACGAGGCGCTGGTAGACCGTGCGCAGCGCCGGCAGGATCACGTGTTCGCGCGCGCCGGCGAGCATCATCCCGTGCGAGGTATTGTTGATGTCCTCGGACGTGCACGCGAAGTGGATGAATTCGCTCGCCTTCTCGAGTTCGGCCTGGCCCTTCACCGATTCCTTCAGCCAGTATTCGACGGCCTTCACGTCGTGGTTCGTCACGCGCTCGATTTCCTTGATGCGCGCGGCGTCGTGCGCGGTGAAGCGCTCGGCGAGCTGCAGCAGGAACTGCTCGGAGGCTTCCGAGAAGCGCGGGACTTCCGCGAAGCCGGCGCGCGACAGCGCGATCAGCCAGTGCACCTCGACGGTGACGCGGTGGCGCATGAAGGCGGCTTCGGAGAGCCAGTCGCGCAGCGCTTCGGTCTTGCTGGCGTAGCGGCCGTCGATGGGCGAGAGCGCGGTGAGGGCGAAAAGCGTATCGGGACGAGTGTCGGACATGATCGGGCAGGGCCTTTTGGGGCCGGGGCGAACGAGGGGAGGAGAATCCGGCATTTTACCATCGGCGCGCGTCGATCCCGACCGAACCGGTCCGGCCGCGGCCGCCACGGGCGAGCGATGCGCGGGCGGCGCGCGAACGGCATGCCGGCGCTCGCCCGCGCAGGCGCGCCGGGCCGTCCGTCAGGCCGCCGGCCGGGCGCGCCCGCCGGTAGAATGCAGGCTTCTTCCCGACCGCCGCCCGCCGCGCTCGCCTGCATGGAACTGAAATGGCTCGAAGACTTCGTCTCGCTCGCGGAAACGCGCAGCTTTAGCCGGTCCGCCGAGCTGCGGCACGTGTCGCAGCCGGCGTTTTCGCGGCGCATCCAGGCGCTCGAGGCGTGGCTCGCGACCGAGCTGATCGATCGGTCGGTCTATCCGACGCGGCTCACGCAGGCCGGGCAGATCTTCTACGAGCAGGCGCTGACGATGCTGTCGCAGGCGCACGAGGCGCGCACGCTGCTGCGCGGCCACGTCGGCGCGCCGGTGCCGACGATCGAATTCGCGGTGCCGCACACGCTGTCGCTCACGTATTTCCCGCGCTGGCTCGAGCGGATCGAGGCGAAGATGGGCCAGGTCCACACACGGCTGCGCGCGCTGAACGTGCACGACGCGGTGCTGTCGCTGGTCGAGGGCGGCTGCGACCTCGTGATGGGCTACCACCACCCGAGCCACCCGGTCGCGCTCGACCCGGCCCGCTACGACATGCTCGTCCTCGGTAGCGAGCCGATCAGCCCGTTCTCGGCGCCCGGCCGCGCGGGCCGGCCGCGCCATACGCTGCCGGGCGCGGCCGACGCGCGCGTGCCGTACCTGTCGTATACGCCGAACGCGTATCTCGGCCGGATGACCGAAGTCATCATCGCGAATGCGCCGACGCGGCTGTTCCTCGATCGCGTGTACGAGACCGACATGGCCGAAGGGCTGAAGGCGATGGCGCTCGCGGGCCACGGCGTCGCGTTCCTGCCGCACAGCGCGGTCGAGGACGCGGTCGCGGGCGGCCGGCTGATCCGCCTCGACCGGTCGGCGCGCGGCGGCGCGCATCCGTTCACGCTGACGATGGAGATCCGGCTGTACTGCGACAAGCTCGCGCTGCAGGGCGACGATCCGCGGCAGAAGCTCGTGCGTGCGCTGTGGGACGTCGTGCGCGACGAACTGCGCGAGACCACCGGCGACACCGCCGGTTAACCGCCGGCGGTTAATTCGGCCGACCGGCTCACTCAACTGACGGCGGCCTTGCAGCACCGGTCGGACGGCTGTCCGGCGGGCCTCCCGCGCATTTCCAGAACGATTTTCCACGAACGCGATGCACGGCCGATCGCGGGCGTTCTTGCGCAAATCGACCGCGGATTTGCGAAAAATCGCGATCATGCAAGAAACGCATAATCGAATAAACAAACGGCATTGGATAAAAAAAACGGGTTTTTCGACAATGTGCGCAATCCGTTGAACGTTGGAGTGTCCATGTCTTCGCAACAGCAGTCCATCCCGTCCTACCTGCACGCCGACGATCTCGGCCCGTGGGGCAACTACCTTCAGCAGGTCGATCGCGTCGCGCCGTACCTCGGTTCGCTGTCGCGCTGGCTCGAAACGCTGAAGCGTCCGAAGCGCATCCTGATCGTCGACTGCCCGATCGAGCTCGACAACGGCACCGTCGCGCACTTCGAGGGCTATCGCGTGCAGCACAACGTGTCGCGCGGCCCGGGCAAGGGCGGCGTGCGCTACCACCAGGACGTGACGCTGTCGGAAGTGATGGCGCTGTCGGCATGGATGTCCGTGAAGAACGCGGCCGTGAACGTGCCGTACGGCGGCGCGAAGGGCGGCATCCGCGTCGACCCGCGCAAGCTGTCGCGCGGTGAGCTCGAGCGCGTGACGCGCCGCTACACCAGCGAAATCGGCATCATCATCGGCCCGAACACCGACATCCCGGCGCCGGACGTCAACACCAACGAACAGGTGATGGCGTGGATGATGGACACGTACTCGATGAACCAGGGCCAGACGTCGACCGGCGTCGTGACCGGCAAGCCGATCGCGCTCGGCGGTTCGCTCGGCCGCAAGGAAGCAACGGGCCGCGGCGTGTTCGTCGTCGGCTCCGAAGCGGCGAAGAAGAAGGGCCTGGAAATCGAAGGCGCGCGCATCGCGGTGCAGGGCTTCGGCAACGTCGGCGGCATCGCGGCGAAGCTGTTCCAGGAAGCGGGTGCGAAGGTGATCGCGGTGCAGGATCACACGGGCACGATCTACCAGCCGGCCGGCCTCGATTCGAACAAGCTGCTCGACCACGTCGCCCGCACGGGCGGCGTCGCGGGCTTCGAAGGCGCGGAACCGATGCCGAACGACGAGTTCTGGACGGTCGAGACCGACATCCTGATCCCGGCGGCGCTGGAAAACCAGATCACCGAGAAGAACGCGGCGAAGATCCGCACGAAGATCGTCGTCGAAGGCGCGAACGGCCCGACGACCACGGCGGCGGACGACATCCTGAGCGCGAACGGCGTGCTCGTGATCCCCGACGTGATCGCGAACGCGGGTGGCGTGACCGTGTCGTACTTCGAGTGGGTGCAGGATTTCTCGAGCTTCTTCTGGACGGAAGACGAGATCAACCATCGTCTCGAGCGCGTGATGCGCGAAGCGTTCGCCGGCGTGTGGGCGGTCGCGGAAGAGCACAAGGTGACGGTGCGTACGGCGGCGTTCATCGTCGCGTGCAAGCGCATCCTGATGGCGCGCGAAATGCGCGGCCTGTACCCCTGACCGGGCGTCCCTGATCATCGATCATGAAAGATTCATGAAGCAATCCACCCGATTGCGGATGTGAACCCTCGCGGGCGGTGCCGAATCCGGCACCGCCCGCGCGTGCATTTGGAGCGCCTGGAGCCGGGAGGACGGCTTCGCACAGGGCGATTCGTAGTGCGGTAAACAACCAGTACTTTCAAAAATATTACTTTGATACACTGGCGCGGGTTTTAGCCAAGGAGATGACCAAAATGAAATACCACAAGGCAGTCCTGATGGCCGCGGCGCTGTGCGCGTTCGCAAGCGGCGCGCATGCTCAGGAGACTGGCACGCTGAAGAAGATCAAGGACACGGGCGTGATCGCGCTGGGCCACCGCGAATCGTCGATTCCGTTCTCCTATTACGACCAGAACCAGCAGGTGGTCGGCTATTCGCGCGAGTTCCAGCTGAAGATCGTGGACGCGGTGAAGAAGAAGCTGAGCCTGCCGAACCTGCAGGTGAAGAACATCCCCGTCACGTCGCAGAACCGCATCCCGCTCGTGCAGAACGGCACGGTCGACATCGAGTGCGGCTCGACGACCAACAACACCGAGCGTCAGCAGCAAGCCGCGTTCTCCGACACGATCTTCGTGATCGGCACGCGCCTGATGACGAAGAAGGATTCGGGCGTCAAGGATTTCGCCGACCTGAAGGGCAAGACGGTCGTGACGACCGCCGGCACGACGTCGGAGCGCCTGCTGCGCAAGATGAACAACGACAAGCAGCTCGGCATGAACATCATCAGCGCGAAGGATCACGGCGATTCGTTCAACACGCTGGAATCGGGCCGCGCGGTCGCGTTCATGATGGATGACGCACTGCTCGCGGGCGAGCGCGCGAAGGCGAAGCAGCCGGGCGACTGGGTGATCGTCGGCACGCCGCAATCGGAAGAGGCTTACGGCTGCATGATGCGCAAGGGCGATGCCGACTTCAAGAAGGTCGTCGACGACGCGATCTCGCAAGTCGAGAAGTCGGGCGAAGCCGCGAAGATCTACGCGAAGTGGTTCGAGAACCCGATCCCGCCGAAGGGGCTGAACCTGAACTTCCCGCTGTCCGAGTCGATGAAGAAGCTGTACGCGAACCCGAACGACAAGGCGCTCGACTGACCACACGGCCGTTGATGCAGAAATGACGCTACTGAAACGGAAGAGGCGCTGCTTCTTCCGTTTCTTTTTGCTGGAGTCTTGCCCATGTCTTACCACTGGAACTGGGGCATCTTTCTGAGCCCCGTGTCGACCGGCGAGCCGACGACTTATTTCGGATGGCTGATGTCCGGCTTCTGGGTGACGATCGAAGTGTCGCTCGTCGCCTGGGTCATCGCGCTGATCGTCGGGTCGCTGTTCGGCGTGCTGCGCACCGTGCCGAACAAGTGGCTCGCCGCGATCGGCACCGTGTACGTGTCGATCTTCCGGAACATCCCGCTGATCGTGCAGTTCTTCGTCTGGTATCTCGTGATACCCGAGTTGCTGCCCGCGTCGATCGGCACCTGGATCAAGCAATTGCCGCCCGGCACGCAGTTCTTTACCGCGTCGATCGTCTGTCTCGGCCTGTTCACCGGCGCGCGCGTGTGCGAACAGGTGCGCTCGGGGATCAACGCGCTGCCGAAGGGCCAGCGCGCGGCCGGCCTCGCGATGGGCTTCACGCAATGGCAGACGTACCGCTACGTGCTGCTGCCCGTCGCGTACCGGATCATCGTGCCGCCGCTCACGTCGGAATTCCTGAACATCTTCAAGAACTCCGCCGTCGCGTCGACGATCGGCCTGCTCGACCTGTCCGCGCAGGCGCGCCAGCTCGTCGACTACACCGCGCAGACCTACGAGTCGTTCATCGCCGTGACGCTCGCGTACGTGCTGATCAACCTCGTCGTGATGGCGTTCATGCGCTGGATCGAAGGCCGTACGCGGCTGCCCGGCTACATCGGAGGCAAGTGATGCATCAGTTCGACTGGAGTAGTATTCCCGGCGCGCTGCCGACGCTGTGGTCGGGGGCGATCGTCACGTTCAAGATCACGCTGATCGCGATCGTGATCGGCATCGTCTGGGGCACGCTGCTGGCGCTGCTGCGGCTGTCCGGCGTGAAGCCGCTCGCGTGGTTCGCGAAAGCGTACGTGACGGTGTTCCGCTCGATCCCGCTCGTGATGGTGCTGCTGTGGTTCTTCCTGATCGTGCCGCAGCTGCTGCAGGGCGTGCTCGGGCTGTCGCCGACGATCGACATCCGCCTCGCCTCGGCGATGGTCGCGTTCTCGTTGTTCGAAGCCGCGTATTATTCCGAGATCATCCGCGCCGGCATCCAGGCGGTGCCGCGCGGGCAGGTGAACGCCGCGTTCGCGCTCGGCATGAACTACGCGCAGGCGATGCGCCTCGTGATCCTGCCGCAGGCGTTCCGCGCGATGGTGCCGCTGCTGCTCACGCAGGCGATCGTCCTGTTCCAGGATACGTCGCTCGTGTACGTGATCAGTCTCGCGGACTTCTTCCGCACGGCCGCCAACGTCGGCGATCGCGACGGCACGACCGTCGAGATGGTCCTGTTCGCCGGCGCATGCTATTTCGTGATTTGCTCGTTGGCGTCTGCTCTCGTCAAGGGTCTCCAGAAAAAGGTCACAAGATGATTTCCATCAAGAACGTTTCGAAGTGGTACGGCCAGTTTCAGGTCCTCGCCGAATGCACGACCGAGGTCAAGAAAGGCGAAGTGGTCGTCGTGTGCGGCCCGTCGGGCTCCGGCAAGTCGACGCTGATCAAGACCGTGAACGGCCTGGAGCCGTTCCAGCAGGGCGAGATCCTCGTGAACGGCCAGTCGGTCGGCGACAAGAAGACGAACCTGTCGAAGCTGCGCTCGAAGGTCGGCATGGTGTTCCAGCATTTCGAGCTGTTCCCGCACCTGTCGATCACCGAGAACCTGACGCTCGCGCAGATCAAGGTGCTCGGCCGCGGCAAGGACGAAGCGGCGGAGAAGGGCATGAAGCTGCTCGATCGCGTCGGCCTGAAGGCGCATGCGCACAAGTTTCCCGGCCAGTTGTCGGGCGGCCAGCAGCAGCGGGTCGCGATCGCGCGCGCGCTGTCGATGGACCCGATCGCGATGCTGTTCGACGAGCCGACGTCCGCGCTCGATCCCGAGATGATCAACGAAGTGCTCGACGTGATGGTCGAACTCGCGCAGGAAGGGATGACGATGATGGTCGTCACGCACGAGATGGGCTTCGCGAAGAAGGTCGCGCATCGCGTGATCTTCATGGACAAGGGCGCGATCGTCGAGGACGACCGCAAGGACGATTTCTTCTCGAATCCGAAATCGGACCGCGCGAAGGACTTCCTCGCGAAGATCCTGCACTGAGCGTTCGCGCGTTTTCGCGCGCACCCATGCGAAAACCGCCCGGCACGCAGCCGGGCGGTTTTTTTTCGTCCGCCGCCGGGCGTTACCAGCTGTACCGGTAGCCGACCTGCCCGACGATCCCGCGCCGGTAATCGCCGCCGATGTTGCGCGCGATCTTCGCGTTCGCGTACAGCTCGCCCGACTTGCCGAAGCCGGCGGTCACGCCGACGCCGAGCTCGTACCAGGTGCGCCCGAGATGCGTCGCGAACGGCGTGCCGCCGACCACGGTTTGCCCCGGCGACAGGAAGTCGTGCAGCACGTCGGCCGTGAAGTACGGCGTCGCGGCGCCGCCGCCCGCGTCCGACTGGAGGTTCGGCCGGAAGATGCGCACGCCGACGCGGCCGCGCAGCGCGTTCGTCGTCGTGCCCGACACCGCCGACACGTTGTCGTTGAACCCGTTCAGCTTCAGGTACTGGTACATCAGCTGCGCCTGCGGCTCGACCGCGACCGGCAACGCGCCGATCGCGAACGGCTTGCCGACTTCCTGCGACAGCGCGATGCCGAAGCCGTTCTGCGACGCCTCGTTGCCGTAGCTGTCGCGATAGCGGTTGCCGTAGTGCGTGACCTGCCCGACGCTGTCGAAGTAGGTGCCGTCAGGCAGGTAGCGCGTCCAGTAGCCGCCGACGCTCTGCGCATGCATTTCGACCGAGCCCGTCGACGTCGACAGGTCGGGCGAGCCCGCGCGCGCCAGGTCGCTGAAGCTCGCGTTCGACACGCCGATGCTGGCCGTCACGCCCGCGTGCGTGCTGCCGGCGCCGTTCGGCGCCTGGTCGAGGGTCCAGTCCTTGCCGAACTGCGCGAAGAACGTGCGTTCGTCCGCCGAGAAGCGGCCTGCGTTCGCATCGAGGCTCTGGCCGCCGATGCGCCCCCACACGCCGTCGCGATTGCCGGGTTGCTGCTTCTCGACGTTGTAGATGTCGCCGACGCGCTCGTGCAGCCTGCCGAGCGTCGAGAAGCCGTAGTCGGCGTTCAGCAGCGGCGTCATCGCGTAGCCGGAGACGCCCGGACGATAGGCGAGCGCGCCGCCGTTTCCGTTGCCATTGCCGTTGGTGCCGCCGTCGCCGCCGCCGGAAGGGTGGATCGGGTCGCCGGGGTCGGTCGGGTCGAGCTGCGAACGCAGGTACCAGCCGTTCGCGTCGCTTTGCCCGCCGCGATAGAGCCGGTATTCGTACGCGCCGGCTTGTACCGGGCCCGCGAGATGGAACGCCGACGCGGCGGTCGTGCCGCCGTTGGCCGTGACGACCACCGGAATTCCGTCGCCGGTCGTCTGCGCGCCGGTGCCGGCCGTGTTGGCGATCTTCAGGCCGGTCGTGCCGCTCGCCGCGCCGCCGTTCACGATCAGCCGGTCGGTCGGCGACGCGTCGGCGCCGAGATACGTGTTCAGCGCGATCGTGCCGCCGTTGCCGACGTAGCTGCCGGTCGTCAGCGTCTTGTAGCTGCCTGTGAGCGTCGGCGAACCGACCGGTGCGGCGAACGCGACGAGGCCCGCGTTGTTCAGGCTGCTCAGCACCGAGCTGCCCGTCATGCGCCACGTGCTCGTGCCGTCGACGGTCAGCGCGACCGGGTCGATCTTGCCGGTCAGCGTCGTGCCGTTCGCGAGGAACACGTTGCCGGTGCTCGATGCGTCGGAGACGATGTCGCCCGCGAGGTTCACCGCCGATGCGTCGAACGTCACGTTGCTGCCGTTCGCGAGGTTCAGCAGCGTGCCGTTGCCGGCCGTCACGACCGTGCCGTTGCGCACCGCGATGTCGGCCGTGCCGCCGCGCGCGGCGAAGGCCGGCCCGGTGGCGGACGTCACGCTGCCGCCGTCGACCAGGACCGAATTCGTCACGCCGTTCGCGAGCGTGTCCGACGTCAGCACGCCGGCCGTCGCGCCCGTGAGCGTCGTGCCGGTCAATGCGAGCACGCCGCCGCTGTTCGCGGTTGCGCCGTTGCCGGCTGCGCTCGCGAGCGACGAACCCGTATCGGCGATGCGGCCGCCGTTTTGCGCGATGACGCCATCGGCCGCGGCACCCGATGCGGCAATCTTCGCGCCCGACAGCAGGGCCGTCGCGCCGCCGTCCATGACGATCGCATGCGCGTTGGTGCCGGTCGTCGCGACGGTCGTTCCGTTGGCCGCGAGCGTGGAATCGGCGCCGGTCACATACAGGCCGTGCGCGTCGGCGCCGGTCGTGCGGACGACCGTGGCCGCATCGGTCGCGATGCGCGCGCCCGCGCCGGTCGACGCGAGGCCGGCGGCGCCGTCGCCCGTCGTGGCGATCTGCGTGCCGGCCAGCGCGACCGTTGCATTCGCACCGAGGTTGCGGATCCCGCTGCCCGAGCCGCCGACCGCGATCGACGTCGCGCCGGCCGCGATGCCGCCACCGGTGACGCTTGAGTCGATCAGCACGCCGTCGGCGCTGCCGTTCGCGATGACGGTGCCGGCGCCCGACAGCGCGACCGATGCACCGGCTCCCGTCAGGCGTACGCCCGCGAGGCCGTCGTCGGCCTCGATCGACCCTGCGTTGGCGAGCGTGGCCGACGCACCCTGCACGAGCGCGCCGGTGCCGTCGGACACGCGGATCGTCGACGCGTTGTTCACCGTGCCGAGCGTGCCGGCCACGACACCGGTCGAGCCCGCGCCGGTCAGCAACACCGTGCTGCGGTTATCGAGCGTGCCGAGGTTTTGCGCGACGAAGCCGGTCACGCCGGCGGTCGACGACGTCACGGCGGCGTGGTTGGTCAGCGTCGTCGCGACCGGCGCGCCGGCAGCCGCGCCGGCGAGGTCGTGCGCCTGGCCGTCCACCACGCCCGCGATCGCACCGGCCGCATTCAGGTTGATCGTCGCGCCCGCGTCGATCGTGCCTGTCGCGCCGCCTTCGACCGCGATCGCGATGCCGTTCGCGCCGTTGACGTTGTAGACCGCGTTGCCGGTCGACAGCGTGGTGCCGGCGTCGGTCGCGAGTACGCCGCGCGCCCGCTGGCCGTTGACGTCGGTCGTCAGTGCGCCGGCCGTCGACGCGCCGGTGTAGGCCGCGCCGCCCGCGACGCGGAACAGCGTCGAATCGTCGGTGTCGACGCTCAGGTGCTGCGCGGCGACGTTGATCTTCGAGCCCGCGCCGTACGCATAGAAGCCGATCTGGTGGGTGCCGGACATGAAGGCCGGCACCGCGTTCGCGCCGACGTCGATCGTCGCGCCCGAGCGTGCGTGCACGCCGATCGCGCCGGTGCCCGTCAGGTTGAGCGCGCCGTCGAGCGTGGCTTTCGCGAGCGGCCCTTCGGCCCAGACGCCGTAGTTGCGCGTGCCCGACGCGGGATCGAGGCCGCCGGCCACGTCGATCGTGCCGGTCGACGTCGCGGTCGTGGCGTTCGTGCCGGTGCCGACGACCATGATGCCGATGCCGTTCACGCCGTTCAGCGTGATCGTGCCCGTGTTGGTCACGGTCGCGGCGGTGTCGGCGGCGAGCATGCCGACGTTGGCGAGCGGCGTGCCGGGCGCGGCGCCGTTGACGACGATCGTGCCCGCGTTGGTCAGCGTGCCGGCGCTCGAGCCGATGCTCGCCAGCGCGGCGCCGTTCTGCGTCTGCGAGCCGATCACGATCGTGCCGAGGTTGCTCGCGGTGCCCGACGCGCCGAGCAGGATGCCGTACGCGTGCGCGGACAGCGCGACGTCGTTCGCGGCTTCGGGGGCGGTGGGGTCGTACTGCGCGGCGCGGCCGAGATAGATCGTGCCGCCGGCTTCGTTCGTGAAGCTGCCGCCGGCGACGAGGCCGCCGATCACCTGGCTGTCGAGCGTCGTCGCGTTGACGCCGACGTTGATCGTGCCGGCGTTCGACGCCGTCGCGTCGTTTGCCACGCCCACCGCGTAGTTCTGCAGGTCGGGCCGGTTGCCGGCGAGCGTCCACGCGCCGACGTTCATCACGCCGTGGTTGACGAACGAGGTGCCCATACCGCTCGCATACACGCCGTTGCCTTCCGTGTACGCGTTGAAGCCGAAGTTGGCGGGTGGCGTGCTGCCGCTCGTGTCGACGTTGTTGGCGGACGCGTAGCCGGACGAGATCACGCCGTTGTTGACGCCGCTCGCGCCGCTCAGGAGCCGCACCAGCGTGAAGTCGCCCGACAGGCGGCCGTCGTTGACGAAGTGCGCGCCGTGTTCCGCGAGCACGGCCGAGCTCGATTCGATCGTGTTGGTGCCGCGGAAGTCGATCTGGCCGTCCTTGCCGATGTGCAGCGCCGCGTTCGCGCCCGTGCCGTGCATCACCGACAGGTGATCGATCGGCAGCGTGTTCTTGTCGCCGGCGGACACGTTGTTTGCGTACTGGAAGGTTTGCTGCGAGAACGTGACGGCCTGGCCGAACGCGGTGTCGTAGGCGGCCTGCGAGCCGAGCGCGCCGCTCTGGACCGAGCGCACGAGAAAGTCGTTGTAGGCGGCGAGCGACGCGGCGTCGGTGACGGTCCAGCGACTGCCGTCGAACGCGGTGAAGGTACCCGCATAGGCCGGCACGTCGAGCTGAAGCTGGCCGACCGGGCCGCCGCTGGCGAGATAGTCGCCGGTGCCGAGCCAGATCTGGTTGCGGGAATTCCAGTCGACGACGCTTTTTGCCGCGCCGGTGCCGTCCGCAAAGGTCAGGTCGGTCTGCTTCGGCGCGATCGAGATCGCGTTGCCGGTCGCGTCGGGCGCATTCGCGGAATTGCCGATCGACACGTTCAGCGTGCCGCCGGTGCTGTCGACGGTGCCGATCCGCGTGTTCACGTACTGGCCGCCGTTCACGTCGTGGTACACGGGCACGTTGGCCGAGCCGGCCGTCGACGCGGTGAATTCGGCCGAGTTGTAGGTGGCGACCGACGTGTGGGTGGCCGTGATCGAGTCGGGCGTGCTGACGCTTTGCGTCTTGCCGCCGAGCGAGAGCAGCGGCTGGTTCGGGTTGCCCGACACGATGGTCGTGCTGCCGATCGGCGTCAGCGTATAGCCCGGGTCGCCGGGGGCGCCCGTCCATGCGCCCGTCACGCCGACCGTGTCGCCGCCGGACACGGTCGTGGCGCCGGCCAGGTTGTCGTTGACGGTCGGACTGAAACTGCCGAGCGCGCAGGTGCCACCGTTCGCGACGGCCGCGCCGTTGCCGCAGGTCGACGCCTGTGCGACGCCGGCCGACAGCGCGGCGAGTGCGGCCCCGAGCGCCGCGACGCGCAGCGGCGACCGGCGCGCCGCGTGGTGCGCGACCTTCTGCGCGGTGCGGCGGCCAGCACCCGCTTCGCTGCCCGAGCGCTTGCCGCGCGCCCGCGTCGTTTCCGCAACCGCGACCCAGCAGCCGGCGGCCTCGCTCCATATCGATCGAAATGAGTGATTCACGACATACCCCTCTTTCTTCTTTTTGAAGTGGCATTCGCCGCCATTCGGCGAATTCGCATTCCGCGGTGGGGAAATGATCCGAAGGGGCGTGCGGCGGCTGTGGCTGCGTGTCGCGCCAATCGTGTTTCGTTACACCGAGGATGGGCGGAGTCTACTGATTCAGGCGGCCGTCGATTATCGAGAAATGGGAAACTGTAATGATGCGAACCGTAATGCGTGGTATTTTTGATTTGTGTGGTTGATCGAACCGAAAGCCACGGTGGTGGCTGGCTCGAGGCGGGTTTCGTGAAAATCAGGAAGGGCTGCCGGAGTAGGTGGGATAGCGCACGGTTCCGGCGAATGCCTCGCGCTAAAATGCGGGTCCGGGATTTCTGTTTTAATTGGCGGGTGTTTTATTCGACTCGTCTTTTATTTATTTTCGTTTGTAAATTAATAAAATCAAGCGAATGTCGCGTGACGTCGATCGGTCGTGCCGGCTGGTGGTCAAAATGAAACCGTATTGCCCGGAGCGCGGCGATTTGCGCCGATGACGGGCGTCGTCGGACGCGTCGTATGACGCTTGCGCAGCACGCAGGAAGTGAGCAGGAAGCGGCCGATGCCGCGCTTCAGAAGTCGATCGCGTCGTCGGCATCGCCGTCGGCCGCGGTGGCGAGCGCTTCGCGCACCACCGTGCGCGGCGCGGACGCCGACGCGTCGAGCGACGGGTTGCGCAGCTTCTCGAGCACGCGCTCGGGCACCGGAATCCGCATCCGCGCGGCGACGTCGCCGCACTGGAACATGATCAGCTCGCCCGGCTCGAACGCGGTCCAGACTTCGTTGTCGGTGAGCGGCTGCGTCGCGATCACCGCGACGCGATCCTCGGGCGTCGTGTATTTCGCGAAGTCGATCGACAGATCCTCGTCGACGAGATGCGCGGTCGAGAACGGCCAGCGCCGCACGAGGTAGTGCAACCGCGTCGAGCAGTGCGCGAAAAGCGCCTGGCCGTTCGACATCAGGAAATTGAACACGCCGTGATCGGTGATGCCGCGCGTCAGTTCGCCGACCCGCTCGAACAGCTCGGGCAGCGGCGGCTGCGCACCGGGAAACGCTTCGCGCAGCCCCTGCATCAGCACGCAGAACGCCTGTTCGCTGTCGGTCGTGCCGACCGGGTGATAGACGCTGCCGTCCATGTCCGGCGCGTAGTCCTGCAGGTCGCCGTTATGCGCGAAGATCCAGTGCCGCCCCCACAGCTCGCGCATGAACGGATGGCTGTTCTCGAGCACGATGTGCCCTTGCGTCGCCTTGCGGATGTGCGCGATCGTGTTCTTGGACTTGATCGGGTAGCGCTTCACCATTTCGGCGATCGGCGACGTGGCCGATGCCTGGTGATCGATGAAGAGGCGACAGGCCTTGTCTTCGAAGAACGCGATGCCCCAGCCGTCGGCATGGTGATCGGTGAGCCCGCCCCGTGCCGCGAAACCTGTGAAGGAGAATGTGACGTCCGTCGGCGCGGCGCAGTTCATTCCAAGCAGTTGGCACATTTTACGTGGGGGCGGCAGGCTGAAGCAGGGGGTAACGAACCGGGCGAACCCCGGTACAATGCGGCTTCTAGCATATCACCGAGCCCTGAGCGGTAAAAAGCGGATTCCGCTGGCCCAAGGCCCCGTGTTGCGGTTTGCCGTCAGTCGGCCCGCACGCACGCGTTCCGGCCCCGCCGATGGCAAGCCCGTTCCTCACGACGCCTCCTATGACTGCCTCGAACGCTTCTTCCCCGGCGACGCTTTCGCTCGCCCGTCCCGACGACTGGCACCTGCACCTGCGCGACGGCGACATGCTCGCCGCCGTGCTGCCGCATACCGCGCGCCAGTTCGGCCGCGCCATCGTCATGCCGAACCTGAAGCCGCCGGTCACGACCACCGCGCAGGCGCAGGCCTATCGCGAGCGCATCCTCGCCGCGCTGCCGGCCGGGCTGACGTTCGAGCCGCTGATGACGCTGTACCTGACCGACAACACGCCGCCCGACGAAATCCGCCGCGCGCGCGAAAGCGGCTTCGTGCACGGCGTGAAGCTGTATCCGGCAGGCGCGACGACGAATTCCGATCATGGCGTCACAGATCTCGCGAAATGCGCGAGGACGCTCGAGGCGATGCAGGACACCGGCATGCCGCTGCTCGTGCACGGCGAGGTGACCGATGCGTCGATCGACCTGTTCGACCGCGAGAAGGTGTTCATCGACCGCGTGATGACGCCGCTGCGCCGCGATTTCCCGGGCCTGAAGGTCGTGTTCGAGCACATCACGACGAAGGACGCGGCCGACTACGTGCGCGATGCCGACGCGGCGCCCGGCCTGCTCGGCGCGACGATCACCGCGCATCACCTGCTGTACAACCGCAACGCGCTGTTCGTCGGCGGGATTCGCCCGCATTACTACTGCCTGCCGGTGCTCAAGCGCGAGACGCATCGCGTGGCGCTGGTCGAGGCCGCGACGTCGGGCAATCCGCGCTTCTTCCTCGGCACCGACAGCGCGCCGCATGCGCGCGGCGCGAAGGAAACCGCGTGCGGCTGCGCGGGCTGCTACACGGCGCTGCACGCGCTCGAACTGTACGCGGAAGCGTTCGACACGGCCGGCGCGCTCGACAAGCTGGAAGGGTTCGCGAGCTTCTTCGGCGCCGATTTCTACGGGCTGCCGCGCGCCGCCGAGACGGTCACGCTGCGCCGCGAGACATGGGAACTGCCGCGCGAGATCTTCGCGGGCGATACGCCGGTCGTGCCGTTGCGCGGCGGCGAGACGATCGGCTGGAAACTCGCGTGAGCGGCGCGTCGCCGCGCGAACCCGGCCCTGCGGCCGGTCGCGCGGCGGCGGATTTCGCGCGGATCGACTGGTCCGCGCCGTGGCTCGCGCCTTACACGGAGCCCGGCCGCGCATGGCAGGCGGCCGCCCGTGCGGGCGAGGCCGCGCTGCTCGATGCGTTGAACGGCGCATTCGCCGGTGTGTCG
Organism: Burkholderia sp. BCC0044; assembly: GCF_902832955.1. Taxonomy (NCBI): domain Bacteria; kingdom Pseudomonadati; phylum Pseudomonadota; class Betaproteobacteria; order Burkholderiales; family Burkholderiaceae; genus Burkholderia; species Burkholderia sp. BCC0044. The sequence goes on along the minus strand of NZ_CADFDO010000001.1, from coordinate 1,790,291 downwards.
CGAGGCGGCGAGCGCGTCACCGGTCGCGGCAGGCCGCTGCGCTTCGTGCCGCAGGCCGAGCTGCCGCCCGGCGTCGCGTACGAGACCCATATCGCGGGCACCGGCAGCGTGCCGACCCGCCACACTCTTCACGACTTCTTCAATGCGCTCGTCTGGTTCGCGTACCCGCGCATCAAGGCCGCGCTGAACGCACGCCAGGCCGCCGCGATCGACGCGGCGGGCGGCGTCGGCCCCGTGCGCGGCGCGTTGCGCGATGCGCTCACGTTGTTCGACGAGAACGCCGCGCTGTTCGTCACCGCCGACCGCACGCTCGCCGATGCGCTGCGCGGCTTCGACTGGCCGCGGCTGCTGGTGGCCGAGCGCGAGGCGTGGGGCACGCGCTGCGAGGCGCGGCTCGTCGGCCATGCGCTGCTAGAACAGCTCGTCGCACCCTACAAGTCCTGCACCGCGCACGCGTGGATCGTCGAAGTGAGCGCCGACTATTTTTCGTGGCCCGACGCGTACCGAAGCGCGCATGTCGACGCCCGAATCGCCGCCGAACTCGCGACGTGCGCGCTGACGAGCCGCGATTTCGCGCCGCTGCCGGTGCTCGGCGTGCCGGGCTGGTGCGCGGCGAATGCCGACGTCGCGTTCTACGACGATCCGGCCGTGTTTCGCCGCGGCCGCCGCTCGCGCGCTGCCGACGGCGGCGCGCAGTGCTAGAATGCGCGTCGCAAAGCAGGCCAGGCAGTCGCGGCCTCGCCGCCTTCGGGCGCGCGGGGGCGAGGAAAGTCCGGACTCCACAGGGCAGGGTGATGGCTAACGGCCATCCGTGGCGACACGCGGAACAGGGCAACAGAAAGCAAACCGCCGATGGCCCGGCGCAAGCCGGGATCAGGTAAGGGTGAAACGGTGCGGTAAGAGCGCACCGCGGCGACGGCGACGTTCGCCGGCACGGTAACCTCCACCCGGAGCAATTCCAAGTAGGCAGGCGCGCATTTTCGGATGCAGGACGGGGCCCCCGTCTCGTCTGCGGGTAGGAAGCTTGAGCGCGTCAGCAATGGCGCGCCTAGAGGAATGACTGCCACGCGTTGCGCGCTTCGGCGCGCGGCGTGCACAGAATCCGGCTTATCGGCCTGCTTTGCCGTTCGAATGCGAAAGGGCCGGCGCTCCCTGCGGAGCGCCGGCCCTTTTTTCATGCGCGCGCCGTGCGTTCAGGCGGCGACGATGTCGAACGAATGCGTGAGTTCGGCTGTCTTCGCGATCATGATCGATGCGGAGCAGTACTTGTCGTGCGACAGGTTGATCGCGCGCTCGACCGTGGCCGGGTTCAGATTGCGGCCGGTGACCGTGAAGTGGAAGTGCACCTTCGTGAACACCTTCGGATCCTCGCTCGCGCGCTCGGCCTTCAGCGTGACCGAGCAGCCGCTCACTTCCTGGCGGCTCTTCTTCAGGATCAGCACGACGTCATAGGCCGTGCAGCCGCCGGTGCCGAGCAGCACCATTTCCATCGGACGCGGCGCGAGGTTGTGGCCGCCGCCTTCGGGGGCGCCGTCCATCGTGACGAGATGGCCGCTGCCGGTCTCGGCGGAAAACGCCATGCCGTCCTGGCCCATCCAGCTTACTTTGCATTCCATGCTTGCACTCCAGCGTTGCCTGATTCGGATTCGATCCGGCATTGTAGCCCGCGGCGCAACGGTCGGCTGATGCGCTGCACGACGAGCAACGACGGCGCCGCGCGAGCAGGGCGGCGAACGGCGATTTCCCTGTCGAATTTAGGGGTTTCGCTCTAGATGTGTGCGGTCTCAGGTCGTGTCTGATACGTTTATGTAATTGATTTCAAATGGAAATTCATTTTCGTAAGCGCATCGGTTGAAATCTCATATCGTGGGATTTGATTTCGTAATGCAAATTTTCTTGTGAAGTCGGTGGGGCATTCGTATAATGAGTTCCATTGGTTGTCGCGCTGCGGCAACCTCCGAATGTCTCCTCCACCCTCCTCCTAAGGTGGATTAAGCCCGAACCAGCCGTTCGGGCTTTTTTTCGTCCCATGCAAATACCGCCATGCGGCTTGCGTGCGCCGGCACCGTCACGCGGGCTGGCGCGCAGCCGGCTGCGAGGTCGGGTCGGGTGGCGTGCCGCGCGGGTCGGCATCGGGCGCCGGTGCATGGGCGGCCGACGCGTGGCCGTGGCCGCGTGCGCAGAAGTGGCGCACGCGTTCGCGCACCGCGCGCAGGCGTGCGATGCGGTCTTCGGCATGAGCGGTTCGGGCTTCGGCGATGCGCGCATCGAGTGCGTCGAGCTTGGCTTCGCAGCTGGAGCGGGCGGCGACGGCGGGCGCCGCGGCGGCCACCAGGGCGGCCGCGACGAAGGGCGTAAGTCGTTGTTTCATCATGCTGGTTTGTTGTTTTTCGGGTTCGGCCGGTCTGGCGCGGCAAGGTCATGTGTCGCGCGTCGATGGGTGCCGCCCCAGGCGCTCGGTTCGCCTGGCTTGTCGGGGCACGATCGGATTTTGGCCCATTTCGGCCGCCGCGAACACGGGGCGTGGATTCTCTTTGACCACGCAACCGTATTTCCTTTATAATTCAGGGCTTTTCCGCATTCATGCCCACGGAAAAAGAACAGGGAGAGCCTGCACCGCGCCTCGAAGCGCACACAGACAAGCAGGACGAACACATCGGGCAAAGCATTTTTTTTGGATCGATCATGAAGACGTTTTCCGCAAAAGCCCATGAGGTGACGCGCGAATGGTACGTGATTGACGCGACGGATAAGGTTCTCGGCCGTGTTGCCAGCGAAGTGGCACGCCGTCTGCGCGGCAAGCACAAGCCTGAGTTCACCCCGCACGTCGACACCGGTGATTTCATCATCATCGTCAACGCGAGCAAGTTGAAGGTCACGGGCAACAAGACGCTGGACAAGAAGTACTACCGTCACTCGGGCTACCCGGGCGGTATCTATGAAACGACGTTCGGCAAGATGCAAGAGCGCTTCCCGGGCCGCGCGCTTGAGAAGGCGGTCAAGGGCATGCTGCCGAAGGGCCCGCTCGGCTACGCGATGATCAAGAAGCTGAAGGTCTACGCAGAAGCGACGCATCCGCACTCGGCTCAACAGCCGAAGGCGCTCGAGATCTAAGGGGACCCACATGATCGGTAACTGGAACTACGGTACGGGCCGCCGCAAGAGCGCAGTCGCACGTGTCTTCATCAAGGCTGGCAAGGGCGACATCATCGTCAACGGCAAGCCCATCGCTGACTACTTCTCGCGCGAAACGTCGCTGATGATCGTGCGTCAACCGCTGGAACTCACGAACCACGGCCAGACGTTCGACATCAAGGTGAACGTCAACGGCGGCGGCGAAACGGGTCAGGCAGGCGCAGTGCGCCACGGCATCACCCGTGCACTGATCGACTACGATGCGACGCTGAAGCCGTCGCTGTCGAGCGCAGGCTTCGTCACGCGCGATGCGCGTGAAGTCGAGCGTAAAAAGGTCGGTCTGCGCAAGGCACGCCGCGCAAAGCAGTTCTCGAAGCGTTAATTCCGCTTCATGGCCTCGCCGCTTTCGGGCGGCGTCCGCCGGAAAAACCGCCAGCTTTCACGCTGGCGGTTTTTTTATGCCCGCTTCCGGGCCGCCGCCGTGGCCGCCCCGCGCGGGCGAGCTTGATGAAATCGACAAGAACCTATTGATTTCATGGACTTCAGCACGATCTTCTGATCGGCCCTACAATAGCGGCTAAAGCTTTTTGGAGAGTTCGAATGAACGCTGTTACCGAATCCGCAGCAACGACGACCGATATGCCGCTGCCGTTCGTCTTCACCGACGCCGCGGCCGACAAGGTCAAGCAATTGATCGACGAAGAGGGCAATCCCGACCTGAAGCTGCGCGTGTTCGTGCAGGGTGGCGGCTGCTCCGGCTTCCAGTATGGCTTCACGTTCGACGAGGAAGTCAACGAGGACGACACCGTGATGAACAAGAACGGCGTCCAGCTCCTGATCGACTCGATGAGCTACCAGTACCTGGTCGGCGCCGAGATCGACTACAAGGACGACCTCAACGGCGCCCAGTTCGTGATCAAGAACCCGAACGCGACCACCACCTGCGGGTGCGGTTCGTCGTTCTCGGTCTGAGCGCACGACAGATCCGCACCGGTTCGCCGGAATGAAAAACGGGGCTTGTGCCCCGTTTTTTTATGCGCGTCTTCGATGCAACGCTCGCCGCACGCGGCGGGTCTCGCGTCAGCGCGGATAGAGCGCGCCGAGCACACGGTTGCCGGCCGCGCCGGTGACCGTCGCGAGATTGCCGGGCTCGCGCGCGGTGAAGCGGTACGCGAGCCACGCGAACGCGAGCGCTTCGACCTGCTGCGGCGGCACGCCGAGCGCGGCTGTCGTATCGACGGTGGCCGGCACGCCGGCGTCGCGCAGCGCGTGCCGGAGCGCATCGAGCAGCACCGGATTGCGTGCGCCGCCGCCGCAGACGAACACGGCCTGGCAGCCCGCTGCGTGCTGCGCGATTTCGCGTGCCACCGACACGGCGGTGAGCGCGGTGAGCGTGGCTTGCACGTCCTCCGGCGCAACCTGCGGGAACGCGGCGAGCTTCGCATCGAGCCACGCGGGATTGAACAGGTCGCGTCCGGTGCTTTTCGGCGGCGGCGCGCTGAAATACGGTTCGTCGAGCAGCGCGTCGAGCAGCGGCGCACGGACGGCGCCGCGGGCGGCGAACTTCCCGCCGTCGTCGTACGGCTTGCCCAGATGGCGCGTCGCCCAGGCATCGATCAGCGCATTCGCGGGGCCGCAGTCGAAACCGCGCACGTCGCCGCCCGCGCCGGGCAGGATCGTGATGTTGCTGATCCCGCCGAGATTGCAGACGACGCGCGTTTCGCCCGGCGCGCCGAACACCGTTGCATGGAAACCCGGCGCGAGCGGCGCGCCGTGGCCGCCGGCGGCCACGTCGCGGCTGCGGAAATCGGCGATCACGTCGACCTGGGTCAGCTCGGCGAGCAGCGCCGGATTGTTGAGCTGGCGCGTATAGCCGCGCTCGGGCCGATGGCGCACCGTCTGGCCGTGCACGCCGATCGCGCGGATCTCGTCGCGCGACAGCCCGGCCGTGCGCTGCAATTCATGGCAGCACACCGCATAGCGCGTGACGAGCGCATTCGCCGCGAGCGATTCGCGGTCGATCTCGTTGTCGCCGGGCTGCTGCAGCGCGAACAGCGCGTCGCGCAGCGATTGCGCGAAGCCGACGAACGCTTCCGCGAGCACGACCGGCGCACGGCCGGCCTCGAAACGCACGGCGACGCCGTCGACGCCGTCCATGCTGGTTCCCGACATCAGCCCGAAGTAGATGCCGTCTGCCGGATGGGCATGCTGCGGCTGTCGTTGCGGCACGTTGGGTTCTCCTGGATCGTGCGGCGCGGGCCGGTGCCGCGCGCCTTGCGCCCGATTATCCGCGCAACGTGACGCGTCGTTAAGCGATGCGCGCGCAAGTTATGGGAAAATCCCTGTTTTTGCGACATTCTTCCTGGCACCGATGAGCACCGAACCCAGTTCCAAGCCCGTTTTCCCGATCACCGACGAAGTCCGGCATGCGCTCGCCGTCACGAAGCGCGGCGTCGACGAGCTGCTGATCGAGGAAGAGTTCGCGCAGAAGCTCGCGCGCAGCGCAGCCACCGGCACGCCGTTGCGTATCAAACTCGGCCTCGATCCGACCGCGCCGGACATCCACATCGGCCATACGGTCGTGCTGAACAAGATGCGCCAGTTGCAGGACCTCGGCCATACGGTGATCTTCCTGATCGGCGATTTCACGTCGCTGATCGGCGATCCGTCGGGCCGCAATGCGACGCGTCCGCCGCTCACGCGCGAGCAGATCGAATCGAACGCGAAGACCTACTTCGAGCAGGCCGCGCTCGTGCTCGATCGCGACAAGACCGAGATCCGCTACAACAGCGAATGGTCGATGCCGCTCGGCGCGGACGGGATGATCAAGCTCGCGTCGCGCTACACGGTCGCGCGGATCCTCGAGCGCGAGGATTTCACGAAGCGCTTCCAGGGCGGCGTGCCGATCTCGATCCACGAATTCCTGTACCCGCTGATGCAGGGCTACGATTCGGTCGCGCTGAACGCCGATCTCGAACTCGGCGGCACCGACCAGAAGTTCAACCTGCTGGTCGGCCGCGAACTGCAGAAGCAGTACGGCCAGGAACAGCAGTGCATTCTCACGATGCCGCTGCTCGAAGGCCTCGACGGCGTCGAGAAGATGTCGAAGTCGAAGGGCAACTACGTCGGCATCAGCGAGAAGCCGACCGACATGTTCGGCAAGCTGATGAGCATCTCGGACACGCTGATGTGGCGTTACTTCGAGCTGCTGTCGTTCCGCAGCCTCGACGAGATCGCCGGCTTCAAGCGCGAGGCCGAAGGCGGCCGCAACCCGCGCGACTTCAAGGTGCTGCTCGCGCAGGAAATCGTCGCGCGATTCCACTCGCAGCCCGATGCCGAGCGCGCGCTCGAGGACTTCAACCACCGCGCGAAGGGCGGCGTGCCGGAAGACATTCCGTCGGTCACGCTGGCCGGCGCGCCGCTCGCGATCGGTCAGTTGCTGAAGCAGGCGGGCCTCGTGCCGTCGACCAGCGAGGCGCTGCGCAACATCGATCAGGGCGGCGTGAAGATCGACGGCGCGACCGTGTCCGACAAGGGCCTGAAGGTCGAGGCTGGCGAATTCGTCGTGCAGGTCGGCAAGCGCCGCTTCGCGCGCGTCACGCTGACCGCATGATCGCGCTGATCCAGCGCGTGACACGCGCCGACGTGCGCGTCGGCGGCCGCACGACGGGCGAGATCGGCGCGGGCCTGCTCGCGCTGGTCTGCGCGGAGCGCGGCGATACCGAGGCCGCGGCCGACAAACTGCTCGCGAAGCTGCTCGGCTATCGCGTGTTCAGCGACGCGGCCGGCAAGATGAACCTGCCGGTATCGAACATCGACGGCGAAGGTCGCGCAGGCGGCCTGCTGCTCGTGTCGCAGTTCACGCTCGCGGCCGATACCAACAGCGGGCTGCGTCCGAGCTTCACGCCGGCCGCGCCGCCCGACGAAGGCGCGCGGCTGTTCGACTATTTCGTCGCGGCCGCGCGGGCGCGGCACCCGATCGTCGAGACGGGCGAGTTCGGCGCCGACATGCAGGTGTCGCTCGTCAACGACGGCCCCGTGACGTTCTGGCTGCAAGTGCGGCCCTGATTCTTCCCCGGAGACGCGCCGCGATGGCCACCACGCAGATTCTTTTCATCCGCCATGGCGAGACGGCCTGGAACCGCATCAAGCGCATCCAGGGGCATATCGACATCCCGCTGGCCGACACGGGGCTCGCACAGGCGCAGCGGCTGGCGGCGCGGCTCGCGCGCGACGCGCAAGACGGCGCGCGGCTCGACGCGGTGTATTCGAGCGACCTGATGCGCGCGCAACAGACCGCCCAACCCTTTGCCGACGCGCTCGGGCTGCCGCTGCTGCTGCGCGAAGGGTTGCGCGAACGCTCGTACGGCGCATTCCAGGGGCACGACAGCACGGAGATCGAGGCGCTGTTTCCGGACGCGTATGCGGCCTGGCAGACGCGCGATCCGGGTTTCGCGCCGGAGGGCGGCGAGTCGCAGCGCGAGTTCTATCACCGCGTGCTGCATGCGCTCGAACCGATCGTCGCCGCGCATCCGGGCGGCCGGATCGCGTGCGTCGCGCACGGCGGTGTGCTCGATTGCGTGTATCGCTTCGCGAACGGGATCGAGCTGTCGGCGCCGCGCAGCTATCAGCTGCTCAACACGAGCATCAACGTCGTCGATTACGTCGATGGCCGCGCGCAGGTCGTGCAGTGGGCCGACGTGTCGCATCTCGAAGCCGCGAGCGACGACGACGGGTACCGCAAGGTGCTTTGAGCACGCGGGGCCCGTCCGGCATGGCATGGCCGGGCCGGGGTTCCCTTCGTTCTGGCGTGACGCTTACTGCGGCAGCCCGTGGCGCGTCTTGTAGTCGAGCGCGTACGCGATCTTGCCGGGCTTGTCGGCCGTGATCGGCTGGCGCAGCTTGTCGAATTCCCCCTTGTTGTATTTCTTCCCGCCGTTGATCGCATCGGCGCGTCCGAGGTCGGCGCCCGTCTTGCCGTCGATCACCGGGTCCGTGGCCGCGACCATCCGCGTCGACGCATTCCAGACCGCATTCAGGTAGCCCGTGTCGGCCTTCGCCGGATCGGGATCGGTCGTGCCGCCGCGCGTGAGGTCGTAGTTTGCTAGCGCGAACGTGCCGGGCTGCGCGCGCAGCCAGTCGGCCCAGTAGAACTCGAGGTAGTCGGTCGCTTGTGCGGGCTTGCTGTAGCCGATGTCGCGCGTGAAATAGACGAGCGAGCGGTAGCGGTCGTTCGTCATCCCGAGTTTCAGGCCGAGGCTGGTCGGTAACTGCGCGGTCGTGATCGGCTTGCCGTCGCCGTTCTTCAGGCGCAGGTAGCCGCGGCTTTGCATCTGCTGCCAGAACGCGTCGCCCGAGTAGTCGCTGAGGTTGTCCTTGACGACGACGTGCACATGCAGCGCCGGGCCGCCGTCGGGCGTCTCGTAATAGGTCGACAGCCCGTGGTGGCCGTCCGTCAGGTACAGCGCATCGCCGTTCGGGCCGATCACGACGGGGTTCAGCACCGAGCGGTCGCGGGCGTTCGCGTCGGTCGTCGCGCACGTGTAGCTGGTCGGTTCGCGCAGCGACGATCGGGCCGTGTAGCCGCTCGATGCGACGCCGCCGAGGCCTTCGTCCGCGCAGAAGTCGTCGAACTTCTTGTCGGGCTGCAGTTCGTAGCGGCCGAGCTTGTAGTAGATCTGGTCGTAGCCGATCGCCCCCTGCGTCGGATGGAGATCGCCGAGCGTCACGTCGATCAGGTCGCCGGCGCGGGCGGCTTTCCACTTGCCCGGTTGCGGCGTGGTGGTCGCGGGCGGCGTGGGAGCCGGTGCCGTCGTCGTGCCGCCGGACGGCGGTTGCGCGTCCGTGCGCGCGACGGCGGCGATATCGTCGCCTCCGCACGCGGCGAGGGCCAGGACGGTGGACAGGGTGGCGGCAAGGGCGAAACGGATCGGCAGGCGTGGCATCGCGGGCATCGGGTGTCGGGCGTCGGTCGGATGGGCTGGACACCGCGCGGGTCACTGGGCATGGGTGACGAGCAGGACGTGCGACCGTGCGCGGGTGCAAGCCCGTCAGCTTGTCACAGGTCTTTGACAGTAAATTGAAATGATCGGAGGAAGCGGATCGTCAGGCGGGCGGGGTGCCGTCGGGCGGGGTAGCCGTCGCGCGGCGGCGCGCACGCTTCGACGCGCCGTTCACGAGCGCCCAGCGCAGCACGGGTGCGACCGCGCGTATGCCGGGCCGGACCAGCGCACGCCGCAACGGAGCGAACGCCGACACGCCGAGCATGCGCTGCGCCCATGGCGGCAGCAGGTCGATGCCGGCATGCATCACCAGCGACGCGGCAGGCCGCAGCGCGGGCTTCGCGACCGGCACGTTCAGCAGGATCGACATCACGTCGAACGTACGTGGCCCGGCTTCGAGCTCGGGCAGCATGCGCGCGAGATAGGCCGCGACCTCGGCGCGCGAACGCGGCACCTCGCGCGCGCCGAGCAGCTCGGCGATCAGCGCCGTCTCCGCGTAGTAGCGGTCCTGCAGTTCGCCCGGCAGCGCCGGATTCACGTAACGCAGATGCGCGGCGAGGAAGCTCGACACTTCCGCGACATGCACCCAGGTCAGCAACGCCGGATCGTCGGCGCGGTACGGCCGGCCGTCCGGCGCGCTGCCCGAGATTTGCGCATGGATCGCTTTCACGCGCTCGATCAGCGCGAGTGCGTCCGCGCGGCTGCCGAACGTCGTCCCCGTGATGAACGTGGCGGTGCGCCGCAAGCGGCCGAAGATGTCGGTGCGGAACGACGAATGATCCCAGACGCCCGCGAGCGCGAGCGGGTGGAGCGCCTGCAGCAGCAGCGCGGCGATGCCACCCGTCATCATCGACGTGAAATCGGCATGCACGCGCCAGCAGACGGCGTCGGGGCCGAACAGCCCCGGGTCGCCAGGCGGCGAGGAGAGATCGATCGACGGGCCGCCGCCGCCGGCCGTCAGGTGCGTGATGCCGGCCACGAGCCGCTTGCGGATCGGCTCGGCCCATCGCGGGCCCGGCGCGGGTGCGGTGGGGTGGCGGCTGGGCGGCGTTGTCATGGCGGGTGCGGCTCGGGCGACGGATTACTTCCCGTCGGGAGTATCCCACTCGTCGCGTTCGGGGCGGCGGGCATCGGGCACCGACAGCCCGAAGTGGCGATACGTGAGCAGCGTCGCGACGCGCCCGCGCGGCGTGCGCTGCAGGAAGCCCTGCTGGATCAGGTACGGTTCGAGCACGTCCTCGATCGTGTCGCGCTCCTCGCCGATCGCCGCCGCGAGGTTGTCGATGCCGACCGGGCCGCCGTCGAACTTGTACAGGATCGCTTCGAGCAGCTTGCGGTCCATCAGGTCGAAGCCGACCGGATCGACGTCGAGCATCGCGAGCGCGGCATCGGCGACCGCCGCGGTGATCTGGCCGTCGGCCTTCACTTCCGCGAAGTCGCGCACGCGGCGCAACAGCCGGTTCGCGATCCGCGGCGTGCCGCGCGAGCGCTTCGCGATTTCCAGCGCGCCGTTCGGATCGATGTGCGCATTCAGCAGCGACGCCGAGCGCCGCACGATGCGCGACAGTTGTTCGGCGTCGTAGAACTCGAGGCGCGCGACGATCCCGAAACGATCGCGCAGCGGGTTGGTCAGCATCCCCGCGCGGGTGGTCGCGCCGACCAGCGTGAACGGCTGCAGGTCGAGCTTCACGCTGCGCGCGGCCGGGCCTTCGCCGATCATGATGTCGATCTGGTAATCCTCGAGCGCCGGATACAGGATTTCCTCGACGACCGGCGACAGCCGGTGGATCTCGTCGATGAACAGCACGTCGTTCGCTTCGAGGTTCGTCAGCAGCGCCGCGAGATCGCCCGCGCGTTCGAGCACGGGGCCCGACGTCTGACGCAGGTTCACGCCCATCTCGCGCGCGATGATGTGGGCGAGCGTCGTCTTGCCGAGGCCCGGCGGCCCGAACAGCAGCACGTGGTCGAGCGGCTCGGAGCGGCGCTTCGCGGCTTCGATGAAGATCTCGAGCTGGCCGCGCACCTTTTCCTGGCCGACGTAGTCGTCGAGCTGGCGCGGCCGCAGCGCACGTTCGAACACCTCCTCGTGCGACGAGGCGGGCGTGGCGGCGATGATCCGCTGCTCGGTGGCGAGTTTGTCGGTTTCAATCATGCGGCCATTGTACCGCGCGACGCAGCCCGGACCACCTGGCCGAACGGCCGACTGGCGAGGGCCGCGCGACGGCGCGACACTGGCTTCGACGGCCGGATCGACCGCGCGTTACGCCTTCGACAGCGCCTTCAGCGCGAGCTTGATGCCTTCGGACACGCCGGTGCCGGCCGGCACGTTCTTGATCGCCGCAAGGCCTTCCTTCTCGGAGTAGCCGAGCGCCAGCAGCGCGTTGAGGATGTCGGTCGCGTGGTCGGACGGCGACGCGGCGCCAGCGAGCGCGCCGAGATCGGCGCCGAGCTTGCCCTTCAGTTCGAGCAGCAGGCGCTCGGCCGTCTTCTTGCCGATGCCGGGCAGGCGCGTGAGGCGCGCGGCGTCCTGCATCGTCACGGCCTGCGCGAGCTCCTGCACGCTCATGCCGGACAGCACGGCGAGCGCCATGCGCGCGCCGATGCCGGTGATCTTCAGCAGCTCGCGGAAGGTCGTGCGCTCCTGCGGCGTCAGGAAGCCGTACAGCAGGTGCGCGTCCTCGCGGACGATCTGCTGCGTGAGCAGCACGATGCGCTCGCCCGTTTGCGGCAGGTTGTAGAAGGTGCTCATCGGCACGTCGATTTCGTAGCCGACGCCGTTGCAGTCGACGAGCAGATGAGGCGGATTCTTTTCGAGCAGGATGCCGGCGATGCGACCGATCATGGAGGACGGGATGCGAGGAAGAAAGCGCGAGTGTAGCGCACGCGCGGCGCTATGCCGATGGGCGCGGCCGTCAGGCCGAAGCGGCGCGTGTGGCGGGTGTGTCGGGCGTGGAGAAAACGGTGAAGGTGGTCAACGCAGCCGAGCAGCCAACGCGGTCACGCAGCCGAGCCGACGTGCCGGGCCGCGGTGCGCGCCGGCGTCAGCCGACCAGCCGGCCGCGCCGCACGCGCAGCCCTTTCTGCGCGAGCGCCGGCGCGAGGCCGCCCAGCGTGCTGAGCGTGTTGCCGCCGTGCGCGTGGCAGATCGCCATGCCGAGCGCGTCGGCGGCGTCGGAGCCCGGCTGGCCGGACAGGTTGAGCAGCCGCGTGACCATGTCCTGCATCTGCGTCTTGGTCGCGCGGCCGTAGCCGACCACGGCCTGCTTGAGCTGCAGGGCAGTGTATTCGGCGACCGGCAGCCCGCCTGCGACGAGCCCGCAGATCGCGGCGCCGCGCGCCTGGCCGAGCAGCAGCGTCGACTGCGGGTTCACGTTGACGAACACCTTTTCGATCGCGGCCTGGTCGGGTGCGTGTTCGCGCACGATCGTCGAGACGCCCTGGAAGATCGTGCCGAGCCGGGTGGCCAGGTCGGCCGTCGGCGTGCGGATCACGCCGCTCGTGACATAGGCGAGCCGGTGGCCGCTGACGTCGATGACGCCGAAGCCGGTGACGCGCAGGCCGGGGTCGATGCCGAGAATTCGCATGAGTGAGGAGAATGGCGTGATGCAGCGATACTACAACGAATGGCGCGCCGTGCCGGCCGGACGGCCGTGCACGACAAAGGCGCCGCGCAATAAAAAACCCGGCGGGGATGATGCCGCCGGGTTCTCGTGCAGCGGCCGCGCGGGCCGCCTGCCGCGATCAGTGACGGAAGTGGCGCACGCCCGTCAGGATCATCGCGATGCCGTGCTCGTCGGCTGCCGCGATCACTTCGTCGTCGCGCATCGAGCCGCCCGGCTGGATCACGCAGGTCGCGCCGGCCGCCACGACGACGTCGAGGCCGTCGCGGAACGGGAAGAACGCATCCGACGCGACGGCCGAACCCGCCAGCGTGAGGCCCGCGTTCTGCGCCTTGATGCTCGCGATGCGTGCGGAATCGACGCGGCTCATCTGGCCGGCGCCGACGCCGAGCGTCATGCCGTTGCCGCAGAACACGATCGCGTTCGACTTCACGTACTTCGCGACGCGCCAGGCGAACAGCAGGTCGTCCATTTCCTTCGCGGTCGGCTGGCGCTTCGTGACGACGCGCAGCTCGCTCGGCTGAACGTTCTTCGAATCGAGCGATTGCACGAGCAGGCCGCCGCCCACGCGCTTCAGGTCGAATGCGTTGTGGCCGTCGCCGAGTGCGATCTCGAGCAGACGCACGTTCTGCTTCGCGGCGAACACCTGCTTCGCGGCGTCGGAGAACGACGGCGCGATCAGCACTTCGACGAACTGCTTCGCCACCGCCTGCGCGGCCGCTTCGTCGACTTCGCGGTTGAACGCGATGATGCCGCCGAATGCCGAGGTCGGATCGGTCTGGAACGCCTTCGCATACGCGTCGGCCGAGTCGTTGCCGACCGCGACGCCGCACGGGTTCGCGTGCTTGATGATCACGCAGGCCGGCGCGTCGAACGTCTTCACGCATTCCCACGCCGCGTCCGAATCCGCGATGTTGTTGTACGACAGTTCCTTGCCCTGCAGCTGGCGGTAGTTCGCCAGCGCGCCGGCCGGCGTCGCGAGGTCGCGGTAGAACGCCGCGCTCTGGTGCGGGTTCTCGCCGTAGCGCAGGTCCTGCACCTTGTCGAACGCCAGGTTCAGCGTGGCCGGGTACGTGCTGCGCGATGCGTGCTTCAGTTCGTCGGTCAGGCTCGTCAGGTAGTTCGTGATCGCGCCGTCGTATTGCGCGGTGTGCGCGAACACCTTCGTCGCGAGGCGGAAGTTGGTCGGGTAGCCCACCGTGTTGCCGTTCGCCTTCATTTCGTCGAGCACGACCGCATAGTCGGCCGGGTCGACCACGACCGTCACGTCGCGGTGGTTCTTCGCGGCCGAGCGCAGCATCGTCGGGCCGCCGATGTCGATGTTCTCGATCGCGTCGGCGAGCGTGCAGTCGTCCTTCGCGATCGTCGCGACGAACGGATACAGGTTCACGACCAGCAGGTCGATCGTCGGGATGCCGTGCTGCTCCAGCGCCTGCATGTGCTCGGGCAGGTCGCGGCGGGCGAGGATGCCGCCGTGCACCTTCGGGTGCAGCGTCTTCACGCGCCCATCGAGCATTTCCGGGAAGCCCGTGTAATCGGCCACTTCGGTCACGGGCAGGCCGGCGTCGGCGAGGAGTTTCGCGGTGCCGCCCGTCGACAGCAGCTTGACGCCGAGGTCGGACAGCGACTTCGCGAAGTCGACGATGCCGGTCTTGTCGGAAACGGAAATGAGCGCTTGCTTGATCATGATGGAACCACCAATAGCCAGGGAAACGGGGACGGGACGGCTGCCTACAGCAGGCCGTGCTGCTGCAGCTTCTTGCGCAGCGTATTGCGATTGATGCCGAGGTACTCGGCGGCGAGCGACTGGTTGCCGCCGGCCTGTACGAGCACGACCTCGAGCATCGGCTTTTCGACGCAGGACATCACCATTTCATAGACGTCGTGCGGATTGGAGCCGTCTAGATCCCGGAAATACACGTCCAGGCTCTCGCGGACACATTGTTCGATGTTGTGCTTGCTCATGCTGCTAACTGGTTATGGTCGTCCGACTCGCCCTGGCCGTTGTCCTCTTCGTCATCGACGTAGACGAGGTGGTCCGACAGCGCCTTTTGCGCGTCGAAGAATGCATTGACGGCGGCGAGTTGCTCGGCGGTGGAATCGAGCGTGTTCATTCGGTGCCGGAACCCGTTGGCACCGGAAAGGCCGCGAGTGTACCAGCCGATGTGCTTGCGCGCAGTACGGACGCCGGTGAATTCGCCATAGAAAGCGTAGTGGTCTTCCAGGTGTTCGTTCATCACGTGCTGGATCTCGTCGATCCGCGGCGGGGGCAGCAGCTCGCCGGTTTGCAGGAAATGATCGATTTCGCGGAACAGCCACGGCCGGCCTTGCGCGGCGCGACCGATCATCAGCGCGTCGGCGCCGGTTGCGTCGAGCACGGCCTTCGCCTTGGCGGGCGACGTGATGTCGCCGTTCGCGACGACCGGAATCCGCACGGCCGCCTTCACGGCCGCGATGGTGTCGTACTCGGCGTCGCCGCGGTACAGGTCGGCGCGCGTGCGGCCATGCACGGTGAGCATCGAGATGCCGGCCGCTTCGGCCAGGCGCGCGACCGTGATCGCGTTCTTGTGCTCGCGGTCCCAGCCGGTGCGGATCTTCAGCGTGACGGGCACCGCGTCGGGCCCCGTGCCGACGGCCGCGACGACGGCCTCGACGATCCGCTGCACGAGCGGCTCGTTCTGCAGCAGCGCGGAGCCGGCCGCGACGTTGCAGACCTTCTTCGCCGGGCAGCCCATGTTGATGTCGATGATCTGCGCGCCGTTGTCGACGTTGTAGCGGGCCGCTTCGGCCATCATCGCCGGATCGGCGCCGGCGATCTGCACCGCGATCGGCTCGACTTCGCCTTCGTGGTTCGCGCGCCGCATCGTCTTCGCGCTCTTCCACAGCTGCGCGTTGGACGCGACCATCTCGGACACGGCGTAACCGGCCCCCAGCCGTTTGCACAGCTGGCGGAACGGACGATCCGTCACCCCGGCCATCGGGGCGACGAACAGGTTGTTACGCAATACGTGAGGGCCGATAACGGGCATCGCAATGGCGCCGCCCGCGACACGGGCGGGCAGGGGAAGGGAAGACGGAAAACGGGCATTTTACCGTATTCCCATGCCCCGCCGATTTGACCCGGTTTGCCTGGTTTGCCCGGAGAGGCTGTGCGGTGCGCCGCGCGTCAGTTGCGCTGGCCGAACATCATCTGGCGCGCGATCAGCTTCTTGAGCGGCGGCACGAATTCGAGCGCGGTGAGCGCCGCGCCGCGCAGCAGCGGAAGCGGGCCCGAGTCGACCGTAAACAGCCGCGCGAGCGTGTCGGTCGCGCCGATCGTGAAGCGCCGGTCGAGCGCGCGGCGCGCGTTGAAGGTCGCGAGCGCGGTCGCTTCGAAGCCTTGTGTGGACAGCGTGTCGACGAGCGTATGCGCATCGCGCAGCCCGAGGTTGAGCCCCTGGCCCGCCACCGGGTGCAGCGTCTGCGCGGCATTGCCGACGATCGCGACGCGGCCGCTGACGAGCGTCTGCGCGGCGTTCAGGCCGAGCGGGAACGATGCGCGTCCGGCGATCGCGACGAACGCGCCCATGCGTTCGCCGAACGCGTTGCCGAGTTCGCGCAGGAACGCATCGTCGGGCAGCGCGGCGCGGCGCGCCGCCTCGTCGGGTGTGCAGCACCACACGAGCGAATAGTCGGCCTGGCGCGGGCCGCCGAGCGGCAGCAGCGCGAGCGGGCCTTCGTGCGTGAAGCGTTCCCACGCGACGTGCGGGCGCGGCGCCGAGACCGTGACCGTGCCGACGAGCGCGGTCTGTCCGTAGTCGCGCCGGTGCTTGCCGACGTCGGCCTGCTGTTCGTGGAACAACCCGCCTTCGGCGTTGACGACGATGCGCGCGCGCAGCGTGCGCTCGCCCTGCGGGCCGTCGAGCGTCAGCGTGACGCCGTCGGCGTCCTGCTGCGGTGCGCGCGCGGTGGTCGACGTGAGCCAGTCGACGCGCGTGCCCCGCACGGCGCCCGCGAGCGCCTGCACGATCGAGCCGTAGCGCACGACGTAGCCGAGCGCGGCGAGCGCGTGTTCGTCGCGTTCGATCAGCGTGCGGCCGAAATGGCCACGCTGCGACACGTGGATATGTTCGATCGGCGTGGCGTCGGCGGGCCACGCGAGCGTGTCGAGCAGCACGCGGCTGCCGTGCGACACGGCGATCGCGCGCGGGTCGTTCGCGCTCGCGGCCGGTTCGCGCGCATCGATCAGCGCGATCGATGCATGCCGGGTCGCGCTGCGGCGCGCGAGCCAGCCGGCGAGCGCGAGCCCGACGGGGCCCGCGCCGACGATGGCGAGGTCGTAATCCGGCGTGGCCGGGGAGGAAGCGGTCGTCATCTTGATTCGTGAAACGGAGGGAACGGTCGGCGGCCGGTCATGCGTCCGCGCGCATCAGCGCCTCGATCTCGTCGGCCGCGACCGGCACGCCGCGCGTGATCAGCTCGCAGCCGTGCTCGCGCACGATCGCGTCGTCCTCGATGCGGATGCCGATGTTCCAGTACTCGGACGGCACGTCGTCGGCCGCGCGCACGTACAGGCCGGGCTCGACGGTCAGCGTCATGCCGGGCTTCAGCGTGCGCCACGGCAGCGCGCCGTTCGCGTCGCGCTCGGCGAGCCGCTCGCGATAGTCGCCGCAGTCGTGCACGTCCATCCCGAGCCAGTGGCCCGTGCGGTGCATGTAGAAGCGCGTGTACGCGCGCTCGGCGATCACGTCGTCGACGCTCGAGAAGCGCGTTTTCGGGATGATGCCGGTGTCGAGCAGCCCTTGCGCGAGCACGCGTACGGCCGCGTCGTGCGGCGCCTCGAACGGCACGCCCGCGCGCGTCGCGTCGATCGCGGCCTGCTGCGCGGCGAGCACGATGTCGTACAGCGTGCGCTGCGCGGGCGAGAAGCGGCCGTTGGCCGGGAACGTGCGGGTGATGTCCGACGCATAGCCGTCGAGTTCGCACGCGGCATCGATCAGGATCAGGTCGCCGTCCTGCGCGGCCGCGTTGCCGGCCGGGTAGTGCAGCACGCACGCATTCGCGCCGGCCGCGACGATCGAACCGTACGCGGGCGCCTGCGCGCCGTGCTTGCGGAACAGGTACAGCAGCTCGGCCTCGAGCTCGTATTCGTGGATGCCCGGGCGGCACACCTGCATCGCGCGGCGGTGCGCGAGCGCGGAGATGTGCGCGGCGCGCATCATGATCGCGAGTTCGTGTTCGTCCTTCACGAGCCGCATGTCGTCGAGCAGCGGCGTGAGGTCGAGCAGCGCGTCCGGCGCGGCGACGCCGGTGCGTGCCTGCGCGCGCACCGCGTCGATCCAGCCGGCGAGCTGGCGCTCGAACTCGGCCGATGCGCCGAACCGGTAGTGCACGGTGCCCGCATCGGCGAGCAGGCGCGGCAGTTCGGTGTCGATCACGTCGACCGCGAAGGCCGCGTCGAAGCCGAACGCGTCGCGCGCGGCGTCGGGCCCGTAGTGAAAGCCTTCCCAGATCTCGCGGTCGACGTTTTTGGCGCGGCAGAACAGGATCGATTCCGGCGCGCCGTGCGGCGCGGCCGCGTTCAGCACGAGCACGGCATCCGGCTCGGTGAAGCCCGTCAGGTAATGGAAGTAGCTGTCGAACCGGTACGGGTAGGCCGTATCGCGGTTGCGCAGCATTTCCGGCGCGGTGGGGACGATGGCGACGCCGCCGCCCGCGGCACGCAGTGCGGCAAGCACGCGTTCACGGCGCTGGCGGTAGACGTCGACGGCGATGGCGGTATCGAGGGGCGCATTCATCGTGCGATTGTAGCGCCGCGCGACGCGGTGCGGGAGCGTGGGCCCGGAAGCCGCGCCGGCCAAGGCCCGCGCGGCGGCTGTTGCAAACCATCCACAGGCCGGACCGGCGATTTTCTGCCCGGCCGCGCGGGCCGGTTATGATCGGCGACAACGTATACTCTCGGCGGTTCCCTTAAAAAGGCAGATGATGAAATTAATCGGTTCGCTCAGCAGCCCGTACGTCCGAAAGGCGCGGATCGTGCTTGCTGAAAAGAAGATCGACTACAAGCTGGAGCTCGAGAACGTGTGGGCGCCGGAGACGAACATTCATGCATCGAATCCGCTCGGCAAGGTCCCGTGTCTCGTGATGGAGGATGGTGCCGCGGTGTTCGATTCCCGCGTGATCTGCGAATACGTCGATACGCTGTCGCCGGTCGGCAAGCTGATTCCGCCGTCGGGCCGCGAGCGCGTCGAAGTGCGCTGCTGGGAGGCCCTGGGCGACGGCGTGCTCGACGCAGCGGTCGCGATCCGTCTCGAACACACGATGCGCGACGAAGCGCAGCGCAGCGCGAGCTGGATCGCGCGCCAGCAACGCAAGATCGACGACGCGCTCGTCGCGATGTCGCAGGGTCTCGGCGGCAAGACGTGGTGCGTCGGCAATCACTACACGCTCGCCGACATCGCACTCGGCTGCGCGCTCGGCTATCTCGACTTCCGGATGCCCGAGCTCAACTGGCGCGATCGCCACCCGAACCTCGACAAGCACTTCGTGAAGCTGCTGCAGCGACAGTCGTTCGCCGATACGCTGCCGCAGAACTGAGCCGCGTCCCGGTCTTCACGCATGCGGCAGACGAAAGAAAAGCGCCCCGCGGGGCGCTTTTCTTTTTGCGGTGCGGGCCGCTGCCGCAGCGGCGCGGCACGCGCGCGTCATTCGATCGACGCGTACACGGCTTCGCCGAGCGTGAACGAATCGCTGCGTGCGATCGGCCACCACTTGTCGTACAGCGAGAAGCCGCAGGTCTGGCCGTCGAGCAGCGCACCGGGTTTCAGGTATTTCAGCAACTGCGACATCAGCCGCACCTCGTGCGGCGCGACCCGCTGCACGATGTGATGCGCGCGCAGCTCGGACGGATGCGCGAGGCCGGCCGCCTGCACGAGTTCCTGCAGCGCATGCAGCGTATTGCGGTGGAAGTTGTATACGCGCTCGGCCTTGTCGGGCACGACGAGCGCGCGCTGGCGCACCGGGTCCTGCGTCGCGACGCCGGTCGGGCAGCGGTCGGTGTGGCAGTGCTGCGCCTGGATGCAGCCCACCGCGAACATGAAGCCGCGCGCCGAGTTGACCCAGTCCGCGCCGATCGCGAGCGTACGCGCGATGTCGAACGCGGTGATGATCTTGCCGCTCGCGCCGAGCTTCACGCGATCGCGTACGCCGATCCCGACGAGCGTGTTGTGCACGAGCAGCAGCCCTTCCTGCAGCGGCACGCCGACGTGATCGGTGAATTCGAGCGGCGCCGCGCCCGTGCCGCCTTCCGCGCCGTCGACGACGATGAAGTCGGGCACGATGCCCGTCTCGAGCATCGCTTTCGCGATCCCGAAGAATTCCCAAGGATGGCCGATGCACAGCTTGAAGCCGGTCGGCTTGCCGCCGGACAGCGTGCGCAGCCGCTCGACGAATTCGAGCAGCCCGCGCGGCGTCGAGAATTCCGAGTGCGTCGCGGGCGAGATGCAGTCCTTGCCCATCGGCACGCCGCGCGTCTCGGCGATTTCCGGCGTGATCTTCGCGGCCGGCAGCACGCCGCCGTGGCCGGGCTTCGCACCCTGCGACAGCTTCACCTCGATCATCTTGACCTGCGGATCGGCGGCCTGCTTCGCGAACTTGTCGGGGTTGAACGTGCCGTCGTCGTTGCGGCAGCCGAAGTAGCCGGACGCGATTTCCCAGATGATGTCGCCGCCGTTCTCGCGGTGGTACTTCGACAGCGAGCCTTCGCCGGTGTCGTGCGCGAACCCGCCTTTCTTCGCGCCGAGGTTCAGCGAGCGGATCGCGTTCGCGGACAGCGAGCCGAAGCTCATCGCCGAGATGTTGAAGATCGAAATGTCGTACGGCTGCGCGCGCGTCGCGCCGACGCGGATGCGGAAATCGTGGTTCGGCAGTTTCGTCGGCGCGAGCGAATGGCTGATCCATTCGTGCGCGACGGCCTTCACGTTCAGCTCGGTGCCGTACGGGCGGTTGTCGGCGACGTTCTTCGCGCGCTGGTAGACGAGGCTGCGCTGTGCGCGCGAGAACGGTTTTTCGTCGGTGTCGTCCTCGACGAAGTACTGGCGGATTTCAGGTCGGATGAATTCGAACAGGAAGCGGAAGTGGCCCCAGAGCGGGTAGTTCCGCAGGATCGCGTGGCGGTCCTGGTTCAGGTCGTACAGGCCGAGCGCGACGAGGGCGATGGGGATGGCGAGCCAGAGCCAGGAGAGGATGTGGATCGACGCGAGCGCAGCCGCCGCGACGAGCAGGAGGACAGCGCACCACATCGCGAGGTAGCGTCTTGAAAGCATGGGGGACTCCGTAAGAATCTTGAAATGCCGCCATGCGTACGCTGCGAAAGCGGCGCGCCGGCCGCGGCGGAATCGTGTTCCGCCGGGCGCGGCGTGCCGCAAGTCTAAACCGAATGGATGTCAGCGTGCGTCGGCGAGCGCCGGCGCGTGGCCCGCCGCCGCAGCCCGACCAAGCTGGCCGGTGGCCGCGAACTCGATGATGCCGCCGCCGAGGCAGATCTCGCCGTCGTACAGCACGGCCGACTGGCCGGGCGTGACGGCCCACTGCGCGTCGTCGAACGCGAGCGAGAAGCGCGCTTCGCCCGCCGGGCCGGCTTCCGCGGCGCCTATCGCGGCCCGACCGAACGCGCACGCCGCATCGGCTTGCCGATAGCGCGTCTTCGCACCGCACGCGAAACCGTCCGCCGGCGGCTCGCCGGCGACCCAGCTCACGTTGCCGGCGACGAGCTCGCGCGACAGCAGCCACGGATGATCGTGGCCCTGCACGACGTACAGCGTGTTCGACGCGATGTCCTTCGCGGCGACGAACCACGGTTCGCCGCTGCCGCTCTTGCTGCCGCCGAGGCCGATGCCCTTGCGCTGGCCGAACGTATAGAACGCGAGGCCGATGTGCTCGCCGACCACCTTGCCGTCGGGCGTCTTCATCGGGCCGGGTTGGGTCGGAAGATAGCGGTTCAGGAAATCGCGGAACGGCCGCTCGCCGATGAAGCAGATGCCGGTCGAATCCTTCTTCTTCGCGTTCGGCAGCCCGATCTGCGCGGCGATCTCGCGCACCTTCGTCTTCGGGATCTCGCCGAGCGGGAACATCGTCTTCGACAGTTGCGCCTGGTTCAGCCGGTGCAGGAAGTACGACTGGTCTTTCGTATGATCGAAGGCCTTCAGCAGTTCGAAACGCCCGTCGCGCTCGCGCACGCGCGCATAGTGGCCGGTCGCGATCATTTCCGCGTCGAGCGACATCGCGTGGTCGAGGAACGCCTTGAACTTGATCTCGGCGTTGCACAGCACGTCCGGGTTCGGCGTGCGGCCGGCCGAGTATTCGCGCAGGAACTCGGCGAACACGCGGTCCTTGTATTCCGCGGCGAAGTTGACGGCTTCCACGTCGATGCCGATCAGGTCGGCCACCGACACGACGTCGATCCAGTCCTGGCGCGTCGAGCAGTACTCGCCGTCGTCGTCGTCTTCCCAGTTCTTCATGAACAGGCCGACCACGTCGTAGCCCTGTTCCTTCAACAGCCACGCGGTCACCGACGAATCGACGCCGCCCGACATGCCCACCACTACGCGACGTTTGCTCATTTGCCGACCGCCTGACGTTCGAATGCCTCGGGGCGCGGAGCGACCGAATGCGTATGCACGAAATCGAGCGGAATGCGCCGCCCGGCGAGATAGTCGTCGACGCAGCGCATCACCGCGGGCGAACGATGGCGCTCGCCGCAGGCGCGCAGCTCGTCGGCCGTCATCCACAGCGTGCGGACGATGCCGTCGTCGAGCACGTGGCCCGCGACCGGTTCGCCGGCCGTGCCGCAGAACGTGAAGCGCAGGTAGGTCGCGCCGGCGGTGCCGGGGCGGTCGTAGTGCGCGAGATAGACGCCGACGAGCGCGTCGGGCGTGAACGGGTGCGCGGTTTCCTCGAGCGTTTCGCGGATCACGGCGTCGGCGAGCGTCTCGCCGGCTTCGAGATGACCGGCGGGCTGATTGATGCGCAGGCCCGTCGAGGTTTCTTCCTCGATCACGAGAAAGCGGCCGGCGCGCTCGACGAGCGCGGCGACCGTTACATGCGGGGTCCAGATTTCGGGTTTCATGGTTCGGCATTTTACCGGTTGCGCCCGAACGCTGCCGGTCGTTCGCCGCCGGCCGCCCGTCAGACGATCCGACCCTCGCACATCGTCCGCCGCGGCATGCGTGACGGCATGGGCCAAGCGCATGTCGCATTCGAGCACGATCGTGCGGAAAGTGCTGGCGGGGCCATCGCTTTCGGTTAAAGTGCAGCGTGAAAGCCGTTGCTCGTGAGCCGGTAAGTCAGCCTGTCCGGCTCGTTGTGCAGTAAAGAACGCAAGAAAAGAAATACTGACAATGACTGGAGGAACTGACGATGCATATTGGAGTGCCTGCTGAAACGCGGGCCAACGAGGCGCGTGTGGCTGCGACGCCGGAAACCGTGAAGAAATACGCGGCGGCCGGCCATCGGGTCAGTATCGCGAAAGGGGCCGGCAGCGCCGCCAGCTATCCCGACGAAGCCTATGTGGCCGCCGGCGCCGAATTGACCGACCAGTCGGCCGCTTTTGCTGCCGAGCTCGTGCTGAAGGTCCAGGCGCCCACCGACGCCGAACTGCCGTTGCTCAAGCGCGGCACCGTGCTGGTCGGCATGCTCGAGCCGTTCAACGGCGAGCAGGCGGCGCAACTCGCCGCGGCCGGCGTGACCGGTTTCGCGCTCGAGGCCGCGCCGCGCACGACGCGCGCGCAGAGTCTCGACGTGCTGTCGTCGCAGGCGAACATCGCGGGCTACAAGGCCGTGCTGGTGGCCGCGTCGCTGTATCCGCGCTTCATGCCGATGCTGATGACGGCCGCGGGCACCGTGAAGGCGGCGCGCGTGCTGATTCTCGGCGCGGGCGTCGCTGGCCTGCAGGCGATCGCGACCGCGAAGCGGTTGGGCGCGGTGATCGAGGCGTCCGACGTGCGGCCGGCCGTGAAGGAGCAGATCGAGTCGCTCGGCGCGAAATTCCTCGACGTCCCGTTCGAAACCGACGAAGAGCGCGAAGCTGCGCAGGGTGTCGGCGGCTATGCGCGCCCGATGCCGCCGTCGTGGCTCGGCCGCCAGGCCGCGCTCGTGCACGAGCGTGCGAAGCAGGCCGACATCGTGATCACCACCGCGCTGATTCCGGGCCGTCCGGCGCCGACATTGATCTCGGTCGAAACGGCGCAATCGATGAAGCCGGGCTCGGTGCTCGTCGATCTCGCGGCCGGCCGCGGCCCGGAATTCGATGGCAGGAAGAGCGGCAACTGCCCGCTGACCGTCGCCGACCAGGTGATCGTGCACAACGGCGTGACGATCGCCGGCTACACGAACCTGGCCTCGATGGTCGCGTCGGACGCGTCGGCGCTGTATGCGCGCAACCTGCTCGACTTCCTGAAGCTGATCGTCACGAAGGAAGGCGCGCTGAACATCGACCTGACCGACGATATCGTCGCCGCGACGCTGCTGTGCCGCGACGGTGAAGTCACGCGCAAATAACGGAGGAGACCATGGAAGTCATCAATCACACGGTGATCAACGTGATCATCTTCGTGCTGGCGGTGTACGTCGGCTACCACGTCGTGTGGAACGTCACGCCGGCGCTGCATACGCCGCTGATGGCCGTGACCAACGCGATCTCGGCGATCGTGATCGTCGGCGCGATGCTCGCGGCGGCGCTCACCGTCGGCGCGACCGGCAAGTTCTTCGGCACGCTCGCGGTCGCGCTCGCGGCCGTCAACGTGTTCGGCGGCTTTCTCGTGACGAGGCGAATGCTCGAGATGTTCCGCAAGAAGGAGCCCAAGCGTATCGAGGGCGGCAAGGAGGGCGCGCGATGAGCATGAACGTCGTTACGCTGCTGTACCTCGTCGCGTCGGTGTGCTTCATCCAGGCGCTCAAGGGGCTGTCGAATCCGAAGAGCGCGCGGCGCGGCAACCTGTTCGGGATGGTCGGGATGGCCATCGCGATCCTCACGACGATCGCGCTGATCGTCAAGCAGGCCGCATGGCTCGGCGCGAACCTGCCGCTCGGCCTCGCGCTCGTGCTCGGCGCGTTGATCGTCGGCGGGGGCGTCGGGGCATTCGTCGCCGCGCGCGTCGAGATGACGAAGATGCCGGAACTCGTCGCGGCGATGCACTCGCTGATCGGTCTCGCGGCCGTGTGCATCGCGTATGCGGTCGTGTCGGAGCCGGAGGCGTTCGGGCTCGTGCCGCAGGACGCGGTGTCGTCGAGCTTCATCCCGTACGGCAATCGCGTCGAGCTGTTCATCGGCACGTTCGTCGGCGCGATCACGTTCTCCGGTTCGGTGATCGCGTTCGGCAAGCTGTCGGGCAAGTACAAGTTCCGGCTGTTCCAGGGCGCGCCGGTCGTGTACGCGGGCCAGCACCTGATCAACCTGATGCTCGCGATCGCGATGCTCGGCTTCGGCATCCTGTTCTTCATCACGCAGGCGTGGCTGCCGTTCATCATCATGACGGCGATCGCGTTCGTGCTCGGCGTGCTGATCATCATCCCGATCGGCGGCGCGGACATGCCCGTGGTCGTGTCGATGCTGAACTCGTACTCGGGCTGGGCGGCGGCCGGCATCGGCTTCTCGCTGAACAACGCGATGCTGATCATCGCCGGCTCGCTGGTCGGCTCGTCGGGCGCGATCCTGTCGTACATCATGTGTCACGCGATGAATCGCTCGTTCTTCAACGTGATTCTCGGCGGGTTCGGCGGCGAAGCGGCGGCCGGCGGCGCGGCGGGCGCGCAGGAGCAGCGGCCGGTGAAGTCGGGTTCGGCCGACGACGCGGCGTTCATGCTGGGCAACGCGGAATCGGTCGTGATCGTGCCGGGTTACGGGCTCGCCGTCGCCCGTGCGCAGCACGCGCTGAAGGAGCTGACCGACAAGCTGGTCGAGAAGGGCATCGACGTGAAGTACGCGATCCACCCGGTCGCCGGGCGGATGCCGGGGCACATGAACGTGCTGCTCGCGGAAGCCGAAGTGCCGTACGAGATCGTGCACGAGATGGAGGACATCAACGGCGAATTCGGCCAGGTGGACGTGGTGCTCGTGCTCGGCGCGAACGACGTGGTGAACCCGGCCGCGAAGAACGATCCGAAATCGCCGATCGCGGGGATGCCGATCATCGAGGCGTACAAGGCGCGCACGGTGATCGTCAACAAGCGCTCGATGGCGGCCGGCTACGCGGGCCTCGACAACGACCTGTTCTACATGGACAAGACGATGATGGTGTTCGGCGATGCGAAGAAGGTCATCGAGGACATGGTGAAGGCCGTCGACTGACGCACGCCCCGGCTACGCGGCGCCCGCTTCGATGCGCGGGCGCCGCGCCCCGGAGAGGCCCGACCGGCGCAAGCCGGCCGGGCCTTTTTTCATGGTGCGACGAGGCGTGCGACGCAGGCGGCGATCGTGTCGCGCACGCGCACGATCGCCGGGTCGCGCTGCGTGCTCGTGCGCCAGCCGATCTCGACCGGATAGCGCGGCAGGTCGACCGGGCACGCGAGCGCGCGCAGCGCGGTCGCTTGCGCGATCGCATGCGCCGCATGCGCGGGAATCGTCGCGACCGCGTCGGAGCCGGCGAGCAGGTACGGCAGCGCGGCGAAATGCGTGGTCGACGCCGCGACGCGCCGCTTGTGGCCGAGCGCGGCCAGCGCCTCGTCGACGATCCCGATCACGCCGCCCGACGACACGAGCAGGTGGTCGCGCCGCAGGAAATCGGCGAGCGTCAGCGTGCGCGGCGCCCGCGCGCGGCCGGCCGGATCGATCAGGCACGCGTAGCCGCCGGTGGCGACCGCGCGTCGGCTGAGCCCGTTCGCCGAGAACCCGCCCGACGCGATCGCGAGATCGACGCCGTGCCGCAGCAGCGCGTCGCCGGCGATGCCGCTGTGCGTCTGCCGGAAGATCAGCCGGATGCCGGCGGCTTCGCGCGCGACCGCGTCGATCAGCGCGCGGCCGAGCGCGATCTCGAAATCGTCGGACAGCCCGATCGAGATCGTGCGGCCGACGCGGTCGCCGCCGTCGGCCGCGATCGCGAGGCTTTCGCGGCAGCGGTCGAGCGCATCGGACAGGATCGGCTTCAGTTCGTCCGCGCGCGGCGTCGGCGCGAGCCCGCGGCCGGTGCGGACGAACAGCGGGTCGGCATAGATCACGCGCAGCCGCCCGAGCGCCGCGCTGACCGCCGACTGCGTGAGATCGAGCCGCAGCGCCGCGCGGCTCGCGCCGCCTTCCTCGTACAGCGCTTCGAACACTTTCAGCAGGTTCAGGTCGAGGCCGGCGATATCATCTGTATTCATGTCAATTATCGTTGTATCGATTTGATCGATGACATCTTATCGATAAAGATGGCGGCATCCCATTCACCGCATTCACCGGAGACGCCTTCATGTCCACCTCAGTCATCGCCGCGCTGCAGATCGGCGCATCGCCCGCCGGCACGCGCGCCACGCTCGACACGATCCTCGGCTACGAAACCGCGATCCGCGACAGCGGCGCGTCGCTGGTCGTGCTGCCCGAGGCCGTGCTCGGCGGCTATCCGAAAGGCGAGATCTTCGGCACGCGGCTCGGCTACCGGCTGCCCGAAGGGCGCGACGCGTATGCGCGCTACGCCGCGCAGGCGATCGACGTGCCGGGGCCGGAAACCGACGAGCTGGCCGCGCTGTCGCAACGCACGGGCGCGAGCCTCGTGGTCGGCGTGATCGAGCGCGGCGGCAGCACGCTGTACTGCTCGGCGCTGTTCTTCGATCCGCGCGACGGGCTCGTCGCGAAGCACCGCAAGCTGATGCCGACCGGCACCGAGCGGCTGATCTGGGGGCAAGGCGACGGCTCGACGCTGCCGGTGGTCGACACCGCCGCGGGCCGCGCGGGCGCCGCGATCTGCTGGGAGAACCACATGCCGCTGCTGCGCTGCGCGATGTACGCGAAAGGCGTGCAGATCTGGTGCGCGCCGACCGTCGACGAGCGCGACGTGTGGCAGTGCTCGATGCGGCACATCGCGCACGAAGGGCGCTGCTTCGTGGTGAGCGCGTGCCAGGTGCAGCCGTCGCCGCGCGCGCTCGGCATCGACGTGCCGGGCTGGGACCCGGAGCGGCCGCTGATCCGCGGCGGCAGCGTGATCGTCGGGCCGCTCGGCGACCTGCTGACGGCGCCGCTGATCGGCGAGGCCGGGCTCGTGACCGCGCGGATCGACACCGACGAGCTCGTGAAGGCGCGCTACGACTTCGACGTCGTCGGCCACTACGCGCGTGCGGACGTGTTTTCGCTGCACGTCGACGAGCGGCCGAAGCGGCCGGTGGTGTTCGGCGGGTAGCCCAGCGGGGCCGGGCGCCACATGGCGCCCGGCAAACGAAGGGGTGGCGTGCGTCCGCCGTCTTGCCACGTCAGCGCGTCAGCGCATCGGCGCTTCCGCGATCCGCATGTAGTCGGCGATCCGCCGGCCTTCCATGTCCGGAAACTGCTCGTGCACGGTGATGTCGCCCATCCGCGCGATGTCGAAGGTGCGGAAATCGTCGCGCAGCTCGCACCACGCGCCGATCGTCCAGCGCCCGCCCCAGTAGACGAGCCCGAGCGGCCACACGCGACGCTGCGAATGCGCGCCGAGCCGGTCGCGATAATCGAAGCTGACGATGTGGCGCGTGTCGATCGCCTGGTGGATCGCATCGACCTTCGCGCAAAACGTTTCGTCGATGTGGAACGACGGCGCGAACACGGGCAGCCGGTCGAGCGCCGTGCGCTTGTCGGCCGGCATCGCCGACGCGATCTTCGCGAGCGCCGAGCGCGCGCCGCTCGCGAAGCGCGCCCCGCCCCAGGTCTCGAGCATGCGCGCGCCGGTGGCGAGCGCCGCCAGCTCCTCGGCCGTGAACGTGAGCGGCGGCAGGCTCGCGTTGCGGTTCAGCCGGTAGCCGATGCCGGCTTCGCCTTCGATCGGCACCCCTGACAGTTGCAGGTCGCGCACGTCGCGATAGACCGTGCGCGGCGACACCGACAGCCAGTCGGCCAGTTGCTGCGCGGTCGTGAGACGACGCCCGCGCAACAGCTCGGCGATCTGGAACAGGCGGTCGGCACGGCGGGTCATGACAGCACCTCGATTCCTCTGGCAACGGGGACTTCGCGATGATAGCGCCGCGCCGGCCCGCTGACCGCCGCGCTCAGTGGCATTTCGGCGCATGCAGGCCGACGCGGTTGCCTTCCGTGTCGATCAGGTAGCCGACGTAGCCGTAGTTGTTCGGCAGCTCGACGACCGAGCCCTGCACGACGCCGCCCGCGCGCTTCACGCGTTCGAGCGCCGCGACGACCGATTCGCCGGCGTTCAGGTAGACGAGCACGCCGTTCGCGCTCGGCTTGATCTGCTGCGGATCGAACACGATGCTGCCGCCCGTGCTCGACGCGTCGCGGTCGAACGTCGCCATCGGCACGCCGCCGATGACCGCGCGCTGCAACGTGGTTTGCAGCACGGTTTCGTAGAAGCGGATCGCGCGGTCGAAATCGAGGGACGGAATGTCGAACCAGGCGATCGCGCGTTCCGGGGTGGCAGTGGCGGTTGCTGACGTCATGACGAGCTCCTTGTTACGTTGTTTGCGTTGTTATTCGGATTCGGTGTGGAAACCAGCCTGCATTGCGCCGGGATTGCAGTGTGATCGCGGGCTGCTGACACCGTATTGTCAGTAGAGTTGTCATCCTTGACATGCAACTATTTGGTTGCATAATAAGGTCATCGACCCGGGAGCGGCATGGATCTCGTTTTCAAGGCGCTGGCCGACGCCACGCGCCGTCAGTTGCTCGATCTGCTGCATGCAAAAAACGGCCAGACCGTGTCCGAGCTGTGCGACGG
Organism: Burkholderia sp. BCC0044; assembly: GCF_902832955.1. Lineage (NCBI taxonomy): Bacteria > Pseudomonadati > Pseudomonadota > Betaproteobacteria > Burkholderiales > Burkholderiaceae > Burkholderia > Burkholderia sp. BCC0044. The sequence goes on along the minus strand of NZ_CADFDO010000001.1, from coordinate 1,760,666 downwards.
GCTCGCGATGAGCCGGCAGGCCGTGAGCAAGCATCTCGCGCTGCTCGAGGCCGCGAATCTCGTCGCGACGACGTGGCGCGGCCGCGAGAAGCTGCATTACCTGAATCCGGTGCCGATCCATGACATCGCGGAACGCTGGATCGGCAAGTTCGAGCGTCAGCGCCTGCAGGCGCTGGCGGATCTCAAGCGCGGGCTGGAAGCGCCGCGCGACACAGGAGATGACGATGGGTAATCCCGCCTTTGTGTACGTGACCTTCATCGCGGCGACGCCCGAGCGCGTGTTCGACGCGCTGACCAACGCCGAGCTGACGAAGGACTACTGGGTGCGGCATCGCAACGCGTCGCCCGACTGGCGGCCGGGCTCGCGCTGGGAACATCAGGACTACGACGATCCGTCGCGGGTCGACATCGTCGGCGAAGTCGTGGAGAACGATCCGCCGCATCGGCTGGTCGTCACGTGGCGCGCGCCGTCGGGGGACGGCGAGGAATCGCGCGTGACCTATCTGGTCGAGCCGCACGAAGGCGTCGTGAAGCTGACCGTCACGCACGACGGGCTCGTACCCGGTTCGGAGATGGACCGCGGGATTCGCGGCGGCTGGCCGGTCGTGCTGTCGAGCCTGAAGACGCTGCTCGAGACGGGGCATGCACTGCCGTTCACGAAGGCGCGCTGGTCGCAGTCGAAGCACTGACCGGCCGCGGAAAAGCACAGGGGCCGCGATGGCGGCCCCTGACACGTCGTTGCTTGCGGACGCGGACGGATGGCTTACGCGTCGTCGCCTTCCGGCGCGGCCGCGCGTGCCTTCACGCTGCCGGCGATCAGGTCGAAGCGGAACAGCCGGCATTCGAGCGCGCCGTTGAACAGCGGCGTCTTGGCCGATTCGCGCAGCCGCAACTGGCCGGGCAGCGAACGGTCGGACGTCAGCAGGAACGCCTGCCAGCCGGTGAAGCGTTGCTTCAATGCATCGCCGAGCGCGTTGAAGAACTCGCTGTCCGGCGCGTCGGTGTGCGTGCGGCGGAATGCGTCGTCGTTGCCGCGGTTGCGGCCGGTTTCGCGCACTTCGCCGCGCGCGCTGCGGCCGCGCACCTCGATCCGCTCGCCGTACGGCGGGTTCGCGAGGAGGATGCCCGGCCCGTCGCACGGCGGCGTCATCCCGCGCGCGTCGACCTGCTTGAGCCACACCGACGGCACGCCCGCGCGTTCGAGGTTCGCGCGCGCCTTCTCGAGCATGTCGCCGGAGATGTCGCTGCCGTACACGCCGAGCGCGTCGCCGCGCTTGGCCCGCGCCGCGCGCTTCGCGTCGAGCGCCGGGACCTTCAGCCCCTGCCACGCGGTGATGTCGTACTGCTTGAGCTTTTCGAAGCCGAACCGGCGCTCGACGCCGGGCGCCACGCCGAGGGCGATCTGCGCGGCTTCCGCGAGGAACGTGCCGCTGCCGCACATCGGGTCGTACAGCGCGGTGCCGGGCGTCCAGCCCGTCAGGCGCAGGATGCCGGCCGCGAGGTTCTCGCGCAGCGGCGCCGCGCCCTTGTCGAGACGCCAGCCGCGCTTGAACAGCGGCTCGCCCGACGTGTCGAGGTACAGCGTGCACTCGTTGACGGTCAGGAACGCGAACACGCGCACGTCCGGCGCACCGGTGTCGATGCTCGGGCGCGAGCCGGTCTTGTCGCGCATGCGGTCGCAGATCGCATCCTTCACGCGCAGCGTCGTGAATTCGAGGCTCTTCAGCGGCGACTTGATCGCGGTGATGTCGATCCGCAGCGTCTGCGTCGACGCGAACCAGCGTTCCCACGGCTGCTCGAGCGCGAGCGCGTAGACGTCCTGTTCGTTGCGGTACGCGCCGTGCGCGATCTTCAGCAGGATCCGGCTCGCGATCCGCGAATGGAGGTTCGCGGCCATGCCGGCGGCCCAGCCGCCGCTGAAATGGACGCCGCCCGGCACCTGCGCGCCCGCGGTGAACGGCGCGCCGTTCAGGTGGCGGCCGGCGATTTCGGCCAGCTCGGCGGCAAGCGCCGCTTCGAGGCCGCGCGGGCAGGGGGCGAAGAATTCGAACAGGGTGGGCGAGGACATAAGGCGGGTGAGGACGTGCAAAAGTCCACTATTGTACGCGGCGCGGGCGACCGGGGCCGGCGTTTCGGCGCGGCGGCGTCGGCGCGGCCGCCGCTCGCGCGTGCCGGGAGGGCGGGGAGAGCCGGCCGGGCAGGCGCCGCTGCGCCGCCGCCGGTCAGTGCGCGCCCGGCTGGCCGGCGCGCGCGGCGGGGTTGGCCGCCGGCCAGAACAGCACGAGCGGATTCGACAGCACCGTGCGGACGATCGCCGCGACGAGCGCGCGCACCCGGGTCGGGCGCAGGCTGCGCGAGCGCACGGCCATCGTGAACGCGAGCGCGAAGCTCACGAGCACGTTGAGGATCGCCATGCTGAGCACCCCCGCGCCGGCCCACCACAGCTCGGGCGTGCCGAGCGCATCCTTGCCGAGCACGCCGAGCGCGACCCCGATCGACCCGGCCGACAGCGTCACGTGCCGCACCTCGAACGGGAACATGAACACGGTGACGATCGCCGGGACGAGGCCGAGCATCAGGCCGAGGCCGACGTTCGCGACCACGCCCGCGACGTTCGAGCGGCAGAAGTGCGCGAGCTTCGCGGCGCCGGCCGCGCCGAGCGTCAGGCGCAGCCGGCGGTTGTACGTGAGCGCGTCGCCGACCCGGTGCAGCACGAACCAGTTGTCGGCCCAGCCCGCGAGCAGGCTCGACGCCCACAGCAGCACGCCCGTGAGCGCCGCGTAGAACGGCGTCGGGCCCAGCAGCGAGAACGAGTGCAGCGTCGCGTGCGCCTTCTCGGGCGAGATCAGGTTCGCGTGCAGCACGTTGCTCGCGAACAGCTGCACGAGCAGGCACACGGGCAGCACGACGAGCACGTTGCCGGAAATCGCGGCCGCCTGCGTGCGGATCAGCGCGATCACCGACGCGACGAACGCCTTCACGCCTTCCTCGTGGCCCGTCTCGTCGAGCTCGCGGGCGAGCGTCGGCGCGGTCATCGCGGGCTGCTTGGTCGCGAGCGTGAAGTGCAGGAAGTGCATCAGCATGAAGCTGGCCGCGTAGTTGACGCCCGCGAGCAGCCCTTCGAGCATCGACTGCAGGTGCGCGCCCGTGATCGCGAACTTCACGCACACGGTCACGACCGTGACGAGTCCGCCGCCCGCGGCCATCCGCAGCATCTTCAGGTACTCGGCACGGCCGCGCGAGATGTAGTGCTCGCCGGTGTCCGCGTTGGTCTCGACGAGCTTGCGCGCGAACAGCGAGAAGTTGCTGCGCACGAGGTGCGCGACGCTCTGGCTGCTCTGGTTCGCGTCGACGAGTTCGGCGGTCAGGTGCGCCATGCCGCGCAGGTCGTCGCGCGCCATCCACGCGTTCAGCAGCATTTCCGCGCGCAGGATGCGCATGCGCATCCGTTCGACTTGGAACACGATGTCGACCGACACGCCGTTGCGGTACAGGTGCGCGAACACGTCGTCGACGGCGATCCGGCATTCGTCGAGCAGCACGCGCAGGTAGTTCACCTCGTGCAGCAGCTTGCTCGGGTCGCCGCCGTCCTCGACGGCCGCATGCGCGGTCTCGACCGCGAGCATCGCGCGCGTGAGGCGGTAGAACGGCTGCGTTTCGAGCGGCTTGCGCGCGTCGTCGTCGGAGAGCCGGCTGCGTACCGTCTGCGACAGGCCGGTCGAGCTGATCTGGCAGGTCAGGTTGTGCAGCGCGGCCAGCAGGTCGCGCGAGAACGAGCCGGGCTCGTGGCGCTCTTCTTCGGTGACGTCGAACGAGAACAGGTCGGTCAGGCGCGCGAGCAGGTCGTCGGGCAGCGCGTCGATCCATTTCGCGTCCTCGGGCGTCGGGAACATCAGCGTGAACAGCGCCGACAACTCGCGGCGGTTCGGCGCGGGCGGGATCAGCGACGAGTCGATCCGCTCGAACAGCGCACCGAAGAAGCCCGAATGCACCGGCATGCCGGCGTCGCACAGCAGCGAGATGCCGTCGCACTCGCGCAGGATGCCGCGCACGATGCGCGCGGCGTGCGCTTTCCACGCGGGATTGCGGTCGAGCACGTGGAACAGGTAGCGCAGCCGCGCATGGGCCGGATACGCGCGCGTGTCGGCGTCACGCTCGGCCGGCGCGTCCTGCACGGTGCCGGTGCGGCGCAGCCAGTGCGCGAGCTCGATCAGCCATTCGCTGCGCTCGGCGTACGACGCGTCGGCATCGGCGCTGGCGAGCAGCGCATCGAGCTGGTGACCGGCATTGCGCGACGCGCGCCACTTCTTGATCAGGGTCGTCAGGGAACGAAACATAAACGGAATAGCGAAAGCCCGGGACGGGCGGGTTCGGGATGCCGGCCGGGGAAACGGCGCGGCGCCGGTGAGAACGGGTGAGACGGGGCCGGTGGCCGGACGACGCGCGCGGCGACCCGCGATGCGGCTGCCCCGCCGCGGTGCACGCGGTTCGCGTGCGGGTACCGGCAGGCACGGCGGTCGGGCCGAACGCGGCCCGGCGCCGCTGGCTCGCATGCACGACGAACGGCGCGAGCCTGAAAGTGCGTAGGATCGTCAATCGGGCCGGAAAACGCAAGCCGACCGCGTGGCATGGCGCGGGTTCCGGCGGCTTTGACAAAGAATGTAAATGGCCGCGCGGCCGATGGAGGCGGTGTGCGTGGGCGGGTGCGGCGGCGTGCTGCTCGTGTTCGCTTTTCGGCGAGTGCGACTGGACGCGCCGCGCCATTCGACACCGTGCGCAGGCGACCGCCGTGTCGAACGTTCGCCCGCGCGCCGTCCGCGTTCGCTTATGCGCCGGACTTGCCCGTCGCGCCGGCGTCGCCGCCAGACGCCGGGTTGGCCGGGCACGGCACGACCGGCGCGGCGGCCGTCTTGCCGCCGGCCGCGGGTGCGGCCGCCGCGCTGCGGCGCGTGGCCATCGCGCGCACGCCGGCCGCGGCCTGCGTGGCAATCACGTCGAGCGCGCGCCGGTGGCCGGCGACGAGCGCATCGTAGCCGTCGGCGACCGGTTCCGCGATGCTCGTGCGGCAGGTCATCACGGCCTGGGTGGCGAGCGAACGCACGCTCCAGACGGCGTCGACCGCCGCGCGCTTGCCCGGCCACGACTCGAAGCGCTGCACGTTCACGCTGATGCGGTACACGGGCACGCCGGCCGGATACGCGGAATTCGCGACGTCGATCGTGCCGAGCTGCGCGGCGAGATCGTCCGACAGCGCGCGGCGGATCTCGTCGGCGGGCGGCGACGCCCAGCGTTCCTGCTCGAGCACGTCGACCTGCGCGGCGTTCTTCTGCACGACCAGCTGGCTTTTCGCGACCTGCTCGGGCACGCCGACCGACGGCACCTCGATCAGGAACGCCGGGTTGGCCGGCGCGGTGCGCAGCGGCGCCGCGGCGTCGGCCGGGCTGAGCGTGTAGAACCGTGCGGGCGGCGAGCTGCACGCGGCGAGCGCGAGTGCGGCGAGCGCCGCCGCCGCGCCGCTCGCGAAACCGTTCACGCGTGTCGTCATTGTTTATCTCCTGGCTTGCCCTTGAGCAGCGATTCGGGGTGGCGCTCCAGATAGTCGGCGAGCGCGTTCAGCGATTGCAGCGTGCGCGTGAGTTCCTTCAGCGCGCCGCGCACGTCGGACTGCAGCGGCGAATCCTGCTGCAGCGTCGCCTCGGCGGTCGAGAAGGTCTGCTTCGCGGCCGACAGCGTGTCGCGCGCTTCCGGCGCGACCTGCGTGTCGAGCTGCTTGAACAGCTTGTCCGCGTTCGACAGCGCGCTGTTCAGGTTCGCGCCGATCTGGTCGAACGGCACCTTGTCGAGCTTCTTCGCGATGTCGGCGACCTGCAGCTGCAACTCGTCGAGCGTGTTCGGCACGGTCGGCAGCTCGAACGGCAGGCGGGCCGTGTCGATCTTCACGGGCGGCGCCTTCGGGAAGAAGTCGAGCGCGACGTACAGCTGGCTCGTCAGCAGGTTGCCGGTGCGCAACTGGCCGCGCAGCCCGTGCTGGACGAGCCGCTCGACGATCTCGCGGCGCGCCGGTTCGCCCTTGCTCTCGATCGTCTCGCGGAAGCGGCGGCCGAGGCGTTCCGGATACACGTTGATCGTCACCGGCATCAGGAAGTTCTTCGTCTTCGGATCGAAGTCGATGCCGATGTTCGTCACTTCGCCGAGCACGATGCCGCGGAAGTCGACCGGCGCGCCGACGGCGAGCCCGCGCAGCGACTGGTTGAAGTTCATCACGACCTGCAGCGGCTGGCCGTCCGGGTCGCGCATCGCGTCGCCCTCGTCGGAGCCGAGGCGGAACGTCGTGTTGTTCGGCGCGGTCGTGCCGCTGCCCTGGTTCGGCGGCGTCTGGAACGCGATGCCGCCGAGGATCACCGTCGCGAGCGACTGCGTGTTCAGCTTCAGGCCGCTCGAATCGAGCCGCAGATCGACGCCGCTCGCCTGCCACCAGCGCGTGTTCATCCCGACGTACTGGTCGTACGGCGCATTGACGAACACGTTGAACGTGACGCCCGTGCCGTCCTTGTCGAGCGAGAAGCCGACCACCTGGCCGACCTGCACGCGGCGGTAGTAGACCGGCGAGCCGATGTCGACCGAGCCGAGCGAATCGCCGCGCAGCACGTACTGCGTGCCTTTCTGGTCGCCCGTGACGGCGGGCGGCGTCTCGAGGCCGGTGAAGTCGGTCAGCGTGTCCTGGCCGTGACCGGCGTCGACGCCGATGTACGCGCCGGACAGCAGCGTGCCGAGCCCCGACACGCCGGTCGCGCCGACGCGCGGCCGCACGATCCAGAAGCGCGAGCCCTTGACCGCGAAATCCTCGGCCTCCTTCTTGAGCTGCACCTGGACCAGCACGCGCGACAGGTCCTTCGACAGCTTGATCGTCTTGACCGTGCCGATCTCGACGTCCTTGTACTTGACCTGGGTCTTGCCCGGCTCGAGCCCTTCGGCGCTGTGGAAGCTGATCGTGATTTCCGGGCCGCGCTCGCGCACGGACTTGATCACGAGGCCGATGCCGATCAGCGCGGCGATCAGCGGCACGAGCCAGACGAGCGACGGCAGCCAGCCGCTTTTCGTCGAGATCGTCGGATCGGGCGGCCGGGGCGCGTCGTGCTGCGGGCCTTGTGGACTATTCATGGTGATTCCCTGAGGTTTCGACTGGATCCCAGATCAGGCGGGGATCGAACTGCATCGACGCGAGCATCGTCAGGATCACGACCGAGCCGAACGCGAGTGCGCCGGGGCCGGCCGTGATGACGGCGAGCGAACGGAAATGGACGAGCGCGACGGTCAGCGTCACGACGAAGATATCGAGCATCGACCAGCGGCCGATGCGCTCGACGATCCGGTAGAGGCGCGTGCGCTGCAGCGGCCGCCAGGCGGCGCGGCGCTGCGCGCTGGTGACGAGGATCGTCAGTACCCCGAGCTTGAGCATCGGCACGAGGATGCTGGCGACGAACACGACGACGGCGAGCGGCCAGTCGCCGGACGTCCAGAAGTAGATGACGCCGCTCATGATCGTGTCCTGCTGCGACCCGACGATCGACGACGTGCGCATGATCGGCAGCAGGTTCGCCGGAATGTAGAGGATCGCAGCCGCGAGCAGCAGCGCCCACGTGCGCGCGATGCTGTTCGGCGTGCGCAGGTGCAGCGCGCTGCCGCAGCGCGCGCAATGCGCGTGCGGCTGGTCGATCGTCTGCACGAGCCCGCACGCGTGGCAGCTGGCGTAGCCCTCGCGGGCGGCGGTCGGCGTGGGGCGCGTCATCGGCGGGGCGCGTCCGGCAGCGGCGCGGCGGGGGCGGGCCGCCCGGGCGCGCGGCCGGCGCGCAGGTCGTCGGCGATGTCCCACACGGTGCGCGGGTCGAACATCAGCACGACGGCGGTCATCAGCGTGAGCGCGCCGAACGCGAACAGCGCCGCGTCGGGCACGACGCGCGCGAGGCTCACCATCTTCACGATCGTGACCACGATGCCGAGCATGAACACCTCGATCATCCCCCACGGCCGCACGAGCTGGATCGTGCGCAGCACGCGGTTGAGGCCGGGCGGCACGACGCCGCGGCGGATCGGCAGCAGGACGTAAAGCAGCGCGGCCATCTCGACGAGCGGGAACAGCACGGTCGAGCAGAACACCATCACGCCGACGATCTCCATGTCCTGATGCCACAGCGTGTCGATCGCGCCGATCAGCGTCGTCTGCACGCGGGTGCCGTTCAGGTCCATTTCGAGGATCGGGAAAGTCTGCGCGATGATGAACGTGACGAGGGCCGCGACCGCGAGCGCGGTGATGCGCTCGATCTGCGTGGTGCTGTTGCGATAGAGCAGCGCGTCGCAGCGCGGGCAGCGCGCGATCTCGCGGCCGGCGAGGCGCGGTTTATGCAACAGTGCGTCGCATTCGTGGCAGGCAATCAGGTCGTATCGTTGCATGGAAAAGGCGGTGTCGCGACGGCTGGGGGAACGCGTCGACGGGGCCGGAACCCGCGCCAATCTTACCAAAAGGGCTTTTTCGATGCGTCAAGGATCGTGAGTTTCGTGACCGATCGGTAACATGGCGGGAAGCCGTCAGCCGGCTGGCGCGCCTGTCCTCAGAGTCCGCGCGCGTCAAAAGGTTGCGGTAGCATGGCGCCCTTGACGTGCGTCGGCCGAATTTACCGGCGCAGCCGTTCGCTGAACTGAGGAACCCAAGATGGCATCGAATTCGCCGCCGGCCACGCCGGCACGCTACGCGCACACCGCGATCGCCCTGCACTGGCTGATCGCGCTGCTGATCGTCTGCGGCTTCGCGCTCGGCTGGGTGATGACGGACATCCCCGGCTTCACGCCGACCAAGCTGAAGTACTTCTCGTGGCACAAGTGGATCGGCGTGACGGTGTTCGCGCTGGCCGTCGTGCGCGTGCTGTGGCGTGCGACCCACGTGCCGCCGCCGCTGCCGGGCGGCACGCCGGCGTGGCAGCGCGCGGTGTCGCACAGCGTGCACATGCTGCTGTACGTGCTGATGATCGTGATCCCGGTGACGGGCTACCTGTACAGCTCCGCGTCGAACATCCCGGTCGTCTATCTCGGCATCGTGCCGCTGCCGCGGCTGATCGACCCCGATCCGGCGCTCAAGGAAACCTTCAAGACGCTGCACGTCTCTTTGAATTACATTCTGCTTGCGCTCGTCGCGATGCACGTGCTCGCGGCGCTCAAGCACCAGCTGTTGGACCGCGACGGCCTGTTGTCGCGCATGCTTCCCTTTGCCAAATGAAGGATCCCATGAAAGTGTCTTTCTCCCGCTCCATGCTGACCGCGTTCGCCGCGGCGGCGCTTGTCGCGTCGGGCGCGGCGCATGCCGACGTCGATCTCGCGAAGAGCAAGGTGTCCGCCGTGTCGAAGCAGATGAACGTGCCGACCGAAGGCGCGTTCAAGAAGTTTTCCGCTCAGGTGAAGTTCGACCCGGCGAAAGCCGCGCAGGGCAGCGCGCAAATGACGATCGACGTCGCGAGCTTCGACCTCGGCGACAAGATGTACAACGACCAGGTCGCCGGCAAGGACTGGTTCGACGCGAAGACCTATCCGCAGGCGACCTTCGTGTCGTCGGCGATCGCGCCGGCCGGCGGCAACAAGTACAACGTGACCGGCAAGCTGACGATCAAGGGCAAGGCCGAGACCGTCACGGTGCCCGTCACGGTCGCGCAAAACGGCGCGACGCAGACCTTCGACGGCGTGCTGCCGATCAAGCGTTCGACCTTCAGCGTCGGCACCGGCGAGTGGAAGGACACGTCGATCGTCGCGGACGAAGTGCAGATCAAGTTCCATCTCGTCGCCACGAAGTAAGCGGCAGGTTGCCGCCTCAACTGAATGCCGCGCGAGGGCGCGGCGCCGTTTCCAGGAGAAAAAGTTTGAAAAAGCATCTGATCATCGCCGCCGGCGCGCTCGCCGCTTCGCTGTCGTTCTCGGCCTTCGCCGAAAGCGCCACGTACCAGTTCGACCCGAGCCACACGTACCCGAGCTTCGAGGCCGACCACTTCGGCGGCCTGTCGGTCTGGCGCGGCAAGTTCGACAAGTCGAGCGGCACCGTGACGCTCGACCGCGCGGCGAAGACCGGCACGGTCGACGTGACGACCGACATCGCGTCGATCCACACGGGCAGCGCGAAGCTCGACGAGCACCTGCAGACGGCCGAGTTCTTCGATGCGGCGAAGTTTCCGCAGGCGAACTACAAGGGCACGATCAAGTTCGACGGCGACAAGCCGGTGTCGGTGGTCGGCAACCTGACGCTGCATGGCGTCACGAAGCCGCTGACGCTGAAGATCGATTCGTTCAAGTGCATGCCGCACCCGATGCTCAAGCGTGAAGTGTGCGGCGTCGACGCGGTCGGCGAATTCAGCCGCGACGACTTCGGCCTCGACTACGGCAAGCAGTACGGTTTCAAGATGAAGACGAAGCTGCTGATCACGGCCGAAGCGGTCAAGCAGCAGTAACGCTTCCCGGCGGGGCCGGCCATCGTGCCGGCCCCCGCGGACAAACCGCCGCGCTCCCGTCACCGGGGCGCGGCGGTTTTTTTTGCGCGCCTATAATCGCCCGAGCGCCGCCTGCGACCCTGCGGATCGTGCGGCGCCGGGCAGGCCGACGGCGCGACGGCGGCCGCCCCGAACAGAACGTACAACGACAAGGAGATCGCCGATGCATGCCGTCACGCAGTCCAGCTCCATTGCCTCGTCGCCGCGCGTGTGGCGCGCGGTGGTCGCCGCGTCGATCGGCAACGCGCTCGAGTGGTTCGATCTCGTCGTCTACGGCTTTTTCGCGGTGACGATCTCGAAGCTGTTCTTTCCGTCCGGCAACGACACCGTGTCGCTGCTGCTCACGCTCGGCACGTTCGGCGTGTCGTTCTTCATGCGCCCGCTCGGCGCGATCGTGCTCGGCGCGTACGCCGACCGCGCGGGCCGCAAGGCCGCGCTCACGCTGTCGATCCTGCTGATGATGGCCGGCACGCTGATCATCGCGGTGCTTCCGACCTACGCGACGATCGGCGTCGCCGCGCCGGTGATCCTCGTCGCCGCGCGGTTGATGCAGGGCTTCTCGGCCGGCGGCGAATTCGGCAGCGCGACCGCGTTCCTCGCCGAGCACGTGCCGGGCCGACGCGGCTTCTTCGCGAGCTGGCAGGTCGCGAGCCAGGGGCTCACGACGCTGCTCGCCGCGGGCTTCGGCACCGTGCTGAACGCGCAGCTCACGGCGGACCAGATGGCGTCGTGGGGCTGGCGCGTGCCGTTCTTCTTCGGGCTGCTGCTCGGGCCGCTCGCGTACTACATCCGCACCAAGGTCGACGAGACGCCCGAATTCCTCGCGGCCGAAGGCACCGCGAACCCGCTGCGCGATACGTTCGCGTCGCACAAGGCGCGTCTTGTGGCTGCCATGGGCGTGGTCGTGCTCGGCACCGTCGCGACCTATCTCGTGCTGTTCATGCCGACCTACGGCGTGAAGCAGCTCGGCCTCGCGCCGTCCGCCGCGTTTGCCGCGATTCTCGTGGTCGGCGTGATCCAGATGGCGTTCGCGCCGCTCGTCGGCCACTGGTCGGATCGCTACGGCCGCGTGCGCGTGATGATCGCGCCGGCCGTCGGCATCCTCGTGCTGATCTATCCGGCGTTCGCGTATCTCGTCGCGCATCCGGGCTTCGGCACGCTGATCGCGCTGCAGGTGCTGCTCGCGTTCCTGATGACCGGCTATTTCGCGGCGCTGCCGGGGCTGTTGTCCGAGGTGTTTCCGGTGCAGACGCGCACGACCGGGATGTCGCTCGCGTACAACGTCGCGGTGACGATCTTCGGCGGCTTCGGGCCGTTCATCATCGCGTGGCTGATCCGCGAGACCGGGATGAAGACCGCGCCGAGCTTCTACCTGATGTTCGCGGCCGTGCTGAGCCTCGCGGCGCTGGTCGTGCTGCGGCGGCGGTTCGGGTTTCGCTGAAACGGGCGGGCGGCGCGTCAGTCGGCGCCGCGCTCGCATACCGGCTGCGCCGGCATCAATTGCGCGGGCGCGGCAATGGTCTGCACCGGGCGGCCGGCGAGGGCATTGAGCGCCTGCCGAAGCTGCCAGTCGGCGGCCGTGCCGAAGGCGCGCTGCGGCAGCGCCGCGCTCTTCGCCGTATCGACCGTCGCGCGCATGCGCTCGTCGCGCAGCTTTTGCCGGGCCTTGCGCACCTGCGCGAACGGGTCGGGCGCCTCGCGGTCCGCATACGGCGCGCGGGCGAGGTCGACTTCGCGGTACCACAGCAGCACGCCGTCGACATCCGAATCGCGGCGCGGCGGCACGAGCCGGTCCGGCACGACGCCGTACCCGTCCATCGGGCAGCCGTTCGGCCGCAGGTTGCGCGCGAACGTGAAATTCAGGCGCGTGCCGTCGATCAGGTCGACGCCCGTCTGCGCGAGCCCTTTCCCGTAGGTCGGCATGCCGAGCAGCGTCGCGCGGCCGAGATCCTTGAGCGCCGCCGCGGTCGCTTCGGCGGCCGACGCGCTCTGTCCGTCGACCAGCACGACGAGCGGCACGGTGCGCCACCAGGCGTCGGCCTGCAGCGGCGCGAGCGGATCCTGCCCATGCATGACGGGCAGTTCGTAGTCGGGCCAGTTGGTCGTGTAGCGGCGGCGGTGCGTGTCGCCGCGCTCGACCGTCACCATCGCGGTGCGGTCGCGTCCCGCGAACAGCGCGGTGATGCCGATCGCCGCGTTAAGTGCGCCGCCGCCGTTGATGCGCAGGTCGAGGATTACCTGCTTCACCGGCGGGCCCGCGCGGCGCGCGGCTTGCACCGCGTCGATATAGTCTCCAACCGCCGGCTCAGGAAAGCTCGACAGCCGCGTGTACAGGATGTCGCCGTCGAGCCGCTTCGCGGTCGCCGGATGCGGTTTGACGATCGCGCGCACGGGCGCGAAGCTCAGCACCGCATGCTTCGGGCCGCGCTGTACCGTGAGCTTCAGCGGCACGCCGGCGTCGCCCTTCGCGAGCTTCATCAGCGCGCTGCCGTCGACGCCGACGACGCTCCTGTCGTTCATCGCGACGACGAGATCGTCGGGCCGCACACCGGCCTTCTCGGCCGGCGCATCGGGAATCACGTCGATGATGTGCAGCCCGTCGGGCCGTGTCTCGAACACGATTCCGATGCCCGGCGTGCCGTCGCGCGCGCGCCGCTCGTCGTCGCGCCGTTCCTGCTCTTCCTTCGCGTTGAAGAAGCGCGCGTACGGCAGCGTCTTGATGCCTTCGTGGGTCGCGGCGTCGAGCAGCGCGCCGATGTCGACGTCGGTCAGGTGCTGTTTCTTCAGCACTTCGACGGCCGCTTTCAGTTCGCAGAGCTGCGGCTCCCAGTCGGGCGGACAGGGCGACGGCGGTGGGGCGACGGCAGCCGAAGCGGCGGCAGGTGAAGCGGCCGGCAGCGAAGCAGCGGCCGGTGCGGATGCCGGTTGCGCACCGGCGAGCGGCGCATACGGGAACGCGGCCGCAGCGGCTGCGCAGACGGCGAGGCGACGAACGACACGCATGGGAAGCATCATCGGGACCGCACGTTCGAACGAGGTGGCGAGAGCGCTTGCACGGCCGGCATGGCCAACGGGGCAAGGCGGTGACGATTGTAGCCGACGCCCGCGACGGCGCCGGTCGAGCCGTCTTCGTGCCGCGCGGCGGCGGCCCGCACATAAAAAAACCGGCCCAAACGGGCCGGCTTTGCTTCGATGCCGAAACGGCGTGGCGCTTAAACCTGCGCGCCCGCGTTCGGGTCGTCCGGATCGTGCGCGGTCTTCTTGTCCTTGATCAGGTCTTCGCGCTTGATGCCGAGCCACATCGCGAGCGAGCCCGCGACGAACACCGACGAGTAGATGCCGAACATGATGCCGACCGTCAGCGCGAGCGCGAAGTAGTGCAGCGTCGGGCCGCCGAAGAAGAACATCGACAGCACCATCATTTCCGTCGACGTGTGCGTGATGATCGTGCGCGACATCGTGGTCGTGATCGCGTGGTTGATCACTTCCTGCACGCTCATCTTGCGTTCGCGGCGGAACGTCTCGCGGATCCGGTCGAAGATGACGACCGACTCGTTGACCGAGTAGCCGAGCACCGCGAGGATCGCCGCGAGCACCGCCAGCGAGAACTCCCACTGGAAGTACGCGAAGAAACCGAGAATGATCACGACGTCGTGCAGGTTGGCGATGATGCCTGCCACCGCGTATTTCCATTCGAAGCGGAACGACAGGTAGATCACGATGCCGATCACGACGCACGCGAGCGCGAGCAGCCCGTCGGTCGCGAGCTCGCGGCCGACCTGCGGGCCGACGAACTCGACGCGCTGCAGCGTGACGTCCGGGCTCTGCGCCTTCAGCGCGCCCATCACCTGGTCGCTCTGCTGCGCCGACGTGAGGCCTTCCTTCAGCTGCAGGCGGATCAGCACGTTGCGCGACGTGCCGAAGTTCTGCACCTGCGCGTCGGCGTAACCGAGCTTGCCGAGCGTCGCGCGCACGGGTTCGAGCTCCGCGGCCTGCTGGTACTGCACCTCGATCACCGTCCCGCCGGTGAATTCGACGGACAGGTGCAGCCCGCGGTGGAACAGGAAGAACACGGCGGCGAGGAACGTGACCAGCGAGATCACGTTGAACACCAGCGCGTGCCGCATGAACGGAATGTCTTTACGGATGCGGAAAAATTCCATGGCTTCGTCTCCGGGGCCTTATTGGGTCGAGCCCGGTTTCTTCGGCGACACGCCTTGCTGCGCGCGGTTGCGCAACTGCGGCTTGCCGGCGCGCGGCGCGTTGCCCTTCGCCGGCGCGGCGAGCTTCGCGGCGCGCGCGGTGTCGGTCGATTCGTCCGCGTCGGCGAACGACGCGGCGGCCGCCGCGCCTTCCGGCTTCCACACCTGGCCGATCGCGAGCGACTTCAGCTTCTTGCGGCCGCCGTACCAGAGGTTGACGATCCCGCGCGAGAAGAACACCGCGGAGAACATCGACGTCAGGATGCCGAGGCAGTGCACGATCGCGAACGCGCGAACCGGGCCCGAGCCGAACGCGAGCAGCGCGAGGCCGGCGATCAGCGTCGTGACGTTCGAGTCGAGAATCGTCGCCCACGCATGCGCGTAGCCGGCCTGGATCGCGAGCTGCGGCGGCTGGCCGGCGCGCAGTTCCTCACGCACGCGCTCGTTGATCAGCACGTTCGAGTCGATCGCCATGCCGAGCGCGAGCGCGATGGCCGCGATACCGGGCAGCGTCAGCGTCGCCTGCATCAGCGACAGCACCGCGACGAGCAGCAGCAGGTTCACCGACAGGCCGATCACCGACACCACGCCGAACAGCATGTAGTACGCGACCATGAACACGGCGATCGCGCAGAAGCCCCAGATCACCGAGTGGATGCCCATCTTGATGTTGTCGGCGCCGAGGCTCGGGCCGATCGTGCGTTCCTCGATGATGTCCATCGGCGCCGCGAGCGAACCGGCGCGCAGCAGCAGCGCGAGGTCGGCCGCGGCCTGCGGCGTCGGCTGGCCCGTGATCTGGAAGCGGTCGCCGAGTTCGGACTGGATCGTCGCGACCGTCAGCACTTCGCCCTTGCCCTTCTCGAACAGCACCATCGCCATCGGCTTGCCGATGTTCTCGCGCGACACCGTGCGCACCGCGCGGCCGCCCGCCGAATCGAGGCGGATGTTGACCGACGGACGCTGGTGTTCGTCGAAGCCGGCCGATGCGTCGATGATGCGGTCGCCGGTGAAGATCACGTCCTTCTTCAGCAGCACGGGCGCCTGGTTGCCCTGCGTGAACAGCTCCTCGCCCGGCGGCACGGGGTCGTTCGGGTTCGGGTGCGTGTTGATCGGGTCGGCCAGGCGCGCCTCGAGCGTCGCGGTGCGGCCGATGATGTCCTTCGCCTTCGCGGTGTCCTGCACGCCCGGCAGTTCGACGACGATGCGGTCGCTGCCTTGCTGCTGCAGGATCGGCTCGGACACGCCGAGTTCGTTCACGCGGTTGTGGAGCGTCGTCAGGTTCTGCTTGAGCGCGGCGTCCTCGACGGCCTTCTGCACGGCCGGCGTGAACGTGCCGACGACTTGCGTGCCGCCGCCGCCGGGCTGCGTCGCCCATTGCAGCTCGGTGATCGAAGCGGCGAGCACCTTGCGGGCGTCTTCCGCCGTCTGCGCATCGCTGAAGTTGACGATCACGGACTGCTCGACGCGGCTCACGCCGCCGTCGCGGATGTTCTTGTCGCGCAGCAGCGAGCGCGCGTCGGACGCGTCGGAGTCGAGCTTCTTCGTGAGCGCGCCCGTCATGTCGACCTGGAGCAGGAAGTGCACACCGCCGCGCAGGTCGAGGCCGAGATACATCGGCAGCGCGTGCAGCGCGGTCAGCCAGCGCGGCGACGCGCTCTGCAGGTTCAGCGCGACGACGTACTGCGGATCGTTCGGGTCGGTGTTCAGCGACTTCTGCAGCAGGTCCTTGACGCGCAGCTGCGTATCGGTGTCCTTCAGGCGCACGCGGATGTTCGCGTTGGTCGCCGTGTTCTCGAAGGTGACGTCGTCCGGCGTGATCTGCGCGGACGCGAGCGCGGATTCGACCTGGGTCAGCGTGGTCGAGTCGAGCTTGACCGTGGCCTTGCCGCTCGACACCTGCACCGCCGGCGCTTCGCCGAAGAAGTTGGGCAATGTGTACAGAAGGCCGATGGCGAGCGCCACGACCATCACGACATATTTCCAGAGTGGATAACGATTCATGAGGGGGCCGAACGGGTGGTTGGCGTGAAAGCGTCGCGTCCGGCGCCGCGGCGGCCCGCTCTCTCAGGCGGGCGCGGCGCGGGGAGCCGGACGCTCGGTATAAGCCTTACAGCGACTTGATCGTGCCCTTCGGCAGAATGGTCGTGACGGCAGCCTTCTGCACGGTGATTTCGGTGCCTTCGGCGATTTCGACGCCGATGTAGCCTTCGGTGACCTTCGTCACCTTGCCGACGAGGCCGCCGCTCGTGACGACTTCGTCGCCCTTCGCCATGGCCGCGAGCATGTTGCGGTGTTCCTTCTGGCGCTTCATCTGCGGACGGATCATGATGAAGTACAGCACCGCGAACATCAGGATGAGCGGCAGGAAGCTCATCAGGCTCGATTCGGCGCCACCGGCACCTTGCGCGAAGGCATTGGAAATGAACGGCACGTTGGTCTCTCCGTAGGGGAAGATCGAAAAATAAGCCGGTTATTCTACCACCGGCCCCATGCGCAAACGGATCGGCAAATGCGCTTTCGGATCAAGCTGTTAAAGCATGAACCGATACCGTTGCGGCTTGTTTGGAAAGGCAATTGTAATGTTTGGCGGTCGCGACCGGTACGGGGACGGCTCAATTTAGTACTCGTCCTATGCGGCGGGCAGCCGCGCGGCCGCCGGCCCGTCTCAGTCGACCCCTCTTGCCCGATCCTCCGCGAAGCGCTGCCGGAATGCGTCGAACGTATGCGTTTCGATCGCGTCGCGGATCTCGCTCATCAGCTGCAGGTAGTAGTGCAGGTTGTGGATCGTGTTGAGCTGCGCGCCGAGGATCTCGCCGACCCGGTGCAGGTGGTGCAGGTAGCCGCGCGAGAAGTTCTGGCACGTGTAGCACGAGCACGTGGAATCGAGCGGCTTCAGCGCGTTCTTGTGCGTCGCGTTGCGGATCTTCACGTCGCCGAAGCGCGTGAACAGCCAGCCGTTGCGCGCGTTGCGGGTCGGCATCACGCAGTCGAACATGTCGATGCCGTTCGCGACGCCCTCGACCAGGTCCTCCGGCGTACCGACGCCCATCAGGTAGTGCGGCTTGTTGGCCGGCAGCTTCGGGCCGACGTGGCGCAGCACGCGCATCATGTCTTCCTTCGGCTCGCCCACCGACAGCCCGCCGATCGCGAGGCCGTGGAAACCGAGTTCGGCGAGGCCCGCGAGCGATTCGTCGCGCAGGTCCTCGAACATCCCGCCCTGGACGATCCCGAACAGCGCGTTGGGATTGCCGAGGCGGTCGAACTCGTCGAGCGAGCGCTTCGCCCAGCGCAGCGACATGCGCATCGAGTCGGCCGCTTCCTGGTGCGTCGTCGGCACGCCGTTGGTCGCGTACGGCGTGCACTCGTCGAACTGCATCACGATGTCCGAGTTCAGCACCTTCTGGATCTGCATCGACACTTCCGGCGACAGGAACAGCTTGTCGCCGTTGATCGGCGACGCGAACGTGACGCCGTCCTCGGTGATCTTGCGCAGGTCGCCGAGCGAGAACACCTGGAAGCCGCCCGAGTCGGTCAGGATCGGCTTGTTCCAGCCCATGAAGCCGTGCAGGCCGCCGTGCGCGTCGATCGTGTCGAGGCCCGGGCGCAGCCACAGGTGGAACGTGTTGCCGAGGATGATCTGGGCGTTGATCTCGTGCAGCTCGCGCGGCTGGATCGCCTTCACGGTGCCGTACGTGCCGACCGGCATGAAGATCGGCGTTTCGACCGTGCCGTGGTTGAGCTTCACGCGGCCGCGGCGCGCGCGGCCGTCGGTCGTCAGCAGTTCGAATTCGAGCCCGTTCGCCGGGCGGTCCTGCACGGGGGCGTGCGTATCGTGGGATGAACCTTCGGTCATCGTGTTGTTCTCCTCGCTACCGGAAAAAGCTTTGCATGGGACCGGAGTATGCGCTGAAGCGCTGACTCCGGATCGCAAGTCCGGCGCATGTTGGAAACGCCGCCGGGCAACCGGCGGCGGGGAAAAGCGGGTGCGCGCATCGTAGCGCGTACGGCGGGAAAACGGGGCAACGGCGCTGGGCGCGACCGCGCGGCGCACAACGGCTGCTGCGCAATCGCAGGCCGGTGCGTGATCGCGCCCGCCGCGCTTACGCGCCCGGCGCCTCCGGCGTGTCGCGCCGCGTGAGCAGCATCGCGTCGCCGTAGCTGAAGAACCGGTAGCGTTCTTCGATCGCGTGCCGGTACGCGGCGCGGATCGTCTCGACGCCCGCGAACGCGGACACCAGCATCAGCAGCGTCGATTTCGGCAGGTGGAAATTCGTGACGAGCCGGTCGACCACGCGGAAACGGTAGCCGGGCGTGATGAAGATGTCGGTTTCGGCCTGCGTGGCCGCGAGCGGGCGGCCCGCTTCGTCGGCGGCGCGCGCGGCGGCTTCGAGCGCGCGCATCGACGTCGTGCCGACCGCGATCACGTTGCCGCCGCGCGCACGGGTCGCGGCGATCTTGTCGACGAGCGACTGCGGCAGGTCGTACCACTCGCTGTGCATCTTGTGCTCGGCGATGTTGTCGACGCGCACCGGCTGGAACGTGCCGGCGCCGACGTGCAGCGTCAGCGTCGCGCGCTCGACGCCCATCGCGTCGAGCTGCTCCAGCAGCGGCTGGTCGAAGTGCAGCCCGGCCGTCGGCGCCGCGACCGCGCCCGGATTGCTCGCGTAGACGGTCTGGTAGCGCGTTTCGTCGGTCGCATCGGCGTCGTGCTCGATATACGGCGGCAGCGGCAGGCGGCCGTGCTGCTCGATCAGGTCGAGGCACGGCGCGGGAAAGTGCAGCGTGAAGAACGGCTCGACGCGCTCGCCGACCGTCACGTCGAACGCATCGGCCAGACGCAGCGTCGTGCCGGCGCCCGGCGACTTGCTCGCGCGGATCTGCGCGAGCGCCGTGCGCGTGCCGGTCACGCGCTCGATCAGCACCTCGATCTTGCCGCCGCTGGCCTTCTGGCCGAAGAAACGCGCCTTCAGCACCTTGGTATCGTTGAACACGAGCAGGTCGCCGGGCGCGATGCACGACGGCAGCTCGGCGAAACGGCGGTCGACGAGGCGTGCGGGCTCGACGGTGCCGTCGACCTCGAGCAGGCGGCTCGCGGTGCGATCGGGCAGCGCGGTTTGTGCAATCAGCTCGGGCGGCAGATTGAAATCGAAATCGGAAAGCGTGAACATGCGGGCTGGTTCGAAGCGGCCGGCGGGCGTCGCCGGCAAGGCGGAAACGCGTAAATGGGGCGCGCGAGCCGCTATGATGACGGGATGCGCGGCCTGGCCGGCGTCGTTCGTTCGGACGACGTGAAAGCCGCTATTGTACTTGCCTTGCGAAGCACCCAGACGATCCGATGCCTGTGTCACCACGCCGTTCCCCCGCTGCCGTTGCCGATTCCGCCGATCCGTTCGACGCGGGCGACGCCGCCATGCCCGCGCCGTCCGCGTCGGGTTCCGGCGCGCGCCGCGCCGGCCCGAAGCGCGGCGCCGACGGCCGGCTCGCGCAACCCGCGGCCGCCGCGCCCGACGTCGAACCGGGCGCGGGCGGCGACGAAGCGGATGCGCCCGGCGCATCGGGTGCGAAGCGCAAGAAGAAGCCGGCCGCCGACAAGCCGGTGAAAACCGCCGACAAGCTCGCGAAGCTCGGCCTCACGCGTTCGATCGATCTCGTGCTGCATCTGCCGATGCGCTATGAGGACGAAACCACGCTCACCCCGATCGGCGAACTGCTGCCGGGCGGCATCGCGCAGACCGAAGGCGTCGTGTTCGACAACGAGGTCGCGTACCGGCCGCGCCGCCAGCTCGTCGTGAAGATCCAGGACGACGACGGCGAGCAGCTCGTGCTGCGCTTCCTGAATTTCTACGGGTCGCAGGTCAAGCAGATGGCCATCGGCCAGCGGCTGCGCGTGCGCGGCGACGTGCGCGGCGGCTTCTTCGGGATGGAGATGGTGCATCCGGCCGTGCGCGTCGTCGAAGCCGATGCGCCGCTGCCGCAGGTGCTCACGCCCGTCTACCCGAGCACGGCCGGCGTGTCGCAGGCGTATCTGCGCAAGGCGATCGAGAACGCGGTCGAGCGCACGCCGCTGCCTGAACTGCTGCCGCCCGAGATCGAGCGCGATTACCTGAAGCCGCTCGGCGTGCCGACGCTCGCGCAGGCCGTGCGGATCCTGCACCACCCGGGCGTCGATTCCGACGAAGCCGCGCTGATGGACGGCTCGCATCCGGCGTGGACGCGCATCAAGTTCGAGGAGCTGCTCGCGCAGCAACTGTCGCTCAAGCGCGCGCACGAGGAGCGCCGCACGCGCGCCGCGCCCGCGATGCCGCGCCGCACCGCGACCGATACCGACGCGCTGACCACGCGCTTTTACGCGGCGCTGCCGTTCACGCTGACGGGCGCGCAGGCGCGCGTCGTCGACGAGATCGCGCACGATCTCACGCTCGCGCACCCGATGCAGCGGCTGCTGCAGGGCGACGTCGGCAGCGGCAAGACGGTCGTCGCGGCGCTGGCCGCCACGCAGGCGATCGACGCCGGCTACCAGGCCGCGCTGATGGCGCCCACCGAAATCCTCGCCGAACAGCACGCGCGCAAGCTGCGCGCATGGCTCGAGCCGCTCGGCGTGACGGTCGCGTGGCTCGCGGGCAGCCTGAAGGCGAAGGAGAAACGCGCGGCGATCGAGGCGGCCGCGCTCGGCACCGCGCAACTCGTGATCGGCACGCACGCGATCATCCAGGACACGGTCGAATTCGCGCGGCTCGGCCTCGTGATCGTCGACGAGCAGCACCGCTTCGGCGTCGAGCAGCGTCTCGCGCTGCGCGCGAAGGCCGCGAATGCGGCCAACGGCGCGCGCGACTTTCAGCCGCACCAACTGATGATGTCGGCCACGCCGATCCCGCGCACGCTCGCGATGACGTACTACGCGGATCTCGAGGTGTCGACGATCGACGAGCTGCCGCCGGGCCGCACGCCCGTGCTGACGCGGCTGGTGGGCGACGCGCGGCGCGAGGAGGTGATCGCCCGCGTGCGCGAGGCCGCGCTGACCGGGCGCCAGGTGTACTGGGTGTGCCCGCTGATCGAGGAGAGCGAGACGCTGCAGCTGCAGACGGCCGTCGAGACCTACGAGACGCTCGCCGCGGCGCTCCCCGAGTTGAAGGTCGGCCTCGTGCACGGCCGGCTGTCGCCGGCCGACAAGGCGGCGGTGATGGAAGCGTTCACGCGCAACGAAGTGCAGTTGCTGGTCGCGACGACCGTGATCGAGGTCGGCGTCGACGTGCCGAACGCATCGCTGATGGTGATCGAGCACGCGGAGCGTTTCGGCCTCGCGCAGCTGCACCAGTTGCGCGGCCGGGTCGGGCGCGGCACCGCGGCGTCGGTGTGCGTGCTGCTGTACACCGGGCCGCTGTCGCTCACCGGCCGCGAGCGGCTGAAGACGATGCGCGAGACGACCGACGGCTTCGAGATCGCGCGGCGCGACCTCGAAATCCGCGGCCCCGGCGAATTCCTCGGCGCGCGCCAGTCGGGCGCGGCGATGCTGCGCTTCGCGAACCTCGAGACCGACGGCTGGCTGATCGATCCGGCCCGCGAGGCCGCGGCGCGGCTGATCGCCGCGTATCCGGAGGTCGTCACCCAGCATCTCGCGCGCTGGCTCGGCGCACGCGAACAGTACCTGAAGGCCTGATCGAGCGGCCTTGGGGCCGGATCGGAAGCCGCCAATCGACGCCAATCGACGCATCCCGATGCAGAGAAACTTGGCGAACCGGTGCCAACGGGTGTATAAATTAAACCTATCGCTTGTATATCTCTGATTGACCCACAATGACCCTGACTGAATTGAAGTACATCGTCGCGGTCGCGCGCGAGCGGCATTTCGGCCGCGCGGCCGAAGCGTGCTTCGTGAGCCAGCCGACGCTGTCGGTGGCGATCAAGAAGCTCGAGGACGAGCTCAACGTGCAGATTTTCGAGCGCGGCGCGAGCGAAGTGAGCGTGACGCCGATCGGCGACCAGATCGTCACCCAGGCGCAGCGCGTGCTGGAGCAGACCTTCGCGATCAAGGAGATCGCGAAGCAGGGCAAGGACCCGCTCGTCGGCCCGTTCCGCCTCGGCGTGATCTACACGATCGGGCCGTACCTGCTGCCGACCCTCGTCAAGCAGATGATCCAGCGTGTTCCGCAGATGCCGCTGATGCTGCAGGAGAACTACACGCTGAAGCTGCTCGAATTGCTGAAGCAGGGCGAGATCGACGCCGCGATCATGGCGCTGCCGTTCCCGGAAACCGGCCTGATGGTGCGGCCGCTGTACGACGAGCCGTTCGTCGTCGCGCTGCCGGCCGGCCACCCGTGGGAGAAGCGCGACGAAATCGACGCCGAGGACCTGAAGCAGGAAACCATGCTGCTGCTCGGCAACGGCCATTGCTTCCGCGATCACGTGCTCGGCGTGTGTCCGGAACTGATGCGCTTCTCGCAGACGGCCGACGGCATCCAGAAGACCTTCGAGGGCTCGTCACTGGAAACGATTCGCCATATGGTCGCGAGCGGCGTCGGCATCACCGTGCTGCCGCGGATGTCGGTCGCCGAGGTCGGCCCGCGCGCGAACGGCCCCGACGCCGAGCTGCTGTCGTACGTGCCGTTCAACGAACCGGTGCCCGACCGTCGCGTGGTGCTCGTGTGGCGCAAGAGCTTCACGCGGATGCCCGCGATCGACGCGATCAGCGACGCGATTACCGCGTGCGAACTGCCCGGCGTCGCGAAGCTCGACATGCCGGCGACGATGAACTGACAGGGATGCGCCTGCGCATGCCCACGTGGCAGCGTGATGAACGGGGTCGTACGACCCCGTTTATTTTTCCCTATCGCATAGATGAAATTTATCAAATTCAAATAATTGATAGATGTAGATAGAATCCTCTACATGGATCGGCGTCGCGCCGACGGGCGGGATGCAGGTTGAATGCAGGCGTCAAAGGAGGATGTCATGATGCGGTCGGTATTGCAGCACGCGCAGCGGAACATCCCGTCGCGCGACACGGTCGTACATCGCGCCAGGGCGGCGGTTCGCAGCCTGCGTCCGATTGCGTTCGCGTACCTGGCGGATCGTGTGTATGGCGGATGAGTGCCGCCGCACGCCGATCCTGTGTTCCCCCGATTAACTGCCGTCGAGCCATGAGGGAGCATTGCATGTCCGATACCCGAAAAGCCGCCCGCCGCGCCGGCACGACGACCGCCGGCAGCCGCTTCCCCGAGCGCCCCGCCCGCGGCACGTCGCAGCCGGAACGCGGGTCGCAGGCCGCGCACGACGTCCCGTAGTACGACCGGAGGAACCGCCTGTTCCGTTTCATCCCCCCGCAATGCTCCACGAACCGCGCCCGGCACGTGGGGGCCTACGAGCAAGACAAGGAGAAAAAGCATGTCGAACGAAACGAAGTGCCCGTTCAACCACACCGCAGGCAGCGGCACGACGAACAAGGACTGGTGGCCGAATCAGCTGAACCTCAACGTCCTGCATCGGCATTCGGCGCTGTCCGATCCGATGGACCCGGATTTCGACTACGCAGAAGCGTTCAAGAAGCTCGATCTCGCCGCGGTGAAGCAGGACCTGCACGCGCTGATGACGACGTCGCAGGACTGGTGGCCGGCCGACTTCGGCCACTACGGCGGCCTGTTCGTGCGCATGGCATGGCATAGCGCCGGCACGTACCGCACGGCCGACGGCCGCGGCGGCGCGGGCGGCGGGCAGCAGCGCTTCGCGCCGCTCAACAGCTGGCCGGACAACGTGAGCCTCGACAAGGCGCGCCGCCTGCTGTGGCCGATCAAGCAGAAGTACGGCCGCAACATCTCGTGGGCCGACCTGCTGATCCTGACCGGCAACGTCGCGCTCGAATCGATGGGCTTCAAGACCTTCGGCTATGCGGGCGGCCGCGCCGACACGTGGGAACCGGACGACGTCTACTGGGGCTCGGAAAAGATCTGGCTGGAACTGAGCGGCGGCCCGAACAGCCGCTACACGGGCAAGCGCGAGCTCGAAAGCCCGCTCGCCGCGGTGCAGATGGGCCTGATCTACGTGAATCCGGAAGGCCCGGACGGCAATCCCGACCCGGTCGCCGCCGCGCACGACATCCGCGAGACGTTCGCGCGCATGGCGATGAACGACGAGGAAACGGTCGCGCTGATCGCGGGCGGCCACACGTTCGGCAAGACGCACGGCGCCGGCCCGGCATCGAACGTCGGCCCCGAGCCGGAAGCCGCGGGCATCGAGCAGCAGGGCCTCGGCTGGAAGAGCACGTTCGGCACGGGCAAGGGCAAGGACACGATCACGAGCGGCCTCGAAGTCACGTGGACGTCGACGCCGACGCAGTGGAGCAACGACTTCTTCAAGCACCTGTTCAGCTATGAGTGGGAGCTCACGAAGAGCCCGGCCGGCGCGCACCAGTGGGTCGCGAAGGACGCCGGCGAGGTGATCCCCGATGCGTACGACGCGTCGAAGAAGCATCGTCCGACGATGCTGACGACCGACCTGTCGCTGCGTTTCGACCCGGCCTACGAAAAGATCTCGCGCCGTTTCTACGAGAACCCGGCCGAATTCGCCGACGCGTTCGCACGTGCGTGGTTCAAGCTCACGCACCGCGACATGGGCCCGCGTGCCCGCTATCTCGGCCCGGACGTGCCGGCGGAACACCTGCTGTGGCAGGACCCGATCCCGGCCGTCGATCACCCGCTGATCGACGCCGCCGACGTCGCCGCGCTGAAGGCGAAGGTGCTGGCCAGCGGGCTGTCGGTGTCGCAGCTCGTGTCGACCGCATGGGCGTCGGCGGCGACGTTCCGCGGCTCGGACAAGCGCGGCGGCGCGAACGGTGCGCGCATCCGCCTCGCACCGCAGAAGGACTGGGAAGTGAATCAGCCGGCGGCGCTGGCGGCGGTGCTCGAAACGCTCGAAGGCGTGCAGAAGGCGTTCAACGATGCGCAGACGGACGGCAAGAAGGTGTCGCTGGCCGACCTGATCGTGCTGGCCGGTGCGGCCGGCGTCGAGCAGGCGGCGAAGAACGCGGGGATCGCGATCACGGTGCCGTTCGCACCGGGCCGGATGGATGCGTCGCAGGAAGAAACCGACGTCGACGCGATGGCCGTGCTCGAGCCGCTCGCCGACGGTTTCCGCAACTTCCTGAAGCATGCGTACAAGACGCCGGCCGAGGCGCTGCTGGTCGACAAGGCCCAACTGCTGACGCTGAGCGCGCCGGAAATGACGGTGCTCGTCGGCGGCCTGCGCGTGCTCGGCGCGAATGCGGGCGGCGCGAAGCACGGCGTGTTCACCGATCGTCCGGAAACGCTGACGAACGACTTCTTCGTGAACCTGCTCGACATGGGCACGGAATGGAAGCCGGTGTCGGCCGCGAACGACGTGTTCGAAGGGCGCGACCGCGCGACGGGTGCGGTCAAGTGGACGGGCACGCGCGTCGACCTGATCTTCGGTTCGCACTCGCAGTTGCGCGCGCTGGCCGAGGTGTACGGCAGCGCCGATGCGAAGGAGAAGTTCGCACGCGATTTCGTCGCGGCCTGGAACAAGGTGATGAACCTCGACCGCTTCGATCTCGCATGAAACCGGCCGCATCCTGACGCGGTGATGCAGTCGTGCAGTAACGTGAAACGGCCGGTCCCACGACCGGCCGTTTCTTCTCGGAACGATGTCTTGTCGAAGGAGTGACGACCATGACGCAAATGATGCTCAACATGCGTGCCGCCGCATCGCCCATTCTGCGATCGCCGGGCGAGCTGGCGCGCTATGTCGTCGGTTTCGCGATCGTCGTCGGTGGCGCGGCGGAGCTGGTCTCGCAGGCGCTGCACGCGCTTGCGCCGGTCGTGTCGATCGCCGGCGGTTGACGGCGGTCGACGGCGGTCGACGCCACGGATGGATTCGCGACGCTAGACTGGCGAGTCGCGAACGGATGTCGCACGACGCGGCATGCGGATTGCTAGACACATTTTCGCCGGTTCAACATTTCGAATGAGGAGTCCCGAAGATGGCCAAGAAAGGCAACGCCACGCAGATCAACATCGGTATCAGCGACAAGGACCGCAAGAACATCGCGGACGGCCTGTCGCGCCTGCTCGCCGATACGTTTTCGCTGTACCTGAAGACCCACAATTTCCACTGGAACGTGACCGGACCGATGTTCAACACGCTGCACCTGATGTTCGAGGAGCAGTACAACGAACTGTGGCTCGCGGTCGATTCCGTCGCCGAGCGCATTCGCACGCTGGGCGTCGTCGCGCCCGGCACGTTCGGCGATTTCGCGAAGCTGTCGTCGGTGCCGGAAGCGAAGGGCGTGCCGGCCGCCGAGGAAATGATCCGCCAGCTCGTCGAAGGGCACGAGACGGTCGTGCGCACCGCGCGCGAAATCTTCCCGATCGCCGACGCGGCGAGCGACGAGCCGACCGCCGACCTGCTCACGCAGCGCCTGCAGACGCATGAGAAGACCGCATGGATGCTGCGGTCGCTGCTCGCGTAAGCCCGGCGCGGCCGGGGACGGCAGGCTGGCCCGATTCGAGGCGGCGCTGAATCTGTCCCCTGATTGGCGTGCGTTGCGGCGCGGCCGCGCGCAGCGGGCCGCGGCGGCCTGCCGGCCCGCCGCGACCGCCGGCCGCGGGTCGCGCCGACATGACGCAAAGCACCGCTCGGCTCTAAAATGCCGGGATTCTCTTCCCGGTGCTTCGCCATGCTTGCCCGCTTCCCCCTGTATCTGCGGCTCGTCCGGATGGACAAGCCGATCGGCAGCCTGCTGCTGCTGTGGCCGACGCTCAACGCGCTGTGGATCGCATCGGACGGCCACCCGCGCTGGCCGCTGCTCGTGATCTTCACGCTCGGCACGCTGCTGATGCGCTCGGCCGGCTGCGCGATGAACGATTACGCCGACCGCGATTTCGACCGCCACGTGAAGCGCACGGCCGACCGGCCGCTGACGTCGGGCAAGATCCGCGCATGGGAAGCCGTCGCGATCGCGGTGGTGCTGTCGTTCATCGCGTTCCTCCTGATCCTGCCGCTCAATGCGCTGACGAAAGAATTGTCGGTCGTCGCGCTGTTCGTCGCCGGCTCCTACCCGTTCATGAAGCGCTTCTTCGCGATTCCGCAGGCGTATCTCGGCATCGCATTCGGCTTCGGCATCCCGATGGCGTTCGCGGCCGTGCAGGACACGGTGCCGATGCTGGCCTGGGTGATGCTGGTCGCGAACATCTTCTGGTCGGTCGCGTACGACACCGAATACGCGATGGTCGATCGCGACGACGACATCAAGATCGGCATCCGCACGTCCGCGCTGACGTTCGGCCGTTTCGACGTCGCGGCCGTGATGGCGTGCTACGCGGTGACGCTCGGCATCTACGTGTGGATCGGCGTGACGCTCGGCTTCGGCCTCGCATACTGGGCGGGCTGGGCGGCGGCGGCCGGTTGCGCGCTGTATCACTACACGCTGATCAAGGATCGCGAACGGATGCCGTGCTTCGCGGCGTTCCGTCACAACAACTGGCTCGGCGGCGTGCTGTTCGCGGGCATCGCCGTGCATTACCTGCTGGCCGGCAACTGAACGACACTGCGCGCGTCCTTTCGTGCGGCGCCAACGAAAAAGCGACCTGACGGTCGCTTTTTTTTACGTCCGGCGCCGGGCAAACCGGCGTCGCCATCGCGCTTACGCGCGGCCGAGCTCGTCGCCCATTTCCTTCGCGCGCGCTTCGGCCGCGAGCGTGCCGCGCACGATCGCTTCCTTCACGCCCTGCGCGTCGAAGGCCGCGAGCGCGGCGGCCGTCGTGCCGCCCTTCGACGTCACGCGTTCGCGCAGCACGCTCGCCGGCTCGCCCGACTGCGCGGCGAGCTGCGCGGCGCCCGTGAACGTCGCGACCGCGAGCGCGCGGCCCTGCTCGTCGTTCATGCCGAGGCGGCGCGCGGCTTCCTGCAGCGCTTCGATGAAATAGAACACGTACGCGGGGCCGCTGCCCGAAATCGCGGTGACCGCGTCGAGCCGCGCTTCGTCGTCGAACCACACGATCTCGCCGACCGCGCCGAGCACGTTCGACGCGAGTTCGCGGCCGGCGGCGTCGACGCCCGGCAGCGCGGCCAGGCCCGTCACGCCCATGCCGACCAGCGCGGGCGTGTTCGGCATCGTGCGCACGACGCGCGCATAGCCGCCGAGCCAGCGGGCGAGATCCGTGCCACGGATGCCGGCCGCGATGCTGATCACGAGCTGCGACTTCAGGTGCGGCGCGAGCGCCTGCGCGACGTCGTTCAGCACCTGCGGCTTCACCGCGAGCACGATTGCGTCGTAGTCGGCGAGCGTCGCGTCGACGGCCGCGCCGGTGCGGATGCCGAACTGCTGCGCGGCGCGCGCGCGGACGTCTTCGTTGACGTCGATGGCGTACAGGCCGTCCGCGGCGACGCCGCGCTTGATCAGGCCGCCGATCAGGGCCGCGGCCATGTTGCCGCCGCCGATGAATGCGATTTTCATGATGTCGGGAATGAGCGAGTGAGTGAACGGAAAGGCGGAAAAGGGCGCGACGTTCAGTGCGCGTAATCGCGCGCGCCGAAGATCGCGGTGCCGACGCGCACGATCGTCGCGCCTTCGAGCACGGCCGCGTCGAGATCGGCGGACATGCCCATCGACAGCGTGTCGAGCGGCAGGCCGTCGGCGCGCAACGCGTCGAACAACGCGCGCAGCGCGCGATGCGGCGTGCGTTGCGCGTCGGTGTCGCCGGCCGGTTCGGGAATCGCCATCAGGCCGCGCAGCCGCAGCGACGGCAGCGCGGCGACCGCACGCGCGACCTCGGCCACGTCGGCCGGCGCGACGCCGCTCTTCGACGCCTCGCCGCTGATGTTCACCTGCACGCACACGTTCAGCGGCGGCAGGTGTGCGGGGCGCTGTTCCGACAGGCGCTGCGCGATCTTCAGCCGGTCGACCGAATGGACCCAGTCGAAGCGCTCGGCGACGGGGCGCGTCTTGTTCGAT
Organism: Burkholderia sp. BCC0044; assembly: GCF_902832955.1. Lineage (NCBI taxonomy): Bacteria > Pseudomonadati > Pseudomonadota > Betaproteobacteria > Burkholderiales > Burkholderiaceae > Burkholderia > Burkholderia sp. BCC0044. The sequence goes on along the minus strand of NZ_CADFDO010000001.1, from coordinate 1,730,976 downwards.
TGCAGCGGCCCGATGAAATGCCATTCGAGGCTCGCGCGCAGGTCGGCGAGCGCGTCGATCTTGTCGATCGACTCCTGCACGTAGTTCTCGCCGAACGCGCGCTGCCCGGCCGCATGCGCGGCGCGCACGTCGTCGGCCGGGAACGTCTTCGACACGGCGAGCAGCGACACGGTGGCGGGATCGCGGCCGGCCGCGCGGGCGGCGTCGGCGATGCGGCGGTGAACGGAGGCGAGGCGGGCGGCGAGATCGGACATGACGGGCACGAAAGCAGGCACGGAAGCAGCACGGGAAGCGGGCATGAAGCCGATGCGCCGCGATACGCGGCGCATCGATCCGCTCATTATACGGACGCCGCGCGTGCGCCCGTCCACCCGTTGCGCGCCGGGACTAGCCGTACAGCAAATGCTCGACGAGCTGGACCCAGTGAGCGACCGGCACCTGCGTGCCGCTTTGCAGATGCGCGATGCAGCCGATGTTGCCGGACACGATCATCTGCGGTTCGAGCGCCTGCAGCTTCAGCAGCTTCTGCTTGCGCAACCGGTACGACAGCGACGGCTGCGTCAGCGAGTAGGTGCCGGCCGAGCCGCAGCACAGGTGGCTGTCGGCCGGCAGCCGCACGTCGATGCCGAGCGTCTCCAGCAGGCGCTCGACCTTGCCGCGCGACTGCTGGCCGTGCTGCAGCGTGCACGGCGGGTGGTACGCGACCGTATGGATCGCGCGGCGCCGCGCGATCGTCGCGAGCTCGGCCTCGAACGCGAGCAGCACGTCGGAGATGTCGCGCGTCAGCGACACGATGCGCTGCGCTTTCTCCGCGTAGGCCGGATCGTCGCGCAGCAGGTGCGCGTATTCGAGCACCGTCGCGCCGCAGCCCGACGCGTTCATCACGATCGCCTCGACGCCCTGTTCGACGTGCGGCCACCACGCGTCGATGTTGCGGCGCGCGTCGTCGAGCGCTTCGTCGTGATAGTTCAGGTGCAGGCGGATCGCGCCGCAGCAGCCCGCGTCGGGCGCGACGACCGTCTCGATGCCGAGCGCGTCGAGCACGCGTGCGGTCGCGATGTTGATGTTCGGCAGCATCGACGGCTGCACGCAGCCGCCGAGCATCAGCATCTTGCGCGTATGCGTGCGGTGCGGCCATTCGAGCAGCCGCGTGCGCGGCGGCACCTTGTCGCGCAGCCGCTTCGGCAGCAGCGGCCGCACGTGCTGGCCGAGCCGCATCACCGGCGAGAACAGCGCGGCGTTCGGCACGACGCTCGCGAGCACGCGGCGCATCAGCCGCTGCTGCGCGGGGCGCTCCACTTGCGCCTCGACGTGCTTGCGGCCGATCTCGACGAGCCGGCCGTACTGGACGCCGGACGGGCAGGTCGTCTCGCAACTGCGGCACGTCAGGCAGCGGTCGAGGTGTTGTTGCGTGCTGCGCGTGACGGGCGCGCCTTCGACCATCTGCTTGATCAGGTAGATGCGGCCGCGCGGGCCGTCGAGTTCGTCGCCGAGCAGTTGATAGGTCGGGCAGGTCGCGGTGCAGAACCCGCAGTGCACGCACTTGCGCAGGATCGCGTCGGCCTCGTCGCCGTCGGGCGTGTTGCGGATGAAATCGGCGAGATTCGTTTGCATCCAGCCCTCAGAGATCTGGGTAAAGCCGCCCGCGATTGAAGATGCGCGCGGGATCGAACGCGCTCTTCAACCCGCGGTGGATCTTCATCATCGGCGCGGGCAGCGGCGTGAACACGCCCGCGCTGCGGTCGTAGGTGTCGCCCGCGCGGAACAGCGTCGCATGGCCGCCGGCCTGCTTCGCGCTCATGCGCACGGTTTGCGCGTCGGCGTCGGTGATCCACCAGCGCTGCGCGCCGCCCCATTCCATCAACTGGGTGCCGGGCAGGTGCATCGGTTCGGTGATCGACGGCAGCGACAGGCGCCACAGCGCGTAGCCGGGCGGGATGCCGTTGAAGAACGGGTCGGTATGCTCGCGCAGGCCGGACCAGAAGCGCTCGGCCTCGACCGCGTCGACGACTTCGCCGCCGAGCAGCGTTTTCGCGGATTTCACCGCGGCTTCCGCGCCCGACAGGCGCAGCACGAGCGTGCCGTTGCGCCATGCGCTCGCGCTGACCGGCAGCGGATGGCCGCCCCATTCGTTGAGCTTGCGCACCGCGTCGGTCGCGGTCATCTCGAACTTCAGCGTGACCTCGGCGACGGGCATCGGCAGCACCTTGATCGACAGGTCGAGCATCAGCCCGAGCGTGCCGAGCGCGCCGGCCATCAGCCGCGACACGTCGTAGCCGGCGACGTTCTTCACGACCTGCCCGCCGAAGCGCAGCACTTCGCCGCGGCCGTTCATCAACGTGGTGCCGAGCACGAAATCGCGCGGTGCGCCGCAGGCGGCGCGGCGCGGGCCCGCGAGGCCGGCCGCGACGCAGCCGCCGACGGTGGCCGCGCGGCCGAAGTGCGGCGGCTCGAACGGCAGCATCTGCCCGCACTCGGCGAGGACCGTTTCAAGCTGCGCGAGCGGCGTGCCCGCGCGGACCGTGACGACGAGCTCGGCCGGGTCGTACGACACGACGCCCTGAAACCCGCGCGTGTCGAGTATTTCGCCCTCGAGCGCTTGCCCGTACCAGTCCTTGGTGCCGCCGCCGCGAATCCGCAGCGGCCGGCCGTCGGCACTGGCGGCGCGCACGCGCTCGGCCCATCCGGCGACGATGTCGTCCTCTTCCATGTTCCGTTGCTGCCTCGACTTGTTGTTCGGTCGATTGTACCGGGGTGGCGCGATTCCACATCGCGACTATCCCTAAGCCCCGTCCCGGATACGGCATGCGGGCGCCGGCGCGCGGATCCGTCGCGCGGGCGCGGCAGACCACCGCCCCGCGGCCGCCGGTGCGGGCCGCGCCCCGCGCGCCGCTCAGAAACGCGGCAGGTCGGGGTGCGGCAGCAGCCCGCCGCGCACGTGCTGGCGACCGTATTCGGCGCAGCGCGCGCGGGTCGGGATGCCCTTGTCCGGGTTCAGCAGCCCGGCCGGATCGAACGCGCGCTTGACCGCGAAGAACGCATCGCGCTCCTGCGGCGAGAACTGCACGCACATCGAATTGAGTTTTTCGATGCCGACACCGTGCTCGCCGGTCACGCTGCCGCCGAATTCCACGCAGCATTCGAGGATTTCCGCGCCGAACTGCTCGGCGCGGTGCAGCTCGTCCGGATCGTTCGCGTTGTACAGGATCAGCGGATGCATGTTGCCGTCGCCCGCATGGAACACGTTGATGCAGCGCAACCCGTAGCGCGTTTCGAGCTGCTCGATGCGCGCGAGCAGCGGGCCGATCGCGCGGCGCGGCACGGTGCCGTCCATGCAGTAGTAGTCGGCGGAAATGCGGCCGGCGGCCGGGAATGCGTTCTTGCGGCCGGACCAGTAGCGCAGCCGCTCCTGTTCGTTGCGCGACACCTGGATGCGCGTCGCGCCGTGTTCGCGCAGCACGGCCGTCATCCGCACGATTTCCTCGGCGACCTCTTCCGGCGTGCCGTCCGATTCGCACAGCAGGATCGCCTTCGCGTCGAGGTCGTAGCCCGCGTGCGTGAACGCCTCGACGGCCTGCGTGGCCGGCTTGTCCATCATCTCGAGCCCGGCCGGGATGATGCCCGACGCGATGATCGCCGCCACCGCCTCGCCGCCCTTGACGACGTCGTCGAAGCTCGCCATCACGAGCTGCGCGGTCTGCGGCTTCGGGATCAGCCGCACCGTGACCTCGGTGACGATCGCGAACATCCCTTCGCTGCCGATCATCACGGCGAGTAGATCGAGGCCCGGCATGTCGAGCGCGAGCGAGCCGAATTCGACGACCTCGCCGTCGATCGTCACCGCACGCACGCGCATCACGTTGTGCACGGTCAGCCCGTATTTCAGGCAGTGGACGCCGCCGGAATTTTCCGCGACGTTGCCGCCGATCGTGCACGCGATCTGCGACGACGGATCGGGTGCGTAGTACAGGCCGTACGGCGCGGCCGCCTCCGAGATCGCGAGGTTGCGCACGCCGGGCTGCACGGTCGCCGTGCGCGCGTACGGGTCGACCTCGACGATGCGCGTGAAGCGCGCGAGCGACAGCACGACGCCGAGCGAGATCGGCAGCGCGCCGCCCGACAGGCTCGTGCCGGCGCCGCGCGGCACGATCGGCACTTCCATGCGGCGGCAGATCTGCACGATCCGCTGCACCTGCGATTCCGTCTCGGGCAGCGCGACCGCGAGCGGCAAGCGGCGGTACGCGGACAGGCCGTCGCATTCGTACGGCGCCGTGTCCTCGTCGCGGTACAGCAGGCAGTGCGTCGGCAGCACGGCCATCAGCGCCTGCACGACTTCGCGCTGGCGCTGCGCGCGTGCGGCGCTCGACAGTTCGACGGGAGCGTTCATGAGGTCTCCTGCGTGCGGCGCGAGCTCGCGCCGCCGTGTCAGCACGTGAAAATCTTGCCCGGATTCATCAGGTTGCGCGGATCGAGCGCGAGCTTGATCGCGCGCATCGTGTCGATCGCGTTGTCGCCGTGCTCCTTCGGCAGGAAGCGCATCTTGTGCAGCCCGACGCCGTGCTCGCCCGTGCAGGTGCCGCCCAGCCGCAGCGCGCGCTCGACGATCCGGTCGTTGATGTGTTCGGCTTCGGCGAGCTCCTCGGGCTTGTCGGGATCGATCAGGATCGCGACGTGGAAATTGCCGTCGCCGACGTGGCCGACGATCGGGCAGGGCAGCGACGACGCGCGCAGGTCGACCTCGGTTTCCTCGACGCACGCGGCGAGTTGCGAGATCGGCACGCACACGTCGGTCGTCACCGCGCGGCAGCCGGGCTTCAGCTGCAGCATCGCGAAGTACGCGTTGTGGCGCGCGGACCAGAGCCGCGTGCGATCCTCGGGGCGGGTCGCCCATTCGAAGCCCTGGCCGGCGTTCTGGCCGGCGAGCGCCTGCACGAGTTCGGCCTGTTCCTTCACGCCGGCGTCGGTGCCGTGGAATTCGAAGAACAGCGTCGGCGCTTCGGCCAGCGTCAGGTTCGAGTGACGGTTGATCGAGCGCACCGCGAGCGCATCGACGAATTCGACGCGCGCGATCGGCACGCCGATCTGGATCGTCTCGATCACCGTGCGCACCGCGTCGCTCATCGTCGGGAACGTGCAGATCGCGGCCGACACGGCTTCGGGCAGCGGGTGCAGGCGCAGCGTGATCTCGGTGATCACGCCGAGCGTGCCTTCAGACCCGACGAACAGGCGCGTGAGGTCGTAGCCGGCCGACGACTTGCGTGCGCGCGAGCCGGTTTTCACCACGCGGCCGTCGGCGAGCACCGCGCTCAGGCCGAGGACGTTCTCGCGCATCGTGCCGTAGCGCACCGCGTTGGTGCCCGATGCGCGGGTCGCGGTCATCCCGCCGATGCTGGCGTCGGCGCCCGGATCGATCGGGAAGAACAGGCCGGTGTCGCGCAGCGCTTCGTTGAGCGCCTTGCGCGTGATGCCCGGCTCGACCGTCACGGTCAGGTCTTCCGCGTTGATCGACAGCACGCGATTCATTTCCGACAGATCGAGCGACACGCCGCCGCGCACCGCCAGCAGGTGGCCTTCGAGCGACGAGCCGGCGCCGTACGGGATCAGCGGCACGCCGTAGAGCGAGCACAGCGACACGACCTCGCGCACGTCGTCGGTGCTGCGCGCGAACACGACGGCGTCGGGCAGTTGCGGATCGAACGGCGATTCGTCGCGGCCGTGATGGGCGCGGACCGCGTCGGCGGTCGACACACGCTCGCCGAAGGCGGCGCGCAGCGCATCGAGCATGGCGGGGGGCAGCGGGCGGCGCGTGGCGGCCGGCGGGGCAGGGTGGTTCACGAATGTCTCCTGACTGCTTGTCATACCGTCGGCCCATTCTACGCTGTAACGCCTGCTGCGCCTCCCGCCGCGGGCTGCGATAATCGCGTTCCAGCCAACCGGGCCGCGTCGCGGCCGCGCACGAGAGGACATTCGCATGGGCAACCGCTTGAGCAAGATCGCGACGCGCACGGGCGACGACGGCACCACCGGCCTCGGCGACGGACGGCGCGTCGGCAAGGACGACGCGCGGATCGCCGCGATCGGCGACGTCGACGAACTGAACTCGACGCTCGGGGTGCTGCTGGCCGAGCCGCTGCCGGACGACGTGCGCACCGCGCTCGTCACGATCCAGCACGACCTGTTCGATCTCGGCGGCGAGCTGTGCATCCCCGGCCACACGGTGCTCGACGATACGCACCTCGCGCGCCTTGACCGATGGCTCGCCGATTACAACGCGACGCTGCCGCCGTTGAAGGAATTCATCCTGCCGGCCGGCTCGCGCGCGGCGTCGCTCGCGCACGTGTGCCGAACCGTGTGCCGCCGCGCGGAGCGCTCGATCGTCGCGCTCGGGCGCGGCGACACGCTCAATGATGCGCCGCGGCGGTACGTGAACCGGCTGTCCGACCTGCTGTTCGTGCTGGCGCGCGTACTGAACCGCGCCGACGGCGGCACCGACGTGCTGTGGGAGCGCGGGCGCGTGCGCTAGCGCGCCGTCGCGGTTTTGCGCACTGCGACAATTTGCCTGGGGAGCGCGCGTTTTTAAACATGTATCGTATGAGCATGTTTAACGGAGAACGAACATGACCCACCTCACCGCTGACCAGATGGCCCGTGTGAAGGCCACCGCCCCCGTCCTTGCCGAGCACGGCGCGACGATCACGAAGCATTTTTATCAGCGCATGTTCGCGCGTCATCCGGAACTGAAGAACCTGTTCAACCAGACGCACCAGAAGACCGGCAGCCAGCCCGAGACGCTCGCGAAGGCCGTCTATGCGTACGCGGCGAACATCGACAACCTCGGCGCACTGGGCGGCGCGGTGTCGCGGATCTCGCACAAGCACGCGAGCCTGAACATCCGCCCCGAGCATTACCCGATCGTCGGCGAGCACCTGCTCGCGTCGATCGTCGAGGTGCTCGGCGACGCGGTCGATGCCGACACGCTGGAAGCGTGGCGCGTCGCGTACGGCCAGCTCGCGCAGATCATGATCGGCGCCGAGGCCGACCTGTACGCGAACGCCGCGTGGAGCGGCTTCCGGCCGTTCAAGGTCGCGCGCAAGGTGCGTGAAAGCGACGAGATCACGTCGTTCTACCTGACGCCCGCCGACGGCGGCGACGCGCCGACGTTCGAGCCGGGCCAGTACATCACGGTGAAGCGCTTCGTCGGCGAGCTCGGCGTCGACCAGCCGCGCCAGTACAGCCTGTCCGACGCGCCGCACGGCAAGTGGCTGCGCATCTCGGTGAAGCGCGAGGCCGGCAAGCCGGAGGCGATCCCGGCCGGCAAGGTGTCGACGCTGATGCACGATGGCGTGGAAGCAGGCGCGATCGTCGAAGTAACCGCGCCGATGGGCGACTTCTCGCTGAAGCGCGACGTCGATACGCCGGTCGTGCTGATCTCGGGCGGGGTCGGCATCACGCCGATGATGTCGATGGCGTCGACGCTGATCGCCGCGGGCAGCCAGCGCGACGTGCGGTTCATCCACGCCTGCCGTTCGGGCGCGGTGCACGCGTTCCGCGACTGGCTGAACGACGCGGCGCGCGAGCACGCGAACGTCCAGCGCACGGTGCTGTACGAAGTGGTCGGCCCGAACGATCGCGTCGGCATCGATCACGACCTCGAAGGGCGCCTCACGCCGGAACGCGTGCAGCAGTACGCGCGGGTGCCGGACGCCGATTACTACATCTGCGGGCCGGTCGCGTTCATGAAGGCGCAGCGCGACGCGCTCGTCGCGCTCGGCGTCGCACCGGAGCGCGTGAATACCGAGATCTTCGGGTCCGGCGCGCTCGAATGAGGTACCGGTGGCCGGTCCCGGCCAATGCAGCGATGCAAGTAAAAAGCCCGGCGCTAGCCGGGCTTTTTACTTGCGGCGCCGGGCAGGCGACGTCAGGCGCGCAACATCAGCGTTGCATGGTAGCGCCACACCTTCGGATCGGCACTGACGAGCGGCATGCCCTCATGGAGTGCCTGCGCGACCATCATGCGGTCGAACGGATCGGCATGGTCCGGGAAATCCGGCAACGTGGCGACTGCCTCGGCGTGATCGCTGCTGATCGGCAACTCCGCAAAACCTGCAAGCCGAAATGCCGAACGCGCATCTCTCGGATGGACGGGCAGATTGCCTTTGCGGTATTTGATCGCGATTTCCCAAATCGACGCGGCGCTGACGTACAGCGTGTTTTGGGGATGTTCGATCCATGCGGCCGCGGTTGCCGAAAGTTGCGGCGCGCCTTCAGCCGCCCAGAGCGCGATGTGCGTATCGAGCAGCAGCTTCACGGTGCAAGCCCTTGGTCCGAGCTGGCATCGAAGTCGGCGGCGATCGATTCATCGCCGGCATTGAATGCCTCGACGCTGGTCGGGATGTTCAATCCGGCAAGCAACTGACGGGCCGCGCCGATCCGCTTCGGCGCGGTGTACGGAACGATCCGGGCGACCGGATGACCATTGCGGGCGATCACGACTTCGGCTTCGCGCCCCGATTCAAGCGCTTCCACGAGGCTGGAAAGCCGCGACTTGGCATCGTGCATGTTGACGGTCGACATGGTCGATCCCCTTGGTTAGCTAGATGATGTTAGCTAGTCTAGCAGAGCGACACGCCGACCGCAGGCTGGCCGCGTGGCCATTTCGCCGCGAGGCGGGGCCATACGGTCAGCCTGTCGGCGTCCTTCAGTTCCCGCTGCCGCGCGCGACGCGCCGCGCCTTCACCGATTCCGCGAGGCCTTCGAGCACCTTCACGCTGTCGTCCCACGCGATGCACGCGTCGGTGATGCTCTGGCCGTAGGTCAGCGCGCAGCCTTCCTTCAGGTCCTGGCGGCCCTCGACGAGGTGCGACTCGATCATCACGCCGACGATGCGCTCGTCGCCGGCCGCGATCTGGCGGCCGATGTCGGCGCACACGGGAATCTGGTTCTCGTGCTTCTTCGAGCTGTTCGCGTGGCTCGCGTCGATCATCAGGCGCGCGGCGAGGCCGGCCTTGCCGATGTCCGCGCACGCGGCGTTCACGTTGTCCGCGTCGTAGTTCGGCGCCTTGCCGCCGCGCAGGATCACGTGGCAGTCCTCGTTGCCGGCCGTCGACACGATCGCCGAATGGCCGCCCTTCGTCACCGACAGGAAATGGTGCGGCTGCGACGCGGCCTTGATCGCGTCGACCGCGATCTTCACGTTGCCGTCGGTGCCGTTCTTGAAGCCGACCGGGCACGACAGCCCCGACGCCAGTTCGCGGTGCACCTGCGACTCGGTCGTGCGTGCACCGATCGCGCCCCACGAGATCAGGTCGGCGATGTACTGCGGGCTGATCATGTCGAGGTATTCGGTCGCGGCCGGCAGCCCCATTTCGTTGATCTGCAGCAGCAGCTCGCGTGCGGTGCGCAGCCCGTCGTTGATCTTGAAGCTGTTGTCGAGGTGCGGATCGTTGATCAGCCCCTTCCAGCCGACCGTCGTGCGCGGCTTCTCGAAGTACACGCGCATCACGATTTCCAGCTCGCCCTTGAACCGGTCGCGCTCCTTCACGAGCCGGCCCGCGTACTCGATCGCCGCCTTCGTGTCATGGATCGAGCACGGCCCGATCACGACGATCAGCCGGTCGTCCATCCCGTGCAGGATGCGGTGCATCGACTGGCGCGAGGTGTAGATCAGCTCGGACGCGGCTTCGGAGCACGCGAATTCGCGGATCAGGTGGGCGGGCGGCGTCAGTTCCTTGAGTTCGCGAATGCGGACGTCGTCGGTGTTGTGCGGGGGCATGCTGTTTCTCCTTGGTTCCGGGCGCCGTTCGGTCAGTGCGCGTGCGGCAGATTCATCAATTCAGGCAATTCAGTGGTTTCGGTCACGGCCGCGGGATCCGCTGCGGCGGCGATCGGCTGACGAAGGGCGAAAAAAAACCGCCGGGTTCGCCGGCGGTTTTTTCGGGAATTTCGGTTGCGCTTCACGCGCCATCAACCCTCTCGATCCGCCAGCGGTCTGAGATACCAAAAAAAGTAAAAGTAAAACTTGGCGGACATGACGGAAATTCGGCTCGTCAAAAAAGTTGATTCGGAATTTATACCCGGTCCGCGCGCGGCTGGCAACCGGGGGCGTTCAAAAATGCGGACAATCCGCGCGTTTTCCTCAAAATGCGCGGATTATCTGCGCCGCGATGCGGTTATGCCGTACCGCCGACCGTCATCTTGTCGATCCGCAGGGTCGGCTGGCCGACGCCGACCGGCACGCTCTGGCCTTCCTTGCCGCATACGCCGACGCCCGTGTCGAGCGACATGTCGTTGCCGATCATGCTCACGTACTTCAGCGATTCCGGGCCGCTGCCGATCAGCGTCGCGCCCTTCACCGGGTAGGTGACCTTGCCGTTCTCGATCATGTACGCCTCGGACGCCGAGAACACGAACTTGCCGTTCGTGATGTCGACCTGGCCGCCGCCGAAGTTCACCGCGTACAGGCCGTTCTTCACCGACGCGATGATTTCCTGCGGATCCTTGTCGCCGTTCAGCATGTAGGTGTTCGTCATGCGCGGCATCGGCAGCGCCGCGTACGACTCGCGCCGCGCGTTGCCCGTGACCGGCATCTTCATCAGGCGCGCGTTCAGCGTGTCCTGGATGTAGCCCTTCAGGATGCCGTCCTCGATCAGCGTCGTGCACTGCGTCGGGTTGCCTTCGTCGTCGATGTTCAGCGAACCGCGGCGGTTCGGCAGCGTGCCGTCGTCGACCACCGTCACGCCCTTCGCGGCGACCTGCTCGCCGATCCGGCCCGCGAACGCGGACGAGCCCTTGCGGTTGAAGTCGCCCTCGAGCCCGTGGCCGATCGCCTCGTGCAGCAGTACGCCCGGCCAGCCCGGCCCGAGCACGACCGTCATCGCGCCGGCCGGCGCGGGGCGTGCGTCGAGGTTGACGAGCGCCGCGTGCACGGCGTCGTCGACGTAGCGCGACAGGATGTCATCGGTGAAGTAGCCGTAGTCGAAGCGGCCGCCGCCGCCGCCGGAGCCGATCTCGCGGCGGCCGTTCTGTTCGGCGATCACCGTGACCGACACGCGCACGAGCGGGCGGATGTCGGCCGCGAGCGCGCCGTCGCTGCGCGCGACCAGCACGACGTCGTATTCGCCGGCGAGGCCGGCCATCACCTGCGTGACGCGCGGGTCGCGCCCGCGCGCCATCTGCTCGATGCGTTCGAGCAGCTTGACCTTGGCCGTCGCGTCGAGCGACGCGAGCGGGTCGGACGGCAGGTACAGGTCGCGGCCCGAGATGCCGGTCAGCGACGAGGCGGCCTTGATCTTCTGGCGGCCGCCGCCGGCCGCCGCGATCGCCTTGGTCGCGGCAGCAGCTTGCGCGATCGCTTCGGGCGACAGGTCGTCCGAGTACGCGAACGCGGTGCGGTCGCCCGCGACCGCGCGCACGCCGACGCCCTGGTCGATGCTGAAGCTGCCCGATTTGACGATGCCTTCCTCGAGGCTCCACGCTTCGCTGCGGGTCGCCTGGAAGTACAGGTCCGCGTAGTCGACGCGATGCGTGAAGATGTCGGCGATCGTGCGCGTGAGCAGGCTTTCGTCGAGGCCGTACGGCGTGAGCAGGATGTCCTTCGCCAGCGCGAGGTTGCGGATGCCGGGTTCGATGATGTTCATGCGGATATCGGGAGTTCTCAAAAAGTTGTCGGGTGCTGCCGGGCAGATGGGTGGGCCGCGCGGCGTTTCAAGCGGTGCGGCGAATTCAGCTCAGCACGCGGTGCCGCCACGCGGGCAGGCTCTGGCGTACGTCGGCGATGCGTTGCGGATCGAGCGTGCCGAGCACGACGCTCGCGCCCTCGTCGCGCACCGCGACGATCTCGCCCCACGGGTCGATCAGCATGCTGTGGCCCCACGTGCGCCGGCCGTTCTCGTGCTTGCCGCCCTGCGCGGCCGCGAGCACGTAGCACTGGTTTTCGACGGCCCGCGCGCGCAGCAGCATTTCCCAGTGCGCGCGGCCCGTCGTATACGTAAACGCCGACGGCACGACCATCAGCGCGCAGTCGCCCATGCGGCGATACAGCTCGGGAAAGCGGAGATCGTAACAGACCGACAGGCCGACCTGCCCGAACGGCGCGTCGAACGCGACGACCGTGTCGCCCGCGCGGATCGTGCGCGCCTCGTCGAACGATTCGTCGCCTTTCTCGAAGTTGAACAGGTGGATCTTGTCGTAGCGGGCAGCCTCGTTGCCCGACGGATCGAACACGAGCGTCGTGTTCAGCACGCGATCGGGTTCCGGCGCCTTCAGCGGCAGCGTGCCGCCGATCACCCAGATGCCGTGGCGGCGCGCGGCGTCGGCGAGGAACTGCTGGATCGGGCCGTCCCGGTACGGTTCGGCGAGCGCGAGCTTGTCGGTGTCGCGGTGGCCCATGAAGCAGAAATACTCGGGCAGCAGCACGAGCTGCGCGCCTTCGCCGGCGGCTTCCGCGATCAGGCGGCGCGCTTCGGCGAGATTGCGGGCGACGTCCGGCGTGCTCACCATCTGCAGCGCGGCGACCGGGAAGGGCGTGGCGGAACGGGCGTGGTCGGTCATCGCGGAATCGGTTGCGTCATAAATGGGGTGCGGCCCGGCGCGCCGCGGTTCGATGCGCGTTCAATGGCTCGATGCATCGGCCGGACCGTGATTCATCTTACCCTGATCGCTCCGCACCCGCTCGATGTGCGGGTGCGCCCACGAGCCGGTGATCGCGTAGTCGAGCGCGAACGCGCGCGACAGCGTCTCCGACAGCGCGTAGTTTGCGGCCAGCACGCCGACGCCGAGCAGCGGGTTGATGATCGCGGCCGCGATCGCCGCGGTGCCGGCGCCGATCTTCGGCGCGACGTGCGCGTGCAGGTCCTGCGTCTCGGTGCCGAGATCGACCGCGCCGCGCACCGTCACGTTCGCGGGCGCCGTCGTCATCGAGAAGTCGTCGGTGCGCGCGATCCCGTTCGAAATCCGGCCGGTACCGGTGATCTTGTCGAACGGCAGCCCCTTGCCGACCACGTCGCGGAAGTTCAGCGTCAGGAAGCGCGCGAGGCTCTGCAGGCTCAGCACGCCGAGCAGTTTGGCCGCGCCCGGATCGACCTTCAGGATCTGTCCGTGTTCGAGGTCGATCGCGACCTGGCCGCCGAGCGACGGGAAGTCGAGCGCGGTCGGGCCGCCGCGCCAGCCGACCTTGCCGGTGACCGAGCCGTGACCGTTCGCGAGCGTGCGCGGCAGGCCGACGCGGTCGAGCAGCGCGCCCGCGTTGTCGATGTCGAGCTTGAAGTCGAACACGGTGCGGCGCGGCGCGTCGGTTTCGTCGGCGCCGCGGGCGAGCGCGCGGCGCGACGTGCGCCAGTTGCCGGTCGCCGTGAGCTTCGCGTCCGGGTTCGACAGCTCCAGCTTGTCGAGCTGCCACACGGGCGTGCCGTCTTCGTCGATGTTGCGCGCGTTGACGACGAGCCGGCCGATGTCGTGATCGCGCGCGACGACCTGGTCGACGATCAGGTCGATCGACGGCATCGGGCGGTCGGTCGGCGTCGGCAGGTTCATCGCGCGGCCGACGAGGTCGTGCTGCGCACTCTGCGGCACGACGAGCTTCGCGAGCCGCGCGTTCAGCACGCCCGCGCCGTTGTGGCCGCCGCCCGGCGCCCACGACAGGTAGCCCGACACCTGGTTCGACGCGATGTTCGCCTGCCAGAGGTCGTCGACGTGCGACGCGCCGACGATCACGTTCTCCCAGTTGCGCTTGAGCAGCTTCAGCGTGCCGAAATGGAACGCGAAGCGCTTCGGCGCGAAGCTCGCGAAATCGACGCGCGGCGCGGCGGGCGGCGCCGGTGCGCGCGGCGTGTCGGGCTTCAGCGTATGGGCGAGGGCGAGCCACGCGTCGGCGTCCAGTTCGTCGACGTCGACGGCCGCGCTCACGCCGTCCTGCGGCATGTCGGGCATCCGGTGGATGCCCATCGCGCCGCGCACCGCGCGCAGCGGCTGGCCGGGCGTCGCGTCGAGCAGGTAGGTCGCGGTCACCGGGCCGAGCGTCAGGTCGGCGTGTTCGAGGCGCTTGCCGTCCGTCTGCGGCGCCGGCTGCAGCGTGAAGCGGAACGGCATCGGCGTGCCGGCCGGTTTCGCGAACGGCGCCGGGAAGTTCAGCGCGACGCCCGTCAGGTCGGATTGCGCGCTGACGTCGGGCAGGCGGCCCGGCGCGCCGCGCACCGCGACCTTGTACGGCGCGTCGCCGACCACGTGTTCGAGCAGCGCGGCGGCCGCGCCGTGCAGGTTCAGGCCGCGCGCGGCGTCGAGCGCGAGCCGGCCGTCGACGTCCACCGCGTACGGGCCGTGCGACCGGAAGCTGCCGTTCGCGCGCACCGGGCCGCCGAGGAAGCGCCCCGCCAGGTCGTGCAGCGATGCGCCGGCCTCGGTGAAGCGGACGCTGCCGCGCAGCGCCGACAGCGGCGGCACGCCGCTCGTCGACAGCGTGTTGCCGCCGAACGCGAGCGCGCCCTCGATGTGCGTGTGCGGATGGGCGACGTGCTGCGGAATCGTGATCTTGAGCCCGAGCGACGCGGGCCCCTGCGCGTCGATCCGCTGGCCGATATGGTTGCTCATCGTGCCGAGCGAGCTGTTGTCCGCGTAGTCGATCAGGTCGGCGAGCGGGCCCTGCGCATGGCCGTCGATGATCAGCGGCGAGTGCGACGGATTGCCGAGATCGTCGATGCGGCCCGCGACCTTCGTCAGCGCGACGCGCTTGTAGTGCGCGCGGTGGATGTCGAAACGCAGCTTGTTCTGCGCGAGCTCGAACACGCCGTCGATCCCGTCGAGCGCCGGCCAGACGCTCGGCGTGCCGTTCGCGAGCTTGCGCGGCGGATACGGCGTCGGCTCGAAGCGGCCGCCGGTGAACGGCGCGACGATGTGGAACACGCCGGCGTCCGGCTCGTGTTCGAACGGGAATTTCTCGAGCGGGCCGCGCGCGACGATCGACGCGCCCTTGCTCACGTTGCCGTCCTGCAGCGCGTGGCCGAGATAGTCGCGCAGGTGCTCGGACATCCCGGTCGGCAGGTAGCGCGGAATGCGCGCGACCGACGCGCGCGCGAAATCGGCGCGCAGGTCGAGCGAGCCGCGGCCGTGGCCGGGGTTCGTGTACGAGCCCGACACCGCGATTTCGGCATCGGGGTTCGACACGAGCAGGTCGGGCAGCGACACGTCGACGCGCGCATGCTTGTCGCCGGGCGCGGGCGTGATCGTCCATTTGGCGTTGCCGCGCAGCCGGTCGAACGTCAGGCGCGGCTCGTCGAATTCGCCGGGCACGGTGACGGCCGCGTGGACCGTGTCGATATGCGCGGCGCCGCCCGTCTCGTTCGCATCGACGCGGCCCCACAGGTTCTCGACGCCCGGCCAGCCGGCGCGCGGGTGGCCGCGCGGCGAGAGCCCGGGCGGCGGCTCCTGCGCGGCGAAGCTGATGCCTTGCAGATCGCCGAGGAAGCGGTAGCGGACGATCGGCGCGGCGCCCATGCGCCGCTCCTCGTCGGCGAGATCGGCGTGCGCGGGTTTCGCGCGCTCGACCTCGATGTGATAGTTCGACACCATCCCGCGCGGGTCGATCTTGATCAGCTCGTTGCGCAGGCGCGCCGGCAGCGGCAGCCCGCGGATGAATTCGCTGAGGATGCCGAGATCGACGCGGTCGCCGACCACGCTGAGCAGTTGCCCCTGGTTCGCGGTCGGCACGCGGTAGCGCGCGGTCAGCCTCGACAGCGCGAGCGAGCGGGCGAGCGGCGTGCCGTCCGGCAGCGGCGGCTGGCCGAGCTCCGCATTGAAGCGGGTCAGGTGCAGCGTGTAGTCGTGGCCCGCATCGAGCACCATGTCCCAGCCGAAGCCGACCGTCGGCACGTCGAGCCGCGGCTGCGTCGGCCGCACGCGCAGCGCGACGTCGGCGCCTTGCAGGTCGCCGCCCGCCGAGCGCAGGTGGCCGTCGCCGAAGGTCGCCCAGATCGCGTTGTCGATCCGGCCCGCGTGGATCGTGAGCGGCACGTCGAGATAGCGCGTGAGCGTCTGCAGGTCGACGGGGCCGGTCGACAGGTACGCGTCGCCGGTCCAGTTCGCCGGCTTGCCGATCGGTGCGAGCGGCTTGTGCTTGAAGCGGGCGCGGAAATCGAGCGGGCCGAGCAGCAGCGTGCCGTTCGCGGGCGCCTGCAACGCCGCCTTGTGCACGCGGCCGTCGTTGAGCACCGCGAGCCGGATACCGGACAGCACGAGCTCCGGGGCGTCGTGCTGCGCGTCGCGCCAGCGCAGCGTGCCGCCGCGCAGCACGATCGCCTCCTGGTTCAGCAGCCAGGTGCCGAACGTGTCGTTGCCGCCGTGGGTGGTGGCCACGCCGACGCCCGCGATGCTCAGCGAGCCGTCGGCCGCCCGCGCGACGACGAGGTCGGGCTCGTCGACGATCAGGCTCGACAGCGCGGGCGACAGCCGCAGCAGCGACATCCACGACAGCGCGGCCGTCGCGTGCGGCACCGACAGCGCGACCTTGCCGTCACGGCCGCGGATCGTCAGGTTCGTGAGTTCGACGCCCGGCTGCATGCCGGACCAGTTCGGGGAAAGCTTGCCGATCGAAAGCTGCGCGTGGAGCTTGTCGGACACCGCGCGCTCGATGCGCGGGCGGAATTCGTCGATGCGGGGCAGTACCACGTAGCGCAGCCCGAGGAAGGTGCCGGCCGCGACGAAGTAGGTGCCGATCCCGACTGCCAGCGTCACCCTGAACACGCGACGCAGGACCGGATGATCGTGCTTCGGAGGTCCCGCTTCGGGCGCAGCTACGGCGGATTCCTGACGGTCGGACATGCGGCGGACGGGCGGCGATATGGTAGTTTTGCAGACTGACGTTGAAATGTATCACACGGGTTCGTGTCGGCGGCCGTTGGGGCCGTATGGCACGGGCTTTCCGGCGCGCGGTGTCGCGACGGGCGCACGCGCGTCCGGCGAGGCCGCGCCGAGTCCATGGGGCCGGTCGGCAGCGGCGCGCTGCCCGCCGGCCTTTTCGCCAGGCCCGCTTCTCGATGACCGACGCTTCCGCCCTGATCAGCACGTCTTATTCCCGATACCTTGCCCGCGCGGCTGCCGCGCGGCCCGCGCTGGCCGAGCAGGTCGCCGCGTGGGCGGCCGCGCCGCTCGGCCGCGCGCAGCTCGACGCGCGCCTCACCGAGCTGCTCGCGACGCCGGCCGGCACGGCCGCGCCGGGCGACGAGCAACTGAAGCGCGCGCTGCGGCAGTTGCGCATCGAGGCGTTCGGCGCGGTCGCGGAGCGCGACCTGCGCGGGCTGGCGGACGTCGCCGAAGTGACGGGCGCAATGACCGATCTCGCCGAAGTGGCCGTGCAGCGCTCGCTCGCGCTGCTGTCGGCCGAACTCGAGGCGCAGTACGGCGAGCCGCGCGGCGCCGACGGCCAGCGCGTCGTGCTCGGCGTGGTCGGGATGGGCAAGCTCGGCGGCCGCGAGCTGAACGTGTCGTCGGACATCGATCTGATCTTCGTCTACGAGGACGACGGCGAAACCACCGGCGGCACGCGTTCGCCGCTGTCCACCCAGGAATACTTCACGCGGCTCGGCCGGCGCCTGATCGGCGTGCTGTCCGAGGTTACGGCCGACGGCTACGTGTTTCGCGTCGACATGCGGCTGCGCCCGAACGGCGATTCGGGGCCGCTCGTCTGCAGCATCGGCATGCTCGAGGAATATTTCTACGTGCAGGGGCGCGAGTGGGAGCGCTATGCGTGGATCAAGGGGCGGCTCGTGTCGGAAGGCGACAGCGACGCGGCGCAGCGGCTCGCGGCGCAGCTCGAATCGATCGTCAAGCCGTTCGTCTACCGCCGCTATCTGGATTTCGGCGTGATCGGCGCGATCCGTTCGCTGCACCAGCAGATCCGGCACGAAGCCGCGCGGCGCGCGTCGATGCGGCCCGACAAGGCCGACGACATCAAGCTCGGGCGCGGCGGGATCCGCGAGATCGAGTTCAGCGCGCAGGTGTTCCAGCTGATCCGCGGCGGCCAGGATGCGGGATTCCGCGTGCGGCCGACGCTCGCGGTGCTGCGGCATGCGCAGGCACGCGGGCTGATCGGCGACGACGTGCGCGCGCGCCTGACCGATGCCTATAACTTCCTGCGCACGCTCGAGCACCGGCTGCAGTACCGCAACGACGCGCAGACGCACGCGATGCCGGTCGAGCCCGACGAGCGCGCGGCGCTGGCCGCGTCGCTCGGTTTTGCCGACTACGCGGCGCTGATGACGGTGCTGGACGGCCACCGCACGTTCGTCGAAGCGCAGTTCGACCAGATTTTTGCCGACAAGGCGAACGGCGGGCCCTGCGCGGCCGGCGACGACACGGCGGCCGCGTGGATCTGGAGCGGCGCGCTGGCCGACGACGGCGAGGACGACGCGCTGGTCGCGCGCCTCGACGGGCTGGGTTTCGCCGATCCGGCCGCCGTGCTCGCGCGGCTGCGCGCGATCTGGCAATCGTCGCGCTACGCCGGGCTGCCGGAAAAGAGCCGGCAGCGCTTCGACAGCGTCGCGCAGCGCGCGCTCGACGCCGCGCCGAAGATCGACGCCGCGCGCCGCGACGACACGATCGTGCGCCTGTTCGACCTGCTGGAGACGGTCAGCCGGCGCGGTGTCTATCTCGCGCTGCTGACCGAATATCCGGCCGCGCTCGACCGCGTGCTGTCGGTGCTCGGCGCGACGCGCTGGGGCGGCGGCTACCTGATCCGCCATCCGCAGTTGCTCGACGAGCTGCTCGACGACGAGGCGATCGCGAGCCCGTTCGACTGGCCCGCGTTCAAGGATGCGCTGCGCGCGCGGCTCGCGGCGGCCGACGGCCCCGAGCAGCAGATGGACCTGCTGCGTCATGCGCAGCACGCGGAGGTGTTCCGGATCCTGCTGATCGACCTGGCCGGGCAACTGTCGGTCGAGCACGTGAGCGACCGGCTGTCCGAGCTGGCCGACGCGGTGCTCGACGTGACGATCGAGGTCGTCTGGTCGCAGCTCGCGAAGCGCCACCGCGACGTGCCGAAGTTCGCGGTGATCGCGTACGGCAAGCTGGGCGGCAAGGAGCTCGGCTACGCGTCGGATCTCGACCTGATCTTCCTGTACGACGACCCGGACGAGCGCTCGGCGGACGTCTACACGACGTTCACCCGGCGCCTGATCACGTGGCTCACGACCGCGACCGGCGCGGGCGCGCTGTTCGACATCGACCTGCGGCTGCGGCCGAACGGCGAGGCCGGGCTGCTCGTCACCGATCTCGACGCGTTCCGCCGCTACCAGCTGCGCGAGGGCGATGCGGCGAACACCGCGTGGGTGTGGGAGCACCAGGCGCTGACGCGCGCCCGCTACAGCGCGGGCGACGCGCAGATCGGCGCGGATTTCGAGGCGATCCGCCAGCAGGTGCTGACGACGCCGCGCGACGGGGCGGTGCTCGCGAAGGAGATCGTCGACATGCGCGGCAAGGTATTTGCCGGCCATCCGAACCACACCGACCTGTTCGACCTGAAGCACGATCGCGGCGGGATGGTCGACATCGAGTTCATCGTCCAGTACTGGGTGCTGCTGCATGCGTCGAGCGACGCCGAGCTGATCCGCAATACCGGCAACATCGCGCTGCTGCGCGAGGTCGCGCGCTTCGGACTGATGGGCGAGGACGAGGCCGAGCGCGTCGGCGCGGCGTACCGCAAGTACCGCAAGCTGCAGCACAAGCTGCGGCTCGACGGGATGGAGAAGGCGCGCGTCGATCCGGCGGTGGTGGCCGGCGAGCGCGCGGCCGTGACGGCGCTGTGGGAACGCGTGTTCGGCGGCGCGTGAAGGTCGTGTAGACGGGCGGTCGGCACGGCGCCGGCTGCCGTGCGGGGCGGCCGGTCCGGCCGTGTTGAGAATCGTTTGAGATTGTTTGAGCGGCAGCGCCCGGATCGAAAGAATGCGGGCTTTCCGTTCAACCGGCGCCGCGCGCCCTCAACGAGCCCGTACCATCTTGAAACCGTTTCGCCTTGCCTTTGCCACGACGGCGCTGTCCGCGGCTGCCGCCGGACTGTTCTCCGCTTCCGCCCATGCCGCCGAGCCGGCTTCCACGACCCTCACGAACCTGTCGCGCGGCGACGGCCAGTGCCTCGCATGGCGGCCGGCCGACAACGCGGCGGTGTTCGCCGCGTGCGACGGCGGCGCTGCGCAGGACTGGACCTTCGAGCCGCGCGACGGTTTCCAGCGCATCGTCAACACCGGCGCGAGCGCCGCGCGCGGCACGAAGATGTGCCTGCACGCGGCCGCCGGCGATACCGGCATGGGGCGCGTGGCGGTCGGCGTCTGCAGCGAGGGCGACCAGACGATGCGCGACTGGCGGCCGGACCGTGGGCTGGACGGGCAAGCGGTGTTCGGTAACCGGTACCGGGTCAATACCGGCCGGACGGCCGAGGTGCTGGCCCCGCGCGACGGCGGCGCCGGCGTCGCGACGCAGAACCTGCGCGGCCAGCCGTCGTCGATCTGGAAGTCGGCCGTGTCGATCGCGCCGTCGCAGCGTCCGCTGCTCGGCGACAAGTCCGTGCTGCTGATGGTGACGCACTTCAACGACTCGAAGCCGGCCGACAGCGAGGTCGTGCGCAAGGCGGTGTTCGGCGACGGCGACGACCATGCGTCGCTGCGGCGCTATCTCGAGGTTGCGTCGCGCGGCAAGCTGACGCTGCACGGGCAAACGCTCGACAGCGTCAACCTCGGCGAGCGGCCCGCCACGTGCGATTCGGGCGCGATCCGCGCGGCCGCTCGCAACGCGGCGCTCGCGCGCGGCGTGAATCCGGACAAGTTCAACTACCTGTTCGTCGACCTGCCGAGAATGAGCAGTTGCAACTGGGGCGGCCTCGCCGCGACGCCGGGCAACTGGATCCTGTCGAACGCGAGCGGCCACGGCTACTGGATGTGGTCGCACGAATTCGGGCACAACCTCGGCGCCAAGCATCCGGGCTCGCTGGTCGATTGCCCGACGCCGGGCGGCACGGTCGAGGTCGGCGGCGCATGCCGCGCCGGCAAGATCGACGACCCGGCCGACACGATGGGCGGCGGCGGCCGGCGCCTGTATCCGGCGAGCTATCAGCTGTTCGCCGGCTGGCTCGGCGCGGCCGACGTGCCGGAGATCCACGCGGACGGCACCTACCGGCTCGCGCCGTTGTGGGGCGACGCGCCGGGTGCGAAGGCGTACCGCATCGCGCGCGCCGACGGGTCGACGCTGTGGCTCGAGTTTCGTCAGCCGCAGCGCGGCTTCGACGACTGGAAGTCGGACGATCCGTTCGTCAACGGCGTGATCGTGCGGACCGTCGCGCATGGCGGCAACGTCGTGACGAACACGCTGGTCGATGCGATGCCCGGCAGCCCGGCGGGAATGAAGGACGCGCCGCTGATGCCGGGCCACGCGTTGCACGACACGCTGTCGGGCAAGATCATCACCGTCCAGTCGGTCGGGCCCGACGGCGCGGTGGTCGACGTGACGAACGACGGCCTGCTGCTGCCGCGGGCGGTGGTGACCGGCCCGCAGCACGCGGCCGCGGGCGCGGCGGTCGTGCTGTCGGGCGCCGCGTCGGCCGGCGAGTCGTTGCGCCATGCGTGGACGGTGCCGGCCGGCATCGACGCACGACCGGACGGCGCGGAACTGCGCTTCGTCGCGCCGACGCTCGAACAGGACCGCGACTTCGCGTTCGAGCTGACCGTGAGTAATAAAAACGGCTATACGGCGCGGGCCACCCACGTCGTCAAGGTGAAGGCGCAGGAGATCGTCGCGCCGCCGCGCGCGGCGATCAGCGGGCCGGCGTCGGTCGACGGCGGCGCGACCGTCACGCTGTCCGGCGCGTCGTCGACGGGCAAGGGGCTCACGTATGCGTGGACGGGGCCGGCCGGGGTGTCGATCGTCCAGAACGGCGCGAGCGCGACGTTTATCGCGCCGAAGGCGCACGACGAGCGTCGCTATGCGTTCAGGCTGATGGTGACCGACGTACAGGGCCGCCACGCGAACGCGGCGCACGACGTGACCGTGCGCGCGTCGGCGGGCGAGGGCGCGGCCGCGTGGGATCCGAAGAAGACTTACGCGACGCCGTGCCACGAGGTCAGCCATGCGGGCAAGACCTGGCTCAACGGCTGGTGGGTGCTCGGCGATGTGCCCGGGACGGGCGGCGAGTGGGCGGCATGGCGCGAGAAGGGTGTCGCGAACATGCATGCGATGTGCAAGAGCAAGTAAGTGCGGCTGCGGCCGCGGTGCGGGTAGCCGTGACGGTGGAAGCCGCGGGGTTTGCTGTGATACGCCGCCCTGCGCCGCCTGCCGCGACAACGGGCAGCAGCGTGCCTTCGCGCGGACGCCGCTCACCGCTTCGGCGGGCGGCACGCTTGCGAGCCGGTCAGGCCGCCAGCATTTCCTTTGCGTGCTTGCGCGTGGTGGCCGTGATCTCGAGCCCGCCGAGCATCCGCGCGACTTCCTCGACGCGGCTCGCCTTGTCGAGCGGGACGACCGACGACACGGTGCCGCCGCGCTCGTCGGCGCCTTTCGCCACCTGGAAATGATGGTCGCCGCGAGCGGCGACCTGCGGCAGGTGCGTCACGCACAACACCTGGCGCTCGCGCCCGAGCTGGTGCAGCAGGCGGCCGACCACTTCGGCGACGCCGCCGCCGATCCCCGTATCGACTTCGTCGAAGATCAGCGTCGGCGTCGGGCTCGCCGCGCTGGCGATCACCGCGAGCGCGAGACTGATCCGCGCGAGTTCGCCACCCGACGCGACTTTCGCGAGCGGTCGCAACGGCACGCCCGGGTGCCCGGCCACGCGGAATTCGACCTGTTCGAGCCCGTGCGGGCCGCCGTCGGCGAGCGGCACGAGCGCGACTTCGAAGCTGCCGCCCGCCATCGACAGTTCCTGCATGCCGGCCGTGACGGCCGTGCCGAGCGCCTTGGCGGCCTGCGCGCGCGCCTTCGACAGGCGTTTGGCGTCGGCGAGATAGGCTTCCCGCACCTTTGCCTGCGCGGCTTCGAGCGCGCCGAGATCGGCGGCCGCGTCGAGCGCGGCGAGTTGCGCGCGGCGCGCCGCATGCTCCTCATGAAGCGTGTCGGGCGGCAGCCGGAACTTGCGGGCGGTCGAGTGCAGCGCGTCGAGGCGCGTTTCGACCTGCGCGAGCCGCTCCGGGTCGAGATCGACGCGCTGCGCATAGTGCGACAGCGAATAGACGGCTTCCTGCAACTGGATCTCGGCCGGCTCCAGCGACGCGAGCGCGTCGCCGAGCGCGGTGTCGTAGTCGGCCAGGCTGCGCAGCTTCGACACGATCGCGCCGAGCTGCGCGAGCATCGCGTCGTCGGACTCGGACAGCGCGTTGAGCGCGCCGCGCACGCCTTCGATCAGGTTCGCCGAATGCGACAGGCGCTTGTGTTCGTTGCTGACTTCGTCCCATTCGCCGGCTTGCGGCGCAAGCTTGTCGAGCTCGGCGAGCTGCCACGCGAGCTTTTCGCGTTCGAGCTGCAGTTCGCGCTCGTGCGCCTTCGCGGCGTCGATCGCCTGCGTCGCGTCGCGCCACACGCGCCACGCGCGCGCGACGTTCGCGGCATCGGCGACGAGCCCCGCGTGCGTGTCGAACAGCTCGCGCTGCGCGTCGGGCCGCATCAGCAGCTGGTGCGCGTGCTGGCCGTGGATGTCGACGAGCATCTCGCCGAGTTCGCGCAGTTGCGCGAGCGTCGCGCTGGTGCCGTTGATGAATGCACGCGAACGGCCGTTCGCGTCGATCACGCGGCGCAGCATCACGGTGTCCTCGGCGTCGAACGCGTGTTCGTCGAGCCAGCGCGCGACGCGGTCGTGCGGCGTGAATTCGGCCGTGATGTCGGCGCGGCCGCAGCCGGTGCGCACGACGCTCGCGTCGGCGCGTTCGCCGAGCGCGAGGGCCAGCGCGTCGATCAGGATCGATTTGCCGGCGCCGGTTTCGCCGGAAAAGACGGAAAAGCCGCTGTCGAATTCGAGATCGAGCGCGGCGACGATGACGAAGTCGCGGATCGAGAGGTGGCGGAGCATGGTGTCGGGCGGAGCGGCGTCAGGACGCCTTGTCGTCTTCGTTCGATGCGTGTTCGTTCCAGTGCAGCTTCTTGCGCAGCGTCGTGTAGTAGCTGTAGCCGATCGGGTGCAGGAACGGCACCGTGTGCTTCGAGCGGCGCACCTCGATCGTATCGTTCAGTTCGAGCGACGTGAACGACTGCATGTCGAAGTTCACGTTGACGTCGCGGCCGCCGACGATCTGGATCGCGATCTTCGAATCGTCGGGCAGCACGATCGGCCGGTTCGACAGCGCGTGCGGCGCGATCGGCACGAGCACGATGCCCGCGAGCTGCGGATGAAGGATCGGGCCGGCCGACGACAGCGCGTAGGCGGTCGAGCCGGTGGGCGTCGCGACGATCAGGCCGTCCGAGCGCTGGTTGTACATGTAGCGGCCGTCGACCGACGCGCGCAGCTCGACCATCCCGGAGAAGCCGCTGCGGTTCACGACGACGTCGTTGAACGCGAGCGCGTGGTAGATCGGTTCGCCGTCGCGCATGATCCGCGCCTCGAGCAGCGAGCGCTCCTCGCGCTCGAACTTGCCGGCCAGCAGCACGGGCACGAGCGCATGCATGTCGGATGCCGCGATGTCGGTGATGAAGCCGAGCCGCCCGTGGTTGATGCCGATCAGCGGTGTCCGGTAGGGCGCAAGCTGGCGGCCGATGCCGAGCATCGTGCCGTCGCCGCCGAGCACGATCGCCACGTCTGCTCGCGCCCCAATTTCTGCCGGGGTGAGCGCCGGGTAGCCGGCGATGCCGATTTCCCGCGCGGTATCGGCTTCGAAGACGACCTCGAAGCCGAGCGTGGCGATGCTGTCCGCCAGCGTGGCGAGCGGTTCGGCGATGCCGGGCGTGTTGCTCCGGCCGACGAGCGCGACAGTACTGAACTGATTACCGGTTTTCATGCCGGCATTACACCATAGCTCGTTGACGAAAAGAACCGGGTGAACGCCGACGGGGCCGGATCGGGCCGGCCCGCGCAATGGTGGCCGACGCCACTCGCCGTGCTCGCGCGGTTGCGCTAAAATTTTCCACCATGCTAGATCCTCGCGCACGAACCCTCCTGAAAACCCTGATCGAACGGTATATCGCCGACGGTCAGCCGGTCGGCTCGCGCACGTTGTCCCGTTACTCCGGGCTCGAGCTGAGCCCGGCGACGATCCGCAACGTGATGTCCGACCTGGAGGAGCTCGGCCTCGTGTCGAGCCCGCACACGTCGGCCGGCCGCGTGCCGACGCCGCGCGGCTACCGGCTGTTCGTCGATACGATGCTGACGGTCGAGGCCCCGATCGACGCCGAGGCCGTCGCCCGCCAGGTGCAGAACACGCTGCAGGCCGGCGAGCCGCAGCAGCGGGTGGTGGCGGCCGCCGCGAGCGTGCTGTCGAACCTGTCGCAGTTCGCGGGCGTCGTGCTGACGCCGCGCCGCAGCCACGTGTTCAAGCAGATCGAGTTCATGCGCCTGTCCGACAAGCGCATCCTGCTGATCATCGTCACGCCCGAGGGCGACGTGCAGAACCGGATGCTCGCGACGCCGCGCGACTATTCGCCGTCGCAGCTGACCGAGGCGTCCAACTACATCAATGCGCATTTCGCCGGCCTGTCGTTCGACGAGGTGCGCCGCCGCCTGCGCGACGAGATCGACCAGCTGCGCGGCGACATGACGACGCTGATGCACGCGGCCGTGACGGCCAGCACCGAGGTGCCCGACACCGAGGACACCGTGCTGATTTCCGGCGAGCGCAACCTGCTCGAAGTGGCGGACCTTTCTTCCGACATGGCGCGGCTGCGCAAGCTGTTCGACGTATTCGACCAAAAGACGGGCCTCCTGCAGTTGCTCGACGTGTCGAGCCACGCCCAGGGCGTGCAGATCTTCATCGGCGGCGAATCGACGCTCGTGCCGATCGAGGAAATGAGCGTCGTCACCGCGCCGTACGAGGTGAACGGGCAGATCGTCGGCACGCTCGGCGTGATCGGCCCGACCCGCATGGCGTACAACCGCGTGATCCCGATCGTCGACATCACCGCGCGCCTGCTGTCGCTCACGCTGAGCCAGCAGTAATCGCGGCACCGACGCCGTCCCGCCATCGTGCCGCGGCGTCGTGCGCGCGGCCAGTCGGCCGAATGGCCAGCCGACCCGATCGAGACGGCCCGCTATAATTGAGGGCCGTCCGGTCCCGTGCCTCGAGCACGTTCTTGCCCATGCGTTTCGATCTTGAGCCGCCTTCGAGCGTCGCGGCCGCCCATCGCATCGGTGTGCTGCTGATCAATCTCGGCACGCCCGACGCGCCCACGCCGCGTGCGGTGCGGCGTTACCTGGCCGAATTCCTGTCGGATCCGCGGGTCGTCGAAATCCCGCAGGCCGTCTGGCAGGTGCTGCTGCGCACGCTGATCCTGCCGCTGCGCGGCCGCGCGTCCGCGAAGAAATACGCGGCCGTCTGGATGCCCGAGGGCTCGCCGCTGCGCGTGTACACCGAGCGCCAGACCGACAGCGTGCGGCACCTGCTCGTGTCGAACGGCTATCACGTGACGGTCGATTACGCGATGCGCTACGGCAGCCCGAACATCGCGCACGCGCTCGCGCAGTTCAAGCGGGCGGGCGTCGAGCGCGTGCTGCTGATGCCGATGTATCCGCAATATTCGGCGTCGACCACGGCCACCGCGTTCGATGCCGCATTCGACGCGTTCGCGCGCATGCGCAATCAGCCGGAAGTGCGCACGGTGCGGCACTACGCCGACCATCCGGCCTATATCCACGCGCTGGCCGAACAGGTGCGCCAGTACTGGGCGCAGCACGGCCGGCCCGATTTCGCGGCCGGCGACAAGCTGGTGCTGAGTTTCCACGGCGTGCCGAAGCGCACGCTCGACCTCGGCGATCCCTATCACGACCAGTGCCAGCAGACGGGCGCGTTGCTGATGGCCGCGCTCGGGCTGTCGGGCACCGAGTGCCGCGTCACGTTCCAGTCGCGCTTCGGCAAGGCCGAATGGCTGCAGCCGTACACCGCGCCGACGCTGCGCGAGTTCGGCGAGGCCGGCGTGCGGCGGGCCGACGTGTTCTGTCCCGGCTTCACGGCCGATTGCCTGGAGACGATCGAGGAAATCGGCATGGAAGTGCGCGACGAATTCCTCGCCGGCGGCGGCAAGACCTTCCACCGGATTCCGTGCCTGAACGGCGCGTCCGCATGGATCGGCGCGCTCGGCGAGATCGTCGCGGAGAATCTGCAAGGCTGGCCCGTCAAGGCCGCGCAGCCCGAAACGGTAAGCTGAGATGAAACGATCCCCACGTTCGCTTTGTTCGCTCGGGGAGGACGAAGTCCTCCAAGCGAACGCCGATCCCTACGTGTACCCGGCAGCCTGCCGGAGGCTGACATGAACTACAAGATTTCCACGGAGCCGGGCGCGAAGCTGCGCATCGACAAATGGCTGTGGGCGGCCCGGTTCTTCAAGACGCGCTCGCTCGCGACCGATGCGGTCGACAAGGGACACGTGAAGATCGGCGGCGCGGCGGTCAAGCCGTCGAAGGACGTGCGGGTGGGCGACGATGTGGAGATTGCGATCGACGGCATCGTCTGGCACATTGCCGTGCTCGGCGTGTGCGACGTGCGCGGGCCCGCGAGCGTCGCGCAGACGCTCTACGCGGAAACGGAAGCGGGGCGGGCCGCGCGGCTCGCCGAACTGGAGCGGCGCCGCACGTATCGCGAGCCGGCGGCCGAACTGCACGGCCGGCCGACGAAGCGCGACCGGCGCATCATCGACAGATTTTCTGGTGGGAGCTGAACATCTGGTCGAACGTCGCCCGCGCGCTTCCGTATTCGGTCGTGCGGTCGGTGACGGCTCCCGACAG
This sequence comes from Burkholderia sp. BCC0044, assembly GCF_902832955.1. Classification (NCBI taxonomy): domain Bacteria; kingdom Pseudomonadati; phylum Pseudomonadota; class Betaproteobacteria; order Burkholderiales; family Burkholderiaceae; genus Burkholderia; species Burkholderia sp. BCC0044. The sequence continues at coordinate 1,703,087 of NZ_CADFDO010000001.1, read as the reverse complement.
GCAGATGGTGGTGGTGCCGGCAATGAGTACCAGCGCGACCACCGATATCGCAAAGGTCAGTTTCACGGTACTCCCCTCGAGAACAAGGGTGAAAACGGCGCCAGGTGGATGTCAGGCGACGGTCAGCTAAGGGTAAACGCGCTTTCCGACGCTTGAGTGGAGTGTAGTGCAGCCGGGCTGTGCGCAGCTAGTACTTGCCGGGTAAGCGTTGTTACAGGCCGTTTCGCCCGATCCGGCAGACTATGCGACCGCTGCACCGGAAAATGCGCGGTTGTTTCGCGGCATTGGCGAATGCCGGCGAATGACCCTCTTGAAATCGTAGTTTTCGCCCTTATTTGCACCAGTAATGTGCGGTGTCGCCGGGTATACGTCCGGCGGTTGCCGATTTGGCTTCAACCTCTAATCGACTTTCAGCGACATGGAAAACACGCAAGAGAACCCGACTACCCCATCGGCCGAAGACATCGGCAGCGAGAACCAGGCGGCGCAAGGCGCCGCACCCGCTGCCGAAGCCGCCGACGCGGCGCTCGCGGAGGCTCAAGCCAAGGTCGCCGAGCTTCAGGAAAGCTTCCTGCGGGCGAAGGCCGAGACCGAGAACGTGCGCCGCCGTGCGCAGGACGACGTGTCGAAGGCGCACAAGTTCGCGATCGAGAGCTTCGCGGAACACCTGCTGCCGGTGCTGGACAGCCTGGAAGCGGCCGTCAGCGATACCTCCGGCGACATCGCGAAGGTGCGCGAAGGCGTCGAGCTGACGCTGCGCCAGCTGACGAGCGCGCTCGAGAAGGGCCGCGTCGTCGCGATCAACCCGGTGGGCGAGAAGTTCGATCCGCACCAGCACCAGGCCATTTCGATGGTGCCGGCCGAGCAGGAGCCGAACACCGTCGTCGCGGTGCTGCAAAAGGGCTATATGATCGCCGACCGCGTGCTGCGCCCGGCGCTCGTCACCGTCGCCCAGCCGAAGTAGGGCCGCGGAGATGATGCCCGCCGGCGTCGATCCGGCCGCGTTCGACGCGTTCGACATGCAGGCGCTCGACGCCGGCACGTTCGACGCGGCCATCGACGGCGCGGGCGATGCGCTGGCCGTGGTGTTCTTCTGGGGCGTCGACTGCTTCAACTGCGAGATCGCGAAGAAGGCGATGCTCGCCCAGCCTGACGCGATCCGCGCGCTGGACCTGAAGTGGTTCCATTGCAACGTGTACGAACACCATCAGCTGGGGCGCCGCTTCGGGCTGCACGGCGTGCCGACGTGGTTCTTCTTCCATCGCGGCAAGCGGCTGGGCCGCGCGACCGGCTGGCACGGCCTCGCGCAGTTCCAGGCAGCCGTCGCGGCGGCACGCGCGAAGATTGGCGCGGCGGCCGATGCCGCGGCGGCCGGTGCGCCGTCCGGCGAGGGCGGCCCGCACGATCCGCTAGCCGGCGGCGATTGAAAAAATTTAATATCCGCATCGCTCGTCGGGTCTTGAAAACGGATCGGACGGACGCATTTCGGGAACAGAGTTGAATTCTGGCGTGCGAAACCGCCCAAAAACGCGGGGTTTCGTGCAGCAAACAAGCATTTCTGGAGATTAGGAAAAAATGGGAAAGATCATCGGTATTGACCTCGGCACCACGAACTCGTGCGTCGCCATCATGGAAGGCAACCAGGTCAAGGTCATCGAGAACTCGGAAGGCACGCGCACCACGCCGTCGATCATCGCGTACATGGACGACAACGAAGTGCTCGTCGGCGCGCCGGCCAAGCGCCAGTCGGTGACCAACCCGAAGAACACGCTGTTCGCGGTGAAGCGCCTGATCGGCCGCCGCTTCGAAGAGAAGGAAGTCCAGAAGGACATCGGCCTGATGCCGTATTCGATCATCAAGGCCGACAACGGCGATGCGTGGGTCGAAGCGCACGGCGAAAAGCTCGCGCCGCCGCAGGTGTCGGCTGAAGTGCTGCGCAAGATGAAGAAGACGGCCGAAGACTACCTCGGCGAGCCGGTCACGGAAGCCGTGATCACGGTGCCGGCGTACTTCAACGACAGCCAGCGCCAAGCGACCAAGGACGCCGGCCGCATCGCGGGCCTCGAAGTCAAGCGGATCATCAACGAGCCGACGGCAGCCGCGCTCGCGTTCGGTCTCGACAAGGTCGAGAAGGGCGACCGCAAGATCGCCGTGTACGACCTCGGCGGCGGCACGTTCGACGTGTCGATCATCGAGATCGCGGACGTCGACGGCGAAATGCAGTTCGAAGTGCTGTCGACCAACGGCGACACGTTCCTCGGCGGCGAAGACTTCGACCAGCGCATCATCGATTACATCATCGGCGAGTTCAAGAAGGAGCAGGGCGTCGACCTGTCGAAGGACGTGCTCGCGCTGCAGCGCCTGAAGGAAGCCGCTGAAAAGGCGAAGATCGAGCTGTCGTCGGGCCAGCAGACCGAAATCAACCTGCCGTACATCACGGCGGACGCGTCGGGCCCGAAGCACTTGAACCTGAAGATCACCCGCGCGAAGCTGGAAGCGCTGGTGGAAGACCTCGTCGAGCGCACGATCGAACCGTGCCGCATCGCGATCAAGGACGCAGGCGTCAAGGTGTCGGATATCGACGACGTGATCCTGGTCGGCGGCCAGACGCGCATGCCGAAGGTCATGGAGAAGGTGAAGGAGTTCTTCGGCAAGGATCCGCGCCGTGACGTGAACCCGGACGAAGCCGTCGCGGTGGGCGCGGCGATCCAGGGCCAGGTGCTGTCGGGCGACCGCAAGGACGTGCTGCTGCTCGACGTGACCCCGCTGTCGCTCGGTATCGAGACGCTCGGCGGCGTGATGACGAAGATGATCAACAAGAACACGACGATCCCGACGAAGCACGCTCAGGTGTACTCGACGGCCGACGACAACCAGGGCGCCGTGACGATCAAGGTGTTCCAGGGCGAACGCGAAATGGCAGCGGGCAACAAGCTGCTCGGCGAGTTCAACCTCGAAGGCATCCCGCCGGCACCGCGCGGCGTGCCGCAGATCGAAGTGACCTTCGACATCGACGCGAACGGCATCCTGCACGTCGGCGCGAAGGACAAGGCGACCGGCAAGGAAAACAAGATCACGATCAAGGCGAACTCGGGCCTGTCCGAAGCTGAAATCGACCAGATGATCAAGGACGCGGAAGCGAACGCAGCGGAAGACCACAAGCTGCGCGAGTTGGCCGATTCGCGCAACCAGGGCGACGCGCTGGTCCACAGCACGAAGAAGGCGCTGACCGAGTACGGCGACAAGCTGGACGCGGGCGAGAAGGAAGCGATCGAAGCGTCGCTGAAGTCGCTCGAAGAAGTGCTGAAGGACTCGTCGGCCGACAAGGCGGCGATCGACGCGAAGGTCGAGGAGCTCGGCAAGGTCTCGCAGAAGCTCGGCGAGAAGATGTACGCCGACATGCAGGCCCAGCAGGCGGGTGCGGCCGGCGCGGCTGGTGCGGCGGAAGGCGCGGCCCATGCGGGTAGTGCGCAGCAGGCTGCCGACGACGTCGTCGACGCCGAGTTCAAGGAAGTGAAGAAGGACTAAGCCGGGTTGCAACGGCACCGTACGCCGCGCGCGCAAAAACGCGCGCGGCGCGACCGACCAGCGGCTGAAAAGCGGTCTGTCTTTCCTTCCGGATGGCCGGATCGACTCCACGCCTGGCGGGCCTTGCGGCCCTCCGGGCACATTTGTTTTTTGGCGGGTGCTGCGCGAGCCGTCCGCGGACGGTGCAGCGCCAGACGAGTCGAGAGACTTTACTGCGGGCGAAAGGAGCCGCCGCGTGCGCGATGCGTGGCGGCACAGTGAATCGATATGGCGAAACGGGATTACTACGAGGTTCTGGGCGTCGCGAAGAATGCGAGCGACGACGAAATCAAGAAGGCATATCGCAAGCTTGCGATGAAGTATCACCCTGACCGCAATCCGGACAGCAAGGATGCGGAAGAGCATTTCAAGGAGGTGAAGGAAGCCTATGAAATGCTGTCGGACGGCCAGAAGCGCGCGGCGTACGACCAGTACGGCCACGCGGGCGTCGATCCGAACATGGGCGGTGCGGGCGGGCAAGGCTTCGGCGGCTTCGCGGATGCGTTCGGCGACATCTTCGGCGACATCTTCGGCCAGGCCGCGGGCGGCGCCGCGCGCGGCGGCCGCGGCGGCCCGCAGGTGTACCGCGGCGCCGACCTGCGCTACAGCATGGAAATCACGCTCGAGCAGGCCGCGCACGGCTACGACACGCAGATCCGCGTGCCGAGCTGGGTGTCGTGCGAAGTCTGCCACGGGTCGGGCGCGAAGCCCGGCACGAAGCCGGAAACCTGCCCGACCTGTCACGGCCAGGGCTCGGTGCGCATGTCGCAGGGCTTCTTCAGCATCCAGCAGACCTGTCCGAAGTGCCATGGCACGGGTACCTACATCCCCGAGCCGTGCGCGCATTGCCACGGGTCGGGCAAGGTGAAGGAAACCAAGACGCTCGAAGTGAAGATCCCGGCCGGGATCGACGACGGGATGCGGATCCGCTCGGCCGGCAACGGCGAGCCGGGCATCAACGGCGGGCCGCCGGGCGACCTGTACGTCGAGATCCACATCAAGCCGCACGCGGTGTTCGAGCGCGACGGCGACGATCTCCACTGCCAGATGCCGATTCCGTTCACGACCGCCGCACTCGGCGGCGAGATCGAGGTGCCGACGCTGGCCGGCCGTGCGTCGTTCCCGGTGCCGGAAGGCACGCAGTCGGGCAAGACGTTCCGCCTGCGCGGCAAGGGTATCAAGGGGCTGCGTTCGAGCATTGCCGGCGATCTGTACGTGCACGTGCAGGTCGAGACGCCCGTGAAGCTGACCGACCACCAGCGCGACCTGCTCAAGCAGTTCGAGAAGTCGCTGGCCGAGGGCGGCGCGCGTCACAGCCCGCAGAGCAAGAGCTGGTTCGACCGGGTGAAGAGTTTCTTCGAGTAACGGCATGACTGATGGCAACGAGAGCGCGTCGTTCGCGCTCTTGGACGATTGCGACTCGACCGCGTCCGCGCGGTCGAGTCGTTTGTATTCGGGCTTCGTGCACGAACGCGTGTGCACGGACCCGGCGCAGCTCGACGCCATCGATGCGGCGCTCGCGCAGGATCTGCGCGACGGGCTGCATGCGGTCGTCGTCGGCGATTACGAATTCGGACGTAACCTGCAACGAGCGCAGCCGGGCGATGCCCCGCTGCGCTTTTTGCTGTATGCGAGCTGCGAGCGGCTGTCGCGCGACGAAGTCGACGCGTGGCTCGCGCGGCAGGACGGCGGCGGCACGCCGTCGATCGCGGGTGTCGCGCACGTCGCGAAGAGCGTGTCGCGCGACGCGTTCGACGCGGCGATCGGCGCGGTGCACGACGCGCTGCGCGCGGGAGACTCGTATCAGGTCAACTACACGTACCGGCTGAATTTCGACGTGTTCGGCACGCCGCTCGCGCTGTACCGGCGGCTGCGCGCGCGCCAGCCGGTGCGCTACGGCGCGCTGATCGCGCTGCCCGACGGCGCATGGGTCGTATCGTGCTCGCCCGAGCTGTTCGTCGAGAAGCACGGCGACGTGCTGCGCGCGCGGCCGATGAAGGGCACCGCGCCGCGTTCGGCCGATCCGCAGGCCGATGCGGCGGCCGCCGCATTCCTCGCGAATGACCCGAAGAACCGCGCGGAAAACGTGATGATCGTCGACCTGCTGCGCAACGACGTGTCGCGGATCGCGCGTACGGGCTCGGTCAAGGTGCCGGCGCTGTTCTCCGTCGAGCCGTATGCGTCGGTGTGGCAGATGACGTCGACGGTCGAGGCCGGCTGGCGCGACGGCACGACGTTCGCGCAGATGCTGCGCGCGCTGTTTCCGTGCGGATCGATCACCGGTGCGCCGAAGCACAAGACGATGGAACTGATCGATGCGATCGAGTCGACGCCGCGCGGGCTGTATACCGGTGCGATCGGCTGGCTCGATGCGCCGAAGGCGGCCACGCCGGCAGGTGATGCGGCGCCCGACGTCTCGGTCGGCTGCGGCGATTTCTGCCTGTCGGTCGCGATCCGGACGCTGACGCTCGATGCTGTCGACGTCGACACGGACGGTGCGGCCGCTGCCAATGCCGCCGCCGGCCGCCGCAGTGGCACGATGGGCGTTGGCGCGGGTATCGTGCTCGACAGCGTCGCGGCCGACGAATATGCGGAGTGCGAATTGAAAGCGCGATTCCTGACCGACGCCGATCCCGGCTTCCAGTTGTTCGAAACGACGGCCGCCACGCGGACGGACGGCATCCGCCATCTCGATCGCCATCTCGCGCGGCTGCAACGCAGCGCCGATGTATTCGGCTTTCGCTTCGACGCCGACGCATTGCGCCGCGAGATCGATGCGCGTTGCGCGGCGCTCGACGGCGACGGCGCGTACCGGATGAAGCTCGCGCTCGCGAAGGACGGCACGATCGAGATCGTCGCGGCGCCGCTGAAACCGCTGCCGGCGGGGCCGGTCGGCGTGATGCTGGCCGCCGCGCATGGTTTCGCGCCGACCCACACCGACGACGCGCTACTGCTGCACAAGACCACGCGTCGCGCCGAATACGACCGCGCATGGCAGGCGGCGGAGGCGCTCGGCGCGTTCGACATGCTGTTCGTCAACGAACGCGGCGAGGTGACGGAAGGCGGGCGCTCGAACCTGTTCGTGAAGCTCGATGGCCAGTGGATGACGCCGCCGTTGTCGTGCGGCGTGCTGCCGGGCGTGATGCGCGGCGTGCTGCTCGACGATCCGGCATTCGGGGCGGTGGAGCGTGTCGTCACGCTCGACGATCTGGCGCGCGCGCAAGCGCTGCTGCTGACCAATGCATTGCGCGGTGCGCTTGACGCGGTGCTGAAGTGACGACGTGATGGGGCGGGTGCCAACACCGACGCTACGAAGCTGGTGATCCGCGCAGCGCACGAACAAAAAGGCGCGGCCCCGCAAAGGGCGCCGCGCTTTTTTACATCCAGCCTGTTACGTCAGAACGAATGCTCCGGGCCCGGAAACGACCAATCCTTCACCGCGCTCACGTAGGCTTCGACGGCCGCCTGAATGTTCGGCTGCCCCTGCATGAAATCCTTCACGAAACGCGGCCGCTTGCCGGGGAACACGCCGAGCATGTCGTGCAGCACCAGCACCTGCCCCGAGCAGTCGACGCCCGCGCCGATGCCGATCGTCGGGATCTTCAGCATGTGCGTGACTTCGGCCGCGACGAGCGTCGGCACGGCTTCGAGCACGACGAGCTGCGCACCGGCGTCCTCGATCGCGCGCGCGTCGCGCAGCAGCTGCGCGGCGCCGGCTTCGGTCTTGCCCTGGACCTTGAAGCCGCCGAACGCATGCACCGACTGCGGCGTGAGGCCGAGGTGCGCGCACACGGGCACCGAGCGTTCGACGAGGAAGCGGATCGTATCGGCGAGCCATTCGCCGCCTTCGAGCTTGACCATCTGCGCGCCCGCGCGCATCAGCTTGACCGCGTTCGCGAACGCGTCGACCGGCGTCCCGTACGTGCCGAACGGCAGATCGGCGACGACGAGCGCGCGCGGCTGCGCCCGTGCGACACAGGCGGTGTGGTACGCGATGTCGTCGATCGACACGGGCAGCGTGGTCGTGTGGCCCTGCAGCACGTTGCCGAGCGAATCGCCGATCAGCAGCACGTCGGTGCCGGCGCGATCGAGCAGCGCGGAAAAGCTCGCGTCGTAGCACGTGAGCATCGCGATCTTCTCGCCGGCGTCACGCATTGCCTGCAGCTTGGGGACCGTCACGGCAGGCCGGCTCGATTCCTGGAGATAGGTCATGGAAAATCCGGGTCGATGGGGGAGGAACGACAGGCGAGGACGCGTCAGCGCGTCGTCTCGCCCTTGACGAAGAATTCCTTGCGGCCGCGCATCGTCTCGATGCGCTCGACCAGCAGGGCGAGATCTTCGGGGGAATCCAGCGGGTTCAGGTGTTCGGCTGCGACCGTCAGCACCGGCGTGCGGTCGTAGTGGTAGAAGAATTCGTTGTACGCGTCGACGAGCGAGCGCAGGTACGCGTCGCTGATCTGCAGTTCCATCGGCGTGCCGCGCTTCTGGATACGCGAGAACAGCACTTCGGGGCTGGCCTGCAGATAGACGACGAGATCGGGCGACGGCGCCTGCGGCACGTCGACGTGCGCGGCGACCGAGCGATACAGCTGCCACTCGTCTTCCGGCAGGTTCAGCCGCGCGAAGATGTCGTTCTTCTGCGGCATGAAATCGGCGATGACGGGCCGGCCGGTTTCGAGCGCGCCGATCAGCTCGCGCGCCTGCTGCGCGCGCTGCAGCGCGAACGACAGCTGGACGGGCAACGCGTAGCGCGCGGTGTCGCGATAGAAGCGTTCGAGGAACGGATTGTCCTGCGGGCGCTCGAGCAGCGTCTGCATCGACCAGCGCTCGGCGAGCAGGCGCGCGAGCGTCGTCTTGCCGACGCCGATCGGGCCTTCGATCACGAGATAGCGGTGCGGGGCGCGCAGGTCGGGCGCGGTGACGGTCAGCGGAGTCGAGTTCATCGGCAGCGGGTCTTGTCGGCGTCTTCGCCGGCCGCGAGCGCCTTTTGCATCAGGCACTGGCAGGTCTGCACCTTTTCGACGCGCTGATCCGCGACGGCGGCGAGAAAGGCGTCGGCGCGGCCGCGCGCGGGGATGTCGAGCGCCGGCTCGATCTCGACGAGCGGCACGAGCGCGAATGCACGGTCGGTGAGGCGCGGGTGCGGGACGATCAGGTCGGGTTCGTCGATGGAGTCGGCGCCGAACAGCAGGATGTCGAGGTCGAGCGTGCGCGGCGCATTGCGATACGGCCGCTCGCGGCCGAAGTGATGTTCGATCTTCTGGCAGAGCGCGAGCAGCTCGCGGGCCGACAGCGTCGTGTCGAGCTTGACGACGCAGTTGTAGTAGTCGTCGCCGCCCGCTTCGAACGGCGCCGTGCGATACAGGCTCGATTTGCCGAGGATCGAGATGGTGCGCTGCTGCGCGAGGCACACCACCGCGTCCTTCAGGGTCTGGCGCGCATCGCCGAGATTCGCCCCCAGTCCGATATATGCAACCGTCATGGCATCACTTCCTACGTCGTTCGCCGGCGCGCGCGTCAGTCGTCGGAACCGCTCGCGGTATCGCTCGCGGTATCCGGCGCCTGCTCGGCGGCGCCTTCGCCCTGCTGGCGGTTTCGCGCACCGCCGCGGCGGCGCCGCTTGCGGGGCGATTTTTCCTTCGAGCCGCCCTGCGTGAGCAATGCCTCGCGAGCGGCCGCGTCGCCTTCGATGAAATCCGTCCACCACTGTCCGACTTCCGTATCGAGCTCGCCGGATTCGCAGCGTAACAGGAGGAAATCATACCCCGCTCTAAACCTTTGGTGTTCCAGCAGCCGCATCGCGCTGCGGCCCGAGCGTTTCTCGAGGCGCAGCTGCAGGCCCCAGATCTCGCGCATATCGGCCGAGTAACGCTTGTGGATCGCGAGTTTCTCGGTCTGCATGTCGAGCACGTCGTCCATCGCGCGATGGAGCGCCGGTACCGGGATTTCGCCCGCGGCCGTGTATTGCTCGAAGCGCTGGCGCATGTCGTGCCACAGCAGCGTCGCGAACAGGAAGCCCGGCGACACCGGCTTGCCGGCGCGCACGCGCGCGTCGGTGTTGTTCAGCGCGAGCGTGATGAACTTCTCGCCCTGCGGCTGTTCGAGCACGACGTCGAGCAGCGGCAGCAGCCCGTGATGCAGCCCTTCCTTGCGCAGCCGCTGCAGGCACGCGAGCGCGTGGCCCGACAGCAGCAGCTTCAGCATTTCGTCGAACAGGCGGGCGGCCGGCACGTTGTTGATCAGGTCGGCGAGCGCGTGGATCGGCTCGCGCGTATGCGGCTCGATCTCGAAATCGAGCTTCGCCGCGAAGCGCACGACGCGCAGCATCCGCACCGGATCCTCGCGGAAGCGCGTGGCCGGATCGCCGATCATCCGCAACAGGCGGGCGCGCACGTCGGCCATCCCGTCGTGATAGTCGAGCACCGTCTGCGTCGACGGGTCGTAGTACATCGCGTTGATCGTGAAGTCGCGGCGCGCGGCGTCCTCGTGCTGTTCGCCCCACACGTTGTCGCGCAGCACGCGGCCGCTCGCGTCGACCGCATGCGTGCGGCGATCGAGTTCGTCGCGCTTCAGGCGCCGCGGCGGCTCGGCCGTGGCCGCGGCCGCCTCGGGCGGCGCGTCGACCAGCGCGCGGAACGTCGACACTTCGATCAGGTCCTGGCCGAACTGCACGTGGACGATCTGGAAGCGGCGGCCGATCAGGCGCGCGCGGCGGAACAGGCGCTGCACTTCGGTCGGCGTCGCGTCGGTCGCGACGTCGAAGTCCTTCGGTGCGATGCCGAGCAGCAGGTCGCGCACCGCGCCGCCGACGATGAACGCGCGGAAACCCGCCTGCTGCAGCGTGTCGGTCACGCGCACCGCGTTCTTCGAGATCAGCGCCGGGTTGATGCCGTGCACGCTGGCCGGCACGACGGTCGGCTCGTGGTTGCTGCGCGGTTTTTTCGTGCCGCCGCCGCGGGCGCCCTTCGGGGCGCGCGGGGCAGCAGGGGCCGCTTCGTCGGCCGGGGCCGTTGCGGGGGACGTTTGCTCGGTTTCGTCCTGACCGAGCAGCTTGCGGATGAATTTTTTGATCACGACGTTCAGAAGAGATCGAGGATACGCCAGCCGCGGGTGCTTGCATGCGCACGCAGCGTGTCGTCAGGGTTGGTCGCGATCGGGTCGGTGACTTTCTCGAGCAGCGGGATGTCGTTGTGCGAGTCGCTGTAGAAGTAGCTGTGCGCGAAGTCGTCCCAGTGCTTGCCGAGCGACGCGAGCCACGCTTCGGTGCGCACGATCTTGCCTTCGCGATAGCTCGGCGTGCCGGTCGGCCGGCCCGTGTACGGGGAATCGGGATGCCCGTCGGTCGTTTCGACCTCGCACGCGATCAGCGTGTCGACGCCGAACGCGGTCGCGATCGGGCGCGTGATGAATTCGTTGGTCGCCGTCACGACGCAGCACAGGTCGCCCGCATCGAGGTGCTGGCGTACCAGTTCGAGCGCGGCGGGCGTCATCGCGGGCCGGATCACCTCGTGCATGTACTGCTCGTGCCACTCGGCGAGCTGCGCGCGCGAATACTTCGCGAGCGGCGTGAGCATCGCGGTGAGGTACGCGTGGATGTCGAGCCGGCCGGCCTTGTAGTCGGCGAAGAACTGGTCGTTCTGACGCGAGAAGCTTTCCGCGTCGACGATGCCGAGCTTCACCATGAAGCGACCCCATTCGTGGTCGCTATCGGTCGGGATCAGCGTGTGATCGAGGTCAAAGAGTGCCAGATTAGTCATGGAAGCGCATTTTACTCGAAGCGGTTCGGGCCCGTGCCCGGTGGTGTGATGTCGTCGCCGGGACGCGCGAGCATCCGGCGCAGCAGCGGCAGCGTGACCGCGCGTTTCTGCTCGAGCGAGAAGCGGTCGAGCGCGTCGAGCAAGGCCATCAGGCTCGGCATGTCGCGGCGGAAATGGGTCAGCAGGTACGCGGCGATGTCGTCGGTGAGCGCGATCCCGCGCTCCTTCGCCGCGAGCTTGAGCACCGCGATCTTGCCGGCGTCGGACGGCGGCGACAGGTGGAACACGAGCCCCCAGCCGAGGCGCGTGCGCAGATCCTCGCGCACGTCGAGCGCGAGCGGCGCGGCCGGACCCGCCGCGACGAACGCGCTCGACGGGTGCGCGCGCACTTCGTTGAACAGGTTGAACAGCGCGACCTGCTGCGTGTCGCTCATCCGGTCGCAGTCGTCGATCGCGTAGATGCCGATGCGCGGGTCGAACGTGAACGCGCCGAGCGGGCTCTGCGGCGTCAGGTAGCGCGCGTAGCCGTACGACGCGTCGCTCACGAGCGCCTGCAGCAGATGGGTGCGGCCGCTGCCGGGCTCGCCCCAGATGTAGAACGACCGGTCCGGCACGGGGCCGGCCGCGAGCGCGAGATCGAGCTTCTGCAGGCGCGTGACGAGCTCGTCGTTCTCGTCGCTCATGATGAAGTTGTCGAACGTGGCGGGCGGCGGCGTGCCGAGATCGAGCGTCAGTTGACGGGACACAGCAGTCACAATGCGGATCGGTTGAGAAAACGCGTGCCGTACGCCGGGCACGCGCGGGGGAAGGCGCCTCGGCTGGCTTCACGCGCGACCGTACGCACGGCGGCGCGCGGGTTCCGGCGCGGCTCGCGTAGCGAAGAAAACGGGGACGTGTCGACCAAGATGCAATCCCTGACGATTCGGTGCTGGGAATTCCGGCCAACGGGCCGGCTTCGGGTAAAATCGCATTTTACCGACCTTCTCGCATTCCCCCATGAATCCTCCGAAATCCGCTCCCGACGCTCAGGGTCTGTCCTATCGCGACGCAGGTGTCGACATCGACGCAGGCGACGCGCTCATCGACAAGATCAAGCCTTTTGCGAAGAAAACCCTGCGCGACGGCGTGCTCGGCGGCATCGGCGGGTTCGGCGCGCTGTTCGAAGTGCCGAAGAAGTACAAGGAGCCCGTGCTCGTGTCGGGCACCGACGGCGTCGGCACCAAGCTCAAGCTGGCCTTTCATCTGAACAAACACGACACCGTCGGCCAGGATCTCGTCGCGATGAGCGTGAACGACATCCTCGTGCAGGGCGCCGAGCCGCTGTTCTTCCTCGACTACTTCGCATGCGGCAAGCTCGACGTCGACACGGCCGCAACGGTGGTCAAGGGCATCGCGCAGGGCTGCGAACTGTCGGGCTGCGCGCTGATCGGCGGTGAAACGGCCGAAATGCCGGGCATGTACCCGGATGGCGAATACGACCTGGCCGGCTTCGCGGTCGGCGCGGTCGAGAAGAGCAAAATCATCGACGGCAGCACGATCGCCGAAGGCGACGTGGTGCTGGGCCTCGCATCGAGCGGCATCCACTCGAACGGCTTCTCGCTCGTGCGCAAGATCATCGAGCGCGCGAACCCGGATCTGTCGGCCGATTTCCACGGCCGCTCGCTGGCCGACGCGCTGATGGCGCCGACGCGCATCTACGTGAAGCCGCTGCTCGCGCTGATGCAGAAGCTGTCGGTGAAGGGCATGGCGCACATCACCGGCGGCGGTCTCGTCGAGAACATCCCGCGCGTGCTGCGCGAAGGCCTCACCGCCGAGCTCGACCAGAACGCATGGCCGCTGCCGCCGCTGTTCAAGTGGCTGCAGGAGCACGGCGGCGTCGCCGATGCGGAAATGCACCGCGTGTTCAACTGCGGGATCGGCATGGCCGTGATCGTCTCGGCGGCCGACGCCGACGCGGCGATCGCCGACCTGACCGCCGCCGGCGAACAGGTGTGGAAGATCGGCACCGTGCGTGCGACCCGCGAAGGCGAGGCGCAGACGGTCGTGGTCTGACGCACGGCAAGCAGATGCAATAAGGAAAGCCGCCCGGAATCGATCCGGGCGGCTTTTTTTTCGGGCGCCGCGTGCGGTCGGACGCGGCGCCGATGAAGGAGGGGCGACGATGACCGAAGACGAACGCGCGATCCGCGAGCTGGTGGAAAACTGGTTCGTGTCGAGCCGGCGCGGCGACCTGGCGACCGTGCTCGACCTGATCGCCGACGACGCGATCTTCATGGTGGCCGGCCAGCCGCCGTTCGACAAGGCGGCGTTCGCGGCCGCGTCGCGCGACGCGAATGCCGGCGCGGCACACGCGCCGAAGATCGACGGCCGCTACCGGATCGACGAGCTGTGCGTGATCGGCGACTGGGCATACATGCGCAATTTCATCGAGATCGACGCGACGCCGCCGGGCGGCGAACCGATTCGCCGGTCGGGCCACACGCTGACGATCTTCCGCAAGTCCGACGGCCGCTGGCAGCTCGTGCGCGATGCGAATCTCGTGACGCTCTCGCAATGAGTGCGGCGGTACACGCCAGCGCTCATGCGGACGGTCGCGGCGCGTTCGCCGGGCGCGCGCCGGCCAGCAACGGTGGCACGAACAGGTACAGCAGCGCGGCGGCGGCCCACACGAGCCCCGGCCACGTCGCGCGCGTCGCCGCGTAGGTCGCGGTGACGACCAGCGGCCCCGCGACGCCGATCAGGCTCGCCACGCTCGCCAGCGTGCCTTGCAGTTCGCCCTGGCGCGCGTCGTCGACCTGCCGCGCGAGCATCGCCTGCAATGCGGGCAGCGTCATGCCGCCGGCCGCGAACAGCGGCAGCAGCGCGAACGGCACCCAGGCGGCGGTCGCGAACGCGATGACCGCGAGCCCGAGCGCGTCGCCCGCGAGGCCCAGCGCGAGTGCGCGCCGCTCGCCGAGCCGCGCGATCAGCGGCCCGATCGCGAACGCCTGCGCGAGCGCGTGGCACGCGCCGTAGCCGGCGAGCGACAGCCCCGCGATCGGCGTCGACCAGCCGAAATGTTCCTGGCCGTACAGGATCCACAGCGTCGCGGGCGCCTGCGACACCAGCGCGACGATCACGTAGATGCCGACCAGCGGCGCGAGCGCGGGCGCGCCGCTCAGCCGGCGCAGGCTCGCGAACGGGTTGAGCGCGCCGGCCGTCCGGCCTTCGCGGGCCGAGCGCGGCCGCGATTCCGGCAGCACGCGCCATACGAGCACGAGATTCAGCGCATTGAGCAACGCGGCCGCGACGAACGGCGCACGCAGATGCAGCGCGCCGAGCAGCCCGCCGATCAGCGGGCCTGCAATAAAGCCGATGCCCATCATCGCGCCGAGCTGGCCAAAGCGCCGCGCGCGGTCGGGCTCGGCCGTCACGTCGGTCACGTACGCGGTCGCGACCGCGACGTTCGCGCCGGTGATGCCGGCGACCAGCCGCCCGACGTAAAGCCACGCGAGCGTCGGCGCGAGCGCCATCAGCAGATAGTCGAGCGCGGCGCCCGCAAGTGACGCGAGCAGCACCGGGCGGCGCCCGAAACGGTCGCTCAGCGCGCCGAGCAGCGGCGCACACAGGAACTGCGCGAACGCGTACAGCGCGAGCAGGATGCCGTAGTGGGTGTCGGTGCTGCCCGCGGCGGCGAGCGAGCGCAGCAGCCCGGGCAGGATCGGCATCACGATCCCGACGCCGATCGCGTCGAACAGGACCGTGGCCAGGATGGCAATCAGGGACGGATTCAAGGACGTTACTCTATCGATGATAGAGTGCGAAGTATTCCACAGTTTCCCTATCGGTGATAGAGATGAAGGACACAGGCGCGCGGCTGACGCGCGACACGGTATTGCGCGCGGCGCTCGAATTGCTGGATGAGGTGGGAATCGACGGGCTGTCGACGCGGCGGCTGGCCGAGCGGCTCGGCGTGCAGTCGCCGACGCTGTACTGGCATTTCAGGAACAAGGCCGAGCTGCTCGACGCGATGGCCGAGGCGATCATGCTCGAGCGCCACGGCGCGTCGCTGCCGCAGCCGGGCGACGTGTGGGATGCGTGGCTCGCGGAGAATGCGCGCAGTTTTCGCCGCGCGCTGCTCGCCTATCGCGACGGCGCGCGCCTGCACGCCGGCACGCGGCCGCGCGCGCTGCATTTCAGCTCGATCGAACGCAAGGTCGCGCTGCTCGGTGAAGCGGGTTTCAAGCCGGACGAGGCGGTCGACGTGATGGTCGCGATCGGGCGCTTCGTGGTCGGATGGGTGCTGGAAGAGCAGGCGCGGCCAGACGGCGACGCCGATGCGCTGCTGCCGGATGCGGCCGAGTACCCGTTGTTCGCGAAAGGCTGGGCCGCGCTGCGCGAGCGCAGCGATGACGAAGCGTTCGAGCGCGGCATCGCGTGGATCGTCGACGGCGCCCGCGCGCGCCTGGCGGCGCGTCAGGCCGGCTGACGCGTCAGCCGGGCGTGCGACCGTCGAGCACGCGTTCGAGCGCGTCGAGCGCGCGGGCCGTCGAATCCGGCGCGATGCAGTCGACCACGATCCGCTCCGGCATCGCGCGCAGCCACGTGATCTGGCGCTTGCACAGCTGGCGTGTCGCGAAGATGCCCTTGTCGCGCATCGTCCGGTAGTCGGTGTCGCCGTCGAGGAATTCCCACGCTTGCCGGTAACCGACGCAACGCATCGACGGCAGGTCGGGATGGAGATCGTCGCGGCGCCGCAGCCGTTCGACTTCGTCGATGAAGCCCGCGTCGAGCATCGCGTCGAAGCGCTGCGCGATCCGTGCGTGCAGCACCGCGCGGTCCGACGGCTCGAGCGCGACCGGCACGAAGCGGTACGCGGCGGCCGCATCGTCCGTGCGACGCGGCGCGGCGAGCAGCGCCGACATCGGCTGCCCGGTCAGCATGAAGATTTCGAGCGCACGCTGGATTCGCTGCGAATCGTTCGGCGCGAGCCGCGCGGCCGTGTCGCGATCGACCTGCGCGAGCCGCGCGTGCAGCGCGGGCCAGCCGTCGCGCGCGGCGTCGGCGTCGAGTGCCGCGCGGACTTCCGGGTCGGCGCCCGGCAGGTCGTTGAGCCCTTGCGTCAGCGCCTTGTAGTACAGCATCGTGCCGCCTGCGAGCAACGGCGTGCGGCCGCGCGCGACGATCTCGCCGATCAGCCGCAGCGTGTCCGCACGGAATTCCGCGGCCGAATACGCGTCGGCCGGGTCGATGATGTCGATCAGGTGATGCGGCACGCTCGCGCGTTCGTCACGCGACGGTTTCGCGGTGCCGATATCCATGTCGCGGTAGACGAGCGCCGAATCGACGCTGACGATCTCGATCGGGCGGCGCGCGGCGAGCGCCAGCGCCGCGGCCGTCTTCCCCGAAGCGGTGGGGCCGAGCAGGCAGGCGATCGTCGTCGGGCTGGACTGCGAAGCAGCGCTCATTGCCCGCGCATGAAGAGACGGTCCAGATCGTTCAGCGTGAGCTGATACCAGGTCGGCCGGCCGTGATTGCACTGGTCGGCGCGCTCGGTCGCTTCCATCTGGCGCAGCAGCGCGTTCATCTCGTCGAGCGTCAGGCGCCGGTTCGCACGTACCGCGTGATGGCACGCGAGCGTGCCGAGCAGTTCGTGCTGACGCTCGGTCAGCACGCGCGAGCCGCCGAACGCGTGCAGGTCGGCGAGCACCGCGCGCGCGAGCGACTGCAGGTCGGCGTCCTTCAGCAGCGCCGGCACCGCGCGGATCGCGAGCGTCGTCGGCGACAGCACCGCGAGATCGAAGCCGAGCGATTCGAGCGTGTCGCGTTCTTCCTCGACCGTGCCGATCTCGACCGGCGTGGCCGTCATCGAGATCGGCAGCAGCAGCGACTGCACGGCGACCGTGCGGTCGGCGAGCGCGTTCTTGAACTGTTCGTACAGGATCCGCTCGTGCGCCGCGTGCATGTCGACGATCACGAGGCCGTACGCGTTCTGTGCCAGCACGTAGATCCCGTGGATCTGGCCGAGCGCGAAACCGAGCGGCTGCTCGTCGTGCGCGCCGGCGGCGAGCGGCGACGCGGCGAAGCCCGGCAGCGGCGCGGCCGGTGCGTCGGTCGAATCGGCCGCATCGCGGGCGATGAGCGTCGTGCCGTCCGGCGTGCCCGCGCCGCTGTCCTTGCGGCCGAACAGCGCGTCGTAGAGCGCGAGCGGCTGCGCGACGGGCAGCGTGCCCTGCGTCATTCGCGCCTGGCGCATCCAGGTGTTGCCGGACGACGATGAAGACGACGGCGACGAGAAGCCGCCGCCGCCGATGCCGCCGGTGCCGGTTGCGGCGCTCGGGCGCTGGCCGAGCGGCGTGTCGAGGAACGACGCCGGCCCGCGCGGCGCCGGTTCGAGATGCGCGGCATGGCCGCCCGCCGTGGTTTCCGGCGACGCGCCCGCATGGCGTGCGAGCGCACGCTGCACCGCATGGAACACGTACTGGTGGATCGAGCGCGAATCGCGGAACCGTACTTCGATCTTCGACGGATGCACGTTCACGTCGACGGCTTCCGGCGGCAGATCGAGGAACAGCACGTACGACGGGTAGCGGTCGCCGTGCAGCACGTCCTCATAGGCCGCGCGCACCGCGTGCGTCAGCAGCTTGTCGCGCACGAAGCGGCCGTTCACGAAGAAATACTGCTGGTCGGCGCGCCCGCGGCTCGCGGTCGGCAGGCCGGCGCAGCCGTAGACGGCGAGCGGGCCGGCCTGCTCGTCGAGCGGCAGGTGCGCGGTCGCGAAGCTGTCGCCGAGGATCTTCGCGACGCGCTGCGCGGGCTCCGTCGCATTCCAGTGCTCGACGGCCTTGCCGTTGTGCAGCACCGAGATCGCGACGTCCGGCCGCGCGAGCGCCGCGCGACGGATCATCTCCAGGCAGTGACCGAATTCGGTCTGCTCGCTCTTCAGGAACTTGCGCCGCGCGGGCGTGTTGAAGTACAGCTCGCGCACCTCGATCGTCGTGCCGACCGAGCCGGCGGCGGGCGACAGCACGCCCGTCTGCGCGTCGATCTTCATCGCGTGCGCGGCATCGGCCGTCCGGCTCGTGATCGACATCTCGGCCACCGACGCGATCGACGCGAGCGCTTCGCCGCGAAACCCCAGCGTCGCGACCGCCTCGAGTTCCTCGAGCGAGCGGATCTTGCTGGTCGCGTGGCGCATCAGCGCGAGCGCCAGTTCGTCGGGCGGAATCCCGCAGCCGTCGTCGGTGATCGAGATGCGCTTGACGCCGCCTTCTTCCAGCACGATGCGCAGCGTCGTCGCGCCGGCGTCCATCGCGTTCTCGAGCAGCTCCTTGACGACCGACGCCGGGCGTTCGACGACCTCGCCGGCGGCGATCTGGCTGATCAGCTGGTCGGGCAGGGGCTGGATCGCGCGCAGCGGGCGCGCGGCGGGGGCGGGCGCGGCGCCCGCGGCCGTTTCGGTGATATCGGACATGGCCGAATTATAGCGAGGCGGCGAACGCGTGCCGGCGCGGCCGGCCGTTACGTTTTTTCACGGAGCCTTAAGGTAGTTTCGGTATCATCACCCCGTTGCACGCGCCGCCTTGTCCGGCGGGCACCTCGGCCATGTCTGGCCTGTTTTGGCCGTTCCGGCCCCATCGCCTTCGAGGAATCGCATTTGGATACGCTGCTTCATTTCGTCAACCTTGTCCTGCACATCGACGCTTTCCTCGGCGATTTCATCCGGCAGTACGGCGCATGGGTCTATCTCGTGCTGTTCCTGATCGTGTTCTGCGAGACGGGGCTCGTCGTGTTCCCGTTCCTGCCTGGCGATTCGCTGCTGTTCATCGGCGGCGCGTTCGCGGCGACCGGTGAAATGAACGTCGGCGCGCTGATCGTGCTGCTGCTCGTCGCGGCGATTGCCGGCAACACCGTGAACTACCTGATCGGCCGCTGGGTCGGCCCGAAGGTGTTCAATACGCATATCCCGGTGCTCGAGCGGTTCCTCGATCGCGCCGCGCTGCAGAAGACCCACTCGTTCTACGACAAGCACGGCGGCAAGACGATCGTGCTCGCGCGCTTCATCCCGGTCGTGCGCACGTTCGCGCCGTTCGTCGCGGGTGCGTCGTCGATGAGCATCGCGCGCTTCCAGTTGTTCAACGTGATCGGCGCGCTGGTGTGGGTGCTGCTGCTCGTGCTGCTCGGCTATTTCTTCGGCAACATCCCGTTCATCCGGCAGTACCTGAACGTGATCGTGCTGGTCGGGATCGGCGCGGCGATCGTGCCGGTCGCGCTCGGCGCGGTGTGGAAGCTCGTGCGCGGGCGGCGGTCGGATGGCGCGCCGAAGGCGGGCGGGCGCTGAGCGCGGGCTGCTTCCTTTTCGGCGGAATAAAAAAGCGTGGCGGGTGCCACGCTCTTTTTTTGTCCGCGCGGTTCGGCCGCTGCTTGCGTCACGCGTTGCGTTGCGAGACCGGCGTTTCGGGCGTCGGGTACTGTGCGTCACGGAACGTCTCGAGGATCACGCGGTTGGTGTCGCAGTACACCTGCCAGTAGTTTTCCGGCTGAGTCGACGGGCGCACGAACAGCAGCGGGCCTTCCGGCGTGAACTGCAGCACGCCGACGTCCGGCGCCGGGTTGGCCAGCACGTTCGGGATCTGCTGGATCGACGCCTTCAGGCGGGTGATCGCGTCCACTGCATCGACGCTGTTCGCGATCTTCGCGGTCAGGTCGACGCGACGATGCGACGTCGCGCTGTAGTTCGCGATGTTGTCCGAGAAGATCTTGTTGTTGCCGACGATCGTCACGATGTTGTCGGCGGTGATGATCGTCGTGCCGAACAGGCCGAGTTCCTTCACGGTGCCCGTGACGCCGCCCGCGCTGATCACGTCGCCGATCTTGAACGGGCGCAGCACCTGCATGAACACGCCGGCGGCGAAATGCGCGAGCAGGCCGCCCCACGCGGTGCCGATCGCGAGGCCGAGGCCGGCGAGCAGCGCGGCGAACGAGGTCGTCTGCACACCGAAGATCTGCAGGATCGCGAGGATCAGCAGGATCGTCAGCAGCACGCCGACGACGGAGGTCAGGTAGTCGGTGAGCGTCGGGTCGACCTTGCCGCTGCGGCGCACGACCTTGCCGAGCAGACGGGTACCAATGCGGATCGCCCAGCGGCCGACGAACCACAAGACGATCGCGGCGAGGAGGTTGAGGCCGAAGTCGAGGCCGCGGGTCATCAGGAATTGCTGGGCGGTGGCGAGATCGATCATGCGTTCTCCAGGTAGATAATCGGGGCGCGAAGTGCGCGTGGCTGCGCAGTTATACCTGTGCGGTGGCGGCACGGCAATCGGGCGGGGGCGACGAGATGATCAAGAAATGTCAAACACATTGGCGACGCGGGCGGTCTTAATTCGTACGCGGTATCTGCTGGCGACGAAAAGATCGCGCTTGTGCAACGACGCTTGCGGGAACGTCAGTAGTAGCGCGTGGGGAAATACGGCCGCATGCCAAGGTAGAGAGAAACCGTGCCGGCGGGGCGGCACGGTCATGCAGGCGACGGCCCAAGTTACTTCGGCGCGCGGCCGTACGTGTCTTCGAAGCGGACGATGTCGTCCTCGCCCAGATACGAACCCGACTGCACTTCGATCAGTTCGAGCGGGATCTTGCCGGGGTTGCTCAGGCGGTGTGTTGCACCCAGTGGAATGTAGGTCGACTGGTTTTCCGTCAGCATGATTTCCTTGTCGCCATTCGTGACGAGCGCCGTGCCCTTCACGACGATCCAGTGCTCGGCGCGGTGGTGATGCATCTGGAGGCTGAGCTGTGCGCCGGGTTTGACGACGATACGCTTAACCTGGAAGCGGTCGCCCTGGTCGAGACCTTCGTAATCGCCCCAAGGACGCACGACACGGCGATGCGTGATCGATTCGTGGCGGCCCGACGCATTGAGCCACTCGACGATTTTCTTGACATCCTGGGTCTTGTCGCGGTGTGCGACGAGAACGGCGTCGGCGGTCTCGACGATCACCAGATTGTCGACGCCGATGGTGGCGACCATACGGTGATCGGCGCGGACATAGGAGTTGGTGGTCTCGTGGGAGAACACGTCCCCGATCTTGGCATTGAAGTCGAGGTCGCGCTCGGCGATGTCAGCCAGGGCGGTCCAGGAGCCGATATCGTTCCAGCCCAGATTTGCGGCTTCGACGACCGCCGCAAGCTCGGTCTTTTCCATCACCGCATAGTCGATCGAAATGTTCGGGCAGGCGCCAAACACGTCGGGATCCAGGCGGATGAAGTCGGCATCTCGATGTGATGTATCGGCGGCGAGTTCCGCGTGACGGGCGACTTCCGGTGCATGGCGCTTGAGCTCGTCGAGATAGCTCGACGCCTTCAGCATGAACATGCCGCTGTTCCAGTAGTAGCTGCCGTCATCGAGGAAGCGCTCGGCGGTTTGCGCATCCGGCTTTTCGACGAACGCGTCGACACGATAGGCGGATTTGCCGTCTACCGCCGCATGGCCGCGACGGATATAGCCGTAGCCCGTATGAGCTTCGGTTGGCGTAATGCCGAATGTAACAAGATGGCGATCTGCCGCGATCGGTGCCGCTTCGAGGACGACATCGACAAAGGCTTTTTCGTTCTGGACGACATGATCGGACGGCAGTACGAGCAGCACGGCGTCCGGGGATTCCCGCAGCGCCAGCAGGGCTGCAATTGCGATAGCGGGGGCAGTGTTGCGCCCGACGGGCTCGAGTACGACGGACGACGGCGTAATGCCGACCTGCCGAAGTTGTTCGGCGACTAGGAAGCGTTGGTCGTTGTTGGTGACGACGATCGGGTTGGCGACGTTCGGAATATGGCTGGCGCGCAACGCTGTTTGCTGGACCAGCGTATCTTCACCCGCGAGCTTCAGATACTGCTTGGGATAGCCGCCGCGAGACATCGGCCAAAGACGCGTGCCACTTCCACCGCACAGAATTACCGGATAAATCATTGCGTTGCTCCAGGATATAAACATCGACACCGTTCGTTGCATGCAGGCGAATCGGCAGCTCTAATGATTCGGATGCAACTGTAACGATTATTCAGAATAGATTCTCGTATCTACGCCTCAGGCCATGCGTAGTCTCCAGGCGAGATGATCGAGAGCATTGCGCATCCAGCGGACAACCTTGACGAGAAAGCGAACGTGCCGAGAACGGATTCCGGCGAGCGGGCGGTTCGCGGTAGCGGCAAGCTGATTTACCACCGCTTCAGGCGATGTGAAGCGTTTGAGCCGCCAGTCCCAGTAAATCGGATAGCGCAGCAATACAGCAGCGACCAACATGTCTATCGTCAGCGTCCGTTCACGCCAGCGCTGAGGAACGGCATCCGTCGTCAATCCCCAGCCTGCATAAAACGGCAATCCGTACGTGTGTACTTCCTTGCCACGCAACAGGGCTTCGAAACCGGACAATGACGAGAGCGTATGGACCTCGTCGGCGGCTTCGATCAGCGAGATCAAGTCCGATGAGGCATCGACAACGTTGGCCACTGCGGTCGTACCGAGGTGGCCGATGCGGTTGCCCGACAGCACGTCCGGGTGGGGCTTGTAGACGATGAAGGCATTGGGGCGCCGCGCGCGAACCTCGTCGAGCAGGGCTTCCGTGGTCGTGATGCCTTGGGTGCCGAGCCGAATCGAGGCATCGTCTGCTACCTGGCCGGAAACGAGTATGACCCGCGCGCCGGCGGGGGCGACCCAATCCGGCCTGCGTCGCCCGAGATTGTATTTGGTCAGCCCGTGTGTTGTGATTGCCTCGCGCAACACGGCTGCGCGTTGCAGTTCGGCTTCGGTGAATTCGGTGGTATTCAGGATTGCGGTAAGTTCGTTTGGCCCGCTGGAATCGAAGTACATGCCGAGGCGATCGATGACCTGGCTGTATGGCGCAACCATGTCGGATCCCAGCCCTGTCGAATGCAGGAAGCCGTCTTCGATTCTGACCTGTCGGATACCGTTGCGCAGGCCCGCAGACGATCGACCACCCCAGATCGCGGCGATTTCCCCGGCTTCGACCTCGGATGCTCGTCTTACCCAGCGGAGGTGGCCGCCCCCCGCGGTCAAGTACGGCGTGACGAATGGGCGCTTCCACCACTGGATGGCAACCCCCGCAATTGCGTTCAGATCCGAAAAGCGCGCAGCGATTGAATGCTGGAGCTCGATGAAGTTCAGAACCGTGTCCAATGTGCCGCGACTGTAAGTAACGGGATCGAGGTAGCTGGCGGCTTTCAGGAAGATTGTCTCGAACAGCCTGTCGATCGAATCGCATTGCCGTCGCGCGGGCAATTCCGCGTGGTCGTGAGTCAATCCCCAACCGGCATAGTAGGGGGAGCCGAAGACATGAAGCGGCACGCCCGCAAGTAAGGCACCCAGGCCTTCCGAGGCCGTGACGACGTAAGCGGTATCCGATGTAGCCAGGACTTCGCGCAGCGAGTGTTCGAGTTCGAGCTGTTTCGTTCCGGGCGGCAGTCTCGTTAGGCTCGACATCCAGGGTCCGCGGCCGCCGTCGGCCGACGGGAGCAGCCAGAAATCGGCATCGGGGTGAGCCGCCTGCGCTGTCCGCACCATCGAATCGAAGTCGAGGCGTCGTTGTCGCCGGCTCGAACGCGAATCCGTATGCGATACCGATCGTTCGTCGATCAGCACGATGCGCGGCCGGTTGCTTGCGATATGCCACGCGTCGGGAAGTGGCCGAATGCGGGACCTGACATGCAGCGCATCGGATTCCACCACGCGCCGCATCAGTGCCCGCGTTCGAGACTGCGCTGTGGAACCGGCTTCGGCGTATAACAGCGATTCGAGCATCGCGACGAGGCCTTGCTCGCCGGGCGTGGAGGATTCGACGGCAAACCAGGACAGTGGCGGTACATGGCGATCGCTCCCGGACAGCACGGGGCCCGCGCAAATAGAGTGCGTGCCGGTACCGGTCGCGACCCCTGCATCCGTGAGTGCCGCGCGATATTTCGCGCAACGGCGCCGAAATGCGTACGTTGCCGCCGGGCGGCACTCACGCAGCCTGCGATCGGACGCGATATGCGACACGGCGCTTTCGGCTGGAGTGGTTCGATGGCGCATGAGGAATGTCATTAGGCTAGCGAATCGACGAACTGATCCACGCGCTCGAAGTGGCTTGCCCAGGTGGGTTCATGGAAACCGGTAATCCGGGCAAGCTGTTCGCTCCTCTCCACGCCGTCGACGCGTGTGTAGGCGAGGATGCGCGCTATCCACGCAGGACCGTCCAGCGGATCCAGATAGTCGGGTATGTCCGCCGCGATTTCACGAAAAACGGCTAGATTGCTGGCGAGAACGGGTACTTTGAGACTCAGTGCCTCTACGAGCGGCATGCCGTAGCCTTCGACGAACGACGGAAACAGCAGCGCCCGGGCATGCTGAAGCCACGCGTGCAACTGCGCGTCGGTGCAGTCCGCAAGCTCGATCACCGTGTCCTTTAACGGGGTGCAGCGCTCGAGCATGTCGACGACGTTCTCGCATTCCCAGCCGCGTCGGCCGATGATCACCAGCTTGGGTGCAGCGCTGCCCCATTGCTCGACCAGGCGTCGCCAGACATGAAGCATGAACCAGTGGTTCTTGCGTGGCTCGATGGTGCCGAGCATGACGAAATACGGTGCCTGAAGCGGTGCTTGCGTGGGTTCGACCGAACGATATCCGGCGGCGAGCGGTGCGACGACGCATGGCGGCATGGTGAGACTGGCGCGGCGTGCTTCTTCCTTGATCGCGGCGTGGGTGTCTTCCGAGTTCGCAATCAGGCCATCTGCGTGGCGCAATGCAGTATGAATGCGTTGGCGATGACCGGCTTCGACGCCCGGGCGACAATACTCGGCGTGCGTGAGCGGAATAAGGTCGTGAATCATGAATACCGCGCGAACGTCACGTTGGTGCATTGCCCGGTAATAACGAACATGCTCCATGCCGTTGTGACTTGTGTGAAGCAGCACGGCCCGACCTGGGCGGACTCGCCGGGGATCGAGGTAGGCTTTGACAATCGCACTGCGAATGCAGAACCGGTGTTGATTCGGCTCGGTCAGTAGATTAAAGGCGCGTGACGATGCGCTTTCGTTCAGTATTCGAGGGAATCCGGCTCGACTGATGACCGCCCGGGCGCGGGAGCGATAGTGTTCGAGGTAGGCGAGGCCGACCCGGTCAACCCCGGTGGGCAGCAAGCCCGCCGAACGGCGAGTAAGCAGACGCGTAATATCCAGGCAAATATTTAACACGGATGCAATGTTCGTGTGGCATGTGGTGCACGCGTGCCGTGCGGAAATGCCGAGAGTGTAGGAAATTGCGCTAACTATACGCAAATTTATTCTGCATCGTGCGACAATTGCCGCCGCCTCTACTCTTGCGGTGACCGGATTGTATAAAGCGCAAGTATACGCAAATTTATTCTGCATCGTGCGACAATTGTCGCCGCCTCTATCCTTGGATGACCGGATTGTATAAATGGCAAGTGTGAAACGCGGAGTGCAGTTGGCAATTGTGGTCGTGGGCTTGATCGGATTGGGGGCTTGTTCGGCCATTCCGACATCCGGGCCGAGCCGCTCCCAGGTTGATGCGGCGGCAACGAAAGGCAATCCGCAAGGTATTCAAATCATCGACGTAACCGATACGGTTGCGCGTCAGCTGTATGCCAAGCGGGCCCATGCGGACTTCGCAACCTTGCTTGGCGACGATCGATCGTTTCGCCAGCAACTTGGCGTTGGGGATTCCGTCGAAGTCTCGATCTGGGAAGCGCCGCCTGCAACCCTGTTCGGTGGCGGCATATCTGACAGCAGTGCCAGCAGCGCGCCGAGCGGTTCGCGGGTGACGACGCTGCCGCTTCAGGTGATCGACGGTGACGGAAACATCAACGTTCCTTTCGTCGGAGCCGTGAAGGCCTCGGGGCAGACGCCGACGCAACTGCAGCGCTATATCGCCGGGCGACTGAAGAATATCGCGCATGATCCACAGGTGCTGGTGCGCCTAGCGCACAACGAGACGTCCTATATCACTGTGGTCGGCGATGTGGGGAGCAGCAAGCGGATGGAGTTGAGCGCGCGCGGTGAGCGTTTGCTCGATGCGCTGGCGGCGGCCGGTGGCGTGCGCCAGTCGGTTGACAAGATAACGATCCAGATTACGCGGGGCAATGACGTTGCCTCCTTGCCGCTGCAGTCCATCATTCGCGATCCGCGCCAGAATGTTCCGTTGCGGGCGGGTGATGTCGTCACGGCGCTGTATCAGCCTTACAGTTTTCTTGCGCTGGGTGCGACGGGGAAGAACGAAGAGGTCAACTTCGAGGCGCAGGGCATCACGCTTGCTCAGGCGATCGCGCGATCCGGTGGCCTGCAGGACTCGCGTTCGGATGCGCAGGGCGTATTCATCTTCCGCCTTGAGGATCCCAAGGCGCTGAATTGGCCGGACCAACCGGTCAGGACGACCGCCGACGGCAAGGTGCCGGTCGTTTATCGGATCGATTTGCGTGATCCGAACGCATTTTTTGCGGTCCAGAGTTTCATGATAGACAACAAGGACGTGCTGTACGTCTCGAATGCGCCGATCACGGAAATCCAAAAGGTTCTGAATCTGGTCTTCACGGTCGTCTACCCCGTGGTGACAGGGGTCCAGTCGTTCAAGTAAGGAAGTGGGGAGTGTGAGCCGAGATATAAATCGGTTGGATCCGACGGGCGCTTTTTGAGATACTCCCGGATTCGTCCGGCTCGATGTTCCTGGTGATTCTCGGCGAAAACACGTGGCGCCACCGTTTGTCCGGGCTGCGTATGCTTGTAATTGGCGAATTATTTACGTTGAATTGGGAAAGAATATGAAGACGGCTCTCATTACCGGTATCACTGGACAGGATGGCGCATATCTCGCGGAATTTCTGCTGGAAAAAGGCTATCGTGTATACGGTTCATATCGTCGGAACAGTTCGGTCAACTTCTGGCGCATCGAAGAGCTGGGAATTCTCAATCATCCGAATTTGAGCCTCGTCGAATACGATTTGACCGATCTGGGTTCGAGCATCCGGTTACTGCAGAACACCGAGGCGACTGAGGTTTATAACCTCGCGGCGCTGAGCTTCGTGGGTGTTTCGTTCGATCAACCCGTGACCACCGCCAACATTACCGGCTTGGGCGCGGTGAACCTGCTCGAGGCAATCCGGATCGTCAATCCGAAGATTCGTTTCTATCAGGCCAGCACGTCGGAAATGTTCGGCAAGGTGCAGTCGATTCCGCAAACCGAAGCCACGCCGTTCTATCCGCGCAGTCCGTATGGCGTCGCCAAGCTGTACGCGCACTGGATGGCGATCAACTATCGCGAAAGCTACGATATTTTCGCGTCGAGCGGCATTCTGTTCAATCACGAGTCGCCGCTTCGCGGACAGGAATTCGTGACGCGCAAGATTACCGATACGCTGGCGAAAATCCGACTCGGCAAGGCGAGTATCCTCGAGCTCGGCAACATGAACGCGCAGCGCGACTGGGGTTATGCCAAGGAGTATGTCGACGGCATGTGGCGCATGCTGCAGGCCGACCGGCCCGATACCTACGTGCTGGCCACGAATCGTACGACGGCGGTGCGCGATTTCGTCTCGCTGGCGGCCCGGGCATGCGATATCGATCTCGAGTGGCAGGGCAAGGACGAGAACGAAGTGGCGGTCGATAGCAAGACCGGCAAGACCGTCGTTCGCGTGAATCCCAAGTTCTACCGAGCGGCGGAAGTGGACCTGCTGATCGGCGACCCCACTAAGGCCAAGCGGGATCTCGACTGGCAACCGAAAACGACGCTGGAAGAGCTTTGCCAGATGATGGTTGAGGCCGACTTGCGTCGTAACAAGATCGGATTCTCATTCTGAGAAGACGAACTCGCTTGGCGATCCGCCACTCGCCGTTGGCACGGCATCGGGCGGATCCGGAACTCGCTGTACTCCGGTTGCGGCTCGTCGCTTTGCGAGGCGGGCATTAGGGATGCGGAGTCGGTTTGCGCGCAGGGGCGCGCGGACGATTGCGACGGCTTTCCGATGATGGTTTTCAGAATTCGGCTGGTGCGGCTATTGTGGATATTATAGATATGTCTCTTACGGAAATTAAGAAGACCGTTGCTGTTGTAGATTATTGGCCCACCATCGAAAATGCTGAAACAGAATGCATTTTGCGGATCAAGTCGGCGCTGCAGGAATTGGGTTACGAAACCGTATCGATCAATCGTCACGGTTTTCTCGTTGACGATGCGTTGACGCATGTCGACGAGCTCAAGATCGAATTTGTGCTCGCATTGCATTTCGATTCGGCAAAAGCGTGGAGTGCGTTTACCTATTATGCGCTGTGGAACCCGCTCGATTTCTATTTCCAGTGGAGCTACCGGGAAAAGTCGGAAAACGCGTTGTCCAACGACGCATTCCTGTCGTGCGGTTCGCGGGTGGCCGACGATCATGCCCGGCGACTGCTGAAGGGCTCGGGCCGTGCGGCAACCGAGCCGTTCCTGACGTTGTTCCACGCCGTGCACGAGCCGATGATTCCGCCTGCGCTTGGCCACGGCAAGCTGTTCTATTGCGGCATCAACTGGGAGGCGCTGAGCGGTCGCGGCGGTCGCCACCACGAGTTGATGAAACTGCTGGATCAGCGCGGCATGCTGGATATCTATGGTCCGGAGGTCTTCCAGAATGTGCGCGTCTGGGACGGCTATGCGTCGTACCAGGGATCGATACCGTTCGACGGTAAGACGCTAATCAAGCGCGTCGCGCAATCGGGTATCGGTCTTGTCCTGTCCTCGGATGCACACATCAAATCCGGGCTGATGTCGAGCAGACTGTTCGAGTGTCTGTCAGCCGGTGTACCGATCATCTGCGATCAGAACCGGTTCGCGCGCGACAATTTCGGCGATCTGCTGTTCTATATCGACACGACGGAGCCGGCCGCGACCGTGGCGCGCAAGGTCGAAGAGCATGTCGAGTGGATCCGCGACAATCCGGAACTCGCTGTTGAAAGGGCGGCCCGCGCGCAGGAGATCTACAAGCAGCGCTTCAGTCTGGTCGAGAACTTCAAACGCATCTTCGCTATGGGGCCTCACCTCGACGTCGTGAAGACCGACGAGATCGGTCGCGCGCTATCGACTATCTTCATCGCGGACGAGTGCAATCCGGCTTTCACGTCGAAAATCCGCTCCTATGCGATGCACATGGCCGGCAAACGGAACGCCAAGTGCTACGCATTGATTCCCGAGGCGAGCTCCGCCGCGCGCGACGAAGATATCCGGAACGCCTGCGCCGGCGTGGAAATCATCCGGTTCAAACGGGATACTAAGGACTACATGGGTACGGCCGAGGAAGTCGTCCAGAAGATCGTCGCCGTCCTGCAGGCTTTGCCCGAGGGCGATATTTTCCAGGTGGTCCCTGCGTGGGAGCGTCCGGTCTGGCCGACGATCGAATCGATGTGGGAAAAACTCGATGCGGTGCCCGAAATGAGCTACGTGGCCGGCGGTTTCACCGTGCTCGAAAACACTGGCAAGCCACATGAGGGGCGCGCGACGTTCACGCGGCAGACGCTGCTGACCTCGATGATGGACGCGAACGCGCCGTTCTCGTGCTCGTCGACGCTCTACCGCCGTGTGGATTCGATGAGTGAAGTTTTCGATACGTTCGCCTATGCTCCGTATTTCTGGCAGCGCTTGATGTCGATTGCCTATCAGCGGTTCGGCAAGGGACTTGACGATGTGCGCGTTGCGGCAGTGGAAGACCACGAGTACTACGTGGTCCACCATCGTATCTCCAACCATGACCAGCTGATGCGCGAATCCGAGATTTTGCGGGACGTTCTGGGTTTCGATTATGTGGACAAGCATCTTCGTGCCGCCGCAGTCTTGCAGAGCCAGATCGTCGAACCCATGGCGTTCGTGAGGCAGGTCGATTCGGCCGCTGCGCGCGCGTTGCTGGTCAAGTTGTACGATTCGGTGAAGATACCTAAATTCATTTCTGCTCCCATCCAGTGGTTGTGGAAGAAAAAGGCTATTTAGGAGCATCCATGAACAAGTATTTCGTAACAGGCGGATATGGACTCGTTGGCTCGGCGGTTTGCCGGCAACTTGAGACGGCCGGTGCGTCGTTTGTCGCGCCGCGCCGGGCGGAGCTGAATCTGCTCGATCGCGACGCGGTCGAGCGCTTTATCGCGGATGAACGGCCGACTCATCTGATTCACCTGGCTTCGCAGGTTTTCGGGCTGCAAGGCAATCTGCGCAATCAGCTTTCGTCGCTGTCGCTGAATACACGGATCAACGAAAACCTGCTGGCGGGCCTCGCGGGCAGTTCCGTCAAGAAGGTGTTCTTTGCCGGTACGGTGGCCTCGTATCCGTTTCCCTACATCAGTCTTCCGCTGCGCGAAGAAGACATGTTCAAGGGGTTGCCACACTTCGGCGAATACGGCTACGCAAACTCGAAGATCCACGCGTTCCATTATCTGGAATTGCTGAAGAAGTACAACGACATCGACTACGTCTACGGTGTCTTCACGAACATGTACGGACCGAACGACCGGTTCGACGTGGAGAACGGTCACGTCGTGCCGTCGTTGATTCGCAAGGCCGAGCAGGCGGTGGCGAACGGCACGCCGCTTGAAGTCTGGGGGCGACCGGATACGACGCGCGATTTCATGTACGTCGACGATGCCGCACGCGCTGCAATTCATCTGCTCGATCGTGCCTCCGGTGTGGTCAATATTGCATCGGGGATCGAAAGCTCGATGGGCGATCTTGCCGATGCGGTGTGTACGGCTGCCGGCATCTCGGCGCCGATCAAATGGCTGTCGGACAAGCCGGTTGGAATCCCGCGTCGGTCGGTCGACGTCACGCGGCTTGCGGATACTGGCTTTACCGCGAACACGAGCCTGAAGGACGGTGTCGGCAGGACTTATAGCTGGTTCAAGGAAAATCTCGCATCGGCGCGATTGACATAAACGCACTTGGGTCGGATGAGGCCGCAGTGGGCGATTTCGGGACCATTGCCAGATGAACGCGCGCCCCGGGCGCGCGTTCATCTTATCCGGCTTGCTGCTCCATTGAATGCTTGTTTGATTGACGGAACATGGACGTATTGGGCAACGAGGGGCTGGCGGGCGCATTGCGGCAAGTACGTCTTTGCGTGTATGAGTCGGTGCACCGGTTTCTTCTGCGATTGCTGGATCTGTGGTGGGTTCCAGGCGGCGCCGCAACGATGCGTCGCGCCATCGCCAGATCGAACGCCCGTCCTCAAGCCAAGGTGCAGCAGTCTGCGCAACGTAGTCTTTTCATCGACGTCTCCATCATTGCGCTCAACGATGCGGGCACCGGCATTCAGCGCGTCGTCCGATCCATCGCGCAGCACCTGCTGGCCGATCCGCCGGCAGGCATGACGGTCCATCTTGTGCGGGCCACACGCAAGAAACCCTATCGATATGCCACGCAATACCAGGCACGCCTCACAGGGCAGAGCGGGCTGGGTGAAGAGCGCCCGCTCGAAGTACGGCGCGGCGACGTGTTTCTGGGGCTCGACCTCGCGAGCCGGCCCTTGGTCATGAGACAAAAGGAGTTGCGTCACTGGCGCGAACTCGGCGCGAGTTGTGCTTTCGTTGTGTACGATCTGCTGCCGGCCGCGCGTCCCGAATGGTTTACACCGATTGCCGCGAAATCCTACCGGCGATGGCTGGAACTTCTCGTGATGCACGCCGATGCGCTGTTCTGCATTTCGAAGTCGGTTGCGGGAGAGATCGATACTTGGCTGCAGGACAAATTTGGTCTCGAGCACAACGAAATTCATGTCGATTGGTTCCATCTCGGCGCGGATTTCAACGCGAGCGAATCGGCGGCGATCGGCGCGCCGGCATCCGCAGCTGCGGTGGTCGCGACGCGGGCGTCCCGGCTCGTGCTGATGGTCGGCACGGTCGAGCCACGCAAGGGACACGCCGAAATGCTGACCGCGTTCGAGTCCGCGTGGCGCAATGGTATAAACGTCACGCTGGTGATCGTCGGGAAGGCCGGGTGGCGAGTCGATGGGCTGGTCGAACGGCTCAAGTATTTGCAGAGCACCACCGATAATCTGGTCTGGCTCGCGGATGCGAGCGACAGCGACCTGATGGCGTTGTATGAGCGTGCGGACGGGTTGATCATGGCGTCGGAGGCCGAGGGATTCGGCTTGCCGATCATCGAGGCGGCATTGCGCGACATTCCGTTGTTTCTACGAGATTTACCCGTGTTCAGGGAGGTCGCGAACGAGCACGCAACTTACTTCAGCGGGCATGTTCCGGCTGAGATCGCGGCGAGCCTCGAGCACTGGCTGCGGGATATCGAGCGCGATCGTGCCGTCAGAAGCGGAAACATGGCGACGCTGACATGGGAGCAGAGCGCGCATCGGCTCGGCGAACTGGTCGAGACGCTCGCGTAATTCCCGGGCGTACATGAATCGGGATCGGGCCGGCGCCGCCGCGGGCACGAACGGGAATGTCGGGACGGGAAACAGGGATGACCTGTCTAATGGAAATTGGGGAGTGATCGAATGGATAGTTCTTATCTGGTAAGTAATTTCCGGGCAGTCGACAAGGATGACGAGTCACGAAAAAAATCTGCGCTGGAATATGCTTACCAAGTGAGTGGGTTGAATTGCACGTTCGATCAGTTTTTGAGCAAGAATTCTGAGTTCGTCAAGAATTATGTGTTTGGCGGCGAGGCCGACGATTATTACTTCACGTCGATGCTTGCCACGTTCGAGCAGCATGAAACGGATCTCGATGCATTTTTTGCGGCCGTACTCAACAAGATCGTACTGCAACTCGAATTTCAGACCCGGCACTTCACGTCCGGCTATGGTCCCGAACTGTTCATCTGCGACGCACCAAAGAGTCACTTTCGCGTTGCGGTCGCCAACGCAAGCACGACGGCCGGGCTGCTGTTCGGTGACCCGGCTCAGCAAGTGCTTCCGGAGTGGGCTGGCAATCTCCCGCATATCGAGTACAACTTCCATAATATTCATTGCCGCAATTTCCCCGATCTGGGCCAGTTCGTCGAATCCATTCGCCGAAAGGTCGGAGCGGTGGCGCTGTCGTTGCCGGCCGACGTCGATCACCTGAAGATCCCGGAACGGTATGCGGCGATCGCCGGCTGGGTCGACGAAAACACGACCTACGTGTTCTGCGGTAAAAAGTCCGTTCTGCAGGACGTCAAGCGGAAACTGGAAGAGAAGTATCCGGACGCCGGTGTGCAGAGTCGCGAATACACGCTGCATTCGTCTGCAGCACGCGAGGAAAAGGCTATCGTCCTGGTGGATGGCTTGAACGGTCTTCCCGATATCGAGATCGACTGCTTCGATACTCTCGACTGCAGCTTCACCACGGCGGCTGCCAGCGGCAACACCGATTTCCGTAATCTCAGTTTCGCGGAAACCGAGTTCTTCAAGCCTGTCGAGCCCAAGAAGGTGATCAGCTTCTCGCCGATCTCGACGGAAAATACGTTGAAAATGACAGCGGAGATCCAGTTCTTCAACGATGTCGTGACGATCAAGAACGGCTCGATTGCGGCCCAGCGCGGCACCGTCGATTCAACGTATCTGCATTTCGCTGAAAGCGGCGAAATTGCAATGGACGCCGGCAACGAAATTGCCCGCACGGAGATGACGGAGCTTTACAGAAGCGGCGTCAACGTGGACGGCATCGTCACCGCGAAACTGCGGCAGGCGCGGATCCTGAATGTTACGGGACCAGCCATGCCGCTGGCCTTTACGCCCGACGTGCATACGTTCTTCTCCCATTTCATCCTCCAGTGCTTTCCGCGGATCCTGATTCTGAGGGAACTCGGCATTCCGCACGCAAAGATCATCGTTCCACACAACCTGCGTGCGAAGCAGCTCGCGATGTTGCGGCTCGCCGGGATTGTCGACGACCAGATCGTGAAAATGCCGCCGGGGGTGATCGTCAAGGCCGACGAGCTGATCGTACCGCGTGCGTGGCCATTGGCGATGTCATCGTTCACCATCCGTATATACGAAGAGTTGCTGGAGCGTGTCGTGAAGACGAAACGTCGCCCGATCAAGAACCTCCTGATCAGCCGTGAAAGCCGTCGGACTTGGCGGAACATGGTCAATTACGACTCCGTTCGGAAAATTCTGGTCGATCGGTATCGTTTCGAAGAGGTCAAGCCGGAGAAGCTGACGATTGAAGAAGAAATCGATTTGTTCAATCAGTCGAAGGTGCTTATCGGTGCGGAAGGGGCGGGGATGTATGCGTCCTGCTTCTCCCAGGAAAACTCGCACGTCGTAAGCATCTGTGACGAAGACTACATGATGCCGATTCTCGGCACCATCGGACGCCTGCGCGGGTTCAATCTGTATCACGTCTTCGGCGAAAGCTTCCGATCCGCGCGTGATGTAAATCGACGTCTGCCATATGGTCATTGTGATTTTTCAGTCAACCCCCTTGATGTCGCCGGGTTGGTGGAGCAGTTGATATAAATTCGCAGTGAACTGTTTCGGATAACTGCCAGGTAAATACCGTGAATATTAGTAATTCTGAAAAACGCGCTGACGCTCTTTCACGAAAGGATCGTGTCCTCTTTGTCGGAGAGGTGCAGGCACTTGGCATGTATCGCCATTTTCAGCAGGTTTTCGAGAAGAGCGGGACAGAAACGCCGGATATCCATTTCGTCGATACGAACGACGACGGCTGCCTTGATTCGGTGAAGGCGCTGGTCGGCGCCGGCGCTCGCGTCGTGCTGCAAATCAATCCGAATCGTCGAGGCATCTGCACCGATATCGCGAATTTCCTCGAGCGGCAGGTCGGCACTTCGGTCGTCAAGGTACCGATGCTCCTGTGTTCCTGCCTGTGGCCCTACGACTGCTTCGACAGCGCGCTGCAGCAATCCGGCTCTTCGATCGCCGGCACGCGTGGCGACTCGAAGCTCAAGGCCCTGGTGCAATCCGACGATGTTTCGGAGGATGAAGTCTTCGAATACATCGGCGGTGAAGGGTTGAACGAGTCCGAGGTGGAGGCGGCATTTGAAGCGGACAAAGAGCAATGGAGCGTACTGCAGAGTGAATGCGGGTGGAGTTTTCGTGATTACCTGGTAGACAGCTTCTCCAACAAGAAACTGTTCAATTCGCATACGCTTCCGTCGAATGCGTCGCTGGGTCTGCTGATTCAAAAGATCGAGGGTTTCCTCGAATTGGATGTTGCCGAGCGCACAGAATCGCAACGGCTGATGTCGCTTGCCGAAATCCTGCAACCGGACACGCCGATTCACCCGAGAATCGGTAAAGTCCTGAATCTCGCATGGCTCCCGGACGGCAAGAAGTTCGATATCTACGGGCGTAAGATCGATTATCAGCGCTGGGTCACGGACTACGCGAAATTCTACGCCCCAATGCTGGAGTTTCCGCGGAGCCGATTCACCGAGCAGTCGCATGGTCTGGCGAAAACGACGGGCGACGGCGGCATGCGGCATGTCGTGGCGAGAGCTTCCGTTGGGCCGGGCGCATCGAATTCGGATCACGGCTCCGTGAGCACGCTGCTCGGGAGAATGGACAGACTTTTCGTGCTGTGCGTGATCGTGCCGTTTGTCGTGTCGGCTCTGTACTTTGGCTTGATGGCATCGGACATCTACGTATCGCAGTCATCCTTCATCATTCGCACGCCGAGCAAAAGCAACCAGTCTAGTGGTTTTGTCGGTCAATTGCTGCAGAACACTGGCATTTCCCGTGCGTCTGACGATACCTATGCCGTCAACAACTATCTGACGTCACGCGATGCGTTGGCTTCGCTGAACACGGGGGCGCGCTACGAAACCGCCTACAGTGGCGGGAAGGCCGACCTCTTCAGCCGGTTCGGCCTGCTGCCGCAGCGACGGACGTTCGAAGACCTGTACAAGTATTTCCAGGATCACGCGAACGTCCAGTTCGATACCGATACCGGGATTTCCACGCTGGAGGTCCATGCGTTCTCGGCGCCGGAAGCCAAGGATCTGAACGAGCGTCTGCTTGAGCTCGGCGAGAAACGCATCAATCAGATGAACGAGCGGGCGCAGCAGGATCTCGTTACATATGCCCAACGCGAGGTGGTGTTGGCGGAAGCGAACCTCAAGCAGGCGGCGACCGCGCTCTCCCAGTATCGTGAAAAGCAGGCTGTTTTTGATCCGAATCTCCAGTCTTCGTTGATCCTGCAAAGCGTAACGAAACTTCAAAGTGAACTGGTGGCGAGCAAGATTCAACTGGCGCAGTTGAAAGCGGTGTCGCCAAGCAATCCGCAAATCGGTGCGCTCGAGGTGAAGATCAAGTCGCTGCAGGACCAGGTGGACGCAGCATCAAAGAACGTGACCAACGGACAGTCGTCGTTGGCGTTCAAGAGCCCGGCCTATGAGCGGCTGGAACTCGACAAGCAGTTTGCCGACAAGCAACTGGCCGCCGCAGTGATGTCGCTCGAGACGGCCCGCAGCGACGCGCAGCGTCAGCATCTGTATCTCGAACGCATTTCGCAACCGAATGAACCGGACAAACCGCTGTTGCCGCGTCGTATTCGGACCGTGCTAGCGATTCTCGCGATCGGATTCGTCGTCTGGTGCACGCTGAAGCTACTCATTGCCAGCATCAAAGAGCATCGCGACTGAGGTGGCTTAAATTGAACATCCATTTGCGAGAGCTGACCGACTCATTGAAAATTCAGGGGCGCGTCCTGTATGCGCTCTTGATGCGGGAAATCATTACCCGCTACGGACGGCACAACATCGGTTTTGCGTGGCTGTTCGCCGAACCGATGCTGTTCTCGATCGGTGTGGTGATTCTCTGGAATGTCGCTCATAACGAGGGAACCAGTCATCACATCAGTGCGATCGCCTATTCATTGACCGGGTACTCGACCATCCTGGTATGGAGAAACACGATCGGCCGATGCGTGATGGCGGTCGAACCGAATGCGGCGCTTTTGTACCACCGCAATGTAAGGGTCATCGACTTCTTTCTGGCGCGCATTCTTCTCGAACTCCTGGGTACGACGTTGTCGATGTTGATTCTGTTCGTCTTTTTCATGGCAATCGGAATCATCCCGTTTCCGTACGACGTCATGAGCATGATCGTCGGATGGGCATTGCTGTGCTGGTATGCGGGCGCAATGGGCCTGCTGGTCGGTGCGCTGGTGGAGTTTAGCGAGGTTGTCGAGCGACTGTGGCATCCGATTGCCTATTTTCAGCTACCGGTTTCTGGTGCGCTCGTGATGGCCGCGTGGTTGCCCGTGTCCGCCAGAAATATCGTGCTGAAATTTCCGGTTGCCAACTGTGTTGAGCTGTTTCGTTACGGATACTACGGGAACGAAGTCCGGACCTATTACGACGTCTCGTATGTCGTTCTGTGCAACCTGGTATTGACTTGCCTTGGTTTGTTTGTCGTTTCTGCGGCTTCTCGCCGAGTGGAGCCCGAATGATAGAGCTCGATGACGTCAGGAAATACTATTCGACCCGCAACGGGCAGCGGCTGGTTCTCGATGGCGTAAATCTGACCATCAATCCGGGTGAGCGAATCGGCATATTGGGCAGGAACGGTGCGGGCAAGTCGACCATCATTCGCCTGATCAGTGGCTCCGAGTTACCGTCGTCCGGTCGGATTTCCCGGAGCATGAGCGTTTCCTGGCCGCTGGCATTTTCCGGCGGGTTTCAGGGGAGTCTGACCGGGCTCGATAACCTGCGATTCGTATGCCGGATATATCAGGCATCGTTCGAAAATGCGTTGCCGTTTGTCGAGGAGTTCTCCGAGCTCGGGGAGTATCTGCGGGAGCCGGTAAAAAAATATTCGAGCGGTATGCGCGCGCGTCTCGCATTCGCCATTTCGATGGCGGTCGAATTTGACTGTTTTCTCATCGATGAAGTGATCGCCGTCGGCGATCGAAGATTTCATGAGAAGTGCAAGTATGAATTGTTCGAGAGGCGCAAGGATCGAGCAATGATCCTGGTTTCGCACGATGCGATTACGGTCAAGGAGTATTGCGACCGCGCCTGCGTGCTCGAAGGTGGCAGGTTGCATCATTTTGATGACGTTGAAGACGCTTATGATTTTTACAATCATATCTGACGGTATCCTGATGCCTTTCGTTTTTTATCGAGTATCGTTCAGTGGTGGCCGGGGACTGTCCGTAGCGAATGGGGGTGTCCTGGAAATGCAGTAGGAGGGAGTAAGGCATGTGTGCGACAGACTTCATGCCGGAGTCTTCCGGGGTGGTGAAGGTCAATACAAGGAAAATATGAAGATCAATAGGCGTGAATCCAGTAATCGAGCGGATCGTCTGACGTTGTATCGACTGCTTTCGGATTCCTTCGTCAGTGAAGCCGTGGGGAAGGAAGCGTGGATCGCGCACACGAGAAATAATGTCGAGCTCTGCAGGTTTCTAGAAGGGCTGGATCGCAGGAATCTCTACCGCATCATTTTTGATCGCCCGCCCGAGAGCGTGTGGGGGATCGGCTCGGCGAGCGAACTGAACCGAACGGCTGACCTCGGACTGTTTTATGACCTCATTTTCTCGGAGGAAAATAAGGTCATGGGCGAGATTGTATATGCGAAAACAATCGAAAGCCGGGGCATGGATATCTTTATCCACATCCCGAAGACCGCAGGGACGACGGTCAACAACCTCCTCGAGGCCAATGCGATTCTGCTGCGTAATGCCTGCTTCGACATCTCGACGCTTGTGGCCATGTATCGGGAGGAGCCGCAGGCGCGCCGGATCATTTTCTCGGGTCATCGGACGTTGGAGTTCTATGATCGATCCCTCAATCTGAGCGACATCGGAGTAATTTTCACGTCAATTCGAGATCCGATCGACATCGCGATATCGTATTTCAACTTCGCCTTTACGATGGTGCATAGCAACGACGAGGCTTGGGGGGCACAATGGCGACCTTTTGTCGAGGAGTGGCAGAGCTCAGGTGCGGGTCCCAGCGATTGGTTCGTGAATTACTGCGGATCGGAATTTTTCCGTCGGAATGTTTCAAATATATACTTTGATTATCTTGGTGAGCCGGGTAAATCGCCGGATGATGCGCGGGCGATCGTGGATAACATGCTTAGA
The DNA here is from genome assembly GCF_902832955.1 of Burkholderia sp. BCC0044. NCBI lineage: Bacteria > Pseudomonadati > Pseudomonadota > Betaproteobacteria > Burkholderiales > Burkholderiaceae > Burkholderia > Burkholderia sp. BCC0044. The sequence continues at coordinate 1,663,719 of NZ_CADFDO010000001.1, read as the reverse complement.
TTCGGTGTGTTCGCGATCAGGTCAGACCGGGTGAATGATTTCGTTTCCCACTCCGAAGGCGGCGAACGACTTGAAAAGAACAAATCCGATGCGGTGGTTACGCGCGATACACTGAGCTTCGATATTCTTCTTCATCTGCGCCGACTTATGCCAACCAACGTGGAGTTCTATGCGTTGCTCGACAATTTCTCGACGTGGAGAAAATCCGGATACGTTGATTTCAGGGCGGTCTGATTGTCTTGTGCTGAATGTGTCGTCGATCGGGTGTCGATTCCCGGGCGATGCACGAAACGGCATTGACGAGCGCCGTCCTGCCGTTTCAGATCGGGCGGCTCACTGCGGCCACCACGTCCAGTCGGGGCGCGAAGAATAGATGATGCGCAAGGTATCGCTCGGCGCGATCGAAAAGGGCGCGTCGGGCGCGGAATTGAAAAGCAGGTGGCCGTTCAGGTCGATCGATGCGATCTTCCCACCCCGGATCGAGACGAGCGCGCGTGATCCCAGCGGGTTCTTGAATTCCTTGCCGGACGCCGGAAATTGCGGCGAAATAGCCCCCCGGTTTCCACTGAAGCCTGGACTGTCGGTGATCTGGTTATCGCTTACCTCTGCATTTGCGATACCGTTGGTGGGAGACTGGTTGCCGTTGAGGTCCACGGCGGCGACCGTCACGTTTTTCGACGATGGAGAGATCGCGATGCCTTGAGCCTGGTTTCCGGTGCCCCTGCCATACGCGTCGCCACCGACGCGCCCGCCGGATATGCGAACACCGGCGGCATGCTGGCCGATGTCGATACCGTTGCCTTCGCCTGCCTTCAGGAAGCTGTTTCCGAATATATTGGGTGACGGGATATTGATGTTCTGGCCGCCGGCCAGATTGATTCCGTGTCGACGCCATCCGCTCACTTGCACGGGGGACAAGGTTGCATTAATCACGGCTTGGGAATAAGCGCCTCCCCGATTGGTGCCGTCGATCACAATGCCGTCAAGGCCGGAGCCCGACTGGCCCTTGATTGTCGAATAGATGGCGAGCTGGCCGATATACTGGGAGCCATTAGCCGAGGGTCCACCGACCCATACCCCGGCGCGACCGGCTCCATCGATGTATCCGCCCGGCGCCAGAGTAGGCTCCAGTATCAGCTTGTTGTCGGCGCGCTGTTCGATGTGGACATTGTCGACCGTCGATTGCCCGATATAGTAGGTGCCGTCGAGTGTGACGTGTTCTCCCGCAAAAATGGAAATGCCGTACTGCCAGCCTTTCAATAGCGGCCCGTTGATGTAGGGGCTCGATATTTCAACTTCGGTGGGCAATTCGACGGCGCCGGTCGATGTCTTGTATCCCGACGCGGCACTCAGGGGCAGCAATGAAATAGCTGTGTGCGAATTGCGCGTCGCACCTGCTTCGGGGTCGTAATTCCCGGGAGCAACGATTTGATCCAGTTTTACCCCCTGGCCTCCATACAGAAATACGCCAAACGCGCCGTTTGTAAACGAGGCGCGAATCGTGGACTGGATGGGGGACAGCAGGATGACATGTGGTTTGGTCTTGACCGCGGCGTCGGTGTGAAAAAAACCGATATCGATGATGTCGTTACCAACAAGGGGGGTGACCGGGTTCGTACCGACGAGTATGTCCACGATGTCCGTACTCGTCGCGATGACGGTCGCCGATTTGCCCGCTCCGCGTAGCCGGACGTGGGAGCGTGCTTCGCGCAGGGTCGACTTGATCAGGTACACGCCGGATGGCAGATCGCAGGTGCCTCCGCGTTGCTTGCTCGCTTGATAGTCTATGCAGCCCTGGATGGCTTTCGACACGTCGATGCTGGCGGTACCGGCTTTGACATCGGCGATTTGAGCAGGCGACATGAAATCGAATACGCTGTCGCTGTCCGACAGCTTATCTGCGATCGTGCGAGGTACGCTGTCGGAGGCCGGCAACCGAAATAACCGGGCCGAATCGAAGCGGGTGGTATTCGCGCCGTTTTCCGGATGAGAGGAGGGGGCGGCCGCGTATGCCGGGACCGGGCAACTGCCGCCGGCAAGAACGAATCCCAGAATCCATGCGATTACGATAGTTTGGTGATATTTTCCGGTGTCGAATTCGCGTTTCCTTTCTCCATTCTGAAAAATACGTGTTGCTGCTACCCGATGAAGTCGAAACATCCGACCAAGTATCGTTCCCATAATAATTGGCACCGGTAGTGTGAAGCCTATTAAGTTTTTACTTGACGCGATAGCAGTACATCGATATTGTTTGTTCCCTGTTTTCATGTCGTCCTTTCAATTCCTGCGCAGTCGCGGAGGAGTTTTGGCGGCCGGTCGCTGTTCCGGCGGCCGTTGGCCATGGCAACGATGCATATGACCGCGGCTTGCCCGTCGGCGTTCTGTCGGACCGAGGTGCGAAAGCGGTTTGCAGGGTATTGCCTTGCGCGTGCGCGGGAGCAATTTCCGCGAGCACCGTTAGGTTTGTCACAGTCGGAGTGATATATTTGTCGGCCGTCGCCGGGAGACGGCAGCGCGGTCTGGCGCCATAGCGTGCGCACGATCAGGATCCACCAGAGCAGGCCAATTTTTCGAATAAGTCCGCATTACCCATACCATGCCTCGCTCATTTCTTGTGCTGCAAGGCACGGCGTCGTCTTTTTTTGCCCGGCTTTCCGACGCGCTTCGTGCGCGTGGTCATATCGTTTGCCGAATCAATTTCTGCGGAGGAGACTGGTTCTACGATTGGCACGGCGTCAGCGTGAACTACAGCGGCAAATCCTCGGATTTGCCTGGCTGGTACGCCGATTTCGTGTGTCGCGAGCACATCACGGACGTCATCATGTTTGGTGATTGCAGAGAGATTCACCGGCACATACATCCGATATCGGAATCGCGGGGACTGCGAGTGCATGTGTTCGAGGAGGGTTATGTTCGCCCGCACTGGGTCACGCTGGAACGCTACGGTGTCAATGGTCGGTCGCTGATGCCGACGGATCCGGCTGAATATTTGCGTCAGCGGGATCTCATCCCGCCCGCTCAACCCGGTCAGCCAACCGGTTATAACCTGTACGAACGCGTCTTTCACGACATCACGTACCGGGTCGCCAACGCGCTGCTCGCCTGGCGCTTTCCCTGCTATCGCAGTCACCGCCCGCGCAATGGGGTCGTCGAATACGCAGGACTTGCGTTTCGTGCGCTTTTGCAGGGGCACCATCGCCGTCAGGCCGAAGCCGTCGCGCGCGAATTGCTCGACTCCGGCCGGCCCTATTACCTGTTCCCGCTTCAGCTCAACTCCGATGCTCAGATCGTCGAGCACTCCCCATTCGAAGGGATACGTGACGCGATCGACTACGTCCTGCGCTCGTTCGCCCGGCACGCGCCGCACGACGCGACTCTGCTGATCAAGAACCACCCGCTAGACACCGGCATGATCGAATACCACCGCTTCGCGATGTCGATTGCGCGCGAGGCCGGTATCGGAGATCGAGTCCGTTTCATCAACTCGGGCCACTTGCCGACGCTGCTCGAGCATGCGCGTGGTGTGGTCGTGGTGAACAGTACGGTCGGGCTGTCTGCTTTGCACCACGAGCGCCCGCTAGTTGCGCTCGGAACCGCCATTTATAATATGCCCGGCTTGACCTGGCAGGGAAAACTCGACGATTTCTGGCATGGCGGCGAACTGCCGGACATGCATCTCTATCACGCCTTCCTGGACTACGTGATGCATCACACGCAAATCAACGGCGATTTCTACACCCGAACCGGCATCGAGATGGCGGTCGCGGGGGCGGTCGAGCGCCTGGATCGCGCGGATGCCTGAGCAACAGCCGCGAAGCATCGTCATTACCGGCGCGAGTGCCGGTCTCGGCCGCGCGCTTGCGCTTACCTATGCGCAACCGGGCACGACGCTGGGTATCGTCGGCCGCAATTTCGCGGAGGTCGAGAAAACGGCGGCGGCTTGCCGTGCACACGGAGCCGGGGTAGAAACGGGTGTCATAGATGTGCGCGATGCCGCGTCGACTGCCGCCTGGCTAACCGATTTCGACACCCGCTACCCGATCGACCTGCTGATTGCGAACGCCGGCGTGGCCAGCACGATCGCTGATGCAAGCGACTGGGAAGATCTGGCGCGCACGGCTCGCGTCATCGACACGAATCTGTACGGCGCATTGCATACGGTCCTGCCGGTCATCGACCGGATGCGCGAGCGCAGGCGCGGCCGTATCGCGATGATCAGCTCGATCGCCGCGCTACGCGGCATGGCGATCTCGCCGGCCTATTGCGCGAGCAAGGCAGCGATCAAGGCCTATGGCGATTCCGTGCGCCCGCTGCTGGCGCGCGACGGCGTGGGCGTCACGATTATCCTGCCCGGCTTTGTGAAGACGGCGATGAGCGACGTGTTTCCCGGCGACAAGCCGTTCCTCTGGAGTGCCGAGCGTTCCGCCGCATACATCCGTCGGCGGCTCGATGCAGGCCGAAGCGAGATCGCATTTCCCGGATTGCTCGCATTCGGCATGCGTCTCCTGCCGTTGCTGCCGGCGGCGCTGGCCGACGCGATACTTGACCGTCTGTCGTATCTTCCGTCGAAGGACCGGGCCAATTGAGCGCGCATCTCGCCGTGACGCTGACGGCCACCGTTGCGCTGTCGTTTGCGGTCGATGCGATCGCTGTCCCGCGCGCGCCGCTGCGGCGTCCGCTGTTGTCGTCAGTGCTTCATATTGTTGCCGTACTCTTCATATTCGACCTGGTGCTCGCCGCCACCTCCCGGCCGCTATTTTCCGCCTGCGCGTCGCTCGCGCTCGTCGGTCTCGTCGCCGCAGTCAGCAATGCGAAGTACGAGTCGTTGCGCGAGCCGTTCGTATTCACCGATCTGAGCCTGTTCAGCCAGTTGTTTTCGCATCCCCGTCTTTACTTGCCGTTCCTCAGCGTTGGCAAGGTCGTCGCGATCGGTGTCGGCATCCTGCTTGTGATCGCGGGTTCCATCGTCGAACGACCGGTGCATCGGGATTCCTTCGTGGTGGCGTGGTTCGCGGTGGCGTTGCCGTTTGCGCTCGCGGTGCCCATCGCGGCGCGCTTGCCGCTAACGCTCGATCCCGACGCCGATCAGCGTCGCCACGGCTTTTTTGCCGTGTTCGTTGCCTATCTGCTCAACGGGCTGCGCCCCGCGACGCTCAGGAAGTTCCGCGAGGCCGCGGCAGCGGGGCCGTTCGCAACAGGCGAGCCGAACCGGCGCCCCGACGTAATCCTGATCCAGAGCGAATCGTTTTTCGATGCACGCCGGCTCGGTAACGCGGTCGCACCGAATCTTTTCACGCGCTTCGACAACGCATGCCGCGAGGCCGTCTGGCACGGCGAGATGACGGTGCCGGCGTGGGGCGCCAACACCATGCGAACGGAATTCGCGGTCCTGACCGGCACGGAATCCTTTTCGCTTGGGTACGCACGCTTTTACCCTTACGCATTCGTAAGAAACAAAATCGCGTCACTCGCCTCCTGGTTCGCCCGTTGCGGCTACGATACAGTCGCGATTCATCCGTATTACGCCGATTTCTTCGGGCGGGACCGGGTCTTTCCGCTGCTGGGTTTTACGCGCTTTCTCGATATCGGCCATTTTGCATCGGCGTCCCGTGCCGGTCCGTATGTGGCGGACGCCGCAGTATCCGAGTCGATCATCGAGGAACTCAAGGCGGCGAGCAGCGACCACCCGCGCTTCATCTTCGCGATGACGATGGAGAACCACGGGCCATTGCATTTGGAGCAGGTTTTGCCTGGAGAATCGTCTTCACGGCATACTCTTGGTGAAGACGCGTCCTGGCGCGACCTGACTGCATATTTGCGGCACATTGAAAATGCGGATGCAATGATTGGGCGCCTGCTGGATCATTTGCGCACCAGCGCTCGTGAAACAGTCGTTTGTTTTTACGGCGACCACGTCCCCGCATTGCCTCATGTTTTCCAGAAGCTGGGTGTTACCCCGCAACGCAGCGACTACTTCATTTGGCGGAATTACGGCGCAGATACTCCCGAACGCCGAAATCTGGGTGCCGAGGAACTCGGGTCGGTACTTTTGCATGTGGTACAAGATGACGGAAATCGCGCGGAAGAACCGCACGCATCCGAGAAAGCGACATAAAAGATGAACAGTAAGATTGCAATAATTGGGGTGGCTTGTCGGTTTCCCGGGAGCGCAAACAATCTTGGCGACTTCTGGCAACTCCTGCGCGACGAACGCGACGCAGTGACCGAAATCCCCGCCGACCGCTTCGGTACCGATTTCTACCAGCACCCGTCCAAACGCGAACCGGGCAAGAGCTACACGTTCGCAGCCGGCGTGCTCGACAACGTCGCCGGCTTCGACGCCGCGTTCTTCGGCATTTCCCCGCGCGAAGCAGCCCAGATGGATCCGCAGCAGCGCCTGCTGCTCGAACTCGCTTGGGAAGCATTCGAGGACGCGGGCGTGCGCCCGGCGGACATGCGCGGCAGCAACTGCGGCGTCTTCGTCGGCGCGGCCAGCATGGATTACGGCAACCGCAACATGGACGATCTGAACGTGATCGATCCGTATTCGGCGACCGGTAACACACTGAGCATCGCGTCGAATCGCGTGTCCTATCTGTTCGACCTGCGCGGCCCGAGCATGTCCGTCGACACGGCCTGCTCGTCGTCGCTCGTCGCGCTCCACCAGGCCGTCAAGGCATTGCAGTCCGGTGAAGCCGACATGGCGCTCGCGGGTGGCGTCAACCTGCTGCTGCACCCGTTCGGCTTCGTCAGCTTCTCGAAGGCGTCGATGCTGTCGCCGCGCGGCCGTTGCCGCGCATTCGATGCGACCGGCGACGGCTACGTCCGCTCGGAAGGCGGCGCGTTCGTGCTGCTCAAGCCGCTGGATCGCGCACTCGCCGACGGCGACACGATCCACGCGGTGATCGCCGGCTCCGGCGTGAACTCGGTCGGCCACTCGCCGGGCGGCATCAGTGTGCCCGGCGCCGCCGCGCAGGCGTCGCTGCTGCGCAGCGTGTATGCGCGCGCGGGCATCGATCCGCAGTCGCTCGCTTATCTCGAGGCGCACGGCACCGGCACGGCAGTCGGCGATCCGATCGAGGCGCGTGCGCTGATCGATGTGGTATCGGGCGAGCGCCCGGCCGATCGTCCGCTGCTGATCGGTTCGGTGAAGACCAACATCGGCCATCTCGAAACGGCATCCGGCATGGCCGGCCTGCTGAAGGCCGTGCTGTGCCTGAAGCATCGCGCGGTGCCGCGCTCGCTGCACTTCGTCACGCCCAATCCCGGGATCGATTTCGACGGCGGCCGCCTGCGCGTCGTCGATCGCTACATGCCGCTCGATGCGGACGACGCGCCGCTGACGGTCGGCGTCAACTCGTTCGGCTTCGGCGGAACGAACGCACACGTCGTGCTGACCGAGGCGCCGGTCGCAAACGACGTGTCGACGGCAACGCCCGAGCCGACTCAAGCGCAACCATCCCCGCTCGTGCTGACCGCGCGCAGCGCGAATGCGCTCGCGGCGCTCGCAGGCCGTTATCTGACCACGCTCGACAACGGCGGCGATTGGCAGGCGCTTGCCGCCGCGGCCGTCCGTCGCCGTCAATGGCTCGAACATCGCGCGATCGTCGCACCGGCCAACGTGATCGAAGGCCGTGCGGCGCTTGCGGCACTGGCCCAGACGGCGCAAGACGGGTTGCCGGCCTGCGTGGCAACCGGCCAGGCGCCCGCCGACGCATTGCGCACCGCGCTCGTGTTCTCGGGCAACGGTTGCCAGTGGGTCGGGATGGGCAACGAACTCTATGCGGAGAACGCGGTTTTCCGCGCGGCGCTCGACGAAGTCGATGCACTGTGGTGTGCCGACGGCAGCCCGTCGCTCGTCGACGTGATGCGCGGCGGCCCGGGCGCGGAATGGCTGGCCGGCGCGGGCGCCGAATGGCTCGCCGCGACGGAGAATGCGCAGCCGCTGCTGTTCGCGATCCAGGTCGGCATGGTCCGCGTGATCGACGCGCGCGGCATGCGTTACGACGCGGCGATCGGCCACAGCGTCGGCGAAATTGCCGCGGCGTGGGTGACGGGCGCGCTGTCGCTCGCCGACGCGGTTCGCGTGATCAAGATCCGCAGCCGCGCGCAGGCGATGACGCGCGGCAGCGGCCGGATGGCGGCCGTCGGCATCGGCGAGGCGGCGGCGCGCGAACTGATCGCGCGCCACGGGCTGGCGCGCCGGGTCGAGGTGGCCGGCATCAACAGCCCCGATGCGGTGACGCTGGCGGGCGAGCTGCAGGGCTTGCAAGCGCTGGAAGCGGCGCTGCGCGGCAGCGGCAAGTTCTTCCAGATGCTCGAGCTCGACTATGCGTTCCACAGCAGCCACATGGAGCGCATCCAGCCGGTGGTGCTGGCCGAACTGGCCAGCCTGCGGCCGCAACCGGGCAACGGCGCATTCGTGTCGACGGTGACCGGTGGCCCGTTGGCCGGCAACGAACTGGATGCGCGCTACTGGTGGCGCAATATCCGCGAGCCCGTGCGCTTTGGCGACGGTATCGCGCACCTGATCGAGCAGGGCGTCCGGCTCTTCGTCGAAGTCTCGCCGCATTCGATCCTGCGCACGTACGTGAAGCAGGCGTTCGCGGCCGCCGGCGTGCCCGGTGTGGTGCTGCCGACGCTCAAGCGCGATCACGGCAGCGCGGCGACGCTGCGGCACGCGATTCTCGCGGCGATCGCGCACGGCGCGAGCGTCGATCCCGACCGCTTCGCGCCGGGCGCCTCGCATGCGGCATTGCCATCCTATCCGTGGCAGCGCGACCGTTTCTGGCTCACGCCGACCGTCGAAGGCTACGGTCTCGTCAATCGCCGCCGCGAACATCCGTTGCTCGGCTATCGCCTGCACGAACACGCATTCGGCTGGGAAAACCAGCTCGATCCGGCGAAGCTGCCGATACTGGCCGATCACGTCGTCGATGGCGGCGTGGCGTTCCCGGGGGCCGGCTACGTGGAAATGGCGCTCGCCGCGGCGCGCACCTTCTTCGATACACCGGATGCGGCGCTCGAGAACGTCGAAATCCGCACGCCGGTCGTGTTCCAGCCGCAGCAGGCGAAGCTGTTCCGGCTCGTGATCGAGCCGCGCACCGCGACGTTCACGATCGAGACGCGCGACCGGATGTCGGACGGCGCATGGACGCTGAACGTGACGGGCCGGATGCTCGAAAGCGGCAACGCGCTCGGCGCCACGAGCATCGTGCCGGCCGCGACGCTCGAGCACCTGCTCGCGCTGCCGGCCGCCGACGGCGACACGCTGTATGCGAATACCGCGGCGATCGGCCTCGGCTACGGGCCGGCGTTCCGCTGGGTGCGCACCGTGCGGGTCGCCGCGGCCGAGGACGCCGCGCTGGCCGACGTCGCCGCGCCGGCCGCGTGCGGCGATGCGCGGGCGCTGTCCGCCTATCTGCTGCATCCGGCGCTGATGGACAGCGGGTTTCATCCGCTGTTCGCGCTGCTGGCCGCGCATGCGCGCGACGGCGAGCATCCGGCCTACGTGCCGGTGCAGATCGGCCGGGTCGACTACCTGCGCGGCGACACGGTCGCCCGCGTGCTCGCACGGGTCGACCGGCGCAGCCCGCATTCGATCGTCGCGCATTTCGAATTCCTCGACGCGCAAGGCGCGATCGTCGCGCGGCTCGGCAGTTGCCGGTTCCGGCGCGTGGACCTCGTCGGTCGCCGGCAGAACCTGCCTTCGCGTTTCGTCTACCGCCTCGAAGAGATGCCGTTGCCGAACGACGTCGACGCGGCCGCTTTGCCGGCGCCCGACGCGCTGCTCGCGCAAGCGGTCGCGCGCGTCGATGCCGCGGAGCGCGACGGCCGCCGCACGCAGCATTTGACTGAAATCCTGCCGCTGCTCGACGTGCTGGCCAGCCTGTACGTGCTCCGTGCGTTCGATGCGCTCGGCGTATTCGCCGGCACGTGGCAGCCCGCACCGGAGCGGGCGGCGCTGACCGCGCGCCTGGCCGACATGCTGATCGAGGACGGTCTTGCCGGTCGCGACGGCGCGCGTCTCGTACGGGACGACGCGGCGTGCGCGGCGCTGCCGCCGCTCGACGATCTGTGGCGCGGGCTGCTGGCCGAATCGCCGGGGCACGTGGCCGAGCTGACGCTGCTCGCCCATTGCGGCGCGGCGCTGCCCGACGTGCTGAGCGGCGCGAAGGACGGCGCACGCTGGCTGTCGCCGACCGGGCACAGCCTGGTCGAGCAGCTGCTTGCCGCATCGCCGACCTGGCAGCACGTGCATGCGCTGCTGGCGGCCGGCGTCGAGCAGGCGGTCGACGCGTGGCAACCGGCGCGCCGGCTGCGCGTGCTCGAACTGGGCGCGACGGATGGCGACGTGCTGCAGACGCTCGGCATGCATCTCGCCGCCGCGCGCTGCGATCACACGATCGCCGCGACGGCCGGCCAACTGGCCGGGTTCGATACCGATGCGGAAGCCGCGGTGCGCACGGTGGCGCTGCAGCCGGGCGAACGGCTGTCGCTGTCCACCGACGAAGCGGGGCCGTACGACCTGATCGTCGCGAACCGCGCGCTGAGCGGCCGTCCCGATCCGGCCGACGCGCTGAACGCGATGCGATCGTGGCTCGCGCCGGGCGGCTTGCTGCTGCTGGCCGAACCGCGTCGCGGCCGCTTCTCCGACATCGTGTTCGGCGCGCAACCTGCGCCGACGGGCGTCGACCAGCCTGCGCCGCTGGCGCCGGCGGATCTCGAGGCGGCGCTGGCGCGCGCGGGTTACGTCGACGTCGTGCGGCATGTCGAGCAGTCGCTCGATCTGGACGGCACGCCGACGTTCGTCATCGCACGTAATCCGGCGAGCAGCGCGGCCGCGCAACGCGGCAGCGACGCGAGCGAGCTCGATACGCTCGCCCGCAGCGAACAATGGCTCGTGATGCACGCACCGGATGCGGCCGGCGGTTTCGGCGGGCGGCTGGCCGATGCGCTCGCGCACGCGGGCTATCCGGCCGATATCGTCGATCTCACGCATGCGGCCGATGCAATCGCGTCGTTGCCGGCCGGGCAGCCGGTGCATGTCGTGTTCTGCGCGCCGGAAACGCCGCTTGCCGATACGACGACGGGAGACGGCCTGATGGCTGCGCAGCGCCACGGCGTGGTCGCGCTGGCGGCGCTCGTGCGCGCGCTCGGTGCGCAGCCGAACGCAGCCACGCGGTTGACCGTCGTCACGCGCGGCGGCGCGCCGTTCGCCGGAGCCGCGCATGCGCACCCGGAACAGGCGACGCTGTGGGGCCTCGGTCGCGTGCTGGCGAACGAGCATCCCGAACTCGCGTGCCGCCTGATCGACGTCGATCGCGCGGCGCACGGGATTCCCGATGCGCTGATTCGCGAGCTGACCGGCGCGGCGGTCGAGGAAGAGGTCGTGCTGAGCGCGCACGGGCGGCTGGTGCCGCGCATGCTGACGGCCGCGCAGGCCGCGGCGCGCAGCGACGGCGCGATCGCACGCGCATCGGTGCTCGCGTTCGACGCACCGGGCTCGTTGCGCAATCTCGAATGGTTCGCGTTGCCCGAAAGCGCGCTGGGCGACGACGAGGTGGAAATCGAGCCGGTGGCCACCGGCCTGAATTTCCGCGACGTGATGTATGCGATGGGGCTGCTGTCCGATGAAGCGGTGGAGACCGGCTTCGCGGGCGCGACGATCGGCATGGAACTGTCCGGCCGCGTCGTCCGGGTGGGCAGCGCGGTGACGGCATTCGCACCGGGCGATGCGGTGCTCGGCTTTGCGCCGGCGTCGTTCGCCACGCGCGTCAGGACACGCGCACAGGCCATCGCAGTGAAGCCCGAGCGTCTGTCGTTCGAGGAAGCGGCGACCGTGCCGACCACGTTCTTCACCGCGTACTACGCGCTCGTCGAACTCGCGCGGCTGCGGCGCGGCGAGCGCGTGCTCGTGCATGGCGGCGCGGGCGGCGTCGGGATCGCCGCGATCCAGCTTGCGCGCCACTTCGGCGCGGAAGTGTTCGCGACGGCCGGCAGCGACGAGAAGCGCGAGTTCGTGCGCCTGCTCGGCGCCGATCACGTGCTCGATTCGCGCAGCCTGGCGTTCGCGGACGAGATTCGCGCGATGACGGGCGGCGAGGGCATCGACATCGTGCTGAATTCGCTCGCCGGCGAGGCGATGGTGCGCAGCATCGATACGCTGCGTCCGTTCGGTCGTTTCCTCGAGCTCGGCAAGCGCGATTTCTACGAAAACAGCCATATCGGGCTGCGGCCGTTCCGCAACAACATCAGCTATTTCGGTATCGATGCCGACCAGTTGATGGGTGCGTTGCCGGAGCTGACCGCGCGCCTGTTCGGCGAAGTGATGGCGCTGTTCGCGGCAGGCGTGCTGCATCCGCTGCCGTATCGCGCGTTCCCGGCCGAGCGGGCCGAGGATGCGTTCCGCTACATGCAGCAGGCGCGCCAGATCGGCAAGGTGCTCGTGACCTATCCGTCCGGCACGCCCGCACCGACGCGCGGCGTCGCGCGGGCAGAAGCGCTCGCGCTCGATCCGCATGGCGCATACCTGGTGGTCGGCGGCACGGGCGGCCTGGGCTTCGCGAGCGCGCGCTGGATGGTCGAGCACGGCGCACGCCGGTTGACGCTGGCGAGCCGTTCCGGCGAACTCGCCGCCGCGGCGCGCGACGAAGTTGCGCGCTGGCGCGACACGCTCGGCGTCACCGTCGACGTCGTGTCGTGCGACGTGACCGATGCCGCGGCCGTCGACGCGATGATTGCCGCGATCGTCCGGCGCGCCCATCCGCTGAAGGGCGTGCTGCATTCCGCGATGTCGATCGACGACGGCCTCGTGCGCAATCTCGACGATGCGCGGATGGCCGCGGTGCTCGCGCCGAAGGTCGCCGGCGCGTGGAACCTGCATCGCGCGACGCGCAGGCTGCCGCTCGACCTGTTCGTCGTCTATTCGTCGGCGACGACCTATCTCGGCAATCCGGGGCAATCGAACTACGTCGCGGCCAACAGCTTCCTCGAGGCGCTCATCGAACATCGCCGCGCGGCAGGCCTGCCCGGCACGTTCATGGCCTGGGGGCCGCTCGAGGACGTCGGCTTCCTCGCACGCCACGCCGATACGCGCGAAGCGTTGCAGTCGCGGATCGGCGGCGCGTCGATCACGTCCGACGAGGCGATGGCCGCGCTCGAGCGCGTGCTGGTCGCGGGCGCGGCCGGCGAAGCGGTGGTGCGGCTCGACTGGCACGCGGTGGCGCGCGGAATGCCGGCCGCGAAGGCGCGCCGGTATGCGCTGCTGCAATCGCAGGCGAAGGGCGGCGATGCGCGCGACGGCGGCACGCAGCTGCGCGAAGAGGTGCTCGCGCTGCCGCGCGACGAAGCGATCGCGCTGGTGGCGCGGACGCTGCAGGCGCAGATCGCGCGGATTCTCCACATGACGCCCGATCGCATCGCACTCGACAAGTCGGTGCTCGACATGGGCATGGATTCGCTGATGGGGATGGAGCTCGGTCTCGCGGTCGAGGAAGCATTCGAGGTGAAACTGTCGGTGATGGCGATCGCCGAAGGGGCGTCGGTGACGACGCTGGCCGCGCGCATCGTCGATTCGATCGGCGCGTCGGCCGATGCCGGCGCCGATGGCGCGTCGGCAGCCGATGCCGCGCACGAGGCCGTCGCGGCGCTCGCCGCGAAGCATGCGATCGACGGCGAAGCGCGCGCATTGCTCGATACGCGGCCGGCGCCGGTTGCCGGCCACGCGTCGCCGTCGCTCGAGGTGGCGCGGTGAGCGCGCCGACCGGCTGGGCGACGCGGCAGGGCACGCTGGCGCGCCCGCTGACGATCGACGGGCATGGCTTGCACACGGGGCGCCGGGTCGGCGTGCGGATTCTGCCCGCGCGTCCGGAAGACGGCGTGACGGGCATCGTGTTCCGTCGGGTCGAGCAGAGGCGCACGCTCGCGACGCTGCCCGTCGATCCCGCGCTGCGCCGCGCGCAGCCGCTCTGCACGATGCTGCGCAATGCCGACGGCATCGGCGTGCGCACGATCGAGCATCTGCTCGCGTCGCTGCTCGCGTGCGAGATCGATCACGCGATCGTCGAGCTCGATGCGGAAGAGGTGCCGATTCTCGACGGCAGCGCCACGCCGTGGGTGGACGCGATCCGCGCGTGCGGCCGCGTCGCGCTCGACGCGCCGAAACGCTTCATCCGCGTGCTGCGGCCGCTCGTCGTGACGGACGGCGACGGCGACCAGCGGCGCGAGATGCGGATCGAGCCGGCGCCGCGTTACGAACTGAGCGTGCGCAACGACCTGCGCGGCTTCGGCGACATGCACTGGGACGGCGCGCTGACGCCGGCTGCCTTTGCGACCGACATCGCGCCGTCGCGCTCGTACGGGCGCGTGAAGTGGGCCGTGCCGGCGATCGTCGCCGGCTATCTGCGCGGCGTGCCGATCCTGCGCGGCGCGCGGCCGTCGTGCACCGCGTCGATCGTCGGCAATCGCGTGCTGGGCGGGATGCGGCTGCCGGAGGAGTTCGTCCGGCATCGCGTGCTCGACCTGGTCGGCGATCTCGCGCTGGCCGGCGCGCCACTGCTCGCGCGCGTGAGCGCGCTGCGGCCGAGCCACGAGATGAATTTCCGGCTGGTCGATGCGTTGCTGGCTGCGCCGGACGCATGGCAGTGGGCCGAGTTTTCCGACGAGTGACACCACGCCTTTTAAAAATACGCGGCGTAACATAGCGCCTTTTCGAGATACAGCGAAGGAAGCAATGGCACTGGGAGAGCATCTTCGCCAGCAACTGGCGGCGAAAGCCTTGAAACGGCAGCTGGAACGCGCGACCGATGCGGCCGCGGCGCCCGGCGTGCCCGGCACGCCGGTTGCGCAGACCGCGTCGGCGCGCAGCCGCTTCGAATCGATGCCGCAGTATCAGCAGGTCCGGATCATGCGCGAGATGGGCGAGAAGCTGCGGGTCGACTCGCCGTTTTTCCGTGTGCACGACGGCGTCGCCGGGGCGACCACGCAGATCGGCGGCCGCGAATACCTGAACTTCGCAAACTACAACTATCTGGGGCTGGCCGGCGATCCGGCGGTGTCCGAACGCGCGAAAGCCGCGATCGACCGCTACGGCACGTCGGCCTCGGCCAGCCGGATGGTCGCGGGCGAGCGCCCGGTGCAGCGCGAGCTCGAACGTGCGCTGGCCGCGTTCTACGAGACCGACGACTGCGTCGCGTTCGTGAGCGGCCATGCGACGAACGTGACCGTGATCGGCGCGCTGTTCGGCCCCGGCGATCTGGTGGTCCACGACGCGCTCGCGCACAACAGCATCGTGCAGGGCGCGCAGTTGAGCGGCGCGAAGCGCCTGAGCTTCGCGCACAACGACTGGCAGGCGCTCGACGAGTTGCTGTCGCGCGTGCGCCGCGAATACCGGCACGTGCTGATCGCGATCGAAGGGCTGTACAGCATGGACGGCGATTTCCCCGACCTGCAGCGCTTCGTCGACGTGAAGACGCGCCACGGGGCGTTTCTGCTGGTCGACGAGGCCCATTCGCTCGGCGTGCTCGGCGCGACCGGCAAGGGCATCCGCGAGCATGGCGGCGTCGCGCCCGACCAAGTCGACATGTGGATGGGCACGATGAGCAAGACGCTGGCCGGCTGCGGCGGTTTCATCGCCGGGTGTCAGCCGCTCGTCGACATGCTGCGCCATCTGGCGCCGGGCTTCCTGTACAGCGTCGGGCTCGCGCCGACGCTCGCCGCGGCGTCGCTGGCCGCGCTCGAACGCCTGCAGGCCGAGCCGGAACGCGTCGCGCAACTGCAGGCGCGCGGGCGGCAGTTCCTGACCGAGGCGCGTGCCGCCGGGCTGAATACGGGCACGAGCGCCGGGTATGCGGTTGTGCCGGTGATCACGGGCAGCTCGCTGAAGGCCGCGCAGTGGGCGAACGCGATGTTCGACGAAGGGATCAACGTGCAACCGATCTTTTATCCGGCTGTCGAGGAAAAGGCGGCGCGGTTGCGCTTTTTCATCTGTTCGACGCATGAGCCGGCGCAGATCAGCCGGGCGGTCGGCGTGTTGTCGCGCCTCGCGGGGCGTAGCGCGTGACGCAGGCCGCTGCGGTCGCGCAAGCGGTTCCGCGCGCCGGCGAACCGGCGCGGTTTCGCGCGGCCAGTGCGGATGATGCGGCAGCATGCGCGCCGCTCGTGTTTGCGTCCGGCGTGGCCGAATTCGGCTTCTTTCTCGGCGAAAGCAACGCGCGCTGCATCGCTTTTTTGCAGCAGGCGTTCCGGTCGCGCCACGGACGCTTCTCGTGGCGTCGGCATCGCGTCGCAGTCGCCGACGATGGCACGGTGCTCGCGGTGATGGCGATTCATGACGGGCAGCGGACGACGTTCGACGACGTGCACATCGTGTGGGCGCTTGCGCGGTTCTTCGGCGTGCGGCGCACGGTCAGGCAGTTGCTGCGCGGGCTGATTCTCGAAACGGAACTCCCGGCGCCGAAGCGTTCGCAGATCCTCGTCGCGCATTGCGCGACGGATGAACGCCAGCGCGGTACGGGCATCTTCAGCGCGCTGTTTCGCGATGCGCTGGATACCGGCGCGTTGCCGGCCGATGGCAGTCGCGATGTCGTGCTCGACGTGTTGACGCGAAACGTGCGCGCCCGCTCGCTGTACGAACGCCTGGGGTTCGTCGCGCTGCCGCGGCCGCGCGCGCGTTCGCGCCGGCTGCCGGTTGAGCTTGATTCGATCCGGATGCGGTTCGATCGACGCGGCCAACCCTGACAGTGGGCCGGTGTGGCGTAAGGCAGACAGTTCAACTGTCGCACGCCACAATGGCGCGTCGAAATAGAAGAGGCGCGGACGAGCGAGGAGGCGTGCCGGTATCAGTCGTGCAACGGCAATTTCCGCATGATCGCGTGCGCGCATTCCAGCGGACTTGCTTCGCCCGTGCGCACATGCACGTCGGGAAACACCGGTTTCTCATAGGTCGATTCGATGCCGGTGAATTGCCGAATGGTCCCTTGCCTTGCCAGCGCATACAGCCCCTTGGGGTCGCGCGCTTCCGCCACATCCAGCGCAACGTCGACAAAGACTTCGAAAAACCTGCCCTGTGGAAAACGCGCGCGCGCTTTGGCGCGCGCCTCCTGAAACGGCGAGATCAGCGCAACGATGACGACGAGCCCGGCCTCCACCATCAGGCGCGCGACCTCGGCAGTGCGACGAATATTCTCGTGGCGGTCTGCGTCGCTGAATCCCAGGTCCTGATTCAATCCTTCGCGAAGCTGGTCGCCGTCCAGCAGAAAAGTCCGGAGCCCGCGCGCATCGAGTTGTTCCTTCAGCAGATTCGACAGCGTCGATTTACCGGCACCGGAGACACCGGTGAGCCATACCACGAAGGCATGGTCCTGCTTCATGCTGGAAAGCACGGATTGATTACCCGTCAGCATGACAGGGGGGGAATTTTGGAGATCTTGAGTCATCTCGGATTCGATGTGCCGGTAACTGCGTCGTACTTTTTTGTGATGCGGATTCATCCGTCGGCGAATTGTAACGTGCCTTTTCTAAATTTGTAACTTGAATATTTTAATCAGGAATAAGCGGTGGCCTTCGCGCGGCACGAGGGTGTACGAACGCTGTCTGTCCGGTAATGATTGCCGATTCTTCGTAATAATTGGAAATAATCGCGGATCGCCGACAGGGTAGAAGACGCGTAAAATTCTCGCCCCATTTCATCGCCCACTCAATTTGTGGTACGCCCCAATAGGGCCCGCTGCCATGAGGGAGGCGAGGTTCGAACGATTTGAGCCGGATTCGTTAGAAGAATGGTGACGATTGCTCACCGACGTGCCGCAGGCTTCCTCGCACGGATGTTCTCGCCTGCGTGTCGATTATTTCACCGGGTTCCTGGTCGACATGAAATCGCAAGAGGATTAATTTTCTATTCGTCGAAAGCCGGAGAATAACGCGAATGGGGTCCGCTTTCGTGATGCGACTCTGTCGCTCATTATCGAATCGGGGGTTATCCGACGCGTAGTGGTCGATTATCTTTGTCAGGCGACGATTGGTACCCTTTCCGATTGCTTCGGCAGCCCCGAGCGCCGGCCCTTAAAAGCCGGATCGCCACAATTGTCTTATCGCGCTGAAGTATTCGGTCCGCCGAATATGCTCGATTTCGTCAGGACTGCAGCGTGTCACTTGTGCCGCGGCCCGAATGGCCGCTGCTGCACATCGGCGCCGTGCGCGACGATCGCCATTCCCTCCGGCACTTCCTCCCACGCGCCGCGCAGGTCGACGAGCGGCTCCGACACGACCATGAACGCGTCGTCGCCGGCTTCGGCGATACGCGGGTTATGCGGATACAGCTCATGCAGGTGCTTGAACGACGTACTGTGGAACAGCGAGCGCGATTGCCGTTCGCTCGAATAGCGCACCGCGACGATCCGTTCGCCGTCGGTCGCGCAGATCGTCATGTTGAGCGGATCCGCGACGCGATGCCGCGCGGCGGTTTCCTCCACCACGCCGACCATCCGTTCGAGCGCCGGCAGCGGCGCCTGCTCAAGACCGTACGTCAGCGCGAGGCGGAACATCAGTTCGGAGTCGGTCGAGCCTTCGAGCGTCGGGAACAGCGCGGGATCGACCTTCATCGTCAGGTCGCGGCGCAGCTTGTGGAAGTCGCGGATCAGCCCGTTGTGCGCGAACAGCCAGCGGCCGTGGCGGAACGGATGGCAGTTGGTTTCCTGCACGGGCGTGTCGGTCGCCGCGCGGATGTGTGCGATGAACATCCGCGAGCGGATCGCACGCGCGGCTTCGCGCAGGTTGCGGTCGTTCCAGGCGGGATGCACGGAGCGATAGCGGAACGGGAGTTCGTCGGGATGCCCGTACCAGCCAATGCCGAAGCCGTCGCCGTTGGTGGTCGTGGCGCCCAGCTCCGAATGCAGGCTCTGGTCGATCAGCGAATGCTTCGCGCGGAACAGCACGGTTTCCAGATGAATCGGATTACCCGTATAGGCGAGCCAGCGGCACATGGAGCGCTCCTTCACGATGTATCGTTCGCGCATGGTAGCCGACTCCGCGACGCTTCCGCGTCCAGGCGAGTCACCCACAATCGTCATACATGGCGGCCCGTACGCGCGATGCGCGACCGCCAGGCTATGCGGTCGGGCATCACGCAACGCGGCAGTTCGGTGCGGCGCGGCCCGACGATCGGGCCGCACCGCACCGCCGGCTCAGTCGCCGAGCGCGTCCATCACGCGCGCCGAATAGACGAGCGCTGCGCCCGCATTCAACGCGATCGCGACGCCGAGCGCTTCCGCCACTTCCTCCTTGGTCGCGCCATGCTTGGCCGCTTCGGCCGTGTGCACGGCGATACAGCCGTCGCAGCGCGTCGTGACGGCTACCGCGAGCGCGATCAGTTCGCGCGTCTTCGCGTCGAGATGGCCGGTCTTGGCGCCCGCACCGGACAGCGCCTTGTAGCCGGCCAGCGTATCGGGCGACAGCTTGGCGATGTCGCCGATACGCGTCGAGAGTTCCTTCCGGTATTCGTTCCAGTTCAGCATGATGCGTCCTTGTCGAGAAGAGTGAGGAGGGCGGCAGGTGCCGCGATCTCGGGCGATGCAAGGCTATTCTGATCGCTCGCACTGAGGGTTTCGATACGCTAGAGTGTCAATTTTTAGCGCAATCGTCTGATGGATGCATTGAGTCAACTGCTGTCGCTGGGTCGCAGCCATGTCGAGCTCGACGTGCGCTGCCTGCTCGACGGCCCGTTCGCGATGCCGCACGACCCGCTGCCGCCCGGCGAGGCGGCGTTCCATCTGGTGCTGGCCGGCACCTGCCGGCTGCGTGCCGCCGACGGACGCATGCTGCAACTCGCCGCCGGCGATTTCGTGCTGCTGCCAGCAGGCGGCGCGCACGACCTGCTCGACGCAGCGGGCGGCCAGTCGAAGCCGCGCGTGCCGCTGCGCGATTCGAGCGCCGGCGACGGTGCGGTGCTGCCGGTCAAGTCGAATCTCGATCCGGCCGAACCGGGCAGCGCGAGCGTGGATCTGCTCTGCGGACGGTTCGTCTATGCGCGCGGCGCGGGCGAACTGCTGATGCGCACGCTGCCGCAGATGCTGCATGTCGGGTTGCGCGACGCGTCGGGGGCCGCGCCGCTGCAACTGCTGACGAGCGTGCTGCGTACCGAGGCGTCGAACGTGCAGCCGGGCGCCGGCGCGATCGTGAACGCACTTGGCCAGGCGCTGCTCGCGTATGCACTGCGGGCCTACGGCCGCGGTGCGCGCGTGCCGTCCGGCTGGCTCGCGCTCGCAGCCGATGCGCGGCTGGGCCCGTCGGTCCAGGCCGTGCTGCAGGCGCCGGCGCAACCGTGGACGGTCGAATCGCTCGGCGCCGCGGCGGCGATGTCGCGCGCGACCTACGCGCGGCATTTCCGCGAGAAGGCCGGCATGAGCGTCGGCGCATTCGTCGCGCAGATCCGGATGATGCATGCGTGCGCGCTGCTGCAGGACACGCAGCGCGGGCAGGCGGAAATCGGGCAGGCGGTCGGTTACCAGTCCGAGGCCGCGTTCGGCAAGGCGTTTCGCGCGGTGCTCGGCACGACGCCGGGGCGCTGGCGGCGCGCGCGGCGCGAAACCTGAGCATGCAGGCGCGTCGGTCGTGGTGCGTGCCAAAGCTGCTACCATGCGCGAAACGCAGTTCAACGAAAACGATTTCGAACAACAAGAAAGAGAGGGCAAAGCAATGAACCAGACCACCATCCAGCAACCGTCGTTCGCGTTCGTGGCCGCCTCGTGGGCCGCGCTGCTCGCCGGTTTCGCGGCATTCCTGATCGGGCTCTGGAACGCCGGCATGCAGCTCAACGAGAAGGGCTACTACTTCACCGTGCTGGTGTTCGGCCTCTATGCGGCGATCTCGCTGCAGAAGAGCGTGCGCGACCGCGCGGAAGGCATTCCCGTCACCGGCATCTACTACGGCCTCAGTTGGGTCGCGCTGCTGCTGTCGATCGCGCTGCTGATCGTCGGCCTCTTCAACGCGACGCTGCAATTGAGCGAGAAGGGCTTTTACGCGATGTCGTTCGTGCTGGCGCTGTTCGGGGCGGTGGCCGTGCAGAAGAACACGCGCGACTTGCAGAACGCGAAGCCGCGCTATACCGACGTCGATTCCGCGCCGTCGATCCAGGAGTGAGGGCACGCGAGGCGGGCGCCTGCTGAGGGCCCCGTTGCGTGATGAAGTCTGCGGCCCTCGCATTCATCGGCGTGCCGCGGGCCTATAGTCCTTTCGTTTCATCCATGCCGTTGCGCATGACGATGGAGATATTCGGGATACCGAACGTCACTGAAAGTGCAGCGTGGACGCGCACGAACGGAGATCTGCTCGTCGAAGTCGGCGACGAAGGAAGCGTTCGGCTCCGCGCACCGGGCGCGCTTTCATCGATGCACGCGCCGGTGGTGTCAAGGACCGAGCTTCTGATTCGGCAGAGCCACAGACGCAAAAAAGCCTCCACGAGGGAGGCTTTTTGCACTATCGAAGATAGTTGGTAGGGTGGGAGGGACTCGAACCCTCGACTCTCTGATTAAAAGTCAGATACTCTAACCAACTGAGTTACCACCCCACGTTCTTGAAACTTGTTTTGGTTTGTTGCTTCAACAACTTGGGCAACGACCCAAAGAGCAAAAGATTATAGCGACAGGCTGCAGGGGTGTCAATAACCCGTCACGATAATTATTTGATCGTTTCGAGCTTGCCCTGCGCCGTCTGCGCCGCGTTCGACCCGGCGTACTGCGATACGACCTGCTCGAACGTCTTCTTCGCGGCCGCCTTCTGGCCTTGTTCGAGCTGGTTCGTGCCGATTGCCACGAGGGCGTCGGCCGCGCGCGGATGTTGCGGGAACTTGCTGACGATCCCTTGCCACGTCGCGGTCGAACCGCGGTAGTCGCGCAGCGCGTATTGCGCGTTGCCGTACCAGTATTGCGCGGTCGGCTGATAGGGACTCTGCGGATACTTCGCGATGAACGCGCGGAACGAAGCCGCCGCCGCCTTGAAGTTGCCGTTGCGGAACTGCTGCTGCGCCGCGCTGAGCGCATCCGTTTCACCCGGCTGCACGGTGCCTTCGACACCATCGATCGTCGCCTGCTGCGGCTCGAACTTCTTGAGCCGCGTGTCGAGATCCTGGTAGTACTCCTTCTGCTGCCGCTCGAGCGTCGTCAGCCGGTTCGTCAGATCCTCGTTCTCGCCGCGCAGCGTCGCGACCTGCTGGTTCAGCTGGTCGAGACGGCCGGATTGATCGAGGATCGTCCGCTGGGCAGCCGACAACTGGCTCGCCAGATTGTCGGTCTTGCTGCGCAGGTCGAGTACGGCGCGGCGCGCCTCGTTGTCGTCGAACACGCCGGCGTGCGCCGGCGCGGCCGACCACGCCGCGCCCGCGACGCAGAACGCTGCGGCAACGCGCAGCCAGGTTAAACGGTGCGTCATACGGCGATTCTTCCGTTACTTACTGTTGGTAGACGAGGTCGGCGCGACGGTTCTGCGCCCACGATGCTTCGTCGTGACCCGTTGCCTGCGGCTTTTCCTTGCCGAGGCTCACGGCTTCCATTTGCGAATCGTTCACGCCGAGCAGGGCCATCGCACGGCGGACGGCTTCCGCACGCTTCTGGCCCAGCGCGAGGTTGTACTCGCTCGTGCCGCGTTCGTCGGTGTTGCCCTGGATCAGCACGTGGCGCTGCGGATGGCTCTTCAGGTACTGCGCGTGCTGCTGCATCAGCGGCTGGTACTCGTCCTTGACCGAATAGCTGTCGAAGTCGAAGTAGATGCTGCGCTTCGCGAGCGGGCTGTTCGGGTCGTTCAGCGGATCGACGTTCACTTGCGCGACGTTGTCGGCGCTCGGCTGCGTGCTGACTGCGCCCGCGTTGTTTGCCTTGTCGTCGAGCTTCACGCCCGACTTGCACGCTGCGAGCGCGCTGATCATCATCACGGCCAGGGCCAGACGAGCTTTATTCGACATCATGGTTACTCTCCTTGTGGTCATTGCATGAAGGGCCCCCACGACGGCTCGCGAACGGAGCCGCCCTGGACGGACAGGATCTGCGGCGGCGCACTGCCGTCGGAGGGCACAGCAGCCAGAACGTTACGACCACCCGACTGGGTAGCGTACAGAAGGTACTGGCCGTTTGCCGCGAAGCTCGGCGATTCGTCGCGATTGGTATTCGTGATGGCGTTCGCCGCGCCTGATTGCAGATCCTGAACGTACAGCTTGAAGCCCCCACCCGTGCGGGAGATGTAAGCGAGCAGCTTGCCGTCCGGGCTCACGCGCGGGCTCGTGTTGTAGCTGCCGGTGAAGGTCACGCGCTGCGCGGCACCGGCGCTTTCACCCTGTGCGGGCATCCGGTAGATTTGCGGCGCGCCGCCGCGGTCGCTCGTGAAGTAGATCCAGCGGCCGTCCGGCGAGTAGAACGGTTCGGTGTCGATCGAGCTGCTCTGCGTGAGACGGCGCAGGCCGCCGCCGTTCGCGTTGACCGTATAGATTTGCGTATTGCCGGTGAGCGACAGCGCGACGGCGAGCGTGTTGCTGTCCGGCGACCACGCCGGTGCGCTGTTGTTGCCCTTCTGGTCGGAGACCATGTAGCGGCGGCCGGTCGGCAGGTCATGGATGTAGACGATCGGCTTCTTGCGCTCGAACGACACGTACGCGACCTTCGTGCCGCTCGGCGACCACGCCGGCGAGATGATCGGTTCGGTGCTCGACAGCGCGATGCGCGCGTTCTGGCCATCCGAATCGGAAATCTGCAGCTGGTAACGGTTGCCGGTCTTGATCACGTACGACAGGCGCGTGGCGAACACGCCGCGCACGCCGAGCAGCTTCTGGTAGATGTAGTCGGCGATCTTGTGGCCGGCCGTGCGCAGCGTGGTGTCGGTCGCCGTCAGCGACAGGCCGCCGAGGCTTTGCTGCTTCACGGTGTCGTACAGGATGAAGTTGACCTTGTACTGGCCGTTCGCGTCGCGGTTCACGCTACCGGCGACGAACGCATTCGCGCCCTTGGCCTTCCATGCGCCGAGATCGACCGAGGCGGTCTCGGGTACGGGCGTGCTGCCTGCGTCGATGTTGGTGAATTTGCCGCTGCGGGCGAGGTCGGCGCGCACGATCGACGTGACCTGTTGCGGCAGGCTCGCCTCGTTCGTGAAGTTCGCGGTGGCAATGGGGAACTGGGTCGACCCGACACCGGTGATCACCACGTTGACCTGGGCGTTAGCGGCGCTGCCCGCCGTGATCAGACACGAGGCCACGAGTGCCCTGAAACCTAGCTTTGTCATCAAACTCATGCTTCTTGCTTCCCGTATGGCTTGGATCGCTGCGCAACGGCAGAGACAGTAAAAATACCCGATTCGTTCCCGTCCGACAGCGACGCCCGGAGTGTAAGCGCATTTCGTTTCACTCCGCTGCCTTGAAGGTAATCGTAATGTCGGACGGGGTACGACCGTTAGAATCGGGCGGCAACGGGACCGATGCGTGGATCGCATTGACCACGGCTTGATCCCACCCCGAATTCCCGCTCGAGCGGGACACCGATGCGCTCAATACGTCACCGGACGGCGTGCACCGAATCTTGACGACGGTGGTCAGGCCTGCCCGCTCGCCGCCCCAAACGATGTTCGGCTTGACGCGGCGGCGCACCTTGTCGGCATAGCCGGGCGTGGCGGCATTGCCGCCGGAGCCCGTGCCCGTGCCGCTTTTCGCGAGGCCTTCGCCGCCGCCTTCACCGGCGCCGGACAGCCCCTGCATCTGCGCGAGGCGCGCACTGCGCTCGCGGTCGAGCTTCGCATTCGCCGCCGCGCTGGCCTTCGCGCGCGCCGCGGCTTCGGCCTTCGCCTTGGCCTGGGCTTCCGCCTTGGCCTTCGCAGCCGCGTCGGCCTTCGCCTTCGCCGCCTGCTGCGCTTCGAGCTGCGCCTGCTTTTGCTGCTGGAGTTTCTGCTGTTCGAGCTTTTGCTGCTCGGCGAGCTGCTGTTGCCTGAGCTTGTCGGCCTGCTTCTGCTTGTCGCGTTCCGCGGCCTTCTGGGCGGCGAGCGCGGCGGCCTGTTGCGCGGCGAGCTGCGCGCGCCGGGCTTCCTCTTCCTGCTGGGCTTTCAGTTGCTGCGCGCGGCGCTGCTGCTCGAGCTGCGCTTCGCGCGCGGCCGCTTCCTGTTGCCGCTTCTTCTGCTGCAGCGCGATGTCGGCCTGCTCGTCGCGCACCGGGGCAGGGGGCGGCGCGACCTTCGCGGGCGGCGTGGGCGTGACGACGGGCCGCGGCGCGGGGACGTCGGGCACTTCGGTCCACAGCTCGGCCTCGGCGCCGGCCGGCGTGCTGTTCTGCCATTGCACGCCGTGATAGAGGAACAGCGCGAGCAACACGTGCATCAGCGCGGCGAGCGCGAACGCGCGCCACGTCCCGCGCTCGCGGGGAGGCTGGAGCGGGTAGGCGGATCTGCGCGTGGATTGCTGCCGGTTCATTGCGATTTGACGAGGAGGCCGACGCGCTTGACGCCACGCGCCTTCAGATCGGACATCACGGTCATGACGGCATCGTACTGCACGGTCTTGTCGGCTGCGATCACGACCGGCTGGTCAGGGTGATCGGCCTGCCGGGTCGAGATGAAGTTGTCGAGCTCGGCCTTCGTCATCGTGTCTTCCTGGGTCGCGCCCGAGTCGCCCTTGTACTTGACGCTCATCGTGCGGTCGGCCTTGATGTTGACGACGACGGGCGGCGTCTGCTCCTGCGGCGCGGCATTGCCGACGGTCGGCAGGTTGATGATCGACGGGGCGACGAGCGGTGCGGTGACCATGAAGATCACGAGCAGCACCAGCATCACGTCGATGTACGGCACGACGTTGATGTCGGCCATTGCGCGGCGCGAACGGCCGCCGCGCATGCTGGATCGGATGGGGCTTCCTGCCATGGCGCGCTCCTTACTGGGCCTGACGCTGCAGGATGTTCGAGAACTCTTCGATGAAGGTCTCGAAGCGGATCGCGAGGCGGTCGATGTCGTGCGCGTAGCGGTTGTACGCGACCACCGCCGGAATCGCGGCGAACAGGCCGATCGCGGTGGCGACGAGCGCCTCGGCGATGCCCGGCGCGACGTTCGCGAGCGTGGCCTGCTGCACGTTCGCGAGGCCGCGGAACGAGTTCATGATCCCCCAGACCGTGCCGAACAGACCGATGTACGGGCTCACCGAGCCGACCGACGCGAGGAACGCGAGGTTGGCTTCGAGCACGTCCATTTCACGCTGGAACGACGCGCGCATCGCGCGGCGCGCACCGTCGAGCACGAGGCCCGGATCGCTGAGGCGCTTTTCCTTCGCCTTCAGGAATTCGCGCATCCCCGATTCGAAGATCCGCTCGAGCGCGCCGATCGTGTGGCGGTTGTTGGCCGCGCTTTGATACAGCGCCTGCAGGTCGCCGCCCGACCAGAAATCCTTCTCGAAGCGTTCGGTCTGCGCGCGTGCGCGACGGATCGCGAACCACTTGCGGAAGATGAAGGTCCACGACATCAGCGACAGCAGCAGCAGCAGTCCCATCACGGCCTGGGCCAGCACGCTCGCATTGAGCACGAGGGAAATGATCGACAGGTCTTGAACAGTATTCATAGAGGTTTGAGTAACGTGCCTTCACGGGTGCCCGGCAAGGGCGTCCGGTGTGCGTGCGGCGCGGCGCGCCGGCCATGCCTGACGCCGAACCTTGCTTAGTATCGAATCAGAACGGCAAGTTCATAGGCTGTGTCTAAACGGCGCTCATGCGAGCTTCGTTGACAAACCAGTCTGCCCGGCGTCGATGACGGGCCCGCGGTGCAGCGCGTCGAGCACGGCCGGCGGGATGGCCGCGGGCCGGATGCCGTGACGGTCGACGCAGCCGAGGCGGATGTGCCCGGCCACGAGCAGCGTGTCGCCACACCAGGCTTCCTGCGTGAATTCCACCGACGCGCGGCCGATGCGTCCGGGCCGGCTCGCGATCGTCAGCGTGTCGTCGAGTCGCGCCGGCGCGCGGTAGTCGAGCGACGTGCTGCGCACGATGAAGATCGCATCGGTATCGTCGGCGAGCCGACGCTGGTCGACGCCGCATGCGCGAAGCCACTCGGTGCGGGCGCGTTCGAAGAACTTCAGGTAGTTGGCATAGAAGACGATGCCGCCTGCATCGGTATCCTCGTAGTACACGCGCACCGGCCAGGTAAAGCCGGACGGCGCTTCCGGGGAGCGGGTAGGCTGAGTCATGGCGCGCATTCTACCGGAAGGCAAAGACCGGATTCGTAACCGATTCGTAACGGAATGTAGTGTGTCGTAGCACACCGCGGGCCGGCCGGAGGCGGGCCCGCGGTTGCGGGCGACGAGTCAGCCTCGATGGATCGTGAGGCCGGCCGGGGCTTGCGCGACCGGCATCATTTCGATCGTATTGATGTTGACGTGCGCGGGGCGCGTGGCGATCCAGTAGATCGTATCGGCGATATCCTCGGCCGTGAGCGGCTCGACGTTCTGGTAGACGTTCGCCGCCTTTGCATCGTCGCCGCGGAAGCGGACGTTCGAGAATTCCGTGCCGCCGCACAGGCCCGGTTCGATGTCGGTGACGCGCAACGGCGTGCCGATCAGGTCGGTGCGCAGGTTCAGGCTGAATTGTCTGACGAAAGCCTTGGTCGCGCCGTAGACGTTCCCGCCCGGATACGGATAGGTGCCAGCCACCGAGCCCAGGTTGAAGATATGGCCGCGACCGCGCGCGATCATGCCAGGCAGCAATGCGTGCGTGACGGTCACGAGGCCCGAGCAGTTCGTGTCGATCATGGTCTGCCACTCGTCGAGGCTCGCCTTCTGGGCCGGCTCGACGCCGAGCGCGAGGCCGGCGTTGTTGACAAGCACGTCGAGCGCGGCGAATTCGGCGGGAAGGGCGGCGGGCACGGCTTCGACGGCCGCCCGGTCGCGCACGTCGAGTTCGAACGGCAGCAGCGCGTCGCCGAGTTCGGCGGCGAGTGCGTCGAGACGATCCTTGCGGCGTGCGGTCGCGACGACGCGATGGCCGCCCTTGACGAAAGCACGGGAGATGGCGGCGCCGAAGCCGGCGGACGCACCTGTGACGAACACGATCATTGCTGCTCCTGGTCGGTAACGGAATAGCGGGTGGAATCCCGCAAGCCTACTGAGAATGCCGCACCGCGGCAAGACGGCCAAGCGTGTCGGCACGGGCGCGTAGAGTCTGGCCCTTATTGTTTGGAGGCCACTGCCGTGCGGTTGCCTATTCATGACGCATCCAATACACTAATGCGCTCATCACCCCTGCGTGACTGGCGATAGAACCCTTCGGGGTCAAGGTGGAGCATCCCACCGTGAAGCGCGGGGCGCCGTTTTTGCCGTTCGCCTGGGCAGCCGTTGTGCGCCGTCGCGTGCATCGCCGGTGGCTGTCCTGCCTCGCGTCATACGGATTCTTCCGCCACGTCGAGCTGGTCTCGCCAGCAGCGCTCCGTACTCGGCCGCTCCGGTCCACCTGTACACACTTAACGGAAACCGTATGTTTGACAGAGCCCAAAGCACCATCGCGAACGTCGATCCCGAAATCTTTGCAGCGATCGAGCAGGAAAACCGCCGCCAGGAAGATCACATCGAGCTGATCGCGTCGGAAAACTACACGAGCCCGGCCGTGATGGCCGCACAGGGCTCGCAGCTCACGAACAAGTACGCCGAAGGGTATCCGGGCAAGCGCTACTACGGCGGCTGCGAGTACGTCGACGTGGTCGAGCAGCTGGCGATCGACCGCGTGAAGCAGCTGTTCGGCGCGGAAGCCGCGAACGTGCAGCCGAACTCGGGTTCGCAGGCGAACCAGGGCGTGTTCTTCGCGATGCTCAAGCCCGGCGACACGATCATGGGCATGAGCCTCGCGCACGGCGGCCACCTGACGCACGGCTCGCCGGTGAACATGTCGGGCAAGTGGTTCAACGTGGTGAGCTACGGCCTGAACGAAAACGAAGACATCGACTACGAAGCGGCCGAGAAGCTGGCACAAGAACACAAGCCGAAGCTGATCGTCGCGGGCGCGTCGGCGTTTGCGCTGAAGATCGACTTCGAGCGTCTGGCGAAGATCGCGAAGTCGGTGGGCGCGTACCTGATGGTCGACATGGCGCACTACGCCGGTCTGATCGCAGCAGGCGTGTACCCGAACCCGGTGCCGCACGCGGATTTCGTGACGACGACGACGCACAAGAGCCTGCGCGGCCCGCGCGGTGGCGTGATCCTGATGAAGGCCGAGTACGAGAAGCCGATCAATTCGGCGATCTTCCCGGGGATCCAGGGCGGCCCGCTGATGCACGTGATCGCGGCGAAGGCCGTGGCGTTCAAGGAAGCGCTGTCGCCGGAGTTCAAGGAATATCAGCAGAAGGTGGTCGAGAACGCACGCGTGCTGGCCGAAACGCTGGTGAAGCGCGGGCTGCGGATCGTGTCGGGCCGCACGGAAAGCCACGTGATGCTGGTCGACCTGCGCGCGAAGAACATCACGGGCA
Organism: Burkholderia sp. BCC0044; assembly: GCF_902832955.1. Lineage (NCBI taxonomy): Bacteria > Pseudomonadati > Pseudomonadota > Betaproteobacteria > Burkholderiales > Burkholderiaceae > Burkholderia > Burkholderia sp. BCC0044. The sequence goes on along the minus strand of NZ_CADFDO010000001.1, from coordinate 1,634,262 downwards.
AGGCAGCGGAAGCGGCGCTCGGCGCGGCGCACATCACCGTGAACAAGAACGCGATCCCGAACGACCCGGAAAAGCCGTTCGTGACGAGCGGCGTGCGCCTGGGTTCGCCGGCGATGACGACGCGTGGTTTCGGGCCGGCGGAAGCCGAGCAGGTGGGCAACCTGATCGCCGACGTGCTGGAGAACCCGGAAGACGCAGCGACGATCGAACGCGTGCGCGCGCAGGTCGCCGAGCTGACCAAGCGTTTCCCGGTCTACCGCTAATAGCCGATGCGCTGCCCGTTCTGCCGGCATGACGACACGCAGGTCGTTGACTCGCGCGTGTCCGAAGATGGCGCCGCGATTCGGCGGCGCCGTCGCTGCTCGGCCTGCGACAAGCGCTTCACGACGTACGAGCGGGTCGAGTTGTCCCTGCCGTTCGTCGTGAAGAAGGACGGCAGCCGCACGGAATTCGACCGTCGCAAGATCGTCGCCAGCATGCAACTCGCGCTGCGCAAGCGGCCGGTTGCCGCCGACGCGATCGACGCGGCGGTCGCCCGCATCGAGTATCAACTGCTCGCGACTGGCGAGCGTGAAGTGCGTAGCGAGAAGCTGGGCGAACTCGTGATGAACGAGTTGCGCGGCCTCGATACGATCGCCTATGTCCGCTTCGCATCGGTGTATCGCCGGTTCGAGGACGTTTCCGAATTTGCCGACGTGATCGAAGAGTTCCGTCGCGCCTCTCCCGCCAAGACCCCACGTAAGCGCTGACGCGCTGCGTTCGTTCATCGTCTGCTCCGTTGGTTCGATTCGCGCCGATTGTGTCGGTTGCGATCGCATGTCGCCAGTCGGCCGTTCGGCCAATGGCGCGCATCCGCACGCGCCGCTACAGTCGTCGCAACACCGTGGCGGAGGACGATTGCGATGGAACGGGGCGCTCAACCCTTGAAGAACGTGGTGCAACGGCCGAGCGGATTCACGCTCGTCGAGCTGATGGTCGCCATGTCGCTGGCGGCGGGGCTCGCGCTCTATGCGCTGCCCACGTTCGACCAGTGGCGCATGCGCGAACGCGTGGATGCCCGCTCGCGCGCGCTGCTCGGTGCGCTGTCGTTTGCGCGTGCCGAAGCAACGCGTCTCGGCGCGCGCGTCACGCTGTGCCGCGCCGGACGCGACGGCGCCTGTCTGCGTACCGGTGAGCGGTGCGATTCGGCCGAATGGTCGTGCGACTGGATCGTCAGCGGGCAGGTCGACGGGCAGTCGCGTGTGCTGCGACGCTATCCGCGCGATGCCGACGTGGCCGTCTCGGGCGCCGCGCATGAGCTCGCGTTTGCGCCGCCGGTCGGTCAGTCGATCGGCGGAATCCGGCGTTTCGAGGTGCGTCCGAGGCGCAGCGCGTCCGACGCGGACGACGCGCGCGCATCGCGTTGCGTGCGGATTGCGGCAGGCGGCCGCGCGCGGATGGTCGCCGGCCGTTGCGACGCGGCGTGATCGCCATGCGCAATGCCATGCGCGGTACGTCGTTGATCGAGGCGACGCTGGCCATCGCGCTGCTCGCCACCGTGATGCTGGCAGTGGCCGGCAGTCAGCTCGCGATGGCGCGTGCGCAGCGCGCAACGATCTGGCGCGAACGCGCGCTGTGGCTGGCCGATGCGCGTATCGAGCGTCTGCATGCCACGGCGGCAGCGGTCGACGACGGCCTCGCGGCGCTTGCGGCTGCATCGTTACCGGGTGGCGCGATGACGCTCGATGGCGAGCCGGGCGGTGTCCGCTATGTGGTTGTCGGCTGGCGTGGCGCCAATGGAATCGCGTCGCCGCGCTGTGACGCCGCGGGAGTGTCGACGCAGCCGCCGTCGTGTGTCCGCATTCCATTTCAGGAGAGGGCAGGCGATGAACGCTGATCGCCGTGCGCATGGCCATACGCTGCTCGAAGTGCTGATCGCGATGACCGTCGGGCTCCTCGTGCTCGCGGCGGCCGGTGCGCTGTACCACGCGCAGCGCATTGCGCAGCGTCGCGCCGAAGACGGGTTCAGGATGCGCGACGCGGCCGCGACCGCGCTGATGCTGATCGGTCAGCAGATCCGGATGGCAGGATTCCGGCCGCTCGATGCACAAGCGCCATCGTCGTTGCCGCCGGTGTTCGGGTGTTCGACGGCGCGCGTGCGGGGTAGCGGCGCACAGGTACGTTGCGAGCCCGCGCGCCTGTCGTCGGACGCGTTGCTGGTCCGGTATGTCGGCGATGCCGTGTCGACGTGGACGACGGTGAGCGGCCAGGCGTCGGATTGCCTCGGCCAGGGTGTCGGCGAGCCGGGCGAAGCTGCGCCGGTGGAGAATCGCTTCGATGTGCACGTCAGCCCGTCGACGGGCGAGCCCGAACTGTATTGCGAAGGAAGTGGCCGCCCGGGCACGCCGCAGCCCGTCGTGGCGGGAATCGATCAGTTGCGCATGCGCTATTTGCGTCGCGGTGCCGTGCAGTTCGTCGACGCCGATGCGGTGCGTGCCGACGACTGGCGCGAGGTCGTGGCCGTGCATGTCTGCGTGCGGGCGCGCGGCGAGCCGATGCGCGAACCGACGCGGCATGTCGACTGCGACGGTCGCGTCGCCGTGGCACCGGACGGCCGCGCCCGTTTGACGCTCGATCGCATCGTCGCGTTGCGGAACGTCGCGCTCGCATCTGACGCTGCGCTGCATGATGCAGCTCGAGCAAGTGAGGTGGCACGATGAGCGGAGCAGCGCAGTGCGCGCGGGACGACATCTCGCGATGCGTCGAGGGAGACCACGCGCACGAGCGCACCGTCGCGAGCGGCGGCGACCTGCAGCAGATCGCATACGCCGGCGTTCAGGCGATGAGCCCGCGCGAGTCCCATATGCGTTTCCGGCCCGCCCGCCGCGCCTGGCGTCGCGATGCAGGCCTTGCATTACCTGCGGTGATCGCGGTCGGCGCAGCAGTCGCGGCATTGACCGGGACATGGTTCGACGCCGCGTTGACGGAGTCGCGCCGCACCCGCGCGTTATCGGATCGGTTGATTGCATTTCACGCGGCCGATGCCGCGCTTGCCGCGTGCACGCTGCGATTGCTGCGCGGCTCGGCGCCGTATGTGAGCGAAAGCGAATCGCACGCGGAGCCCGACGCCTGGCGGCGCATGCCGCCGCTGGCGGCGGCCGAGGCGTTCGCGCCATTCGCCGGCTGGCCGATGGCCGCGCAGCCGCCGCGATGCCTGATCGAGGCGTGGCGGCGCCCGGCAGCGCAGCGCGGCGACCGCGCCTACCTGGTCACCGCGCGTGGCGTCGGCGCGCACGCGTCGAGCGCCGTGTGGCTGCAACATCAGGTCGCGATACGCGACGGCCACGTCGTCGTGCTGCGCTGGCGTCGTGTCGCGGCGGTGATTCGATGAACGGCCGCCTGTCCATGTGCCGAGCGGCCGGATTCACGCTGATCGAGCTGATGATCGTGCTCGCGATCGTCGCGGTGCTGGCCGGGTGGGGTATCCCGTCGTATCGCGAGCATGTCGTGCGGGTTCACCGCGCGTCGGCGGTGGCTGCGCTGTACCGTGCGGCCCAATATCTTGAAACGCTGGACGGTGCGCCGCCTGCGACGTTGCCGGACGCGCTCGCGCAGGCGCCGCCGGACGGGCGCGCCGTGTATCGATTGACGCTCGGGCGGCCGGACGGCCCCGATTCGCCGGTGAGCTATGAACTGTTAGCGACGCCGCTCGACTCCGGCCCGATGCGCGACGATGCATGCGGCACGTTCACGCTGCGCTCGGACGGGACGAAAGGCAATGCGGGAAGCGATGGCGTCGACGAACCGGACGCTGTCTGCTGGAGCGTGCGCTGAGTGCGCAAGGAGGGCGCGCAGCGGCGCAGGGCCGTGCGCGCGGGATGCCGACGGTCAGTCGTTCTGTGCGTCGAGCCCGCGCTCGTCGCGGGATTGCTTCCAGATCCGGTAGACCTCCCATGCGGCGAAGCCGAGCGTGCCCCACTTCAACGCGGGGCCCGCACTCGCGCGCAGCAGCGAGCGAACGGGTTTCGCCAGCACGAGCGACGCGAGCGAGCTCAGCATCGGATACTGGTTGACGAGCTGGCCGAGGCTTGCGTTCAGGTTCTTGGCCGACTGGCCGAACCTGCTGGTCGACAGCCCGGGGATGAACACCTTGAGCCAGCTGAAGCGCGTGACGGCGTGGCGCATTTCGGCGGCGGCCTCCGCAAATTCGAGCCGCTCGACTTCGGATCGCAGGATCAGCAATTCCTTGCGGAGCGCGCGGTGCTGCGACGCGCTCCAGTTCGATCGCGACGAAGGGGAGCGGGAAGGATTGCCCGTGATGTTCTGGCTCATGGCGCGTCGGCGAAGTAGGTGGGAGGGATGAGCGCGAGGGCGTTCACGGCTTGCCGCGGAACAGGTCGCGGTCCTTCTCGAGTTCGGCGAGCGTCGCCTCGAACACGGTCGGCGCGTCGCGCAGGCCCGAGCGCGCCTTCAGCGCGCAGGCGATGCCGCCAACGGCATACAGCGCGGTGATCGCGGCGAGTGCCTGCCAGCGGTAGGTATCCCAGAACGCGATCGCGATCAGCACGGTCAGGCTGATGAGCGCCATCGTCGCGAGCATCATCGCGGCGAGGCCGAGGAACAGCACGCCCATCAGGCGCTCCTTTTCCTCGGCAAGCTCGATGCCCACCAGTTCGAGGCGCGTCTGCAGAAGGCCGATGGCGGAGCCGACGAGGCGGCGCAGCGGTCCTTGACCGGACGGCTGCGAGTGGGTGTCTGTCGTCATGGATCAGAGGCTTGCGCGTGCAGTGAGCAGCTAGGACAAAGCCGGCCGGCGCGGGCCGGCGGCTTCGACGCCCGCAGGCCGCGCGACGCGGCCCGCGGGACGAAACGGCGCAGAGCGCGTTACTTGCGGTTGATCAGCAGGCCGATCAGCACGCCGACGCCGGCAGCCACGCCGATCGACGTCCACGGATGCTCGTGCACGTAGTCGTCGGTCGCGCGCGCGGCCTTCTTGCCTTTCTCGACCACGACGACCTGGACGTCGGCTGCCTTTTCCTTGGCCTGCTTCAGGCGAGACATGGCCTTCTCGCGCAGCTCGGCCGCACGGTCGCCCGTGCTGCTCGCCGCTTGCTTGAGCAGGTCTTCGGCGTCCGAGAGAACGGTTTTGATATCCGACATCAGTTTCTCCTTGTTGATTTCCGACATTGCAACTCCCTTCGTGCTGTCATGCTGCAGGTTCACATCGTAGCGAAACCCCTGCCTGCTGGCGAGCCGGGAAGACACACGGCGGCAGCGCAAGCTGCATGGTAAACGACTTGTAATCATGAACAGAGCGACAAAGGATTGAAAAGTTTCCCTTGCAGCCCCTCCGTCCTGCCACGACGCCGGGTAAAAATGACAAAAAAGTATGAATATCAAACGGAATATTCGTTCGCACGGCCCATTGCTTCCCGTAAGCTGATGGACTGCCCCGCGCTGTCCGGCGCGCGGTTTCAACCAGCATCGTTCGAGGAGGGAACATCATGAGTCTGCGTCTTGGCGACATCGCACCGGATTTCGAGCAGGAATCGAGCCTGGGCACGATCAAGTTTCACGAGTGGCTCGGCAACAGCTGGGGCGTCCTGTTCTCCCATCCGGCCGACTACACGCCGGTGTGCACGACCGAACTCGGGCTGACCTCGAAGCTGAAGGGCGAATTCGAGAAACGCAACGTGAAGGTGATCGCGCTGTCGGTCGACGGCGTCGAATCGCACAAGGGCTGGATCAACGACATCAACGAAACGCAGTCGACGGTCGTGGGCTTCCCGATCATCGCCGACGCGGACCGCAAGGTGTCCCAGCTGTACGACATGATTCACCCGAACGCGAACGAAACGCTGACGGTGCGTTCGCTGTTCGTGATCGACCCGAACAAGAAGGTGCGGCTCACGATCACCTATCCGGCCAGCACGGGGCGCAACTTCGACGAAGTGCTGCGCGTGATCGACTCGCTGCAACTGACCGACAATTACAAGGTCGCGACGCCCGGCAACTGGAAGGACGGCGACGACGTCGTGATCGTGCCGTCGCTGCAGGACCCGGAAGAGCTGAAGAAACGCTTCCCGAAGGGCTTCAACGCGGTGCGTCCGTATCTGCGCCTGACGCCGCAGCCGAACAAGTAAGCATCGGCGGCCCGGAGCCGCGGCTCCGATAAAAAAAGCCCGCTCGGCAGTCATGCCGAGCGGGCTTTTGCTTGGGCGGCGGCGCGTGCGCGGCATCGCTGCCGCGTGCGTCACGGCCGGATCGTCAGAAGAATGCCTGGATGCCCGTCTGCGCGCGGCCGAGGATCAGCGCGTGGATGTCGTGCGTGCCTTCGTACGTATTGACCACTTCGAGGTTCACGAGGTGGCGCGCGACGCCGAATTCGTCGGAGATGCCGTTGCCGCCGAGCATGTCGCGCGCGAGGCGGGCGATGTCGAGCGCCTTGCCGCACGAATTGCGCTTCATGATCGACGTGATCTCGACGGCGGCCGTGCCTTCGTCCTTCATCCGGCCGAGGCGCAGCACGCCTTGCAGGCCGAGCGTGATTTCGGTCTGCATGTCGGCGAGCTTCTTCTGGATCAACTGGTTCGCGGCGAGCGGCCGGCCGAACTGCTGGCGGTCGAGCACGTACTGGCGCGCGGTGTGCCAGCAGGACTCGGCGGCGCCGAGCGCGCCCCACGCGATCCCGTAGCGCGCCGAGTTCAGGCAGGTGAACGGGCCGCGCAGGCCGCTCACGTTCGGCATCAGGTTCTCTTCGGGCACGAACACTTCGTCGAGGACGATCTCGCCGGTGATCGACGCACGCAGCCCGACCTTGCCGTGGATCGCCGGCGCCGACAGGCCCTTCCAGCCCTTCTCCAGGATGAAGCCGCGGATCGCGTCCTTGCCGTTCTCTTCCAGCTTCGCCCACACGACGAACACGTCGGCGATCGGCGAGTTGGTGATCCACATCTTCGCGCCGGACAGCGAATAGCCGCCCGGCACCTTCTTCGCGCGCGTGACCATGCTGCCCGGATCGGAGCCGTGGTTCGGCTCGGTCAGCCCGAAGCAGCCGATCCATTCGCCGGTCGCGAGCTTCGGCAGGTACTTCTGCTTCTGCGCGTCGGAGCCGAATTCGAAGATCGGCACCATCACGAGCGACGACTGCACGGACATCATCGAACGGTAGCCGGAGTCGACGCGCTCGACTTCGCGCGCGATCAGCCCGTAGCTCACGTAGTTGAGGCCGGGGCCGCCGTATTCCTCGGGAATCGTCGGCCCGAGCAAGCCGACCTCGCCCATCTCGCGAAAGATGGCCGCGTCGGTGCGTTCGTGGCGGAACGCCTCGGTGACGCGCGGCGCGAGCTTGTCCTGTGCGTACGCCTGCGCGGCATCGCGGACCATCCGCTCTTCTTCGGTCAGTTGCTGGTCGAGCAGCAGCGGATCGTCCCAATGAAAAGTTGCAGCACTCATCGTCTCATCTCCTGTCGGCCCGAGTTAGCGCCTCAGCGCTTACTCGGCCCCATGCTTTGCGGTCGGCCTCGAGTTAGCGCTTCAGCGCTCGCTCCGGGCTGATGCCTGAAGTTCGCTTGACTTGCGTTCCGCTGTGCGGAACAATGTTTTGCAAATCGACCTCAGTGTAGCACCGGATGACACTTTCAACCATCGACGACACCACGATCGACGAGCGCAAGTTCGTCGTCGCGCTCGCGCGCGGGCTCGACCTGCTGCGCGCCTTCCGGCCCGGCGAGACGATGCTGGGCAATCGCGATTTCGCGGAACGCACGGGCCTGCCGAAGGCGACGGTGAACCGGCTCGCCTATACGCTGACCGTGCTCGGCTATCTGCGCTACGACGAGACGCTCGGAAAGTATGCGCTGGACGCCGGCGTGCTGTCGCTCGGTTACGCGCTGCTGTCGGGCTCGGGGACGATCGATCTCGCGCGGCCGCACATGCAGGCGCTCGCGCGCGAGATCGGCGCGGCCGTGTCGCTCGGCTGCCGCGACGGGCTCGACATGATCTATCTGGAGACGATCCGCAGCGAGACCGCGCTGACGCTCGGGCTCGCGCCCGGTTCGCGGCTGTCGATGCTGACGAGCTCGATGGGGCGCGCGTACCTGGCCGTGCAGCCGGAGGACGTGCGCCGCGCGCTCTATGCCGAGCTGCACCGGGCGGCCGGCGGCGCGGCCGACGCCGATGCGCTCGTCGCCGCCGCGCAGCAGGCGGTGGCCGAGTTCTCCGAAGGCGGTTGCTGCTATTCGTTCCGCGCGTGGCACATGGACGTGAACGCGGCGGCCGTGCCGTTTCGCGAGCCGCGCGAAGGGCGCTGGCTGATCCTCAGCTGCAGCGGCCCCGCGTCGTCGATGGGCGAGGACGTGTTTCGCACGCAGGTCGGGCCGCAACTGAAGGCGCTCGCGCAGCGGCTCGGGCAGACGGTCTGAGGCGGAAGCCGCGCGAGCGCGCGTCGCCGGATTCGTCGGAACGGGAAAGGGCGGCGCCGCCGGTTGCAGCGCGCACGAACCGCGCTCATCATCGTTCGCCAGCTTCCCGACGCTCATGAGGTGCACGATGTCACATCTGGAAACGATGGAAGGCGGCTGCGCGTGCGGTGCGATTCGCTACCGGATCGCCGGCATTCCGGCCGATGCCGGCTTCTGCCACTGTCGGCTCTGCCAGCGCACGACCGGCGCGGCGGTCGTCGCATCGGCCTCGGTGCCGATCGATGCGTTCGAATACCTGCAGGGTGAACCGATGGTCTACGCGTCGAGCGCGTGGGGCGAGCGGCGCTTCTGCGGCCGTTGCGGCGCGCAGCTCGAATACCGGCGCACCGACGCGCCGCAAACGGTCGAGATCAACTACGCGACGCTCGACGAGCCGTCGCGGCTGCGCCCGGCGTGGCATGTCTGGTACGGCGATCGTTTCCCGGGCATCGAGATCGGCGACGAACTACCGAAGTACGACGACGGTGGCAGAGAATAAGTAAGCGGCACATCGGGGGCGATGCGCCGGTGTGTCGGTGTCGGGCTCGCGCGCAAGCGCGTTCGACCTTTCTTTCCGAATGAACGAACAAGGAACCGGCCGGCGTCGAGCGACGCTGCGTGCCGAGATCCGATTCCCGAAGCAACACCGCGCCGGCATCCGTCTTCCGGCGCACCACGCCCCGCGCGCGGCTGCCCCTCCGCTCAGGCCGTCACGACCTTCGCAAACACCGGCCCCTGCATGAACCGCACGTCGTGCTGGCGCAGCAGCTCGCACTGCGTCTCGTCGACCACACCGTCGAAGATCAGCGGAATCCGCACGCGCTGCGCGTAGGCGACGAGCGCCTTGACCATCCCGTCGCGCAACGCGATGCCCGCATCCATCTTGATGTAGTCGGGGCGCGCCATGTCCGATTCGACCGCGAGGATGCGGCCCGGGTCGGGCAGCTTGTCCGCGACCTTGAAGCCGTGATGCTGGTAGCTGCGCGTCAGGTAGCCGAGGAACGTCTTGTGGGCGACCGCGACCGCCGGCAGCTCGATCACGATCCGCTCGGGCGGCAGCCCGAAGCGCTGCAGCACCGACGAGAAATGCTTGCCGTGGTCGTACTTCACGCTCTTGAGCAGCCGCTCGTGCACGCGCAGGAACAGCAGCCCGTGGCGCTGCGCGCCGAAGAAATTGATCGAGTGCAGCGCGCGCGACAGACGGTCGATCGCGACCAGCGTCTGGTCGTCGACGGCCGCGTCGACCGGATCGTGCTGCGCGCCCGTCACGAGCGTGACGGCCTGGAAGCCGAGCTCGTCGCCGTAGCGCTCGATCGCGTCGGCGAACGACGTCGATTGCGGCGCGCCGGGCATCGTCACGTCGTAGATCGGCTCGTACGCGCTGGCGAGCGTGCGCTCGGGCAGATTCGCGCACGCGGTGCCGCCTTCGGCAAGCGCGAGGTGTTCCCGCAGATACGGCAGTTGCCCGGCACGGGCGACCAGCTCGGGGATGGTAGGCGGAATCATCGGCGTGAAAAGGAAAAATGGCGGCCGAAAGGGCCGCCTCGTTGACTTGATATTAGCAGCGCGCGCCGCGCTCGGCTCGGCGTTTCATTCATATGGTTATCCCGTCCCCGAGCGAACGCCTAGGGTTTACGTTGATTTCACTATTCGTAATTGGTTTTACTATTCGTAAATCCAACGATGTGTCGCCGATCAAGAAATGCGGCAGGCGGGTGCCGCGAAACGGCGCCGTTCAAGAATCAACAGGAAGCAAGGAGCGAGACGTGGCGGTTGACAGGACAGGCGGGCACGCGCGCCGGCAGGAGACGGACGGGACGACGGGCGCGGCGGTGCGCGCACGGCGCGGTTGACGAGCGGATGGCGACCATGAGCATCGATTACCAGACGCTGAAGTTCGAGTACCGCGCCCGTGCGCACGACGCGGCCGTCCACCCGGTGATCGTTGTCGGCGCGGGCCCGGTGGGCCTCGCCGCCGCGATCGACCTCGCGCAGCAGGGCGTGCCCGTCGTGCTGCTCGACGACGACGACACGCTGTCGACCGGCTCGCGCGCGATCTGCTTCGCGAAGCGCACGCTGGAGATATTCGATCGGCTCGGCTGCGGCGAGCGCTTCGTCGACAAGGGCGTGAGCTGGCACGTCGGCAAGGTGTTCCTGCAGGACGAGCAGCTTTACGCGTTCGACCTGCTGCCCGAGGAAGGGCATGCGCGCCCCGCGTTCATCAACCTGCAGCAGTACTACGTCGAAGGCTATCTGGCCGATCGCGCGTTCGAGCTGCCGAACATCGACATCCGCTGGAAGCACAAGGTGACGGGCATCGACCAGTCGGCCGAACACGCGGTGCTGACGATCGAGACGCCGGACGGCGTCGCGACGCTGCGCGCGCAATACGTGATCGCGGCCGACGGCTCGCGCAGCCCGATGCGCGCGGCGATGGGCCTGGAGAGCCGCGGCCGCACGTTCAAGGATCGTTTCCTGATCGCCGACGTGAAGATGAAGGCGGAGTTTCCGACCGAGCGCTGGTTCTGGTTCGATCCGCCGTTTCACCGCAACCAGTCGGTGCTGCTGCACCGCCAGCCGGACAACGTGTGGCGCATCGACTTCCAGCTCGGCTGGGATGCCGATCCCGTCGCCGAGAAGCAGCCGGAGCGCGTGATCCCGCGCGTGCGCGCGCTGCTCGGGCCGGACGTCGAGTTCGAGCTCGAATGGGTGAGCGTCTATACGTTCCGCTGCCAGCGGATGGACACGTTCCGCCATGGCCGCGTGCTGTTCGCGGGCGATTCGGCGCACGGCGTGTCGCCGTTCGGCGCGCGCGGCGCGAACAGCGGCGTGCAGGACGCGGACAACCTCGCGTGGAAGCTGAAGCTGGTGCTCGACGGGCGTGCACACGATCGCCTGCTCGACACCTATGCGAGCGAGCGCGAGTTCGCGGCCGACGAGAACATCCGCAACTCGACACGTTCGACCGACTTCATCACGCCGAAGAGCGCGGTGTCGCGCGTGTTCCGCGACGCGACGCTGAAGCTCGCGCGCGACTGCGAGTTCGCGCGCAAGCTGGTGAACAGCGGGCGCCTGTCGGTGCCGGCCGTGCTGGCCGATTCGCCGCTGAACACGCCGGACCGCGGCGGCGACGCATTCGCGTGCGCGATGCGGCCGGGCGCGGCGGCGGCCGATGCGCCGGTGCGCGCGCAGGGCGTGTCGAGCTGGCTGCTGCAGCATCTGCGCGGCGGCTTCACCGGCGTGCTGTTCGGATTGCCGGGCGATGCGGCCGCGCTCGCGCAGGCCGTCGACGGTCTCGCGCCGACGGTGCGGCCGGTGCTCGTCGTGCCGGCCGGGCACGCGCAGCCGGTGGCAGGCGTCGACGTCGTGGAGGACGTCGACGGGCTCGCCGCGCAGCGCTACGACGCGCAGCCCGGCACGTTCTACCTGCTGCGTCCCGACCAGCACGTCTGCGCACGCACGCGCACGCTCGACCGTCAGGCGATCGCCGACGCACTGGCGCGCGCGACCTGCGCACGCTGAATACGATAAAGACACCGGAGACACCGTCATGCCCCCACTCGATACCCGCCCGCGCCTGGCCGACCCCGATGCGTTCTACGAAGCGCTGATCGACATGCATCGCGACCTGTCCGACGCCGACAGCCAGCTCGTCAACGCGAAGCTGATCCTGTTGCTCGCGAACCAGATCGGCGACGTCGACGTGCTGCGCGAAGCGATGGCGCTCGCGCGCCAGGGCGTGACGCCGCCCGTGCATCCGGCCGCCGAGGTGGCGCGATGAGCGCGGCGGCCGATACGCGCGTGCTCGAAGTCGAGCGCGTGATCGACGAGACCCATCGCCCGGGTTTTCACTGGATGCTGCTGATGCTATGCGGGCTGTGCCTCGTGATCGACGGTTTCGATGCGCAGGCGATGGGCTACGTCGCGCCGAGCGTGATCGCCGAATGGGGTGTGCCGAAGCAGGCGCTCGGGCCCGTGTTCAGCGCGAGCCTGTTCGGGATGCTGCTCGGCGCGCTCGGGCTGTCGGTGCTGGCCGACCGGATCGGGCGGCGCCCGGTGCTGATCGGCTCGACGCTGTTCTTCGCGGTGACGATGCTCGCGACGCCGTTCGCGAATTCGATCCCGGTGCTGATGGCGCTGCGCTTCGTCACGGGTCTCGGCCTCGGCTGCATCATGCCGAACGCGATGGCGCTGGTCGGCGAGTTCAGCCCGGCCGCGCATCGCGTGAAGCGGATGATGATCGTGTCGTGCGGCTTCACGCTCGGCGCGGCGATCGGCGGCTTCATCAGCGCGGCGCTGATTCCGGCGCTCGGCTGGCGCTCGGTGTTCTTCGTCGGCGGCGCGGTGCCGCTCGTGCTGACGATCGCGATGGTCGCGCGGCTGCCGGAGTCGCTGCAGTTCCTGGTGCTGAAAGGGCGTGTCGCCCAGGCGCGCGACTGGCTCGCACGGTTCGCACCGGAAGCCGGCATCGATGCGAATACGCGGCTCGTCGTGCGCGAGCGTGCGGCAAGCGGCGCGCCGGTCGCCGAGCTGTTCCGCCATGGCCGCCTGCCGGTCACGCTGCTGCTGTGGGCGATCAGCTTCATGAACCTGATCGATCTGTACTTCCTGTCGAACTGGCTGCCGACCGTGATGCGCGAAGCCGGCTATTCGCCGGGCACGGCGGTGATCGTCGGCACGGTGCTGCAGACGGGCGGCGTGATCGGCACGCTGTCGCTCGGCTGGTTCATCGAACGTTACGGCTTCGTGCGCGTGCTGTTCGCGTGCTTCGCGTGCGCGGCCGTGTCGGTGGGGCTGATCGGCTCGGTCGCGCATGCGCTGCCGTGGCTGCTGGTCGTCGTGTTCGCGGGCGGGTTCTGCGTGGTCGGCGGTCAGCCGGCCGTGAATGCGCTCGCGGGCCAGTATTACCCGACGTCGCTGCGCTCGACGGGCATCGGCTGGAGTCTCGGCATCGGCCGGATCGGCTCGGTGCTCGGGCCGCTCGTCGGCGGGCAACTGATTGCGCTGAACTGGTCGAACGGCGCGCTGTTCCACGCGGCCGCGGTGCCCGTGCTGTGCTCGGCGCTGTTCGTGCTCGGCCTTGCGGGCGTCACGCGGCGCAGCGCTGCGCAGGCGCCGAACGCCGCCCTGAATTGATGGAGAAAGGAAAACGATGACGCTTGACCTGTCGAAACCGGCGACCGCCGGCTACCTGAGCGGTTTCGCGAACGAATTCGCGACCGAGGCGCTGCCCGGCGCGCTGCCGCACGGCCGCAATTCGCCGCAGCGCGCGCCGTACGGGCTGTATGCGGAGCAGTTGTCGGGCACCGCGTTTACCGCGCCGCGCGGCCACAACCGCCGCTCGTGGCTGTACCGGATTCGCCCGGCCGCCGTGCACCGGCCGTTCGAGCCGTATGCGGGCGCGCAGCGGCTCGTGTCGGAATTCGGCGATTCGGCCGACGTGCCGCCGACGCCGCCGAACCAGCTGCGCTGGGATCCGCTGCCGATGCCGGTCGAGCCGACCGATTTCGTCGACGGCCTCGTGACGATGGCCGGCAACGGTTCGGCCGCCGCGATGAACGGCTGCGCGATCCACCTGTACGCGGCGAACCGCTCGATGCAGGACCGCTTCTTCTACAGCGCGGACGGCGAACTGCTGATCGTGCCGCAGCAGGGGCGCCTGTTCGTCGCGACCGAGTTCGGCCGGCTCGACGTCGAGCCGTTCGAGATCGCGGTGATCCCGCGCGGCGTGCGTTTTGCCGTCACGCTGCCGGACGGCGACGCGCGCGGCTATATCTGCGAGAACTTCGGTGCGCTGCTGCGCCTGCCGGATCTCGGCCCGATCGGCTCGAACGGGCTCGCGAACCCGCGCGACTTCCTGACGCCGCAGGCCGCGTACGAAGACCGCGAAGGCGCATTCGAGCTGATCGCGAAGCTGAACGGCCGGCTCTGGCGCGCGGACATCGGCCATTCGCCGCTCGACGTCGTCGCGTGGCACGGCAACTACGCGCCGTATAAATACGACCTGCGCCTGTTCAACACGATCGGCTCGATCAGCTTCGACCATCCCGATCCGTCGATCTTCCTTGTGCTGCAGGCGCAGAGCGACACGCCGGGCGTCGACACGATCGACTTCGTGATCTTCCCGCCGCGCTGGCTCGCGGCCGAGGATACGTTCCGCCCGCCATGGTTCCACCGTAACGTCGCGAGCGAGTTCATGGGGCTCGTGCACGGCGCGTACGACGCGAAGGCCGAAGGCTTCGTGCCGGGCGGCGCGAGCCTGCACAACTGCATGTCGGGCCACGGGCCCGATGCGGACACGTTCGAGAAGGCGTCGGCGAGCGACACGTCGAAGCCGCACAAGGTCGACGCGACGATGGCGTTCATGTTCGAAACCCGCACGCTGATCCGGCCGACGCGCTACGCGCTCGACACCGCGCAGTTGCAGGCCGATTACTTCGAATGCTGGCAAGGCATCAAGAAACACTTCAATCCGGAGCAACGATGAGCGACACCCAAGACTGGCGCGCGACGCTCGATCCGGCTCGCAAGAGCTGGATCGACACGGCGAACGATCCCGCCTGCGATTTCCCGATCCAGAACCTGCCGTTCGGGATCTTCAGCGATGCGAAGCAGGGCGTGCGCCGTGCCGGCGTCGCACTGGGCGACCAGATCGTCGATCTCGCGGCGCTCGCGCGTGCGGGCCTCGTGACGCTGCCGGCCGGCGCCGATGCGTTCGCCGCGCCGACGCTCAACGTGTTCATCGCGCTCGGTCGCGATGCATGGCGCAGCGTGCGTGTGCAACTGTCGAACCTGTTCTCGCGCGATAACGCGGAGCTACGCGACGATGCGGCGCTGCGCGCGCAGGTGCTCGTTGCGCAGCGCGACGCGACGCTGCATCTGCCGGTCGAGATTCCCGGCTACACCGATTTCTATTCGTCGAAGGAGCACGCGACCAACGTCGGCTCGATGTTCCGTGATCCGAAGAATGCGCTGCTGCCGAACTGGTCGGAGATGCCGATCGGCTACAACGGCCGCGCGTCGTCGGTGGTCGTGAGCGGCACGCCGGTGCGGCGGCCGAACGGGCAACTGAAGCTGCCCGACCAGGAGCGTCCGGTGTTCGGCGCGTGCCGCAAGCTCGACATCGAACTGGAGACGGGCTTCATCGTCGGCAAGGGCAACGCGCTCGGCGAGCCGATCGCATGCGAGGACGCGGAAGCGCATATCTTCGGGATGGTGCTGCTGAACGACTGGAGCGCGCGCGACATCCAGCAGTGGGAATACGTGCCGCTCGGCCCGTTCAACTCGAAGGGCTTCGCGACGACGATCTCGCCGTGGATCGTCACGCTCGATGCGCTCGAACCGTTCCGCGTCGCGCAGCCGGAGCAGTCGCCGCAGCCGCTCGCGTATCTGCGGCATGCGGGCAAGCATGCGTTCGATATCGCGCTGGAAGTGACGCTGCGTGCGGAAGGTGCGGCCGAGGCGACGTCGATCTGCCGCACGAACTTCAGGCACATGTACTGGACGATGGCGCAGCAGCTCGCGCATCACACGGTAGGCGGCTGCAACACGCGCGTGGGCGACCTGATGGGTTCGGGCACGATCAGCGGGCCGACCAAGGATTCGTTCGGCAGCCTGCTCGAACTGACATGGAACGGCAAGGAGCCGCTCGCGCTGAACGGTGGCGGCAGCCGCACGTTCATCGAGGACGGCGACGAGCTGACGCTCGCCGGCTGGTGTCAGGGCGATGGCTATCGCGTCGGCTTCGGCACGTGTGCGGGCAAGATCTTGCCGGCGCGCAGCGCATGACGGATCACGGCGCGAAACGTTACGCGTAGGTCAGGTGGAGTCCGGAAGGACAGGGCGGCCCGCATTGCGCGGGCCGTTTTCGTTTACCGGGGAATGAGCGCGAGCGGGCCGATGCGTACCGGTGCATGATGCTGCGCGCCAACGCCAACGCCAACGCCGATCTGCGTCAGACCGCGCGCTGCACAGCCGCGCGACGCTCCCACAGCGCGGCCGCGACGAATGCGGCGACACAGACGACCAGCACGCCGACCAGCGCATTGCTGCCCAGTTGCTCCATCAACGCGCCCGCCACCAGGGGCCCGCCGAAGCTCGCCGCGCTCCACGACGCCGACACGAGCGAGCTCGCGGTGACGAGCGCGGCGCCGCGGAAACGCTCGCCGCATGCGACGAGCGACAGCGTATAGATGCTGCCGGCCGCCGCGCCGAGCACGAACAGCAGCGGCCAGCACAGCCACGGATTCGCGATCACGAACGGCAGCAGCGGCAGGCCCGCGAGCACGATCCAGCCCGCGCCGAGGTGCACGCGTTCGCGGCCGAGCTTGTCCGCGAGCCAGCCGATCGGGAACTGCATCGCGGTATCGCCGAACAGCATGATCGACGCGAGCAGCACGGCGGTCGCGCTCGCGACGCCGTGATCCATCGCGTAGAGCGGCAGCAGCGACAGCGCGAGCGTGTCGAACAGCGCGAAGAAGCCGGTGCCGATGATCAGCGCGGGCATCCGCGGCAGCACGTCGAGCCAGCGGCCGTGCGCTTCGTGATGCGCGTCGTCGCCGGCGAGCGGCGCACGGCGGATCGTCGCGAGCGTCGGCAGCGCGAGCAGGAACAGCGCGCCGCACAACGCGAAGCGAATGCTCGTCGCGTCGGCGATCTGGCTGACGAGCACGGGGCCGGCCATCTGGAACAGCGTGAAATTGGTCGCGTAGATCGCGACGACGCGGCCGCGCGTCGAATCGTCGGCGAGCTGGTTGACCCATGCTTCGCCGATCGTGAACAGCAGCATCAGCGCGGCGCCGCACAGCACGCGCAGCACGCCCCACAGGATCAGGTTCGACGTGAACTGCATCAGCGCGGTGGCGGCCGCGAGCAGCACGACCGACACGACGATCGCGCGGCGCGCGCCGATGTGCCGCGCGAGCGCGGTGACGAACGGGACGATCGCGAGACCGCCGAGCGCCTGCGCGGCGGTCAGCATGCCGACGACGTTGGTGCCGTGTCCGGCTTCGGTCAGTGCGAGTGCGGTGAGCGGCAGCGTGGCGCCGGTGCCGAGGCCGACGACCGCGACGCTCAGGATCAGCGCGAGGAAATCGCGATTGAGAATGGCTTTCATCGGCCGCGATGCTACACCGCGACCGGTGAAAGGTCCATGAAGGCCATCAGGATCGGATGGAGTTGTGTCCGCAACGATCGCGGCAGGGTTTGCGTCAGACGTACTCGGTCGGCACGACCACCGGCCGGCGTTCGAGCGACGCCGACCACAGCGTGAGCGCGAGCGCGGCGACCGCCATCGCGACGCCGACCCACGGCAGGCTCACGAGCGACACGCCCGAGCCGATCGCCATCCCGCCGAGCCACGCGCCGGTCGCGTTGCCGAGGTTGAACGCGCCCTGGTTCAGCGTCGACGCGAGGTTCGGCGCGTCGCTCGCGCGATCGACGATCATGATCTGCAGCGGCGGCACGATCGCGAACGCGAGGATGCCCCACACGAAAATCGTCGCGAGCGTGGCGAACGGCAGATGCATCGTGCCCGCGAACAGCGCGAGGACGATGCCGATCAGCGCAAGCGTCGCGATCAGCGACGGCATCCGGCGCCAGTCGGCGAGCTTGCCGCCGAGCGTGCCGCCGACGGTCAGGCCGAGGCCGAACAGCAGCAGCACGTAGGTGACCTGATGCGGCGAGAAGCCCGTCACGTCCTCGAGGATCGGCGTGATGTAGGTGAACACGCTGAACAGGCTCGCGGACGCGAGCACGCTGATGCCGAGCACCATCAGCACCTGCGGGTGCTTCAGCACGCTGAATTCGCGCGTGATGCTGGTGTCGGGCATCGCGAGGTTTTTGGGCAGGCATACCGCGAGCGCGGCAGCCGCGACGAGGCCGATGCCGGTGACGGCCCAGAACGTCGCGCGCCAGCCGAACGCCTGGCCGAGCGCGGTGCCGAGCGGCACGCCGAGCACGTTCGCGAGCGTGAGGCCGGTGAACATCAGCGCGATCGCCTGCGCGCGGCGGTTCGGCGCGACGAGGTTGCTCGCGACGACCGAACCGATGCCGAAGAACGCACCGTGGCAGAACGCGGTGACGACGCGCGCGGCCATCAGCACCGCGTAGCCGGGCGCGATCGCGCAGAACAGGTTGCCGGCGATGAACAGCCCGATCAGGCCCATCAGTGCACGCTTGCGCGGCATCTTCGCGGTGACGACCGCGAGGATCGGCGCGCCGATCGTCACGCCGAGCGCGTAGCCCGACACGAGCATCCCGGCGGCCGGGATCGACACGCCGAGGTCGCGCGCGACATTGGGCAGCAGCCCCATGATCACGAATTCGGTGGTACCGATTCCAAATGCGGCGACGGCAAGGGCGAAAAGAGGCAGGGGCATCGCGGTAGGCTCGGGAAAGGATGCCGCTCGAGCCAGGCGCAGGAGGCGCGGGACGGGCGGTCGGTGAGGCGAACGTCAGCCGCGATTCTACTTCAGTGAAAACCCTTACGCTTGGGGCCAAAATGGTTGTTGTCGGCGTGCGACGGGGCGGTGGGCGGAAGCTCACACTGTGGGATCTTCGGCGATTCAGCGGCGGAACGACCGTCGCTGCCGAACCGTGGATCAGCCGATCCGTTCAGGCGCGCCGTCAGGCATCACATCCGACGTTTCTTTCATTTCAGTCTCGACTGGCGACGCAGCCGATCCGGCCCCGTCGCTCGCCGCCGCGCCATCCCAACCGTTCTCGAACAGGCACGCCTCGATCGGCATCCGCGCGGCCCAGCGCTCTTCCTCGAGCATCGGCTTCGCATAGAACGCATCGACGTGGCCGACGCACAGCACGGCGATCGGCTTCGCGCCGTCGGGCATCCGCAGCAGCGTGCGCAGCGCCTCGACGTCGAACAACGACACCCAGCCCATCCCGAGCCCTTCCGCGCGGGCCGCGAGCCACATGTTCTGGATCGCGCACGCGGCGGAGGCCAGATCCATCTCCGGCAGCGTGCGGCGGCCGAACACGTGGCGTTCGCGGCCGTCGGCGAGCGCCACGATCAGCAACTCGCCGCATTCGCGCACGCCTTCGACCTTCAGCCGCATGAATTCGTCCTGGCGCTCGCCGAGCGCGTCGGCGGTCGCGCGGCGCTCGGCCTCGACCAGCGCGTGAATCGCGGTGCGCAACGCGGGATCGGTGATGCGGATGAAGCGCCACGGCTGCATGAAGCCGACGCTCGGCGCGTGGTGCGCCGCGCGCAGCAGGCGCGCGAGCACGGCCGGATCGACGGGCGCCGGCGTGAAGTGGCGCATGTCGCGCCGTTCGAAGATGGCACGGTAGACGGCGGCGATGTCGGAATCGTCGAAACGCATGAGCGGCAAAGGCAGGGAAGGACGTCGGCGCAACGATAGCAGACGGCGCGCGCGAAGCGTTACTTCAACCGAAACAATGCGCTGAATTGTTGACGAGGGCGAGTGCGGTGCGCGGCAACACGCACGAGCAAACGATTGCGGATGCGCTGCGGACCTTAAATGGGCAGTTTTTCAGCGATTTGCCATCACGACGTTCCGCGGCGTCCGCGCATGCCACGCCTCGATGTTCAGGAGCGTCGTGTGCGCGATCTCGGCCAGCGCCTCGCGCGTGAAGAACGCCTGGTGCGACGTGACGATCACGTTCGGGAACGTCAGCAGGCGCGCGAGCACGTCGTCCTGCAGCGGCAGGTCGGAGTGATCCTCGAAGAAGAGGCCGCTTTCTTCCTCATACACGTCGAGCCCGAGATGGCCGAGCTGACCGCTCTTGAGTGCGTCGACCAGCGCCTGCGCATCGACGAGGCCGCCGCGGCCCGTATTGATCAGCATCGCGCCGTGCTTCATCCGCGCGAGCGTGCGTTCGTTGATCAGGTGGTGCGTCGACGGCAGCAGCGGGCAATGCAGGCTGACGATGTCGGCGTGATGCAGCAGTTCGTCGAGCTCGACGTAGCGCGCGCCGAACGCGATCAGCTCGTCGTCGTACGGCGGCACCGAGTGCGCGAGCACGTGCATCCCGAAGCCCATCATGATCTTCGCGAACACGCTGCCGATGAGGCCGGTGCCGATCACGCCGACGGTCTTGCCGTGCAGGTCGAAGCCGAGCAGGCCGTTCAGCGAGAAATCGCCTTCGCGGGTGCGGGCGACCGCGCGCGGCAGGCGGCGATTGAGCGCGAGGATCAGCGCGACCGCGTGCTCGGCGACCGCATGCGGCGAATACGCGGGCACGCGCACGACCGTGATGCCGAGCCGTTCGGCGGCGGCGAGGTCGACGTGGTTGAAGCCCGCCGAGCGCAGCGCGATCAGCCGTGTGCCGCCGTCGGCGAGCCGTTCGAGCACGGCCGCGTCGACGGTGTCGTTGACGAACGGGCAGACGACGTCATAGCCGTGCGCGAGGATCGCGGTTTCCGCGTCGAGGTGCGACGGCTGGAAGTGCAGCCGATAGCCGAACTGCCGGTTGGCGGCGGTGAACGAATCGTCGTCGTACTGCCGGCTGCTGAACAGGATCACGCGCACGCTGCACCTCCGATGGCTGACGCGCGCAGTTTACTGCAGGCCCGTGACGATGTCGGAGCGTTCGGGGCCGCGCACCGGCCGCAGGAAGCCGTAGTCGGTCTGCTCGCGGGCGGACGGCGCGCTGAAGTGCTCGAGCGCGTGTTCGACGAAGCTGCGCGTGCGGGCCGGCACGTACTGGCGGTTCGGATAGACGAGCGACAGTTGCGCGTCGGGATCGTCGATCCGGTAGCCGGCCATCAGCCGCACGAGCGTGCCGTGGTTGAGCGCATCGGCCACGCACGGCTCGGGCAGCACCGCGATGCCGGCGCCGGCCACGGCCGCCGCCTGCACGAGCGCAAGCTGGTTGACCGTGCAGGCCGGACGCACCGTGACCGAATGGGCAACGCCGTCGTGGCCGACCAGTTGCCACGTCGGCGCGTGCTGGTGCGGCGCGAGCGTGACCCAGTCGTGGCCCGGCAGGTCGTCGGGCACGCGCGGCTCGCCGCGGCGGTCGAGATACGCCGGCGCCGCGCACGCGACGAACGGGTTCGGCGCGAGCGCATGGCCGATCAGCGACGGGTTGCCGTCGAGCCGGGTGCCCGTGACGATGCCGACGTCGTAGCCCGAATCGAGCACGTCGAGCGGCCCTTCGGCGACGGTCAGCTGCACGCGCAGCTCCGGGTAGCGGTGCCGGAAGCTGCTGACGAGCGGCGTCAGCGCGAGCGGCGACAGCAGCCCCGACGCGACGACGCGCAGCGTGCCGGCCGGTTCGCGCACCGCATGCGCGACGGACGATTCGAGGTGGTCGAATTCCTCGAGCAGCGCACGGCAACCATCGAGGTAGCGCACGCCGGCCTCGGTGAGCGACAGGTTGCGCGTGGTGCGATGGATCAGCCGGGTGTTCAGGTGGCCCTCGAGCATCGCGATGGAACGCGTGACGAGCGCATTGGACACGCCGAGATGGTGCGCCGCGCGCCGGAAGCTTTGCTGCTCGGCGACGCAGACGAATACACGCATGGTCTGAATCTGGTTCATGGCTTGCGTATTTCTGGCCCGGTTGATTGATTTTGGTTGTGATTTATCGCCGCGCAACCTCGAAAGCGCATCGCGCGGCCCCAGCTCTCCCTCGTATCGAAAATCAAATTTTCGATTCCGCTGATGATTGTTAAATACAGAACGGATATCCGTCAACCTGAGAAAACGGGCGGCTTGCGTAAAATCGAAATCGCGAGTAACGGTTTAACGCTGCAATGCAGCAAGGGCGCGCTTGGCAAAACCGATGCGGTATTGGGGCAGGTCCGGATGCGGCGGATATTATGTATTTAAATCAATTGGTTGTGAGAAATTCGCGCAAACCTGGGCACGGCAATTTCGGAGTCGTTCCCCAATACATGCCGCAATAGTGGATGTTTTTTCCACGTTCGGATTTGGTGTATCGAATTCGCTCCGCGATTTGTATCAGGTCGCCGCTCCATTTGGTTCGATCGGCGAATGAGGCTGAACGGCCCTTTTTCGACGAATCGTCTCGATATTGGCGGAGAAAATCGCGCGGGCGGAACCCGTATGGAACCGTTTCGGAACCGGCGGGCAATCCCTTTTCAATCCGGCAGGTCGTCGCGCGAGCGGTGCGCGGGCGGCTGGCCCGGTCCGGCGACCGGGCCACCGTCGCGCTGTCCGGACGTGCGTGCCTCTTGCGCGAGGCGGCGGAACGCGGAATGATCGATCAGTTCGCCGCGCCGTGCCACGGGCGCCGTACCACGGGCGTCCGAGCACTTTCTTTCTTCAACTTTTCCCAGCCATGTCCATCGATTACTCGCCGATTCCCTGTCCCGTCGTCGTGCCGCTCGACGCGATCCTGCCCGAAGAACCGCTGCTGATGATGGGGGCCGGCCCGGTTCCGATCCCGGCCGCGGTGGCCAAGGCGAACACGATCGTGATCAACCACCTCGGCGCGACGATGGCGAAGATCATCGAGCAGGTGAAGGAGATGGCGCGCTACGTGTTCCAGACCCGCACGAAGTGGGTGCTCGGCGTCGCGGGCCCCGGCTCGGCCGCGATGGAAATGGCGATCTCGAATCTCGCCTGGCGCGGCACGCGCGTGCTGTCGATCCGCAACGGCTTCTTCAGCGCCCGGATGGCCGAGATGGCCACGCGCGTCGGCGCCGACGTCGCGACGCTCGAAGTGGCCGACCGCGCGGTCGCGAGCCTCGACGAGATCGCCGACGCGATCGCGCGCGAGCGGCCCGAGATCGTCACGATCGTGCAGGGCGAAACGTCCAATACCGTCTGGAACCGCGACCTGCGCGACATCGCGGCGCTCGCGAAGGCGGCCGGCGCGCTGGTGGTCGTCGACGCGGTGTGCACGCTGTCGACGATGCCGCTCGAGATGGATGCGTGGGGCATCGACGCGGTGATCACCGGCGGCCAGAAGGGGCTGTCGTCGATCCCGGGCGTGTCGCTGATCGCGTTCTCCGATGCCGCGTGGGAGCGCATGAAGACGCGCCCCGAGCCGAACGCGCACTGGTGCCTCGACATGGCGCTGGCCGAGAACTTCTGGCACAACGCGGGCTATCACTACACGGCGCCCGTGTCGGGCGTGCTCGCGCTGCACGAGGCGCTGCGGCTCGTCTGCGCGGAGACGCTCGAAAGCCGCTTCGCGCGCCACCTGCGCTGCTCGCTGGCGCTGCAGGCGGGCGTCGAATCGATGGGGCTCAAGCTCTATGCGCCGAAGGACTGCCGGCTCAATTCGGTGGTCGGGATCGAGACGCCGGAGGGGCTCACGCCCGGGATGGTCTGCGGCCATATCTCGAAGCAGTACCAGGTCGAGATTTCCGGCTCGTTCGGCTTGCCGATCGTGCGGATCGGGCAGATGGGCGAGCAGTGCCGCGAACACAACCTGTTCCGCACGCTGCATGCGTTCGGCCGCACGATGGTCGACCTGAAGGTGCCGGTCGACCTGCCGGCCGGCGTCGCGGCGCTCGAACAGGAACTGTCGCGGCGCGGCGCGTAAGCGCGCAAAAGCGGCAACGGGCCGTGCTCAGCGGCCCTGCATCGCGCGCCGGTACGTATTCGGCGTCGTACCGTGCGCGTCGCGAAAGCGATGGCTGAAGTGGCCGGCGTTCGCGTAGCCGCAGTCGGCCGCGATCTGCGCGAGCGGCAGCGCCGTCGTGCGCAGCAGTTCGCGGGCCCGGGCGAGCCGTTGCTCGGCCACCCATGCGTGCGGCGCGCGGCCGAACGACAGCCGGAACATCCGCGAGAAATGGTATTCGGACAGCGCGGCGACCTCGGCGAGTTCGCCGAGCGTCAGCGGCTGCGTGAGATACGTGTCGATGTAGTCGCGCACGCGGCGGCGCACGGCCGGCGCGAGGCCGCCGCGGAACGACGTGTCGGTGCGCGTCGTGCTCTGCCCGCGCAGCAGCAGGCTCAGCACGTCGTGTGCGGTCTCGTTCGCGCGCAGCCGGTCGTCGGGATCGTCCCAACCGTCGAGCGCGAGCGAGCGCAGTAGCGCGGCGACGCGCGCATCCTCGAAATAGGTGCGATCGGCGAGCTTCAGCTCGCGCGGCTCGCGGTCGAGTTCGCGGATCGCGCGCTGCGTGAAGTGTTCGGGCAGGAAATACAGGTGGACGAAATGCATTTCGCCGCGCACCCACCAGCGCGATTCATGATCGCCCGGCAATGCGCACAGCAGGCTCGGCGCGCCGTAGCGCGGCACGCGCTGGCGCTCGGTCCGGTAGCCGCCGTCGAGGTAGCACGACAGCGTGTGGTGGCCGGGCTGCTCGTAGACCGTCTCGCTTTCGTCGGTGATCCGCGTCCATTCGGCGATCGCGAGATGGTCGCCGAGCCACGCGAAGCGCTCGAGCGTCGCGTTCGCGTCGGCGAGCGTGCGGCAGACCGACTGCAGGCCGAACGGCAGCTCGCCGCCGGCCAGGGCGGCGGCGCGGTCGACGGGCGGGGCGCTGAGGGAGAGACTCATGATGCGCCGAGTATAAGCGGGCGCGCGGCGCCGCGTGCGGCGTCCCGAAAAAGACCGCAATTCCGGACAATCGGCGCGCGCGGTGCGACGGCATAGTCGGGATCCCGATTTCCCCGATTTCCCCGATTTTCCGGAATGCCGCCATGAACCTGTCGCTTTATTTCGTCACCGTGCTGATCTGGGGCACCACCTGGATCGCGATCAAGTGGCAGCTCGGCTCGGTGCCGCCGCCCGTGTCGATCGCGTGGCGCTTCTGGTTCGCGGCCGCCGTGCTGTTCGCGCTGCTGCGCGTGATGCGCCGCCCGGTGCGCCCACCGCGCGAGGCGTGGCGCTTTCTCGTCGCGCAGGGCTTCGCGCTGTTCTGCCTGAACTTCCTGTGCTTCTACTACGCGGAGCAGGTCGTGCCGAGCGGGCTCGTCGCGGTGATCTTCTCGACCGCGCCGCTGCTGAACTCGATCAACGGCCGGCTGTTCATGGGCCGCCCGCTGCGGCCGTCGGCGATCGCCGGCGCGCTGCTCGGCCTGACCGGCATCGCGTGCCTGTTCTGGCAGCAGATGGCCGGCCATCTCGACGACCACGCGACGTGGACGGGGCTCGCGATCGCGTTCGCCGGCACGATGTGCTTCTCGGCGGGCAACCTGCTGTCGAGCCGGATGCAGTCGATGGGGCTGCATCCGCTCGCGACCAACGGCTGGGCGATGCTGATCGGTGCGGCGATCCTGACCGTCGGCAGCGCGGTGGCCGGGATGCCGTTTACGCTCGACACGAGCCCGCGCTATCTCGGCGCGCTCGTGTACCTGGCCGTGCCGGGCTCGGTGATCGGCTTCACCGCGTACCTGACGCTCGTCGGCCGGATCGGGCCGGAGCGCGCCGCGTACTGCACGGTGCTGTTCCCGATCGTCGCGCTGGCCGTGTCGACGGTGTTCGAGGGTTACCAGTGGTCGCCGCTCGCGGTGATCGGGCTGCTGCTCGTGGTTGCCGGCAATCTCGTCGCGTTCGACGTCACGCGGCGGTTGTTTCTGCGGACGGCCTGACGAAGTTCGCGGTTGCGCGAACGCACGATCGACGAAACCGGCGACCGGTCGATTAGGTTGACATGGTTGACTTGGTTTCGATTCGCGGCTACGCTCGATCATTCCGGTAGTGACGGGAGGTGATGATGATTGCGCGAGCTCATACGCTGGAACAGACGGCCGTCGTTCTCGATGTCGAGACGGAGGAGGCGCTGCGCAGTGCTGTCGGCGCGGCGACCATGCTCGGCCCCGATCGCGCGCGGGCGCTGCTCAGCCTGTCCGACGAGCAATTGGGGCACCTGTTCAAGGTCGGCATCGCGCAGGTCATCGATCTGGCCGGCACGATCACGTTCGGCATCGCCGCTGCCGCGACGCGCGACAGGAAGCCGGCCGGCGGGAAGACGCGAGCGGCGGGAGTCGCCGTCGCCGATCCGGAGCGGCAGGTGCAGGCGGAACGGCGCATGCTGGTCGCCGACGGCAAGCTGCTGCCCGCCGCGCAGACATGGGCCGGCCTCGGCATGACGCGGCAGGCGCTCAGCAAGGCCGTGGCGTCCGGTCGGATCTTCACGGTCGATGTCGGCGCCGCCCAGTACTATCCGGCCTTCTATCTGGCGGGAGATATCGATCGCAAGACGCTGGGCAGGGTGACTCAATCTCTGGGCGGTTTGCCGGGATGGAGCAAATGGCAGTTCTTCACGACGCCGAAGGCGTCGCTGGGCAACGTTACGCCGCTCGTCGCGCTGTCGCGCGGGAAGGTGGATGACGTCGAGCGCGCCGCCAGGGCGTTCGCCGAGCGCTAGGCGGCCCGTTTGCTGACGGCGCCAGAAGCACATTTCGCGAGCGCGACGCTGGTGACTCGCGAAGTTGCGCCGACGGCGCTGGTGCGCATCTCGCGATTCGCGACGGGCGAGCCGTACTTCGGCAAGTCGGGCGGCAACCGCTTCGACGATCCGCGCAAGCGGCGGCGGTACGGCACCAGTTATTTCGGCTTCGATCTGCATTGCGCATTCGCCGAGACGGTGCTGCACGACGAAGTCGCCGATCTGGTGCTGGGCGGTTTTCCGCTCGTGACGACCGAGCTCGATCGCTACGTCCTTTCGTTTGGCGGCGCGCCGCTGATCGTCGCCGTCCTGCACGGCTTGCCGCTGAAAAACCTCGGAGGCGACGGTGCGTTGTCGACCATCGCACCGTACGACGTTCCGCAACAGTGGTCGCTTGCCGTCCACCGGCATCCCCGTCGCGTCGACGGGTTTTTATACATGTCGCGCCATCTCAACACGTCGGAAGCGCTCGTGCTGTTCGATCGTGCCGAGCCGAAACTCTCGCTCGGGAACGCCGTTCCGTTCAGGCGTCATCCCGATGCGGCCCGCGTATTGCGGGACTTCAACGTGCTGCTGCGTTGACGCGCGTCATGCCTCTCACGCCTCTCACGCCGCCGCACCGCTCCCCGCCACGCGCGCTTGCCGCTGGTACAGCACCATCGACAGCGCGACGCCCGCGGCGGCGGCCACCGCCGCGAACAGGAATACCTGCGGATAGCCGAACGCACCGGCCACATAGCCGGCGAGCGGGCCGGTGATGCCGAGCGACAGGTCGAGGAACACCGAATACGCGGACAGCGCCGCGCCGCGGCTCGCGGGCGGCACGAGCGCGACGGCCTCGACGCCGAGCGCCGGGAAGATCAGCGCGAAGCCGAAGCCCGTCAGCGCCGCGCCGACGAGCGCGACGTGCGGCACCGGCGCGAGCCACAGCAGCAGCAGGCCCGAGCATTCGAACGCGAACGACACGATCGCGACCCGGAAGCCGCCGTAGGTCTTGATCGTGTTCGCGAACAGCAGGCGCGCGCCGATGAACAGCGTGCCGAACACGGTCAGCGACAGCGCGGCGTTCGGCCAGTGGCGCGCCGCGTAGTACAGCGTGACGAACGTGGCGATCGAGCCGAAGCCGGCCGAACCGAGCGCGAGGCCGAGGCCGTGCGGCAGCACGCGCGTGAACACGCTCGCATACGACATCCGTTCGCCGTGCACGAGCGGCACCGGCGCGATCGGGCGGGCGAGGTAGAAGCCGAGCGCGGCCAGCGCGATCACGATCACGCCGATCAGCGCCGGATTCAGCGTATGCGCGATCGCGACGCCGACCGGCGCGCCGAGCGCGAGCGCGCCGTAGGTCGCGATGCCGTTCCACGAGATCACCTTCGCGTTGTGCGCGACGCCGACCCGGCCGATGCCCCACAGGATCGCGCCGGTGCCGCACAGGCTTTCGCCGACGCCGAGCACGAGCCGGCTCGCGAGCAGCAGCACGAGGCTCGCGACCGGCCAGTGCGCGAGCAGCAGCGCGACGAGCAGCAGCACGCCCGACACCCCGCAGCCGACCAGCCCGCGCAGCACCGTCTGCTTCGGCCCGAGCGTATCGGCAAGGCGCCCGGCGAGCGGCCGCGACGCGAGCGTCGCGAAATACTGGACGCTGATCGCGCCGCCCGCGACGATCGCGGAAAAGCCGAGGTCGTCGTGGACGAAGCCCGGCAGCACCGCGAGCGGCAGGCCGATGGTCAGGTAGCAGATGAACGTGAAGCAGACGACGGACACGATTTGCAGCGTGACCGCGAACCCGCTGCGCGGCGGTGTGGCGGAATCGGAGGACATGGGGTCGGAACGAATGGCGGAACGTACGGAAAACGGCGGAAAAGGGAATCCGGATTTTCCCATGGAACCGGTTTTCACGCAGGTACCGTTTAGTTAACCGGGCGCCGTCCATGAAGACGACCGACGATCGGGGGGGCCGGGAACGGCCGGCGCGCCCCGTGCGGCAAGGGCGTCGGCCGGCTGGGCGCGCATATCGCGGCAGTTATATGAGCCGCATGCGTAATGGGCTATGGGTTGCGGAATTTGACGGTGATAGCGTGCAAACTGTCAGAAAAACGTCGGTCAGGCGCTCCGCGCAGGCCGCCTTGCCCCCATTTGAAGAAACACTGAGACATGAGTGAGCCGATCCGCTTCTACCATCGTCACGCGATCCGCGAAGTCAGCGGCGCGGACGTGACCCGCACCGTGCTGCAATACCTGCGCGAGGACGCGCATTGCACCGGCACCAAGGAAGGCTGCGCGGAAGGCGACTGCGGCGCGTGCACGGTCGTCGTCGGCGAGCTGACCGACGCCGGCGCGGTCGAGTTCAAGGCCGTCAACGCATGCATCCAGTTCCTGCCGACGCTCGACGGCAAGGCGCTGCTCACGGTCGAGGACCTGCGCCAGCCGGACGGTTCGCTGCATCCCGTGCAGCAGGCGATGGTCGATTGCCACGGTTCGCAGTGCGGGTTCTGCACGCCCGGGTTCGTGATGTCGATGTGGGCGCTGTACGAGAAGCACGGCCACGAAGGCTGCGGCAGTGCGTGCGCGAAGGCGAAGGACGTGCCGACGCGCACCGAGATTGCCGATGCGCTGACCGGCAACCTGTGCCGCTGCACCGGCTATCGCCCGATCGTCGATGCGGCGGTGCGGATGTTCGACGCGACCGGCGAAGGCGCGGCCGGCGAAGGCGCGACCGGCGAAGGCGCGCCGGCACCGGTCGCGCCGGTCGACGCGGCCGCGCTTGCCCGCACGCTCGTATCGCTCAAGCGCGACGACACGTTCGACTACACGACGATCAACGGCGCGCGCTTCGCGGCGCCGCGCACGCTCGACGCGCTGGCCGCGCTGAAGGCCGAGCGTCCCGACGCACGCATTCTCGCCGGCAGCACCGACATCGGCCTGTGGGTCACCAAGCAGATGCGCCGCCTCGACGACCTGATCTACGTCGGCCAGATCGCCGAACTGCAGCAGGTCGCGCACGGCGACGACTGGATCGAGATCGGCGCGGGCGTGACGGTCGAAAAGGCCTATGCGGCGCTGGCCGGCACCTACCCGGAACTGACCGAGATGTGGAAGCGCTTCGCGTCGCTGCCGATCCGCAACGCGGGCACGCTCGGCGGCAACGTCGCGAACGGCTCGCCGATCGGCGATTCGATGCCGGGCCTGATCGCGCTCGGCGCGCGCGTCGTGCTGCGCGGCGGCGACACGGTGCGCGAGCTGCCGCTCGAGGCGCTGTACACGGGTTATCAGCAGAAGGACATGGCGGCGCACGAATTCGTCGTCGGCGTGAAGGTGCCGACCCGCACCGGTGCGCGCGACAAGCTGCAGTTCCGCACGTACAAGCTGTCGAAGCGCTTCGACTCCGACATCTCGGCCGTGTGCGCGGCGTTCGCGTTCATCGCGGACGGCGACACGATCCGCGAGCCGCGCATCGCGTTCGGCGGGATGGCCGCGACGCCGAAGCGCGCGGCCCACACGGAAGCCGTGCTCGACGGCGCGCAGTGGCACGAAGCGACCGCGCAGGCCGCGATGCAGGCGCTCGAGCGCGACTACCAGCCGCTGTCCGACATGCGCGCGACGAGCGCGTATCGCCTCGAGACCGCGAAGAACCTGATGTATCGCTTCTGGCTGGAGACGCGTGCGCACGACCCGCTGCCGCCGCAGGCGCTGAACGTGCGCGAAGTGGCCGCCGAAGCAGGCGCCGAAGTTGCCAACGACGCGGCGCGCGTCTGACGACGGAGAACACCGAACATGAACCAGCAAGCAGAACCGTTCCTGAGCACCCTCGACCCGCAGGCCGACGCCGCGCAGGTGCACGTATCGCGCGCGCACGAATCCGCCCATCTGCATGTGAGCGGGCGTGCGACCTACACCGACGACATCCCGCTCGTCGCCGGCACGCTGCACGCGGCGCTCGGGTTGTCGGCGAAGCCGCACGCGAAGATCGTATCGATGAACTTCGACGCGGTGCGTGCGACGCCTGGCGTGGTCGCCGTGTTCACGGCCGACGATATTCCCGGCGTCAACGATTGCGGCCCGATCATCCACGACGATCCGGTCCTGGCCAAAGGCATCGTGCAGTTCGTCGGCCAGCCGATGTTCATCGTCGTCGCCACGTCGCACGAAACCGCGCGGCTCGCCGCGCGCCGCGCGCAGGTCGAGTATGAAGAGCTGCCCGCGATCCTGACCGCGCAGGAAGCGCGCAAGGCCGAAACCTACGTGATCCCGCCGCTGAAACTCGCGCGCGGCGATGCGGCCGCGCGGCTCGCCGCCGCGCCGCACCGCGAGTCGGGCGAGATGCTGCTCGGCGGCCAGGAGCAGTTCTACCTGGAAGGGCAGATCGCGTACGCGGTGCCGAAGGACGACGATGGGATGCACGTGTACTGCTCGACGCAGCACCCGAGCGAGATGCAGCACCTCGTCGCGCACGTGCTCGGCGTCGCGTCGCACAACGTGCTGGTCGAATGCCGCCGGATGGGCGGCGGCTTCGGCGGCAAGGAATCGCAGTCGGGGCTGTTTGCGTGCTGCGCGGCGCTCGCCGCATGGAAGCTGCTGTGCCCGGTGAAGCTGCGTCCGGACCGCGACGACGACATGATGATCACCGGCAAGCGGCACGACTTCCATTACCGCTTCGACGTCGGCTACGACGACGACGGCCGCATCGACGGCGTCGCGCTCGACATGACGTCGCGCTGCGGCTTCTCGGCCGACCTGTCGGGCCCGGTGATGACGCGCGCGGTGTGCCACTTCGACAACGCGTACTGGCTCGGCGACGTCGACATCGTCGGCTACTGCGGCAAGACCAACACGCAGTCGAACACCGCGTTCCGCGGCTTCGGCGGCCCGCAGGGCGCGTTCGCGATCGAATACATCCTCGACGACATCGCGCGTTCGCTCGGCCGTGATCCGCTCGACGTGCGCTACGCGAACCTGTACGGCAAGACCGAACGCAATGTGACGCCGTACGGGCAGACGGTCGAGGACAACGTGCTGCAGGAGCTGCTCGGCGAACTCGAGACGACGAGCGACTACCGCGCGCGGCGCGCCGGCGTGCGCGCATTCAACGCACGCAACACGGTGCTGAAGAAGGGCATCGCGCTCACGCCGGTGAAGTTCGGGATCGCGTTCAACGTCACGCACTTCAATCAGGCCGGCGCGCTGGTGCACATCTACACCGACGGCTCGGTGCTCGTGAACCACGGCGGCACGGAGATGGGGCAGGGGCTCAACACCAAGGTCGCGCAGGTCGTCGCGCATGAACTCGGCATCCGCTTCGGCCGGATCCGCGTGACCGCGACCGACACGAGCAAGGTCGCGAACACGTCCGCGACCGCCGCGTCGACCGGCTCCGACCTGAACGGCAAGGCCGCGCAGGACGCGGCGCGCCAGTTGCGCGAGCGGCTCGCGGTGTTCGCGGCGAAGCAGTTCGGCGACGGCAAGGTCGACGCGGCCGACGTGAAGTTCGGCAACGACGTCGTGTGGGTCGGCGGCCATGGCGTGCCGTTCGGCGACGTGATCGCGAAGGCGTATCTCGCGCGCGTGCAGCTGTGGTCCGACGGGTTCTATGCGACGCCGAAGCTGCACTGGGATCAATCGAAGCTGCAGGGCCGGCCGTTCTACTACTACTCGTACGGCGCGGCCGTGTCGGAAGTCGTGATCGACACGCTGACGGGCGAGATGCGCACGCTGCGCGTCGATGCGCTGCACGACGTGGGCGCGTCGCTGAACCCGGCGCTCGACATCGGCCAGGTCGAAGGCGCGTTCATCCAGGGGATGGGCTGGCTGACCACCGAGGAGCTGTGGTGGAACCCGGGCGGCAAGCTGATGACGCATGCGCCGTCCACGTACAAGATCCCGACGGTGAACGACACGCCGCCCGAGTTCAACGTGCGGCTGTTCCAGAACCGCAACGTCGAGGACAGCATCCATCGTTCGAAGGCCGTCGGCGAGCCGCCGCTGCTGCTACCGTTCTCGGTATTCTTCGCGGTGCGCGATGCGATTGCCGCGGTCGGCGACTATCGCGTGAACCCGCCGCTCGACGGGCCGGCCACCGGCGAGTCGATCCTGCGCGCGATCGGCGCGGTGCGGGCGGCGAGCACCGCGCGGGCAGGCTGAGATGAACCGCCTCTTCACGCTCGCTTCGTGCGCCGGCCCCGACGGGGCGGTCAGCCTCGTCGAGACGGCCCGGCGGAGGCCGGCATGAACGGCCCCGCCCGTTCGCCGCGTGCCGCGTCGCAGGCGCCTGCCGCGGGATGCGACGGCGCGTGCGGCAGCGCGCCGTCGCAGTTGCAGCCGTTCGCGCCGGGCACCGGCCAGCGCAACCGCGTGAGCGCAGCACCGCCGCCGATGCACATCGTGCTGTTCGGCGCGGGGCACGTCGGCCATGCGCTCGTCACGCTGCTCGGCGCGCTGCCGTGCGTCGTGCAGTGGGTCGACACGCGTGACGAGCTGTTCCCCGACGAATGTCCGCCGAACGTGCAGCCGGAGCCGACCGACACGCCGGAGGCCGTCGTCGATGCGGCGCCGCCCGGCGCGTACTTCCTCGTGATGACGCACAACCACGCGCTCGACTTCTCGCTCGCCGCGCAGATCATGCGGCGGCGCGACTACGCGTACTTCGGGATGATCGGCTCGCGCACCAAGCGCGTGAAGTTCGAGCGCCGGCTCGCCGCGCGCGGCGTCGATCCGGCGCGGCTCGTCGAGATGGTATGCCCGATCGGGGTCGCCGGCATCGTCGACAAGGCGCCGGGCGCGATCGCGGTGGCCGTCTGCGCGGAGCTGCTGCAGGTGCGTTCGGGGATGCCGGTGGCCGATGCGAAGGCGGCTGCGGCCGGGCGCGCACGCGACGACGTGTCCTGCTCGCGGTAAAACCGCGGTAGGGCGGTCATGCCGCGCGGCCGGCGCACGGCCGCGCGTTTTTGCATACACTGCACGGCAATGCGCGGCAGCGGGCCGCGCTTCCTCTCACCGTGCACGCGCCCATGTCCGATCACTCCGTCTATCTCGACGCGCTCGATGCGAGCCTCGTCGCCATCGAGCGCTGGCTGTCCGGCGTCGATACCGCGCCGGCGGCGCTCGATGCGCTGCTCGTCGCGTTTTCCGCCGACTTCACGATGATCCTGACCGACGGTCGCGTGGTCGACCACGACGGCATGCGCGCGTTGTTCGCGAAGCTGGCCGGCGCGAAGCCGGGGCTGCGCATCACGCTGTCGGAGATCCGCGTGCTCGCGGCCGACGCAGCGCATGCGGTGATCGCCTATCTCGAAGCACAGCACGCGGCAGCGGGCGAGCTGCCCGCGCGCCGCGCGACCGCCGTGTTCGCGCGCGACGCGGCGGGCGTCGTGCGCTGGACCCATCTGCAGGAAACCTTCTGCACGGCCTGAGCGGCCGCGTTGCCTGAACGGCGGCGCGACGACGCGCCGGCCGCGCGTCAGCGCTTGCGCGTGCGGGCGACCGTCAGCTCGTCGGACACGCTCTGCATCAGCGCGCACAGCCATGCGATGTCGGTCGGCCGATCGGGTTGCGGGTGCGTGAGCAGGTAGCTCTTGATGCGCGGGAACGGCACCGGCGGCGTGACGACGACGAGCGGCAGCAGTTGCGCATAGTGCGTCGCGAAGCGGCGCGTCGTCGTGAAGATCAGGTCCGACTGCAGCAGCACCTGCGGCACGATCCCGAAGTACGGCAGCGTCGTCACGATGCGCCGCGTGAGGCGCGCGCGTGCGAGGCCGATCTCGATCGCGTTGCGCTTGTCGCCGGTGTACGGCGTCGGCGCGACGTGCGCGGCCGACGCATACGCTTCGCGCGTGAGCGGCGCGCGGGCGAGCGGATGCGCATCGCGCATCAGGCACACGATCGTGTCGGAGAACAGGTCCTGACGCGCGAACTGCGGGTCGGGCTTCGGCCAGTTGCCGATCACGAGATCGAGCGCGCCCGATTCGAGCGCGCCCGCGTGATCGAGCGCGGGATTCAGCGAATCGATTTCCAGATGGGCATGCGGCGCCGCGTCGCGAAAGCGCTCGATCAGCGTCGGCATGAAGAAATCGTTCAGGTAGTCGGGCGCGGCGACGCGGAACGTGCGCCGCGCGGACGACGGATCGAAGTCGCCGTGCGGCGTCGCGATGAAATCGACCTCGCGCAGCGCGCGCGACGCGGCTTCGAGCAGCGACGCGCCGTATTCGGTCGGCACCATGCCCGATTTGCCGCGCACGAGGATCGGGTCGTTCAGCGTCTCGCGCAGCTTGCGCAGCGCGGTGCTGATCGCGGGCTGGGTCTGGTTCAGCCGCAGCGCGGCCTGCGTGACGCTGCGCTCGAGCAGCAGCGTGCGCAACACGCGCACGAGCCAGATGTCGAGCGAGGCGGTACGGTCGTCGTCTTCCATCGATGGGGGGGATTCCAGTGACGCGTAACCTTACCGCAGCCGCGCGTTGCCGTGCGTGATACCGGCCATCACGCACGCCATCACGCGCGGCCCTTCGGCAGCGTGCTGATCCGCTTGACCTCGCGCGATTCGAGCCAGTTCGGCGTGCGTGCGCAGTACAGCACCATCGGCAGCGCATCCTCGCCCCAGAACAGCTGCTGGTTCATCCAGAACGTCGGCACGCCGAACACGCCGAGCGCGATCGCGTCGGCCGTGTTGCGCGCCAGTTGTGCAGCGGTTTCCTCGAATTCGATCAGCTCGTCGCCGTGACTCACGCCGACGCGTTCGCACAGCGCGGCGAAGCCTTCCGGCGTCGACGGATCGTTGCCTTCGCGCCAGATGAAGCGGAACATTTCCAGCACCGTCACGATATCGGCGCGCAGCGCGATCGCGAGGCGCAGCACCTTGTCGGAATCGAACGGATGCGCGGGCGGCATCTTGAAGCGGATGCCGAGCTGCTCCGCGCGAAACAGCGCGTGACGGTACGTGAACACGCGCTTGGCCGGCACGTCGGCGGTCGGGCGCTGGCCCCAGTGGCGCTGCAGGTCGCTTAGCGACGCGGGCACGGGGACGAACGGCACGTCCGGCCATTTGTCGTGCTGCTCCAGCAGCAGATACGAGAACGGCGACACGAAGTCGAAGAACCAGGCGGGTTGGGCGGTATCGAGGCCGGTTGTCATGTCGTTCTCCAGAAGGTGGGGCGTGCGGCGCCTGGCGGCGGCCTCCATGTTACGCGGCGGCGCGCGCATGCAGCAATGATCGCGGATCGTTCGCTCACGCGGAACCGGGAGTCGCCCGGGGGGCGTCGCCGGCCGGCGGCGGCGCGGCTTCCGCGCGAGCCGGCGGGGTGCCGGCCCCGGGCGGGCCCGCCGGCGCATCCTGGTCGTGCGCGGTGAGCCGTTCGCGCACGAAGCCGATGTGCTCGCGCAGCACGTAGAACTGCCCGGCGTACGCGAGCGGCATCTTCATCCGGTTCACGGCTTCCTCGATGTCGTCGAGCTGGTCGAGCAGCTGCACGCGCTCCTCGGCCGTATGCTCGCCGAGCGCGCTGCGCTCGAGCGCGATCAGCGCGCCGTACCAGCGGTAGATGCGCGAGCGCACGCGCCAGCCGTACAGCGACGGCACGAGCCGCAGCCCCGGAATCAGCACGACGATCAGCGGCACGACCACCACCAGCAGCCGGTCGACGAGGCTCGCGACCCAGAACGGCAGGCGCCGGTACAGGAAGGTCTTGCCCGACTTGTAGTAGCGCGCGGCGTCGTCGGACAGCGGGAAGCCGCGCGTGACGGACGACGGGAATTCGCCCGCGTGCTGCAGGATCGTCGCGTGGCCGTGCACTTCGCGCGCGGCCTCGATCAGCAGGTCGGACAGCGCCGGGTGCAGCGAGTCGCGCGCGACGAGCTCGATCGTCGGCGCGACCGTGTGGATGTCGGCGGGCGGCAGGTTGCGGCCGAGATCGTAGACGCCCATCGGCAGCGTGATCGCGGTCAGGTACGGAAAGCGCCGCGCGTACGCCTCGGCCTGCGTGAACGAGTACACGTGCACGCCCGGCGCGCGGAACAGTTTCGCCATCACCGGGATCTGCGTCGAGTCGCCAGACAGGAAGGCGGCGTCGATCTTGCCGTCGAGCAGCGCGGTCGCGGCATCCTCGCCGGCGGTCGGCAGGAGCTCGGTCGCGCCGCCCGGCACGATGCCGTTCATCTTCAGCAGCGCGAGGCTCAGCTCGCGCGCGCCGCTGCCTTCCGCGCCGAGCGCGAGCCGCTTGCCCTTGAAGTCGGACAGGCGCGCGACGACCGGGCCGCGGTACATGATCGCGAGCGGCACGTAGCCGATGCTGCCGAGCGACACCAGATGCTCGTCGCGCTCCTTCGGGCCGATGCCGCTCTGCACGAAGCCGACGTCGACCGGCGCGTTCGGGTTCGACAGCCGCGCGAGATTCTGCGCGGAACCTTCTGACGATTGAACGTCGAGCGTGACGCCGTTTTTCGCGAGGATCGTCTTGTATTTCTGCGCGGCGTTCCAGTACGTGCTGCCGGGCGGCCCGGCCGAGATCACGAGCGTGGACGGCGGCGCCGGCTGGATCAGCCTGACCGCGAGCCAGACGGCCGCGCCGGCGAGCAGCACGGTCGGGCCGATCGACAGCGCGAGGTCCCGCCACGAGACGGCGACGAAGCGGGCGAGGATGCGGCGCGGCGGGCGAGGGCGGGCAGGCTTCATGGGATCGGCGGATGACGCTGGCGTGACGCATCGGGGGTGGTCGTCGCGGGACGACGCGGATGCTCGCGGCGATGGTACCCGGTTTCCCCGCGCCTGCGCGAGTCGGCGCGGTATTGCACCGCGGCACCGGGACGGCGGCGGACGCCGTCGCGTCAAAAGCTTTGCGCTTCGGCGGGCGCTGGATTACATTGTGCGACGCAGCCGCGCCCGATTCGCGCGCGACCCGGCACGTCATCAGACCGGGCGCGTCCGGCCGGCGGCTGTCCGGCCCGGCCGGCCCGCTTTCGCGTGCGCCGGCCGCCGGCCCGTGACGCCTCTCTCGTATCGCCGTGGAAAACACCGGCTGTCCCGCCCGTTCGCGCGCGGGCCGGCTGTTTTTGGGGGTATCCGGCCGTACTGTGCACGGCCGTTCCGGAGTGATAAGGAGATAGCATGAAGTCGATCGTGTTGAGAGCGTTGGGTGTCGCCGCCGTGGCGGCCTGTCTGTCGGGCAGCGTATATGCGCAGTCGAGCGACGCAGCGGCAACGGAAGCGCCGGCGGCCGCGACGAGCGCGCCGAAGGCCGCCGCGAAAACCGCGAAGAAGGCGAACCGCAAGCTCGGCTACGCGGTGCGCAAGGCCATTACGAAGGCAGGCGGCATCGACGTGGCGAACATCGTCGTGCGTTCGAAGGGCGGCGCGATCTCGCTGGAGGGCACGGTGCCCGACCAGGCACAGATCGACAAGGCGGAAGAGGCGGCGAAGAGCGTGAAGGGCGTGACGTCGGTCTCGAACAAGCTGACGGTTCAGCAGCAGTAACGCCGGGCGGCGGCGCGCGAGCGCCGCGTGCGCCCGTTTTCAGGCGGGCCCCGGCATGCCGGGGCCCGTTTGCGCTTCAGCGGCCGAAAGCCGCGCACCGACAGCCGCGCACCGCGCGGCGGCGGACCGATAACGATATCGAGGGGGCGGCGATGACGAAGCTCGGGTGGGGCAGGCGGATGGTGTGGGGGGCGGCGCTGGCCGCGGTCGCGATGCTCGGCGCCTGCAACGGCGACGAGTCGGCCGAGCGCAACCGGTTGCCCGGCTTCGTGTCCGGCAGCGTGCGCACGACGGCCTACGACGGCGCGAGCGACGACCTGCTGACGGCCGGCCTCGGCAAGACGGGGCTCGCGGCGGCGACCGCGCCCGGCTTCGCGAATCCGTCGCGGCCGACCAGCGCCGAATTGCGCCGCCTCGCGATCTGGTCGAACTACCGCGCGCTCGTCGACATGAGCGCGAACGGCGGCTACGGCCGCTTCTGGGGGCCGAACGTCGACCTCGACGGCAACGATACGCTCGGCGAAGGCAAGATCCCCGGCACCGAATATCTCGCGTACGCCAATGACGGCAGCGGCAGCAAGAACGTGACGCTGCTCGTGCAGGTGCCTGCGAGCTTCAACCCTGCGCAGCCCTGCATCGTCACCGCGACGTCGTCCGGCTCGCGCGGCGTGTACGGCGCGATTTCCGCGGCCGGCGAGTGGGCGCTCAAGCGCGGCTGCGCGGTGGCCTACAACGACAAGGGCGGCGGCAACGGCGCGCACGAGCTCGGCTCCGACACCGTCACGCTGATCGACGGCACGCTCGCCAACGCGGTGCTGGCCGGCACCGCCAGCCTGTTCACCGCGAACGTGACGAGCGGCGATCTCGCCGCGTTCAACAGCCGCTTCCCGAACCGCTATGCGTTCAAGCACGCGCACTCGCAGCAGAATCCGGAGCAGGACTGGGGGCGCGTGACGCTGCAGGCGGTCGAATTCGCGTACTGGGCGCTCAACGAGCAGTTCGGACCGCTGATCGACGGCTCGCGTCACGGCGTGCGCTATCGCGCGGGCGACATCACGACGATCGCCGCGTCGGTCAGCAACGGCGGCGGCGCGTCGCTCGCGGCGGCCGAGCAGGACAACCGCGGCTGGATTACCGCGGTCGTGGTCGGCGAGCCGCAGATCAACGTACAGATGGCGCCGAATGCGGTGGTCCGCGCGGGCGGCCAGCCGGTGCCGTCGTTCGGCCGGCCGCTGGCCGATTACGCGACGCTCGCGAACCTGCTGGAACCGTGCGCGGCCGCGTCGGCGTCGCTCGCCGGCGCGCCGTACCTGAGCGCGCTGCCCGCCGCGACCACGCAGTCGATCCGCACGCAGCGCTGCGCGACGCTCGCCGCGGCCGGGCTGGTGGCGGGCGCCGACACGCAGAGCCAGGCGGCCGACGCGCTCGCGCAGCTTCACGCGGCCGGCTATCTGGCCGATTCCGACCTGCTGCAGGCACCGATGTGGGATTCGCAGGCGATTCCCGCGATCGCGGTCACCTATGCGAACGCATACAC
The DNA here is from genome assembly GCF_902832955.1 of Burkholderia sp. BCC0044. Taxonomy (NCBI): domain Bacteria; kingdom Pseudomonadati; phylum Pseudomonadota; class Betaproteobacteria; order Burkholderiales; family Burkholderiaceae; genus Burkholderia; species Burkholderia sp. BCC0044. The sequence goes on along the minus strand of NZ_CADFDO010000001.1, from coordinate 1,594,534 downwards.
GCGCTCGCGCGTCACCGACAACCTGTGCAACTTCAGCTTCGCGACGACGAACCCGGCGACGGGCGTGGTCGCGGCGCCCGCCGCATCGCCGATGCCGGCCGTGTTCGGCGTCGGCAACGGCGTGCCGCCGACGGCCGGCATCAATCTGGTGTTCAACGACGGCGCGGGCACCGATCACCGGCTCGCGACGCCCGATGCAAGCTTCGCGGGCGCGCTGTGCCTGCGCCAGCTGTGGACGAACGGGATGCTGGGCATGCCCGCGAACGTCGACGCGGTGCGCGTGAACGCGAACCTGCACGGCAAGCCGGCGATCATCGTGCAGGGCCGCAGCGACGCGCTCGTGCCCGTGAACCATGCGTCGCGCGCGTACGTCGCGCAGAACGGGATCAGCGAAGCCGGGCGCAGCCAGCTGGCGTTCTACGAAGTGACGAACGGCCAGCACTTCGACGCGTTCCTGTCGGTGCCGGGCTTCGACACGCGCTTCGTGCCGGTTCACTACTACAACGTGCAGGCGCTGAACCTGATGTGGAAGCACCTGAAGAACGGCGCGCCGCTGCCGCCGTCGCAGGTGATCCGCACGGTGCCGCGCGGCGGCACGCCGGGCGCCGCGCCCGCGCTGACGAGCGCCAACCTGCCGGCGATCTCGACCGCGCCGGGCGCGAACGCGATTTCCGTCGGCGCAGGCACGATCGACGTGCCGCTCTGACGACGGCCACCACGCCGCCTCCAACAAGCCGGACAGCCGTCCGGCTTTTTTATGTGCGTCGCCTGGAATCGGTCCCGCGCTGCCCTTTATCCGATTGGCGAGCGCTGTAACAAATTATTACTTTACGGCCGTAAGTCCGGAACCTATTATGCGCCGGTATTTTCACTTAATTTAATAAATTACATATACGAGAATATTTCTTTCCTTTTAATTAACTGATCCTTTCGATTTTATTCAATCGGCTCCAATCGAGATTGATCGCCGTTTCGCGATTAATCGGTATCTCGCCGACGGGGATCGTTCGTCCGTTCGAAGCGAAGCTGCCTTATGGGGCGGGCTCTGCAGGGCATCTTTTGGCCCATCGCTTTTGTTACGCCTGCAAATCCGCGGAATGAATCGGTATTGCAGCGAATCATTGAATTGTCGTTGGCAATGGAATTGATTCCATTGTGCGGTTGCAAAAAAATGGGTGGGGTAAATCGTGCCGATCGGTATTCGCCGATCCGGTAAAAAACTCGGAGTGCGTCGCATAACGAATGCATTCCCGGTGCGGAGCGCCGGCGCAAATGATCCTTTGCGGCCGGCGGTATTTATCGTTCTGTTCGAGAGGCAATAATGACGACACGGAAGTCCTTGAAAGACGGTTTCGCGCTATTCGGAACGACCTTGAGCGTACCGCTCGCCGCGGCAGCGGCCGCGGCGCTGCTCGTCACGGGATGCGGCGGCGACGACGGGCCGAGCCCGACCGCGTCGGCCGCCACCGCGGCCGCGACGACGTCCAGCGGCAGCACGTCGGCCACCACCGACGCAACGGCCGCCGCCGCGGCCGACCAGCCGTACGTCGACCCCGACGTGTACGGCACCGGGCCGAACGACGCGGTCACCGATTCGACGGAAGGCGCGGCGGTCGTGCACCGCCAGGTCGCGATCGGCGGCAAGACGATCAAGTACACGGCCACCACGGGCCACCTGACGACGATCGACCCGATCACGTCGGCGCCGAACGCGAAGATGTTCTACGTCGCGTACACGCAGGACAATCCGGACCCGTCGAAGCCGCGCCCGGTCACGTTCTTCTATAACGGCGGCCCCGGTTCGTCGTCGGTCTACCTGCTGCTCGGCTCGTACGGGCCGAAGCGCCTGCAGTCGTCGTTCCCGAACTTCACGCCGCCCGCGCCGTACAAGCTGCTCGACAACCCGGACAGCCTGCTCGACCGCACCGACCTCGTGTTCATCAACCCGGTCGGCACCGGCTACTCGACGGCGATCGCGCCGGCGAAGAACAAGGACTTCTGGGGCACCGACCAGGATGCGCGCTCGATCGACCGCTTCATCCAGCGCTACCTGACCAAGTACTCGCGCTGGAATTCGCCGAAGTTCCTGTACGGCGAGTCGTACGGCACCGCGCGCAGCGCGGTCGTGTCGTGGGTGCTGCACGAGGACGGCATCGACCTGAACGGGATCACGCTGCAGTCGTCGATCCTCGACTACGCGAACGCGCTGTCCGCGCCGGGTACGTTCCCGACGCTCGCGGCCGACGCGTTCTACTGGAAGAAGACGACGCTCAACCCGGCGCCGACCGATCTCGACGCGTACATGGTCCAGGCCCGCAACTACGCGGACAACACGCTCGCGCCGCTCGCGCAGAAGCCGAACCCGCAGGACGGCGGCTTCGTGAACGTGCGGCTGAACCTGAAGCTGCAGACCGCGCAGCAGATGGGTGCGTACATCGGCACGGACCCGACGTCGCTGATCCAGACCTTCGGCAACCCGGCCGCGCTCGGCAACGTGCCGTCGTCGGACGACAACCCGCCGTACACGTTCTTCCTGACGCTCGTGCCGGGCACGCAGATCGGCCAGTACGACGGGCGCGCGAACTTCACGGGCAAGGGCATCGCGCCGTACATCCTGCCGAACTCGGGCAGCAACGATCCGTCGATCACGAACGTCGGCGGCGCGTACACGGTGCTGTGGAACAGCTACATCAACACCGACCTCAAGTACACGTCGACGTCGTCGTTCGTGGACCTGAACGACCAGGTCTTCAACAACTGGGACTTCAGCCACACGGATCCGACCGGCGCGAACAAGGGCGGCGGCAATACGCTGTACACGGCCGGCGACCTGGCGTCGACGATGAGCGTGAACCCGGACCTGAAGGTGCTGTCGGCGAACGGCTATTTCGACGCCGTCACGCCGTTCCACCAGACGGAGCTGACGCTCGCGCAGATGCCGCTCGATCCGACGCTCAAGGCGCAGAACCTGACGATCAAGAACTACCCGTCGGGCCACATGATCTACCTGAACGACGCGTCGCGGACCGCGCTGAAGGGCGATCTCGCCAGCTTCTACGACGACATCCTCGCGAACCGCACCGCGCTGCAGCGTGTGCTGAAACTGCAGGCGCGCACGCAGCAGTTGAAGCAGCAGAAACTGCAGCAGCAGGGGCAGTAAGCGGCGAGGGCGGCGGGCGCCGCCCGCCGCGACGCGACGCGACGAAAAAGTGCACGCGCGCAATGCGGGCCCGTGCTTCGGGTCGCGTGCGCTGGTGACGTCGCTGTTGTTCCGGATGCCCCGGGAGTCGTGAACTCCCGGGGCATCGATTTTTGTGTCGGAGCAGCGCGCGCGTCGCCGCGGACGTCATGGGTGACCGTGGCCCTTCATCCCTAAAAAAGGGATGAACGGCCCTCTATTGAGGATAAGCGGATGCGTGCGCCGGCGGCGGCGTTTGTCACTGGAAGCGGGGCGTTGCTTACGCCAGCACGAGCCGCACGCCGACCGCGACCAGGGTCGACGCGAGCAGGTTGCGCAGCAGCCGCTCGGGCGCGCGCGCCGACAGCAGGCTGCCGATCACGATGCCCGGCAGCGAACCGAGCAGCAGCGACAGCAGCATCGACCAGTCGACCGAGCCGAGCAGCCAGTGGCCCATGCCGGCGACCAGCGTGAGCGGCACCGCATGCGCGATGTCGGAACCGACGATGCGGGCCGTCGCGAGCAGCGGATACAGCAGCAGGAGCACGGTGACGCCGATCGCGCCGGCGCCGACCGACGTCATCGATACGAGCACGCCGAGCACGGCGCCCGTCAGCACGGTCGACCACAGCGTGCGCGCGGGGCTCGGCGCGAGCGGGTTGCGGGCGGCGAACGCGGTCAATTGAGGGCGGAAGATCAGCGCGAGCGACGTGAGCAGCAGCGCAACGCCCAGTACGAGCTGGATCATCCGCGCGGTGCCCGGCGTGTTCATCCCGTGCGTATGCAGCCACCACAGCGTGAGCGCCGCGGCCGGCACGCTGCCCGCGGCGAGCCGCCCCGTGATGCGCCAGTCGATCGAACCTTTCAGGCCGTGGACGAGCGTACCGGTGGCCTTGGTCGCGGCTGCGTACAGCAGGTCGGTGCCGACTGCCGTCGCGGGGTGGACGCCGAACAGCAGCACGAGAATCGGCGTCATCAACGAACCGCCGCCGACACCCGTCAGGCCGACGAGAATGCCGACGAACAGGCCGGACAGCGAGTACAGCAGATCGATATGGGGAAGCGACATCGGGAGCAGGCGGTTATGCGGCGTTCGGCGGCGGCGCGCGGCCGCGGCGCGCGCATCAAAGTCCGCCATTGTCGCAAAAGTGACGCGTCAACGTACGACTGCGTTAAAAATCGGCCGGGGAGGCGCGCACGGCGGCGGCCGGCGGGACGTGAAACGGGCGTTTGAGCAGGGACGCGGCCGACGGTGGTGATCGGCCCGGAAGCGATGACGAACCGGACTTAAGCGGCGCGCGTCCGACGCGCAAAAAAAGAGGCGCGACAACGCGTGCCCTGATCCGATGCCGGTTCTCGGTTCTCGGCTCCCGGCTCTCGGCTCCCGGCTCGCCCGTCGACGGTCAGTGCATCGCGGGGCCGGCGCCTTCGACCGCGCGTGGCGGCCGGATGCGCAGCGCCAGACCGGTCAGCGCGGCCACGGCGGCAAACGCCGCGCCGAACGTGAAGGCCGCATGGTAGCCGCCGTTCAGTGCGTCGAGCGGCGCGGCCTGCGCCGCCGCGAGCGCGTCGGTGCGGGCGCCGGCGAGACTCGCGAGCACCGCGAGCCCGAGCGCGCCGCCCATCATGAACGCGGTATTGACGATGCCCGATGCGAGCCCGGAATCGGCCGGGTCGACGTCGTTCATCGCGGCGAGCAGCACCGGGTTGAACGCGACGCCCGCGCCGATGCCGAGCAGCGCCATGCCGGGCAGCACGTGCCATACGAAACCGCCGTCGACCGGCGCGCGCGAGAACAGCGCGAGGCCGCACGCCGCGAGCAGCAGGCCGGCCGCGATCGGGCCGCGGATCCCGAAGCGCATCACGATGCGTGCCGACAGCCCGAGCGAGAACGCGGCCATGATCAGGTTCGCCGGCAGGAACGCGAGGCCGACCTGCAGCGGCCCGTAGCCGAGCACGCGCTGCATGTACAGCGCGGACAGGAAGAACCACGCGAACATCGCGGCCGCCCACAGCACGGCGATCGCGTTCGCGAGCGCGACGTTGCGCGCGGCGAACAGCGTGAGCGGCATCAGCGGATGCGCGGCGCGCGACTCGATTGCGATGAACAGCGCGAGCAGCACGACGGCCGTGCCGATCAGCGCGACGGTCTGCGTCGACAGCCAGCCGGCCTCGTTGCCGCCGACGATCCCGTAGACGGCCAGCATCAGCGATGCCGTCACCGTGATCGCGCCGGCCACGTCGAGCCGCGCGGTGCCGGCCGGCGCACGCACGCGCGGCAGCAGCGCGGCGCACATCGCGTAGACCGCGACGCCGATCGGCAGGTTGACGAGGAAGATCCAGTGCCACGACAGCGAACTCGTCAGCAGCCCGCCGAGCAGCACGCCGATGCTGCCGCCGCCCGCGCACACGAAGCCGTAGACGCCCATCGCGCGGGCGCGTTCGCCGGGCTCGGTGAAGAGATTCATGATCAGCGACAGCGATACGGCCGACACGACCGCGCCGCCGAGCCCCTGCACCGCGCGCGCGGCGATCAGCATCGCCTGCGATTGCGCGAGCCCGCAGGCGAGCGACGCGAGCGTGAACACGACGAGGCCCGCGAGGAACATGCGCCGCTGGCCGTACAGGTCGCCGAGCCGGCCGCCGAGCAGCAGGCAGCCGCCGAACGTCAGCAGGTATGCATTGACGACCCACACGAGGGCCGTTTCGGTGAAGTGGAGGTCGGTGCTGATCGACGGCAGCGCGACGTTCACGATCGTGCTGTCGAGCACGATCATCAGCACGCCGAGGCAGAGCACGATCAGCGCGTACCAGCGCTTCTCGCCGTGTATCCCGTGGGTCATGGGCTTGCAGCCTTCCGATCGTTATTCGAAGGGTGCATTGTAGATGTCGGCGGCGCGGGCTTCCTGCCGGTTTGTGGCAGGAGCGTCGCGTAGTGGCGCACCCGGCCCCGGCGCGCGTGCGGCGGGATGCGCGTTACGAGCGCGCCGGCAATTCGCAGCCGTCGGGGCCGCAGGCGGCCGCGTCGCCGCCGTCGAGTTCGACGATGCCGTCGCGCCACGCCTGGTCGAGCGCCTGCGCGAACGCGTCGGCCGGCTGCGCGCCCGACACCGCGTAGCGGCTGCCGAACACGAACAGCGGCACGCCGCGCCCGCCGATCTGCGCGGCGCGCGCGATGTCGGCTTCGACTTCGTCGCGGTACGCGTCGCTGCGCAGCACGGCTTCGACGGCCGCGCGCTCGAGCCCGGCTTCGACCGCGAATTCGGTCAGCTCGGCATGATCGAACAGCGAGCCGTGTTCGCAGAAATACGCGCGATACAGGCGCTCGGTCAGCGCGTGCGCGCGGCCCGTCGCCTCCGCGAGCTTCACGAGCCGGTGGCCGTCGAGCGTGTCGCCGACCAGCGTGCCGGGCAGGTCGTAGCGCAGCCCGACGCTCGCGGCTGCCTCGGTCACCTGGCGCAGCATCTGGTCGACCTGCGCGGGCGCCATCCGGTATTTGCCCGCGAGCATCGCCTCGACCGGCTCGACGGGCTGGCCGGGCATCAGCCGGTACGCGCGCAGCGCGACGTCGACGCGCTCAGCGTGCGCGAACGCGGCCAGCGCCTCGTCGAAGCGGCGCTTGCCGATCCAGCACCACGGGCAGATCAGGTCGGACCAGATTTCGACGGTCAGGGTCGGGCGGGTGGTCGGGGCGGGAGCGGTCGTCATGGGCGGTCCGGGGGCGGCAAAAAATGTAACCGAGACTATATCACTTCGTGTTGCGACGCTTCGTCGTCCGCGGAGCCGTGGAGCCGTGGTGCCGTACGGAACGGGCGCGCGCCGCGCTCAAGCCTCGCCCTGCGTTCCCTTCAGTTGCTTCAGATGCTTGTAGACCGTCGCGCGCCCCATCCCCAGCACGTTCGCGACGTAGTTCGCCGCGCTCTTGCCGCGAAACGCGCCTTCCGCGTGCAGCGCCTCGACGAGTTCGCGCCGATGCTCGCGCGTGAGCCCGTTCAGCCCGATCTGCCGTTCGCGCAGCCAGCCGTGCAGGAACGTGTTGATGCGTTCCTGCCAGTCGTCGCGGAACAGCTCGTCGGGCTGCGCGACGACGCCTGCGCCCTTGATGAACAGGTCGAGCGTCGCGCGCACCTCGTCGAACACCGCGATGTTGAAGTTGATGCACATCATCCCGGCCGGCCGCCCTTCGTCGTCGAACAGCACGTTGCTGACGCAGCGCATCCGCCGGCCGTCCCAGTTCAGCTTCTCGTACGGGCCGATCACGCGCTCGCGCGCCGAATGATCGATTTCCTCGAGCGCGGAATCGTCGCCGATCTCGCGCTTCGACAGGTTGTTCGCGAGATACAGCACGGTCTGGTCGTGCAGGTCGTGGATCACGACTTCCGCGTACGGGAAGAACAGCGCGGCGATACCGTCGGCGATCGGCGCATAGCGGGTGAGCAGCAGGTCTTTGACGGGCGATTTCTTCTTGCGCATCGGTGTCGCGATCTCGAGTGGGCGGGAGCCGGGCAGCGTGTCGGGCCGACGGGCCGGCGCACCGTCGGCCGGCATGCCCGTGCGCCCGCGCGCGGCCGCCGCGGCGATTGCGCCATTGTATCGGCCCCGCGTGCGCGTGCCGCTCATCCGCGCGTCAGATGCGTGTACAGCGCATGCGCGATCGCGATGTCCTCGAGCCCGAGGCCGATCGAGCGGAACAACGTGTGACGCGTGTGCGACGGCGCCGCGCAGGTGCCGGCGACGAGCGCGGGCAGGTCGCCGACGATCCGGCCGGCATCCCAGCCGTGCTCGGCCGCCGCGATCTGCATCTCGCCGGCGCTCGCGGGCGTCGTGTGCCGGTGGTCGCAGTAGACGTCCATGTCCGGCAGCCATGCGGGCGGGATTTCGTGCGCGCGCGCGACGTTCGTGCTGATCGACGTGACGAGCGCGGGGCGCGTGAGCATTCCGTCGCCGAGCACGGGTGTGCCCGACGACGTGCACAGCATCACCACGTCCGCGTCGCGCACGCAGGCCGCGACGCTCGCCGCCGCGCGTGCGCGCGGGTCGAGTGCGGCGAGGCGCGCCTGCAGCGCCGCGTTGCCGACCAGCGCGGGCGAGTACACGCGGATCGTGTCCCAGTCGCGCAGCGCCGCGGTGTGCCGCAGGTGCGCGAGGCCGACCGCGCCCGCGCCGACGATCGCCAGATGGCGCGCGTCACGCGGCGCGAGGCAGTCGACCGCGAGCGCCGTCGTGCCGGCCGTGCGTTCGACGGTCAGCAGCCCGGCGTCGCACCACATCAGCGGCTGGCCGGTTTGCATCGACATCAGCGCCGTCCACGCGGTGACGAGCGGTTTCCCGTCGGGCTTGCCGCCCGCCACGATGTACGGCGACAGCTTCGCGCCGAACACCTGCTCGTCGGCGAGCGCGCCGAGATACGTGATGAAGTCGCCGGCCTGGTCGGGAAACAGCGTGAGCGTCTGCGGCGGCTGCACCGCGCGCACCGCGGCGAGCGACGCGAACATGCGGCGCAGCGTGCCGAGCACGTCGAGCGACGGCAGCGCCGCGCGCACCGCGGCTTCGTCGACGGTCAGCGGCAGGGTAGGAACGGTTTGCGTCATCGGGACATCTCCGGTGCGGGCTGGACAGAAAGTCTCGAAAGACGGTGTCCGGTCGGGTTTTATATGGACGAAAAGTCTAATATAGACAAACTAAATCGGGAGGATTTTTCTTTTCGAGACGATGTGTCGTTACCGGATTCACGAAAAATGCCATGGAATCAGCGGTATTCCGAGCGAGCGACGAAATTTCGACGTCCGGCGACAGGGGAGCCTCCTCGTATCCCCTATAGTCTATAGTAGACTTTCAGTCTATATTTCGCGAGCAGAACCCGACACGTCGCCCAGCGGCGGCCGCCTGCGTCGAATGCCGACCCGGCGCCCGACCGACGGCGTCGCGCGACCGATTTTCATCGCCTCACTCCAGAACAGAAGGACCGTCATGAACTGGAAACTTTCCCTCTGCGCCGCCGCGGCGCTCGCGTGCGCGGCCGTCCCGGCCCATGCGGAACAGACCACGTTGCGCTTCGGGATCGAAGCCGCCTATCCGCCGTTCGAGAGCAAGACGCCGGCCGGTCAACTGCAGGGTTTCGACGTCGACGTCGGCAACGCGGTGTGCGCGAAGCTGAACATGAAGTGCGCGTGGGTCGAGAATGCGTTCGACGGGCTGATCCCGGCGCTGCAGGCGCGCAAGTTCGACGCGATCAATTCGGCGATGAACATCACCGCGAAGCGCAAGCAAAGCATCGACTTCACGCCGGCGATCTACGTGGTGCCGATCGTGATGGTCGCGAAGCACGGCTCGCCGCTGAAGCCCGACGTCGCGAGCCTGCGCGGCAAGCACGTCGGCGTGCTGCAGGGCTCGTCGCAGGAGGATTTCCTGAAGGCGCACTGGGCCAATGCGGGCGTGGCCGTCGTGTCGTATGCGGATCAGGACCAGATCTACGCCGATCTCGTCGCGGGGCGTCTCGACGCGGCCGTGCAGGAAGCGCAGACCGCGCAGGACGGGTTCCTCGACAAGCCGGCCGGCCGCGACTACCAGATCGTCGGCGAGCCGCTGAAGGATCCGGCGACGCTCGGCGAAGGCACCGGCTTCGGGCTGCGCAAGAACGACAAGGCGCTGCAGGCGAAGATCGTCGGCGCGCTCGACGCGCTGAAGAAGGACGGCACGCTGAGCGCGCTGTCGCAGAAGTACTTCAAGCGCGACATCATCGCGAAGTAAGCGCCGCCGCGTGCGGGCCGCGGGGCCGGCGCACGGCGCATCCCATCTCGACACAGTGCGGGGAAGCATGGATTTCGACGTCATCGTTCTGGGGGCCGGCATCGTCGGCGTGTCGTCGGCGCTGCATCTGCAGGATCGCGGGCTGCGTGTCGCGCTCGTCGACCGGCGCGCGCCCGGCGAGGAAACCAGCCACGGCAATGCCGGGTTGATCGAGCGCTCGTCGGTCGTGCCGTATGCGTTTCCGCGCCGGCTCGGCACGCTGCTGCGCTATGCGCGCAACCGCTCGGTCGATCTCTATTGGGACTACCGCGCGCTGCCTGCGTATGCGGGCTGGCTCGCGCGCTTCTGGCGCGAATCGTCGCCGCAGCGGCTCGCCGCCGCCGCGCGCGACCTGCTGCCGCTCGTCGCGGCGAGCGTCGTCGAGCACGATGCGCTGCTCGCGCGCACCGACGCCCAGCCGCTCGTGCACGACGGCGGATGGATCGAGGCGTTCCGTTCGCCCGCGCTGTTCGACGCGGAAGCGCGCGCGCAGCAGCAGGTCGCCGCCGCGCACGGGCTGCGGATGACCGTGCTCGACGCGCATGCGCTGCGCGCGCGCGAGCCCGGTATCGGCGACGCATTCTGCGGCGCTTTCCACTGGCAGGACCCGAAGACCGTGTCGAGTCCGGGCGGGCTGACCAAGGCGTATGCGCGACTGTTCGAGCGCGACGGCGGCACGTTCGTGCGCGGCGATGCGACGACGCTCGTGCAGGTCGATGACGGCTGGCAGGTGCGGTCCGCACACGGGCCGATCTCCGCGCGCTCGGCCGTGGTCGCGCTCGGGCCGTGGTCCGATCAGGTGTTCGCGCCGCTCGGCTACCGGATTCCGCTGCGCGCGAAGCGCGGGTATCACATGCATTACCGGCCGACGCGCACGCCGCTGAACGTGCCCGTGTGCGACACCGAGGCAGGCTTCGTCGTCGCGCCGATGGAGGGCGGCCGCCTGCGGCTCACGACCGGCGTCGAGATCGCGCCGCGCGACGCGCCGCCGACCGGCGTGCAACTCGCGCGCGCCGAACCGCTGGCGCGCGACGCGTTCGGCATCGGCGAGCGGCTCGATCCGGAACCGTGGCTCGGGATGCGGCCGTGCACGCCCGACATGCGTCCTGTGATCGGACCCGCGCCACGGCACCGTCATTTGTGGTTCGCGTTCGGCCATTGCCATCACGGGCTCACGCTTGGGCCGGCGACCGGCCGCCTGCTCGCCGAAATGATGACGGGCGCGCCGACCTATATCGATCCGCGTCCGTACCGGCCCGCACGTTTCGGCTGAACCGGCGGCGCGCACATGCGGTTTTGGCCGCCGGCGCGCGCCGGCGGCAATGCGCGTGTTTGACAGTTTTTCATTCTGCTGTCCGCGTTATCGAGATCCGCGCAATCGGAAATGATCTGCGTAATCGATAAGAAAGAAAATCGCGCGATAAAAGAAAATCAGGAAATTCGCGATTTATCAATGCATTTTCATATTGCTGAAATGCGTAATGGGCAGCTGACCCATGACGGCATGGGGCGGCATCGCGGCCCCGCGTTCCGGCGTTACGCGGAATGTACCGGAACACGTTACTGCGGGGCTCGCAAACGTTACGTTACATCCGTGTTCCGATGACCTTTTTCGTCAGACGATTCGGGCGCTGCAAGCCGTGAATTCCCGCTGAATCGATTAAAAAAGCATTATTGCCCGTCAATAGGAAGACGAATCATCCGATTTCCGGAATTGGCACGCTTCGTGCAATCCGTCCCCATGCTTTGTCAACGTAGTGCCAACCGAGATGGGGAAAATAACGATGGGACAGAATTTTAAATTGACGGGTGTGGCGCTGTCGGTCGCGACGGTGTTCGGGGTGCTGGCTTCGGGTTCCGCGATGGCGGGGGCCCTCGATTCGCTGCCGATTCCGCAAGTGATCGTCAATCCGCCGACCAACAGCGTGTCGGTCGGGCTGGTCGCGACGGGCACGTCGCCGCTGGGCTCGGTCACCGTGACGGCGGGCGGGTCGGGTGCGATCCAGACGTCGCTCGGCGAGCCGGGGCAAGTGTTGTCGGGAGCCGTGGGGGCGGTGACGGGCGCACTCGGTGGTGGCGGCGGCACGGTGCAGCCGCTGGGGGCGGTGCAGGGTGTGGTGAATCAGGTGACGGGCGCGCTGGGCGGCGGTAATCCCGCTGGTGCGCTGACGGGGGCACTGAATACGGCGACGGGGACGCTGAGTAATGCGGTTGGCACGGTGACGGGTGCATTGGGTAATGTCGGCGGCGGCGCGAATCCGCTGGCGCCGGTGCAAGGCGTGGTGAATCAGGTGACGGGCGCGCTGGGCGGCGGCAATCCCGCTGGTGCGTTGACGGGGGCACTCGGCACGGTGACGGGTGCATTGGGCGGAGTCGGCGGTGGCTCGAATCCGCTGGCGCCGGTTCAAGGTGTAGTGAATCAAGTAACGGGCGCGTTGAGCGGCGGCAATCCGGCCGGCGCACTGACCGGCGCGCTGAACACGGCGACGGGCACGCTGAGCAACGCGCTCGGCACGGCAACGGGTGCATTGGGCGGAGTCGGCGGTGGCTCGAATCCGCTCGCGCCGGTTCAAGGTGTAGTGAATCAAGTAACGGGCGCGTTGAGCGGCGGCAATCCGGCCGGTGCACTGACGGGCGCATTGAATACGGCAACCGGCACGCTGAGCAGCGCGCTCGGCACGGCAACGGGCGCCCTGAGTGGTATCGGCGGTGGTTCGAATCCGCTGGCGCCGGTGCAAGGCGTCGTGAATCAGGTAACGGGTGCGCTCGGTGGCGGTAACCCGGCGGGTGCGCTGACCGGCGCAGTCGGCACGGTGACCGGCGCGCTGGGTGGTATCGGCGGAGGTTCGAATCCGCTGGCGCCGGTGCAAGGCGTCGTGAATCAGGTAACGGGTGCGCTCGGTGGCGGTAACCCGGCGGGTGCGCTGACCGGCGCAGTCGGCACGGTGACCGGCGCACTGGGCAATCTCGGCGGAGGTTCGAATCCGCTGGCAGCGGTTCAGGGTGTCGTGAACGGGCTTACGGGCACGATCGGCGGCGGCGATCCGGCAGGTGCACTGACCGGTGTCGTTGGCACGGTCACGGGAGCGCTGGGTAACCTCGGCAGCGGCTCGAACCCACTCGCGCCGGTGCAGGGCGTGGTGAACGGCGTCACGGGCGCGCTCGGCGGCAGTCCGGCGGGCGCATTGACCGGCGCGCTCGGTACGGTGACCGGTGCCCTGGGTGGCGTTGGCGGCGGCAACCCGGCGGGCGCATTGACTGGCGCCCTCGGAACGGTGACGGGCGCGTTGGGCGGCGTTGGCGGCGGCAACCCGGCGGGCGCATTGACTGGCGCCCTCGGAACGGTGACCGGCGCGTTGGGTGGCATCGGCGGCAACAACCCGGCCGGCGCCTTGACCGGCGCCCTCGGCACGGTGACGGGCGCGTTGGGTGGCGTTGGCGGCGGCAACCCGGCCGGCGCCTTGACGGGCGCTCTCGGAACGGTGACCGGCGCGTTGGGCGGCATCGGCGGCGGCAACCCGGCCGGCGCCTTGACCGGTGCACTCGGCACAGTAACCGGCGCCCTGGGCAACCTCGGCGGCGGCGCGAACCCGATCACCCCGATCCAGAACGTCGTGAACCAGGTCACCGGCACGCTCGGCAGCGGTAACCCGGCCGGCGCACTGAGCAACGCGGTCAACACGATCACGGGCACGCTCGGCAACGTCGGCGGCGCAGGCAGCCCGCTCGCGCCGGTGCAAGGCGTCGTCACGCAACTCGCCGGCACGCTCGGCAACGGCGACCCTGCCGGCGCGCTGACGAACGCGCTGAACTCGGTGACGGGTGCGCTCAGCGGCGCGAATCCGCTGGCGCCGGTGCAGGGCGTCGTAAACCAGGTCGTCGGCACGCTGTCGGGTGCAGGCGGCGGCAGCCCGATTGCGCCGATCACGAACCTCGTCAACGGTCTGCAGAACGCGCTGCCGGGCGGCAATCCGGCCGGCGCGCTGACCGGCGCCCTCGGCTCCGTGACGGGTGCGCTCGGCAACCTCGGCGGCACGAATCCGCTGGCGCCGGTGCAAGGCGTCGTGAACCAGGTCGTCGGCACGCTCGGCGGCAGCAACCCGGCCGGCACGCTGAGCAACGCGGTCGGGACCGCCACCGGTGCCCTCGGCAACGCGGTCGGCTCGGTGGCGGGCGCGCTCGGCGCATTGGGCGGCACGAGCCCGCTGGCGCCGGTGCAGGGCGTCGTGAACCAGGTCGTCGGTACGCTCGGCAGCGGCAATCCGGCCGGTGCATTGACGGGCGCGCTGAACTCGGTGACGGGTGCCCTCGGCAACCTCGGCGGGTCGAACCCGCTCGCGCCGGTGCAAGGCGTCGTGAACCAGGTGGTCGGTACGCTGTCCGGCGCCGCCGGCAACAGCCCGATCGCGCCGATCACGAACCTCGTGAGCGGCCTGACGGGCGGCGGCAACCCGGCCGGCGCACTGACCGGTGCGCTCGGTTCGGTGACGGGCGCACTCGGGAACGGCCCGGCGGCGCTCGGCCAGGCAGCCGGCGCGCTGTCGGGTGCGGCCGGTTCGACGGCGGCGGCAGGCGGCAGCCTGCTCGGCTCGGGCGCGAACGCGGCAGGCAGCACGGCCGGCGTGGTCGGTTCGCTGCTGACGACGGGGGCCAACTCGACGGCGACGGTCGTCAATGCGGCCGGCACGTCGGTGGGCACGGTGCTCGGTTCCGCGCCGGGCCTGTCGGTGACGCCGCATTCCGGCAACGGCTCGCCGAACAACCCGCTCGCCCCGGTGACGACGCTGCTCCAGTCGCTGACCGGCGCACTGCCGAGGTAAGCGGCCGAAACCGGCCGAACCCGCACGACGGCGCCGCATCGGCCGTCGTGCGAAACGGACGTGCAATACGGGTTGCAATACGTGTCGCGCAACGCGGCATGACAGCGATGTCATGCCGCGTTGTCGTTTCCGGGTTCCCGCTTTCTTTCGCCGCATGAACGATCGTCGCCGCTCGTCGCGCCGCCGGATGGAATAACCGCCCGCCACCGTCCGTTTACATACCGAGTTCCGGCGCGGCCGGCCGGCGGGATAATGATCGCGACGCAGCCGATCGTCCCGTCCGGCGGCACCGTGTCGCGACACGACGTCAAGGAGAACGGGAATGAAACGGATGCTTTTCGCTGCCGCGCTGACGGCGGCGATCGTGCGGCCGGCGGCCGCGGAACCGCCCCAGGTCGGCGACGGGAAACTGGTCGACGAAGCGCACATGACGCTGTACGTGTTCGATCGCGATGCGCCGGGCAAGAGCATGTGCGACAGCGCGTGCGCAGCCAACTGGCCGCCCGCGTTCGCCGACGCGTACGACAAGGCGTCGGGCGCGCTGAGCCTCGTCGCCCGCGACGATGGCAAAAAGCAATGGGCGTACCGCGGCCGCCCGCTGTATCGCTGGAAGATGGACCACAAGGCCGGCGACGCGAGCGGCGACGGCATCGGCGGCATGTGGCACGTTGCGCGGCCGTGACCGCGCGGCGACGCGCGAGGCACCCCGATGAGCTATGAATCGGACCTGCTGGTGTGGCTTCCGCATCTCACGCGCTATGCGCGTGCGCTGACGGGCGAGCGCGCGTGGGCCGACGATCTCGTGCAGGACACGCTCGAACGGGCGCTGAACCGGCCGCCGCGTGACGGCGGCAACCTGCGTGCATGGCTGCTGACGCTGTTGCGGCACCGCTTCATCGACCAGTTGCGCGCGCGGCACGAGATCGCGGTCGACGACGCGACGGCGCCCTGGCAGACGATGGCCGCGCCGGCCGGCGAGGTGGGCGGCCTGGAGTTGCGCGACGTGCAGCGCGCGCTGTACCGGCTGCCGGTCGAACAGCGCGAGGTGCTGCTGCTGGTCGCGCTCGAGGAGTTGAGCTATCGCGATGCCGCGCAGGTGCTCGGCGTGCCGGTGGGCACGGTGATGTCGCGGCTCGCGCGGGCGCGCGCGCAGATGCGCGCGTTGCTGTCGGACGCCCCGCCGGCGCACGGTACGGCCACGTTACGGGTGATCGGGAAGCCATGATGGACGATCCGCGCAAGCCTTCGAACCAGCAGGACGACGATGCGTCGGCGCAACTGCTGTCCGCGTTGCTGGACGGCGAACTGTCCGGGCACGAGCGGCGCGAGGTGCTCGAGCGCCTGCAGTCCGATCCGCAGGAAGCCGAACGATTCGCGCACTACCGTGCGCAGCGCGACGCGCTGAAGGCGCTGTTCCCGCTGCCGGGCGCGGCACCCGCGTTGTTCGTGCAGCGCCGCGCGCCGCGCTGGCGCGCCGTCGCGCATGCGTTCGCGGGGCTGGCGGCCGGGCTGCTGATCGGTGTCGCGCTGCATGCGGGCTGGGCGGCGTTCGGCCGCGAACCGGCGTTCGCCGCGCGCGCCGATGTCGCCTACGCCGTGTACGCGGCCGAACGCGAGCATCCGGTGGAAGTCGGTGCGGCCGATCCGGCGCGCCTCGCCGCATGGCTGTCGGCGCGCGTCGGCCGGCCGGTGCATGCACCGTCGCTCGACGAATACGGTTACGTGCTGCTGGGCGGCCGGTTGCTGCCCGGCGACGCGGGGCCGGCCGCGCAGCTGATGTACCAGCGCGCGGACGGCGCTCGCGTGACGCTGTACATGACCGCGTACGATGCGCGGCGTCTCGCGCCGCAGGCGATGTCGGCCGATGGCCGCTACACGTATTTCTGGTCGGATCGCGGCATGGGTTATGCGTTATCCGGTCGCGGCGACGAACGGCGTCTGCGCGAGCTCGCGATCGACGCATGCGGTGCGCTGGGCGGGCCGACCGACGCGTGGAAAGGCTGACGCGCGGCACCCGCAGGGAGCAGGCGATGAAGACGGCGATGATGAAGGGACTCGTGCTGGCGATGTTCGTCGCGGGCACGACGCTTGCGCGCGCAGAGGGCGACCCGCCCGTGCGCGTACCGATCGACGCGGACGGTGTGCAGCGCGTGACGATCGTCGGCGGCAGCTATTTCTTCCGGCCGAATCACGTGATCGTCCGCGCGCACGCGCCGGTCGAGCTGACCGTGTCGGCCGAGCCCGGCGTGGTGCCGCACAGCTTCGAACTCGACGCGCCGCAGGCCGGTATCGCGGTACGTACCGAGCTCGGCACGACGCCGAAGACGTTTCGTTTCACGCCGGTGCAGCCCGGTCGATTCGCCTACTATTGCACGCACCGGCTGCTGTTTTTCAGGAGCCATCGCGAGCGCGGGATGGAAGGCGTGCTCGATGTCGAGGCGGCGCCGTGATCGCCGCGTTGCTGGCCGCGAGCCTGATAGGAGCGAGCATGACAGCCGATCCCGTGAGCGTCGCGCAGGCGCATTTCGACCACGTCCGCTCGTACCGCGCGACGATCCGCTCGTCGGCGCGCGACGGCGCGCGCACCGAAATCCGTTACGCGTACCTGAAACCGGGCTTCGTCCGGATGGATTTCGTCTCGCCGCATCGCGGCGCGGTGCTCGCGTACGATCCCGGCGACGGCAAGGTGCGGCTGCGTCCGTTCGGCACGCATGCGCCGCCCGCGCTGACGCTGTCGCCGTCCAATCCGCTCGTGCGCGACCGCGCCGGCCACCGGGTCGACCGCTCGGACGTCGGCGAACTGCTGCGCAACGTTCATGCGCTGCAGCAGGGCGGCGCGACGGTGACCGAAGGCGAGGAGGCCGTCGGCGGCCGGACCGCGCAGCGCGTGCTGGTCACGGGCGCGCCCGCGCACGCGGTCGACGGCGTGCACCGCTACCGGTTGTGGCTCGACGCCGCGGACGGTTTTCCGCTGAAGGTCGTCAGCTACGCGGGCGATGACGACGTGCCGCTCGAAACCGTGACGCTCGACGACGTGGAGATCGACGTCGCGTTTCCCGAGCGCTTCTTCGCGCCGTGACGGCGCGCCGATTCGCGTTCCTGACGCGCATGCCGGAGGCTGCATGGCGGAGTACCGGTTTTCGACGACCTGGCGGGTGGATGCGCCGCTCGCGGCGGTCTGGGATGCGATCTACCAGGTCGATCGCTGGCCCGACTGGTGGAAGGGCGCGGTGCGCACCGTCGAGCTCGAGCCGGGCGACGCGCGCGGCGTCGGCGCGCTGCACCGGTATACCTGGAAGGGTGCGCTGCCGTACCGGCTGACCTTCGACATGCGCGTGCGGCGCGTCGAGCGGCCGCATGCGCTCGAAGGCCGCGCGAGCGGCGCGATCGAAGGCGACGGACGCTGGTCGTTCGCCGCCGACGGCGCGCGCACCGTCGTGCGCTACGACTGGCATATCCGCACGCACGGCTGGATGAACTGGCTGGAGCCGCTCGCCCGGCCGCTGTTCCGATGGAATCACGACGTCGTGATGCGCGAAGGCGCGAAGGGGCTCGCGCAGCGGCTGGGCGCGGCCGTCGAGACGGACGGCCGGACCTTCCGGCCGCTGTCGGGCGCGGACTGCGCCGACGCGTGAGATCGACCCCGAGACGCTGGCGAACGCGCACGTCGCGGCAGACGAAATCGGTGCCCGCACGGTTTTTTTGATGCGATGTCGCCGGCCTCAGGAACTCCGGGCTTACCCGGTGTCCAAACGGGGCGGGATGGGATACGCGGGCCGCCCGGGCCTGCATCTCGGGCCGCCCGTGTTCGAAATGGCTTTGTTTTAAAAGGGTTTTTTGTTGTTTTCGTGTGTTTTCCCGCCGCGGCACCGCCTCGAAAATTCCTCTGGTTTCCCTTCTTGAATTTGTCAAAACCCGTCCATATAATTAGCACTCGCTGCACGAGAGTGCTAACAATTCTCTGCCGGGCGATAAGCCGGGCAGCTTCCCTAAGCGTTCTTCAATCTCAGTCAAGAGAGGAGTGAATATGAACCTTCGTCCTTTGCACGATCGCGTGATCGTCAAGCGCCTGGATCAGGAAACCAAGACCGCCTCGGGCATCGTGATCCCCGAAGCAGCTGCCGAGAAGCCGGATCAAGGCGAGATCCTCGCGGTCGGCCCGGGCAAGCGCGACGACAAGGGCGCCCCGATCGCGCTCGACGTGAAGGTCGGCGATCGTGTCCTGTTCGGCAAGTACGCAGGTCAGACCGTGAAGGTCGACGGCCAGGAACTGCTGGTCATGCGCGAAGAAGACATCATGGCCGTGGTCAACGCCAAGTAAGCGTCCTCCGACGGTACATATTCCCAAGAATTCAAGGAGTTAGAAGATGGCAGCTAAAGACGTCGTATTCGGCGATTCCGCCCGTTCGAAGATGGTCGAAGGCGTGAACATTCTCGCCAACGCAGTCAAGGTCACGCTGGGTCCGAAGGGCCGCAACGTCGTGCTCGAGCGCAGCTTCGGCGGCCCGACGGTCACCAAGGACGGTGTGTCGGTCGCGAAGGAAATCGAGCTGAAGGACAAGCTCCAGAACATGGGCGCGCAAATGGTCAAGGAAGTTGCTTCCAAGACCAGCGACAACGCAGGCGACGGCACGACGACGGCAACCGTCCTCGCGCAATCGATCGTTCGCGAAGGCATGAAGTACGTCGCATCGGGCATGAACCCGATGGACCTGAAGCGCGGCATCGACAAGGCAGTCGCAGCGGCTGTCGAAGAGCTGAAGAAGATCAGCAAGCCGTGCACGACGAACAAGGAAATCGCACAGGTCGGCTCGATCTCGGCGAACAGCGATTCGTCGATCGGCGATCGCATCGCTGAAGCGATGGACAAGGTCGGCAAGGAAGGCGTGATCACCGTCGAAGACGGCAAGTCGCTGGCCGACGAGCTCGACGTCGTCGAAGGCATGCAATTCGACCGCGGCTACCTGTCGCCGTACTTCATCAACAACCCGGACAAGCAAGTCGCCGTCCTCGACAACCCGTTCGTGCTGCTGCACGACAAGAAGGTGTCGAACATCCGTGATCTGCTGCCGGTGCTCGAGCAAGTCGCGAAGGCTGGCCGTCCGCTGCTGATCATCGCTGAAGACGTCGAAGGCGAAGCGCTCGCCACGCTGGTCGTCAACAACATCCGCGGCATCCTGAAGACCGTTGCGGTCAAGGCGCCGGGCTTCGGCGATCGTCGCAAGGCGATGCTGGAAGACATCGCGATCCTGACCGGCGGTCAAGTCGTCGCGGAAGAAACCGGCCTGACGCTCGAGAAGGCAACGCTGGCAGAGCTGGGCCAGGCGAAGCGCATCGAAGTGGGCAAGGAAAACACGACGATCATCGACGGCGCAGGCGAAGCCGTGAACATCGAAGCACGCGTGAAGCAAGTGCGCGCGCAAATCGAAGAAGCGACGTCGGACTACGACCGTGAAAAGCTGCAAGAGCGCGTGGCTAAGCTGGCCGGCGGCGTTGCAGTGATCAAGGTCGGTGCTGCGACCGAAGTCGAAATGAAGGAAAAGAAGGCACGTGTCGAAGACGCACTGCACGCCACGCGCGCAGCTGTGGAAGAAGGCATCGTGGCCGGTGGCGGCGTTGCGCTGATCCGCGCACGCACCGCGATCGCAGGCCTGACCGGCGCGAACGCCGACCAGAACGCCGGCATCAAGATCGTGCTGCGCGCGATGGAAGAGCCGCTGCGCCAGATCGTCACGAACGGCGGCGAAGAAGCCAGCGTCGTGGTGGCGGCAGTTGCTGCAGGCACGGGCAACTACGGCTACAACGCAGCAACGGGCGAGTACGTCGACATGGTTGAAGCCGGTGTCGTCGACCCGACCAAGGTCACGCGCACCGCACTGCAGAACGCAGCTTCGGTTGCAGGCCTGCTGCTGACGACGGACGCAGCTGTCGCAGAACTGCCGAAGGAAGACGCACCGATGCCGGGCGGCATGCCGGGCGGCATGGGCGGCATGGGCATGGACATGTAATCGACTTCGGTCGAAGGTGTCCGGAGCGCGCAGCGATGCGCGTTCCAGCCAAAAGAAAAGACCCGCAGCGATGCGGGTCTTTTTTTATTGGTGCAAGGGGTTTTTGACGCGTGCGCGGCTCGGCCGGATGCATCGGCCGCAAAACGGCGCGACGTGCGGCGACGGCACCTGCCCGCCGCCGACGACTCAATGCCGGTGCGACGTCCTCAGCACCGCGTCGGCCTTCACGGCCGGCGGCGAGTCCGACTCGTCGTTGCTGCGCGCCCAGAAGAACCGGTCGGGCAGGTACGCGCCCATGCCGGGCCGGAACGCGTCGCGCACGGCCTGGTACAGGTATTCCTGCGCCTCGCGCACGGCTTCGGGCGGCTCCTGGCCGTTCGCGAGCAGCGCCGCGATGGCCGCGCCGAGCGTGTCGGTGATGCCCATCAGCCGGTGCGGCGAGCGATCCCACATGTCTTCGCGGAGCTGGCCTTCCTCGCCGTACAGCGTGTTGACGAGCCGGTGCGAGCCCGTTTCCGACGACAGGATGTATTCGCAACCCTGCGACAGCAGGTGCGACACGGCCGCGTCGAGATTCGGCGCTTCGGCGTCGCCATCCGGCTGGGCCAGCGCGATCAGCGTCGCGTGGTCGGCGACCAGCAGCGTGGTTTGCGGCGCCAGCAGGTCGGCGATCGATTCGCGCAGGTCGTCGGCGGCGAGCACGTGCTCGTCGTCGAGCGTGAAGTCCGGTGCGAGCACGAGCGGCACGCCGTCGTAGTCGGCGACGACCTCGGCGATCGCGCTCACGACTTCCGCGCGCGTCGCCGCGCCGATCTTGAACGCGGCAACCGGCATGTCTTCGAGCAGCATGCGCGCCTGCGCGGCGACGACATCGGGATCGAGGCCGGTCACTTCATCGCAGGCGGCCGAATCGCGCACGGTATAGCCGGTCAGGACGGACACGCCGTGACAGCCCATGC
This sequence comes from Burkholderia sp. BCC0044, assembly GCF_902832955.1. Lineage (NCBI taxonomy): Bacteria > Pseudomonadati > Pseudomonadota > Betaproteobacteria > Burkholderiales > Burkholderiaceae > Burkholderia > Burkholderia sp. BCC0044. The sequence continues at coordinate 1,572,780 of NZ_CADFDO010000001.1, read as the reverse complement.
TCGCCAGGGTCATCAGATCGGCTTGGAGGCCGGAGCCGCCGGTGGGATCGGACAGGCCGAAGGTGAGGACGATCGGAGGGGCGTTGCTGGACATGTAAAAATGGGGCAAGAGAAAAACGGACAAGCGACGGAGATGCGGACGGCGAGGCGAATGGGCTTGTTCGGCCCTGTGTTGCCCGGCAGGCCGCACTTTTCAACCATTATGCGGTGGAATCCGGCCGGTACGACGGATTTTTTAGCGCAGCGCAACGTAGTTGCCGTCCTCCAGCGCGATTGCTAGGCAGTCCGGCCCCGACACGGTACCATCATGGCTCCCGAATTTACCGACTTTTCCCCGACGCGGCTTAAGATGGAATACAAGAGCTGGATGTGCCTGATTTGTGGCTGGATTTACGACGAAGAAGCCGGGCTGCCGGAAGAGGGCATTGCCCCGGGCACGCGCTGGGAAGACGTCCCGATCAACTGGACGTGCCCCGAATGCGGCGCCCGCAAGGAAGACTTCGAGATGGTCCAGATCTGATCGGACCGCTGGCCCACGGACACTCCGCTCAGGCCTCGCACCGGCCCGGCGCTCGCGCGCCGCGGTTCGCGCGAGCGACTTGACGATGACAGGCGCGCGTGTCCATGACGTCCGATCCGGCGAACGTTCCCCACCCTGACGCATTGCCCAACCCGCGTGGCGGCGCCGTACGCGCGGCCGACGCGTGGCTGGCGGCCGCCGCCGACGCATTCGAGCGGCGCGACGACGCCGCGGCGCCGCTTGCCGCGGCCGCGGCCGTGCTCGCGGAAGCCGGCTGGTTGCCGGCCGCGCGTTTCGCCGGGCAACTGGCGGCCGCCGTGCCGCTCGTCGCCACCGAGCCGACTTCGGCCGGCTGGCGGGCGGCGCTGCACGATTTTCGTGCAGCCGTCGGCCGTCACAACCTGCGCGAGCTTGCGTGCTCGCCGGTTCTCTTCGAGCATTTCCGTGCGTTGCGTGCGCAAAGCGCCGCCGACCTGCGCGCGAGCGCGCCGCTCGATGCACTCGCGCTGGTCGGCCGCGCGGTGCCGCCCGCCACCTTGCGCGCACTGCCCGACGCAGTCGCGCCCCGGATTCGCGCCCGCTACGAGCAGGCGCTGCTCGGCGTGCTGCGGGCCGAACACGGCGCGCCAAGCGCGGCGCTCGACGAACTCGACGCGATGCTGGCCGCGCTCACCGACGACGGGCCGTACGATTTCTGGCGGCTCGCGGCCGCATGCGTGCGCGCGCTGCGCGCAAGCGGCGCGCCCGAGCTGAAGCGCTTTCTCGCGCGGACCAACCTGCTGCTCGGCGAACACGCGCAGGGCCGGCGCAGCGCGCCGCCCGAACTGGTGCGCGAGACGGTGGCGCTGCTGTGGCGCGATTTCGCGCTGTTCGGCGCCGCGGCCGAGGACGTCGCGCTCGTCGACGTGCTGCACGACTACGGGTTGACGGTCGACTGGCACGTCGCCGGCACGCCCGCCTCCGAAGCGTTGTGGGAGGCCGATGCCGCGCGGGCCGAGCGGGATGCGGTCGCCGTCGCGCCCACTCGCGCGCTCGGCGTCGTGACCGTCAACGCGCATGCCTATGAGGATTTCCTGCAGACCGCCGATGCGTCGATGGCCGACCTCGCGGCCAACCCGGCCGCCGCCGACGCGGGCGCCGCGTGGCACGCGTCCGCCGCCGCCTACCGGGTCGGCACGGCCGCGTGCGCGCTCGGGCTCGGCCACGCCGCGCTGCTGGCCGACACGCTGGGCCTGGCGTGGCGCCGTGCGGCGCACGGCGTGCCGCTCGCCGACGGCGGCCTCGATGCGCACCGTCATGCGTCCGACATGCTGCGCGCGGCGCTCCTGAAGATCGCGGCCGGCGTCGCGCCGCCGGATCTCACGGCCGCGTCCGACGCGCTCGGCACCGCGCTCGGCCGGACCTGACGAACAAGGGGACGGACACGCGACGGCGGCCCTTGCCGCGCGGGCCTGCAACACGCTGCCGACAGCGCCCGCGCGCGTGTTAGAGTGCCGTGTGATCCGCGCGCGCCGTTGCCAGCGCGGCGCGGCGTTGCTTGTTGATCGCGGCCCGGTCAGGTCGCGGCGTCTTTGCTAAAATTCAAACCATGTCAAAGCCTTCCGATCGCATCAATCTCACCAACCAGTTCCTGATCGCCATGCCGAACATGGCCGATCCGACGTTCTCGGGAACGGTGGTCTATCTTTGCGATCACAGCGAGCGCGGTGCGCTCGGCCTCGTCATCAATCGTCCTACCGACATCGACCTCGAATCGCTGTTCAACCGCATCGACCTGAAGCTCGACATCGAGCCGCTGCTGCACATTCCCGTGTACTTCGGCGGCCCGGTCCAGACCGAGCGCGGCTTCGTGCTGCACGAGCCGGTCGAGGGCGCGAGCTACAACTCGTCGATGTCCGTCGACGGCGGGCTCGAGATGACGACGTCGAAGGACGTGCTCGAGGCGGTCGCGACGGGCACCGGCCCGAAACGCTTCCTGCTGACGCTCGGCCATGCGGGCTGGGGCGCCGGGCAGCTCGAGGAAGAAATTTCCCGCAACGGCTGGCTGACGGTCGCCGCCGATCCGCGCATCGTGTTCGACACGCCGGCCGAAGAGCGCTTCGAAGCCGCGCTCGGCCTGCTCGGCGTCAGCTCGTCGATGCTGTCCGGCGAGGCAGGGCACGCATGAGCGGCGCGAGCGCGCGCGATGCGACGCTCCTGGCGTTCGACTACGGCGAAAAACGGATCGGCGTCGCGATCGGCAACGCGCTGACGCGCTCGGCCCGTGCGCTCGTCGTGATCCAGAACCTGAACCGTGAACACCGCTTCAAGGCGGTCGGCGACCTGCTGGCCGAATGGCGGCCGGACGCGCTCGTCGTGGGCCTGCCGATGCATCCGGACGGCACGCCGCACGACATGACGCAGCAGGCGAAGCGCTTCGGCAACCAGCTGAACGGCCGCTTCGGGCTGCCCGTCACGTGGGTCGACGAGCGCTATTCGTCGGTCGAGGCGGAGGCCGGGCTGCGCGAGCGCAACGTGCGCGGCCGCGCCCGCACCGACATGCTCGATGCCGAAGCCGCGCGCGTCATTCTTCAACAGTATCTCGATCAATTGTCCGACCATGAGCACCATTGACGCCGAGGCGCTTTACCTCGTCCTGCTCGACCAGATCCGCGCCGCGTACGGCACCGCGTTCGCCGAACCGGGCGGCCCGCGGCTCGCCGGCATTTACAGCGGCGGCGCGTGGCTCGCCGAGCGCCTCGCGCGCGATCTCGGCGCACCGGCGTTCGGCGTCGTCAACGTCGCGCTGCACCGCGACGATTACGCGAAGAAGGGGCTGCACAGCCAGGCCAGCCCGACGTCGCTGCCGTTCGAGATCGACGGCGCGCGCATCGTGCTCGTCGACGACGTGCTGTACACCGGGCGCACCGTCCGCGCGGCGCTCAACGAGCTGTTCGACTACGGCCGTCCGTCCGCGGTCGAGCTCGCGGTGCTGGCCGATCGCGGCGGCCGCGAGCTGCCGGTCGCCGCGCGCTTCGCGGGCGGCGCGCTCGACGTGCCGGCCGACGCGACGCTCGTGCTCGCGCGCGACGATGCGCGCTTCACGCTGCGCATCGAATCGCACGGCGCCTGAACGACACGCGAACCGTATCCCGGGCCGCCGGTTTGCACCGCGGCCCGTTTGCATAGTTGGAATCACGCACACCATGACCACCGACACCACTGGCCGCACCGGCAATCCCGCGGCGGCCGCGAGCCCCGACCGGTTTCGCTACGGCTTCCTGAAGGGCAACCCGCAGCTCACGAAAAACGGCGAGCTGAAGCACCTGCTGTCGATCGAGGGCCTGCCGCGCTCGATCGTCAATCACATCCTCGATACCGCCGAGCAGTTCGTCAGCGTGACGGACCGTGAAGTGAAGAAGGTGCCGCTGCTGCGCGGCAAGTCCGTGTTCAACCTGTTCTTCGAGAACTCGACGCGCACCCGCACGACCTTCGAGATCGCCGCGACGCGCCTGTCGGCCGACGTGCTGAACCTGAACATCAATGCGTCGTCGACGAGCAAGGGCGAATCGCTGCTCGACACGATCAACAACCTGTCGGCGATGCATGCCGACCTGTTCGTCGTGCGCCACGCGTCGAGCGGCGCGCCGTACCTGATCGCCGAGCACTGCGCGCCGCACGTGCACGTGATCAACGCCGGCGACGGCCGCCACGCGCACCCGACGCAGGGCCTGCTCGACATGTACACGATCCGGCACTACAAGCGCGACTTCACGAAGCTGCGCGTGGCGATCGTCGGCGACATCCTGCATTCGCGCGTCGCGCGCTCCGACATCCACGCGCTCACCACGCTCGGCGTGCCGGAAGTGCGCGCGATCGGCCCGCGCACGCTGCTGCCGGGCGGCCTCGAGCAGATGGGCGTGAAGGTGTTCCACAACCTCGACGAAGGGCTGAAGGGCGTCGACGTGATCATCATGCTGCGTCTGCAGAACGAACGGATGAGCGGCGCGCTGCTGCCGTCGGCGCAAGAGTACTTCAAGACCTGGGGCCTGACGCCCGAGCGCCTCGCGCTCGCCGCGCCCGACGCGATCGTGATGCACCCCGGGCCGATGAACCGCGGCGTCGAGATCGATTCGCAGGTCGCCGACGGTCCGCAGTCGGTGATCCTCAACCAGGTCACGTTCGGCATCGCCGTGCGGATGGCGGTGATGGGCATCGTCGCCGGCAACAGCGACTGAGCCCGCTTTCGCGCGTCCTCATTCAGGCATTCAACGCAATCAACGCATTCACAGACAGCGCATGAAGATTCATATCCAAGGCGGCACGCTGATCGACCCGGTCGCCGGCACCGAACGGCAGGCCGACGTATTCGTCGCGGACGGCAAGATCGCCGCGCTGGGCAGCGCGCCCGCCGGTTTCAACGCGGACAAGACGATCGACGCATCGGGCCTGGTCGTCGCGCCCGGCCTCGTCGACCTGTGCGCGCGGCTGCGCGAGCCCGGCTACGAACACAAGGCGACGCTCGCGTCCGAGATGGCCGCGGCCGTCGCGGGCGGCGTCACGACCCTCGTGTGCCCGCCGGACACCGATCCCGTGCTCGACGAGCCGGGCCTCGTCGAGATGCTCAAGTTCCGCGCGCGCAACCTGCGGCAGGCGAACGTGCATCCTCTCGGCGCGCTGACGGTCGGCCTCAAGGGCGAGGTGATCACCGAGATGGTCGCGCTGACCGAATCCGGCTGCGTCGGCTTCACGCACGCCAACGTGCCGGTGCGCGACACGCAGGTGCTGCTGCGCGCGCTGCAGTACGCGAGCACCTACGGCTACACGACGTGGCTGCGCCCGCTCGACGCGTTTATCGGCCGCGGCGGCGTGGCCGCGAGCGGCGCGCTCGCGTCGCGGCTCGGGCTGTCCGGCGTGCCGGTCGCGGCCGAGACGATCGCGCTGCACACGATTTTCGAACTGATGCGTGTGACGGGCGCGCGCGTGCACCTCGCGCGGCTGTCGTCCGCGGCCGGCCTCGCGCTCGTGCGTGAAGCAAAGGCCGAAGGGCTGCCCGTGACCTGCGACGTCGGCGTGAACCACGTCCACCTGATCGACGTCGACATCGGCTATTTCGATTCGCAGTTCCGGCTCGATCCGCCGCTGCGCAGCGAGCGCGACCGCGAGGCGATCCGCGTGGCGCTCGCCGACGGCACGATCGATGCGATCTGCTCGGATCACACGCCGGTCGACGACGACGAGAAACTGCTGCCGTTCGGCGAAGCGACGCCGGGTGCGACCGGGCTCGAACTGCTGCTGTCGCTGACGCTGAAGTGGGCGGACGAGACGCGCACGCCGCTCGCGCAGGCGCTGCGCCGCATCACGTCCGCGCCGGCCGACGTGCTGCAACTGCCGGCAGGCCGCCTCGCCGAAGGCGGCGCGGCCGACCTGTGCGTGTTCGATCCGCGCGCGCACTGGCGCGTCGAGCCGCGTGCGCTGAAGAGCCAGGGCCACAACTCGCCGTTCCTCGGCTACGAACTGCCGGCCACCGTGCGCGCGACGCTCGTGGCCGGGCAGGTCGCGTTCGAGCGCCACTGACCCACGCCGGATCTTCGCCATGACCGCTCTTCGCAAGCTGCGTCTCGTCTTTCACCTGCTGCGCGGCATGGCGATCGTCGCGCTGCGCTTTTCGCACGTCACACCCGCGCGCCGCGCCGAGCTGATACGCCGCTGGTCGCTCAAGATGCTGCGCATCTGCGGGATGCGCGTCGTCGTCCACAACGACGGCGCGCGGCTCGACGCGAGCGCGCTCGTCGTGGGCAACCACGTGTCGTGGCTCGACATCTATGCGGTCAACGCGTGGCGGCCGACGCCGTTCGTGTCGAAGGCCGAGGTGCGGCAGTGGCCGGTGGTCGGCTGGCTCGCCGAGAAGCTCGACACCGTGTTCCTGCAGCGCGAGAAGCGCACCGAGGCGATGCGGATCATGCACGAGATGGCCGAGCGCCTGCGCACCGGCGGGCTGATGTGCGTGTTTCCGGAGGGGACGACGTCCGACGGTCAGGATCTGCTGCCGTTCCATGCGAACCTGTTCCAGGCCGCGGTATCGGCCGGCTGCGCGGTGCAGCCGATCTGCCTGATGTACGAGGACGCGCACGGGCGGCAGTCCGTTGCGCCGGCCTATACGGGCGATCTGTCGCTCGGCAAGTCGCTCGACATGGTGCTGCGCGGCGGTCCGCTCGTCGCGCATCTGTACGTGTGCGAACCGATCGCACCGGGCGGCGACCGCCGGGCGACGTCCGCGGCGGCGCGCGACGCGATCGCAGCCGCGCTCGCGTCGCTGCAGGAGAAGGTCGGCAAGCCGACGGCCGAGTCGCTCGCCGAGCTGCAGAAGCATGCGTTTCCGGCGACCGAGCTTGGCGCCGACGCGGCGGGCGACGCGACGACCGATGCGCCCGTGCCGGGGCGCGAGGGCTGACGCGCCGGCGGGCTCCGCGAATCAGCGTGCCGTCACTCGCCGCCCGGCGAGCGGCACGCTTCGCACTGCACCTGCGTGACCGTGCGCTGGGCCGGATCGGCCGTCAGCCGTACGGCTGACAACTGGTTTCCCCATACGCATCCCGAATCGAGCGCGACGACGTTCTCGCGCAGCATCAGGCCGAGTGCGGCCCAGTGCCCGAACACCACCGTCACGTCCGCGGTGCGGCGGCCCGGCACGTCGAACCACGGCAAATAGCCGGGCGGCGCGCTGTCGGGGCCGCCGTTCGCCTTGAACTCCATCGCGCCGTCGGGCGTGCAGAAGCGCAGGCGCGTGAACGCGTTGAACGCGACGCGCATGCGGTCGCGTTTTTTCAGGTTCGGACTCCATTGATTCGGCTCGTTGCCGTACAGGCCTTGCAGCGTGTCGCGCCAGTCAGGGGCGCGCAGCGCGCGCTGCAGTTCGTCCGCGAGTTCGAGCGCGAGCGTGGTGTCCCATTGCGGCAGCACGCCGGCGTGCACGAGCAGCTTTCCGTCTTCGACATGCACGAACGGGCGGTGGCGGACCCAGTCGAGCAGCGCGTCGGCGTCGGGCGCGTCGAGGATCTCGCCGATCGTGTCGCCCGGGCGCTCGGTGCGCAGCCCGGCGGACACCGCGAGCAGGTGGAGGTCGTGATTGCCGAGCACGACGGTCGCGCGCGGGCCGAGGTCGACGACCGCACGCAGCGCGGCGAGGGAGCCCGGGCCGCGGTTGACGACGTCGCCGGCGATCCAGAGGGGCGTGTCGGCGGAGGGCGAGAGCTTGTCGAGCAGCGACTGGAAAGCGGAATGACAGCCTTGGATGTCGCCGATGGCGATGGGGGGTAAGGTCATGGGGCGGCGGATTTCGCGAGTATCGAGAATGCGGGAAAAATTATCCGGGCAATGCAGCGCTCCGCAATTTATGTTCCGCAACAGTGGGTTGATTTGGCAAGAAATTTCATACCCGGAAAGGGTTCGAAGCGCTGTATCAAGTTGTTAGCGGCATGGCTTTTGCGCGTGGCGGCTCTCTATAATTATCGTCCTCCCCAACAAAATTAGCATTTCATGACTTTGGAGGCCATGTCGACCGGTTAAAATTCCCGGTCTGACGTAGCGGTCACCAGCTACTGGCATTTGAGAATCTGATGCGGCGAACGCCCTTAGGGCGTTCGCCGCGAATTACTTGAGGGAGCCTCATGATCCTGGTTACGGGCGGCGCGGGTTTTATCGGTGCCAATTTTGTACTCGACTGGCTGCGCGCATCCGACGAAGCCGTGCTCAACGTCGACAAGCTGACGTACGCGGGGAACCTGCGCACGCTGCAGTCGCTGGACGGAAATCCAAAGCACGTGTTTGCGCGCGTCGATATTTGCGATCGTGACGCACTCGACGCACTCCTGGCCGAGCACAAGCCCCGCGCGGTGCTGCACTTCGCCGCGGAAAGCCACGTCGATCGCTCGATCCACGGTCCGGCGGACTTCGTGCAGACCAACGTCGTCGGCACGTTCACGCTGCTCGAGGCTACCCGCCAGTACTGGAACGGCCTGAACGACGCCGACAAGGCCGCGTTCCGCTTCCTGCACGTGTCGACCGACGAGGTGTTCGGTTCGCTGTCGGCCACCGACCCGCAATTCTCCGAGACGACGCCGTACGCGCCGAACAGCCCGTATTCCGCGACAAAGGCGGGCTCCGACCACCTGGTGCGCGCGTACCACCATACGTATGGCCTGCCGGTACTGACGACGAACTGTTCGAACAACTACGGCCCGTACCAGTTCCCGGAAAAGCTGATCCCGCTGATGATCGCGAACGCGCTCGCGGGCAAGCCGCTGCCGGTGTATGGCGACGGCCAGAACGTGCGCGACTGGCTGTACGTCGGCGACCACTGCAGCGCGATCCGCGAAGTGCTCGCGCGCGGCGTGCCCGGCGAGACGTACAACGTCGGCGGCTGGAACGAGAAGAAGAACCTCGAGGTCGTGCATACGCTGTGCGACCTGCTCGACAAGGCGCGCCCGAAGGCGGCAGGTTCGTACCGTGACCAGATCACCTATGTGACCGACCGGCCCGGCCACGATCGCCGCTACGCGATCGATGCGCGCAAGCTCGAACGCGAACTCGGCTGGAAGCCTGCGGAAACGTTCGAGACCGGCCTGGCAAAGACGGTCGACTGGTATCTCGACAACCAGGTCTGGGCCGATGAGGTCGCATCGGGCGAGTACCGCAAGTGGGTCGAAACGAACTACGCGAAACGCACTTGAGGAGAGAAGCGATGGCACGTAAAGGCATCATTCTCGCCGGCGGTTCCGGCACCCGGCTGTATCCGATCACGCACGTCGTCTCGAAGCAGCTGCTGCCGGTGTACGACAAACCGATGATCTACTACCCGCTGTCGACGCTGATGATCGCGGGCATCAGCGACGTGTTGATCATCTCGACGCCGCAGGACACGCCGCGCTTCGAGTCGATGCTCGGCGACGGCAGCCAGTGGGGGATGAACATCCAGTACGCGGTGCAGCCGTCGCCCGACGGTCTCGCGCAGGCGTTCATCATCGGCAAGGAGTTCGTCGGTAACGATCCGTCGGCGCTGATCCTCGGCGACAACATCTTCTACGGTCACGACCTCGCGAAGCAGCTCGAGCGCGCGCATGCGCAGGAAACGGGTGCGACCGTGTTCGCGTATCACGTGCACGATCCGGAGCGTTACGGCGTCGTCGAATTCGACAAGTCGTTCCGCGCGCTGTCGATCGAGGAGAAGCCCGCGAAGCCGCGTTCGAACTACGCGGTGACGGGCCTGTACTTCTACGACAACCAAGTGTGCGACATCGCGGCCGACATCAAGCCGTCGCCGCGCGGCGAGCTCGAAATCACCGACGTCAACTCGCGCTATCTCGACAGCGGTGCGCTGAACGTCGAGATCATGGGGCGTGGCTATGCGTGGCTCGATACCGGCACGCACGACTCGCTGATCGAGGCGGCCAGCTTCATCGCGACGCTGCAGAAGCGGCAAGGTCTCGTGGTCGCATGCCCGGAAGAGATCGCCTATCGCCGCAACTGGATCGACGCCGAGCAAGTGCTGAAGCTGGCACAGCCGCTCGCGAAGAACGCATACGGTCAGTACCTGAAGAACATTCTCACGGATCAAGTCGCATGGCCATCCAAGTAACGGCAACGGCGCTGCCCGAAGTCAAGATCATCGAGCCGAAGGTGTTCGGCGACGCGCGCGGGTTCTTCTACGAAAGCTTCAATGGGAAGGAATTTGCCGAGCAGGTCGCACCGGGCGTCGAATTCGTGCAGGACAACCATTCGCGCTCGTCGAAGGGCGTGCTGCGCGGGTTGCATTATCAGATCCAGCATGCGCAGGGCAAGCTCGTGCGCGTGGTGGAAGGCGAAGTGTTCGACGTCGCCGTCGACATTCGCAAGGATTCGCCGAACTTCGGCAAGTGGGTGGGCGTGGTGCTGTCGAACGACAACCACCGGCAGCTGTGGGTGCCGCCCGGTTTCGCGCATGGGTTCGTCGTGCTGTCGGAGGCCGCGCAGTTCCTTTACAAGACGACCGACTACTGGTTTCCGGAACACGAGCGCAGCATCGTGTGGAACGACCCGGAGATCGGGATCGAGTGGCCGATCGATTTCGAACCGCTGCTGGCGGCGAAGGATGCGGCCGGCAAGCGTTTGAGCGAAGCTGAAGTTTATGCGTGAGGTAGGCGTGAAACCTGAGCCGACGATTCTCGTGACGGGTGTGAATGGGCAGGTCGGGTTCGAGCTGCTGCGTTCGCTGCAAGGACTCGGCCGCGTGGTGGCATGCGACCGCTCGGTGCTCGACCTGTCCGACCTCGATCGTGTGCGCAGCGTCGTACGCGAGCTGAAGCCGTCGATCATCGTGAATCCGGCGGCGTACACGGCCGTCGACAAGGCCGAGACGGACGTCGACGCCGCGCGTCGGCTGAATGCCGAAGTCCCGCGGGTGCTGGCCGAAGAGGCCGCGCGTAGCGGTGCGGCACTGGTTCACTACTCGACCGACTATGTGTTCGACGGTGCGAAGTCGGATGAATATTGCGAGACTGATCTCCCCGATCCGCAAAATATCTACGGCATGACCAAGCTCGAAGGCGAAGCAGCAATCGCCTCGTCCGGATGCCGGCATCTCATTTTGCGCACCAGTTGGGTATATGGTGCGCGTGGACATAATTTTCTGCTGACGATGCTTCGTTTGGGCGCTGAACGCCCCGAATTGAAAGTCGTTGCGGATCAAATGGGCGCACCGACCTGGAGTCACGCCATCGCGACGGCGACGTCGCATGTGATTGCTCAGGTGCGCGGCGCCTCGGACGCGACGGAATGGTGGGACGCGCGTTCCGGTACTTACCATTTAACAGCTGGCGGCGACACGTCATGGCATGGATTCGCGTCGGCGATTTTCGAGCTGGCGAACCTTTCGAAGCGGCCGGTCGTCTTGCCGATTCCGGCTGCGGACTATCCGACGCCGGCAAAGCGGCCGTCGAATTCGAGGCTGTCCAATGCGAAGTTGGCACAGGTCTTTGGTGTGGCTCTGCCGCACTGGCGTGAATCTCTCGTGCTTTGCCTGGCTGGTATGCAGAAGACGTGATCGTTTTTGTAGTGTGAGGGGGCGCATGCGCGTGTAGCGCGTTTCGCACCGAAGCGGGCGGATGCGGCTGATATCCGCAGTGTCGTACGTCGACCGAAGAGCGTTGATCGTCAATGCAATACGAGGAACATGTGAGCTTGTTGCCGATTATTCTTTGCGGTGGTGCCGGGTCAAGACTTTGGCCTGTGTCTCGTGAATCGCATCCCAAACCGTTCATTCGGCTTGCCGACGGCGAAAGCCTGTTGCAAAAGGCCTTTCGGCGAGCGGCCGGTCTGGCGGGCGTGGATGAAGTGCTCACGGTCACCAATCGCGACCTTTTCTTCAAGACCGAGGATGAGTATCGGGAAGTCAATGCGACCGGATTGGCGACCTCGTTCATTCTCGAACCTTTTGGCAGAAACACCGCTGCCGCGATCGCCGCGGCCACCTTGTATGCCGCCGCGGCGCAGGGCGAACAGGCCGCGATGCTCGTGCTCGCGGCGGATCACCTGATCAACGACACATCCGCATTCGCCGACGCGGTGGAGAAGGCGTCGGTGCTGGCCAAGGGCGGGCGGGTTGTGACGTTCGGCATACAGCCTGACAGCCCGGAAACCGCATACGGATATATCGAGGCGGATGGAACCGACATCGTGCGTTTCGTCGAGAAGCCCGATCTCGCCCATGCGCAGCAGTACCTCGAATCCGGACGGTTTCTGTGGAATTCCGGGATGTTTTGTTTTACGGCGGGAACGATGTTGCGAGAGCTTGCCGAGCATTGCCCCGACATCCTCGATGCCGTGAAAGCCTGTATCGATGCGTCACCGTCATCGACGAGCGCCGGCGGTGGGGCGCAGATTCGTCTGGAGCCGAACAGCTTCGGTGCGGTTCCCGATGTTTCCGTCGATTATGCGGTGATGGAGAAGTGCCGGCAGGGGTCGGTGGTACCGTGTTCGATCGGCTGGAGCGACGTGGGATCGTGGACGGCGCTGGGTGATCTTGCGACTCCGGATGAGCATGGCAATCGCGTAGAAGGTGAAGCCTTGCTTGTTGATGTCAGGAACAGTTATCTGCAGAGTTCCGAGCGTTTGATTGGCGCGGTCGGTGTCGAGAACCTGATCGTGATCGATACACCCGACGCGCTGCTGATTGCGACGCGCAGTCGCGCGCAGGATGTGAAGCAGATTTATGCGGAGCTCAAGGCGACCGGCCACGCAGCGTACAAGATACATCGAACGGTGCATCGTCCTTGGGGAACGTACACGGTGCTTGAAGAGGGGCCTCGATTCAAGATCAAGCGCATTGTCGTGAAGCCTGGCGCAAGCCTTAGCCTTCAAATGCATCATCATCGCAGCGAGCACTGGATCGTCGTGTCGGGTATGGCCAAGGTCGTCAACGGCGATGACGCGTTTTTCGTGTCGACCAACGAGTCAACTTATATTCCTGCGGGCCACAAGCACCGGCTGGAGAACCCCGGGGTGGTCGATCTGGTCATGATCGAGGTTCAGAGTGGTGAGTATTTGGGTGAAGACGATATCGTCCGCTTCGAAGACAACTACGGGCGAACATGACGCGATGGCAGGTCGGGACGTGGCGGATTTTCGAGTTGTCGAAACGGTCCGGTATCTCCGATTGCAGGATGGTTGTGTGAAAACGCATTGAATTCGCAGGATGGCGAACATGGCCATTTCGCACGATGCTGGTACCGCAGGCGTGGCAATCCTATGAACAATACACAAAATCGATCGCCGAACACCGGAGCGGTCGTCGTTTTCTTTCATCCAGACGCGGCGTGTATTGCGCGCGCCAATCGGCTGGCCGAGTCGATGCATTGCGTGGTGGTCGACAACACGCCGGGAGTGCTTGATCGCCGCACTCTCGGGCTGACCGACTCGATCGAATACATTCCCAACGGGTGGAATGCCGGAATCGCGATGGCGTTCAATCAGGGTGTCGGCGCCCTGATTCAGGCAGGTTGCGATGTCGCGTTGCTGTTCGATCAGGACAGCGAGCCGCCTCAGTCCTTGCTGACGGATCTGCCGAAACTGATCGTCCAGGCCAGGGAGTCAGGGAGCCGTGTCGCGCTAATTGGTCCGGCTTATGAGGATCGACGTCTGCGTGGTGTTGCGCCGTTTGTTCGATTTGGATGGGGCAGGCTTCAGCGGATACCGCCGGTGGGCGACGTACCCATCAACGTCGATTTCCTCATTTCATCCGGGTCCTGCATCAACCTTGAATGCTGGAAAGACGTCGGCGCAATGGACGAATCGCTGTTCATCGATTTCGTCGATCTCGAATGGTGTATTCGCGCGAAACAACGCGGCTATCAGGTCTGGGGGATTCCTTGGTTGCGGATGAGTCACGAACTCGGAGGCGACCCTGTTAAGGTGTTGGGCCGTCGCTATCCCATGCATGGGCCGATTCGCCACTATTATCAGTTTCGAAATGTAATCGCGCTGATGAGGCGTGCATCGATGCCGTTGAAATGGAAATCGACGGAACTCGTCAAGTTGCCATTTCGGGTCCTGATCTATTGTTTTTTCCCGGATCGGCGCGGCGAGCATCTTGCCATGGTATGGCGCGGAATCCGAGACGGTTTGCGTGGGCGCCTCGGACCTTATTCCGATAACGCTTGACGAAGCGGATTAGGCGACGGGCCGGGATTGGTATTAACCCCACTTTCTTTCAAAATCATAATTATATGTAATCTACTGTAAGACCGTGGTGCTGGCCGTCAGTCGGCGACATATCGATATTTGCCACGGCTATGGCAACAGAAGCCTACCCTAACCATCTACCTGAGAGATGAGTATGGAGCCGACGCAAATCACTCGCGGATATTGCCATGTCTGCGGATCGCAAGCCATCTTCAAGTCATACGAGCCGGTCGATTTTCCCTGCAAACGCAATTCTTTCCTTTGTGAGCACTGTGGATCATCTGCAAGAAATCGGCATCTTGCAAAGGCGATTCTCGATTTATGGTTGAGTGATGATTCCCGTGCATCGCTTCGAAAATTCGCCAGAAAGTTCCGTGGGACAGTCTATATAGCGAGCACGGCAGGTGCCGTTGCTGAATCTCTGGCCCCGCTTGGAGAGCGCCTCGTCGCCAGTGAATACATCGACGGCGCTGCTTCAGGGGAGCGTTGTAACGGAGTGCTATGCGAGGATATCCAAGCTACATCGTTCGATGACAGTTCATTTGACCTAGTCATCACTGAAGACGTCCTGGAACACGTTCCGTGCCCTGAAATGGCATTTTCCGAGATTCGACGTATTTTGAAGCCGGGCGGTTATCATGTTTCGACGATACCGGTTAAATGGCATCTTGCCAAAAGCCAGCCTCGAGCAATAATCGAGAACGGGAGAGTCCTTCACTTGCAGGAACCCGAATTTCATCTCGATCCGACCAGGGTCGAAGGAATATTGGCGTTTACTGACTACGGACAAGATATTATCGACCGATACTGCAACATCATCGGAAAATCGGAGATGTTGGCGGCCCATGGCGATCTTGACATGGAGCGTGCATACGCAATTTATAACAATTGGGTTTTCTTGTCGCAGCGGCAAGGAGTATCGTCCCTGCCGGCATCTGCGTGGACAAGATTCGTAAGTCGATGGATGTGAAGTTGGCTAAACTCGAGTGCGAAGTTGAAAACGGTTGAGCCGACAGCATTCGGCGACACTCGTCGGCATTGTCGTTCACGCAATAGTGTTTTTGATCCGCTGGAGATGCCCCGGGCGGAACAGGGGCCGGCAGCCTGCTCCGTCGTGTCGCCAGTACTTCACGCGAGCAGGCTTTGATTTAGTCGAGCATTCCGATACGCGGAGGGTTGGCCAGCGTGAACGGCAATACATCCACTGCGAGGGAAAGATTCGGGTTGTATGCCGGGTCACGGTTCAGTGCGGCACCCCATCGCTCTTCCATTCGATGCACCTCACCCACGAAGCGCTGGTACTTGTCCGCCGCCATGTCGGAACCGCGTGTTGCCGATTCGTAGTGATACAGCTCGGCGAATGGCGTCCATACGTTCCGGTAACCTGCGTCTCGCACCCGCAAGCAGAAGTCCACGTCATTGAAGGCGACGGCAAATGATTCGTCCAGGCCGCGTACTTCGTCATATATCCGCTTGCTGACAAGCAGGCAGGCAGCCGTGACGGCAGACAGGTCCTGGACCGATACCGCGCGGTTGAAGTAGCCGAAATTCCCTCGCTTGAGCATGTGGTGCATATGGCCCGCGATACCGCCCAGTCCCAGCAGCACGCCGCCATGCTGGAGCGAATTGTCCGAGTACCACAGGGCTGCACCGACTGCACCGATGCCCGGTTGCGACGCGATGCCGACCATTTCGTCGAGCCAGTCAGGCGAGATGACCTCGGTATCGTTATTCAGCAGGCATACGAAACTGCCTGTCGCTGCGGCGACGGCGGTATTGTTCAGTGCAGAAAAATTGAACGGCGAGTCGTCCCTGATGATTCTGACGTTCGGGCGAAGCGATATCTCGCTGAAATAGGCGAGGGCGGCCTCGTCGGTACTGCCGTTGTCGACGACGATGATTTCGTAGTTCGGGTATACCGTGCGTCGGACGATGCTTTCGACGCACTGGCGGAGCAACGCGACGCCGTCTCGCGTCGGGATGATGATGGACACCTTGGGGGCAGGGGAGGGTATCGCATACCTTACCCGGAAAACCGGCAACTCGCCGAACGGCTGTTCCACGGTTGCGGCGATGCCGGCGCGCGCTAGGTGACTCTCAATGGCGCGCTGCGCCGCCGTTGAGGCATACGGCTTGGCGTGACTCGTTCCTGCGGTGCTGCTGGCTGTGATGCGCCAGTGATAGAGCACATGCGGAATGTGAATGATGTTGTCATCGCCGGCAATCTCGGCGCAGCGAAGCGCGAGATCATAGTCCTGGCTTCCTTCGAACCCGAGCCGAAAGCCGCCCGCTTGCTTCACCAGCGTGGTTTCGATGACGCCAAGGTGCGAGAACAGATTCTGCGTACGGAACAGCGAGGGATTCCAGTCGCATTTGAAGTATGGAGCCGTCCGCTGCCCGCGCTCGTTCAGCTTGTCCTCGTCGCTGTAGAACATGCGAGCGTGAGGGTGGCGATTGATGTATCGCGCAACAACAAACAGTGCGTGAGGCGGGAGGATGTCGTCGTGATCCAGCAGTGCGACGAATTCACCGGTTGCCAGCGAAAGTGCGCTATTGCTGGCTTCGGAGATATGGCCGTTCTCGGTACGAAACACCAGCCGGATTCGAGAGTCCTGCGCCTGATAGCGCGTCAGGATTTCGCGCGTAGTCTCGTCCGGCGATGCATCGTCCGCGATACAGAGCTCCCAGGATGGATAGACCTGATCCTGCACGGAGCGGATCATTGCTTCGAGATGCGACGGATGGCTGTTGTACGCCGGGACGACGATTGAAATCAGCGGCCGACGTTCGAGCGATTGCAGCGCGCGCTCGGCGGTCGCACGTTCCGCGTCGCCGAACCGATCGAACTTGTCGATCCAGTCACGATAGACCTCGTCGGGCGGCGGAGCATCGGCGAATCCTCCGCCCTCACGCAGGCGCCTGGATCGAGCGAGGATTCCCTGAAGACCTTCCCGCTTGAGCATGGTCGCGTAGTGCCCGAGCGCGCTCGGCAGGTTGCCGCGGACGACTGCCTGACGCCGGATCGTTGCCGCGACGATGCCGGCCATGCGGATGGCAGCGGTCATGCGTCGCAGGGGCGAAGTCAGGCGCCATGATAGCGACGCGTGGATATTTCGCAGTTCATCCTCAAGCCGGATTCGATCGGCTTCGGCATTTGCGCGCAGGATATTTTCTTTGCGCAGGCCCGTGAGTTCACGTTCCAGTTCGACAATGCGCTGCGCCAATGCGTTGCCCTCGACGTCGCCACGGGAAAGAGCGTCGTGGTCTGTCGAATCGTGTGGGGCGCGGTGTTGGCCGGAAGTCATATGGGTAAATCAGGGGCCCAGTCGGTGCGGGTTGATCGGGTCCTCAAACGGACTGATGCGTTTTACGCAGTTTCGCGAACAAAGAGCGCGATGCGATTCATGGGAACGCCGACGAGACCGGTCGCGACACGGGCGGACTCCGACTTTACGATGATGGCGTCGTGCACGCAGTCGAGTATGCGAATGCGATTGTCGGAAGATGCCGTGACGAGCACGGTGAACGCGTAGTCGCCGGGTGGAAGGATCGGCATGTCGAAATGAAATTCTGCAACGATGTGGCTTCCGTCCGGTGACGGCGAACGGGCCTCCTGCCGGGCGAACACGCTGTCGTCACCAAACAGCGGCTGCCCGAGTCGGTCTTTGACGAAGAATGCAATGTGCGGCGTGCCGGATTCGGTCCGGCGGATGCGAATTCGAAGTGAAACCCGTTCGCCACCCGTGACCCAGGTAACAGGAGCCCCTTTGGTGTTGGTGAGGGTCGTGGATTCGATCAGCATCGACTCACGTTGCGCCGGAAGTTCGTGCGGATCCAAATCGACGCTCGGCAGCGCCGGCAGTGTATCGGTCGTGTTGCGCGGGAATTCGCTGCGCTGATCTGCGCGTGGCTCGTTGCCGATGGCGGTCACGTCGAACTTCCTGGTGTCGGATTCAACACGGGATACGCTGCCCTCGCCACGTTCCCGATAAAACGCCTCGAAGTAGTTCATGCAAACGGTTTTTGCACTTCCCGACTCGCGCATTACACCTCGATCCAGCCAGATGACCCGGTCGCACAGGCTGCGGATGGCGGACGAATCATGGCTGACGAACAAAACCGTCCCGGTCTGTTGAAAGCGACGCAGGAAGCGCATGCATTTTTGTGTAAAGAATGCGTCACCCACAGCCAGCGCCTCGTCGATGACCAGGATGTCGGCATCGACGTGTGCGATGACAGCGAACGCGAGGCGGACAAACATGCCGCTCGAATAGGTCTTGACGGGCTGATCGATAAAGTGACCGATATCGGCGAATGCAATGATCTCGTCGACGCGCGAATCGATTTGCTCGCGGGTCAAGCCGTGCAATTGGCCGTTGATGTAGATGTTTTCGCGGCCGGAGTATTCGGCGTCGAACCCGGAACCCAGTTCGAGCAGCGCTGCAATGCGCCCCCGGGTTTCCACCTTGCCGCTCGTGGGGGCAAGTGTGCCGCAAATGATTTGCAGCAATGTACTCTTGCCGGACCCATTTCGGCCGATGATGCCAACGGTTTCCCCGCGCGTAATCTCGAAATCGACGTTTTTGAGTGCCCAGAACATCCGGGCGCAAGCCTGCGCACGGTGACGCAGCGATTCGCGCAAGATCGGGACCGGCGCAAGCCCGCTGAGCAAGCTGAACACGCTGCGCTTCAGACGGTCGGCCGGTTTGCGATAGGACTCGAATCCTTTGGCGAGCGCCGCGGCGCGGATGACAACATCAGATGACATCGGCGAAACCCCGGCGCGTCTTCTGAAACCATGCGAAGCCGATCCACGCGACGGCGACGGCCATGAGTGAGTAGACGGACCACCGGCTCCAGTCGATCATATGCCCCCAGATGAGCACGTCTCGACCCTGTTCGATCGGATAGGTCATCGGATTCAGATAGACGAAACCGCGGAACTGTTCCGGCAGCGAAGACACCGGGAAGAACACGGGTGAGAGGAACATCATCGCGGTGATGACGATACCCACGGTTTGTCCGATGTCGCGCAGATAGACACCGGTGGCAGACAGTATCCAACTCACGCCCATGATGAATACACAAAGCGGCGCGAGAACGACAGGGAACAGCAAAGCGGTCAACGGCACGCTGCCGACAATAAACCATTCGGCCACCAGCAGGATGCAGACGCTCACGCTAAGGTGAAACAGCGCCGACAACAGCGTCACGCACGGAAGAATCTCGAGCGGGAAGACGATCTTCTTGACGAAATTGGAGTGGGACAGGATTTGTCCCGGTGCCCTGTTTATGCACTCGGAAAACAGGTTGAAGACGATCATGCCGGCGAACAGCACCACCGCGAACTCGCCTTTCGATGCTGCGTGCGAGGCGTCGTTCCAGCGTGACTTGAACACTTCGCTGAAGACGAAGGTATAGACGCTCAGCATCATGAGCGGGGTGAGCAGCGACCAGAAGATGCCTAGAAAGGACCCCTTGTAACGTCCCACGGCGTCGCGGCGCGCGAGATCGAGCATCAGGCGACGATTTTTCACCAGTGAAGCGGCGAGAGATCGCGGCGAAAGACTAAAACTTTGCATAAGTTCGACGACAAGATCAGCGGATGTGGCACGGCAGGTGGAGCCGGCGCGAAAGCGGATCCGTGCTGCCGCGATTTGACGATCGCAGGCGGCGTCAGGCCTGCACTGCGCCTGCGGTCCCGTGGGTTGCTTGGCCTGGGGCCATTCTGGTGCATGCGAATTATCGCATAGTGGGTCACGGCCGGATCGACGCCGCTTCAGTCGTGATGTGTGTCGAAGTGTAAATGTCGCAAGCAATCCAAAAGGCATATGGGAGGCGGCGAATCCGTGACGATTGTTGGCATCGCCGGGCGGCGAGCCGAATTCGAAGGGAGCGTCCGATCCGGCAAGCACCTGGGCCTCGTGTGAATGCCCATTTCCCACATTATGGAACGATGCGCCGTGGTAGCATTCGTCGTTTACCATCCGCGACTGATGGCACATTACTGGATCGATCCATGCGATCGCTATCCATAGGTTGGCATCGTGTCCGGACGGGATGCGAAGAATGAATCCATATGTCTGACAATATCGCGATCGAATCTCACGGCATCAGCAAGGGTTTTGAGTCCTACGAGCGGCCCGGCGACCGGTTGAGGAGAGGAGTGCTCGGTGCCATTGCGCGACTTGCGCAAGGCTCGGCGACGCGACAGGCGACCCAGCGGCAAGCTGAAGCGCAATCGAACGTATTTTGGGCCCTTCATGACGTGAGTTTCACCGTCGCGGCCGGAGAAACCGTCGGCATCGTCGGGCGTAACGGGTCGGGCAAGAGCACCTTGCTCCAGATTGTCTGCGGCACGCTGGCTCCGACCCACGGCGATATCGCCGTGCGTGGTAAGGTTGCCGCGCTGCTCGAACTTGGCTCCGGCTTCGACGTCGAGTACACCGGCCGCGAAAATATCTATCTGAATGCGCAACTGTACGGGCTAACGCGTCGGCAGATCGACGATCGCTACGAGTCGATCGTCGATTTCGCAGACATCGGCGAGTTTATCGATCAGCCTGTCAAGACCTACTCGAGCGGCATGTTTGTTCGTCTGGCGTTCGCGGTCATCGCGCATGTCGATGCTGACATTCTGGTGATCGACGAGGCGTTGGCGGTGGGCGACGCATTTTTCAATCAGAAGTGCTTTCGTTTCCTGCACGAATTCAAGCAACACGGAACCATCCTGTTCGTCAGTCACGATACGTCGACGATCAGAAAGCTTTGCTCACGCGTCATCTGGATCGACAGCGGGCGGATTGTTGCGCAGGGGAAGCCGGCGGACGTCTGTGCAGCCTATCTGGAGGCACGCTATAGCACGGCCGGCGCATCGGTCGCAGCGGCGCCCGTGGAGCTGGAGCGTCACGGCAGCGCAGTCGATTTCCGACGCGAACGCTTCAACGCGTCCTCGTTTCGCAACGACATCCAGATACTGGCGTTCAATCACGAGTCTCAGGCTTTTGGCGAGGGAGGCGCGCGAATCGTCGACGTTGCATTCTTCGACGATCAGGAGCGCAGGCTCGAATGGATCGTCGGTGGTGAAACGATTACGTTGCGCGTAACAATTGAAATCGACGAGCCGCTGGTTTCCCCGATCATCGGTTTCTATCTCAAGAACGAACGAGGCCAGGAACTGACGGGGGACAACACGTTCGCAACTTTTGCCGAACGGCCCGTATCGTGCGATGCGGGCGACGTGCTTTGCGCGGAGTTCACCTTCGTCATGCCGATATTGCCGGTAGGTGCGTTCTCGATCAACGTCGCGATTGCGGAAGGTACGCAATACGACCACGTTCAGCATCACTGGATCCACGACGCGTTACCCCTGCGCGTGCACGCATCCCGCGTGAGTCACGCGCTCGTGGGCGTTCCGATGGTGCATGCCGCACTGTCCGAAGAAATGTAGCGCAGAACGGATTCGATCCGCAGGCATGAGCACAATCTCGCGGTGTGAAGTTGTCATCACGTGTTCGGCGAGATTACTTACAAGATTTTTGCAAGTTTGCAGAGCAGGATTCTCAAATGACCAAGCAAGAGCGAATTTTTCGATTCAAGGCGTCGGAAGATGACCACTCGTTTACGGGTGAACGATATCTTCCGGGCGTTGCGGGGCCGATTCAGTACGAGCATTACCATCGGTATCTTTTCTCGACGGCGATCTGCGCAGGCAAGGACGTGCTCGATATCGCTTCGGGGGAGGGCTATGGTTCTGCCTTGCTCGCGCAGGCGGCACGCTCCGTGATCGGTGTCGATGTCGACCCGCAAGCAGTCGAAAATGCGAAGGGCCGCTATGGTGACGTACCGAACCTCCGGTTCGAGTGGGGTAGCGCCACGCAGATTCCTCTTGCCGACGCATCGGTCGACATCCTCAACTCCTACGAGACGCTGGAGCATTTTCGCGAGCATGAGACGTTCATGCGCGAGGCGCGTCGGGTGCTGAAGCCGGGCGGCATCATGATCATTTCGACGCCGAACCGTCCGATCTATTCGCCGCCCGGATCCCCTCCCAACGAATACCATGTACGTGAACTCGATCGCGAGGAGTTCGTCCAGTGGCTCAAGAGCGGGTTTCAGAATTTCGTTCTTTACGAACAGAAGCCGCTTGCCGGATCGCTGCTCCAGAAGGAAGGGCGCAGCGGTGAGCGCCGCATCAACTGCTGGTCCGAACACGAGATCGGCGAGTATCGCGAGACGGTGGGCGTCCTCGATCCCGTGTACTTCATTGCGATTGCGTCGGACGGCCCGATACCGGAAATGGACGACAACCTGCTCGATGGCGGTGTGTCGTTTACGCGTTACGACCAGGCGCGCAACGCGCATATCGGCGCGCAGGCGGCGGAAATTGTCCGCCTGACGACGGAAACCATGGCACGCGGCGACGAAATCGGTCGTTTGACGGCCGAGGCCGTGCGGCTGACCGACGAGGTTCTCCGGCGCGACGAAGAGATCGGCAAATTGACAGTCGAGACCGTGCGCTTGAACGACGTCATCGTTGCGAACAATGCCGATATCGGCCGCCTGAATGCCGAAGTCGATCGGTTGACCCGGGCCGTTTCCACGCTTTCCGAGGCGACCGAACGTCGCGACGAAGCGATGACGACCTCACGCAAGGTGCTTGAATCTCTCGATGTGCAGAACAACACGTCGACGGTTCTCGCTGCTCGGGTCGACGAGTTGACCGACCAATTGAAGCATGCGGAGGGCGTGCTCGGCACGCAAGTGCAGGATAGCGATGGCGCGCGTGAGAGCGATCCGTCGACGGTCGCATTATTGACGGAGAACGAGAGCCTTCGGCGGCAGTTGAAGCAGATCACGAACTCCACTTCCTGGCGCGTGACGAAGCCGCTTCGCTATGCAGCACGCCGTATCCGCGCAAACCAGGGTGCCGGCACGGCGCCCGCTTCGCGTCCCGGGACGGCGGCAGGGCAGTCCACGCCGATCGCCGAGGTCGATGGATTGTCGTCGTTGACGCTTCAGCCGTTCGAGCAGGCGCCAGCGCCGCGAGCGACGATCGTCGTGCTTCAATCTCAAGGCGGAGCGACGATTCGCGCATGTCTCGCGGCACTGAGCCACCATACGACCTCCGTTGCGTATCGGATATTCGCGGTTGGCGAGATCGATGCGAAGTTGGCGGCGGAGAGCGGCGTCCGTGTCATCGACGATCCCCGCGCAGCCCGGTCGATATCCGCGCTGGCCGAGCATGTGGGTGATTTGTCCGGGAGCGAATTCGTCGTCCTGATGTCGGATGTGTTGCTGGCGCGCCCGGGGTGGCTGGCGGCGATCGATGAAGCGTTCGAGCGCTTCGCCGATGCGACTGCAGTCTCTGCGGTCATCCTGGAAAGAAACGGTACGGTGCACGCCGCTGGCGGCATCATCGATGCTGGCGCGCATCTCCTTGCCGCGCATGCCGGCGTCAATAGCGATGACGCCAAGATCCAGAATGTGACCGAGATCAAGGCAGCGAGCCCAGGATTCATCGCGGTTCGAAACGATGCCTGGAGACGTGCTTCGCGTTTCGCGGAGGAGATGCCGGTCCTCACAACCGGGTTCGTTGCGCTGGCGCTCGATCTGTTTGCACGGGGAGAGAAAACCTACCTGCAGCCGTTCGCCAGTTTCGTCGTGTCGAATGCGGCGCAAGCGAGCCGATCGACGAACGACGACAATTGGGATGACGCGTATCAGCGTTGGCTCCTGCGGCAGCGCCACGACACTTTGTTCCGTGTCGACCGCCCGTTTGGCGACGTGCTTGCATCGCCACAGCGACCAAAGGTCGTGATCGTCGACGCATTCGTGCCCAAACCCGATCAGGATTCCGGATCGGTCGACGTCTATTGGTACATGCGGATTTTCCGCGAGTTTGGCTATGACGTGAGCTTCATTGCGGCATTCGAACAGTCGCCTCCCATCGCCTATATGGACGCGCTGCGACGTTGGGGTGTGCGGGTTCAGTGTGCGAGCGATCTCGCGTCGCTCAACCAGTTGTTCATGGAGGAAGTCGCGGATGCACGCGTGGTCGTTGCGCAACGCATCATCGTCGCGCGTCATCTGGTCGAACCGCTTCGTCGCGGCGCGCCTCATGTGAAGCTGGTGTTCGGCACGGTGGATCTTCATTACCTCCGTGAAGAGCGCGCGGCGATTCACGACCGCTCCCCCGAAGCACTGGAGGAAGCGCTGATGCTGCGTCGCACTGAAATTCAGACCGTGCGCGAAGCCGATGCGACCATCGTGGTGAGTCGTCTCGAGTACGATGTGTTGAAAGAACTGGCGCCGCAAGCGAACGTCCATCGCATTCCGATCCCGCGGATGCCTACACGTTCGGGGCGTACGTTCGACGAGCGATCCGGCGTCGTATTTGTCGGTGGATTCGCGCATCGACCGAATATCGACGCAGTGCAATTCCTGGTCGAGGAGATTTGGCCGATCGTCAGGCGAAGCCAGCCCACCGCGGAGTTGCGTATCGTTGGCAGCAGTGTGACCGACTACGTCCGCTCGCTGGACAATCCGGCAACGGGTGTGAAGGTCGTCGGATTCGTGGAGAATCTGGGCGACGTGCTTGACGTGGCTCGCGTGTCGGTTGCGCCGCTTCGGTTCGGTGCCGGTATCAAGGGCAAGGTGGTTTCAAGTCTGTTGCATGGCGTACCCAGCGTGCTGAGCAAGATTGCGAGCGAAGGGATGGGCCTCGTTGCTGGCGAGCAGGTACTTGAAGGTGACAGTGCCGAAGACATCGCCGCGGCGATCGTCAAATTGCTCGAAGACCGGCAGTTATGGCAGCGCGTCGCCGATGCTGGGTTCGCGGCTGCGGTTGCAGAGTACTCCGTGGAAACCGTCGCAGCCAGGATGTCTACCCTCCTCGCATCGATCAACGTCGTTGATGGCGAGCGCGATCTGCGCCCTGGTGTGTTCGACATTCGCTGACTGTTCCACTTATATTGAATCTCGCCATGCTGCGTTCCCTGTTCTCATTGTTTCGTAAAGCTCCGCCACAACGTCGTCACCGTACCGACGGGAAGCTTGGCGTCCTGATCGAATTGTCGTCGTTCGACAAGGGCGGTCTCGAGAAGGTCGTGCTTGATTCCGCGATCGCGTTCGATCGGGCCCGGTTCGACGTCACCATCGTTACGCCCGGCAAGGTCGGGCACCTTGGTACCGTCGCACGCAATGCCGGCCTGCGGGTGGTCGGACTGCCCGCAGCGAACACGCTCGCTGCCTACGAGAAGCTGCTGACCAAGTTGAACGTCGATATCTCGATGTCTCACTTCTCGAATACCGGCTATCCGCTGTTCGATCGTCTCGGGATTCCGAACATCACGTTCATCCACAACGTTTATGCGTTCTTTTCGGACGAACAGGCTCGAGCGTTTGCCGACAATGACCGTTATGTCGATCGCTATGTGTCGGTTTCGAAGAACGCGACTCGCTTTGCGGTGACCAACCTCGGCGTGTCGGACAGCAAGGTCGTGACGGTACCGAACGGTCTTATCCTGTCCGAACACGAGGCGAGGGAAAAGCAACCGCCGAAGCTGACGCGCACCCAGCTTGGCCTGTTAGATTCCGACTACGTGTTCGCGAATGTCGCTTCGTACAATCTGCACAAGGGGCACTACGTGATGGCGGATGCGATGCGTCATTTGCTGAGGCGCAGGCGCGACGTCAAGATTCTGTGTGTCGGCAACGTGATCTACCCGCCTCACGTCGATGCGCTTCGCCACTATCTGGTCGAGCATGGCCTCGAGCAGCATATTCTGATGCCGGGTTATTTCGCGGATGTCGAAGACGTACATCGTATTGCCGACGCATTCATCCTTCCGTCGTTCATCGAGGGTTGGAGCATTGCGATGAATGAGGCCATGTTCTATCGCAAGCCGATGATTCTCACCGACACCGGCGCATCCGCAGAAGTCATCGACGATAACGATATCGGGATCTTGATCCCGAACGAATATGGCGATACGCCGAATCTGAATTCGAAGTTGCTCGACGAGCTTGCCTACGTGCCGAGGGAGTACAAAATTGCGCCCGTGCTAGCGGATGCGATGGACCAGATGGCATCGAACGCTGCACAGTGGCGTGAAAGAGGGGCGCGGGGGCGCGACAAGATCTATGCGAGCTACAACTTTGCCGATATCGTGACGCGCTACGAATCGATCATCGAAGATGTGGTCAGGGCGCACAGCCGATAACGGAAGGGGCGGATATGGTGAGCTCACTCAAGTCGTTTTACCGTTTCCTCAGATGGCGCTTCAAGCCCGCCGTTTGCTTCTACCTAGGCAATCACTTGTTCATGAATTACATGCCTTATCGAATAAGACATTGGTTCCTTGGCAGGTTTTGTCAGGTGAAGATCGGCCGTGATTCAAGTATCGCAATGGGATGTTTTGTTACCGGATATCACATTTCAATTGGCAATAATACCGTCGTAAATCGATATTCCTATCTGGATGGCCGCGTTCCGTTGACAATCGGGAACAACGTCAATATTTCGCACTATACGTTGATCCAGACGTTGACACACGATCCGCAGAATCCGGACTTTGTATGCTTGTGCAAACCGGTTGTCATTGAAGATCACGTCTGGATCGGTGCTCGCGCAATCATCAGTCCCGGTGTCCGTATCGGCGAAGGGGCTGTTGTGGGAGCGGGATCGGTTGTGACACGTGATGTCGAACCGTACACGATCGTCGCCGGAAACCCGGCACGATTCATCAAGGAGCGGACGCGAGATTTGCGCTATCGATCGCGCTACTTCCCGTTCTTTGATACCGATATCCAGTGAATTCGTGTTTGAGTGTTTTGTGGATGAAATCATTGCCCGGTCTTGAATATGTCAATCTTTAAATTCCGCAAGCCGTCTGCACCTGCATCCGTTGCACGGGCCAACGTCACCATTTCTGTGGTTATCCCTTTGTATAACCATGCACGGTATATCGAAGGTACGTTGCAGAGCGTGTTGTCGCAGTCTTCTCCTGCCGATGAAATCATATTGATCGATGACGGTTCGTCCGACGACGGGTTTGACGTTGCATCGCGGCTTCTCGCAAACGTTCCGTATGCGAGGGCTTATCGACAGGAGAATGCGGGGGCCCACAATACGATCAATCGTGCGATTGGTCTCGCCCGCGGCGACTATGTCGCGGTGCTGAATTCGGATGACGTGTTTGCGTCGGAGAAGCTTGCGCGTTGCCGGGAACTGATTCAGGAGCGTCCCGGCCTGGGATTGATCGCGGGGCGTGCCGGCATCATGGACGACGACGGTATCGAACAGCGCGCCGGCGTTGCTATCGATTGGTTGGCGCGTGCATATGGATTTCTAAGCGATACCGGATTGCCGCAACTGGCCTTGCTGAATGAGAATTTTGTCGCGACGACGACGAACATGGTCTTCAGTCGGGCGCTCTGGCAAGCCGCGGGCGGATTCCAGCCGCTTCGCTACTGCCACGATCTCGATTTCCTGATGTATGCGTTCGCCTACGACAGCGTGTATATCGACCGGGACGTGAAGCATATCGTGTATCGCGTCCACGAAAGGAACACGATCAAGGAAGACTTGAGCAAGGTTCGGGTCGAGATCGCGGCCGTCATCGCGCAGGCACTTGCGATGTCGGGACCGAGAATGTTTTCCGCGCGATTGGATGGAAGCGATCTTGAAGCATTCAGGCGCTTCCTGCAGAACAAGGGGATGACGGAGATGCTGTGCTTTCTGCAGACCGTCCTTCCGGCATTTCCGACTCGTGCGGCATTCTATGAATATGCGGTCGATGCACGAAATGCCGATGCATTTCGCGCGGCCGTGGCTGGCTGACCTGCCGCGACGCCAAAGAGCAGGACGATCGACGTCGCGCACGCATGAGTGCGCGACCGTTCTCATGGCAGAGTCTGCGCGGGCTGCCGCGTGCTCAGATGTATCCGAACGTTTTCAGCCCTTCAGCCGCGGTTGCGCAACAGTGGGCGGTGATGTCCGGTGGCAGGCTCGTCTGCCAAGCCGTTGCGCGGTCGTTCAGGAACGGTTGCGACAAGTTGAGGTGACTCGGATCATGACGCAGTACCGGCGCCCGCTTCGAATTGTCCAGCATGGATTCTTCAAACGGCAGGCCGAGAAATGTCGCAGAGCGCGCCAGGACAACCCGTGGGTTCGAGATGAGGTCCTCGTAGCGCACGAGCAGGTAGTTCGCGCGCTCGCGCATGGCGTGGTGCAAGTGGAGATTGGTGTAATTCCACAAGCGAGGGAAATATTCCTCGATGCCCGAGGGGGCCCACGCGACGTTTTTGAGGGACAGCATCGTACCGCGCACATCGCGGACGATATGGAGAAACCTGATGCCAGAGTCCAGGAGTCCGACCTGTTCCAGCTTCCGAATCGAAAGGAGATCGTCGGGAGTTTTGTCGCCACTCATCCGCTTCCCTGCATTGGACGCGATGCGGCCATAGATCGCTGTAAGCACGCCTGCAAGAGTCGGTTCGGCTTCACGTAGCGCGTCATCGATGTCCGCGGCGGAGATATAGGGCTCCAGAACCTCGGCGAAGTCGTCCGTCGATTTGACGATTGTGCTGATCAGGGGACGAGCAACGGACCAGTCGCTGATGCAACCCATGACGTGAGCGATCGGACTGATGAGCGTGGTTTGGTTCGGGATGAAGATGTCGCTATGCAGATTGAGCGACTCCTTGAACAGGGTTGTTCCCGATCGTGGCGAGCCGAAAAGAATGAACATGCTGTGGGAATGAGGTGTGATGGACGACGGCCTGGCTGCATCACCGAATGGGGGATGCGGGACTGCGCGATCCATCCACCGCCAACTGAGAATGAGCGAACCCGTACGACATCGTGGTCGCGAAAACGTTCGCGGCAAGGTTGCGTGTCGTGCCCATTCGAGGGGTAGACGGGAGAGGGTCCCTGTCGTAATGTTTCGAATACCTTACGATTCGAGCGTTGCGCGTCCTGTTTGCTTCGATAATATTTGACTTGAGATGAGTACTTCGAGATCACCGCTGACCGTATCCATCGTCGTCTATCGGCCCGACGTCGAGCGCTTTTTCAAGACACTCCACAGCTTGCGCGACGCCGTGGGTGCGGTGCGTCTTCGCGATCCTGACTTTCATGCCGTAATCTGCGTGGTGGACAACGGTGGGACGCCCGATATCTGGGAGGACGTGGTCGGAGCGCGTGTGGCCGGATTCGAGTGTGCGTCGTTGAGCGGGCACGGGAACGTCGGTTATGGCCGCGGACATAACCTAGCGATCGCGACGGCCAACAGCGAGCATCATCTGGTTCTGAATCCGGATATCGATCTCGATGAGGATGCCCTCGTGCATGCGCAGGACTTTATGCGTAGTCGTCCGGACGTCGGTCTTTTGGCGCCGAACATTTCAGATGAGAAAGGCGGCATTCAGTATCTGTGCAGGCGCTCGCCGACAATATTCGACCTGCTTGTCCGCGGATTTTTTCCGGCGAGATGGAAGGCGCGGTTCGTGAAGCGTCTCTCACGCTATGAGATGCGCGACGTGATCAACGATCACGATATCGTCGAGGATCCCCCCATCGTCAGCGGCTGCTTCATGCTGTTCCGCACCGAAGTCCTGAAGAAACTCGGCGGTTTCGATCCGCGCTACTTCCTGTACTTCGAGGACTACGACCTGAGCCTGCGCACGCACGAGATCGCCCGCGTCGCGTATGTCCCGTCGGTGCGCGTGGTCCATCACGGCGGTGGTGCGTCCCGCAAGGGTTTCGCGCACATCCGCATGTTCGCGGCATCGGCCTTCAAGTTCTACAATCGTTTCGGCTGGAGGCTCTGGTGAGTCACCTCGTCATCACCGGCGCGAACGGCTTCGTCGGCCGCGCAGTCTGCCGTCGCGCGCTGGAGGCCGGGCACACGGTTACCGCCTTGGTGCGGCGTCCGGGCGGCTGCATCGACGGCGTGCGCGAATGGGTACACGACACCGCCGATTTCAATGCCCTGGACGAAGCGTGGCCGGCCGACCTGACCGCCGATTGCGTGATCCATCTCGCCGCGCGCGTACACGTGATGCGCGACGAGTCGCCCGATCCCGACGCGGCGTTCGATGCCACCAACGTAGCCGGCACGCTGCGTCTCGCCGAGGCCGCGCGCCATCACGGCGTGCGCCGCATCGTGTTCGCGAGCAGCATCAAGGCGGTCGGGGAAGGCGACGGTGGGGTGCCGCTGTCGGAAGCGTTCGAACCCGAGCCTCAGGATGCATATGGCCGCTCGAAGCTCCGGGCGGAGCGGCAGCTCGCGCGGTTCGGCACGTCGGCGGGGCTCGATGTCGTCGTCGTTCGTCCGCCGCTCGTCTATGGCCCGGCCGTCCGTGCCAACTTCCTGCGAATGATGGACGCGGTCGCGCGCGGGATGCCGTTGCCGCTCGGCGCGGTTTCGGCGCGCCGCAGCATCGTCTACGTCGACAATCTCGCCGATGCGCTGCTGCGTTGCGCGATCGATCCGCGCGCGGCCGGCGAATGCTTTCATGTCGCCGACGACGACGCGCCGACGGTCGCGGGCCTGCTGCGCCTCGTCGGCGACGCGCTCGGCAAGCCGGCGAGGCTGATCGCGGTGCCGCCGGCGCTGTTGCGTGTGCTCGGAAAGCTGACCGGTCGCAGTGCGGCTATCGACCGCCTGACGGGCAGCCTGCAACTCGATACCGGCCGGATCAGGCGCGTACTCGATTGGCAGCCGCCCTATACGACCCGCCAGGGCCTCGAAGCGACCGCCGCATGGTATCGTTCGCGCGACACACGAAAATAAAAGCCACATGCTTCTCGCGAATCCCACCTGGCTCACCACGGCCGCGGTGGCCCTGGCCGCCGCATTCGCCTCGACGACGATTCTCCGCGTACTGCTCGTCACCGGATGGGCCTGGCGTCTGGCCACCGACATTCCGAACGACCGTTCGCTCCATACGCTGCCGACACCCCGTGTCGGCGGATGGGGCATCGTGCCGGTCTGCGTCGTTGCGCTGCTGGCACTGACACCCCGACTGTGGCTGATCGCGATCGCCGCCGCGGGGCTCGCCGCGATGTCGCAGATCGACGACCGGCGCGGGCTGCCGGCCCGCGTGCGATTCTCGGCGCACCTCGCAGCAGTCGTCGCGCTGATCGCGGTCTTCCCGGCCGACGCACCGTGGTGGCTGCTCGCCGGCGTGGGTTTCGCGATGGTCTGGCTGACGAACCTGTACAACTTCATGGACGGTGCCGACGGCCTGGCGGGCGGCATGGCGCTGTTCGGCTTCGGCGGATACGCGGTCGCGGCGCTCGTCGGCGCGCATACGTCGCCCGATCTCGCCGTAGGGGGCGCAGCGGTCGTCGGCGCGGCGCTCGGCTTTCTTCTGCTTAATTTCCACCCGGCCAGGCTGTTCCTTGGCGACGCCGGCTCGATTCCGCTGGGCTTCCTGGCCGGCGCGCTGGGCTACTGGGGCTGGCGTACCGATGTCTGGCCGATCTGGTTTCCGGCGATGGTGTTCGCGCCCTTTATTGCGGATGCATCTGTAACACTTTTGAGACGTCTGTTACGCGGAGAAAAGTTCTGGCAGGCGCACCGCGAGCACTATTATCAAAGGATGGTCCGGTCGGGCATCAGTCACGGTCGGACCGCTCTTTATTGGTACCTCATCATGCTCGCAGGCATAATTCTCGCCGTGTGGGCAAAGGGCCGCCCCGAGCTGCAGCAATGGCTGTCGTTCCTCGCATGGTATGGCGTCCTGGCATGGTTCGGATGGTTGATCGACATGCGCTGGCACCGGTTTCAAGCGGCCGCCGAAAACAATTCTTGAGGTTTCCCGCCGATGTTGCGATCCAGAGCATCTTGGCTGTCCCTGAGTGCTTTCCTGTTCGACCTGACGGCGGTTGTCGCCGCATGGTTGTTCGCTTATCTCGTCCGATTCAACGGCAGCATTCCGCATGATTTCCTGAGCGGCGCGCTGATGGCGTTGACATGGGCGCTGCCCGTCTACGCGCTGATGTTCCACGGGTTCGGCCTGTATCGCGGGCTTTGGGTGTTCGCGAGCCTGCCCGATCTGATGCGCATCGCGAAGGCGGTGGTCGGCGGCGGCGTGATCGTGATGATCGGCGCCGTGATGTTCCAGCCGCAGCCGATCATTCCGCGCTCGGTGCTGCTCGTGTCGCCGCTGATGCTGTTCCTGGCGATGGGCGGCGCGCGCGCGCTGTACCGCGCGACGAAGGAGTACTACCTGTACGGCGGGCTCGTCGGCAAGGGCAAGCCGGTGCTGGTGCTCGGCGCCGGCACGGCCGGCGCGAGCCTCGCGCGCGAGCTGTCGCGTTCCGGCGAATGGCGCCTCGTCGGCCTGCTCGACGACGACGTCACGAAGCAGGGCCGCGAAATCTACGGCTACAAGGTGCTCGGCTCGTTCAACGACCTCAAGCACTGGACCGATGCGATGAAGGTCGAATACGCGATCATCGCGATCCCGTCGGCGTCGGTGGAGGTGCAGCGTCGCGTCGCCACACTGTGCGTGCGGGCCGGCGTGAAGGCGATGGTGCTGCCGTCGCTGACCGCGCTGATGCCGGGGCAGGGCTTCCTGTCGCAGGTACGGAGCATCGATCTCGAGGATCTGCTCGGCCGCGACGCGGTGACGATCGACACGCCGCACGTCGAGGCGCTGCTGCGCGGCCGCGTCGTGATGGTGACGGGCGCGGGCGGTTCGATTGGCTCCGAGCTGTGCCGGCAGATCCTGCGCTTCGCGCCTGCGCAACTGGTTGCATTCGACCTGTCGGAATACGCGATGTACCGGCTGACCGAGGAATTGCGCGAGCGCTTTCCGGATCTGCCCGTGGTGCCGATCATCGGCGATGCAAAGGATTCGTTGCTGCTCGACCAGGTGATGTCGCGCCACGCACCGTACATCGTGTTCCATGCGGCCGCCTACAAGCACGTGCCATTGATGGAAGAGCACAACGCGTGGCAGGCGCTACGCAACAACGTGCTCGGCACCTATCGCGTAGCCCGCGCGGCCATTCGCCACGACGTCCGTCACTTCGTGCTGATCTCGACCGACAAGGCCGTCAATCCGACCAACGTGATGGGCGCGAGCAAGCGTCTCGCCGAAATGGCGTGCCAGGCATTGCAGCAGACGAGCGGGCGCACGCAGTTCGAGACGGTGCGCTTCGGCAACGTGCTCGGCAGCGCGGGCAGCGTGATTCCTAAGTTCCAGCAGCAGATCGCGAAGGGCGGCCCGGTGACGGTCACGCATCCGGAGATCACGCGGTTCTTCATGACGATTCCGGAAGCATCGCAGCTCGTGCTGCAGGCGTCGAGCATGGGGCAGGGCGGCGAGATCTTCATTCTCGACATGGGCGAGCCGGTGAAGATCGTCGATCTCGCGTGCGACCTGATTCGCCTGTACGGTTTCTCGGAAGAACAGATCCGGATCGAGTTCACCGGGTTGCGGCCGGGCGAGAAACTCTACGAGGAGTTGCTCGCGGACGACGAGGCGACGACGCGCACGCCGCACCCGAAACTGCGGATCGCGCGTGCGCGCGAAGTGCCGGACAATTTGCTCGACGAACTGTTGCCATGGCTGATGCAGCATCGCGTGTTGTCCGACGACGAAGTGCGGCGCGATCTGCGGCGCTGGGTGCCGGAATACCAGACGGCCGTTGCTCCCGTGTTGCAGAGCGTGCCGTCGGTGCGCGTCGTATCGAACGGGTGACGCAGCCCCAGGCCGCGAACCGAGCGGCAAGAAAAAAAGCGCCCCGCAGGGCGCTTTTTTTGTCCGGAAGCCGGCGTATCGCTCAGCGGCTCTGTCGGTGCTTCCTCACCACCATCCACCTCGGCGCCCTGAACCGCACGATGCTGAGATAAAGCCAAACATACGTCAGCGCGAACAGCACCACAAAAACGAACAGATGCACGGTATGTCGCCAGAACAGCGTCGCCGGAATCACCGCGACGAGGCACAGCAGCCACAGATAAGGTGAAGTCAACGAATTCCGCCGCGTCAGATCGTGCGCATGCTTCGTCCCCACGGCCCACCGCATCAGCCGCTTGTACACGAGCATGTGCAGATGCACGCCGTCCGGAATCCCCGGCGACATCCCGCGGATGAACTTCTTCCGGTAGATCGAGAAGCAGGTCTCGAAGATCGGATACATGAACAACAGCACCGGATACCACGCGGACACCTCGCGATTGCGCATCACGAGCATGATCGCGAGCTCCGCGAGCATGAAGCCGATGAAATACGCGCCGCCGTCGCCGAGAAAAATCAGCCCGGCCGGGAAATTCCACAGGAAGAAGCCGAGCACCGCGCCCATCATGATGATCGACGCGGACATCACGACCGGGTCGTTCACATGGAACGCGACATACGCGAGCGACGCGAACATCATGAAGCTGACCATCGAGGCAAGCCCGTTGAACCCGTCGATGATGTTGATCGCGTTCGCGAGCGCCGCGACCGCGAGCACGGTGATGAACGCCGAGATGGCCACGTAGCCGAGCAGGAAATCGAGCGGCGGCACGCTGATGCGCTTGACCGCGATGCCGAGCAGCCAGAACGCCAGCGCGGCCGCGCCCATCGTGCACAGCAGCCGCGCGCGCGGCGACACGCGCTTGGTCAGATCCTCGACGAGGCCGGACAGGAAAGCGGGCAGCCCGCACGCAACGACCCCGAGGATGCTGCCGGAGATCGTCGGATAGCGCCGGGACAGCACCAGCGCGGCCACGACGACCCCGGCGAGGATCCCGATGCCCCCGACGCGCGGCACGGGCCGCACGTGGAATTTCTGCACGCCGGCCAGGTCGCTGTCGATCGAGAATTTCTCGTGAAGGTGCGCGTAGCGCACGATGAACAGCGTGACGAGCAAGGAGACGATGAAGCCGGACGCGAAGCTGAGCATGGGATCGCTCGAAAAATGGACAGCGGATTATACAAAACCGCGCGGGTTCCCCTCCTGCCATCGCCAGTGGTCGGCACACATGTCCTCGATGCCGAGCGTCGCACGCCAGCCGATGATGTCGGCCGCGGCCTGCGGGTTCGCATAGCACTCGGCGATGTCGCCCGGGCGGCGCGCGACGAGTTCGTACGGCACCGGGCGGCCCGACGCCTTCTCGAACGCACGCACGACTTCCAGCACGCTGTAGCCCTGCCCGGTGCCGAGGTTCACGACGAAGCTCGCGTCGCGCTTCGCCAGCGCGTCGAGCGCGGCGATGTGCCCCTTCGCGAGATCGACGACGTGGATGTAGTCGCGCACGCCGGTGCCGTCCGGCGTCGGGTAATCCGAGCCGAACACGCGCAGCTTTTCCAGCTTGCCGACCGCGACCTGCGCGACGTACGGCATCAGGTTGTTCGGGATGCCGGCCGGATCCTCGCCGATCAGCCCGCTCGCGTGCGCGCCGACCGGGTTGAAATAGCGCAGCGTCGCGATGCGCCACGACGGGTCCGAGACTTCGAGATCGCGCAGGATCTGCTCGGCGATCAGCTTCGACTGGCCGTACGGGTTCGTCGCGGACAGCGGGAACGATTCGTCGATCGGCGAGCGCTCGGGCACGCCGTATACGGTCGCGGACGAGCTGAACACGAACTGCCTGACGTTGCGCTCGCGCATGACCTTGAGCACGGCGAGCAGGCCGCCGATGTTGTTCTGGTAGTACTCGAGCGGCTTCGCGACCGATTCGCCGACGGCCTTGAGCGCCGCGAAGTGAATCGTGCCGGTGATCGGGTGCGCGTCGAATACCTTCGCGAGCGCGGCTTCGTCGCACACGTCGACCTGGTGGAACGCGGGCGTCTTGCCCGTGATCCGCTCGATGCGTCGCACGGACTCGGCCTTGCTGTTCACGAGGTTGTCGACGATCACGACGTCGTAGCCGTTGTCGAGCAGCTCGACGGCCGTGTGCGAGCCGATATAGCCCGCACCGCCGGTAACGAGGATGGTGCCTTTAGCGGTCATTGCTGATGCGCTCCTTCAGAGTGTGAATCCCGTCAACGAATGGATGGTCTCCCGGTAGCGTTCGACGACCTGCTGTTCGTCGAATTCTGCCGCGACCTTGTGCCGGCCGCGTGCGCCCATCGCCGCCCGGCCTTGCGGCCCGAGCGCGATCATGCGATTCAATTGTTCTGCGAGGCTCGCGCTGTCCCGCGCGCGGCACAGGAACCCCGTTTCGCCGTCGGCGACGACGTCGCGGCAGCCCGGCACGTCGGTCGCGACGATCGGGCGGCCCATCGCCGATGCCTCCATCAGCGTGCGCGGCACGCCTTCGCGGTACGACGGCAGCACGACGCAATCGGCCGCCGCGATGTGCGGGCGCACGTCGTGCGCTTCGCCGAGATACTCGACGATGCCTTCGCCGACCCACGCGTCGACGTCCGCGCGACCGATCGCGCTCGGATTGTCGACGCCGAGCGGCCCGAGCAGCTGGAAGCGCGCGTTCGGGAAGCGCTCGCGCACGAGACGCGCGGCCTCCACGTATTCGCGCACGCCCTTGTCCCACAGCAGCCGGCCGATCAGGATGAAGACGGGCGCGTCGCCGGCCGGCAGCGGCACCGGCGAGAACTGTTCGAGATCGACGCCTTCGCCGTGCAGCAGCCGCGCGCGGTCGGGATGCGCGAGCAAGCGCTCGTCGGTGAAGGTCGCGAGATCGTCGCGGTTCAGGAACCACACTTCACGCGGGAAGCGGAACGCGAACCGGTACAGGCGCTTCGCGACGCTCGCCGCGCGGCTCTTCTGGATGAACACGTAGCCGAGGCCCGTCGTCACCGCGATCGACGGCACGCGCGCGAGCCACGCGGCCACCGAGCCGTAGATGTTCGGCTTGATCGTGTAATGGAACACGAGATCGGGCCGCAGCGCGCGGTAGTGGCGCGCGAGCGCGGCGAGCGTGCCGAGATCCTCGCGCGGGCTCGTGCCTTTCGACGCGACGGCGAGCGCCACGTAGCGGCAGCCCATCTGCTCGAGCAACGGCACCGTGCGATCGTGCGGCGCGATCACGACGACCTCGGCGCCGCGCGCGACGAGCGCACGGATCAGCCCGTGGCGATACGTATGGATCGCCCAGGCCGTGTTGCAGACGAGCGCGATGCGCAGCGGGGAGGTGGCGGACATGAAAAAAAGAAAAAATAAAGCGTCGAAATGGGCGAGCTGGCCGGATGCGCGTCAGGCGGACGGCCGCGCGGCGAACAGCGTCTGCTTGATCCGCTGCAGCGTACGGTACGGCGTGACGAAATGCAGCAGGTTCTTGGCGAGGCCGGCCCAGTCGTACGGGTTCAGCACGTTGAAGTGGCGCAGCAGCAGCGTGAGCGTCGATACCAGCTGGCGCCGGCGCTTGGTTGCACTGATCCCGCCCTCGTTAAGCTCGTAATACAGGCCGAGTTCCGGCAGGTTCGCGCAATCGTAACGTTGCATTAACCGTAAAAAAAGATCGAGATCCTCGGCCGCGCGGTACTTCGCTCGATAGTTGCCCACTTCGCGCACGGCGTCGATGCGCAACATCACGGAAGGATGCACGAGCGGCGAGCGCAGGAAGCGCGTGCGGCGCAGCGTGCGCGGATCGGCGGGCGGCGTCAGCATGAAGCGCGGCTCGCCGGCGCGCGACACGACCTGCGTCCACATGCCGACGCAGGCCACGCGCGGGTGGGCGCCGAGATAGGCGCGCTCCTTCGCCAGGCGCTGCGGCGCGGCGAGATCGCCTGCATCGATGCGGGCCGCATAGCGGAAACCGCGCGCCGCGAGCGCGTCGATGCCGGCCGCCAGCGCGCGTTCGATGCCGCCGTTGCGCGGCATACGCAGCACGTCGATCGCGAGGCCCGGCAGGTCGGGCGCGACGATCGGCGGCGTGCTGCCGTCGTCGACGATCAGCACGTGCACGGGCGCATCCTCGCGAAACGACGCAAGGGTACGGACGACGTTGTCGTGCCCGTTGTAGGCCGGCATCAGCACGGCCACGTCGTCGAGCGGGGACGGGCAATCAGGGGACGTCATGTTCGCAGCTTGAAACGGATGTAATAAAAGTTGACGGCGGCGGCGGCGAGATAGCCGGCCGCCAGCCCGACGAGCGCGCCGTACAGGCCGAGCCGGGGAATCGCGAACAGGTTGACGAGCGCGGCGATCGCCAGCGCGAGCACCCATTTCGACAGCAACACGAATTTTGCTTGATATTTGAGAACGATAAGATTGCCTATCGCCTCGATGCCGGCCGGCACGGACAGCCAGACGGCCCAGCGGAAGATATCGACCGACGCCTCGTAGCCGCGGCCGAACACCTTGCCGACGATCAGCGGGGCGGCCGCGTCGAGCACGAGCGCGCCGGCCGTCATCAGGCCGGCCGTCATCGCGATCAGCCGGACGATGTTGCGGCGCAGCCGCGCGACGTCCTGCACGCGATAGACGAACGCGGGCGCGATGGTCTGCGCGAGCATCAGCGCGAGCGTGATCCAGTTCTCGTTGAGCTGCTGCGCGGCCGAATAGCGGCCGAGATCGGCGAACGACACGTGGCGCTCGAGCATCAGGCGGTCGAGTTTCAGGAACAGGTACATGCAGATGAGGCCGAGCCAGAACACGGTGCCGGCCGTGGCAAAGTGCCGGAACAGCGGTGTGTCGAACGTCCAGCCGAGCGCGCCGCCGTTACGATGGCGGTAGTACAGCAGCAGCGCGAGGCCGATCGCGGCGGCTTCCAGCGCCCACAGCCACGCGAAGCGGGCGGGGCCGGCGGCGGCGCGCACCAGGAGCCACACGAGCAGCGCTTTCGCGAGCGCGGTGACCATGCTGGTGACGAGCTGCGGCTTGCTGTAGGTCATGCTCTGCAGCCACGCGTTGATCACGCCGACGAACGGCTCGCGGAACACCATCGTGACCGCCAGGCCCGCGAGCATCGCGCCGACCAGCGGGTCGAAGGCGCCCGCGGCGATCGCGATCCAGGTCGCGGCGAGCGCGGCGACCGACACGGCGATGCGCAGCACGAACGCGCTGCCGAGCACCGCGCCGAGCTGGGCGGGCGGGCGCTGGACGATGGTCGGGACGAGGATTTCCGCGCCGCACACCCAGGTGAGCGGCGCCAGTACCAGGAGAAGCGTATTCGCATACTGCCATTTGCCGAACACATCTGGCCCGAAATAACGGGCCAGCAGGCCGCTGATCGCGATCGCGACGCCGATCTGCGTGAGCCGTTCGAGCCCGAGCCAGACGAGGTTCGCGACGGCCTTCGCGACGTCCGGGTTGCCGAAACGCTTCAGCATGCGCGGCCGCGGCGGCGCGCGCGGTGGGCGGCCGGAAGCGGCGGGTGGGCGGCGGCGGGACGGCTAGGCATTAAAATGGGCGACATGCGCGTCATCAAAACCCGCGATTATAAGTGGGATCGCGGCCGCTCCAGCCGTCGCGCGCCGTGTTCCGCCGG
The DNA here is from genome assembly GCF_902832955.1 of Burkholderia sp. BCC0044. Lineage (NCBI taxonomy): Bacteria > Pseudomonadati > Pseudomonadota > Betaproteobacteria > Burkholderiales > Burkholderiaceae > Burkholderia > Burkholderia sp. BCC0044. The sequence goes on along the minus strand of NZ_CADFDO010000001.1, from coordinate 1,533,168 downwards.
CAGGCATGTATCATGCGCGGCACCCGTGGGCGGCGGCCGCGCAAGCCAGACAATTTTCCATGCACGCAACCGAGAGAAGAGAATCGATGATCTCCCAATCCATCTTCAAGGCATATGACATCCGTGGCGTGGTCGGCAAGACCCTCGACGTCGACACGGCGCGCGGGATCGGCCGCGCATTCGGCAGCGAAGTGCGTGCGCAGGGCGGCGATGCGGTCGTCGTCGCGCGCGACGGCCGCCTGTCCGGGCCGGAACTGGTCGGCGCGCTGGCCGACGGCCTGCGTGCGGCCGGGGTCGACGTCGTCGACGTCGGCATGGTGCCGACGCCGGTCGGCTATTTCGCGGCGAACGTGCCGCTGGCGCTGAAGGGCGGCGAGCGCCGCGTCGATTCGTGCATCGTCGTCACGGGCAGCCACAACCCGCCCGACTACAACGGCTTCAAGATGGTGCTGCGCGGCGCCGCGATCTACGGCGAGCAGATCCAGGCGCTGTACCGCCGCATCGTCGACGAGCGCTTCGAGACGGGCAGCGGCACGTACGAGGAAATCGACGTCGCCGATCAGTACATCGCGCGCATCGTCGGCGACGTGAAGCTCGCGCGGCCGCTGAAGCTCGTCGTCGACGCCGGCAACGGCGTCGCCGGCCCGCTCGCGACGCGCCTGTTCAAGGCGCTCGGCTGCGAACTCGTCGAACGCTTCACCGACATCGACGGCACGTTCCCGAACCACCATCCCGATCCCGCCCACCCGGAAAACCTGCAGGACGTGATCCAGGCGCTGAAGGACACCGACGCCGAGCTCGGCTTCGCGTTCGACGGCGACGGCGACCGCCTGGGCGTCGTCACGAAGGACGGCCAGATCATCTACCCGGACCGCCAGTTGATGCTGTTCGCGGAAGAAGTGCTGTCGCGCAATCCGGGCGCCCAGATCATCTACGACGTGAAGTGCACGCGCCACCTCGCGCAGTGGGTGAAGTCGAAGGGCGGCGAGCCGCTGATGTGGAAGACGGGCCACTCGCTCGTGAAGGCGAAGCTGCGCGAGACGGGTGCGCCGCTCGCCGGCGAAATGAGCGGCCACGTGTTCTTCAAGGATCGCTGGTACGGCTTCGACGACGGCCTGTACACCGGCGCGCGCCTGCTCGAGATCCTCGCGAAGACAGCCGATCCGAGCGCGCTGCTCAACAGCCTGCCGGACGCGATGAGCACGCCTGAACTGCAGCTCTGGCTCGACGAAGGCGAGAATTTCCGCCTGATCGAGCAACTGCAGAAAGAGGCGAAGTTCGACGGCGCCGACGAAGTCGTGACGATCGACGGCCTGCGTGTCGAGTACCCGGACGGCTTCGGCCTCGCGCGTTCGTCGAACACGACGCCGGTCGTCGTGATGCGCTTCGAAGCCGAGACGCAGGAAGGGCTCAAGCGCATCCAGGAAGACTTCCGCCGCGTGCTGACGGCCGCGAAGCCGGACGTCAAGCTGCCGTTCTGAGCGCCGGCGGCCGGCGGGCCGCCTGTCATACGACGGCCCGTTCGTCGGCCGTGCCAGTCCCGAAAAGCGGCGCGCGCCCCCGGCGCGCGGCCGCTTTTTGTCTGTCCGGCCCGTCGGCCGGGATAAAATCCCCCCTTTATGTCTGTCGCCGGCTGCCAGCCGGCGTTTTTTCAGCGTGCAAAAGATCCTGATCGTGCGCGTGTCGTCGCTGGGCGACGTCGTGCACAACATGCCCGTGATCGCCGATATCCGGCGCCGCCACCCCGATGCGCAGATCGACTGGCTCGTCGAGGAAAGCTTCGTCGACCTCGTGCGGCTCGTCGACGGCGTGCGCGAGGTGCTGCCGTTCTCGCTGCGCCGCTGGCGCAAGCAGCCGTTCTCGGGCGCGACGTGGCGCGAGATCCGCGCGTTTCGCCGGCGCCTCGCGGCCGAACAGTATGACCTCGTGATCGACTGCCAGGGCCTCATCAAGACCGCGTGGGTCGCGAGCTGGGCGCGCGGCCCGCTCGTCGGGCTCGGCAACCGTACCGACGGCGCCGGCTACGAATGGCCGGTGCGCTTCTTCTATCGCAAGCGCGTGCCGATCGCGCCGCGCACCCACGTGGTCGAGCGCTCGCGCCAGCTCGTCGCGGCCGCGCTGGACGACCCGGCGCCGACCCCGGCCGATCCGGTCGAATTCGGCCTCGACACGCGGGCGGCAGCGCTCGCGGTGGCCGCGCTCGGCCTGAACCTGCCGGTGCCGTACGTCGTGTTCGTCCACGCGACGTCGCGCGCGGACAAGCAATGGCCGGACGCCGCATGGATCGAGCTCGGGCAGGCGCTCGTGCGGCGCGGTGCGTCGCTCGTGCTGCCGTGGGGCAACGACGCGGAGCGCGCGACCAGCGAGCGGCTCGCGAAGGAATTCGGCGCGGCGGCGATCGTGCCGCCGAAGCTGGCGCTGCCGGCCGTGGTCGGGCTGATCGACGGCGCGGCCGCGACGGTCGGGGTTGATACAGGTCTGGTTCACATCGCGGCCGCGCTGAAGCGTCCGACGGTCGAACTGTACAATTTCGCGACGGCCTGGCGGACCGGCGGCTACTGGTCGCCGAACGTCGTCAATCTCGGCACGGCGGGGCAGCCCCCGTCGATCGCGCAGGTGAAGTCGGCGCTCGCGGGCTTCGGTCTCCTGTAACGCTGTCCACACGCGAACCGATCATGAGCGAATCCCAGATCATCGAAGTCCCGTCCGCCGACTGGAGCGGACACAACCTGTCGGCGCCGCGCGAGCAGTTGCTCGCCGCGGTCGAGGAAGGCAAGGTGCTGTATTTCCCGCACCTGCGCTTCGCGATCGACGGCGGCGAGGAAGCGCTGCTCGATCCGGCGCTCGCCGATCCGAAACGCAAGAACATCAGCCTCGCGCCGAACGGCGGCGCGCTCGCCGGCGTGCTCGGCGACAGCGTCACGCAGTCGGCCGTGCGCGCGCTCGTCGCGCGCTTCCAGCAGCAGGCCGGCACGCTCGTCGACGGCCTTTTCCCCGAATACCGCGGCAAGCTGCGCGTCGCGCCGACGAGCCTGCGGCTGATGCAGGTCGAAACGCGCCAGACGTCGTGGCGCAAGGACGATAGCCGCCTGCACGTCGACGCGTTCCCGTCGCGGCCGAACTACGGCGAGCGGATCCTGCGCGTGTTCGCGAACGTGAACCCGGCCGGCGTGCCGCGCGTGTGGCGTGTCGGCGAGCCGTTCGAGGACGTCGCGAAGCGCTTCCTGCCGAAGATCCGGCCGCAGTTCCCGGGCTCGGCGTGGCTGCTGAACTTGCTGCACGTGACGAAATCGCCGCGCAGCGCGTACGACCACCTGATGCTGAACCTGCACGACGGGATGAAGGCCGACCTCGATTACCAGAAGACGTGTCCCCAGCAAACGATGCCGTTTCCGCCGGGCAGCGTGTGGATATGTTTCTCCGATCAGACTTCGCACGCTGTGATGTCCGGCCAGTTCATGCTCGAGCAAACCTTCTTCCTGCCGGTCGATGCGATGGTGCGCCGCGAGTGCGCGCCGCTCGGCATTCTCGAACGCCTGACGGGCAAGGCGCTGGTTTGAGCGCGCACCTGCTTCGACGCAACACGAGGGCGGCCGCATGCTGAGGGCGATCTATCGCGCGCTGTGGTGGCTCGTCGCGCCGGCCGCCGTCATCCGGCTCTACGTGCGTTCGCGCAAGGAGCGCGGCTATCGCGAGCACATCGGCGAGCGCTTCGGCCACGTCGCGGGACGCTCGCGCGACGACCGCGCACCGCTGATCTGGGTGCATGCGGTGTCGGTCGGCGAGACGCGCGCCGCTCAGCCGCTGATCGACGCGCTGATGCACGCGCGCCCCGATGCGCGCATCCTGCTCACGCACATGACGCCGAGCGGCCGCGCGACGGGCGAACAGATCTTCGGCGATCGCGTGCTGCGCTGCTACCTGCCGTACGACATGCCGGGCGCGGTGCGGCGTTTTCTGCATGCATGGCGGCCGACGCTCGGCCTCGTGATGGAAACCGAGGTGTGGCCGACGCTGATCGACGAGTGCCGCCGCGCGGACGTGCCGCTCGTGCTGACCAATGCGCGGATGTCCGCGCGTTCGTTCCGGCGCGCGGCGAAGTTCGGCACGGCGACGCGCGACGTGTTCGGCGGCTTCTCGCGCGTGCTCGCGCAGAGCCCGGCCGACGCGGAGCGGCTGACGTCGCTCGGCGCGCGCAACGTGACCGTGCTCGGCAACCTGAAGTTCGACATGACGACGCCGCCGGAACTCGCGGCACGCGGCCATGCGTGGCGCGACGCGATCGGCGCGCGGCCAGTGTGGGTCGCCGCCAGCACGCGCGAGAACGAAGAGGCGCTGGTGCTGCAGGCGTTCTCGGAAATGCGCACGCCCGGCGCGCTTCTGGTGCTTGTGCCGCGTCATCCGCAGCGCTTCGCCGAAGTCGAGGCGCTCGTCGCGCGCAGCGGGCTCAAGTGCGTACGGCGTTCGGTGTGGGCGGCCGATGCGGCCGCGCTCGCAGCCGGCCGGCCGGCCGCCGAACCGTTGGCCGGCGACGTGACGGTGCTGCTCGGCGATTCGATGGGCGAGCTCGGCGCGTACTACGCGGCGGCCGACATCGCATTCATCGGCGGCAGCCTGCTGCCGCTCGGCGGGCAGAACCTGATCGAAGCGTGCGCGGTCGGCGTGCCGGTGTTGATCGGGCCGCACGTGTTCAACTTCACGCAGGCGACCGCGGACGCGGTCGCGGCAGGTGCGGCGATGCAGGTCGCGGATCCGCTCGATCTCGCGCACGTGCTCGACGCGCTGTTCGCCGACAAGGCGCGGCGCATCGCGATGGGCGCGGCCGGCGCGGCCTTCGCGTCGCGTCACCGCGGCGCGACCGCGCGCACGGTCGACGTGCTCGCCGCGCTGCTGCCGCCTGCCGAAGCCGGCGCGCATGCGCTGCCGGGCGGGCAGGGCGTTTCTTCCGAAGACGAATAGACGAATAGACGAATAGACGAAGGGCGGCGCAAGGCCGCCCGCGCACGCATGGCGGCGACGTGAGCCGCCGCCATGCCGCTCACACCGTCAGCAATCCCTTTTTCTCGATGAACGCGATCACGTCCGCGACGCCTTCGAGCGCCTTCAGGTTCGTCATCACGTAAGGCCGCTCGCCGCGCATCTTCTTCGTGTCGGATGCCATCACGTCGAGGTTCGCGCCGACGAGCGGCGCGAGGTCGGTCTTGTTGATCACGAGCAGGTCGGACTTCGTGATGCCGGGGCCGCCCTTGCGCGGAATCTTCTCGCCGCCCGCGACGTCGATCACGTAGATCGTCAGGTCCGACAGCTCGGGGCTGAAGGTCGCCGCGAGATTGTCGCCGCCGGACTCGATGAACACGATGTCGGCATCGGGAAAGCGCGCGAGCATCCGGTCGACGGCTTCGAGGTTGATCGACGCATCCTCGCGGATCGCCGTGTGCGGGCAGCCGCCCGTCTCGACACCCATGATGCGTTCCTCGGGCAGCGCGCCCGCGACCGTCAGCAGCCGCTGATCTTCCTTCGTATAGATGTCGTTGGTGATCGCGACGAGGTCGTAGCGCTCGCGCATCGCCTTGCACAGCATTTCCAGCAGCGTGGTCTTGCCGGAGCCGACGGGGCCGCCGATGCCGACGCGCAGCGGCGGCAGTTTTTTCGTGCGACGGGCGGAGGAGGGGACAGGTGCGTTCATGGTCGGGCGATGGAGTTCAGGAGCGGAACAACCGCGAGTACTGGGTTTCGTGCCGCGCGGACAGGATGCCGAGCTGCGGCGCGAACGTGTTGACGGCGTCGGGCGGCGTCGCGAGCGCACGGCGCACGGCGGCGTCGATCGCGCCGCGCAGCGCGACGATGATGCGTTGCCCGGCGAGCTGGCCGAGCGGCACGGCCTTCAGCGCGGCGGACGTCTGGTTCTCGACCCAGCCGAATGCGTACGCGGCGAGCGTCGCGTCGGCGCTGGCGTCGTGTGCGGCGGCCGCGTACGCGAACGCGGTCGGCAGCGCGATCGGCGACAGCGCCGCGAGCGTCGCGCGGCGTGCGGCGTCGCCCCATTCGAGCGACGCGCACAGCTGCGCGAGCGACCAGCCCATCTGTTCGGTTTCGCGGCGCAGCTCGGCCGATTCGCGGCTCGCGACGAACCACGCGTTTTCGGCGACGAGCGCGTGCGTGTCGTGCGTCTGCCAGCGGGTGAGCTGATGCGCGAGGAACGGCAACTCGCAGTGCGCGAGCACGTCGGTCAGGCCGCTCGCGATCCAGTCGCGCGCGGAATCGGCATCGCGGATCAGGTTCGCGTCGAGCGCGGCTTCGAGGCCCTGCGAATAGCTGTACGCGCCGATCGGCAGTGCCGGCGACGCGAGGTGCAGCAGCGCGACGAGTTCAGTGGTGGTCATGACCGTGGTGGCCGTGCGTGCAGCCGGGACCATGCTGATGATCGTGATCGTGATCGTGATCGTGATCGTGATCGTGATCGTGATCGTGCGAATGCGAATGCCCGTGGTGTTCGCCGAACACCTGCTGCGCGAGCGCGTAGTCTTCGGCGAACGTCGCGTCGTGCCCGTGCTTGTGACCGCCGCCGTACGCGCCGGCTTCCGGCTGGAACGGTGCATGCGTTTCCTCGACCTGCGTGCCGAGCCGGCGCAGCATGTCCGCGAGCACGGGATCGGCCTCGAGCTTCAGGTAGCCGTCGCCGATCTCGACCGGCGTGTGACGGTTGCCGAGATGGTACGCGGCGCGCATCAGCGTGAGCGGGTCGGCCGTGCGCACGAGCAGCACGGTTTCGGGGGCAGCGGTGACGCGCACGAGCGCACCGTCGTCAGCGACGAGCACGTCGCCGTCGCGCAGCACGGTGCCGCGCGGCAGCAGGACCGCGACGTCCTCGCCGGTGTCGAGCGTCGCCGCGAGGCGGCTCTTGCAGCGGGCGTCATAGGCGAGCGTGAGCGTCGGCGCACGCGCGACGAGCGACGCGGCGAGCTTCACGTTCGGGGCAATGCGTTTGTCGAGGGTGCGCATGAAACTGGGGATTCCGAATCAGAACAGGAAATAGCGCTGCGCCATCGGCAGCACCGTCGCCGGTTCGCAGGTGAGCAACTGGCCGTCGGCGATCACGTCGTAGGTTTCCGGATCGACGCTGATCGACGGACGCCATGCGTTGTGGATCATGTCGGCCTTCGTCACGTTGCGGCAGTTGCGCACCGGCACGATCCGCTTCGCGAGGCCGTAGCGCTCCGCGATGCCCGCGTCGGCCGCCATCTGCGACACGAAGGTCAGCGACGTGCGCGCGAGCGCCCCGCCGCGCGTCGCGAACATCTCGCGATAGTGAACCGGCTGCGGCGTCGGGATCGACGCGTTCGGGTCGCCCATCTGCGCGACGGCGATCATCCCGCCCTTCAGGATCATCGACGGCTTGATCCCGAAGAACGCCGGCTCCCACAGCACGAGGTCGGCCCACTTGCCGGGCTCGATCGAGCCGACTTCATGCGCGATCCCGTGCGTGAGCGCCGGGTTGATCGTGTACTTCGCGACGTAGCGCTTCGCGCGGAAATTGTCGTTGCGCGCGCCGTCTTCCGGCAGCGCGCCGCGTTGCACCTTCATCTTGTGCGCGGTCTGCCACGTGCGGATGATCACCTCGCCGACGCGGCCCATCGCCTGCGAATCGGACGACAGCATCGACAGCGCGCCGAGATCGTGCAGGATGTCCTCGGCCGCGATCGTCTCGCGACGAATACGCGATTCGGCGAACGCGAGATCCTCGGCGATCGACGGATCGAGGTGATGGCACACCATCAGCATGTCGAGATGTTCGTCGAGGGTGTTGATCGTGTACGGGCGCGTCGGGTTGGTCGACGACGGCAGCACGTTCATCTCGCCGCACACCTTCAGGATGTCGGGCGCATGGCCGCCGCCCGCGCCTTCGGTGTGGTACGTGTGGATCGTGCGGCCCTTGAACGCGGCGACCGTCGATTCGACGAAGCCGGCTTCGTTCAGCGTGTCGGTGTGGATCGCGACCTGCGTGTCGGTGTCGTCGGCCACCGACAGGCAGTTGTCGATCGCGGCGGGCGTCGTGCCCCAGTCCTCGTGCAGCTTCAGGCCGATCGCGCCGGCCGCGACCTGCTCGACGAGCGGCTGCGGCAGGCTCGCGTTGCCCTTGCCGAGAAAGCCGAGGTTGATCGGCCAGCCGTCGGCGGCCTGCAGCATCCGTTCCATGTGCCACGGGCCCGGCGTGCAGGTGGTCGCGTTGGTGCCGGTCGCCGGCCCGGTGCCGCCGCCGAGCATCGTCGTGACGCCCGACGCGAGCGCTTCGTCGATCTGCTGCGGGCTGATGAAGTGGATGTGCGTGTCGATGCCGCCCGCGGTCACGATCAGCCCTTCGCCGGCGATCACTTCGGTCGCGGCACCGATCGCGATCGTCACGCCCGGCTGGATGTCGGGGTTGCCGGCCTTGCCGATCGCCGCGATGCGGCCGTGCTTGATCGCGATGTCGGCCTTCACGATGCCCCAGTGATCGAGGATCACCGCATTCGTGATGACGGTATCGGGCACGTCGGCGGCCACGCGCTGCGACTGGCCCATCCCGTCGCGGATCACTTTCCCGCCGCCGAACTTCACTTCCTCGCCATAGGTCGTGAAGTCGCGTTCGATCTCGATCAGCAGTTCGGTATCGGCAAGCCGGACGCGGTCGCCCGTCGTCGGCCCGAACATTTCCGCGTACGCGCGGCGGCTCAAGCGTAGTGTCATGTGCTGTTCCTGAAGAGCGGGGCGCGGCTTACAGCGGCCCCATCACCTTGCCCTGAAAACCGTAGACGGCGCGCTCGCCCGCGAGGGCGACGAGTTCGACGGTGCGCGTCTGGCCCGGCTCGAAGCGCACGGCCGTGCCGGCCGCGATGTTGAGCCGGAAGCCGCGCGCGGCCGCGCGGTCGAACGACAGCGCGTCGTTGACTTCGAAGAAGTGGTAGTGCGAGCCGACCTGCACCGGGCGGTCGCCGGTGTTCGCGACGACGAGCGACAGCGTTTCGCGGCCCGCGTTCAGTTCGTGTTCGCCGTCGTCGGTGAGGATTTCGCCGGGGATCATGCGGGGCCTCACGGAATCGGGTGGTGGACGGTCACGAGTTTCGTGCCGTCGGGGAAGGTCGCTTCGACCTGGATGTCGGGAATCATTTCCGGCACGCCGTCCATCACGTCGTCACGCGTGAGCAGCGTCGTGCCGTAGTGCATGACCTCGGCCACCGTCTTGCCGTCGCGCGCGGCTTCCATCAGCGCCGCGGTGATGAAGGCCACCGCCTCCGGATAGTTGAGCTTCAGGCCGCGCGCACGACGGCGTTCGGCGAGCAGCGCCGCCGTGAAGATCAGCAGCTTGTCCTTTTCGCGGGGAGTCAGTTTCATGAAGGCAGGCGTTCAGGAAAACGTAATTTTTATCGGTGCGCACGCAACCGGGCAGGGGTGCGGATCATCGTAGCACCGCGCTGTTTTGCGTGCGTCGTGTATCGCTTATGTAAGCAGCAAGGTGCGTGCCATGTGCATCCGACGTGCCGTCATGCGCGTTCGTGGTGCGCGATGCATGCGGAGTGTGCGCCGCGTGTGGTGGTGCTGCGCCGAAACGGTGCGTGATGCGTGCGCGTTTAGGTTTGCCACAGACGCAGCGGGCGCGCGTCGACGCCGTGCACGATGGGGCGCAGGTGAAGCCAGCAGTCGGTGAAGTGGCGCTGCAGCGCTTCCATCGACGTCGACATCGCGCGCACCAGCACGACGCCGGGCGTCACGCAGGTCGCGCCGGCGCGCAGCGTATCGTCGAACGGCATGCGCGCGGCGAGCGATTCGGCGAGCGCGGCGTCGCACGCGGCGCCGACGGCCCACAGCGTGCCGTACGCGGGAAAGCCGGCGAGGCCCTGCAGCGCGCCGCGCAGCGGGTCGCGCGCGTCGAGCAGCGCGCGCTCGGTCCACAGCGGCCGGCCGTCGGCATCGACGAGCGCCGACGTCGACGCGATGCGTCCTGCCGACCACGTTTCGCCGGCCGCCTGGCGGCCGAGCTGCGTCGCGTCCCAGCCGAGCGCGCTCGCGCCGTTGCCGAGCGTCACCTTGAAGTCGAGCGCGGCGTGCGCCGCGTCGAAGAACAGGTTGTTCTGCGGCAGCCAGTCGAGCTTCGCGTGTGCGCCGACCGCGATGCCGATGCGCTGCGTCGCGTCGAGGCCGTTCGACTTGTACCACTTGGTCGCGCCGGGCGTCGTCAGCACCGCGTGCGTGCCGTCGCCGAGCGCGATGTCGATGTCGAGCCGGTCGCCTCCTGCGACGCCGCCCGGCGGATGGACGATCACCGCGTGGCAGATCGCGTCGCCTTCCGGGTACAGCGGCCGCTGCACGCGCAACGGGCCGTCGTGCAGCCGGTGCGCGAGGGTCGTGCGCGCACCGTGCCGCTCGAAGCCGAGCTCGAGGCGGCCGCGCCACGACTTGGCGACGGCGGGGCGGGACAGCGAGGCGTGGGAGTCGGGGGCGGACATCGGCGGCGAACGGGAAACGAGGAAGCGGGTGCGAAGAACGTGGATGCTACCGGAACAATAATGCAGATGCCGCGTTCCTTGGAAGCGCCGCATGCAGGCATCCCGCGCGCCGGCCGTACGTATCCCAAGCCATGCCTACCGCCGTGCCCCCCATCACACCGCGATCAGCTCGCGCACACCGTTCGTTTCCATATCGCGCGCATCACCCCCCGCGACGATCTCACCGCGGCTCATCACCCAATATCGATCCGCGATCGAGCGCGCGAAATCGTAATACTGTTCGACGAGCAGCACCGTCATCTTCGATTCGTCGACGAGCTGCCGCAGCGTGCGCCCGATGTCCTGGATGATCGACGGCTGGATGCCTTCGGTCGGCTCGTCGAGGATCAGCAACTGCGGCTCGCTCATCAGCGCGCGGCCGATCGCGAGCTGTTGCTGCTGGCCGCCCGACAGGTCGCCGCCGCGCCGCGCGCGCATGTCCTTCAGCACCGGGAACAGGTCATAGATGCGATCGGGCACTTTCGACGGCGCCTTGCGGCTCGCCGCGCCGACGAGCAGGTTCTCCTCGACGGTGAGCCGCGGAAAGATGTCGCGGCCCTGCGGCACGTACGCGAGCCCGGCCGCGACGCGCGCATACGGCGGCAACGCACCGAGCGCGGTGCCGCGCCACGACACGCTGCCGCTTTTCGCGGCGACGACCCCCATCAGGCAGCGCAGCAGCGTGCTCTTGCCGACGCCGTTGCGGCCGAGCAGCACGGTGAGCTTGCCGTCCTCGGCGGCGAGGTTCACGTTGCGCAGGATATGGCTGCCGCCGTAGTACTGGTTCAGCGCTTCGATTTTCAGCATCGCATCATCGTCCGAGGTAAGACTCGATCACCGCGTCGTCGCGCTTGACCTGGTCGAGCGTGCCGTGCGCGAGCACCGCGCCTTCGGCCATCACCGTTACGCGTCCCGTGTCGCCCGCGAGCGCCGCGACGAATTCCATGTCGTGCTCGACGACCATCATCGAGCAGGTGCCGCGCAGCGTGTTCAGCAGCTCGGCGAGTTCCATCGTCTCGTGGTCGGTCATGCCGGCCGCCGGCTCGTCGAGCAGCAGCAGCGCGGGACGCTGCATCAGCAGCATGCCGATTTCGAGCCGCTGCTTCTGCCCGTGCGACAGCTCGCCGGCCGCGCGATACGCATGGCTTTCGAGGCCGATCAGCGCGAGCGTCTCCTCGATCTTCGCCTGCGCGGTGCGGTCGAGCCGCGCGCGCAGCGACGCGAGCCAGCCCTTGTCGGTCTGCATCGCGAGTTCGAGGTTTTCCCACACCGGATGCTGTTCGAACACGGTCGGCTTCTGGAACTTGCGGCCGATGCCCGCCCGCGCGATCTCGGGTTCGTTCATCCGCGCGAGGTCGATCGTCTGGCCGAGAAACACCTTGCCCGCATCGGGCCGCGTCTTGCCGGTGATCACGTCCATCATCGTCGTCTTGCCTGCGCCGTTCGGGCCGATCACGCAGCGCAGCTCGCCCGCGTCGATCGCGAGCGACAGCTTCTTCAGCGCGCGAAAACCGTCGAAGCTCACCTCGATATCCTCGAGATAGAGGATCGTGCCGTGCGACGTGTCGATGCCGGCCGGCACGACGCGCCCCATCGACGCGGTGCCGCTGACGGCAAGCAGCTCGTCTTCGGGCGGCGGCGGCGTGAACTGATAGAGAGCCGTTCCGTTCATGTGCGTTTCCCCTTCGCGAGCACGGTTTCGACGAGGCCCATGATCCCGCGCGGCAGCAAGAGCGGCACGAGCACGAAGATCAGGCCGAGGAAGAACAGCCAGTATTCGGCGAAGTACGCGGTGAAGAAACTCTTCGCGCCGTTCACCGCGAACGCGCCGACGATCGGCCCGATCAGCGTGCCGCGCCCGCCCACCGCGACCCAGATCGCCATTTCGATCGAGTTGCCGGGCGACATCTCGCCGGGATTGATGATGCCGACCTGCGGCACGTACAGCGCGCCGGCGATGCCGCACAGCACGGCCGACACGGTCCACACGAACAGCTTGTACGCGAGCGGGCTGTAGCCGAGGAACATCAGCCGCGTCTCGCCGTCGCGCACCGCGGTCACCACGCGCCCGAGCTTGCTCGTGACGATCGCGCGCGCAGCGATGAACGCGAGCACGAGCGTCGCAAAGGTCAGCAGCAACAGCACCGTGCGCGTGCCCGGCGACGTGATCGCGAAGCCGGCGATGCGCTTGAAATCGGTGAAGCCGTTGTTGCCGCCGAAGCCCGTCTCGTTGCGATAGAACAGCAGCATCGCGGCGAACGTCATGGCCTGCGTGATGATCGACAGGTACACGCCTTTCACGCGAGAGCGGAACGTGAAGAAGCCGAACACCCACGCGAGCACGGCCGGCACGAGCACGACGAGCGCGAGCGCCCAGGCGAGATGCTGCGTGCCGCTCCAGTACCACGGCAACTGGTGCCAGTCGAGAAACACCATGAAGTCGGGCAGGTCGCTGCCGTACTTGCCTTCGCGGCCGATCTCGCGCATCAGGTACATGCCGATCGCATAGCCGCCGAGCGCGAAGAACAGGCCGTGGCCGAGGCTCAGGATTCCGCAGTAGCCCCACACGAGATCGAGCGCGAGCGCGGCGATCGCGTAGCACATCAGCTTGCCGGCGAGCGTCATCGTGTACGCGGACAGATGGAACGCGCTCGCTTCCGGCGCGACGAGCGCGGCGAGCGGCACGCCGATGCCGATCGCCACGCACAGCGCGACGAGCGCGAGCCACGCGCGGCGCGACAGCAGCGCGGGGCGCGGCGGCAGGCCGAGCGCGAAGCCGTCCGCCGCGCGCGCGCCGGCAGCGGGCTGCGACGTGCCGGCGACCGGGTTCGATATCGAATCGGTGAATGAAGTCACGTCAAGCCTCCGCGCTGCGGCCCTTCGGGGCGAACATCCCCTGCGGGCGTTTCTGGATGAACAGCACGATCATCACGAGCACCGCGATCTTCGCGAGTACGGCGCCCCAGAACGGCTCGATCGCCTTGCTCGCGAGGCCGAGCCCGAAGCCGCCGAGCACGGTGCCGGCGATCTGCCCGACGCCGCCGAGCACGACGGCCATGAACGAATCGATGATGTAGTTCTGGCCGAGATCGGGGCCCACATTGCCGATCTGCGACAGCGCGCAGCCGCCGAGGCCCGCGATGCCCGCGCCGAATGCGAACGCATACGCGTCGACGCGTGCGGTCTTCACGCCGACGCACGCGGCCATCCGGCGATTCTGCGTGACCGCGCGCACGAACAGGCCGAGCCGCGTCTTCGTCAGCACGGCCCACGCGACGAACACCACCGCGAGCGCGAACGCGAGGATCGCGAGCCGGTTGTACGGCAGGATCAGGTTCTGCATCACGGTCACGCCGCCGCTCATCCACGACGGGTTCACGACCTGCACGTTCTGCGCGCCGAACAGCATGCGGGTGGCCTGGATCAGGATCAGGCTCACGCCGAAGGTCGCGAGCAGCGTTTCGAGCGGGCGGCCGTACAGGTGTCGCAGCACGAGTCGTTCGAGCACGATGCCGACGAGCGCGGCCACCGCGAACGACACCGGCACGGCAACGAGCGGATACCAGTCGAAGGCGCCGGGCGCGTAGCGCTGGATCAGCGTTTGCACCACATAGGTTGCGTACGCACCGATCATCAGGAATTCGCCGTGCGCCATGTTGATCACGCCGATCAGCCCGTACGTGATCGCGAGGCCGAGCGCGGCGAGCAGCAGCACGCTGCCGAGCGACAGGCCGGCGAACACCGTGCCGACGATTTCGCCGCGGCGCTGCAGCGCGTGCAACGTATCGAGCCCTTGTTGCGCGGCGTCGCGCACGCGCGCGTCGGGTTCCGCGTAACTGCCGTCGGCGTTCTTCGCGACGAGCGGACGCAGTTGTTCGATCATGTCGAGATCGCTGCGCGCGGCCACCACCTGCACGGCTTCGAGGCGTTTCGCCGGATCGGCATCGTGCAGCGCGGCGATCGCCCACAGTGCATCGAGACGGCGCTTTAACGCCGGATCGGTTTCCTTGGCACGCGCGCGATCGATCATCGGCTTGAGCGCCGGGTCGGGCGACTTCAGCAGCGCGTCGATCGCGTCGCGGCGCGCGGCTACGTCGGGCGATGCGAGCGCGAGGCCCGACAGCGCGCCGGCGATCTTCGTGCGCAGCAGGTTGTTCAGCATCACCGGCTGCGCGTCGCCGGCCGGCGTCGCGGCCTGCGTGAGCGCGTCGTGTGCGGTGTCGCCGGACTGGATCAGCAGGCGGCCGTCGCCGGTCGCGAGCGCATCGCCGCTCGACAGCGCGTTGAGCACCGCGACGGCGCGCGGATCGGTGTCGGCGGCGAGCCGTTCGATCGCGGCCGTCTTCGCGTCGAAGTCGTCGCCGGCGAGCGCGGCGGTGTCGGCCGCCGTCAGCGCGAACGCGGCGTGCGGCAGCAGGCCCGCGAGGGCGGCGCACGCCGCGATCGCGCGGGCGGCTCGGCGAAAGCGTGTAGGCATCGGGGAATCCTGTCGGGCGTGGGGGAGCGGAGCGGTGCGGCGCTGCGTCGGCGCGGGCGGCTGGTCACGGCAAGCGCGGCCGGCGCATCGGCAGCGGGCGAGCAAGCGAGCGGCACGTCGCACACGAAGCGCGACGCGCCGCACGGCGTCACGCCAGCGCCGCGCGCTGCCGGCGCAGGAACGCCGGAATCGAGCTGACGATGTCCGGCTTGCCCTGGTTGCCCGCGATGAACGGGCTCCACGGCTGCGCGCGCACGGCCGTCTTCGTCTTCCACACGACGTTGAACTGCCCGTCGCCGCGGATCTCGCCGATCATCACCGGCTTGTGCAGATGATGGTTGCCGTCCATCGCGAGCGTGAAGCCCGACGGGGCGGCCACCGTCTGGCCGATCATCGCGACGCGCACCTTGTCGACGTCGGTGCTCTTCGCTTTCTCGACGGCCTGCTTCCACATGTGGATGCCGACGTAGGTCGCTTCCATCGGATCGTTGGTCACGCGCTTCGCGCCGCCCGGCAGGTTGTTCGCCTTCACCCACGCGGCGAACTGGTCCTTGAACTTCGTGTTGGTCGGGTTCTTCACCGACATGAAGTAGTTCCACGCGGCGAGGTGGCCGACGAGCGGCTTCGTATCGATCCCGCGCAGCTCTTCCTCGCCGACCGAGAACGCGACGACCGGCACGTCGGTCGCCTTGATCCCCTGGTTGCCGAGCTCCTTGTAGAACGGCACGTTCGAGTCGCCGTTGATCGTCGAGATCACGGTCGTCTTGCCGCCCTGCGAGAAGGTCTTGATGTTCGCGACGATGGTCTGGTAATCGCTGTGGCCGAACGGCGTGTAGACCTCCTGAATGTCGGCGTCCTTCACGCCCTTCGATTTCAGGAACGCGCGCAGGATCTTGTTGGTCGTGCGCGGATACACGTAGTCGGTGCCGAGCAGGAAGAAGCGCTTCGCGCCGCCGCCTTCCGCGCCCATCAGGTACTCGACGGCCGGAATCGCCTGCTGGTTCGGCGCGGCGCCCGTATAGAACACGTTGCGCGACATTTCCTCGCCTTCATACTGCACCGGGTAGTAGAGCAGCCCGTTCAGCTCCTCGAACACCGGCAGCACGGACTTGCGCGACACCGACGTCCAGCAGCCGAACACGCACGCGACCTTGTCCTGCGTAAGCAGCTGGCGCGCCTTCTCGGCGAACAGCGGCCAGTTCGACGCGGGGTCGACCACCACCGGCTCGAGCTTGCGGCCCAGTACGCCGCCGCTCTTGTTGATGTCGGCGATCGTCATCAGCGCGGTGTCCTTCAGCGACGTCTCCGAGATCGCCATCGTGCCCGACAGCGAATGCAGGATGCCGACCTTGATCGGGCCGGTGCCCGCATCGGCCGCGTGCGCGAACGGGCTCTTGCCCGCCAGCGCGAGCGCGCCGGCCATCGAACCGAACTTCAACAGACTGCGACGTTTCATCGGTATCCCCTTGTCGTGTTGGATGCGCGTGCGCCGTGGCGGCGCCGGCCATCGTGTAACGCAAGGCATGTGCCAGTCGCGCGGATGCACGCCCGGCGTGCCTGCGCGGGGCGTCGGCGGGCACCGGCGGGCATCGGGACGGTGCGGATGACGCGCCGTGCAGCATGCGCGGTCCGTTGCGGTGCAGACGCACGGGCGCAAATGGTGCACGGCGGTGGGGCGGCGTCGAAACGCAGGGAAAGCGGGGGAGGAAAAGAACAACGGGCGCGCGGTGCGCGCCCGTTCGGCGGATCGGTGTGGCCGGCGGCAGGGTGCCGGGCGGCGCAGCGGCGCGCGATGCGCCGCCGGAAGGGTCGATCAGTAGCGCGGCACGGACGGATCGACGTCGCGCGACCACGCGTCGATGCCGCCTTGCAGGTTGTACAGCTTCGTGAAGCCGCGCGATTCGAGGAACATCGCGACCTGCGCGCTGCGCATCCCGTGATGGCACACGCAGACGATTTCCGCTTCGTCGTCGAGCTCTTCGCTGCGCGCGGGAATCTGCTGCATCGGAATCGCCACGCTGCCGGCGATCTGCGCGGTCGCGATTTCCCACGGCTCGCGCACGTCGAGCACGACCGGCGCGGGGCGCGCCGTGTCGCCGAGCCATTCCGCGAGCATCGCGGGCGTCAGGATCTGCATGGAGGCTCCGGCGCTCAGAACTTGAAGCGCGACGGCTCGATCGCGTTGACCAAGTGGTCGATGTACGTTTCGAACACGTCGGCGACGCGGTACTGCTTGTCGTCGATGCGCGTGATGATCTGCGCCTTCATCACCGGCCGGCCGCCGACGAACGCCGACAGGCGGCCGCCGACCTTCAACTGTTCGAGCATTTCCTGCGGCACGACCGGCAGGCCGCCCGCGACGCAGATCACGTCGTACGGCGCCTTCGCGGCCCAGCCGCGCGAACCGTCGCCGAGCACGACTTCGGCGTTGGTCACGCCGTCGTTGCGCAGGTTGTCTTCCGCGAACTTCGCGATCGCCGGATCGATCTCGACGGCCGTCACGTGCTGCGCGCGATGCGCGAACAGCGCGGCCAGGTAGCCCGAGCCCGCGCCGATCACGAGCACGTTCTCGTGCTTCTTGACCGTCAGCTCCTGCAGCACGCGCGCTTCGACGCGCGGGAACAGCATCTTGCTCGCGCCGCCCGGCAGCGGCAGTTCGAGATCGGCGAACGCGAGATCGCGGTATTGGGCCGGCACGTAGTTTTCACGCTTGACGATCGACAGCAGGCCCAGGACATCCAGATCCAGCACGTCCCACGGACGGATCTGCTGTTCGATCATGTTGAAACGCGCGTTTTCGATATTCATGGTGTGGTCACGCAGCCTGGTCGGCCATCAGCGGGGATAGAGAAACTTCGTGATTGTACCAAACGGCACGGCCGCGAAGCCTTCAGGCGGCCTGCAACAGACCTTTACCCTTTGCTCTTCTTGATCTGCGCCTCGAACGCGAGGTCGAGCTTGCTCGCCTTGCGCGGTTTTTGGGGGCCAAATTCGTCGACGAACTTGACGAATTCGTCGAGCGGCAGCGGCTCGCAGCGCTTCTCGGCGGTGCCGCCCGAGCGGTCGACGAGATAGAACAGGCCGCCCGCCATCGCGACGGCCGCGAATTGCGGGTTGCCGGAACGGGCCTTCAGGCGTTCGACCGCGTGGGTCGCTTTGGTGGTGCGCATCTTGGGGGGGCTGGCGAAGCGGATGTAAGCCTCACACTCTATCAAACCGGCCGACCGCGTGCGGCCCGCGACCGCCCCTTGCCGTGCGAACCGGCCTTAGACCGTGCGCGAGTAGCGCTGCCGCGGCGTCTGGCCGAGGTACGCGTCGAACGCCATCGCGATGTTGCGCACGACCATCCGGCCGGCCGGATGGATCGTCAGCCGGTCGCCTGCGATCGTCAGCAGCCCGTCGCGCTCGAACGGGCGCAGCGCATCGAGCTCGCGCGCGAAATGATCGGCGAAGCGGATGCCGTGCACGGCATCGACATGCGAGAACGGCAGTTCGAGGTTGCACATCAGTTGCGTGATCACGTCGCGGCGCAGCCGGTCGTCCGGCGTGAGCCGTACGCCGCGGGCGATCGGCAGCCGGCCCGCGTCGAGCGCGGCGCCGTACGCGGGCAGGTCCTTCGCGTTCTGCGCGTAGACGTCGCCGACCTTGCCGATCGACGACACGCCGAAGCCGATCAGGTCGGTATCCGCGCGCGTGCTGTAGCCCTGGAAATTGCGTTGCAGCGTGCCGTTGCGCTGCGCGCGCACGAGTTCGTCGGACGGCCGCGCGAAGTGGTCCATCCCGATGTACACGTAACCGGCCGACGTCAGCATGTCGATCGCGAGGCCGAGCAGCGCGATGCGCGTTTCCGGCGGCGGCAACGTTGCATCGTCGATCTGCCGCTGCATCTTGAACAGGTGCGGCATGTGCGCGTAGCCGAACACCGACAGGCGATCGGGCGCGAGTTCGATGATCGTCTCGAGCGTGCGTGCGAACACGGCGACCATCTGGTGCGGCAGTCCGTAGATCAGGTCGACGCTCACCGAGTGGAAGCCCGTCGCGCGCGCGGCGGCGAGCAGGTCGGCCGTCATCGCGCGCGGCTGGATCCGGTTGATCGCCTGCTGCACGGCCGGGTCGAAATCCTGCACGCCGAGGCTCAGCCGGTTGAAGCCGATCGTGCGCAGGTGGACGAGCGTCGCCGGCGTGACCGTGCGCGGATCGATCTCGATCGAGAACTCGGCGTCGGCGTCCGGCGCGAGCGCGAAATGCGCGCGCGTGGCCGCCATCAGCTCGGCCGTTTCGTCGTCGAACAGGAAGGTCGGCGTGCCGCCGCCCCAGTGCAGTTGCGTGACGGGGCGGGACGGATCGAACAGCGTGGCCTGCAGCGCCATCTCGCGCTTGAGCTGGTCGAGATACGGGCGCGCGCGGCGGCGGTTGTTGGTCGCGATCTTGTTGCAGCCGCAATAGAAGCACGCGGTATTGCAGAACGGGATGTGGAAGTACAGCGACAGGTCGCTCGACGACGCGCCGGGGTCGCCCGCCGCGCGGACGTAGTCGGCCGGATCGAAATCGTCGCGGAATTGCAGTGCGGTAGGGTACGACGTATAGCGCGGCCCGTTCGCGCCGTATTTCGTGAGCAAATCGGGACGGAACATCGTGTCGGCAGAACCAGAGTGCATGATGGTCTCGCGCTTTTTAGATGTTTTCGAGTATATGAACGCGCGATTCGGCTGCATTGTGTAATAACGTCGCAGCCGGGGATGGCACAATGCGGGGTGGGGCTGCCGGACGCCGCGTCCGGTTGCCGCACCGTTTTTCGTTGTTCGTCGAGAGAGCCGAGTGTCCGTCGAAATGCCTGTCCGCCCGGCGCCCGCCGAAGCCCTGCCGCCGCATGCGTGTCGCGAGGGCTGCGGCGCGTGCTGCATCGCCCCGTCGATTTCCAGCCCGATTCCGGGCATGCCCGACGGCAAGCCGGCCGGCGTGCGCTGCGTGCAGCTTGGCGACGACCTGCGCTGCATGATCTTCGGCCGGCCTGAGCGCCCCGCGTGCTGCTCCGGGCTGCAGTCGTCCGCCGACATGTGCGGCGCGTCGCGCGACGACGCGCTCGCGTGGCTCACGCGCCTCGAGGTCGCGACGCGGCCGGCGCATCCAGGAGAGAAATCAGCATGACCGTCCCTCGCGCGCCCGGCCGGCGCCGTTTTCTCGCTGCCGCTGTCGGCGCCGTCGGCGTGTGCGTATCGCTTGCCGCGTGCGCGTCGACGTTCCCGTTCATCCCCGATCACTACACGTTCTCGCGCGGCGACGTGCAGAAGGCCGTCGCGCGCAAGTTTCCTTACCAGAAGACGGTCGCGCAGGTCGTCGACGTGTCGCTCGCGAACCCGGCCGTCAACCTGCTGCCCGACCAGAACCGCGTGGCCGTGCAGCTCGACGCGAACTTCGTGAGCCCGTTCCTGCGCGCGCCCGTCAGCGGCAAGTTCACCGTGTCCGGCCAGCTCGCGTACGACGCGCCGAGCCGCTCGGTCGTGCTGAGGGCGCCGGCCGTCGACAGTCTCGTGCTCGACGGCGACGCGCAGATGTACGCGCAGCAGGTCGGCGCCGCCGCCGGGCTGCTCGCGACGCAGTTGCTGACCAACTACCCGATCTACACGTTCAAGCCGGAACAACTGCAATTTGCCGGGGTGAACTACGAACCCGGTACAATTACGATCCTTACAAACGGCATACGCGTGGCGATCGTCGAAAAGTGACGACGGGGCGCGCACGGCCGGGTGGGCCGCGCGCGCAAGAGTGGCCTTTTCTTTCGACCATTTCGGAGTTGGGCCACGGATGGACTGGATCCTGATCTGCAAGGCATTGATCCTCGGCGTCGTCGAGGGGCTGACGGAATTCCTGCCGGTGTCGAGCACCGGTCACCTGATCGTCGCGGGCAGCTTCCTGAATTTCAACGATTCGCACGCGAAGACGTTCGACGTCGTGATCCAGTTCGGCGCGATCCTCGCGGTCTGCTGGGAATACCGGCAGCGGATCGTGTCCGTCGTGTCCGGGCTGCCGAGCCGGCCCGATGCGCAGCGCTTCACGCTGAACGTCGTGATCGCGACGATTCCCGCGATCGCGCTCGGCCTCCTGTTCGAGAAGAAGATCAAGGCCGTGCTGTTCTCGCCGGTGCCCGTCGCGTTCGCGCTCGTCGTGGGCGGCGCGATCATCCTGTGGGCCGAGGCGCGGCAGCGCGAACGCAGCGAGCCGCCGCGCGTGATGTCGGTCGACGCGCTGACGCCGCTCGACGCGCTGAAGGTCGGGATCGCGCAGTGCTTCGCGCTGGTGCCCGGCATGTCGCGCTCGGGCTCGACGATCATCGGCGGGATGCTGTTCGGTCTCGACCGGCGCGTCGCCACCGAATTCTCGTTCTTCCTCGCGATCCCGATCATCTTCGGCGCGACGCTCTACGAAACCGTGAAGGACTGGCAGGCATTCACCGTCGATTCGCTTGGGCTATTCGCGCTCGGGCTCGTCGCGGCGTTCGTCAGCGCGTTCGTGTGTGTGCGCTGGCTGCTGCGCTACGTCGCGACGCATGATTTCACGGTGTTCGCGTGGTACCGGATCGCGTTCGGGCTGTTCGTGCTGTTGGTGGGTTACAGCGGGTGGTTGAACTGGGCGTGAGGCTGGCGAGGGGCCGATGCGCCGCTCCATGAAAAAATCCCGACCGGCGCGTGGCGTCGGTCGGGATTTTTTATTCTGCGCGGGGCGGGGCGCTCAGCCTGCGCGCTTGCGGAATACCAGGTCCCACACACCGTGGCCGAGCCGCAGCCCGCGCCGTTCGAACTTCGTCACCGGGCGGTAGTCGGGGCGCGGCGCGTAATCGGCGGCCGTGTTTTCGAGCGTCGGTTCCGCGCCGAGCACTTCGAGCATCTGCTCCGCGTAATTCTGCCAGTCGGTCGCGCAGTGCAGGT
Organism: Burkholderia sp. BCC0044; assembly: GCF_902832955.1. Classification (NCBI taxonomy): domain Bacteria; kingdom Pseudomonadati; phylum Pseudomonadota; class Betaproteobacteria; order Burkholderiales; family Burkholderiaceae; genus Burkholderia; species Burkholderia sp. BCC0044. Next base: position 1,511,242 of record NZ_CADFDO010000001.1, on the reverse strand, counting down.
ATGCACCGGGCTTCAGGCGCGACGCGAGATGCGCGACGAGCGGCGGCTGGATCAGCCGGCGCTTGTGGTGACGCGCCTTGTGCCACGGATCGGGGAAGAAGATGTGCACGCCGTCGAGGCTTTCCGGCGCGAGCATGTGCTCGATCACCTCGACCGCGTCGTGCTGGATGATGCGGATGTTCGTCAGACCCTGCTCGCCGATCAGCTTCAGCAGCGCGCCGACGCCCGGCTCGTGCACCTCGACGCCGAGGAAATCGTCGCCCGGGCGGTGCGCGGCGATTTCGGCGGTCGACGCGCCCATCCCGAAACCGATCTCGAGGATGCGCGGCGCGCTACGGCCGAAGATCGCGTTCCAGTCGGGCAGCTCCGGCGCATACGGGACCACGAAGCGCGGGCCGAACTCGTCGAGCGCGCGGCGCTGGCCGGTCGACACGCGGCCGGCGCGCGTCACGAAGCTGCGGATGCGGCGGCGGTGCAGCGGGTTGACTTCGTCGGCGCCTTCGGTGGCTTGGTCGGCTTCGTCGGGAATGGCGTCGTCGTGCGGCGGCAGGCCGGCTTCGTTCGGATCGTCGTGCATCATCGGTACAGAGAAAGGCTCGGTTCGGGCGAGGGCCCGTTGCGCAGCAGTGCTGCCGGGCGATTCGGCGCATGGTACAAAAAAGCCGCCTTCGACGAGGCGGCTCATGCGCAGGCTGTCGTGCAGCCGGAAAGTGGAGCGGGCGATGGGAATCGAACCCACGTCATCAGCTTGGGAAGCTGAGGTAATGGCCATTATACGACGCCCGCAGAACGCGCAATTCTACAGGGGTTTGGGTGGGGATGGCAAGCGAGGTGTTTGGGTCGGCTGTATCGAAACTGGCGCGGCCCGGGCGGCACGCTTGCACATAGCTGCTGTCGAAAATAGACCGGTCGGCGTCGGAAGCATACAAGCCCGGGTAAAGCTTTCGAACTAACGTGACAGGTCTCTCATACGATCGTCAATCTGGAGCCGACATGTCCGATTTCATCACCGTTCTGCGTAAAACCTGCCCGACGCCTGTCCTTGACGCGACCAAGTGGAAGCGTATTGGCGGCGATCCGCACACCGTGAACCTCAACGCGTACGTCTCGAAGGACGGCGGCAAGATCATGGGCACCTGGATCTGCACGCCCGGCAAGTTCGAGGTGAATTACGAAAAATGGGAGTACTGCCACTTCCTCGACGGCTACTGCATCATCACGCCGGAAGGCGAGGAGCCGGTGCATCTGAAGGCCGGCGACGTGTTCGTGATCGAACCCGGCATGAAAGGAACATGGGAAGTGGTGGAGACGGTGCGCAAGTACTTCGTCTTCGCCTGAGCGGGCGGTCGATTCGACCCGACCCACGCATACCGTCATCGCCCCACATCCTCGCGGTTCACGAAGCCGGGAGGGGCAAGCGAGGATTCCGGTTCAATAAAAGTCGCCCCGGTTCGGAAACAGCGCACCGAGCATGGTCACCCGCTCGGCGCGCTCCGCTATCCGACCGCACCCCGTGACGAATTCAACGCACGGTTGTCCTGCAACGACGCGATGACGCTTGCCGCCGATCCTGCACACCGCCACGCAAACCCCTAAGATGCAGCGATCCGCCCACCGTTTCCGCTGCAGCGCACGAACCCTTCCGCCTGCCCCGGACGCCCCACCGGAGCCCCGACCATGCGTATCACCGCAGTCCACGAACGTGCGATTCCCGTGTCCCGCTATGCCGATCCGGCGATTGCGTCCGGCGGCCTGACGACGAGTATCGTCGCGGTCGTCACTGACGTCGTGCGCGACGGCCGCCCGGTGACGGGCTACGGCTACGCGTCGATCGGCCGCTTCGCGCAGGGCGGCCTGATCCGCGAACGGTTCGCGCCGCGCCTGCTGGCCGCCGCCGACACGCTCGCCGACGAAGCCGGCACGAACCTCGACCCGTTCCGCGCCTGGCGCGCGATGATGGCCGGCGAGAAGCCGGGCGGGCACGGCGAACGCTGCGTCGCGGTCGGCGCGCTCGACATGGCGATCTGGGACGCCGCCGCGAAGATCGCCGACCGGCCGCTGCACCGCTTTCTCGCCGACAGCCTCCAACGCACGGCAGCGCCACGCGTGCGCGTGTACGCCGGCGGCGGCTACCGCTATCCGCATGACGATCTCGCGCGCCTGTCGGACGAGATACGCCGGATCGTCGATCTCGGCTACACGCACGCGAAGATCAAGATCGGGGGCGCGGATTTCGAGCAGGACCGGCGCCGCATCGAAGCCGCTGCCGAGCAACTGGCAGGCCCTTCGCATCTCGCAGTCGACGCGATGAACACGTACGACGCGACGACCGCCCACGAGGCGGCCGACATGCTCGCGCGGTTCGACCTCTGGTGGTTCGAGGACATCTGCGACCCGCTCGACCTGCCGCTCCAGGCAGACGTCGCCATGCGGTATACACCGCCGATCGCGGCAGGCGAAGCGCTGTTCTCGCTCGCGGAAGCGAAGCTGCTCGACCGTTACGGCGGCCTGCGCGCCGACCGCGACGTGCTGGTGTTCGATCCCGTGCACAGCTACGGGTTGCCGGGCTATCTGCAGATCGTCGATCACTTCGTGTCGCGCGGCTGGCGGCGCGACGCGTTCTGGCCGCATGGGGGCCACCTGTTCTCGCTGCACGTCGTCGCGGCGCTCGGGCTCGGCGGCGCGGAAGTCAGCCCGTTCGCATTCGAACCATTCAGCGGACTCGCCGATGGCGAAATCGTCGACGCGGGATACGCGCGCGTGCCGCAGACACCGGGCATCGGGTTCGAGCTGCATGCCCACGCGCACGACGCATTCCGCGCGATATCGCTATCGGGCCGCTGACGCCTAAAGCGCGTCGATCGCGAAACGCACCGCGAAGCCGAGCATCATCACCGCGACGAAGCCATCGAGCACGCGCCATGCGAGCGTACGAGCGAACCACGCACGGCACGCGCGTGCGCCATAGACGAGCATCAGGAACCACGCCAGCGACGCAGTCATCGCGCCGATCGCAAATGGCGCGCGGGCGGACGGCGTGTGGCTCACGATCACGGTCCCGAGCAGCAGCACGGTATCGATCCATGCATACGGATTGAGCAGCGAAACGGCTGCGGTCGCGAGCACCGTGCTCGACCGCGTGGATTCGCTGCCGACGTGTGAGCCATCTAGATGCTCAGGCTGCCGTCCGACGATCGCCGAGCGCAGCGCGAGCAGGCCGTAACCGGCGAGATACGCGATACCGGCCCACAGCGCGGCCGACACCACGCCGGGATGGCGCGATAGCAACGCCGACAGCCCGTGCGCGCCGAGCGCGATCAGCAGCGCGTCGCTGCCCGCGCAGACGAGGGCGATGGAGAGCAGGTGAGGGCTCGAAATCGAGCGCTTGATGACGAAGGCGTCCTTGGGACCGACCGACGTGAACAGGCCAGCGCCAAGCAGCAGGCCTTCGAGGAAGGCGGAGGTGTCGAGCACGAGCGGGCCGACAACCTCTTAAGCTGAACCGGTGATGGTTAGGATGGAGCTACGTTAAGGGGTGCCGGCGGCCATTGTCAATGCCCCCCGGCCGCCCACTCCGGCCGCTGCCCGAGCGTGTCGAACAGCCGGACGATTTCGGCCTTCACCTTCTGCACCGCGTTGCTGACGAGCGCGGTGTCGTGCCAGCACAGCGACAGGTCGCGCGCGAACAGCCGGTGCGCGACCGTCGACAGCTTGAGCTTGCGCTCCTCGATCTCGACGTGCGCGGCCGTTGCCGGCCGACGCGTTCGAACGGATCGCCGAGTTGCGCCGGCAGGCATGCGAAGGCGCGGATTTCGACGAAGGGTTGCGTGCGTTTGCGCAGCGGCGTGCGCCGGTGTTTCGCGGCGTTTAGGCGAGCAGGCGACGTCTCGATGCGACGACGGCGGCGCGGGTCAAGCGCCGCCGAGCGCGTGTACGCCGACGAGCAGCAGCGCGCCGATCGCGATCAGCAACAGCGCATGAACGCGCGTATAGATCACGCACAGCGTCGACGCCACCGCGATCGCGCGAGCCGCCCAGCCGCCGTCGAGCGCCTGCAGCAGCACCCACACCGACGCGAGGATCATGCCGGCCGCGACCGGGCGCAGGCCGGCTTCGAGCGCGATCTGCCAGCGCGCGCCCCGGTGCCGCCGCCATAGATGCGCGACGCCGTAGATCAGGAACGCGGTCGGGCCGAACAGCGCGAGCGTCGCGATCACCGCGCCCCAGAAGCCGGCCACCTGCCAGCCGATCAGCGTCGCGAGCAACGAGCCGGGGCCCGGCGCCATCCGCGCGATCGCGAAGTCGTTCACGAATTGCGTGGCGCTCATCCAGTGATGCACGTCGACGACCTGCCGCTGGATATCCGCGATGACCGCCTGCCCGCCGCCGATCGTCGCGATCGACAGCGGCGCGAACACGCCGAACAGTGCGGCGTAACGTGCGGACGCGTTCATCGTGCGTCGCTCCCGGCCGGCGCGGCGGCCGCACGGCGGTATTCGAGCGCGACGCTCAGCATGCCGCCGATCAGCACGGTCCACACGAGCGGCCAGTGCAGCACCGCCACCGACACGAACGTGAGCGTCATCACCGCGAACGGCAGCATGCGGCGCGGCAGCCGGCGCACCGCGGTGATCGCCATCGAGATCGACAGCCCGATCGCCGCGGCCGCCGCACCGGCGAGCGCGACATGCGTGAGCGGAAAGCGCGTGAGGGTCGAGAACGCGATGCCGAACAGCACGATCAGCACGGCCGGCGGCGCGATGATGCCGGTGAAGCCGGCCACCGCGCCGCGCCATCCGGCGAGCCGGTAGCCGATCCAGATCGCGAGGTTCTTCACGTTGACGCCCGGCAACGCCTGCGACAGCGCGAGGCCGTTGAGGAACGCCTCTTCGTCGAGCCAGCGCCGCTCGTAGACGAAGTCGCGCATCATCCGTCCGCTGAGCCCGCCGCCGAAGCTGGTCAGACCGATCTGCGCGAACGCGACGAACAGTGCGAGGACGCCCGGCGGCGGGGCGTCGCCCGCGGGTGGTGCCGTGGGCGTCGTGGCGGAGGGCGAGGGCATCGGAGTGGGTAGCACGTGGCGATCGGGCGATCGCCCATGTTAGCAAGCGGAGCCTGTCAGCACGCTGACATCGACTCGTCCGCCTGCGCGACGACACTTCGCAACCGGTCGGCCAGGCGCGAGCCCGAACGTACCGTCGCTACGCGCGCACCACCGTCACGCCCGCGGCCTCGATCGGCTTCGTCAGCGCGGCGTCGGTTTCCTGTTCGACGACGATCGTCTGCGCCAGCGTGAGGTCGCCGATCACGAACTGCGACGCCGCGCGCAGCTTCGACTGCGACGCGAGCACGACCGTCTCGGCCGCGCGTTCGGCCAGCGCGCGCTTGATCGCCGCTTCCTCGAAATCGCCGGTGCTCAGGCCGGCGACCGGATGCACGCCGGTGACGCCCATGAAGTACAGGTCCGCGTGAATGCGCGCGATGCCTTCCATCGCCGCCGCGCCGACCGCGACGATCGAGTGCTTGTAGAGCCGCCCGCCGATCAGGATCACGTCGATCGACGGATGCGCGGCCAGCGCGACCGCGACGCTCGGGCTGTGCGTGACGATCGTCGCGCGCAGGTCGGCCGGCAACTGGCCGACGAGCAGCGCGGAGGTCGTGCCGCCGTCGACGATCGCCACCTGCCCGGGCGCGATCATCTGCGCGGCTCGCCGTGCGATGCGCCGCTTCTCCGTGGTTTCGAGCGCCTCGCGCTGCGCGAACGGCGCGACGGCCGGCGACGCCGGCAGCGCGCCGCCATGCACGCGCTGCAACAGCCCTTCGGCCGCGAGCTCGCGCAGGTCGCGGCGCACGGTGTCTTCGGATACGCCGAATTGCACGCTCAGCTCGGCGGCCAGCACCTGGCCGTCGCGCGCGAGCGCATCGAGAATCGCCTTCTTGCGTTGCGTCGTCAGCATCGTGTTTGCACGAAAATTCTTGAAATTGCACGAATATGCACGTTACCATGGGCGCGGTCCTTTGTCGAACTGGAGACTGCAATGGCTGTTATGGCTGCAACGCGGGAGCGGGTCCGCATCGTCGATACGACGGTGCTGTCCGACGACTGGTATGTGCTGCGGAAGGTAACGTTCGATTTCCTGCGCCGCGACGGAACGTGGCAGCGCCTGAGCCGCGAGACCTACGATCGCGGCAACGGCGCGACGATCCTGCTGCGTCATGCCGAGACGGGCGACGTGCTGCTCACGCGCCAGTTCCGGATGCCGGCGTTCGTGAGCGGGCACGACGGCATGCTGCTCGAAGCGGCGGCCGGGCTGCTCGACGACGAAACACCCGAAGCGCGCATCCGCGCGGAGGCCGAGGAGGAGACCGGCTATCGCGTGCGCGGCGTGCGCAAGGTGTTCGAGGCGTTCATGAGCCCGGGTTCGGTGACGGAGAAGCTGCATTTCTTCGTCGGCGAATACGATGCGTCGCTGCGCACCGGCGCGGGCGGCGGCGTCGCGGAAGAGGGCGAGGATCTCGAAGTCGTCGAGATGCCGCTGCAGGCGGCGCTGGACGCAGTCGAGCGCGGCGAGATCGTCGATGCGAAGACGATCATGCTGCTGCAGTACGTCGCGCTGCGGGAAACCGCCGGCGCCCGCGCCGCATGACGCCGCGGCTCGTGCTGGTCGCCGGCCCCTATCGCAGCGGCACGGATGGCGACTCCGCGCGTATCGCCGCGAACCTGCGCCGGCTGGAAGCGGCGGCGCTCGCCGTGTATCGCCGCGGTCACGTGCCGATGATCGGCGAATGGGTGTCGCTGCCGCTCGCGGCCGCGGCCGGGTCGACGCAACTGGGCGACGCGATCGGCGAAACCTTCCTGTATCCGGCCGCGCACCGGCTGCTGCGACGCTGCGATGCGGTGCTGCGCATCGGCGGCGCGTCGCGCGGGGCGGATGCGGACGTAGATCTTGCGCGGCAACTCGGCAAGCCGGTCTATTTCGCGGTCGACGAGATACCGGTTGCGCAGGACGATTCGGCTCACTGAGCAAGCGTGGGCGCGGGGTCGCGGCATCGCCGCTGCGGCGCTTGCGGACGGCGCGCATTTGCATCGTCGGTTGCCGCACGCGCGCGCAGCGTCACGCCGTTGCGCGGCCGATGCCGCGCGATGCCCGAACCGGCGTATGATCGCGACGCCACTCGCGCAACGTTCGACGCCACCGCTTTTCCATCATGCCGTTTTCCGATCCCGCTGATTCCGCCGACTCCGCCGACTCCGCCGACTCCGCCGACTCCGCCGACTCCGCCGACTCCGCCGACTCCGCCGACTCCGCCGACTCCGCCGACTCCGCCGCCGCGCCGCTTCCCGCCGCTCTCGTCGCGTCCGCCGTCGCCGCACTCGCACGCGCCGACGCGTTGCTCGTCACGGCCGGCGCGGGCATCGGCGTCGATTCCGGGCTGCCCGATTTTCGCGGCACGGACGGTTTCTGGCGCGCGTATCCGGCGCTGCGCCACGAGCGTTTCGAATTCCACGAGATCGCGTCGCCGCACGCGTTTCGTGCGCGCGCGCCGCTCGCATGGGGGTTCTACGGGCACCGTCTCGCGCTCTACCGCGCGACGGCGCCGCACGCGGGCTTCGCGATCCTGCGCCGCTGGATCGACGCGATGCCGAACGGCGGCTTCGTGCTGACGAGCAACGTCGACGGCCAGTTCCAGAAAGCCGGCTTCGATCCGGCGCGCATCGTCGAGATCCACGGCTCGATTCATGCGATGCAGTGCCTGCGACCGTGCACGGACGACACGTGGGACGCGGCGCCGTTCGTGCCGGCAGTCGACGAAGCGACGTGCCGCCTCGTTGGCGACCTGCCGCGCTGCCCGCACTGCGGCGGTCTCGCGCGGCCGAACATCCTGATGTTCGGCGACACCGGCTGGCTCGGTGCGCGTTACGACGCGCAGGAGCGCGCGCTCGAAGACTGGATCGCCCGGGCCGGGCGCGTCGCGGTGGTCGAAATCGGCGCGGGCACCGCGATTCCGACCGTGCGTCTGCTGAGCGAACGGCTCGGCGCCGACGTGATCCGCATCAACGCGCGCGAAGCGCATGCGCGCCGGGCGGACGTGATCGGGCTGAAAGGCGGCGCGCTGGCGACGCTGAACGCGCTCGACCGCGCGTGGCGCGGCGGCTGAGTCCCCCACGCACCGCGCCGGCCGACGGAGGCCGCGCGATTACGGCCGCGCGACGAGCGCCTGCACGAGCGCCGGCGCGATCGGCGAACCGAGGCCCGTCACGTAGTCGTAGCCGCCCGCCGCGTTGCAGATGCTGCCGCAATTGCCGTTGGACCCGGTCGTCACGTCGTGGAAGTCGCTGCCGTACGCGGTTTTGCCGACCGTATAGAGCGTGTCGTAGGCGCCGCTCAACGATTTCTTGCCGGCCGCCGTGCGCAGCGAATTGGCGATCGCGACGAGCGCCGACCATTGCGGCGCCCCCGCGCTCGTGCCGCCGACCTGGAACCAGCCGGCCTGCCCCTGATAAGTGACCGAGTCGTACACCGCGAAACCGCTGGACGGATTCGCATCGTAGCTGACGTCGGGTACGCCGCGCTTGCCGGCCACCGGAATCGGCCACGCGGTCTGGCCGGCCGGCTCGGCCTCGACGTTGCTCACGCCGCCGCCGCTGCCGCTCCACGCTGCCTCGCCGATGTAGTTGCCGGCCGTGTCCGACGACAGCGTCGTGCCGCCGACGGATACCACGTAACGCGACGCGGCCGGGTATTCGGTGCCGGTGCCGCTGTCGCCTGACGATGCGACGAACGTGACGCCCGGTACGTTGAAGTGGCCGTCGAAGCCGGTCTCGCTGCTGAATTCGTTGCCGCCGAAGCTCATCGACACGACCGACGCGCCGCGCTTGACCGCGACGTCGACCGCGGCCATCAAGTCGTTGAAGCTGGCCGATGCGGCCTCGACGAGCACGATCTTCGCCTTCGGCGCGATCGCATGCACCCATTCGACGTCGAGCGAGATCTCGAGCGCCCAGCCCGAATCGGGCTTGGGCCGTGCCCCGTGGGCGTACACCTTGGTGAAACAGCCGTTCGACGACGTGCAGGCCGGCAGCGAGAACGCAGTGCTGAACACGCCGAGATCGGCTTCGATCTTCGGGTCGTCGTACGCGTCGACGATCGCGACGACCATTCCGTCGCCCTGGTTCGCGATCGCGTCGAACCCGTATGCATGCCGCGCGAGCGCCGGCGTGAGGCCGGCGATCGTGGCCGTGCTTGCGCGCGGCTTCGTGTGGAACGGCGGGCGCGCGAATCCTTTCGGTGCGCGGTTGCCTTCGACGTAGGGGGGCGGCCCGTTGCCGTTGCCGTCGGCGAGCGCGACGCTCGACGCGAGCAGCGACGCGCACAGCGCCGGGATCAACATGGATGACAGGCGGATATTGTTCATTTTTGAGTCTCCATGTCGATCGAGTGGAGTGGCGAAACAATTTTACGAAATCGACGACGGTAATTACATCGAATATCGGCCGGATACGGGAATGTCTGATGAGGGAAAGTACGCGGAGCCCTCTGGAGTGGGCGTTGTGCAGGGTTGTCGTGCACCGGATCGAACTGCTTTATCGGTTTTTAAAAAGCGGATAAATAATCAGCTGATTCAAAATTTATTTGTAATGTCGGATGTAATTGTTCGGTAAATATCCACGGCGGCGCATGTGTGGAAATCGTGAAAGGCGTCATGCGTTCGCGACACGATTCGCCGCTTGCCGGCCCGGCCCCGTCGGCATTGCCGGCGCGGCGCGATTCCGCATACAGTTCAGCGTAGGCCGCGTGCGCCGCGCGGCGCCGACCATGAGGGGTGCCCTTGTTCTATTCGATCGTCGCGATCTTCGTCGGCGCCGGGCTCGGCGCGTTGCTGCGCTGGTTCCTGAGCCTCGCGCTCAACGAATTTTTTCCCGCGGTGCCGCTCGGCACGCTCGCGTCGAACCTGATCGGCGGCTACGTGATCGGTGTGGCCGCCGTCGTGTTCACGGTTCGCGTCGGGTTGCCGCCCGAGTGGCGGCTGTTCGTGATCACCGGCTTTCTCGGCGGCCTGACGACGTTCTCGACCTATTCGGTCGAAGTGATGACGCACGCGCTCGAGGGCGAATTCGGATGGGCGCTGGCGGTGGCTGTCCTACACTTGACTGGATCGTTCGCGCTGACGGCGCTCGGCATGTGGACCGCGCGCGCGTGGCTCGCGGCGGCCTGAGCGGGCCGCCATCGGAGGGAGCGATGGACAGGGTCTTGTTGCGCTTCTACGTGCACGAGCAGCACCGGCTGCACTGGAAGCCGCTGTGGGAATGGCTGCTGGAAGAGGCGAACCGGATGGGCGTCGCGGGCGGTTCCGCGTTTCGCGCGATGGCCGGTTTCGGCCAGCATCGCGTGCTGCACGAGGATCGCTTCTTCGAACTGCAGGGTTCGCTCGCGATCGAGGTCGAATTCATCGTCACCGAGGACGAGGCGCAGCGGCTGCTCGAGCGGCTGTCGCGCGAGAAACTGCGCGTGTGCTACGCGATGCTGCCCGCGCAGTTCGGCGTGATCGACACGCTTGGCGCACCGCCGGCGCAGGGGCCGGCGGCGTAGGTGTCGCGCCGGATCAGATGCCGAACATCGTCAGCGACACGGCGGCGCGCGTGACGATCATCAGCAGCACCTGCACGATCACGAACAGCAGGATCGGCGACAGGTCGATGCCGCCGAGGTTCGGGATCACGCGGCGCAGCGGGTTCAGGAACGGTGCGGTGAGCTGGTAGAGGATCGGCATCGCCGGCGAGCGCGGGTTGAGCCACGACAGCAGCGCCATCAGGATCGTCATCCAGATCACGAGGTTGAGCGCCCACTTCACGACGGTGAGCAGCGCGACCACGACGAGCGTCGCGATCACGGCGGCCGGATCGAAGCCGGCCATCACGACCATCAGCACGACGTAGACGAGCGCGGTGAGCAGCGCGGCGACGACGCTCGCCCAGTCGATGCCGCGTACGCCCGCGATCACGCGGCGCAGCGGCAGCACGAGCCAGTTGGTCGCCTGCAGCACGGCTTGCGTGACGGGGTTGTACGGCGGCACGCGGACGGCCTGCATCCAGACGCGCAGAATCAGCGCGGCGCCGAATAGCGTGAAGACGGTATTGAGCAGAAAACGGGCGATCTCGCCGAACATCGTTGGCATCCTTTTTATACAGTCAGTAGCGTGCGGCCGCCAACGCCGGTTGGCGGCGCATCGGCCGACACCTTATCACGCCTCGTCGCGCGACGGGGAGGGGTGCGCGGTCGCGCGCGCGAGCGACGTTTCGACGGCTTCGGCCAGCGCCGGCAGCGCCGCCGGCGGCGTCGCGCGCGTTGCCGCGAGCGCGACCGCGCGGCGCGTCAGCAGCGCGTAGAGCATCGCGTGATCGCCGCCGCGCGCCTCGAGCAGCGCGAGCTGGCGCTCGACGATACCCGTGTCGCCGCGCGATACCGGCCCCGCCAGCGCATTCGCGAGCCCCTTGTCGCGGGCGGTCTCGATCGTGCCGGCGAGCATCGGCAACAGCGCGCGCAGCGCGGCTTCCTCGTCGAAACCGAGGCCGCGCCACAGCTCGACCGCTTCCGATAGCCCGCACAGCGCGAAGCTCGCCGCGTAGTGGGCGGCCGCGTGATACAGCATCCGGCCGCCGGCCGGAATCGACAGCGGATGGCAGCCGAGTGCGGCGGCAAGTCGCATCAGCGTCGCGTGCAGCGCACCGTCCGCTTCGATCGTGACCGAGCAGCCGTCGATGCGCGCGAGGTCGGCGTCGGTGCCGCCGAACAGATAGAGCGGATGGAAGCCGCCGGTGGCCGCGCCTTGCTGCTTAGCGGGATCAAGCAGCGCGACCGCCGACGCGCCGCTGCAATGGACGACCGCCTGGCCGGCGGCGCGCGACGCATCGAAGCGCAGCGCCGCGGCGCTCGACGCGAGATGATCGTCGGGCGTCGTCACGAAGATCAGGTCGGCCGCGTCGACCACCTGCTGCGGGGTGTCGACCGCGCGGCAGCCGTCGATGCGCGCGGCGAGGCCGGCGGCGGACGCGGGCGTGCGGCTCGCGATCGCGACGACGGGGAAGCCGGCCTGCGCGAAACGCTGCGCGACACAGCGCGCGAGGCGGCCGGCGCCGATGAAGCCGAGGCGGGGTGTGTCGGGAAGCGGCATGGCGGCGGATGTCGGCGAGAACGAGGCAGCCGCCAGTATCGCAGGAATGACGGCGGTGTCGCGGAAGGTCCGGCTGCGGGTGGTTGCGCGTATGAATTACCGGTGCGCGGTGCGATTCGCGTGCGGGCCGGCGCCAGGCGGCGCGGCCGAATCAGGATCGCGGAATCCGGCCCCGAAACACCGTGCGCCTGCATCCCGCTTGAAATGTCGGCATGTTGTCTCGAATTTGTAATCGTTCATTACGTACGCGGGTCCGCTGCAGGCGTCGGAGTCGGTAAGTCTGACCGGTCACCGTGCCGCGACCCGACTCCTCGGACGGAATCGCGCGACCGGCAAGGGGCGCCGCCCACCTCGGGAGCCGCGCCGGGCGGCGGCTCCGGTCGCGTGCAATTGCAATTTGCAACAAATGCACGATACGCGCGGGGCGGGTTTTCGCTACATTGCTTCCATGCGACGTGCATGCCCGCCGTTGCCGACAGGAGCGCCTAAAATCCCGCTCCAGCAGGAGAATCGAAGTGAAAAAGCTCATTCCGTTCATCGCCGCCGCCGCGCTGGGCCTGGGTGCCGCAAGCGCCGCACAGGCCCACGTGTCGATCGGGGTCGGCATCGGCATCCCGGTCGCACCCGCGTATCCCGTGTATGCACCGCCGCCGCCGGTGTACTACGCGCCGCCGCCTCCGCCCGTCTACTACGCACCGGCACCGGCCTACTATGCGCCGCCGCCCGCGGTGGTCGTCGGCGGCTACGGTGGTGGCTACTACGGTCGCCCGTACTGGCGCCATGGTTACGGCGGCTGGGGCCATCACGGCTACTGGCGTCGCTGATTCGTCCCGCGCGGCTTGATCGCGCGCGGCAAAACGGCGCAACGTCCCGCGAGGGGCGTTGCGCCGTTTTTCATTGGGGCTGCTGTTTGGCGCGGTGGCCGGCGCGGCAGCGCGGCCGCGATTACACCGCGTGCACGATCAGGTCGCGGTAGCCGCCGACGATCACGCTGTACGAGAAATACGCGAACAGCAACGCCGACGCGACATGGCACGCCCGCATCAGGCCGGCGCCCGCGCGCTTGCGGCCCTGGCTCGCGAGCGTGCACATGAAGAGCGTCCACGCGAGGCCGCCGAGGAAAAAGCCCGACAGGAACACCGACGCGGTGACCGGCGTGGTCGCGCCGGCTTTTGCGATCAGCGCGCCGCCGACGGCTGCGAACCACAGGATCGCGCTCGGCGACGACATCGCGAGCAGCATCCCGCGCAGAAAGCTGCGCCGTGCGCTCGCCCGCGGTGGCGGTGCGTCGTCCGCGTCGTCGTCGTCCGCCTTGACGGGCGCCAGCGCTTCGCGCGCCATCTTCCACGTGAGGAACAGCAGCACCGCGCCGCCGCCGATCCACACGATCCAGCGCACGGGTTCGAACTGCAGCAGCACGGCCATCCCCGCGAGCGCGAGCGCCGCGTAGACGAGATCGCCGACGCACGACCCGACGCCGAGCCAGAAGCCCGGCCGGAAGCCGTGCGACAGCGTCAGCGACAGCATCGCGACGTTCACGAGGCCGATGTCGAGACACAACGATAGCGACAGAAAGAATCCGTCGGACAGCATGGAGGCGGGCGGAAAGCTCATTTTCTGGGTGCGTGCGGCGATTGCGATGCGCGGGCCGGCGGGCGCCGGCCGCAGGGCGTCAGAGGCCGATCTCCTGCCACAGCCGGTCGACGCGCGCCTTCACGGCCGCGTCCATCTCGATCGGACGGCCCCATTCGCGGTTCGTTTCGCCCGGCCACTTGTTGGTCGCGTCGAGCCCCATCTTCGAGCCGAGTCCGGCCACCGGCGACGCGAAGTCGAGATAGTCGATCGGCGTGCTGTCGACCATCACCGTGTCGCGCACGGGGTCGACGCGCGTCGTGATCGCCCAGATCACTTCCTTCCAGTCGCGGATGTTCACGTCCTCGTCGACGACCACGATGAACTTCGTATACATGAACTGCCGCAGGAAGCTCCACACGCCGAACATCACGCGCTTCGCATGGCCCGCGTAGCTCTTCTTCATCTGGACGATGGCCATCCGGTAGCTGCAGCCTTCGGGCGGCAGGTAGAAGTCGGTGATTTCCGTGAACTGCTTCTGCAGCAGCGGCACGAACACCTCGTTCAGCGCGACGCCGAGCACCGCCGGCTCGTCGGGCGGCTTGCCCGTGTAGGTCGAGTGGTAGATCGCGTCGCGGCGCATCGTGATGCGCTCGACGGTGAACACCGGAAACCACTCCTGCTCGTTGTAATAGCCGGTGTGGTCGCCGTACGGCCCTTCGAGCGCGTGCTCGTATGCGGCCGCCGCGTTGCCGGCCGGCCGCGGCGGTGCGCCGGCCGGCGCGGGGCCGGGGGCACCTTCCTGCGGATGGATGAAGCCTTCGAGCACGATCTCCGCGCGCGCGGGCACCTGCAGCGTGTCGACGCCGGGCGTCAGGCACTTCGCGAGTTCCGTGCGGCTGCCGCGCAGCAGGCCGGCGAACTGATATTCGGACAGCGAATCGGGCACCGGCGTCACCGCGCCGAGCGTCGTGGCCGGATCGGCGCCGAGCACGACCGCGACCGGGTACGGCTTGCCCGGGTTCTGCAGCGCGAACTCGCGGAAGTCGAGCGCGCCGCCGCGATGCGCGAGCCAGCGCATGATCAGCTTGTTGCGGCCGATCAGCTGCTGACGGTAGATGCCGAGGTTCTGGCGCGACTTGTTCGGCCCGCGCGTGACCGTCAGCCCCCACGTGACGAGCGGCCCCGCATCGCCGGGCCAGCAGGTCTGGATCGGCAGCTTGTTCAGGTCGACGTCCGCGCCTTCCCACACGATCTCCTGGCACGGCGGCGACGACACCGACTTCGGCGCCATGTCCCACACGGCCTTCGCGAGCGACAGCAGCTTGCCGGCGTCCTTCAGGCTCTTCGGCGGATCGGGTTCCTTCAGCGCGGACAGCAGGCGTCCGAGATCGCGCAGCGAACCGAGCGCCGCATCGTCGCCCGCGTCGACGCCCATCCCGAGCGCGACGCGACGCGGCGTGCCGAACAGGTTGCCGAGTACCGGAAACGCATTGCCGGGCGGCGCGTTGAACAGCAGCGCGGGGCCACCGGCGCGCAGCACGCGGTCGCACAGCTCGGTCATTTCGAGCACGGGCGACACGGGCTGCGTGACGCGCCGCAGTTCGCCAAGCGCCTCGAGGCGCTGAATGAAATCGCGTAAGTCTTTGTATTTCATGAAGAAGGTCCGAGCCACCCGCAGGCACGGGCAGCGATGGGCGGGGCAGCGGCCGGCTGCGACCCCGAATCGACCGACGATTTTACCCCGGGCAGCCGCGCGGCCGCCCCGGCGGCGAAAAAGTCGATCGCGCGCAAACCCCCTACGGCACGGGGCTCGCGTTCTGAAGAGGGGTTTTAAATTACTTTTTGTTATAGATTTGAGTTTTTATAGTGTTGACGATCTATAAAACCCTGCTAGAATCCGCTCACATTGGTTGCAGGGTAAAAGGCTTCGAGCCGCCAATCACCGATCTTTGACGCAGCGCGTCACCGTCCGCCGAATCCTGCACGGCGTCTTCGACGGCCTTTGTCGTAGTCCCAGCCAGCGCTACCAGACGCTGGTTTTTTGCGTGGGTGCCACCGCGTATGCCCGCCTCGCCCAATGTGCGAAGGTGCCGGCCCTCTTACACCGTGGCCTCGAACGGTACTTATACCGTTTCCCCGATGCTCGCACGTCCCAACCAAGGCGTGCGGCGTCGTGATTCCGCGGCGCGTTTTCTGTCTCGCCATCGAGCTGAGCGAGCCGCACGAGTCATGTTCATGGGAGATGATCTGAATGAACGCTTGGTTATCGTGGCGTCCCACTGAGCAGCATGCGCAAATCGTGCGCAACTTGCTGCGTCGCGGGACGCGTGTCAGTCACCATCTATTCAGCGTTGTCGGCTGTTTCGCTGTCGCGGTTGCGCTTGCACTGTGGCTGCTGCCAACCGTGCGCGGCACGCTCGCCGCGAAGCTGATGCCGGTCGTGTCCGCGGCCGTGCAGGCCGGTCCGGCCCGTCTGCTGTCCGGCCATCCGCTGCCGAACTTCGCGCCTGCCGGCGCGCAGCCGCAGCAGGAAGACACGCCCGAAACGGACGCGCTTGCGGTCGGTCTCGATGTCGCGCCGGAAGCGGCCGCTCAGGGCGCTCAAGGCGCCCAGGGCGATGCGTCCGATCCGGCCCGTAACGGCCCGTCGCCGGTCGCGCTGGCCAAGCTGATTCCGATTCAGCGCGTGGCGGCGGATGCGCGCGACGATCGCGCGCTCGCGTCGAACCGCGAACAGGCGCTCGTCGCGACCTATCTGTCGCGCCGTTACCGCGTCGCCCAGGAGCCGCTCGGCCAGCTCGTCAAGGCGGCGTTTCAGACCGGCCGCGACGTCGGCCTCGATCCGCTGCTGCTGCTGTCCGTGATGGCGATCGAATCGGGCTTCAATCCGTACGCCGAAAGCGGTGTCGGCGCGAAGGGGCTGATGCAGGTCATGTCGAAGGTCCACTCCGACAAGTTCGAGTATTTCGGCGGCACCGACACCGCGCTGCAGCCGCTCGCGAACCTGCAGGTCGGCGCGCTGGTGCTGAAGGACTGCATCGCGCGCGGCGGCTCGCTCGCGAGCGGTCTGCGCCTGTACAACGGCTCGACGAACCCCGACGACAACGGCTACGGCTCGAAGGTGATGGCCGAGCGCGGCCGCCTGCGCGATGTCGCGCGTGGCCGCAGCGTGCCGATCAACGCGCCGCAGGCGCCCGCGCAACCGGCGAAGCCGATCGTCACCGCCGCTGCCGTGACGGCCGCGGCGGGCGGCGCGAAGCGCGTGCATGCGACGCTCGACGGCACGACGTCGGTCAAGGCCGCACCGAAGGAAGCCGCGTCGCAGGACGACGCGAGCGTCGATACCGCGAAGCAGTCGCACGGCGATCATTCGGAGCTCGGCGCGTAACGCGTCCCCCGCTCCGTGCGGCTCCGGCCGGCACGCCATGACATGAAAAAGGCACCCGCTTCGGGTGCCTTTTCTTTTTGCGGGACGTGAAGCGGCCGGTACGCCCGCCGTGGCGTCAGTGTTGCCCGAACAGCGTCGCGAGCCGGTCGACGGCCTCTTCGAGCCGCGAGTAGGCGGTCGCATAGGACAGGCGGATATAGTCGCGCGGCGCATGGACGCCGAAGTCCATACCGGGCACCAGCACCACGCCCGCGTCGTGCAGCATCGCCTGCGTGAGCGCGGCGCTGTCGCCGGCCGCCGGGTGCGCGACGCCGCCGCAATGCGCATACACATAGAACGCGCCGTCCGGCATCACCGGCACCGTGAAGCCGAGCCGTTCGAGCGCCGGTGCGATGAAATCGCGGCGGCGCTTGAATTCGAGCCGGCGCGCTTCATAGATGTCGAGCGTCGCGGGTTCGAAGCAAGCGAGCGCCGCATGTTGCGCGAGCGCGGACGGGCAGATGAACAGGTTCTGCGACAGCTTCTCGAACGTGCCGACGAGCGCGGGCGGCACGACGAGCCAGCCGAGCCGCCAGCCCGTCATGCTGAAATACTTCGAGAAGCTGTTCACGGTGATCACGTCGTCGCCGAACGACAGCGCCGACACGGGCGCGGCGTCGTAGCTGAGCCCCTGGTAGATCTCGTCGACGATCGTGAAGCCGCCGCGTGCGCGCACCGCTTCGACGATCCGCTTCAGTTCGTCCGGTTCGAGCGACGTGCCGGTCGGGTTCGACGGCGACGCGAGCAGCACGCCGCGCGTGCGCTCGTTCCAGTGCGTGCGGACGTCGTTTTCGGTGAGCTGGAAGCGTGCGTCCGGGCCGCTCGGCACCAGCACCGGGCGACCTTCGGCCGCCGCGGCGAAGTGCCGGTTGCACGGGTATGACGGGTCGGGCATCAGCACTTCGTCGTCGCGGCCGACCAGCGCGAGGCACGCGAGCAGCAGCGCGGCCGATGCGCCGGCCGTGACGACGATCCGCTCCGGGCTGATCGTGAGGCCGTACGCGTGCGCATAGTGCGAGGCGATCGCCTCGCGCAGCGGCGCGATGCCGAGTGCGCTCGTGTACTGCGTGACGCCGCGCCGCAGCGCGGCCGCGGCGGCCTCGACAACCGGCTCCGGTGCGGTGAAATCCGGCTCGCCGATGCCCATGTGGATAACATCGCGCCCCAAGGACTCGAGCCGCTGTGCGTCCTTCATCAGTTCCATCACGTGAAAGGGCTGGATCGCGTCGACGCGTGCGGCGAGCGTGACGAGCGAATCGGCGGTGGTATTCATCGGCGGGCAGGGCGGAGGGGAAAAGAATGAAAAACGGGCGCTTGCGCGCCCGTGGACAACCAAACGGTATCAGCCGTTGCGACGCGCCTGCGTTTCGGCGGGGCGCAGCTTCGCGGCCAGCTTGTCGAGCACGCCGTTCACGTACTTGTAGCCGTCGGAGCCGCCGAACGTCTTCGCGAGCTCGACAGCTTCGTTGATGATCACGCGGTACGGCGTTTCGATATGGTGCGTGAGCTCGAACGTCGCGATCAGCAGCACCGCGCGTTCGACCGGCGACAGCTGATCGATCGGACGGTCCAGCGACGGCGTCAGCGCTTCGACGAGCGTCGCATGCTCGCGGATCACGCCGTGCAGGATCGCTTCGAGCAGTTCCTTGTCAGCCTTGTCGTAACCGAGCGCGCCGCGCAGTTGCGCGTCGATCTCGCCGGAGGGCGCGTTCGACAGCAGCCATTGGTACAGGCCCTGCGTCGCCAGCTCGCGCGATTGTCGGCGGGCGCTCTTCTTCATGCGCGCTCCTCTTCGTCGTCTTCGTCTTCCTCTTCGTCCTCGTCGTCGCCGAGCTGGTCGAGCGCCATCGTCAGGTTGGCCATCTCGACGGCGACGCGCGCGGCGTCACGACCCTTTTCGGTCATGCGCGCGACGGCCTGCTCGTCGGTTTCGGTCGTCAGGACCGCGTTCGCGATCGGCAGGTTGAAGTCGAGGCCGATGCGGGTGATGCCCGCGCCGCTCTCGTTCGACACGAGTTCGAAATGGTAGGTCTCGCCGCGGATCACCGCGCCGAGCGCGATCAGCGCGTCGAACTGGCCGCTTTCGGCGAGCTTCTGCAGCGCGAGCGGGATTTCCAGCGCGCCGGGCACCGACACGAGCAGCACGTCTTCACCGGTGACGCCGAGGCGTTCCAGTTCCTCGACGCACGCGTCGGCGAGGCCGTTGCACACGGGTTCGTTGAAGCGCGATTGCACGATGCCGATACGCAGGCCGTCGCCTTCGAGATTCGGTTGGTATTGTCCGATTTCCATGATCTGGTCCGTGGTGTGGATGAACGGTTATAGGGCGAAAGCGCCGTGGCGCGGGTTACGCGTGGGGCGCCGGGCAGGACTTGGCTTCGGCGCCGGGCATCGGAATGAAGCCCGTGACTTCGAGGCCGTAGCCGGACATGCTGCCCAGCTTGCGCGGATTCGACAGCACCTGCATCTTGCCGACGCCGACATCGCGCAGGATCTGCGCGCCGATGCCGAACGTCTTGAAATCGACCGGCCGGCGCTTGAGCGCAGCGGCCTTTTCTTCCTCGTCGAACGCCTTGAAGACGTCGATCAGGTGTTCCTTCGTATCGCCGCAGTTGAGCAGCACGATCACGCCGAGGTCGCGTTCCGCGATCTCGCGCATCGCGGCGTCGAGCGTCCACGAGTGGGTCGAGATGCCCGTCTCGAGCAGATCGAGCACCGACAGCGGCTCGTGCACGCGCGCCGGCGTATCGACGTCGGGCGACGGTGTGCCGCGCACCAGTGCGATGTGCGGCGAGCCGCTCGGCTGGTCGCGGTACAGCACTGCGCGGAACGTGCCGTGCGCGGTCTGCATCGAGCGCTCGGCGATCCGCTCGATGATCGATTCGGTGCGGCTGCGGTACTGGATCAGATCGGCGATCGTGCCGATCTTCAGGTTGTGTTCCTTCGCGAACTCGAGCAGGTCGGGCAGGCGCGCCATCGTGCCGTCGTCCTTGATCACCTCGCAGATCACCGCGGCCGGCGTGAGGCCCGCGAGCGCGGTGAAGTCGCAGCCGGCCTCGGTATGGCCGGCGCGCACGAGCACGCCGCCCGGCTGCGCCATGATCGGGAACACGTGGCCCGGCTGCACGATGTGCTCGGGGCGCACGTCGTGCGCGACCGCCGTGGCGATCGTGTGCGCCCGGTCGGCGGCCGAGATGCCGGTCGTCACGCCTTCGGCCGCTTCGATGCTGACCGTGAACGCGGTGCCGTACTGCGTGCCGTTGCGGTAGGTCATCAGCGGCAGGTGAAGCTGCTTGCAGCGTTCCTGCGTCAACGTCAGACAAATCAGGCCGCGGCCGTACTTGGCCATGAAGTTGATCGCTTCCGGCGTGACGAATTCGGCGGCGATCACGAGGTCGCCCTCGTTTTCGCGGTCTTCTTCGTCGACCAGGATCACCATCCGGCCGGCTTTCAGCTCGGCGATGATGTCGAGCGTGGAGGCGAGCGTCATAAGGGGGCGAGAAAGAGGAAAGTGCGTATTTTACGCCAGCCGGACGGCGTTTCGGCTGGCGCAGGCCGCGCGGGGCCGGCGAGTGCTCCGGAAAGCGCTGCGGCCGGCCTGCGCGCGGGTGCGGACGGTGGCGGGCCGGGCATGGCCCGGCCGCGCGTCACGCGTGCTCGTTGCGCCCGCCGAGGTAGTCGAGCTTGCCGAGTTCGACGCCGCTGTGGCGCAGGATGTCGTACGCGGTCGTCACGTGAAAGAAGAAATTGGGCAGCACGAAATTCAGCAGGTACGACTGGCCGGTGAACTCGATCGGGCCGACGCGCATCTTCAGCACGATCTGGCGCGTCTCGCTGCCGTCGATCTGCGCGGCGTCGAAGCTCTTCAGGTAGTCGATCGTCTTCTGGATGCGCGCATGCAGTTCGTCGAAGGTCTGCTCGACATCCGGGTAGCTCGGGATCTCGGTGCCGGCGAGCCGCGCGGCGCAGCCCTTCGCCGTGTCGGTCGCGATGTAGACCTGGCGGACGAGCGGCAGCATGTCCGGGTAGAGGCGTGCGCCGACGAATACCGACGGATCGATCTGCTTTTCGGCCGCATGAGCCTGCGCCTTGCCGAGGATGTGCTGCAGATTGGTGAGGCCGCGGATCAGGACGGGCAGCGAAGCCTGGTACATCGAGATGGACATGGGACGACTCCTGTGGAATGAGGCGCGGCCGCTACGCGGCGCGTCGTACGTGGCGGCGTGGAAACCGCTGTCGACGCATCTTAGCGCGCCGGCATGACCCGTGCGCGTCGTTGGCCATCAGGCCAGGTGCGCATCGGCCGATCGGCACGCTTTCCGGACCCTGGCCCCGGCGGTGCAACACCGGGCATGGCGGCGGGGCCAGGGCGGCAGCGATCGAGCGCCCATGTCGGTGGAGGCGATGCGTTGGGGATGGCGGCGGGAAAGCGGCGTGGCAGCCGGATCGCGATGCGCGGCCGGCCGCCTGACGGGCGAGCCCGCCGGCGGCAGGCCGCAGGCGGATGCCGGTCAGTCCTGGTGGGTTTTGTCCGCGCCGCCGGTTCCACCGGCCGACATCGCGGCGTTGACGAGCGCGCGGATACCGGGCTCGATCGTGATGATCAGGTCGGCCGGCGGTTGCGCCATCATCGCCGAGCGCAGGTACGTCGACGAAGCCTGCCTGGCAGCCGCCGCGCGGTCGAGCACCGCGACCGTGTGCGCCGTGACGTCCGCGGACAGCGGTTGTCCGCTGCGGAGCGACGCGAGCGCGGCCAGCCCGCCGCGCGCCATTTCCGCGAGGTCGGCCGAAACCGACAACGCCGCTTCCAGTTCGGGCCGTCCGACGGCGGCATCCCGATACAGCGTCTCGTTATCCAGCCAGATCCGCAGTTGCGCGCCGAGCGGCGCCGCGCGCGAACGGTCGCCGTTCACCAGGCGCTGCACGTCCGCGAGAAAGCGATGCGCGACCGGGTTGTCGATCGCCGCCGCGTCGGCCAGCCCTGTCGCCGTCTGCTGTTCGCCGGCCGGCTTGCCGGCGAGCGCGGCGCGCTTGGCGCGATCGTGGCCGATGAACTGCACCGGGCGAACGGTGTCGAGCAACGTCTCCACGGCGCCGGCCCGCTCGGGCGCCAGCCGCGCCACCATGCGCTCGCGATTGGCGCGGTCCTGCAGTCCCAGCAATCGCAACTCGTTTTGCGTGGCGAACAGGCGTTCGTACATGGCATCGATGTCGTGCACGTCGGGTTGCGACCAGAAGCGCTCGGCGAGCGCGGCGGAAGCGGGCCAGAGTCTCGCATCGACCGTTTCGTCGGTCACCTGTTCGCTCCATAGCGCCGCCACGCCGCCGAGTACGAGGCGCTTTTGCTCGGCCGTCAGCGGCGGCTGCGGCCCGACGATGAAACCGTCCACCACGTGGCGCGCGCGCTGGCTGGTCTTGCGCGCCATGTCGGCTTCCTGCGCCGTGATGCCGAATGCTTCGGGGTCGGTCGGATCCACGTTGTAGTAGGCGCTGGCCGGCACCAGGTTGTTGAGATAGTAGCCCGACGACACGATCACGTTGCCGCCCGATTTCGCGACCTTCGAAATGCCGTTCGACGTGCGCCATGTCTGGATCACGGTGTCGCCGTAGTCCGGCAAATCGGCGACTTCGTCCCAGCCGATCGTCTTCTTGCCGTGCTTGCGGGCGATGTCGCGAATCCGGGACTGGAAATACGCCTCGAGCGCTTTCGGCGCCGCCAGCTGTCTTTCGCGCGCAAACGCGAGAATGGCCGGGTTGTCCGACCATGCTTTCGGCCCCAGTTCGTCGCCGCCGATGTGCAGGTAGCGGTCGGGAAACAGGTTGGCGATCTCGCCGAGCAGTCGATCCGCGAATCGATAGGTGTGCTCGTTCGACGGATCGAGCGCGACGTTCATCACCGATTGCGGATCGCGACGGTCGAAGCGGCCGGCGCCGAGCTCCGGATAGGCGGTGACGATCGCACCCGTGTGGCCCGGCAGGTCGATTTCCGGCACGATTCTCACGCCACGATCGGCGGCGTACGCGATCAGGTCGCGAATCTCCGCCTGCGTGTAGTACTGTCCGTCCACGGCCGCCTTCTGCAAGGCCGGATAGCGCAGGCTTTCCACCCTGAATGCCTCGTTGTCGCTCAGGTGCAGATGCAGGACGTTGAGCTTGACGAGCTCCATCGCGTCGATCTGGCGTTTCAGTGTCGGCACCGTCATGAAGTGACGCGCGACGTCGATCATGATGCCGCGCCACGCGAAGCGTGGTGCGTCGTCGACGGTCAGCAACGGCAGCGACACCTGCTGGCCGGCGGTCCGGACCAGCTGGCGCAGCGTCGCCAGGCCGCGCAATACGCCCGTGGGGCCGTCGGCGCGCAATTGAACGCCGTCCGTGCCGATGGCGAGCCGGTACGCTTCCTTGTCGTCATTGGCCGCAGAGGGCGGACCGGCGGTCGTGCAATGGATGTCGAGACTGGGCCCCGCCGCGTCGTCGGGTTCGCGGCCGGTGAGACGATCGACGTCCCGCTGAAAACGTTGGCCGGCCCGCTCGAGCAGCTTGCTGTCGCAACCACGCCAGTTCAGGCCGAAGGCGCCTCGCACGGCCAGCGACCCGTCGGTCGCCTGCAGCGATTTCGGTACGGGCATCAGTGGCAGCGAAGCCTGCGCGAGCGCGGGCGCGCAGTAGGAGAAGGCGCAGAGAAGACCGAGAATGAACCCGGAAGAGGGCGGCGCGTGTCGGGCACGCGCTGCCCTGGATGCGAGTAATTTCATCATTGATAAGGCGTCGTTGATTCTGGAAGACGGGCTGTCGTTGCCCGTCGTGCAATTACAGCAACTGGCCGTTGATGCGAAGCTGGTTGCGCACCGCGCCGCCGCTTGCCCGCCGTGCCGTATCGACCGCCAGGTCCGCCTGCTGCGAATCGGTGACGGAGCCTTGCAGCGTCGCCTCGCCGTCGCGGACGCGGACGATGATTCGCGAAGCGTTCAGCCCTTTCGCGCGGGCCAGTGCCGCCTGGATGCGCTTGCGCAGAAGGCGGTCCGCCGTCTTGCGTGCCTGTTTCGAATCGATCCCGGACGCCGGCTCGATCGGAGGACGCGACGCCACGCTCGGTGCGGCGTCCGGCCGCCCGGTGGCCTCCTGCGCGCCGACCGGTCCGGCACTCGTCATGCATGTCGAAACCAGTGCTAGATGCAACACCGCTCCAGCGAGTTTTTTCATCGGTTTTTCCCTGCCTGTTTGAAGTTCTGCAACGCCCGGCGGCACCGCGGCCACCGGCGAAGCGTGGTTGCGCGAAACCGGCTCAGAACCGGGTGATCATGCCGATCGATACCCCGGTGACGCCGCTGCCGCCGGGGCGCAGGTTGAGCGCGCCGATGTTCGCCGGGTCCTTCTTGTAGGCGCCGGCAAAGCCGTTGCGGTCCACCTCCGCGTACAGTTCGGTGCGCTTCGACAGGAAGTATTCGGCGACGAGCCACGACGTCATCTTGTGACCGTCCGCGCCCGGTGCATTGCCGAGATTGCGGCCGGCGTCGTAGTAGAACGCGCCGGATAGCTGGATGGCCGGCGCCGCCTGCCACGTGAAGCCGACCAGTTGAACGTTGTCGCGCCGCGTCGCGCCGCCGGGTTGGCGTGCGGTGGCGGTCGCCCGGAACAGCACGTTCGACAGGTACATGCGGACCGGGCCCAGTTGTGCGGAGCCGCCGGCCAGTAGCGTCTGCGCGTTCGCCGTGCCGTCCGGACTGTAGGTTTTCTCGTAGGTAGCGCCGATCGACGCGCCGCGATACTGGTACATCCCGGCGATCGAGAAGTTGGTTCCGGCCCGTGTGCTGCCGGCCACGCCGCCCGGCGAATAGCTTGCGGCGAGCCGGAAGCCGCCGGCCTCGCCGATGTACTTGATCGTGTTGTCGAAGCGCGAGTCGAGCGTGAAATAATTGCCGAGGAGCAGCACCGGCGGCTCGGTCGTCAAGCCGCCGAGACCGCCCGCCGGATCGAGCAGAATGGCGAGATCCTCGCTGGCGTTGAATTGTCGGCCGAGCGTCAGCCGTCCGAAGCGATTCGACGACAATCCGACATAAGCCGCCTGCGAGAACAGCGTGCCGGACGATGCCAGCGCCCCGGTTCCCTGCGTGAAGGAACCGGCTATCGCGAAGATCGCGTTGACGCCGCCGCCCAGATCCTCCCGGCCTTTCAGGCCGAAGTTGCTGCCGGACACGATGTTGTTGTCGAACATCACCCGGCTTCCACCCTTGACGCCGTTTTCCCACCGTATGCCGCCGCCGGTGGTGCCGAACAGCGTGATGCTGGATTGCGCATGGACGAGACATGGCAGCCCCGCAAGCCATATCGCCAATAACCGTTTCTTCACGTGGTTGTCTCCTGATTTTGTTTGAAATCCTAATTTTTATTTGTCGTTCGACACGGCCCGCTGCGTCGATGGGCGAGCCGATTGAATGGCTTTACCGGTTGCGCTCGTGTGTCGCACGGCGATTCGACCGTACGGACGATCCTATAAGCAATACATATGGCTTGTAAATAGAGGAAAGGTTCGTGGCGGGACGGGATGGAACAGGTTCGAACGAGGGGGCGCCCCGATTGACGGGCGCCCGCGCACATGTCGGCGGGCCGGGCCGGTCACGACGGCCCGGCGCGGCCCAGGACGGCGATCAGTCGGCGCGGCGGCGCGGGGCGGAGTTTCCGGAGGCCGTGTGCGTAGGCGCGGCCACGGCATGACCGAGCAGTTGCAGGACGATCGATCGCCACGTACCGAAGGCCGCTGCCACTTCGGTGAGATCGCCTTCGGTCACGGCCTCCACGGTCAGCCCGCGAATGAGGGCGCCCGTCAGCAGGTCGAGTTCCCTGACTCGCTCGCGTGCGTCGTCGCCGGCGCTTTCGCTGACGGTATTGGTTACCTTGATGAATGCGTCGCTGGATCGATCGCGGACTTCGGCGATGGCCTGATCCAGTTCCTTGTCGCTGCGTCTTGCCAGGTCGATTTCGATGCTGGCGGCAAACAGCGGCGTGCCGATCAGCGAACCGGCGACATCGAGCAACCGCCCGACGAGGGCAAGCCGGTCCGTGGTATCGCGCACGGCTGCCTTGACGTGCTTCAGGCGCTCTTCGATCAGGCGCTCCTGTACGGCCGCCATCAGCATCGCCTTGGTCGGGAACTGATGCTGCAACGCGCCGATGCTGACTGCTGCTGCCTTCTGGACGGCGCGCGTGGTAGTTCCAGCGTAGCCCTCCGTGTGTAACAACCCGATTGTTGCGGCGATCACGCGTTCGCGCGTCGCGTGGCTGCGCTCGGCTTGCGAGCGCCGGCTCGTGATTTCCGCGTCGCCGCTGGATCGACTGCTCGGCATCGTCCGTCTCGTCTCGTCTCGGTGATTGTGCTGCGTCCCGTGACGCCGGCGCAGCGTGTTGGTATGGGTATAGCGCTCGTCGTTACGTTCGCGACGGGGGGACGATCAGTCCTGATGCACGCCCTGCGACGCCGACATCATCCGCTCCACGTACCGCGCAATCATGTCGATTTCGAGATTGACCTTGTCTCCAACCTTCACGTGACGCAGCGTCGTGACCTCGACCGTATGCGGAATCAGGTTGATCGAGAATTCGCAGCCGTCCGCGCGGTCGTCGACCGTATTGACGGTCAGGCTGACGCCGTTGATCGTGATCGAGCCCTTGTACGCGAGATAGCGGCCGAGTTCGCGCGGCGCGACGATCCGCAGTTCATGCGATTCGCCGACCGGCGCGAAGCGCGTGACGGTACCGAGGCCGTCGACATGCCCCGACACGATATGCCCGCCGAGGCGGTCGTGCGCGCGCAGCGCCTTCTCGAGGTTCACTTCGCCGGGTTGCGCGAGGCCGACCGTCCGGTTCAGGCTTTCGCGCGACACGTCGACGTCGAACGTGGCGGCGGTCTTTTCGATCACCGTCATGCACGCGCCCTGGATCGCGATGCTGTCGCCGAGCGCGACATCGGCCAGGTCGAGCCCGCCGGCCTGCACGGTCAGGCGCACGCCAGCATCGGCCGACGTGCCGAGCGGGGCGATCGTTTCGATGCGGCCGACGGCCGCGACAATTCCGGTAAACATTGTGACGATTCCGTTCAGTGAGAGGCGTCGGGCGGCGCGACGCGCGCGAGGATCCGCAGGTCGTCGCCGATTCGCTCGATACCGTGGAACGACAGTCGCGTGCGCGCATCGAGGCTGGCCGGCGCGGCGAGATCGAACATGCCGGCCGCGTCGGCGCCGAGCAGGCTCGGCGCCAGATACACCAGCAATTCGTCGACGCAGTGCTCGCGCAGCAGCGAACCGTTCAGCTTGTGGCCGGCCTCGACGTGCAGCTCGTTGACGCCGCGTGCGCCGAGCGCCGCCAGCATCGCGGGCAGGTCGACCTTGCCGTGCGCATTCGCGAGCGGCACGATTTCCGCGCCGCGCGACTTCAGCACGTTCGCGCGCAGTTCGCCGGCGGCGTCGAGCCGGCCGCAGAAGATCAGCAACGGCGCGCCTTCGAGCAGCCGCGCGTCGAGCGGCAGGTCGAGGCGGCTGTCCACCAGGATGCGTTGCGGCTGACGCGGCGTGTCGATGCCGCGTACGGTCAGCAGCGGATTGTCCTCGCGCACGGTGCCGATGCCGGTGAGGATCGCGCACGCGCGGGCGCGCCATGCGTGCCCGTCGAGGCGCGCGGCTTCACCCGTGATCCACTGGCTTTCGCCCGAGGGCAGCGCGGTGCGGCCGTCGAGCGATGCGGCGGTCTTCATCCGCACCCATGGGCGGCCGCGCGTCATCCGCGACACGAAGCCGATGTTCAGCTCGCCCGCTTCATGCGCGAGCAGCCCGCAGCGCACGTCGATGCCCGCGTCGCGCAGCATCCCGAGGCCGCGGCCCGATACCTGCGGGTTCGGGTCTTCCATCGCGGCGACGACCTTGGCCACGCGCGCATCGATCAGGGCGTTCGCGCACGGCGGCGTGCGGCCGAAATGGCTGCACGGTTCGAGCGTCACGTAGACGGTCGAGCCCGCGACGTCGTAGCCGCGCGCGCGCGCATCCTTCAGCGCCTGCACTTCCGCGTGATCCTGGCCGGCCGGCTGCGTGAAGCCTTCGCCGATCACGTTGCCGTCCTTGACGATCACGCAACCGACGCGCGGATTCGGCGCGGTCGTGTACATGCCGCGCGCGGCGAGCGCGAGCGCGCGCTGCATGTGGGCGAAATCGGTATCCGAGAACATGCGCGCGGCCCCGGGTCAGGCGGCGAGTGCCGCGAACGCGCGGCGCGCGGCCGCGAGCGTCGCGTCGATCACCGCGTCGTCGTGCGTGCTCGACACGAAGCCGGCTTCGTACGCGGACGGCGCGAAGTACACGCCCTCGTCGAGCATCAGGTGGAAGAAGCGGTTGAAGCGCGCGATGTCGCTCTTCGTGACTTCCGCGAAGCTGCCCGGCACGCGCTCGGCGAAGTACAGGCCGAACATCGCGCCGATCGAGTCGGCCGCGAACGGCACGCCGGCGGCGCGCGCTTCGGCCGCGAGGCCGTCGGCGAGCCGCTTCGTCTGCGCGGTGAGCGCGTCGTAGAAGCCCGGCGCCTGGATCAGCTGCAGCGTCTTCAGGCCGGCGGCGACCGCGATCGGGTTGCCCGACAGCGTGCCGGCCTGGTACACGCCGCCGAGCGGCGCGAGGTGGGCCATGATGTCGCGGCGGCCGCCGAACGCGGCGGCCGGCATCCCGCCGCCGATCACCTTGCCGAGGCAGGTGAGGTCGGCCGCGATCCCGTAGTACGCCTGCGCGCCGCCGAGCGCGACGCGGAACCCGCACATCACCTCGTCGAAGATCAGCACGGCGCCGTGCTTCGTGCACAGCGCGCGCAGCGCGTTCAGGAATTCGGGCGTGCCGCGCACGAGGTTCATGTTGCCGGCGACCGGCTCGACGATCACCGCGGCGATCTCGTCGCCGAACGCGCCGAACGCTTCTTCCAGCGCGGCGACGTTGTTGTATTCGAGGACGGTCGTGTGCTTCGCGATGTCGGCGGGCACGCCGGCCGACGTCGGGTTGCCGAACGTCAGCAGGCCCGAGCCGGCCTTGACCAGCAGGCTGTCCGCGTGGCCGTGGTAGCAGCCCTCGAATTTCACGATGCGGCTGCGGCCCGTGAAGCCGCGCGCGAGACGCAGCGCGCTCATCGTGGCTTCGGTGCCGCTCGACACCATCCGCACCTGCTCGATCGACGGCACGAGCTTGCAGATTTCCTCGGCGATCTCGATCTCGGCTTCGGTCGGCGCGCCGAACGAGAAGCCGTCGGCGAGCACGTTCTGCACGGCCGACAGCACGTCCGGATGGACGTGGCCGACGATCATCGGGCCCCACGAGCCGATGTAGTCGATGTACTGCTTGCCGTCGGCATCCCAGAAATACGGGCCTTGCGCGCGCGCGACGAAGCGCGGCGTGCCGCCGACCGAACGGAACGCGCGCACCGGCGAGTTGACGCCGCCGGGAATGGTCTTCTGGGCGCGTTCGAAAAGGAGCTGATTGTTGGACATGAGCGAAACCTGCGAGAGAAGGGCGCGGGGGCCTGTGCACGGGCCGCGGCGCCTGGGCGGAACGATCGTCTGATTGTACCGGAGACACGCGCGGCAGGCCCGCGGGGCGGTCTGCGGCCTTTCGGCGCGCGAGCGGATCGCCCGGGCGGAAAGGCGGGGCCGATTCGACCCGGTTTCCGCTTATCGCGGCGGCTTGCGCTTGCCGGTCAGCTCGGCCCAGCGCTTTTCGAGCGGACCTTCGACCATCGGCTTGATCGACGTGCCGGAGCTCTGCGCATCCCACGTCTGCACCGAATACGGATGCACGCGCAGCGCGTCACGCGGAATCACGACGTCCTGATGGGCGTCGACGAGCCAGTCGTACACGAAGTCGATGCACAGCCGGTAGCCGCGCTTGGTCGACGGATCGGGCACCTCGTACGGCGCACGCGTCACGTAGCCGGAGCCGAATACGCCCTTCGGTTCCTTCGCGACGCGGTGCAGAAACACGCGGTCGCCCGGCAGGATGCCGCGCGCGAAGCCGCAGCCCCACACGTCATGCACGGCCTCGCCGGCCTTCACGCGTGCGGCGACGTCGGGCAGTTCGGGCCATGGCCATTTCTTGGGGCTCCAGATCAGCAGGAAAGCGGTCATCGGTTCGGTCGTACGTCGAATTGATCAGACAAGAGGGGCGGGCAGCAGCAAGCTTAATCGAATCCGCCCGCGCGCTCGTTCGGCGCACGACGAGCGTGGGCGTATCTCCGCCCGCCGCCGCACGCGGCCCGAGGCAGGCAAAAAAGTTGCGCGTACAATCATGGGCCTGAACGCGCCGCTTGCGGCGCGGCTTCCCGTCTTCACCGCCACGCGTGCCTCGATGCGTGCGGGCTCCCATTCCGGATACCCATGTCTCACGTCGTCCGGCGCCGGCCCGATGCCCGGCTGATCCTGTTGCTCGGTGCGCTCGCAGCCTGCGGGCCGATCGCCACCGACATGTACCTGCCGAGCCTGCCGTCGATCGCCGCCGGCTTCTCCGTGAGCCCCGGCGCCGCGCAGCGCACGCTGACCAGCTTCATGGCCGGCTTCTCGATCGGCATGCTGCTGTACGGCCCGCTGTCCGACACATGGGGCCGCCGCCCCGTGCTGCTCGGCGGGATCGCGCTGTTCACGCTCGCGAGCATCGGCTGTTTCGTGTCGGGCTCGATCGACATGCTGATCGTCGTGCGTTTCCTGCAGGCGCTCGGCGCCGGCGCCGCGTCGGTGCTCGCGCGGGCGATCGCGCGCGACGCGCACGAGCCGAGCGACGCGGCGAAGGTGCTGTCGATGGTCGCGATCGTCACCGCGGTCGGGCCGCTGCTCGCGCCGCTGATCGGCGGCCAGATCCTGCGTTTTTCCGGCTGGCGCGGCGTGTTCGTCGTGCTGGCCGTGTTCGGCGCGCTATGCGCGACGACCGCCTACCTGCGCGTGCCCGAAACCTGGCCGAAGGAGCGGCGCAAGAGCGCGGCGGTGCTTGCGTCGTTCGCATCGTACGGGCGCATCCTGTCCGACCCGGTCGCATGGGGGCACATGCTGTGCGGCGGGATGGCGTTCGCGTCGATGTTCTCGTACATCACCGCGACGCCGTTCGTATACATCGAGTATTTCCACGTGTCGCCGCAGCACTACGGGCTGCTGTTCGGGCTGAACGTCGTCGGGATCATGATCGGCAACTTCGCGAACACGCGGCTCGTCGGCCGCATCGGTTCGCTGCGCATCATCGCGGCCGCGTCGCTCGTGAGCTGCATCGCGTCGCTCGCGGTCGCGTTCGTCGCGCTGACCGGGTTGGGCGGGCTGTGGTCGATCGTCGTGTGCCTGTTCTTCGTCGTCGGCGTGGTCGGGATCCTGTCCGCGAACTGCACGACCGACCTGATGCACCGCTATCCGCACAACGCGGGCGCGTCGGCGGCCGTGTTCGGCGCGATGCAGCTCGCGCTCGGCGCGCTGGCGAGCGTCGCGATCGGCGCGCTCGCGGACGGCACGCCGTTCGCGATGGGCGTGACGATCGGCGTCACCGGCGTGCTGTGTTTCGCCGGGCGCTATCTGGTGCTGCGCTGGCACGGACGGCCGGTGAAGGCGGGCGCCTGAGCGGCGCGGCGGAACTGACGGAGGGCGCGAGTATGTCGACGATATTCGCCCCACCGGCAACCCTAGCGAACACCATGCCGATGTAACCCGGTCAGCCGGCGACGCGAGTCGTGCATTGGGTT
Source organism: Burkholderia sp. BCC0044 (assembly GCF_902832955.1). Classification (NCBI taxonomy): domain Bacteria; kingdom Pseudomonadati; phylum Pseudomonadota; class Betaproteobacteria; order Burkholderiales; family Burkholderiaceae; genus Burkholderia; species Burkholderia sp. BCC0044. The sequence goes on along the minus strand of NZ_CADFDO010000001.1, from coordinate 1,479,330 downwards.
ATTTCCGCGTCCGCATCACCTGGAACGGTCTGACGAGCGATTGCCGAGTCGATAGCTGCGCTTCGGGTTGATCACGACCCGTTTGACTTGGTCATCGAGTTCCCGACTGTGATACAGATCCAGGCATTTCAGAAAATCAAACCGCACGCCTTTGATTTCGGATTCGACGATCGGATTGCGATAGTCGCGTGCAAGAAAACGATTGACCAGCGATTTGCCTGCGTCGGGGTTCCGTTCCAAATCGAAGTCGGTCCAATCCATGAGTGCACTGGCGCTGCTTCCCGCGTCCATCGCAGCGGACGGTTCATTCCGATAAGCGGTCGCGATGCATTCGGCGAGCACCATGTCCTTGTAATTCTGCGCGTAGGTTCGAGCGCCCGCTTGTGGCGACGACGTTGCATCTGTTGCATGGCCCGATTGTGCCGCTAACGCCAGTATCCCAAACATCACACCCCGGACCAGCGGATTTTGTCTCATGGCAGACTCCAGAGGTGGGCACAGATCCAACACATCGCCTAAAAAATAAACAGGTCTATTTGGCGAGGTGCAATCAACGCGGCAGACTTTCCAAGCGCTGATTGCTCCACTCTCCATCCAAAATAGCCTGATAGAGCATGCCTAGAGTCAGTGGCACTTTGTCATATTTCTCTCGGCGTTTTCTGGAGAAAACCATCCGCGCCACTTCAATCAAGCTAAAGCCCTCTCCTGAGAAGTAGCGATTGAACTCAAAATCTCCAACTTGCACTGGAAATTTATCGAAGAAGCGCTCCATAAATTCGACCGCGTCGTCGCCAGTGATATCCAGATCACCCTCGATGGCATGACTTTTTGTGAGAATTTTTTTGGGACTAACACCGGCCTCCTTTCTCACAAAGTCCTCAAATTCGTTCCATGTAAGCTGGCTCATCGGAACACCCCCTCTCCGCAAACTGGATGAACGTGATGCTGTCGATGCCAATCGGGTTTCCGTGAGAAACGCGTCATTTCTCACGTCGAACCGGGATGGCGGCATCACGCGGAGTGAAGGAAGTTACCGAGCCAGGACAACTGCTGACAATTGGACTTGTTCGAAAATAGGAGCGTGTACGAACGTATGACGTCACGCGGGCCCTCGGCAGACGGCGTCGTCGATGCCTGCCGAGCCGCTGTTGTTCGCGTTGGTGCCGCACATGCAAAACACCCCGAACGCCGGGCCTGAATCCAGCGTTCGGGGTGTCGTGGATCGACGGCGTTTCGCCGAAGCGTCAGTCCCGCGCGACGTCCTTCGCCGCTGGCGATGCGCCGTGGCTCAGCCAGTCGAGCACGTCGGCCGTTTCGTCGTCGCTCGCGCGTGCCCGCGCCTGCGCGACGGCCTCCGGCAGCTCGCCGTTGGTCGACGCGCGACGGATTGCAACACCGACCGCGAGGATGTCGATCATCAGCAGATGCAGGACCCGCGAGATCATCGACAGCTGCGACTCGCGCATCTCGATGTGATCGGTCTCGAGCGCGACGGTCGCGCGCTTTGCGAGCGGCGTGTTGCTCGACGTGATCGCGATCACCTTCGCGCCGGCCTGCATCGCGACGTCGAGCACGCGCAGCAGTTCGGGCGCGCGGCCCGACTTCGACACCGCGACGATCACGTCGCCCTTGCCGAGCAGCGCGGCCGACGCGGCCTGCATGTACAGGTCGCCGTACGCGATCGTCGGGATCCCGAAGCGGAAGAACTTGTAGTGCGCGTCCTGCGCGACGATGTTCGAGTTGCCGAGCCCGTAGAACTCGATGCGCCGCGCGCCGTTCAGGATCTCGATCGCGTTCTCGACGTGCTCGAAATTCAGGTGCTCGCGCAGCTGCAGGATCGCGGACACCGTGTTGTCGAGCACCTTCGCGCCGAAGTCGGTGGCCGTATCGCCGAGATGCACCTGGCTGTGGCTCATCGGGATCGTGCCGGTGAGGCCGGTCGCGAGCTTCAGCTTGAAATCCGACAGCCCCTGGCAGCCGAGCGAGCGGCAGAAGCGGATCACGGTCGGCTGGCTCACGTCGGCCTTGCGCGCGATGTCGACGATCGGATCGTTGATGATCGAGCGCGGATGGTTCAGCGCGAGATCGGCGACGCGGCGCTCGGCCGGCGTCAGCGCGTCGCGCATCTGGCGGATCCGCTCGAACACGGCCGACGACGCGCCGCCGGAACGGTTCGACAACTGTTCCGCGAGGATCGCCGATACGCCGAGGAACGCCGGGTATTCGGCGGTGATCAGGTAGGTCGGGATGTTCTCGAGGTAGTGCGTGAAGCGGCCCTTCGCCTCGAAGCGCGCGCGGAACGACGAGCGCGTGAACAGTTCGCCCAGCTTCAGCGCGACGCCGCCGCCGATGTACACGCCGCCGAGCGCGCCGAGCGTCAGCGCGACGCTGCCTGCGAACGCGCCGAGAATCCCGCAGAAGCATTCGACCGTCTCGAGCGCGAGTGCGTCGCCCGCATGCGCGCGTTCGACGATCTCCACCGTGTCGATGGTCGCGGCGACGCGCTTCTTGTCGCGCGCGGCGAGCGCGCGATAGATGATCTCCATGCCGGGGCCCGCGCACACGCGTTCGAACGACACGTGCGGAAATTTCTTGCGCGCGTATTGCAGCACCAGATCCTCGCGCTCGTCCTGCGGCGCGAACGATGCGTGACCGCCTTCGCTGCCGAGCGCGATCCAGCGGTCGTCCGCCGGAATCAGCCCCGACACGCCGAGCCCGGTACCGGGCCCGAGCAGGCCGATCACGCTGTTCTGGCGACGCGCGCCGCCGCCGACCTGCACGCGCTGCGCATCGGTCAGGCCCGGCAGCGCCATCGCGAGCGCGGTGAAGTCGTTGACGACGAGCAGCGTGTCGAAGCCGAGCGCGCGGCGCGTCGCCTCGATCGAGAAGCTCCAGTCGTGGTTGGTCATCGTGACCTGGTCGCCGTCGACCGGGTTCGCGATCGCGATCGCCGCGTGGTTCACGCGGCTGATCTTCACGTCCTTCAGATACTTGCGGATCGCGTCGGTGATCGTCGGATAGTCGGCGCCGGGATAGACGCGGATCTGCGTGATCTCGCCCGGGCCGGTTTCCAGCGCGAAGCGCGCGTTGGTGCCGCCGACGTCCGCGAGCAGGCGCGGGCCGTCGGCATGCTGACCCGCGACGACCGCCTTACTTTGCGCACCAGTAGACATCGAGCTGGGTCCCCTTGTCGTTGGCCAGTTGGGAAATCGCGTTCTTCTGCAGCGACGCGGCCGCGGCGTCGAGCACGTCGCGTTTGCGGGCGCCCGCGATCAGCAGGAACAGCCGGTCGACGCGCTTGAGCGCATCGAGCGAATAGCTCACGCGTGCATGGGGCGCCGCGCCCGGATGCACGGCGACGAAGCGTTCGGGCGTCGTGATCGCGTGGTCCCATTCGGGCGCGTCGGCGAAGATCGACGCGGTGTGACCGTCCTCGCCCATGCCGAGCACCGCGACGGTCGGCACGCGGTAGTCGGGGTTCGCATTGAGCGCGGCGACGTGCGCGTCGAGCGACACACGCGTGTCGACGAGCGGCAGGAAGCGGGCAGGGGCCGCCGCGTGTTGCAGCAGCGTGTCGCGCACGAGTTGCGCGTTGCTGGCCGCGTCGTCGTCCGGCACCCAGCGGTCGTCGACCAGCGTGACGTCGACGCCGGCCCAGTCGAGCGCCGCGTGCGACAGCGTGTGCAGGAACGGGCGCGGGCTGGTGCCGCCGGACACCGCGAGCGTCGGGCGCGCGGGGCCGGCGAGCGCCGCGCGCAGCGCATCGCCGACGGCGCGCGCGAGCGCTTCGCTTTGCGCTTCCTGGGTGTCGAAAGCGTGGATCTCGATCACATCTCCTCCGGACTGCTTTGTCTGTTCAAATCGTACGAATCGTGAAGCACGTTGCCGCGTACGGTGGCGTACGCGGTAACGGTTTGCATCAATTTTCTTCTTCGAGCCAGCAGGTGTCGTGCTGCGCGAGCATCGCGCTCGACGCGGCCGGCCCCCACGTGCCCGCCGCATACGGCTTTGGCGGCTTCAGCGTGCGCGCCCATTCGTTCAGGATCGGCTCGACCCACTGCCATGCGGCTTCCTGTTCGTCGCGACGCACGAACAGGGCGAGCCGGCCGTTGATCACGTCGAGCAGCAGGCGCTGGTACGCCTCCATCTGCCCTTCCTTGAAGAACTGGTCGAACGCGAGGTCGAGGTGCACGCTCGCGAGATTCATCCCTTCGCCCGGCTGCTTCGCGAGGCAGTACAGGCGAATCGTCTCGTTCGGCTGCAGCCGGATCACGAGACGGTTCGCCCCGGCGCGCAGCGCGGAGGCCCCGAGCGCCGAGTGCGGCACCGGGCGGAAGTTGACGACGATTTCCGCGACGCGATCGGCCAGCCGCTTGCCGGTGCGCAGGAAGAACGGCACGCCGGCCCAGCGCCAGTTCTCGATCTCGACCTTCAGCGCGACGAAGGTTTCGGTCTGGCTGTCGGGCTTCACGCCCGGCTCGGTCGCGTAGGCCGGCACCTGCGCGCCCTTGATCACGCCCGCATGATACTGGCCGCGCACGGCAACCTTGCCGATGTCGCGCGGATCGATCGGCTTCAGCGCGCGCAGCACGCGCAGCTTCTCGTCGCGCACCGAGTCGGAATCCATCGAGTGCGGCGGCTCCATCGCGACGATCGACAGCAGCTGCAGCAGGTGGTTCTGCACCATGTCGCGCAGCGCGCCCGTATTGTCGTAGAAATCGCCGCGCGCCTCGACGCCGAGTTCCTCGGCGATCGTGATCTGGATGCTCTCGACCCATTCGCGGCGCCACAGCGGCTCGAACAGCGCATTGCCGAAGCGCAGCGCGAGCAGGTTCTGTACCGGCTCCTTGCCGAGGTAGTGGTCGATCCGGTAGATCTGGCCTTCCGCGAAGATCTCGCCGACCGCGTCGTTGATCGCGTTCGACGATTTCAGGTCGTAGCCGAGCGGCTTCTCGAGCACGATGCGCGCGTCTTCGTTCAGGCCGACCGACGCGAGCGCCTTGCAGATCGGCACGAACAGCGACGGGCCCGTCGCGAGATAGAACACGCGGATGCCGGGCAGCGATGCGACCGCGTCGCGCAGCACGACGTAGTCCTCCGCGCGGCCGAGATCGAGCTTCACGTATTCGATGCGGTCGAGAAACGACTTCCATGCCGCGTCGTCGAATGCGTTGCCGGCCGCCTTCGCCGCATGCGGCTTCACGTGCGTGTCGACCCATTCGAGATAGGCCGCCCGATCCGATTCGTGTCGCGCCACGGCGACGATCCGGCCGCTCGCCGCCAGCATGTTCGCGCGGTGCGCTTCGAACAGCGCGGGCAGGATCTTGCGCATCGACAAATCGCCGGTGCCGCCGAAAAGTACGAAGGTAAAGCTGGAATCGGTATGCATGTGTCTCCGCCGTGTTGGGGGTGCCCGGAAGCGATCCGTAGTGCGATAAAAATATTTTTGACACTGAATTGTAGTTTAACTACAATCCGCCGCAAGGGGTAGCACCTGGGTGAAGAAAAAAAGAAGCGCGGTCGATGAACTGCGCGAGCTTCGCCTCCGGGAGCGCCTTGTGCCGAATGTTATCGGACATTGGCGGCGCGCATCGTTGGCGCGCCGTCGGCCCCGGGCTCGCGTCGCATCATCGCGGCGGGCCAGAAACACAAAGAGGAGACACGCCGTTGAATCTCGATTCACGCTTTCTGTAAGAGCCCGGCCGGTCATCGGCCCCGTACGCTGCATGCGTCCCGCGGCTCGATTTCCCCGTCGTTATCAAGAAGCCGGTTCCCGGTCAGGGAACCTCACGAGTTGATTCAGTCTGGAGGAGATAAGTAATGAAAGTTCGCTCGATCATGGGCGCGCTCTGCGCCGCAGGCCTGATGGCTGGCGCCGTGGCGGCGCAGGCAGCCGAGAACGTAACCGTGCTGCACTGGTGGACCTCGGGCGGCGAGTCGAAGGCCGTCGGCGTGCTGAAGGACGACCTGCAGAAGCAGGGCTACGTGTGGAAGGACTTCGCGGTCGCGGGCGGCGCCGGCGCCGCGGCGATGACCGCGCTGAAGACCAAGGTGATCAGCGGCGATTCTCCGTCCGCCGCGCAGATCAAGGGCCCGCTGATCCAGGACTGGGCCGACCAGGGCGTGCTCGTCAACATCGATTCGGCCGCCGGCGACTGGAAGCAGAACCTGCCGCCTGAAATCGACAAGATCATCAAGTACAAGGGCCATACCGTCGCCGCGCCGTTCTCGGTGCACCGCGTCAACTGGCTGTACATCAACAAGGCCGCGCTCGACAAGGTCGGCGCGAAGGTGCCGACCACCTGGCCCGAATTCTTCGCGGTGGCCGACAAGCTGAAGGCCGCCGGCATCCAGCCGGTCGCGATGGGCGGCCAGCCGTGGCAGGACCTGACGCTGTGGGAAGACGTGGTGCTGTCGCAGGGCCCGGCGTTCTACAAGAAGGCGCTGGTCGACCTCGACCAGGCGACGCTGACGTCGCCGCAGATGCTGTCGGTGTTCGACACGGTGCGCAAGATCCAGGGCTACTTCGACACGGGCCGTAACGGCCGCGACTGGAACCTCGCGACCGCGATGGTCATCAACGGCAAGGCCGGCATGCAGTTCATGGGCGACTGGGCGAAGGGCGAGTTCGAGAACGCCGGCAAGAAGGCGGGCAAGGACTACATCTGCGCGCCGGTGCCGGGCACCGCGAATTCGTACACGTTCAACGTCGATTCGTTCGTGTTCTTCCAGCAGAAGGGCGAGAAGAACGCGACGCCGGGCCAGCTCGCGCTCGCGAAGACGATCATGACGCCGGCGTTCCAGGAGCAGTTCAGCCTGCTGAAGGGCTCGGTGCCGGTGCGTCTCGGCGTGAAGATGGACAAGTTCGACGATTGCGCGAAGAAGTCGTATGCCGACGAGCAGACCGCGATCAAGTCGGGCGGCTTCGTGCCGTCGCTCGCGCACGGGATGGCGCAAGGCGACGCGACCGCCGGCGCGATCACCGACGTCGTGACGAAGTTCATGAACTCGCAGCAGGATTCGAAGAGCGCGGTCGCCGCGCTCGCGAAGGCCGCGAAGGTCAAGTAACGCGCGCCAGGCGCCCGGCCGGATACGCTTCGTCGGCCGGGCGTTTTTGCATGTGCAGCAAACGGGCTCGCCCGCGGGCCCGTGCCGTACCCGGCGCCGGCCCGGCCTGCGTCGCCCTCGTTCCAGGAGTCGAATCAAGTGGCTGCCCCTCTTAGCGGAAACGGATCCGGCGCTGCCGCCGCACGGCGTACGTCGCCGATGTCGGCCTTCGCCGATCGCTGGATCCCGAAGCTCGTGCTCGCGCCGAGCGTCGCGATCGCCGTGGTGTTCATCTACGGCTTCATCCTGATTACCGGCTATCTGTCGCTGACCCGCTCGCGGCTGTTGCCCAACTACGAATTCGACGGCTTCGGCCGTTACACGGACCTGTTCCAGAACGACGTGTGGTGGACCTCCGCCGCGAACCTCGGCTGGTTCGGGATTCCGTTCATCGCGATCTGCGTCGGGCTCGGCCTGTTCCTCGCGATCCTGCTCGACCAGCGGATCCGCAACGAAGGCGCGCTGCGCGCGATCTTCCTGTACCCGATGGCGCTGTCGTTCATCGTGACCGGCACCGCGTGGCAGTGGATCCTGAACCCGGGCCTCGGCCTCGAGAAGGTGATGCACGACTGGGGCTGGACGAGCTTCTCGTTCGGCTGGCTCGACGATCCGGACAAGGCGATCTTCTGCGTGGTGATCGCGGCCGTGTGGCAGTCGACCGGCTTCGTGATGGCGCTGTTCCTCGCGGGGTTGCGCGGTGTCGACGGCGAAATCTTCAAGGCCGCGCAGGTCGACGGCGCGACGCTGCCGACCATCTACCGCAAGATCGTGATCCCGAGCATGCGCCCGGTGTTCTTCTCGGTGCTGCTGATCCTCTGCCACATCACGATCAAGACCTTCGACCTCGTCGTCGCGCTGACGGCGGGCGGCCCGGGCACGTCGTCGTCGCTGCCGGCCATGTTCATGTACACGTTTTCGTTCAACCGCGGCCAGCTCGGGCTCGGCGCGGCGTCCTCGGTGATGATGCTCGCGACCGTGGTCGCGGTGCTGGTGCCGCTGATGTATATGGAATCGAGGAGCACCCGCAATGCAGCCTAAGATGACGATCAGCCGGGCAGTGATCTATGCGGCACTGATCCTGTTCGCGCTGTATTTCCTGTTCCCGATCTACGTGATGCTGTCGACGTCGTTCAAGGATCTCGACCAGTTGCGCACCGGCAACCTGCTGACGCCGCCCACCTCGTGGACCGTCGACCCGTGGGTGAAGGCGTGGAGCGGCGCCTGTACCGGCGTGCGCTGCGACGGGATGAAGCCGTTCTTCCTGAACTCGCTGCAGATGGTGATCCCGGCCGTGCTGATCTCGTCGCTGATCGGCGCGTTCAACGGCTACGTGCTCACGCACTGGCGCTTTCGCGGCGCGGACGCGCTGTTCACGATGATGCTGGTCGGCTGCTTCATCCCGTTCCAGGTGATCCTGCTGCCGATGGCGCGCCTGCAGGGGATGCTCGGCCTCGCGAACACGATTCCGGGCCTCGTGTTCGTGCACGTCGTGTACGGCATCGCGTTCACGACGATGTTCTTCCGCAACTTCTACGTGAGCGTGCCGGCCGAACTCGTGAAGGCCGCGCGCATCGACGGCGCCGGCTTTTTCACGATCTTCACGAAGATCCTGCTGCCCGTGTCGCTGCCGATCTTCATGGTGTGCCTGATCTGGCAGTTCACGCAGATCTGGAACGACTTCCTGTTCGGGATCGTGTTCTCCGGCGTCGACTCGATGCCGATCACGGTGGCGCTGAACAACCTCGTCAACACGTCGACGGGCGTGAAGGAATACAACGTCGACATGGCCGGCGCGATCATCGCCGCGCTGCCGACGCTGCTCGTCTACATCGTCGCCGGCCGCTACTTCGTGCGCGGGCTGACGGCGGGCGCGGTGAAGGGGTAAGCGCGGCTTTATCCGATACGACGAACCGGCCGCGCACCACGCGCGGCGCATCGAAACGAACCCGACGCGGCGCCCGAGTGCGCCGCGCGAGACGAGACAGAGGATTCACAGCATGGCAAGCCTTTCCATCCGTGACGTGTACAAGACCTACCCGAACGGGGTGCCGGTCCTGAAGGGTGTCGACATCGAGATCGAGGACGGACAGTTCCTGATCCTGGTCGGCGGCTCGGGCTGCGGGAAATCGACGCTGCTCAACATGATCGCCGGGCTCGAGACGGTCACGAGCGGCGAGATCTGCATCGACGGCAAGGTCGTCAACAACCTGTCGCCGAAGGATCGCGACATCGCGATGGTGTTCCAGTCGTACGCGCTGTATCCGTCGATGACGGTGCGCGAGAACATCTCGTTCGGCCTGAACATCCGCAAGGTGCCGAAGAGCGAACAGCAGCAGATCGTCGACCGCGTGTCGTCGATGCTGCAGATTCAGCATCTGCTCGACCGGAAGCCCGGCCAGCTGTCGGGCGGCCAGCGCCAGCGCGTCGCGATGGGCCGCGCGCTCGCACGCGATCCGTCGCTGTTCCTGTTCGACGAACCGCTGTCGAACCTCGACGCGAAGCTGCGCATCGAGATGCGCGCGGAAATCAAGCTGCTGCACCAGCGCCTCGGCACGACGATCGTCTACGTGACGCACGACCAGATCGAGGCGATGACGCTCGGCGACCGGATCGCGGTGATGAAGGACGGCGTGGTCCAGCAGTTCGGCGCGCCGCAGGAGATCTACGATTCGCCGTCGAACCTGTTCGTCGCGGGCTTCATCGGCGCGCCGCCGATGAACTTCATCAATGGCAAGCTGGTCGAGCAGGGCAGCGGGATCGCGCTCGAAATCGACACGGGTCTCGCGCGCAGCGCGCTGAACCTGCCGTTCGACGCGGCGAAGCTGAAGTCGCACGTCGGCCGCGAGGTGATCCTCGGGCTGCGCCCGGAGCGCATCACCGACGCGCGCAATGCGCACAACGGCGAGGCGTCGAACCTGCAGCCGATCGACGTGCGCGTCGACGTGACCGAGCCGACCGGGCCGGACACGCACGTGTTCGCGCAGGTGAACGGCAAGCGGATCGTGAGCCGCGTGCATCCGGCCGCGAACCCGCAGCCGGGGCAGACGCAGTCGCTGCTGTTCGACGTGTCGAAAGCCGTGCTGTTCGATCCGGCGTCGGAAGAGCGGATCGCGTGACGCGGCGTTCGCGCTGAATGAAGGAAGGGGCCGTTTTGAACGGCCCCTTTTTCGTTTCGGCGATGCGGCTGGCGCGTCCGCGGATGCGCCGGTCAATGCGGCAATCGCACGTCGAACTTGAACGTCGCGAGCCGCGCGACGAGGATGAAGCCGGTCGCGAGCAGTACGCTGTACACCGAGTCGAACTGCAGCCACACGAGCAGCAGGTAGAACCAGCAGCCGACGAACGCGCAGGTCGCGTACGGCCGCGAATCGCGCAGGATCAGCGGGATGTCGTTGCACAGCACGTCGCGGACGATCCCGCCGACCACGCCGGTGATCACGCCCATCATCACCGCGATGAAGCGCGGCATCTCGGCGTCGAGCGCGATCGACGTGCCCGAGATGCTGAAGATGCCGAGCCCGATCGCATCGGCGATCAGCAGCAGCCGTTCGGCCGACAGCCGCGACAGCATCCGCAGCACGAACGGCGCGAACAAGGCGAGCACGAAGATCGCGATCACGTAGTCGTCGTGCACGACCCAGTAGAACGGCCGGCGCTCGAGCAGGATGTCGCGCAGCGTGCCGCCGCCGAACGCGGTCGCGAGCGCGACGACGAACGTGCCGACCGAGTCGAGGCGGTTCTTGCGCGCCTCGATGAACCCCGAAATCGCGAAGGCCAGCGTGGCAATCGCCTCCAGTATCGCGATCGCGAGCGTCAGCCTAGGATGCGGCACGCGGCCCCCGGTCGGCCGGCGCCGCGTGCGGCTGCAGCAGCACGAGCACCGCGCCCGCGCCGCCGTCGTGGCCGCGCGCCTCGCAGAATGCGATCACTTCTTCCTTCTGCACGAGCCATGCGCGCACCTTGCCCTTCAGCACCGGTTCCTTGCCGATCGAGCCGAGCCCCTTGCCGTGGATCACGCGCAGGCAGCGCAGCCCTTTCTTGCCGGCTTCGCGAATGAATTCGGCGAGTGCATCGCGGGCTTCGTCGCGCCGCATGCCGTGCAGATCGATCTGCGCCTGCACGATCCACGCGCCGCTCCTCAGCTTGCGCACGACGTCGCGGCTGATGCCGGGGCGGTGGTAATAGAGCGAGTCGTCGCTGTCGAGCAGCGTCTCGGGATCGAATTCGTCGGACAGCGTCGCGTTCAGCACGGCTTCCTCGTCGCGCTGCGTCTGTTTTGGCACCGGGTCGGGCGGCATGCGGCCCGACGACGCGCGCGGCGGCGCGTTCAGCGGCCGGATCGTGCCGATTTCGTTGCGGAACAGGTTCGCGTCGGCTTCCGCCTTGCGCTCGGCCTGCGCGGTTTCGATGCGCGCTCGCTCGCGACGATCGGCTTCGCCTTGCAGCGACTTGCGCAATGCGCCAAGGCCCGCGAGGCCCTGGCCGCGCAACGCGGCCGCGTCGGGCGCGGGCGGCGGCGCGGCGGGCGCCGGGGTCACGGGACGGGCAGCGATCTTCCGCTTGGCGGGATCGCTCGGATGGGGCTGGTTCTTCGCCATGATTCGGTAACGGGGCAGGCGCGTTCGGGCGCGCGGGCAAAAAAAAGCCGCTGCGCGGCGGCAGCGGCTTTCCGGTCGAGCCCGCTTCGCGGCAGCGGACGCCATTGTAGCGCCCGGCGCGGCAAGGCTCGTCCGCGGCTTACTTCTTGTCGTGCAGGCTTTCGAGGTAGCGCTGCGCGTCGAGCGCGGCCATGCAGCCCGTGCCCGCGCTCGTGATCGCCTGGCGGTACACGTTGTCCTGCACGTCGCCCGCGGCGAACACGCCCGGCACGCTCGTCGACGTCGCGTTGCCTTGCAGGCCGCTCTTCGTCAGGATGTAGCCGTCCTTCATCTCCAGCTGGCCCTGGAACAGGTCGGTGTTCGGCTTGTGGCCGATCGCGACGAACACGCCCTGCACGTGCAGGTCTTCCGTCGCGCCGGTCTTCACGTTCTTGATGCGCAGGCCCGTGACCCCCGATTCCTCGCCCGTCACTTCATCGAGCACGTGATCCCACTTGATGTCGACGACGCCTTCCTTTTGCTTTTCCAGCAGGCGGTCGATCAGGATCGGCTCCGCGCGGAACTTGTCGCGGCGGTGGATCACCGTGACCTTCTTCGCGATGCCGGTCAGGTAGAGCGCTTCCTCGACGGCCGTGTTGCCGCCGCCGATCACCGCGACTTCCTGGTTGCGGTAGAAGAAGCCGTCGCAGGTCGCGCAGGCCGACACGCCCTTGCCCATGAACGCTTCCTCGGACGGCAGGCCGAGATACTGCGCGGATGCGCCGGTCGCGATGATCAGCGAATCGCACGTGTATTCGCCCGAGTCGCCGATCAGGCGGATCGGCTGCTCGTGCAGTTTCGCGGTGTGGATGTGGTCGAACACGATTTCGGTGTTGAAGCGCTCGGCGTGCTCCTGGAAGCGCGCCATCAGTTCCGGGCCTTGCACGCCCTTCGCGTCCGCCGGCCAGTTTTCGACGTCGGTCGTGGTCATCAGCTGGCCGCCCTGCGCGATGCCGGTGATCAGCACCGGGGACAGGTTGGCGCGTGCCGCGTAGACGGCAGCCGTGTAGCCGGCGGGGCCGGAACCGAGAATCAGGACTTTGGCGTGTTTGGGCGTGGACATGTGCGAATCCGTAAAAGGCGGCTGCGGCGGGCGGGATAAGGCTCGCCGGACGGTCCGGGTTGACCGGGATGCCGTCATAGATGGGTATCAGACGCGCATTATAAAGGCCCCGTTGCTGCGCTGCCGAACGAGAGTTTCAATCGTCGCGATAGCGTTTCGCGGCGCGCGGTCCGTACGGCGCGGCGGGCAGGCGGGAGCGCGCCTGGCGGCGGCGCATCGCCGCAGGGGCGGCCATCCGGCCGGCCAGCGGCCGTCGGCGGCGCCGCTTCGGCCCCCGTCCTCGTGATGTAACCGTCATTTACACTTGGCGGCCCGGTGCAGCGTTTACAATAAGCGCGATCGAACGACAGGCGGGCGCACGGCCCGTCCTCTTTATACGGATTCATGGCAAAAGCTCCTTATTCCGCCCAGGCACAGGCGTTGCCGCACCGGATGTCGAAGCTCCTCACGGAGATCCGCTGGATTCTCCAGGTCGCGCTCTGCGCCTTTCTGGTGATGGCCCTGCTGAGCTACAGCCGGCGCGATCCGAGCTGGACGCACGCCGCCCAGGTCGATCACATCTCGAACTGGGCCGGCCGCGTCGGCGCGTGGACGGCCGACATCATCCTGCTGCTGTTCGGCTTGTCCGCCTACTGGCTGATCGTGCCGCTCGGCCGGCGCATCGCCGTCAACTACCGCCGCATCACCCGCCACGACGCGATTTCCGACGAACCGGAGCGGCCGATCGGCTGGCTCACCGAAATCTTCGCGTTCGTGCTGGTCGTGCTCGCGTGCGACGGCATCGAGGCGCTGCGCATGTGGTCGCTGAAGGTGCAGTTGCCGCGCGCGCCGGGCGGCGTCGTCGGCGAGGCCGTCGCCGGTGCGATGTCGCATGCGTTCGGCTTCACGGGCGGCACGCTGCTGCTGCTGATCGCGCTCGCGATCGGCCTGTCGCTGTATTTCCGCTTCTCGTGGCTGTCGGTCGCCGAGCGCGTCGGCGGCGCGATCCTGTCCGCCGTGAACGTCGCGAAACTGCGCCGCGAGGCCGAGCGCGACCGCAAGCTCGGCGAGGCCGCGGCGGTGCGCCGCGAAGGCAAGGTCGAAGAGGAGCGCGTGCGCATCGAGGATCACGAGCCGGTGACGATCGTGCCGCCGGTCGTCACGCCCGCGAAGTCCGAGCGCGTCGAACGCGAGCGCCAGGTGCCGCTGTTCACCGACCTGCCCGGCGATTCGACGCTGCCGCCGGTGTCGCTGCTCGACCCCGCGCCGAAGACGCAGGAAGCGATTTCCGCCGATACGCTCGAATTCACGTCGCGCCTGATCGAGAAGAAGCTGAAGGACTTCGGCGTCGAGGCGAGCGTCGTCGCCGCATATCCGGGCCCGGTCGTCACGCGCTACGAGATCGAGCCGGCCACCGGCGTGAAGGGCAGCCAGATCGTCAACCTCGCGAAGGATCTCGCGCGGTCGCTGTCGCTCGTGTCGATCCGCGTGGTCGAGACGATTCCCGGCAAGAACTACATGGCGCTCGAACTGCCGAACCAGCGTCGCCAGACGGTGCACCTGTCGGAGATCATCGGCTCCGAGGTGTATGCGGCCGCGTCGTCGGCGCTGACGCTGAGCCTCGGCAAGGACATCGGCGGCAAGCCGGTGTGCGCGGATCTCGCGAAGATGCCGCACTTGCTGGTGGCCGGCACGACCGGTTCGGGCAAGTCGGTCGGGATCAACGCGATGATCCTGTCGCTGCTGTACAAGGCCACGGCTGACCAGGTGCGCCTGATCCTGATCGATCCGAAGATGCTCGAAATGAGCGTCTACGAAGGCATTCCGCACCTGCTGTGTCCGGTCGTCACCGACATGCGCCAGGCCGGCCATGCGCTGAACTGGACGGTCGCGGAGATGGAGCGCCGCTACAAGCTGATGAGCAAGCTCGGCGTGCGCAACCTCGCCGGCTACAACAACAAGATCGACGACGCGGCGAAGCGCGAGGAGAAGATCCCGAACCCGTTCAGCCTGACGCCGGACGATCCGGAGCCGCTCGGCCGCCTGCCGAACATCGTCGTCGTGATCGACGAGCTGGCCGACCTGATGATGGTCGTCGGCAAGAAGGTCGAGGAGCTGATCGCGCGGATTGCGCAGAAGGCGCGCGCGGCCGGCATCCACCTGATCCTTGCGACGCAGCGTCCGTCGGTCGACGTGATCACCGGCCTGATCAAGGCGAACGTGCCGACGCGGATCGCGTTCCAGGTGTCGTCGAAGATCGACTCGCGCACGATTCTCGACCAGATGGGCGCCGAGTCGCTGCTCGGCATGGGCGACATGCTGTACCTGCCGCCCGGCTCGGGGCTGCCCGTGCGCGTGCACGGTGCGTTCGTCGCCGACGACGAAGTGCATCGCGTCGTCGAGAAGCTCAAGGAGCAGGGCGAACCGAACTACGTCGAGGGCCTGCTCGAAGGCGGCACCGCCGACGGCGACGAGGGCTCGGCCGGCGCGGGAACCGGCGAAGGCGGCGGCGAGTCTGATCCGCTGTACGACCAGGCGGTCGAGATCGTCATCAAGAACCGCCGCGCGTCGATCTCGCTCGTGCAGCGCCATCTGCGGATCGGCTACAACCGCGCGGCGCGGCTGCTCGAGCAGATGGAGCAATCGGGGCTCGTGTCGGCGATGTCGTCGAGCGGCAACCGCGAAATTCTTGTGCCGGCGCGCGACGCGGAATGAGTCCGCGGCGCCCGCAGCGCCGGCCACCCAGGGAGAAAACCGCAATATGCAGCAACATTCGTTCGCAATGTCCCTTCGTTCGACGCGGCGCTGGCTCGGCGCGGCGCTCGCCGGCGCATCGCTGATGCTCGCGGCGACGCACGCATTCGCGGGCGGCACCGAGCAACTGAAGGCCTTCGTGTCGCAGGTGCGTTCGGCGAAGGGCGATTTCACGCAGCAGATCGTCAAGGCGCCGGCCAAGGGCGCGAGCGCCGCGCAGGCCGCGCCGAAGCCCACCGACAATTCGAGCGGCACGTTCGTGTTCGCGCGGCCGGGCAAGTTCATCTGGACGTACCAGAAGCCGTACCAGCAGGTGCTGCAGGCCGACGGCGACAAGCTCTACGTGTACGACCGCGACCTGAACCAGGTCACCGAGCGCAAGCTGAACGGCGCGCTGGGCGCGAGCCCTGCCGCGATCCTGTTCGGCAGCAACGATCTCGACAAGAACTACACGCTGCGCGATGCCGGCGAGAAGGGCGGCATCGACTGGCTCGAGATGCTGCCGAAGGCGCAGGACACGCAGTTCCAGCGGATCGGCATCGGTTTCCGCAACGGCACGCTCGCCGCGATGGAGCTGCACGACGTGTTCGGCAACGTCACGCTGCTGACCTTCACGAACATCCAGACGAACCCGTCGCTGAAGGGCGATACGTTCAAGTTCGTCGTGCCGAAGGGCGCGGACGTGATCAACGGCTGACCTTCGTCGTGCCGTTTTCCCGACACGGGCCTGCCGGCGACGGCGGGCCCGTGTTGTTTGGGGACGCGTGTAACAGGCGCGTGCAACAGACGCGTGCACTGCGCGCGAGCACCAATCCCAGGCCCCGGCCGCGGCGGCGCCGTCGTGCGGCTGTCATAATGTCAGGTCCGGCGGCCGGTTCGGCCGCGACCGTTTGATGTGGAGCGAGGGTTCATGTCCGACCTGTTTCAAGTCGAGCCGCGCCGCCCGCTCGCCGAGGCGCTGCGGCCGAAAACGCTCGCCGAGGTGATCGGCCAGACGCATTTGCTGGGCGAAGGCAAGCCGCTGCGGCTCGCGTTCGAATCGGGCAAGCCGCATTCGATGATCCTGTGGGGGCCGCCCGGCGTCGGCAAGACGACGCTCGCGCGGCTCACCGCGCTCGCGTTCGACTGCGAGTTCATCGCGCTGTCCGCGGTGCTCGGCGGCGTGAAGGACATCCGCGAGTCGATGGAGCAGGCGAAGGACACGCTGAACCGCACCGGTCGCCACACGATCCTGTTCGTCGACGAGATCCACCGTTTCAACAAGGGGCAGCAGGATGCGCTGCTGCCGTTCGTCGAGTCGGGCCTCGTGACCTTCATCGGCGCGACGACCGAAAACCCGAGTTTCGAGGTCAATTCGGCGTTGCTGTCGCGGGCGCAGGTGTACGTGCTGAAGTCGCTGAACGACGACGAGATGCGCCAGTTGCTGAAGCGCGCGCAGGAAATCGCGCTCGACGGCCTCGCGTTCGACGACAAGGCGATCGATACGCTGGTCGGCTACGCGGACGGCGACGCGCGCCGCTTCCTGAACCTGCTCGAACAGGCGCAGACGGCGGCGACGTCGGCCGGCGTCGCGACGATCGATGCCGATTTCGTCAGCAACGCGATGACGCTGAACGCGCGGCGCTTCGACAAGGGCGGCGACAATTTCTACGACCAGATTTCGGCGCTGCACAAGTCGGTGCGCGGCTCGAGCCCGGACGGCGCGCTGTACTGGTTCTGCCGGATGATCGACGGCGGCGCGGATCCGAAGTATCTCGCGCGGCGCATCGTGCGGATGGCGTGGGAAGACATCGGCCTGGCCGACCCGCGCGCGTTGCAGGTGGCGAACGACGCGGCCGAAACCTACGAACGGCTCGGCTCGCCGGAAGGCGAACTCGCGCTCGGGCAGGCCGTGATCTATCTCGCGTGCGCGGCGAAGAGCAACGCCGGCTACAACGCGTTCAACCAGGCGATGGCGTTCGTGAAGCAGGACAAGTCGCGCGAGGTGCCGGTGCATCTGCGCAACGCGCCGACCAAGCTGATGAAGGAGCTCGGCTACGGTCACGCGTATCGTTACGCGCACGACGAGCCGAACGCGTACGCGGCCGGCGAGACGTACCTGCCGGACGGGATGCGCGAGCCGCGCTGGTATCAGCCGGTGCCGCGCGGGCTCGAGTCGAAGATCGCCGAGAAGCTCGCCTGGCTGCGCGAGCTCGATCGCGAGGCCGGCAAGAAGGACTGACGGTGCCGGGCGGGCCGGTTCGATCCGCGCAGCCCCGGATGCATCAGCGCTTGCGGCCCGACAGCTGTTGCTTCCAGTATTCGAACGGCTCTTCGTGGCATTCGATGTCGAGTTCGGCGATTCGCGCATGCAGGCGTTCCTGCGCGTCGGCGATCGCGAGGTTGTAGATGGTCGGCGCGATTTCCTGGATGAAGAAATGCAGCAGCGCGCCGGCCTGGATGTTGCCGATCGGCTCGTCCATGTTTTCTGTGAAATAGCGTTGCAGCGACGCGATCGCGCGGTCGCGTACATCCTTGTCGAGTTCGATGGTCATCGGATTCCTTGGAAGCTGTGACGCGGAGCCGGCGCTCCGCTTGATTCGGTTGCCGCCGGCCGGCGCGGGCGTGTCGCGATCCGTCATGGCCAGGCGCGCGGCCATTCGCCGGCCGCCGATGCGGCGGACCGGCAAACGCGATACTGCCATGACGGCCCATTTGCGGCATTGTCCATCCGGCCGGTGCCGTGGCGGCCGCGCGGTGCGTTAGAATTCCCGTCTTACACAACGATTTTCCAAGTCCTCCCATGCTCGACATCCAGTTGCTGCGCAAAGACCTCGACGGCGTCGCCAAGCGCCTCGCCGATCGCGGCTACACCCTCGACGTCGCCGCGTTCTCCGCACTCGAAGCGGAACGCCGCGCGATCCAGACCCACACCGAAGAGCTCCAGGCGCGCCGCAACAGCCTGTCGAAGCAGATCGGCGCGATGAAGGGCAAGGGCGAGGACACGTCGGCCGTGATGGCCGAGGTCGGCGGCATCGGCGACGACATGAAGGCGTCGGAAGCCAAGCTCGGCGAGATCCAGGCGCGCCTGTCCGACCTGATGCTGGGCATGCCGAACGTCGCGCACGAGAGCGTGCCGGTCGGCAAGGACGAAGCCGACAACGTCGAGGCGCGCCGCTGGGGCACGCCGCGCCAGTTCGACTTCGCGGTGAAGGATCACGTCGACGTCGGCACGCCGCTCGGCCTCGATTTCGAGACGGGCGCGAAGCTCGCCGGGGCGCGCTTCACGATGCTGCGCGGCCCGATCGCGCGCCTGCACCGTGCCCTCGCGCAGTTCATGATCGACACGCACACGCAGCAGCACGGCTATACCGAAACGTACACGCCGTACATCGTGAACCCCGAGATCCTGTACGGCACGGGCCAGTTGCCGAAGTTCGCGGACGACATGTTCCGCGTCGAGAAGGGCGGCGCGGAAAACACGGTCACGCAATACCTGATCTCCACGTCCGAGATTTCGCTGACGAACACCGTGCGCGAGTCGATCGTCGACGGGTCCGCGCTGCCGATCAAGCTCACCGCGCATTCCCCGTGCTTCCGCTCGGAAGCCGGTTCGTACGGCCGCGACACGCGCGGGATGATCCGTCAGCACCAGTTCGACAAGGTCGAGATGGTGCAGGTCGTCGCGCCGGAAACGTCGTACGCGGCGCTCGACGAGATGGTCGGCCACGCGGAAGCGATCCTGCAGAAGCTCGGCCTGCCGTACCGCGTGATCACGCTGTGCACGGGCGACATGGGCTTCTCGGCCGCGAAGACGTTCGACCTCGAGGTGTGGCTGCCCGCGCAGAACACCTATCGCGAGATCTCGAGCTGCTCGAACACCGAGGCGTTCCAGGCGCGCCGGATGCAGGCGCGGTTCCGCAACGCGCAGGGCAAGCCGGAGCTCGTGCATACGCTGAACGGTTCGGGGCTGGCGGTCGGCCGTACGCTCGTCGCGGTGCTGGAGAACTACCAGAACGCGGACGGCTCGGTCACGGTGCCGGAAGTGCTGCGTCCGTACATGGGCGGCATGGAGCGGATCGACGCGCCGGCACAGGCGTCGTAACGCGGGTCTTTCGAAGCCCTCGCAAAAAATTTGCAGAAAGGGCTTGTCAGCTGCGAAGCGATCGTCTTATAATCTTTTTCTCGCGGAAACGACCAGCCGCGAGATGCAGTAAGGAAGGAGAGGTGGCAGAGTGGTCGAATGTACCTGACTCGAAATCAGGCGTACGGTTTCCCCGTACCGTGGGTTCGAATCCCACCCTCTCCGCCAAAATACGAAGCCCCTTGATCCGGAAGGATCAAGGGGTTTTTCGTTTTGGGTCGCCGACGCAACGTGTCGATTGTCGATGCAGTTTCGACAGGCCGGCTACCGGCGCATCGGATCGTGCCGGGACGATGGCAACCCACTGCGCGCACGAGCGTGCCGCATCTTCGATGCCGCGTCGCTGCATGACGAATACCACCGCCGCGTGACGAACCGATCGTCGGAACTCCTGACGGTTATTGCATTGCCGATTGCGGTCATCGCGGTCGTGGACCTTCACAGCGCGCGTCGAGCACGCCGCGGCGCACGCCGCCTTCTACATACGCCGTACCGAACCATCACGCCGCCGCCGGATACTGCGCGAGCACCCTGTCGCGAATCGACGGCTTGATGTTCGATTGCGCCATGTCGCCGCGATAGTGTGCGACGACCCGCGGGTTCATCACGCGATACCACAGCGGCGGTACGTACGCGAACAGGATCATCGTCGCGTAGCCGGCCGGCAATTGCGGCGCATCGTCGAAGTGGCGCAGCGCCTGGTACGAGCGCGTCGGATTCGCGTGATGGTCGGCGTGCCGCTGCAACTGGTACAGGAACAGGTTCGTGACGACGTGATTGCTGTTCCACGAATGCTGCGGCGTGCAGCGTTCGTAGCGGCCGCTCGGCAGCTTGCGGCGGCCGAGCCCGTAATGCTCGACGTAGTTCACGACTTCGAGCAGCGACGCGCCATAGACGGCCTGGATCACGAGGAACGGGATCACGACCTTGCCGGCCAGCGCGATCGCGATGCCCCATACGACGGCGGTCATCGCCCATGCGTGCAGCACTTCGTTGCGCCAGGTCCACGGCGAATGCCCGAGCCGTTCGAGGCGCGCCTTTTCGAGCCGCCACGCGGAGCGGATGCTGCCGGTCACCGTGCGCGGCAGGAACGCCCAGAACGATTCGCCGTAGCGCGCGCTCGCCGGGTCCTCGGCCGTCGCGACGCGCACGTGATGGCCGCGATTGTGCTCGACGTAGAAGTGGCCGTACGCGACCGGCGCGAGCGTGATCTTCGCGAGCCAGCGTTCGAAGCGGTCGGTCTTGTGCCCGAGCTCGTGCGCGGTATTGATCGAGATGCCCGTCGCGGCACCGAGCGACAGCGCGAAGCCGACGTAGTCGTACCACGCGAGCGCGTGCGTGCCGACGATCCACACGCACATGAAGAACGCGACGTATTCGACGAACGTCGCGAGATAGACGATGTACCGGTAATAGCGCTCGCGTTCGAGGTGCGGCACGACGGCCTCGGGCGGATTGTCGCGATCGTCGCCGATCAGCGTGTCGAGGATCGGGATCACGCCGAACGCGAACAGCGGGCCGAACCACCAGAACACGTGAAGTCCCGTCGACAGCGCGAGCTGCGCGGCGAGGATCGGCAGCGTGATCGTCAGCGCGCCGAGCAGCCACAGGTAACGCTTGCCATCCGACCAGCCCGAAGCCGATCCGTCGGTCATTGCCATTGTCTCCCTCCAGTCGGCCGGCCCGCGGGCGGCCGCATGCAAGATTGTTTGAATCCTCGTGGTCCGCGACGCGCGCGGCGGCGCCGGATCGTTGCCCGGTTCTGCCTGTTATACGACCGGTGCGCGCGCTTGCCAAACCCCGGCGCTAGGCGCGACGCTCCAAACGACGCGGTGCGCGCATCGCACGTCGGGGAGGGGCCGGTGCGCGCTGATTGAAACATGCCGAGGCGGGCGGATCGGCCCGCGAGGGCGACGCGTTCGTCAGATGAATGGCTCGACGTGCGGCGCGCACAGGCCGGTGTGACGGGGCTGCAACAAATGTTGCATCGCAATAACGAGACCGCCGAAGGGGGGGGCGCCGCGCGCTTTTCGCTTGCTTATATTACGGAGCATTACGATCACGGCGAAGCACTGCAACGCGGCTCGAAACCGGCCGGCCGCCCATCGCAAGGAGAACGGACGCGAAGCGCCGGATCGCGAGATCGCGCTCACCGTCCGGCAGCCTGTGTCGATGCCCCGATGCTGCACCTGCACACCGGGCGGCGCGTGTCGTCGCCGAGGACATCCGCGCCTTTCGATCCGCGCCGCCATTTGAAAATTACGATTTGACTCATGCCCCGCTTTCGGTTGAAGCTACTAGCTTGCTGTCCGAAGGGGGCTGTGCCTGCATGAGTTCGACCTTGACCGTTCGTCGTATCACTGCCGATCAGGGCGGCGTGTATCGCGAACTCCGCGCCGCATCGCTGCGCGAGCCCTACGCGCCCGGCGAAGCGCCGGAGGCCGAATTGCTGACCGTCGAAACGGATGCAGCGTCGGCGATCGCCGCGCAGCGCGCCGTGTCCGACGAGTCGACGACTTTCCTGCTGTACACCGAAGGCCACCCGGCCGGCATGATCGGCGCGTATTTCGACAACACGCCCGATCGGCGCGCGTTCGTCAGCGAATTGTGGGTCGCGCATGCGGTGCGTCACCTGCGCGGCGGCGTGCTGCTGCTGGAGACGGCCACCGCGTGGCTCGCCGAGCGCGGCGCCACCGACGTCTACGCGTGGATCGCCGATGCGAACCGCAACGCGATCCGCTTCTACGAGCGTGCCGGTTTCGGCAACACCGGCGAACATGCGCCGATCGCGCGGATGCCCGGCGCGATGAAATCGCTGTTCGTGTCGCAGGTGAAACACTGACGCGGCCCCGAAACAGCCCGCCGCGCGGCGCGACGAAAGCCCGGTCGCCCGCTGGCCTGCCCGCCTGCCGGTTGCGCGTCCGCCCGGGCCGCCGCGACCCCGAGTCCCAAAAATAATGGCCGCACGCGTGGACGCCTGTAAAATACGCAAAAAATTTTTGCAGAGTGTCCATGTCGCTTAAAAAATCGCCATTCTTCGAGCTGCGCAGCGGATCGGTCGATACGTTGCTGTTCACCGTGAAGACGACCGATCTCGACGCGTTGCGTACCGAACTGGTCAAGCGCTTCGAAGCGACTCCCGAGTTTTTCGCCGACGATGTCGTCGCGATCGACGTCCGCCGCCTGGCTGACGGCGAGCGCGTCGCGCTCGCGGACATCCGCCAGATGCTGAACGACGTGCGGATGCGTCCGGTGGGCGTCGTCGCGCTGGCAACGCAGGGCTGGGCGGGGGAAGCCGGCCTGCCGTTGCTGGAGGCGCGCGATCGCCGCGCGCCGGCCGCGAAACCTGCCGACGAAGCGGAACCGGCGGCCGTGCCAGCCGTCGAGACCGCCGCCGCTGCGGCAGCCGCAGCGGCGCCCGAACAGTCGTCGGAGGCCGCGCCGACGCCCGTGCAGGCCGGCGGCCAGACGCTGGTGATCGACCGGCCGTTGCGTTCGGGGCAGCAGATTTACGCGAAAGGAGACCTCGTGGTGCTCGCGCCGGTCAGTCACGGCGCGGAAATCATCGCGGAAGGCAATATCCACATCTACGCGCCGCTGCGCGGCCGCGCGCTCGCGGGCGTGCACGGCAATCACGACGCGCGCATTTTCTGCACGTGTCTCGAACCGGAACTGATTTCGATCGCGGGTATCTATCGAACGACCGAGAACCCGCTGCCCGCCGACGTACTGGGCAAATCGGTGCAGATCCGGCTCGAAGAGGAAAAACTGATGATCGAACCGCTGCGCCTGACGTAATTCACGCGGTGCGCTCCGGATCGATCGGCTCTCATTGACGAACACAGGGTATTGGGTAAATGGCAAAAATCATCGTGGTGACCTCGGGCAAGGGCGGCGTGGGCAAGACGACGACGAGCGCGAGCTTCGCGTCGGGCCTCGCGCTGCGCGGCCACAAGACGGCCGTGATCGACTTCGACGTCGGCCTGCGCAACCTCGATCTCATCATGGGCTGCGAGCGTCGCGTCGTGTATGACCTCGTGAACGTGATCCAGGGCGAAGCGAACCTGAACCAGGCGCTGATCAAGGACAAGAAGTGCGAGAACCTGTTCATCCTGCCGGCGTCGCAGACGCGCGACAAGGATGCGCTGACGCGCGACGGCGTCGAGAAGGTGCTGAACGATCTCGTCGCGATGGACTTCGAATACATCGTCTGCGATTCGCCGGCCGGTATCGAAGCCGGCGCGCTGCACGCGATGTACTTCGCGGATGAAGCGCTGATCGTCACGAACCCGGAAGTGTCGTCGGTGCGCGACTCGGACCGCATTCTCGGCATCCTGTCGTCGAAGACGAAGCGCGGGACCGAAGGCAAGGAGCCGATCAAGGAACACCTGCTGATCACGCGTTACAGCCCGAAGCGCGTGAGCGAAGGCGAGATGCTGTCGCTCGAGGACATCAGCGAGATCCTGCGCATCAAGCTGATCGGCGTGGTGCCCGAGTCGGAAGCCGTGCTGCACGCGTCGAACCAGGGTCTGCCGGCCGTGCATATCGACGGCACCGACGTCGCCGAAGCGTACAAGGACGTCGTCTCCCGCTTCCTCGGCGAGGACAAGCCGCTGCGCTTCACCGATTACCAGAAGCCGGGCCTGCTGCAGCGCCTCTTCGGCAGCAAGTAACGGAGGCCGCCCATGTCCATCCTTTCGTTTCTCCTCGGCGAGAAGAAGAAGTCCGCATCGGTCGCGAAGGAGCGCCTGCAGCTCATCATCGCGCACGAGCGGGTCGGCGGCCGGCCGCCGGCCGATTACCTGCCGGCGCTGCAGAAAGAGCTCGTCGCCGTCATCTCGAAGTACGTCCATATTTCGGACGATGACATCCGCGTGAGCCTCGAGCGCCAGGACGATCTCGAAGTCCTCGAAGTGAAGATCGAGATCCCGCAAGCCTGACGCTTGCCGGTGTCCCTCCGCACGGCGGCGGCATTCGCCGCCGTGCGCGTCTTACGCCCTGTTGCACTTTCGGGCACGCCGTAACACGGCGCCTGTCGGCCGTCGTCGCTCCTCCCGCATTGAACGAATACGCTCACGTGACTTGTTCAACCAGGAGGTTGTGATGGCTGTCTCTACCGTTCAACGTCGTATCGTTTCGCTCGCACTGTTTGCCGCGGGCCTGTCGGCCGTCGTCGCACCGTTCGCCGCGCATGCGGACGAGATTCTCGTCGGCACGCCCGTGATCGCGCCGCAGGGGCGCATGGTCATCGCGGAGCCGGTCGCCGTGCGCACCGAGGAAATCGTCGTCGTCGCGCCGAATGCGCCGCCGCCCGTGCGCTATGAAGTCGTGCCGGCCACGCGCGTGGGCTACGTGTGGGAGCGCGGGCACTGGCACTGGGACCATGGCCGCTACGTGTGGATCGGCGGCCACTGGGAAACCGAGCGCGTCGGCATGCAATGGGTGCCGGGGCATTGGGACCAGCGCGGTCCGAACTGGTTCTGGACCCGTGGCCACTGGGCTTGAGAGGGGCGCGCGATGAAAAGAACCGCAATCGCCATCGCGCTCGTCGCGATCACGCTGGCCGGGTGCATCGTCGTGCCGGCGCGGCCGGTCTACTACCGGCCGGCGCCCGTCGTGATCTACTGAGTGTCGCGCGGGCCGTGCTGTTGCGCCGGGCCGTTTGCGTCGGCCGTGGCCGACCCGGCATCGTGCGGTGTCGGCGCATGCACGGCGCTGTCGGCCGCGGCCGCAGCGGCCGGCTCGTCGCCGCCTTCGTCGCGCAGCGTGTCGAGCGGATCGGCGGGGGCCGCGGTTGCATCCTGGGGTTCGGTCACGTCGGTCACATTGCTCGCAGTGTCCGCAGTATCCGCAGCGGTTGCGGCGGCCGCGACGGGCGGCGCGAGATAGCGCTGCGCGAGCGTTTCGTAGAGCGGCGGCGCGAAAAAGCGCGATACCCGGCTCGATACCAATGCGGTCGCCATCAGCGAAATCACCAGCGCATGGCCGTTGATCATTTCCATCACGATCACGAACGACGTGATCGGCGACTGCGTGACGGCCGCCAGATAACCGACCATCGCGAGCGCGATCAGCATCGGCAGGCTCATGTTGCTGAACACGGCATGCAGCAGGTTGCCGAAGCCGGCGCCGATCGACAGCGACGGCGCGAAGATCCCGCCCGGGATGCCCGGCAGGTACGACGCGACCATCGACACCATCTTCAGGAACGGATAGAACACCGACAGCTGCTGGCTGCCGTCGAGCAGCCCGCGCGCCTCGGCATAGCCGCTGCCGAACGTCGTGCCGCCGGATACGAGGCCCACGACGGCGATGGTGAAGCCGCACAGCGCGGCGAACGTGATCGGCCGCTCGCGATACAGGCCCAGCAGTCGCGCGGGCAGCCAGCGCCCCGTATTGAGCAGCAGCCAGCAGAACAGGCCGCCCGCGATGCCCGTCACGATCGCGGTGACCAGCACCGCGACCGCCAGCAGCTTCGGGAAATGGGGGCCGGTGGTGATCGTGCCGAAATACGTGTAGTTGCCGTTCAGGCCGAGCGCGACGACGCCGGCGAGGATGATCGCGGTGATCAATACGCCGCTGGCGCGCGCGGAGAAGCTGCGGGTCAGTTCCTCGATCGCGAACACGATGCCGGCGAGCGGCGTATTGAAGGCGGCCGACAGCCCGGCTGCCGCGCCGGCCAGCACCAGCTGGCGTTCGATCTGCGCGTTCGAGCGCGGGTAGAAGCGCCGCAGGTTGAACATCAGCGCCGCACCGACCTGCACGGTCGGCCCCTCGCGGCCGATCGTGAAGCCGCCCAGAATGCCGAGGAACGAGATCAGCACCTTGCCGAACAGGATGCGCAGCGTCAGCAGCCGGGCACCGAATGCACTGGGGCTCGCATGCAGCGTCGCGATCACCTGCGGGATGCCGCTGCCCTCGGCGCCGCGAAAAAAGCGTCGCGTGAGCCATGCAGACATCGCGGCGATCGCCGGCGTCAGCAGCAGCGGCAGCCAGACGGCGTGATCGCGCATCGCGCGGAAAGTCTCGTAGCCCCAGTCGATCAACCGGGCATAGAGTACGGCCGCGAGGCCGACGACGATCGCGCCGAGCCAGAAAACACCATATTGGCGCCAGATTCGCAGCGAGCGGCGGGTGAGGGCGGGAAACAGCGCGGGAAGGGCGGGGCGCGGCATTGGCTCGGGCCGGGAGGCAAAGAGTGGATTATAAAAAGAACGGGATGCCAGCGGGGGCGTCAAACGTTCTCGGTGAGCAACGAAAATCCACAAAGAGATGCAATTTGTTGCAAATGTAATGTTGGCGTAATGTCTGCACATAGCAACGGTCGTTAGCATGCCAAGATCAACAGTCGAGAATTCCCGCACATCGTGAAACGCATCCTCATCGTGAAAGTGACGTCGCTCGGCGACGTCGTCCAGACGCTGCCCGTCGTCGCCGACCTGCATCGCGCGTTCCCCGGCGTGACGGTCGACTGGGCCGTCGACGAATCGTGCGCGGAGGTCGTACGCTGGCATCCGGGCGTGAGCGCCGTGCTGTGCGCGCCGCTGCGCCGCTTCAAGAAACTGCGCAATACCGGCGACCTGAAGGCGATCTCGGCATCGATCGGTGCGTTGCGTGCGCACCGCTACGACGCGGTCATCGATCTGCACGGCGTCTACAAGAGCGCGATCATTTCGTCGCTGGCGCGGGCCGCGCGCCGCTTCGGCTACCAGACACAGGATCTCGGCGAAACGGGCGCGCGCTTCGCGTATTCGCACCGTTTCGGCCCGCGGCCGGACTGCGACGCATGGCACGGGATGCGCGTGAGTGCCGGCGAAGCGCTCGGCTACGTGCCGGAAGGGCCTGCCACGTACGGCATCGTCGCACCGCAGGACGCGAGCCTGCCGGCTGCCGTGACCGACGGCGGGCCGTTCATGCTGCTGTTCCATGCGACGTCCAATCCCGACAAGAAGTGGCCGGCCGAGCACTGGGCCGCCCTTGCCACGCAGATGATGGCGCGGGGCGTGCGCGTGCTGTTGCCGTGGGGATCGGCGGCCGAGCATGACGATGCACGGGATATCGCCGCGCGGGCGCCGGGCGCGATCGTGTTACCGGCGATGACAGTGCGTGAGCTCGGCGCGGCGCTGGGCCGGGCCGCGCTCGTGGTGGGCGTCGATACCGGGTTCGTGCACATGGCGCATGCACTGCAGCGGCCGACCGTGATGATTTTCGTCGCGACGTCGCGCCACCATTGCGGCATCGGCGGCGCGCCGACTGCGCTGTCGATCGGCGAGCCGGGCGCGATGCCGACCGTCGACGAGGCGCTGGACGCGATCGATACGGTCTGCCCGGCCTACGGCGCGTTGCGCGCGCGGCTGTCCGCCTGACGCGGCGCCGCGGCCGAGATCACGCGAGCAGCGCTTCGATCGTGACGACGGCGGCGACGGCCGCCAGATTCGCCAGCAGCGCCTCGAACACGAGGCCGCGCCAGGTCTTCGGCCGGAACCGCAGCGCGAGCAGTAGCGCGCCACCCAGTGCGAGCGCGAGGATCAGGACGAGGTCGGCATTGGCGAGGCGGATGTTCATGGCGGCGGCTCCTGTCGGGGCGGGGTCCCCGGGCGCGTCACGACGCGCCCAGAATCGAGTATAGAGAGCGCCCGCCGCCGTGCAACCCGGGTCGCCCCGGAGGGTCAGACGAGCGATGCGTCGCGCGTTTCCCGCATCAGCAGCACGCCGATCAGGCTGATCGCCGCCGCGATCGACACATAGCCGCCGACCCACGACAGCCCGCCGCGCGCAGCCAGCAGTTGCGCGATATACGGCGCGATCGACGCGCCGAGAATCCCGCCGAGGTTGTACGCGACGCCCGCGCCCGTATAGCGGACGTTGGTCGGGAACAATTCCGGCAGCAGCGCACCCATCGGCGCGAACGTCACGCCCATCAGGAACAGCTCGATCGTCAGGAACAGCGCGACGAGCGGCATCGAGCCGCTGCCGAGCAGCGGCTCCATCGCGAACCCCGACAGCAGCGCCGCGATCGCGCCGACGACCAGCACCGGCTTGCGCCCGAAGCGGTCCGACGCCCATGCGGACAGCGGCGTCGCGAGCCCCATGAAGACGACCGCGAAACACAGCAGGCCGAGGAAGCTCTGGCGCGGAATATGCAGCGTCGACACGCCGTACGACAGCGAGAACACCGTCGAGATGTAGAACAGCGTGTAGCAGACGACCATCGCGAGCGCGCCGAGCAGCGTCGGCCGCCAGTGCTCGGTGACGAGCGTCGCGACCGGTACGCGCACGCGCTCGTTGCGCTCGAGTGCCGCCTGGAACGCGGGCGTTTCGGTGATCTTGAGCCGCACGTACAGGCCGAGCGCGACGAGCACCGCGCTGACGAGGAAAGGGATGCGCCAGCCCCAGCTGCGGAACTGCGCGTCGGACAGCGACAGCGCGAGCGCGAAGAACAGGCCGTTCGACATCAGGAAGCCGACCGACGGCCCCAGTTGCGGAAACATCCCGAACCAGCCCCGCTTGCCCTGCGGCGCGTGCTCGGTCGCGAGCAGCGCCGCGCCGCCCCATTCGCCGCCGAGGCCGATCCCCTGACCGAAGCGCAGCACGCACAGCAGCACCGGCGCGAGCGCGCCGATCGTGTCGTAGCCGGGCACGAAGCCGATCGCGGTGGTGGACACGCCCATCACGAGCAGCGACGCGACGAGCGTCGACTTGCGGCCGATGCGGTCGCCGAAGTGCCCGAACAGGAACGAGCCGATCGGGCGCGCGATGAACGCGATGCCGAACGTGACGAACGCGGACAGCGCCTGCGCCGTCGCGGAGCCGTGCGGGAAGAACACCGGGCCGATGACGAGCGCGGCGGCCGTCGCGTACACGTAGAAATCGTAGAACTCGATCGCGGTGCCGATGAAGCTCGCGAACACGATGCGCCGGTGGCTGACGGCGCCGGCCGAACCGGTTGCGTGTGCAACGGCCGGGGGGGATGCGGACATGGATGTCTCCGTTTTGTCGTTGGGGCAGCCGGCTGGGTGTGCGCTCGGGCAGGCGACTGCCTGCCGGCAGCGGCCGGGCAAATGAGTGATGCGGATTGACGCGGTGGCGGCGTGGACGCGCGCCGTGGCGCGGACGTCACCCGCCGGTCGACGATGGAGACGGGTAGGTCGCCGCCGCCCGGTGCCGGCGTGGTCGGCTCGCTTGCCGGGTGCGGCGCGCGAACGCGCGCGCGGCGTGATGGCCGCGCGAGTGCGGAAAATTATAGCCAGCGCCGCCGCCCACCGGCAATCGGGCCGAGGCGGCGCGTCAGTCGATCGACTGCGCCTGCGCGGAAGCGGTGCTTTGCAGCTGGAAGTGCCCGTCGTCGTTGAAGAGCCAGCCTTCCATCAGTTCGAGTCGGCCGTTGCCGTCGAGCAGCCGCGACGGCGGCGCCGGCAGCGGCGCCGAGCGGCGCAGCGACGCGAGCGCGAGCGCTTCCGCCTCGCTGTCGCCGTTGCTGCGATAGACGGATGCGTTGATCACGCGGCCGCTGCCATCGACGGTGAAGGCGACGACGACGAGCGAACGCAGCATGGCCTGCGGTGTGCCGTGCAGCATGCCGGACGGATTGCGTTCGGCGACACGATGCGCGACCTCGACGCGATACTGGTCGAGATTGCCGCTGCGTATGACCGACGGAATCGTCAGGACCGAGCGTAACGAAGAAGGCGGCGTGATCGTGCACGCGGCGAGCAGGGCGACGACGGCCAGCGCAGCAACACGCAGCCGGGCGACGCGCGGACGGAGAAGGGGGCGCATGACGGGATGGCCGGGAGGGACGATAAAAAAATGATAGGCGTACCGACGCGAGACGATATGGGGGGAAACGCATAGCGCGCGGGACCGGTCGTTGCGCTCGCAGATGATGCCGGCCGGGCGCCGCGTCGAGCAACGTGCATCGGGCGCGGTGCATCGCGACGTGACGCGACATGTGACGGCGTCCGCGGCGCACGCACGTGTTGGAAGGTTGAAAGCCGCGGCACGCTGCGATCGGCTGGCCGCGCGGCGCGGCCAGCCGATGCGGCAACCTCGGGCCCGCCTTCCGGGCCATCGCGGGCGAGGCTTTCCGGCCGCGTCAGAAGCCGTGCGTCACGAGCGACAGTACCGACAGGTCGGGGTGGGTGCCGTCGATGATGCTCTTGCCGATGTGCACGGCTTCGTGGGTCGCCTCGTCGACGCTCGCGAAGCTTTCCTCGCCGTCCGCGTGGAACGGCACCGCATGGCCGGGCAGCGCCGGATTCACGCCCGGATGGCACACGTAGCCGGTGTAGGTATAGCGCGTGTCGCTGCCGGGCATCGCGGCCGGCACGACATGGATCTCGAAGCCTTCGTAATCGACGTGGTCCGTCGCGGTCGACAGGTCGGTCATGGCGATCTCCGTGTGCCGCGCGCAGGGGTGGCGCGTGCGGCATCGAATACATCGAACACGCGGCGGCGTTCGTGTCGCCGTGTTGAACGAATTCTAGGCGATGGCGGGGCGGGCCGGGAGGTGCCCGGCAATGGGTGGCGGCATGCGTTCGGGACGCTCGTGCCGTGTCGCTTCGGCGCGTCGACGATCCGGCGCCGATTCCATCAGCGGGCGACGGAAGCGCGGATCATCGTATTTTTCGCGTCACTGCTTGCAGCGCGCGTCCTTGCGCTGCACGACGACGATCACCGGATACTTCTGACCATGGTCGAGTTCCACGCGCGCGACGACGCTCAGCGTCGCCGGATCGGAATCGTCGTACACGCTGACCTGTTCGTTGCGCAGGTAGGTCACGCCGGTGCAGTTCGACGTGCGTCCGTCGTCGCCCACCTTGCACTGAAGCTCGTTGTCCTTCAGGTAGTTGTACGGCGACGGGCTCGCGAGATATTCGCTCAGGCCGCGCGGCGAACCGCCGACGCCGGTCACGTACGCGATCGCGCACGACGCCTGCGCGTCGTTGCCGGAGGCGGTGTCGGCCGCTGCATGCGTGCTGACGGCGGCCAGCACGGCGACGAGCGACGAGACGAGGAAGGGCTTCATGACGTGGATTTCCCGTTTCGCGAATCGGAGCGCGGGATTGTAACGGCATCCGGCGCGACGCGTCGGAACGTGCGGGGCGCACGCGTGCGGACAAACAAAAACCCCGTCATTCTGCGAATGGACGGGGTTCGGCGAACTTCCTGGCGGAAGCGGTGAGATTCGAACTCACGGACAGTTTCCCGTCGCTGGTTTTCAAGACCAGTGCCTTAAACCGCTCGGCCACGCTTCCACACGAGGCGGCATTGTAACCGAAATGCCGCGTCGTTCATTCGTTCAGTCGTCGCGCAGGAACAATTCCTGCAGGTCGTTGAGGAAACGCTGGCCGAGCGGCGTCGGCGCGATTTGCGTGAAATCGCGCGTGATCAGCCCGCGCCGTTCCGCTTCCTTCAGCGCGGGCTCGATCGTGCTCATCGGCAGGCCCGTGCGTTCGGCGAAGCTGTGCACCGGGAAGCCCTCGACGAGCCGCAGCGTGTTCAGCATGAACTCGAACGGCAGGTCGCGCGCGCCGACTTCACGCTCTTCCTGCACGGCCGTGCCGGCCTTCGCCTGTTCGATGAAGGTCGCCGGATGCTTGTAGCGCGCCTGCCGCAGGACCCGGTTCGGAAACGACAGCTTCGTGTGCGCGCCCGCGCCGATCCCGAGATAGTCGCCGAAGCGCCAGTAGTTCAGGTTGTGCTTGCACTGATGATTCGGCTTCGCGTACGCGGATACTTCATAGCGCCCGTAGCCGGCTTCGGCCGTGCGCGCGTGGATCCATTCCTGCATGTCGGCCGACGCGTCGTCGTCGGGGACGACCGGCGGAAACTTCGCGAACAGCGTATTCGGCTCGAGCGTCAGGTGATACAGCGACAGGTGCGGCGGCGCGAACGACAGCGCGGTCTCGATGTCGGTGCGGCATTCGTCGAGCGTCTGGTTCGGCAGCGCGAACATCAGGTCGAGGTTGAAGTTGTCGAAGTTCTTCGCGGCGATCTCGACGGCCGCGCGAGCCTGCGCGGTGTCGTGAATCCGGCCGAGCGCTTTCAGGTGCGCTTCGTTGAAGCTCTGGATGCCGACCGACAGGCGGTTCACGCCGCTTGCGCGGAACTGCGCGAACTTCGCGGCTTCGAACGTGCCCGGGTTCGCCTCGAGCGTGATCTCGGCATCGGCGTCGAGCGGCAGCAGCGCGCGCACGTCGGACAGCATCCGGTCGAGGCCGGCCGCCGACAGCAGGCTCGGCGTGCCGCCGCCGATGAACACGGTATGCACCTGCCGACCCCACACGAGCGGCAGCGCCTGCTCGAGATCGGCGCGCAACGCGTCGAGATAGTCGGCTTCCGGAAACCGTTCGCCTTTCCATTCATGCGAGTTGAAATCGCAGTACGGGCACTTGCGCACGCACCACGGGAAATGCACGTACAGCGCGAGCGGCGGCAGCGACGTGAGACGCACCTGGCCGGGCGACGTGAAGGTCGCGACGACGCGCGCGCCGGTTTCCGCGGCCTGACTCATGCGACCTCCCGAGGCGAAGGGGTATCGGGCATGCTCATGCTTCCTCCGCGAGCCGCGCGAGCAACGCCTTCAGCGCGAGCGCGCGATGGCTGTGCGTGTTCTTCACGGCCGGCTCGAGTTCGGCGGCCGTCGCGCCGAGCGACGGCAGGTAGAAATACGGGTCGTAGCCGAATCCGTGCTCGCCGCGCGGCGTATCGACGATCTCGCCGGCCCAGCGCCCTTCGGCGAACAGCGGTTCCGGATCGTCCGCATGGCGGACGAGCGCGAGCACGCAGCAGTAGTACGCGCGCCGGTCGTCGACACCGCGCAGTTGCTCGACGAGATACGCGTTGTTCGCCGCGTCGCCCTTGTCGCGGCCCGCGCGCTGCGCGTAGCGTGCCGAATAGACGCCCGGCGCGCCGCGCAGCGCGCGCACGCACAGGCCGGAATCGTCGGCGATCGCCGGCAGCCCGGTGAGCCGCGACGCGTGGCGTGCCTTGGTCAGCGCGTTCTCGATGAACGTGCCGAACGGCTCTTCCGCCTCGGGCACCGCGAGGTCGCCCTGCGGGACGATCTCGATGCCGACCGTCGAGAACAGCGCGGTGAATTCGCGCAGCTTGCCCGGGTTGTTCGACGCGAGAACGATGCGCGACAGCGGCGCGACGGAGCGGTCGTCAGGCATGGCTCGCACCCAGCACCGCTTTCTGCAACCGCACGAGCTCGGCGATTCCGCCCTGCGCGAGGTCGAGCAGCGCGTTCATCTCGGCGCGCGAGAACGGCACGCCTTCGGCCGTGCCCTGGACTTCGACGAAGCCGCCCGCGCCCGTCATCACGACGTTCATGTCGGTGTCGCAGCGCGAATCTTCCGCGTAGTCGAGGTCGAGCACGGGGGCGCCTTCGTACACGCCGACCGAGATCGCGGCGACGTGGTCGGTGATCGGCGAGCGCGCGAGCTTGCCGGCCGCGATCAGCTTCGACACGGCGTCGTGCGCGGCGACGAACGCGCCGGTGATGCTGGCCGTGCGCGTGCCGCCGTCGGCCTGGATCACGTCGCAGTCGATGTGGATCGTGCGCGGGCCGAGCGCGTCGAGATCGAATACCGCGCGCAGCGCGCGGCCGATCAGGCGCTGAATTTCCTGCGTGCGGCCCGTCTGCTTGCCGCGTGCGGCCTCACGGTCGCTGCGCGTGTGGGTCGCGCGCGGCAGCATCCCGTATTCGGCGGTCAGCCAGCCTTGCCCGCGCTCGCGCAGGAACTCGGGCACGCGCTCGGCGACGCTGGCGGTGCAGAGCACCTTGGTGTCGCCGAATTCGACCAGCACCGAGCCTTCGGCGTGTTTCGTGTAGTGGCGCGTGAGGGCGACCTTGCGCAGTTCGTCGGCGCGGCGGCCGCTCGGGCGGGAAACGGAAGACGTCATGGGGAAATCGCGGAAGGAGAGGAAACCCCGATTTTAGCGCCGAACGGCGGGCGTGCCCGGCGGGGTGGTCCGCAAAAATGGGATAATGCGCGCTTCCCGCCCCGCGCCTTCCGATGCGCCGGGCGCCTCGATGTATTCCCCGCCCGCGAGGGCACCAGACGGCGAGACGAACCATGATCTACAGCATGACGGGCTACGCGAGCGCGACGCGCGAACTCACGACGGCCGCCGGTAACGGCGGCACCAGTGTGTCGGTCGAACTGCGCACCGTGAACTCGCGCTTCCTCGATCTCAATTTCCGGATGCCGGACGACGTGCGCGCGTGCGAACCCGCGCTGCGCGAAATGCTGATGAACAAGCTGTCGCGCGGCAAGGTCGACGTGCGCATCAACCTGCAGCGTGGCGAGCAGAGCATCGGCGCGGGCGCGCTGAACCAGTCGGCGCTCGGCCAGCTTGCCGATCTCGAACGCGCGGTGCTCGATTCGTTCCCGGGCGTCGGCCGCCTGCGTGCGGGCGAAATCCTGCGCTGGCCCGGCGTGCTCGCCGAGAGCGGCGTGTCGGCCGACGCGATCCGCGACGCGGTGCTCGCGTGCGGCAAGGAAGCGATCGGCGAGCTCGTCGTCGTGCGTTCGCGAGAAGGCGCGCAACTGGCGACGATGCTGCTGTCGAACGTCACCGAGATGGAGGCGATCGTCGCGCGCATCACGCCGCTCGTGCCGGAGCTGATCGCGAAGCACCAGCAGAAGATCGTCGAGCGGCTGCAGGAAGCGCTCGGCCTCGCGGCGCCCGAAGGCGGCTCGACGGTCGTCACGCGCGAGGAAGCCGCGGAGCGCATCCGTCAGGAAGTGACGATGTACGGGATCCGGATCGACATCGCGGAAGAGCTGTCGCGGCTCACCGCGCACCTGAACGAAACGCGTCACGTGATCGAGAAGGGCGGCCGCGTCGGCAAGCGTCTCGACTTCATGATGCAGGAACTGAATCGCGAAGCGAACACGCTCGGCTCGAAGGCGGCGGCGAAGGAACTCGCCGACGCGTCGATGGCGCTGAAGCTGCTGATCGAGCAGATGCGCGAGCAAGTGCAAAACCTGGAGTAAAAGCAACATGACCGAATCCACCCGCGACGGCCACGCGTCGCATTCGCTGCACGGCGGCGTCTATCCCGGTAACCTGTTCATGGTCGTCGCGCCGTCGGGCGCCGGCAAGTCGACGCTCGTGAACGCGCTGCTGTCGAAGGACAGCGACATCTGCCTGTCGATCTCGTACACGACGCGCAAGCCGCGTCCGGGCGAGCAGGACGGCCAGCACTACCACTTCACGAGCGTCGAGGATTTCCGCGCGCGTCACGCGGCGCACGAATTCCTCGAGAGCGCGGAAGTGCACGGCAACTACTACGGCACGTCGCGCGTCTGGATCGAAGAGCAGATGAAGAACGGCCACGACGTGCTGCTCGAAATCGACTGGCAGGGTGCGTTGCAGGTGAAGAAGCAGTTCCGCAACGCGGTCGGCATCTTCATCCTGCCGCCGTCGCTCGATGCGCTCGAGGAGCGCCTGAAGAAGCGCGGCCAGGACGAGCCGAACGTGATCACGCGACGCCTGCTGGCCGCCGGCAGCGAGATCGCGCACGCGTCGGAAGCGGAATACGTGGTGATCAACGAGAATTTCGAGCGTGCGCTCGCGGAACTCGAATGCATCGTCGCGGCGACGCGCCTGCGTTTTGCTTCGCAGTACGCGCGACACACGGAGCTCTTCATCGAGCTCGGCATCCATCTGCCCCACGCGGAATGACGCGGGGCACGAGGGACATAAGGTAGAATAAGCACTATATTCAGAAGGAATTACCAACATGGCTCGCATTACCGTCGAAGACTGCCTGAAGCAAATCCCGAATCGCTTCGAACTGGCGCTCGCCGCCACCTATCGCGCGCGGCAGCTCGCGCAAGGCCATACGCCGAAGATCGAAAGCCGCGACAAGCCGACCGTCGTCGCGCTGCGCGAAATCGCCGCCGGCCAGGTCGGCGTCGAGATGCTGAAGAAGGTGCCGGTGTAACGCGCATCCGGCCCGTTCCAGCCATGTAGTCCACGCGCGCAACGACTCGACCTGGAGGCGAATATGAGCACCACCCCATCGTCCGCCTCCGCGGATCCGACCACCGAAGCCACGGCCCAGTCGCCTGCGCGCCAGTACATCGACGCGGTCCTCGAACAGTCCTTCCGGCATCTGTTCGGGCCGACCGCCACCCCGGAGCAGCCGCGCAAGCACGGCGTCGTTTCGATCGCGAAACTGACGGCCGCGCTTGCCGAGTATCTCGCTCCGGACGAAATCAAAGAGGTCAAGGCGGCGTTCCACTTCAGCGACGAAGCCCACCTCGGTCAATATCGCCAGAGCGGCGAACCCTACATCACCCATCCCGTCGCCGTCGCCGAAATCTGCGCCGGCTGGAAGCTCGACGCGCAGGCCGTGATGGCCGCGTTGCTGCACGACGTGATGGAAGACCAGGGCGTGACCAAGAACGAGCTGGCCGAGCGGTTCGGCCCGAAGGTCGCCGAACTGGTCGACGGCCTGTCGAAGCTCGACAAGATGGAATTCCGCAGCCGCGAGGAAGCGCAGGCGGAAAACTTCCGCAAGATGCTGCTCGCGATGGCGCGCGACGTGCGCGTCATTCTCGTCAAGCTCGCCGATCGCCTGCACAACATGCGCACGCTCGGCGCGGTGCCGATGGAAAAGCGCCGCCGCGTCGCGCGCGAGACGCTCGACATCTACGCGCCGATCGCGCACCGCCTCGGGTTGAACAACACGTATCGCGAGCTGCAGGACATGAGCTTCGCGAACTTCAACCCGCATCGCTACGCGACGCTCGAGAAGGCCGTGAAGGCCGCGCGCGGCAACCGCCGCGAAGTGATCAGCAAGATCCTCGAGGCCGCGCAGCGCGCGATGGCCGACGCGAAGATCGACGCCGAGATCACCGGCCGCGAGAAGACCATCTACAGCGTCTACCGCAAGATGCGCGACAAGCAGCTGTCGTTCTCGCAGGTGCTCGACGTGTACGGCTTTCGCGTCGTCGTCGACAGCCCGCTCGACTGCTACACGTGCATCGGCGCGCTGCACGCGCTGTACAAGCCCGTGCCCGGCAAGTTCAAGGATTACATCGCGATCCCGAAGATCAACGGCTATCAGTCGCTGCACACGACGCTCGTCGGCCCGTTCGGCGCGCCGATCGAGTTCCAGGTGCGCACGCGCAAGATGCACGAGATCGCGGAGGCGGGGGTCGCCGCGCACTGGCTGTACAAGAACGGCAGCGCCGATCTCAGCGACGTGCAGAAGCGCGCGCACCAGTGGCTGAAGTCGCTGCTCGACATCCAGAGCGAAGCCGGCGATTCGAGCGAATTCCTCGAGCACGTGAAGATCGACCTGTTCCCCGACGCGGTCTACGTGTTCACGCCGAAGTCGAAGATCATGGCGCTGCCGCGCGGCGCGACGGCGCTCGATTTCGCGTATTCGATCCACAGCGATCTCGGCAACCAGTGCGTGGCCGTGAAGATCAACAACGAATTGCTGCCGCTGCGCACCGAGCTGAAGAGCGGCGACATCGTCGAGGTGATCACCGCGCCGTATTCGAAGCCGAACCCCGCGTGGCTCGGCTTCGTGCGTACCGGCAAGGCGCGCTCGGCGATCCGCCACTACCTGAAGACGATGCGCCTGAACGAGTCCGTGCAGCTCGGCGAGCGGCTCGTCGACCAGAGCCTGAAGGGCTATGGTTTCTCGCTGGCCGATGTCGAGCCGGAAGTGTGGGAGAAGCTCGTGCAGTGGACGGGCAACAAGAGCCGTCAGGAAATCTTCGCGGACATCGGTCTCGGCCGACGCGTCGCCGCGGTGATGGCCAAGCGCATCGAAGTGCTGATGAGCGGCCGCGACGCGGACGACGATCTGCCGAAGTCCGAGCGGCATCCCGCGCATCATGCGCCGCCGGTCGTGATCACCGGCACCGAAGGGATGTCCGTGCAGTTGTCCGCCTGCTGCCGGCCGATCCCGGGCGACGCGATCATGGGGTACATCGGCATCGGTCTGGGCATGGCGATTCATACGACGGATTGCCGTGTCGCGCAGCGCATCCATCGCCGCGATCCGGGCCGCTGGATCGACGTCGAATGGGCGCCGCAGCCGGGCCGCCTGTTCGACGTCGCGGTGAAGGCGCTCGTGAAGAACACGAAGGGCATCTTCGCGCGCGTCGCGGCGGACATCACGTCGGCCGACGCGAACATCGTCCATATCGCGATGGACGAGGACCTGACGCATGAATCGACGGTGTTGCGCTTCGTGATCCAGGTCAGCGACCGCGTGCATCTCGCGAACGTGATGCGGCGCGTGCGGACCAATCCGGACGTGATGCGGATCATGCGCGAGCGCTCGACCGACGACGGTGCGCATGCGCGCCATGACGGCGGCATGCGTATCGAGCGCGAGCGGCAGGATTACTGACGCTGACGCGCGCCGCGGCGAGCGGATTCGATGATCGACGGACGGCGGCCAATGGCCGCCGTTTTCATTGGGGCTGCGGAAAGCGCGTGCGATGTTGCCGACGCTTTGCCGAAGGCGTCGTGGGCGATGGTGCGAACGAGCGGAAGAGGGGGCGCAAAAAGAAAAAGGGCTTTCCCGGAGGAAAGCCCTTTCAAGGTGGCGCGGCTGGCAGGATTCGAACCCACGACCCCTTGGTTCGTAGCCAAGTACTCTATCCAACTGAGCTACAGCCGCACGCAAAACGGTACTGCTTGAACTGTCGGAACCTTCTGCGATGGGAAGGCCCCCAAAAAAAGTGGCGCGGCTGGCAGGATTCGAACCCACGACCCCTTGGTTCGTAGCCAAGTACTCTATCCAACTGAGCTACAGCCGCACGCAAAAACAAACTTCTACTGCTTCGAACTGAAAGGGCCTTCGGTTCGGAAGGCCCTCGAAAAGGTGGCGCGGCTGGCAGGATTCGAACCCACGACCCCTTGGTTCGTAGCCAAGTACTCTATCCAACTGAGCTACAGCCGCACGCAGAAGCGGAAGTATAGCAGAGTCGTATAAAAAGGGAAGCCTTATTCGCGAATTTGGTGCCATGGCCTTGGCCGGCTGCCCTTCGTGTACCCTTGGGGGGATCAGTCATCCACGTTGAATCTGCATCATGAACAAGGCGTTTGTCAAAGAGTCGGACGGTGACGACGACGATCTCGACCCGGCTCAACCCGCGATTCCGGCGGGCGCGAAGAACTACATCACGCCGGCCGGCCACAAGCGGCTGAGGGACGAGCTGCTGAACCTGATCGACGTCGAGCGTCCCGAGGTCGTGCGGCTCGTGTCGTGGGCCGCGTCGAACGGCGACCGGTCGGAGAACGGCGACTACATCTACGGCAAGCGGCGGCTTCGCGAGATCGATCGCCGCATCCGCTTCCTGACGAAGCGGCTCGATCTCGCCGAAGTCGTCGACGCGAGCCGGCAGGAGAATGTCGACCAGGTGTTCTTCGGCGCGACGGTCGATTACTCGACGCCGGATGGCGAGGATCACACGGTGACGATCGTCGGGATCGACGAGGTCGACCTCGACCGCGGCTGCGTCAGCTGGATTTCGCCGGTCGCGCGCGCACTGATCAAGGCGAAGATCGGCGATACCGTCACGCTGATGACGCCGGCCGGCCCGCAGCCGATCGACATACTCGACGTCCGGTATCCGGCGCGGGGCGACGCCTGAGCGTGCGGTCCGCGCGCCGCGGCCAAGAAAAAGCGCCCCGATGGGGCGCTTTTTCTTCCGGTGGCCGGTCGACTGGCCGATTGTTCAGAAGCGATGACGCAGGCCGGCGGTCACCGCGATCTGCTTGTTGGTCGACGAAGCGCCACCGAGGCCATTGACATAGGCGCCGAGGCCCAGGCCGTCCGTGCTGACGCGCTGATAGACGCCTTGCACATACACGTCGGTCCGCTTGGACAGCGCATAGTCGGTCTGCAGGTTGAACTGATTCCAGCCCGGATGACGGCCGTCCAGGAAGCCGGCGGTGTACGTGTACGACCCGGCCAGCGACAAGGCCGGCGTCAGCGCGTAGCGCGCGTTCACTTCGTAGTTGTTGAAGCGGGCGAACGTGCCGTCGAGACCCAGGCCGTTCGATACGCCCGACGCGCCCGCGGAGATGCCGAGCGCCCGGTTCACGCGCGATTGCGTGAAGACGAAGCCCGCCGTTGCGGGACCGAACGTGTAGTTCAGGCCGCCGCCGAACACGCGCTGACGCTTGCCGACGAACGTGTTGTCGCCCGCCACCGCGCCGCCGCTGTTGGTGACCGACGCGGTCGTGAGCCCCGAGATGTCATTGTTCAACTGCAGGTAGCCGGCGCCGATATTGAAGCCGGCGTAGCTGTACGACACCCCCGCGCTGTAGGCGCGATTGTTCGAGAACTGGCTGCTGTTCGAGAAGCCGTACAACGCGCCGAACTTCAGGCCGCCGAAATTGACGCTCGTATACTTGACGGCGTTATTGATCCGGAACGAATTGTTCAGGTTGTCGTTATCGAACGGATGGGCAAACTGGGTGCCGCCGAATTGCGTGCCGGTCAGCGACAGCGGACCGATGTAGTCGACGACGCTATCGTACTGGCGACCGAGGGTGACGGAGCCGAACTGGTCTTGCGACAGCCCGACGAACGCCTGGCGGCCGAATTCGCGGCCATTTTGACCCAGCGTGCCGTTGGCGATGTTAAAGCCGTTTTCCAACACGAAGATTGCTTTCAGGCCGCCGCCGAGATCTTCCGTGCCGCGCAGGCCCCAGCGGCTGCCGTTGATCTGGCCGCTACGTTCCGACCATGAGCTGTGCCCGCCCTGATTGTTCGTGTAGGTGATGCCTGCGTCGATCAGGCCGTACAACGTGACGCTGCTTTGAGCATGGGCTGCGGTGACGAATACGCCCGACAACGCGGTGACGATCAGGGTTTTTTTCATGGATCTGTCTCCAAACACGATGATGTCGATCGAACCTGCGGCGGACGGGCCGTGTGTTGCGTGACGTCGTAGGCGGTCCGGCAGAACGGCGGTGCGCTTATCAGAAAGCCATCTGCAGTGTACGGAGGGTGCGGAGCGGGGGTGCCTCACGCTTTAAGAAACAATGTATTTTGGAATCCGCAAAAATCGAAAAATCCGCGCAAACGCCTGTCCCGTAAGGATTTGCGGCGGTGCAGCGAATGGAAATAACGATCGGGACTGCGAATCAGGCGTTGCGCGATTGCGACAGACGGTCAGCGGCGGGCGGGGGCGGCCATAGCGCGATTATTGACACATCGGCAATAGAGGTTTGTGTGGAGCATGGATAATGAAAGGTAGTTCTCTCGCTATACTGCGATCTCTGCTTTCCGAAGCAGACTTTTTCGTTGACGGAAAAGATCTCCAAACCTTTGTCGGCGCGACTTCCCAGTCGCGCTTTTTTTTGCCCCGCCGCGCCGTGCGCGGCTACGTGTACGAGCGGCGCTTGCGCTTGCCCGCAGGTGGGGCATCCGCTGCTTCGACCGGCGGCGGCGTGTAGGTCCAGTCTTCCATCACGTAGTGACGCGCGTCCAGCGGCGAGGCGAGCAGGTTCTGCCAGTGATCGCCGTGCCACGTCATATCGAACTCGGTATCGCACGGCGCTTCGCGCGCGGACTCGGCCAGAGCGCGGGACTTGCGACGTACGCGTCCAAGCCGGCTCGCGAAGCGCTTGATTCCGTCCAGCCACATGACCCTCTCCTTCCTTTCGGCGTTGATTCAGGATCGCAACGTCCCCGGATTTCTGCAACCCGAAAAAACCCGAGGACTTTACCGATTCGATTTGTCCCCGGTAGAAATTTCGCGCCCCTGGATTATTAGTGATCTGATCCCGGTAATGTTGACAGGTTTTTGATGCGAATTAATTAATCATGGGCGATGGTGTACCGATTCCAGTGGTATTAGCGTCTTTTCGAGAAAGCAGTCGCTAAAAATTTTCTTGACGCACCCGGATTGTCCAATTTATAAAGTCAGCACTCCGTCCTCGGGCGGCGTGCCGGCGCGGGTGCCGGCGCAATGTTTCGGGATTTCGGGAAACGGCTATAAAAATAGCTTTTTTGATCTTATCGAGTGGGGAACGAAGACATGGATACCGGTATCGTGAAATGGTTTAACGATGCTAAAGGTTTTGGCTTTATTACGTCGGACAATGGCGGTGAAGATTTGTTTGCGCACTTTTCCGAAATCCGGATGGACGGCTTCAAGACGCTGAAGGAAAACCAGCGTGTTTCGTTCGAGGTCAAAGTCGGGCCGAAAGGCAAGCAGGCAGCGAATATCCAGGCGGTCTGACGCGCCACGTATTGCCGATCACGTCCGGCCCCCGCATCGCGGGGGCTTTTTGTTTTCCGGGGACGGAACAAGCCGGTCCGGGCTGGCCGCGAGTACGCATGCCGGTGCATACTCACGAAAGCATCGTTTCCCTGTCTTTTCATGTCCGATTCCCTTCCGTCCGATCCCGCCAGCGAGCAGCCGCTCGTCTTCGTCGACCTTGAAACCACCGGCGGCTCGTCCGCCGAGCACCGGATCACCGAAATCGGCGTGGTCGAAATCGGACCGCTCGGCGTGTCGACGTGGACGAGCCTCGTCAATCCGGGGCAGGCGATTCCACCGTTCATCCAGCAGCTGACGGGCATCTCGGACGCGATGGTGCGCGATGCGCCGACGTTCGCGTCGCTCGCGCCGGCGCTGTTCGAGCGGCTCGACGGCAAGCTGTTCGTCGCGCACAACGCGAGCTTCGACCGCGGCTTCCTGCGCGCCGAATTCGAGCGCGCCGGCCTGGCGTTCAATCCCGATGTGCTCTGTACGGTGCGGCTGTCGCGCGCGCTGTTTCCGCGCGAATCGCGGCACGGGCTCGATGCGCTGATCGCACGGCATGGGCTCGTTCCGG
Organism: Burkholderia sp. BCC0044; assembly: GCF_902832955.1. NCBI lineage: Bacteria > Pseudomonadati > Pseudomonadota > Betaproteobacteria > Burkholderiales > Burkholderiaceae > Burkholderia > Burkholderia sp. BCC0044. Next base: position 1,435,829 of record NZ_CADFDO010000001.1, on the reverse strand, counting down.
CCGCGCGCCACCGGGCGCTGGCCGATGCCGACCTGCTCTGGCAGTTCTGGCGCCAGCTGCACGACATCGTGCCGCTCGAGCGGCTGCGCGACCAGATCGCGCGAACGACGCGCCACTTCCGTCTGGGCGGCGATCTGACCGAGGCCTGGCTGGATACCGCGCCGGCAGGGTGCGGCGCGTATGCGCTGTTCGGGGAGCGTGACGAAGCGCTGTATGTCGGCCGCAGCGTGCGCGTGCGGCAGCGGCTGCGCGCGCTGCTGACCGGCGAGCGCCGCTCGTCGAAGGAAATGCGGCTCGCGCAGCAGGTGCGGCGCGTCGAATGGCGCGAGACCGGCAACGAGCTGGGAGCGATGCTCGCCGAAGCGCAATGGATCGCGCGGCTGCGGCCGTCGTACAACCGGCGCCCCACGGCCGACGCCGCGCGTGCGGGCGGTGCGCCCTGGCCGTTCGACGGCGCTGTCGCGTTCGAGGCGAACGGCGAGCGCCGCCTGTTTCATGTGATCGACGGCTGGTGCTATCTCGGTTCGGCGGAATCGCTCGATGCGGCCGCACGGCTCGTGGCCGATGCGGCGGGCGGCACGTTCGAACCCTTCACCCATCGCCTGCTGCAGACGCATCTCGCGCGCGGCCTGCAGATGATTCCGCTCGCGGCGCTCACGCCGGCGGATTGAGCGGCGCGGGCTGCGCCCGCCGCGTTACCCGACCCGCATCAGCCGATCGCGCTGGCCCCGCCGGCGGCGCAGACATGCGACAGCGCGGTATCGAGCGCCTGCGTCTGCGTGGAATCGTAGCGCGTGAGCGTCTTCCAGTTCGCGATGCTGCGCGCGAGCCGCGCCTGGCAATCGGGCGCATTGCGCAACGGGGCGACCTGCGCGAGACCGGCGAGCATTTTCTGCGTCAGCCGATCGAGTGCCGGCCGCGTGCTGGTCGCGAGATCGGGCGGCGTGCCTTCCGGCGGCCGCGTCGTGCGCCAGGTCGCGAACAGTGCGTTCTGCACGTCCTTGCTCGCCGTGATCTGATCCTCGAAGAACGTGCGGGCGAACGCGGGATCGACGCCGGCCTGGGCCGCGCGTTTTTCGACCTCGGTGAGCAGTGCGGCTTCGCGCGGCCCATCCTCGATGGCCTTGTGATTCGCCCATTTCCATCGCGCGACCGGTTCGGCGAGCGCGAGGCGCTGCGACGCGAGCGCAACGACGTTGGTGAGGGCGGTGTCGTCGCCGTCTGCATGGGCGATAGGCGGCGACGAAAGGAGGGCGACGCCGAGCGCGGCGACAGCGACGCTGGCACGAATGGCTTGCTTCATCGGAACGATCGGGAGAGCCGGGCGGGCCGGACGTGGAAAACCAGAAGGATAGACGAAGACAGTCGCGCGGCGTAGCGTCGCGACAGGAGAATCAGCAGGCGAGCCGATCCGGCACCGTCAGGCTGTTGCGGCCCGGGTGCGAGGCGGATTGCGCGCGAAGCGCAGGGATGAACCGCACGATAGCGATGATCGACACGTGGCGGTTACAGAACCGAACTGACGTTCACTTCGGCGCGTACAGCTTGTGCTGCTCGTCGAAGAATGCCCGCACGTGCTCGGGCAATTCGGCGAGGAATTCCACGCCGACGGGTTCCGGATCCGGGCTCATCACTTGCTCGGGCGGTGGCATGCGAGTTGGTCTTTCGTCCATGATCGTTTCTCCAGCAGGTTCAATGATTATCAACCTCGCGCTTGGATTTATGCCAGCGGCGAATCGTTAGATTTTGTCTCTGTTGTATTAACGGCACATGCGTTCCGACGCGAAGCGTGATGCCCGCTATTGCACGCTGCGCGATCGGCAACAATCGGGCCGCTTGTTATACTTGCGCGCACTTTTTCCTGGACCGCGATGAGACGAACGACGCGATGGATCGGCCTCGTATGGCTGGCGCTGGTACTGAACGTACTGTCGCCCGTCGTCGGCTATGCGCGTCTTGCGTCGAGCGGTTCCGGCGCGCTCACGCTCGAGTTGTGCAGTGCAGCGGGCGCTCGTCAGGTCGTGCTCGCGCAAGCGGGCGACGACCGCGACACGTCGTCGTTCGACCATGCTGGCGTCCCGCATTGCGTGTACTGCCCCGGCTTCGCGGCGAACCTCGCATTGGGCACGAGCCTGCCCGCGATGCCGGGCTTCGTGCGCACGTTCGCGTATCGGGTGGCCACGCCGCTCGTTCCCGATGTGCCCCGCAAGGGCATCCGTCTCGCGCAGCCGCGCGCCCCGCCTGAAAACGTTCCGGTCTGATTGATGTCGTCCGCGCGCCCCGGTGGCGCGCGAGCCGCCCGCGGCCTCGGCCCGCGCGTCGCGTCGTTCGTGCGCGGCTCGCGCGTCCGTGTCCGGCGGCGTCCGATCACGTTTTCAGGAACTCACTCATGTCGTCTACCCTTGCCGCGCGGCCGTCGCGCGGCCGGCTCGCGCTCGCATGCGCGGCCGCTTTCGCATGGCCGGCCGCTCACGCGGCTTCGACCGACGATGCCCACGCCGACGCAACCCGCCGCGCTGGCATCGATCGTCCCGCCACCGCCGCGCCGGCTTCCACCGCTGTCGCTGCAGCGGCCGCGCCGGCCGGCGCGACGCTGACCGCCGTCAGCGTGACCGCGCAGCGGCAACCGGTCGACCCGGATACGCCGGCCGTCGTCACGTCGATCACGCGCGAGCAGATCGATGCGCACACCAACGTCACCACCGAGGACGCGCTGAAGTACGCGTCGAACCTGATGGTCCGCAAGCGCTACATCGGCGACCGCAACAGCGTATTCGCGGGCCGCGACTTCAACGAACTGCAGAGCGCGCGCGGGCTCGTCTATGCGGACGGCGTGCTGCTGTCGAACCTGCTCGGTTCGAGCTATGCGTACCCGCCGCGCTGGTCGCTGATTCCGCCGGACGACATCGCGCGCGTCGACGTGCTCTATGGCCCTTTTTCCGCGTTGTATCCGGGCAATTCGATCGGCTCGACCGTGCTGCTCACGACGCGGCGCCCGGAACAGCTCGAGGCGTCGCTGTCGACGCAGTTCTTCACGCAGCGCTATCACGACGGCTACGGCTTCGCGGACAGCTTCGGCGGCAATCACCAGACCGCGCGGATCGCGAACCGCGTCGGCCGGTTCTGGTTCGCGTTGTCGCTCGACCGGCTGGAGAACAACGGCCAGCCGATGCAGTACGCGAGCCCCAATTCAGCCTACAACCCGAAACTGGGCGCCGCCGTGCCCGTGACGGGCGCCGCGACCGACATCGGACCCAACGGCAAGCCGCGGACCATCGTCGGCGCGCAGACGATCGAGCGGACCGAGCAGCTCAACGAGACGGTCCGGATGGGCTATGCGTTCACCGATCGTGTCGATGCGACGCTGACGCTCGGGCATTGGGAGAACCATTACCGGCAGCACGGCGAGACCTTCCTGCGCGATGCGGCTGGCAATCCCGTCTACGGCGGCAACGTGTCGATCGGCGGCCAGAACATGACGGTTGCGCCGAACGCGTTCGCGCCGCAGCGCGGCGACCAGGAGAACTGGCTGTATGCGCTCGGGCTGAACGGCCGGCTCGATTCGGGCTGGCGGCTGTCGGGCGTCGTGTCCGCGTACGACGTGTCGCGCGACGTGCTGCGCGCGGCGTCGACCGTGCAGGGCGGGGCGGGCACGCTGTTCCAGGGCGACGGCACCGGCTGGCGCACGCTCGACCTGAAGGCCGAGGCGCCGGAAGTGAAAGGCCACACGTTCACGTTCGGCTATCACTACGACAACTACTTCCTGCGCAACGTCACGTACAACACGGCCGACTGGCTGGCCGGCCCGACCACGTCGCTCGCGAGCGTCTATCGCGGCGACACGCGCACGCAGGCGCTGTTCGGGCAGGACGCGTGGCGCCTCGCGCCGGGCTGGCTCGCGACGCTCGGGCTGCGCTACGAGCGCTGGGATGCGTATGGCGGCGCGCTCGGCAATGCGAACGGCACGCTCGGCTATGCGGACCGGAGCGCGAATGCGCTGTCGCCGAAAGTTGCGCTGCAGTGGGACGCGACGGAGGTCTGGCGCTTCCGGCTGTCGTTCGCGACCGGCACGCGATTCCCGACGGTCGGCGAGCTGTTCCAGGGCACGATCTCCAACAACGCGATCGTCAACAACAACCCGAACCTGCGGCCGGAAAAAGCGATCGACTGGGATTTCACGGCCGAACGTGACGTGGGCGTCGGTGTCGTGCGCGCCAGCGTGTTCCAGAGCGACCTGCGCGATTCGATCTACAGCCAGACGACGGTGTCGGGCGCGACGACCGTGACCAACATCTCGAACGTCGACCGAGTACGCGTGCGCGGCGTCGAACTCGCGTTCAGCGGCGAGAACGTCGGGCTGCGCGGGTTCAACCTCGACGCGAACGTATCGGCGAGCAACGCGCAGATCCTCGCCGATGCCGCGAACCCGGCCTACGTCGGCTCGCGCTTCCCGCGCATTCCGCGCATGCGCGCGAACCTGCTCGCGTCGTATCGCTTCGACGAGCACTGGCTCGCGAGCGTCGGGGTGCGCTACTCGGGCCGCCAGTTCAACACGCTCGACAACAGCGACGTGAATCCGGACGTCTACGGCGGCACGAGTTCGTTCACGGTCGTCGATCTGAAGGCGCGCTATCGCTTCGATCGCCACTGGACCGCGTCGGCCGGCATCGACAACCTGACGGACCGCCGCTATTACGTGTTCCACCCGTATCCGGGCCGCACGTTCTATGGAGAGCTGAAATGGTCGCTGTGAAATCGCTCGCGGCGCTGCCGCCCGCCGGTGCGCACGGGGCGCCCGGCGGCCCGTGCGCCGCGCACCGTGTGGATCGGCTGCGATGGAATGCGTGAAGCGCGCAGCGGATTGCTGACGGCCGACGTGCTCGACGGCTGGTTGCAGCACGCGAAGCGCTGACGGAGCCGGTGGCGCGCGGCGAACGGGCCGCGCGCCGGCCCGATACGAAAACGCGCCCGAAGGCGCGTGGAGAGAAACGTCAGGCCGCGCGTCTGAATAGCCGGATCACGAACAGCAGGATCACCGCGCCGATGACCGCGACGATCACCGAGCCGATGAAGCCGCTGCCGATGCTGATGCCGAGCAGCCCGGCAAGCCACCCGCCGATCACCGCGCCGACGATCCCGACGATGATGTCGACGATCAGCCCGAAGCCGCCGCCCTTCACGAGCAAGCCGGCAAGCCAGCCGGCGATCGCGCCGATGATGAGCCACATAATCAAGCCATGAGTCATGGTGGTCCTCTCCTTGGTTGAGTCGAAATGACCGGGCACCGGCCGTTGCACGCCGCAAGCGGGTGGGCAGCGGCATGCGGCCGTCGCGCCGCCCACGCAATGTAACGCGATAGACGGGTCAGGATCGTTAAGTAATGTTATGCACCCTTAAGCAGATTTTCCAGGGGATTTGTCTGCGTAGCGCACGATTCGTGTGCGCGCGACTCAAGGCGAAATGAATTTGTAAGATTTGGCGTGCTGCTGAGGTTGGTTGGCGGGTGCGTCACCGCTCTTGCGTCGTTGCCGGCAGGGTGGCTCGGTGGTCCGCTCGGTTGCGTCGGCGGCCAGTCGCGCGACGGTCGCGGTATCGCTGATCGGCTCGATCGACAGTAGTGCGAAACGGGCGACGAAGCGCGACGCATCGGCTTTGTGTGGCACAGACCGGTGCAAAGCGTCTCGCGTTTGGTGTCCATCGTCATTCGGTATCCCGAGGGACTGACTTCGGACGACGAATGCGAATGGAGCAGGAGAGCGAGCGTGGCGGCCATGTCGTCGTCGGCGCGCGCGTCGTGCCAGCGGCGAGCACGGGCCCGTCGCGTAGGGAGGCATGAGATAGACGATGCTGTTGCGTGCGCCGTTCCGCGCTCGCGAAGGGCGGTCGATACGATCGGCTGGTGGCCGTCGAGTGCGTGGAAATGTGGTGCGGATGTGTCGGCAGAGTTGCGCAGATAACGGCCGCCGCGCTGATCGGCGACGGACACCGTACCCGGACAGTTGCCGAACGCATACGCGAAGATCGTGCACGGCGTGATCGGACGGTGCGTCGTCGAACGACTTCAGGATTTCGGCGCCGGAAAAGAGAAAAGGTCTGACAAGCGATGCTTGTCAGACCTTTATGTCTTGGTGCCGGAGATAGGAGTCGAACCTACGACCTTCGCATTACGAATGCGCTGCTCTACCAACTGAGCTACACCGGCAGCAGAGAAATGAAATTATATGGTGAAATCCGCGATCTTGGCAATAGGTTTTGCGAAATTTTTTCAGCTTGCTGCGGCTGCTTCGCGAAACCCTCGATCCGGCGGACTTTCCGCTTTCACTTCACTGCGACGCGACCCGTTAGGGCCACATCGCGAAGGCGCGATTGTACTGATGTCCCGCACCTCCGTCCAGTGCTGCAGTGCAATTATTTTGCTGCGTCGTGATAGCCGGTCACGCGCTCGACTTCGTTCTTCGAACCGAGGAACACGGGCACGCGCTGGTGCAGGCCGGTCGGCTGCACTTCCATGATGCGCTGCGTGCCGGTCGTCGCGGCGCCGCCCGCCTGTTCGACGATGAACGACATCGGGTTCGCTTCGTACATCAGGCGCAGCTTGCCCGGACGATCGGGCGTGCGCTTGTCGGCCGGGTACATGAAGATGCCGCCGCGATTCAGGATCCGGTGCACGTCGGCCACCATCGACGCGATCCAGCGCATGTTGAAGTTGTCGCCGCGCGGGCCGTCCTTGCCGGCGTTCAGCTCGTCGACGTAGCGCTTGACCGGGTCGTACCAGTGGCGCGCGTTCGATGCGTTGATCGCGTATTCGCGCGTGTCGGCCGGGATCTGCATGTTACTCTGCGTGAGCACCCATGAGCCGACTTCGCGGTCGAGCGTGAAGCAGTTCACGCCGTTGCCGGTCGTCAGCACGAACACCGTCTGCGGGCCGTAGACCGCGTAGCCGGCCGCGACCTGCTCGGTGCCGGGCTGCAGGAACGATTCCTCGGTCGCCTGCTTGCCGTCCGGGCAGCGCAGCACCGAGAAGATCGTGCCGATCGACACGTTCACGTCGATGTTCGACGAGCCGTCGAGCGGATCGAACACGAGCAGGTATTCGCCGCGCGGGTAGTTCGCCGGGATCGGGAAGAACGTTTCCATTTCCTCCGACGCCATCGCGGCGAGGTTGCCGCCCCATTCGTTCGCGTCGAGCAGGATTTCGTTCGACAGGATGTCGAGCTTCTTCTGCACTTCGCCCTGGACGTTCTCGCTGCCGGCGGTGCCGAGCGCATCGCCGAGCGCGCCCTTCGACACGTTGTAGCTGATCGCCTTGCACGCGCGGGCGACGACTTCGATCAGCAGGCGCAAGTCGGCGGGGAGGTTGTTGGTCTCACGTTGCTGTTCGATCAGGAACTTCGACAGCGTGGTGCGGCGGGCAATGGACATGACAGACTCCGAAAGGCCAAAGAATCCTTGAATGGCCGCAATTTTACCCGTCGCGCCTGCGGTGCCGCCGGCTTTTTTCGTCCGGTTACATGGCGGGGCCGCCGAATCGGCCCGGGCGCGGACGGCGACGACGGGCGGTGCGTGCATCGCCCCGCAGGCCGGCTGCACGGTCCGACCCCGTGCGTGCGGTTTTCAGCTGCGTTCGTGCAATAAAAAAAGCCGGCGCCGCGTGAGGCGGCGCCGGCTCGATCGCGCGGACCCGACAGGGTCGATCGCGTGACTTACGCGAGCGCCTTCTCGACGATCTCGCGCACATCACGCGATTTCGCGCCGGCGGCGACCTGTTCGAGCGCGTCGCGCATCCGGTCGCGCAGCGCCGGCGTGAAGCGGCGCCACAGTTCGAGCGAGCGCGCGAGGCGTGCCGCGACCTGCGGGTTGATCGCGTCGAGCGCGAGCACCTGTTCGGCCCAGAACGCGTAGCCCGAACCGTCCGCCGCATGGAATTGCGCGGGATTGGCCGCGCAGAAGCTGAAGATCAGCGAGCGCGCGCGGTTCGGATTCTTCAGATTGAACGCGGGGTGCGCGAGCAGCTTGCGCACCTTCGCGAGCGTCGGCTGCGCGGGCGTACCGCGTTGCGCCGCCTGCATCGCGAACCACTTGTCGATCACGAGCGCTTCCTTCTCGAAGCGACGGTAGAAGTCGTCAAGCGCCTTCTCGGCCGGCTCGTTCGCGCCCGCGGCCGCCGCGGACAGCAGCGCGCCGAGCGCAGCCGCGCGATCGGTCATGTTGTTCGCCGCGTCGTACTGGGCCGTGGCGAGGCGCACGGCATCGGCCGGATCCTCGAGTTCGGCGAGATACGCGAGCGCGAGGTTCTTCAGCGCGCGGCGGCCCGAGGCTTCCGGCGTCGGCTCGTAGGCGCCGGGCGTCTGGTGCTGCTCGTACGCGGCGAGCCAGTCGGCGCGCAGCGCGGTCGCGAGCTGGCGGCGCACGAACTGGCGCGCGCGATGCACGGCGGCCGGGTCGGCCTCGGCCATCTGGTCGGCGAGGTAGGTTTCCGACGGCAGCGTCAGCGCGAGTTCGCGGAACGCCGGCGACAGGCTTTCATCGGTCAGCACGCGGCGGAACGCGGCGACGAAGTTCTCGCCGAGCGTGAGCGGCGCGTTGGCGGCGGCACGCGCGGCGAGCGTCAGCAGCGCGCGCGTCGCGAGGCGCTGGCCGGCTTCCCAGCGGTTGAACGGATCGCTGTCGTGCGCGAGCAGGAACGCGAGATCGTCGTCGCTGTAGTCGTACTCGACGATCACCGGCGACGAGAAGTTGCGCAGCAGCGACGGCAGCGGCGCTTCCGGCACGTCGACGAACGTGAAGGCCTGCTCGGTATCGGTGAATTCGAGCACGCGCGTCGTGCCCGATGCGGCGACTTCGCCGTCCAGACGCAGCGGCAGGTCGCGGCCGTCGCGGCCGATCAGGCCGATCGCGAACGGGATCAGCAGCGGCCCCTGCTGCGTTTCGCGCGCGGCCGGCGACGCATCGCCGTAGCCTTGCGCGAGCGTGACCGTATAGCGGCGCGCGGCCGCGTCGTACGCGGTGCGCACCGACACGCGCGGCGTGCCGGCCTGGCTGTACCAGCGCTCGAACTGCGCGAGGTCGCGCCCGTTCGCGTCGGCCATCGCGTGACGGAAGTCGTCGCAGGTCACCGCGTGGCCGTCATGGCGCTTGAAGTACAGATCCATCCCCTTGCGGAAGCCGTCGCGGCCGAACAGCGTCTGGTACATCCGCACGACTTCCGAGCCTTTCTCGTAGACGGTCATCGTGTAGAAGTTGTTGATCTCGACGTAGCTCTCCGGGCGCACCGGGTGCGCCATCGGGCCGGCGTCCTCGGCGAACTGCAGCTGGCGCAGCACGCGCACGTCCTCGATGCGCTTGACCGCGCGGGCCGCGGATTCGACGTCGTCGCCCGCGGCCATGTCGGCCGAGAATTCCTGGTCGCGGAATACCGTCAGGCCTTCCTTCAGGCTCAGCTGGAACCAGTCGCGGCAGGTCACGCGGTTGCCGGTCCAGTTGTGGAAGTACTCGTGGCCGACCACCGACTCGATGTTCGCGAAATCGGTGTCGGTCGCGGTCTCGGGGTTCGCCAGCACGTACTTCGTGTTGAAGATGTTGAGCCCCTTGTTCTCCATCGCGCCCATGTTGAAGTCGCCGACCGCGACGATCATGAAGCGGTCGAGATCGAGCTCGAGGCCGAAGCGCTTTTCGTCCCAGCGGATCGAGTGGATCAGCGAATCCATCGCGTGACGCGTCTTGTCGAGGTCGGCCGGTTCGACCCATACCTGCAGCAGTTTTTCCTTGCCGGAACCGGTCGTGATTTTCTCCTCGATCGCGACGAGCTTGCCGGCGACCAGCGCGAACAGGTAGCTCGGCTTGCGGAACGGGTCTTCCCATTTCGCGAAGTGGCGGCCGTCGGGCAGGTCGCCCGAATCGACGAGGTTGCCGTTCGACAGCAGCACCGGGTACGCGGCCTTGTCGGCGCGCAGCGTGACCGTGTACGACGCCATCACGTCGGGGCGGTCGAGGAAGTAGGTGATGCGGCGAAAGCCTTCGGCTTCGCACTGCGTGAAGAAGTTGCCGCTCGACACGTACAGGCCCGACAGCGTCGTATTCTGGTCCGGAGCGCACGCGCTTTCGAGCGTCAGCTCGAACGCGTCGGGCACGTTCTCGACCGTCAGCCCGTGCTCGTGCGCGCGCACCGCGCCGTGCGGCGCGCCATCGAGCCGCGCGCCGAGGAAGTCGAGCGCCTCGCCCAGCAGTTCCAGGTGCGGCGCGGGCGCGGCGTCCGGATTGCGGCGCACGCGCATCGTGTTCCTGACGATCGTGCGGGCCGGCGCGAGATCGAATTCGAGTGCGACGGAATCGATGAGGAAGGCCGGCGGCGTGTAGTCGGCGCGGCGGATCACGGTGGAGGAGGCGTTGTCGGACATGGTCGTCGAGATCGGTGGAGTGGGGGACGGGCCCGTCGCGCGGGCCAGGCGAACCGGGCCATTGTACAAAGGCTTGCGGCTGCGTGCCGGGCGAACTTTTTACCGCTTCCGATAGTCCGCGTATTATCGGCATCCCGTTGTGCTTCGCGCGGTGCGACGAACGGGTGACGGATCGACGAGGATCAACATGAAACGCGAATGGATTTTTCGCGGTGCGGGCTGGGCGGCGGCGCTGTGCGTCGCGCTGCTGACCGGCTGCACCAGCTACGTGACTACCCAGGTCACGGCCTTCTCCGACTGGAGCGGCAGCGACGCGACCCGCACCTATGCGTTCACGCGCACGGACGCGCAGAAGAACAGCATCGAGCAGTCGACCTACGAGCCGATCGTCGCGAACGAGCTGTCCGCGTACGCGTTCCGGCAGGTGCCGCAGTCGCAGGCACGCTATCTCGTCGGGCTGACCTATGCGGTCGGCAGCGATCTCGTGACGGTGCCGCAGCCGGTCTACTATGACCCGTGGTTCATGGGGCCGGGGCCGTACTGGCGGGGCGGGCCGTGGAGTCCCTGGGGTCCGTGGGGCCCCTGGGGGCCGATGCCGGCCGGCTATGTCGCGCAGACCTACCAGGTGTTCGACTACATGCTCGGCATCCGCATCACCGAGCGCGCGACGGGCAAGGAGGTCTACAACGTGTCCGCGCGCACGACCGGCGACAACGGCACGCTGCTGTACGCGATGCCGTTCCTCGCGCGCAGCGCGCTCGCCGATTTCCCGCTGTCGAACGGCGCGGTCCGCACGGTCCGGCTGCCGGTCGACAAGCGCGGCGGGCCGGCGGCGCCGGCCGCCAACGAGCGCGCGGTGCCGGCGGCGCCCGCCTCGGGCGCGGCCGTCGCGAAGTAGCGCGGCATCCTTCTCGGCGCGGCCGCCCGGCCGCGCCGGCCACTTTCCTTTCCGTCAGACCCCGACACCCAGCAGCGCCAGCGCGCCGAGCACGACGAACAGTACGGCCGCGATCCCGTGCACGAGCTTCGTCGGCAGACGATGCGCGAAGCGGTCGCCGAGCAGGATCGCCGGCACGTTCGCGAGCATCATCCCGAACGTCGTGCCGGCCACCACGCCGATGTAATCCTGGAAACGCGCGGCCAGCGCGACCGTCGCGATCTGCGTCTTGTCGCCCATCTCCGCGAGGAAGAACGCGACCAGCGTCGCGCCGAACACGCCGAGCCGCGAGCGGGTCGCATTGGCCTCGTCCTCGTCGAGCTTGTCCGGCACCAGGATCCACAGCCCCATCGCGATGAACGAGAACGCGAGCGCCCAGCGCATGATCGACGGCGTGACGAGCACGCCCAGCCATTCGCCGAGCGCGCCGGCGAAACCGTGGTTGACGAGCGTCGCGACGAGCACGCCGAGAATGATCGGCACCGGCTTGCGATAGCGCGCGGCCAGAACGAGGGAAAGCAGTTGGGTCTTGTCGCCGATTTCAGCGAGGGCGACGGCGCCGGTGGAGATCAGGAAGGCTTGAGACACGAATGGGGTTCCACGGGCCGTTGTTGTGCGTGCGAGCGACGATCCGCCGCGCGCCGGGCCCTGATGCGGCGCGCAGTGAACCATCGGTCTCGCCAGGCCAACGTGGCTGCGGCCGCCATGGCCGAACGGCCAAGTCTGTTGACGGACGCCTCCGTCACGATGCGCGCCGGGGGCGCGGGACATCGAGCGGAGCGGCTACTCCCCAATGAGCGGCGAATTCTAGCACGGCGCGTTGCGTGCGCGAAAGCGGGCGGGCCGTCTTGCGGGTTCGGTTGCCGGCCTGCGCGACGGCGAAGCTGCCGCGCAGGCCGGAACGGGCTACCCGCGAGCCGTTACGCGGCGGCCGGGCGGCGCGCGGCGCCGCGCTCGTGCACGAGTTCGCCGGCCGCATAGGTGCGGTACACCGCGCGGTCGTCGCCGAGCAGCGCGAACGCGAACAGCAGTTCCTCGAGCGAATCCGCGCGCTGCGTGCGGCGCGCGAGCAGCGGCGTCGCCCGCGGATCGAGCACGACGAAGTCGGCCTCGGTGCGCGGCTCGAGCGTGCCGATCGTGTCGGCGAGGTCGAGCGCCTGCGCGGCGCCGGCCGTCGCGAGCCAGAACATTCGCGTGGCGGTCAGGTGATGGCCCGACAGCCGCGCGACCTTGTGCGCCTCGTTCATCGTCTGCAGCATCGAGAACGACGTGCCGCCGCCGACGTCGGTCGCGAGCGTGACGGGTACGTCGTATTCGCCGGCCTTGTCGAAGTCGAACAGCCCGCTGCCGAGGAAGAAATTCGACGTCGGGCAGTGCGCGACGACGGTGCGCGTCTCGGCCATCCGGCGGCGATCCTCGTCGTCGAGGTGGATGCAGTGGCCGTACACCGCGCGCGGCCGCAGCAGCCCGTAGCGGTCGTAGATGTCGAGATAGCTGCGATGGCCGGGGAACAGCTCGGCCACCCATTTCACCTCGTCGACGTTTTCCGCGACGTGGCTTTGCACGAACACGTCCGGATGGCGGCGCGCGAGTTCGCCGCACGCCTCGAGCTGCGCCTCGGTCGACGTCGGCGCGAAGCGCGGCGTGAGCGCGTACATCTGGCGGCCCTTGCCGTGCCAGCGGTCGATCAGCTCGGCACTGTCGTCGTAGCCCGACTGCGCGGTGTCGCGCAGGAATTCGGGGCAGTTGCGGTCCATCAGCACCTTGCCCGCGATCATCCGCAGGTCGCGCGCGTCGCTTGCTGCGAACAGCGCATCGGCCGACTGCTTGTGCACCGTGCAGTAGACGAGCGCGCTCGTCGTGCCGCACGCGAGCAGTTCGTCGACGAAGAAGTCGGCGACTTCGCGCGCATGCTCGGGGTCGCCGAACTGGCGCTCGGTCGGGAACGTGTACTTGTCGAGCCACGGCAGCAGGCCCGGCGCCGGCGACGCGATCATGTCCGTCTGCGGATAGTGGATGTGCGTGTCGATGAAGCCGGGCACGATCAGCTTGTCGCGCAGGTCGTGGACCACCGCGTCGCGCGCGAGTGTCGCGGCAAGCGACGCGTACGGGCCGGCGGCGACGACCTTGCCGTCGTCGACGATCAGGAGCCCGTCGGTCTCGTAATTCGCGGCCTGGCTCGATTGCGCCGGGTCGCCGTTGAAGGTCAGCAGTTGGGAACGGAAAGCGGTTTGCGTCATGACGAAGGGTCCTGCATCAAGGTAAGGCGAACAGAAGAAAGCGATCGGCGCCGCACGGGGCGGGACGGTGCTTCGCGAGCGGCGGCCGCACGTGACGTGCGGCACGGCCGGCGGCGACGGCGCGGGCGAACGTGGCGGCCGAAGCCGCCAGCGAGTGGTTGTTCGTGCACCTCGCGGCCGTTGCGCGCGCAACCGGTGCGCCCGCAGCCGGTATGCCTGCAACCGGTACGGCGGCGAACGCCACGGCAAACCGCGACGGCCGGCGCGTGCGGACGACGCCGTACCGCGCGATCGCGCCGCACGCACGCAGCCGATCCGCCCGGCGCAAGGCCGAACGGGGAATCGCGACGCGGATGCCGTTGCCGTGTTTCATCTGTCTAGCGAGCCTCGATGCGGGCCGTCACGCGGCCTGCCAGTACGCGTCGAGGCGCGCGTACAGTGCGTCGCGCTGCGCCGGTTCGATGAACGACGCCTCGAAGCCGTTGCGGATCACCGCATGGACTTCGGCATCCGTGAGTTGCAGCCCTTCGGCCGTCGCGAAGTAGTTTTCATTGACGTAGCCGCCGAAATAGGCCGGATCGTCGGAGTTGATCGTCACCGCCACGCCTCGGTCGAGCAGCGCCTTCAGCGTGTGCTTCGCCATGTCGTCGAACACGCACAGCTTCAGGTTCGACAGCGGGCACACGGTGAGCGCCGTGCGCGTTTTCGCGAGACGCTCGACGAGCGCCGCATCCTCGATGCTGCGCACGCCGTGGTCGATCCGGTCGACCTTCAGCACGTCGAGCGCTTCGTAGATGTACGCGGGCGGGCCTTCCTCGCCCGCGTGCGCGACGAGCTTCAGCCCGAGCGCGCGCGCCTTCTCGAACACGCGCGCGAACTTCGTCGGCGGATGGCCGAGCTCGGACGAATCGAGGCCCACGCCGATCAGGCGATGACGATAGCGCTCGAACAGCGGCAATGCGGATTCGAACGTCGCGAGCGCATCCTCTTCGGACAGGTGGCGCAGGAAGCACAGGATCAGCTTGCTCGACAGCCCGCGTGCTTCGGCGTCGGCGAGCGCGCGCTCGATGCCCGCGACGACCGTCTCGATCGGCACGCCGCGCTCGGTGTGCGTCTGCGGGTCGAAGAACAGTTCGGTGTGGACGACGTTGTCGGCGAGCGCGCGCTCGCAGTACGCGGCCGTCATGTCGTAGAAATCCTGCTCGGTGAGCAGCACGCTCGCGCCGGCGTAGTAGATGTCGAGGAACGATTGCAGATCGGTGAACGCATACGCGGCGCGCAGCGCGTCGATCGAGTCGTACGCGAGCTTCACGCCGTTGCGCTGCGCGAGCGCGAAGATCAGTTCCGGCTCGAGCGAGCCTTCGATATGGATGTGCAGCTCCGCTTTCGGCGCGCGAGCGATCTTGTTCTTGAATGTCGGGGTCATGGCGTCGTTCTTGGTCGGTCAGTAGGTAGGGGAAGCCTGCGCGCACGCATTCGCCTCGACGGCCTGCAGTAATTGCGCGGCCACCGAGATCGCGATCACTTCGGGCGCCTTGTCGACGATGCCTTCGACACCGATCGGGCAGCGCATCCGCGCGACCTGGGCCGGGTCGACGCCGATCGCGGCGAGCCGGTGATCGAACTGCACGCGTTTCGTGTGCGAGCCGGTCATCCCGAAGTAGGCATAGTCGCCGCGTCGCAGGATGCGTTCGGCCAGCATGAAATCGAGCGCGTGGTCGTGCGTCATCACGACGAAGTAGGACTGCGGCGGCGCGGCGTCGACCGCGTCCGCCGGGGAAGTGGTCGCATCGATCGCGAGGTTGCCGATGCCGGCGAGCGCGTCGGCCGGCGGGAACCCCGCGTCGGGCCCGTCGATCCAGCGCACGTGGCACGGCAGCGTCGCCAGCACCTTCACGAGCGCGGTGCCGATGTGTCCCGCGCCGAACAGCACGACGGGGAACGCATACGGCGCGATCGTTTCGGTCATCAGCGATACGCCGCCGGTTTCCCACAGCAGGCAATCGGCGCGCGCGGCTTCCGATTCGGGCTCGCTCAACAGCGGCGCGCCCGGCGAGGGGCCGAATGATACGCTACGCACGGTCGCGGCGCCGGCCGCGACGCGCTTCGCGAGCGACATGATCCAGCCGAGGTCGCCGACGTCGAGCCGCTCGAACGCGAGCACCACGGCGCCGCCGCAGCACTGGCCGAGGCTCGGGCCGAGCGCGAGCCGCTCGAGCCGGCGCGCGTGCGGCACGTGCGCGCCGTCCTTCAGCAGGTGCCGCGCGATCTCGATCGCCTTCCATTCCAGATGACCGCCGCCGATCGTATGGCGGGCCGTGTCGCGCGTGACCAGCATCTTGGTGCCGGCTTCGCGCGGCGCGGAGCCGTCGGTGTGCGCGACCGTCACGAGCACGGCCGCTTCGCCGTGCGTGAGCAGTTGCTGCAGATCGCCGAGCCAGGCTTCCATCAGCACGCTCCGTTCGGGACGACGCGGCACGACGCGCGGCGCGCTCCGGCGGGCGCGGCGGCAACGAGGACGGACGGGCGCGCGGCCGGCCGGCTGCACGGCTGATGCCGTGCGGCGGCCGAGTACCGACGACGTGCGCGAACGGCGCCGCCGGACGCGCGGACGCCATGAGGGTGACGGATGCGGATGGTGTGCGTTGTCATGATGAATCCAGTCGACATTGCGGATCGGGCGCGCGTTACGCAGGGAGCGGTGAGACCGCCTGGCCTCGCGCACGTAGATCGCCATCCAGTCCCGAAGATAGCATCGCCACGCGGCGGGAACATGGCCGGGCGGTGATCCGGGCTATCAGGCGGCGATCATGTCGATCATAGGCCCGCCGCGCGGGATCGTGGCGCCGATGCATGCACATCGGGCCGAAACGCATGCGCGGCGGGGCGGGGGCGTGGCGATCGCGCGACGCGCGCCGGCCCGGACATCCGGGCGGCGGCGGGGTAGGTGTTTACGCGCGGCGACCGGGCAAGGCCGGCGCAGGGTGCAGCCGGGTGACGACTTGCCGGCGGCGCGCGGCCCGTTCGGTCGGGCCGCGCAGGCCATCGGCCGGCAACGCGGCCGGCCGGTCAGCCCGCGAGCTTGCGACGATGACGCCAGAGGCTCGCGACGACCGCGACCAGGATCACGGCGAAGCCGATCAGCGCCCAGCCGGGCAGCAGGACGCCGAGGATCGGCGGGTAGACGGTCTCGCACAGCCCGGCGACCTTGAACATGCCGGGGAACCACTGCGCGGGCGGCAGGCTGTCGACGATCGGCTGCAGCGTGTCGAAGCCGCAGCTGAAGCCCGGATTCATCTGGATCGACAGGTGTCGCGCGGCCGTGCCGACGCCGCCGGCCGCGGCGATCGCGATCAGCAGTTCGAGCACCCAGACACCGCGCCAGTTGCGGATCCCGGCGGCCAGGAACGCGAAGATCCCGATCGCGCAGAAGAAGTAGCGCTGGATGATGCACAGCGGGCACGGGTCTTCGTTCTTCACGTACTGCAGGTACAGCGCGCCGGCCAGCAGGGCGATGCACACCCATCCGAGCAGCATCAGCAGGCGGCGTTCGCGGCGGAGTGCAAGCGTGTAGTCGTTCATGTCGGCGGGGTTCCTCGTCGGTCGGTCCGGAAAACAATCGCGCGATTTTAGCGCGAACGGTCTGGCACGAAACTGACAGCGCGCGTGCGGCACCCTGCCGCACACGCGCGGGCCGCCGGCGATCGGCTGGCGATCGGCCAGCGCGCTCAGCGGATCGTGTTCAGCACGGCCTCGACCGACTGGCCGATCGCAAGCAGCGCGTCGTCGCGATGCGGCGCCGCCGCGAGCATCAGGCCGACCGGCGCCGCGTCGCGCGGATGGCACGGCAGCGACAGCCCGCACGCATCGAGGAAGTTGAACGCGCTCGGATTGCGCAGGATCAGCGCGTTGGTGCGCGTGAACGCGTCGTCGTCCGCTTCGAGTTCGGCGATGCGCGGCGGCACGACCGGCACCGTCGGCGCGACGAGCGCATCGAAGCGCGACCAGACCGTGTGCGCGGCTTCGTCGAGCATCGCGGCGCGCGCGGCGAGCAGGTCGAGATAGTCGGCGGCGCTCGCCGGTTCGCCCTTCAGGATCCGCGTCAGCACGCGCGGGTCGTACTGGTCGCGATGCTTGGCGAGCAGCGGACGATGCCACGCGTACGCCTCGATCGGCGAGAAGCCGAAACGGTTGATCTCCGGCAGCCGGTCGAGCGCGGGGAAGCGTACTTCGGTGACGATCGCACCGGCCGCTTCGAGATGCTTGAGCGCGGTGTCGAGCGCCGCCGCGACGTCGGCATCGACGCCATCGGTCACGTAGTTCGTCAGCACGCCGAGCCGCACGCCTTCGAGCGGCCGGGCGGCCGGCACGTGCGGCTCGAGCCCCGCGAGCATCCGGTCGACCAGCGCGCAGCACGCGACCGTCAGGCCGATCGGGCCGAACGAGTCGAGCGTCGTCGACAGCGGCACGCCGCCTTGCGTGGGGATCCGGCTCGCGGTCGGCTTGAAGCCGGTCAGCCCGCACAGCGCGGCCGGAATGCGGATCGAGCCGCCGGTGTCGGTGCCGAGCGCGACCGCGGCCATCCCGTCGGCGACCGACGCGGCCGCTCCCGACGACGAGCCGCCCGAAATCCGCGCATCGCCCGGCACGTCGCGGTGGTACGGCGAGCGCGGGTTGCCGAAGTGCGGATTCAGCCCGAGCCCCGAAAACGCGAACTCGCTCATGTTGGTGCGGCCGACCAGCACCGCGCCCGCGCGCTTGAGCCGCGCGACGGCGACCGCATCGGTGCGCGCGGCCGGTGCGCCGTCGAGCACCCGCGAACCCGCGCGCGTGACCTGGCCCGCGACGTCGAACAGGTCCTTGACCGACACGGGAATGCCCGCGAGCGGCGACAGCACGGTGCCCGCGGCGCGCAGCCGGTCGTGCGCGTCGGCGGCCGCGCGGGCGTTGTCGGCATCGACTTCGGTGAAGACGACGGCGCCCTGGCCCGACGGATCGGTGATCCGGTCGAGCGCGGCGTCGACGAGCGCGCGGCTCGTGGTCCGGCCGGCGGCGAGGTCGGCGGCGAGCTGGGCGAGCGGAGGGAACGGCGTGAAAGTGGTCATGGCGGCTCAGGGGCGAAGATGTTGAAGAAGCGTGGAGCGGAACGAATCGATATGGCTTTCGACGGCTGCGCGCGCGCCGGCGGCGTCGCGTGCGGACAGCCGCTCGAACAGTTCGCGGTGTTCGTGCTGGACGTCGGCGAGATGGTGCGGTTCGGACAGCGTGACGAACCAGAAGCGCAGCGAGCGCTCGTGCAGCGCGCGCAGGATGTCGGCGAGCACGGCATTGCGCGCGGCCGACGCGATCGTCTGATGAAACGCGCGGTCGAGCTCCATCATGCCTTCGACGTCGTGCGTGTCGACGCAGGCCTGCCCGTCGTCGAGCAGCGCGGCCAGGCGCGCGAGATCGTCGGGCGTCGCATGGCGCGCGGCGAGTTCGGCGCAGTGCGCTTCGTTGATGCGCCGCACGTCGATCACCGCGACGATGTCGTCGAGCGACAGCGGCTGCACCATCAAGCCCTTGCGCGGCATCACGGACAGCAGCCCTTCGAGCACGAGTCGATGCACGGCCTGGTGCACCGGCGTGCGGCCGATTCCGGTCCGTGCCACGAGGTCGGCTTCGTTGAGCGCGGCGCCCGGTTTCAGACGCATCGTGATGATGTCGCGCTGGATCAGCGCGTATGCGCGCTCGGCGAGGCTGGCCGGCGATGCGGCGGCGCGCTCGCGGGGGATGTCGGTCACGGTACTCATGCCGGTTGCGGCACGGTGGCCGGGAGGGGCGCGATCATGGGCGCGGAGGCTCGGGAAGCGTGGGCGATCTTTGGATATTATTGTGATATATCACAGATGTCCAGCGCGAACGAGGGGGGCAGGCAGTGCCGGCGCGCGAACGGCGCCGCTCTTCCGCCCGGCTTGCCACCGACTTGCAACAATATCGACAGGATGTTGCAGGTTTACCGCGCGATCGTGCACTGAAGCATAATGAATCCTCGTCTATCCCTACGCGCGAGCGACGCATCAGACCATCGTCATGAGCGAAAACACGCCTTCCCCGGCCGGTCTGCCCGGCACCTTTTCCGCTTCTTCCGATTCCCCCCGCCCCGATCCGGCGAAAACGCCCGATGCGCCGGCCACGCAGGCCGCCGCGGAGAATGTCGCCGATGACGGCGCGTCGCCCGTCACGGCTGCATCCGAGCCCGGTGCGGCCGGCACGGTCAGTGATGGCGCCGCTCCGGTCGCGCCGCCGAAGCCCGGCGCGCCGCCGCCCGGATTCGGCGCGCCGCCCGATTTCGATACGCCGCGGCCGCCGCCCGCGAACGCGCAGAATGCGCCGCCGGCCTACCTGAAGCAGAGCGATACGCCGTGGTCGGTGTTCGGCCGGATCGTCGCGGCCCGCGCGCGGCGGCTGTTCGACCGCGCCGGCCAGCGCATCACGCAGCGCACGCTGCGCATCGGCGTGTCGGCGCGGATCTTCCATCCGGAGCCCGGCGCGAAGGGGCTGCGCGGCAAGACGCTGCAGTATCTCGAGGAGTCGATCGCGCACTGGGTGATGTCGCGCGACGTGCTCGTGTTCATGATCCCGACGGTCGGCCATCAAGGCATGATCCATCCGAGCAACATCCGCCTGCGCGATTACGCGAAGCATCTCGACGGCCTGCTGCTGCAAGGCGGCGCCGACGTGTCGCCGCAGACCTACGCGGCGTCGGATGCGCGCCCCGAGTGGCCGGGCGATCGCGTGCGCGACATGTACGAGCTCGAGCTGCTGCACGAATTCGTCGAGTCCGGCAAACCCGTGCTCGGCGTGTGTCGCGGCTGCCAGCTGATCAACGTCGCGTTCGGCGGCTCGCTGTACCAGGACATCGCGACCGACGTGCCGACCGCGAATGCGCACGTGAGCGAGCATTACGACCAGCATCGTCACGCGATTCGCTTCCCCGACTCGTCGACGCTCGCGAGCATGTTCCCGGGGCGCAGCGAAGCGATCGTCAACTCGATTCACCACCAGGCGATCCGCGATCTCGGCCGCGATCTGAACATCGAGGCCGTGTCGGCCGGCGATGGCATCATCGAAGGCATTCGCCATCGCCGTTCGCCATTCGTCGTCGGCGTGCAGTGGCATCCGGAGTTCCATCGCGCGGGCGGCTCGGAGCTGCTCGACTGCACGCCGCTGCTCGATGCGTTCCTGCGCGCGGCACGCGAAACGCGCCTGTAGCACGCCGTATTTTTCGCGTCGTACGCAGGCCGGCCGCATCCCGATTAATTCGAGATGCGGCCGTTTCGTTTTGAACGATAATCGCGAGTTCCGATTCGTTCGCCGGAGTCTGACGTTGGCTTTCCGAAATTTTTCCCCTGCACGATGCGCGACGTGGATCGTTGCGCTGGCCGCCTGCGCGCAAGCGGGCACGGCCTGGTCCGCAGACGCGACCGCCCCCGTCGCCGGTACGCGTCCGGCGGTCACGAGCCTGAGCGGCAGCGCATCGCCGGCTGCATCGGCCGCGGCCGCGACGGACGCCGCCGCGCAAGGCAACGTCGCCGAGCTGACGCAGATGCTGCACGACGGCCGGATCGTCGAGATGCGCACGACGTACAACGGCAGCTACGGTGCGAGCCTGATGTTCGATCCGCGCGAGATGACGTACTACGTCGCGCTGTTCCAGGACAAGAACCTGTGGCGCGTGATCCGTTCGCAGGACAAGAATCGCGCGGAGATGGTGTATGCGAATTTCGTCCAGCAGACCGTGCAACTCGCCGATATCGAGATCCGCCGGACCGAGCTGCAGGCGCAGAAGGCGTTTCTCGAACGCGTGATCGCGCTTCAGGCGAATCGTGCGCAGCAGTTGCAGGCCGACCTGAGCGTCGCGCGCAACCAGCAGGCCGAAGTCGCGCAGCGGCAGAAGTCGGCGCAGGAGCAGGCACAGGCGCTGCAGGTCGAGAAGCGGGCCGCGCAGTTGCAGTTGCGCGATCTGCAGGAGCAGGTGCGGCAGCTCGAGAAGCAGACCGAGACGGGGCTGCCCGCGCACAAGTAACGATTCGTCGAACGGACGGAGCGAGACGAGCAAAAACCCGGCGAAGCGATCTTCGCCGGGTTTTTTATTGCGCGGGCGTCAATGTGCGAATGCGTTCGGCACGTCGGTCACGCGGCGGTGCGACAGTTGCGACGTCCAGTCGAAACCGGCCGCGGGCGGGTGCGTCGGGCGGGCAGGCTGGGCGGCGCGCAGCGCGTTTGCCATGGCGATCAGCGTGGCCGGATCGTCGAGCGCGTCGCGCATATCGTGCATATCGCGCGTGTCCGCCGTGCGCGGCAGCCGGGCACGCCGATCGCGTGTGCCGACGTGGGCCGCATCGCGCTGGAGCGACGGATGCGCGGCCAGCCGCGGCACGACCGGTGTGCGGGACGATGCATCCGTCGTACGCTGGCCGGATACCCGACGCGGCGAGGCCGGGGCGGCGTGCCGCACGTCGGAGGTCGCTTGCGGGTGCCGCGGTGCGGGACGAAGCAGGGCGCGGCGCGTGGCCGACGGCGATTCCGTCGTGTCGGCGACAGGCGTTGCCGCGTTGCGCTGCGGCATGGTGTTCGTCGACGTAGCCGGTTGAGTCGCGGCGACACGTATGGTGCCGGTCGATGTCGTGGTGTGAGCGGGCGCACCGTCGGCGACCTGAATCGCGGACGCGAGACCGGAACCCGCCGGCGGCTCGTACGCGCCGATCAGCCAGCCGATGAAGCCGAGTGCGCCGATGCTCCAGCAGACGGCATACATCGCGCGCCGGTCGCGAGGGCGGCGCGCGCGATCGTGCAAGCGCCTGCCGGCGGCCGCCGCCGGTGTGACGGGTAACCCGGCCGAAGCCGGCAGCGACGCCGCTACGGACAGCGGCTGCCATCGGCACGCGCGGTGCGGCCGGTCGACGTCGATGCAGGACGTCGTCAGCGTCGCGAGGCAGTTCCCGCCGCGCCCGGCACCGGGTGCGCCGCGAAATCGCCATTCGCGGCCGAACGGCGGGACGTGGTCGAGCGGGGTGGCGCGAGGGCGGGCAAGCGCGCCTTCGACCGGGACGAGGGGCGATGGGGTCATGGAGGGAGGCGCCGTGCGACACGGGCAACCGTGCCGGCGCGGCGCGGAAATGTCGTCGCGAATCCCGACATTGTCGTCAGCCGGCGAACACAGGTCGATCAGATGGATCTGATTCTTGTGCCGGTATCAGGACGACTTGTACGAGGTAGATACCGCGACGCCAGCAACAGGGGCACCACAAGGCAAATGTCGGCTTGCCGTGGCATGATTCGCGAATCATGCCGGTGCGCGCGTCGTTGCGCGATGCGCCGCCGGCAGACAGCGATGCCCGTGCGCGGCGGCCCGGCCCGGCGCGGCGTGCGTCGCCGGACCCATGCGGCGCGGTATGCGCGCCATCCGAGCCGAGCGAGAAAACATGTCCACAGCGTCGCCTGCCATCGCGCAGGAATCGAAATTCCGCACCGTATTCCGCGTCGTCAGCGGCAACTTCCTGGAAATGTACGACTTCATGGTCTACGGGTATTACGCGTCGGCCATCGCGAAAACGTACTTTCCGAGCGGCGACGCCTTCGCGTCGCTGATGCTGTCGCTGTCGGTATTCGGCGCGGGCTTCCTGATGCGGCCGGTCGGTGCGATCGTGCTCGGCGCGTATATCGACCATCATGGCCGCCGCAAGGGGCTGATCCTGACGCTCGGGCTGATGGCGATCGGCACGCTCACGGTGGCCGCGATACCGGGTTATGCGACGATCGGCGTGCTCGCGCCGGTACTCGTGCTGCTCGGCCGGTTGTTGCAGGGCTTCTCGGCGGGCGTCGAGCTCGGCGGCGTGTCGGTCTACCTGTCGGAGATCGCGACGAAGGGCCACAAGGGCTTCTATACGTCGTGGCAGTCGGGCAGCCAGCAGGTGGCCGTCGTGTTCGCCGCGTTCGTCGGCGTCGTGCTGAACCGCGCGCTGCCGGTCGAGGAAATGACCGCGTGGGGCTGGCGCATCCCGTTCCTGATCGGCTGCCTGATCGTGCCGTTCCTGTTCCTGATCCGCCGTTCGCTGAGGGAGACCGACGAGTTTCTGGCGAAGCGTCATCGTCCGACGATGGGCGAGATCATGCGTTCGATGCTCGACAACTGGGGCGTCGTGGTGGCCGGCATGGGGATGGTGATCATGACGACGGTGTCGTTCTACATGATTACCGCGTACACGCCGACCTTCGGCAAGGAAGTGCTGCACCTGTCGTCGCTCGACGCGCTCGTCGTGACCGTCTGCGTCGGGATCTCGAATCTCGTGTGGCTGCCGTTGTCCGGCGCGCTGTCCGACCGCATCGGCCGCCGCCCGGTGCTGATCGCGTTCACCGTGCTGACGCTGCTGTCGGCTTACCCGGCCGTGCTGTGGCTCGTCGGCGATCCGTCGTTCCTGCGGCTGCTCGCGGTCGAGCTGTGGCTGTCGTTCCTGTACGCGTCGTACAACGGCGCGATGGTCGTCGCGCTGACCGAAGTGATGCCGGCCGACGTGCGGACGGCCGGCTTCTCGCTCGCGTACAGCCTGGCGACGACGATCGGCGGCTTCACGCCGGCGATCTCGACGCTGCTGATCCACCAGACGGGCAACAAGGCGGCGCCGGGGCTGTGGTTGAGCGTGGCCGCGATCTGCGGGCTGATCGCGACGCTCGTGCTGTACCGCACGTCCGCCGCGCGCAACCAGTACAAGTCGGCCTGACGGCGATCGATATATCGCGCGGCGTCGGCCGCGCGTCAGGTTGAAAAAAGGGAGCGCGATGCGCTCCCTTTTTCGTGTGCGGTCATGCGTCGCGCAGCATGCCCGCCACCGCGGCCGCCACGTCGGGCCACGCGCCCGGCGCAGGCTGGCGGGCGATTCTGGCTCGTGCGTACCACGGGCAATCGTCGCCGGTGAACCAGCGCCAGTCGGCCGCGAACGGCAGCATGACCCACAGCGGCTTGCCGAGCGCGCCCGCGAGGTGCGCGACGGCCGTGTCGATCGTGACGACGCCGTCGAGCCGCTCGATCAGCGCGGCCGTGTCGGCGAAGTCGTTCAGCCGGCCGTCGAGACGATGCACGCGCGGATGCGCGTCGACGCGCGCCCGTTCGTCGTCGTCGAGCGCGGGCTGCAGCACGATCCAGTCGATGTCCGGCAGCGCGAGCAGCGGCGCGAGCGCGTCGAACGGCATCGAGCGGTTTTCCTGCGCCTGCCGGCGCCCCGACCACGCGAGGCCGAACTTGCGCTTCGACTGCCCGCCGAGCGAGCCGCGAAAGCGCCGCCGGGCGCCATCGGGCGCATCGAGGTAGCGCGAGCCGACGATATCGTCCGGCTGAAGGCCCAGCAGGAACGGCAGGCTCATCAGCGTGCACGCGACGTTCGCAACAGGCGGCTTCGCGGCGCCTTGCGGCACGAGCGTCACGCGCCAGCGCGCGGCGGCCGGCGTCAGCAGCGCGACGAGTTCCGGCTGGACTTCGAGCACGACGCGCGCGCAGCGTGCGCGGGCCAGCGGCACGAAGCGAACGAACTGCAGCGTGTCGCCGAACCCCTGTTCCGCGCGGATCAGCAACGTGCGCGCCGCAATCGGCTCGCCCTGCCAGCGCGGCAGCGCGCCGAGCGGCGTCGCGCCGGGCGTTTCGTGGCGCGCTTCATAGGCGGGCAGGCCGCGCGTGAAGTCGCGCAGCGTCAGCAGCGTGACCGCGCGATGCAGCCGCGCGAGCGTGAGATCGGGCGCGACCCGCAGCGCCTGGTCGAATGCGCGCAGCGCCATCTCGTGCGCGCCGAGCGCATGATGCGCGTTGCCGAGATTCAGCCATGCGAGCCCGAACGACGGATCGAGCCCGACGGCGCGCTCGTAGTAGGGCAGCGCGTCGCGATGGCGCGCCTGCGCGCAGAGCGCGTTCGCGAGCCCGAACAGCGCGAGCGGAAACGGCGGGTGCAGCGCGAGCGCGGCTTCGAACGCCGCGGCCGCCTCGGCATGCCGGCCGACCGCATCGAACGTGTTGCCGAGATTGAAATGCGCGGCGACGAAACGCGGCTGCGCGGCGATCGCGGCCTGGAAGTGCGCGATCGCATCGTCAGCGCGACCCATCGCGCTCAGCGCCATCGCGAGGTTGTTGTGCGCGCCCGCATGCCCGGGCCGGAGCTCGAGCGCGCGACCGAACGCGGCGAGCGCGTCGTCGTGGCGGCCGAGTGCGTTCAGCGCGTTGCCGAGATTGTTGTGGATCGACGCGTCGTCGGGCGTGAGCCGCAGCGCGCGGCCGAAGGCGTCGATCGCATCGTCGTGACGCTGCAGCGCCGCATACGCGTTGCCGAGGTTGTAGTGCGCGAGCGGAAATTCGGGCGCGAGCGTCAGCGCGTTGCGAAAGCGGTCGATCGCTTCGTCGAGCCGGCCGAGCGCTTTCAGCGCGTTGCCGAGATTGAGCTGCAGCGCGGCATCGTCCGGACGCAGCGCGACGGCGCGGCCGACGAGATCGGCTGCCTCGGCGTGCTGGCCCTGCTGGTGCCGCAGCACGCCGAACAGGTGCAGTGCGTCGGCGTCGGCGGGGTTGGAGGCGAGCGCGTGGCGATAGCCGTGCTCGGCCTCGGCGAGGCGGCCCGCGCGATGTGCGGCGTACGCCCGGTCGAATGCGGAATCCATGACGCGAAAACTGGCGGAAAGCGCGTATTTTCCCACACCGCGCGGCGGGGCCGCGCATCGGCCGTTTGGCATATGGCCCCGTCACGCGGAGCGGCGTAGACTTGCATGATCGCGTGTCATCGAGGTTCTCATGGCTGACACCCCGCTCGACATTCCGCCCGTGCTGATCGTCGGCGCCGGGCCCACCGGCCTGGCCGCGGCGATGAGCCTCGCGCGGGCGCACGTGCCGGTGCGCATCATCGACCGGCTCGCCACCCCGGCGCCGTATTCGCGCGCGATCGGCATCCAGGCGCGCACGCTCGAACTGCTGGAGCAGCATCGCACGGTCGACCCCTTTCTCGATCTCGGCCATCGCGTGCATGCGGCCGCGCTGCATGCCGATGGCCGCGTGATCGCGCGGCTCGATTTCGATCCGCTGCAAACGCGTTACCCGTATCTGCTGTTGCTCGACCAGAGCGTCACCGAGCGCCTGCTTGCCGAGCATCTGGCCGGGCTCGGCGTGACGATCGAGCGCGGCGTCACGCTGACCGCGTGCGACGCGGGCGGCACGTCGCTCGACGTGACGATGCGCGGCGCCGACGGTCGCGAAGAGGCGTTCACACCGTCATATCTGATCGCCGCCGACGGTGCGCACAGCACGGTACGGCATCTGCTCAACGTGGGTTTTGCGGGCCGTGCGTTCGAACAGACGTTCCTGCTTGCCGATTTCGCGGCGATACCCGGCTGGCCCGACGAAGAGATTCACCTGTTCACGACGTCCGACGGCATCGCCGGGTTGTTTCCGATGGGCAACGGCCGCTACCGGCTCGTCGCCGACCGGCCGCCCGCCGGCGATGCGTCGCCCGACGCGCCGGCGCCGACGCTCGACGAATGCGACGCGATCGTGCGTGCCCGCACCGGTGCGTCGATTGCGCCGAGCGATCTCGCTTGGTCGTCGTATTTCCATCTGCACAGCCGCATGGTCGACCGGCTGCGCTACGGGCGCGTGTTTTTCGTGGGCGACGCCGCGCATATCCACAGCCCGGCCGGCGCGCAGGGCATGAACACGGGGATGCAGGAAGCATTCAATCTCGGCTGGAAGCTCGCGCGCGTGCTTGGCGCGGGCACGCCCGAGCGGCTGCTCGACACGTATCACGTGGAACGCCACCCGATCGAGCGCGACGTGTTGCGACAGACCGGTTTCGTCACGCAAATGGTCGAAGCCGACCACGGTGCGATCAAGCTGCTGCGCAATCACGTCGTGCCGCTGCTGTCGTCGTTCGGCCCGGTGCGCGACGCGGTGCGGCGCACGTTCAGCGAACTCGCCGTGCAGTACCGGAAAAGTCCGCTCACGCTGGAGCGCGTGCTCGATGGCGGTCCGCGCGCCGGCGAGCGCGCGCCCGACGCGCTCGTGCACGTGGTCGACGGCCCGCTCGGCCGGGCGCCCGGGAGCGCGCGGATATACGACCTGCATGATCCGGCGAGCTTCACGCTGCTGCTGCTCGAGGAGCCCGTCGCCGTCGATGCGGGCGACGTACCGCCGATGCCGGCGGATGGGCAGTTGCTCGCGGAAGGGCTGGAACGCGTCATGCCCGGCGCCGTGCGCGCGTGGCGGGTCGCCGATGCCGAAAGCGCCGGGGAGGACGGGCTTGCGCAGGCCTACGGCCGGTCGAGGCCTTCGTTCTATCTGCTGCGGCCCGACGGCTACATCGCGGCGCGCGGCCGCACCGCGACCGACGCGAACGCGCTGCTGCGCCATTGCGAAAGCTGGTTCGCGGGCGTGCCGCAGCCCGCGTAGCCGCGCGCTCAGACGGGGGCGGCAGCCGGTACGAGCGACGCGCGGTGCGCGGCGATCGCATCCCGCACGATCGGCGTCGCGCGTTGCCCGGCTTCGCTCGACGGATCGTCGAGCGCGGCGAGAAACGCGCGGCGCATCCGCGGCTCCCAGAAGCGCCGGATATGCTCGGCGATCCCGGTCAGCGCTTCGTCGCGATCGGGCATCGATTCGAAGAATGCGCCGATCTGGTTGGCCATGTCGATCAGGTGTCCGTTGTCCATCGCAGCCTCACTTGCCCGTCGTCACGGCGGCCGGCTCGGCGGCGCGGCGCTCGAGCAGATCGAGCTGCTCCGAGTTGAAGCGCGCATACGCCTGTTGCCAGTCGGACGGTTGCGCAACCGGCATCACCTGCACGGCCGTCACCTTGTATTCCGGGCAGTTCGTCGCCCAGTCGGAGCTTTCCGTCGTGATCACGTTCGCCCCCGATTCGGGGAAGTGGAACGTCGTGTACACGACACCCGGCTGCATGCGGTCGGACACCAGCGCGCGCAACACGGTCTGACCGGCACGCGACTCGATGCCGACCCAGTCGCCGGTCCGGATCCCGCGGTCTTCCGCGTCGTGCGGATGGATCTCGAGGCGGTCCTCTTCATGCCACCGGACGTTCTCGGTCCGGCGCGTCTGCGCGCCGACGTTGTATTGCGACAGGATGCGGCCCGTCGTCAGGATCAGCGGATAGCGCTGCGTGACCTTCTCCGGCGTCGGGATGAACTTGGTGATCACGAATCGGCCCTTGCCGCGTACGAACGTGTCGATGTGCATGGTCGGCGTGCCTTCCGGCGCGTGTTCGTTGCACGGCCACTGGATGCTGCCGAGCGCGTCGAGCTTCTCGTACGACACGCCCGAGAAGGTCGGCGTGAGCCGGGCGATCTCGTCCATGATTTCCGACGGATGCGTGTAGTGCATGTCGTAGCCGAGCGCCTGCGACAGCAGCAGCGTGACCTCCCAGTCCGCGTAGCCCGCGAGCGGCGGCATCACCTTGCGCACGCGCGAGATCCGGCGCTCCGCATTCGTGAACGTGCCGTCCTTTTCGAGGAACGTCGAGCCCGGCAGCAGCACGTGCGCGTACTTCGCGGTTTCGTTCAGGAAGATGTCCTGCACGACGATGCATTCCATCGCCGACAGCGCGGCGGCGACGTGCTGCGTGTTCGGGTCCGACTGGACGATGTCCTCGCCCTGGCAGTAAAGCCCCTTGAAGCTGCCGTCGAGCGCCGCGTCGAACATGTTCGGGATGCGCAGCCCCGGCTCCGGCTGCAGCGTGGCCGACCATGCCTGCTCGAACTGCGTGCGCACCACCGTGTCGCTGATGTGCCGGTAGCCGGGCAGTTCGTGCGGGAACGAGCCCATGTCGCACGAACCCTGCACGTTGTTCTGGCCGCGCAGCGGATTGACGCCGACGCCTTCGCGGCCGACGTTACCGGTCGCCATCGCGAGGTTCGCGATGCCCATCACCGTCGTCGAGCCCTGCGCGTGTTCGGTGACGCCCAGGCCGTAATAGATCGCCGCATTGCCGCCCGTCGCGTAGAGGCGCGCGGCTTCGCGCACTAGCGCGGCCGGCACGCCCGTCACGTCCGCGGTTGCCTCGGGAGAATTGCCGGCCTGCGCGACGAAGTCGCGCCATTGCTCGAACGCGCGCGTGTCGCAGCGCTCGGCGACGAACGCGTCGGCCACCAGCCCTTCGGTGACGATCACGTGCGCCAGTGCATTGACGATCGCGACGTTGGTGCCCGGGCGCAGCTGCAGATGATGCGTGGCCTTGATGTGCGGGCCGTCGACGACGTCGATGCGGCGCGGGTCGATCACGATCAGCTTCGCGCCTTCGCGCACGCGCCGCTTCAGCCGCGAGCCGAACACCGGATGGCCGTCGGTCGGATTCGCGCCCATCACGACGATCACGTCGGCCTGGCCGACCGAGGCGAAGGTCTGCGTGCCGGCCGATTCGCCGAGCGTGGTCTTCAGACCATAGCCGGTCGGCGAATGGCACACGCGTGCGCAGGTGTCGACGTTGTTGTTGCCGAACGCGGCGCGCACGAGCTTCTGCACGAGATAGGTTTCCTCGTTCGTGCAGCGCGACGACGTGATGCCGCCGATCGAATCGCGGCCGTACTTCTGCTGCAGCTTGCGGAACTGCGTCGCCGCGTAGGTGAGCGCTTCGTCCCAGCTCACTTCGCGCCACGGGTCAGTGATCTTCTCGCGGATCATCGGCTTCGTGATGCGGTCCTTGTGCGTCGCATAGCCCCACGCGAAGCGTCCCTTCACGCATGCGTGGCCTTCGTTCGCGAGACCGTTCTTGTGCGGCGTCATGCGCACGACCTGCGTGCCCTTCATCTCGGCCTTGAACGAGCAGCCGACGCCGCAGTACGCGCAGGTCGTGACGACCGAGTGTTCGGCCTGCCCGAGCTGCACGACGGATTTCTCCTGCAGCGTGGCCGTCGGGCACGCAGCCACGCACGCGCCGCACGACACGCATTCCGACGCCATGAACGATTCGCTTTCTCCCGCGGCGACGCGCGATTCGAAGCCGCGCGCGGCGATCGTCAGCGCGAACGTGCCCTGCGTTTCCTCGCATGCGCGCACGCAGCGGTTGCAGACGATGCACTTCGACGGGTCGTACGTGAAGTACGGATTCGATTCGTCCTTCGTGTCCTTCAGGTGATTCGCGCCATCGAAGCCGTAGCGCACTTCGCGCAGCCCGACCACGCCGGCCATGTCCTGCAACTCGCAGTCGCCGTTGGCCGGGCAGGTGAGGCAGTCGAGCGGATGGTCGGAGATGTACAGCTCCATCACGTTGCGGCGCAGCGACTGCAGCCGGTCCGACTGCGTGCGCACCTTCATGCCGGCTTCGGCGGGCGTCGTGCACGACGCCGGATAGCCGCGCCGGCCTTCGATCTCGACGAGGCACAGCCGGCACGAGCCGAACGGCTCGAGCGAATCGGTCGCGCAGAGCTTGGGTACATTGACGCCGGCTTCGATCGCCGCGCGCATCACCGACGTGCCGGCCGGCACCGTGACCGGCTGGCCGTCGATTTCGAGCGTGACGTCGGTATCGGCATGGCGTTGCGGCGTGCCGTAGTCGGTATCGTCGTGCGGATCGCGTGCACGCGCCTGCGCGGCGCTCTTGCACGCGCATTGGCCCGAGCCGCAGCCGCCTTGGCGGACGTTGTTCGTGTCGAGGGACATGCAGGGCTCCTTCTGGGTCAGGCCGCAGCCTTGACCGGACCCGACGCGGCATCCTTGCCGGCAGCGAGCCCGAAATCTTCGGGGAAATGGTCGAGCGCGGACAGCACCGGGTACGGTGTCATGCCGCCCATCGCGCACAGCGAACCGGCGAGCATCGTGTCGCACAGGTCGCGCAACAGCGTGATTTGCCGCTCCGACGTGTCGCCGTCGCGAATCCGCGCGATCGTCTCGACGCCGCGCGTCGAACCGATCCGGCACGGCGTGCACTTGCCGCACGATTCGATCGCGCAGAACTTCATCGCGTATTCGGCCAGCTCGGCCAGATTCGACGTGTCGTCGTGCAGCACGATGCCGCCGTGGCCGACGACCGCGCCGATCGCTGTGTACGCCTCGTAGTCGAGCGGCACGTCCCACTGGTGGTCGGGCAGGTAGGTGCCGAGCGGGCCGCCGACCTGCGCGGCGCGGGCCGGCCGGCCACTGGCCGTGCCGCCGCCGAAGTCGAACAGCAGTTCGCGCAGCGTGACGCCGAATGCGAGCTCGACGAGGCCGCCGTGACGGATGTTGCCGGCAAGCTGGAACGGCAGCGTGCCGCGCGAGCGGCCCATCCCGTAGTCGCGATAGAACGCGGCGCCGCGCGCGAAGATCACGGGCGCGGTCGCGAGCGTGATCACGTTGTTGATCACGGTCGGCTGGCCGAACAGGCCGGCGAGCGCGGGCAGCGGCGGCTTCGCGCGCACGACGCCGCGCTTGCCCTCGAGCGATTCGAGCAGCGCCGTTTCCTCGCCGCATACGTACGAGCCCGCGCCTTTCGCGACGTGCAGCTCGAATGCGTGCACGGAGCCGAGCACGTGCTCGCCGAGCCAGCCGGCTTCGCGTGCGCGAACGATCGCGGCTTCCAGCGTGGCGATCGCGTGCGGGTATTCGCTGCGCACGTAGATGGTGCCGACCGTCGCGCCGGTGGCGACACCCGCGATGATCATCCCTTCGATCAGGCAGTACGGATCGCATTCCATCAGCAGGCGATCGGAGAACGTGCCCGAATCGCCTTCGTCCGCGTTGCAGACGATGTATTTCTGCGCGGCGCGGGCTTGCCGCACGGTACGCCACTTGATGCCGGCCGGGAACGCCGCGCCGCCGCGGCCGCGCAGCCCCGACTCGATCAGCGTTTCGCATGCGGCGTCGCCGTCGAGCGCCAAGGCGTTCTTCAGGCCGGCGAGGCCGTCGTGTCGAAGGTAGTCGTCGATCGACAGCGGATCGGTCAGGCCGATCCGCGCGAACGTGAGCCGCTGCTGGCGCGCGAGATAGGGCAGCGCGTCGACGAGGCCGACGCCGCTCGGATGCGCGCCGCCTTCGAGCCAGTTGGCGTCGAACAGGGCCGGCACGTCGGCGGCCGACAGGTTCGCGTAGCCGACGCGGCCCGCGGCCGTCCCGACCTCGACGAGCGGCTCGAGCCACAGCAGCCCGCGCGAACCGTTGCGGACCAGTTCGATCGCGACGCCGCGCCGTTCGGCTTCGGCGGCGATCGCGGCGGCGAGCGCGTCGGCGCCGAGCGCCAGCGCGGACGAATCGCGCGGAACGTAGATGCGGGTCGTCATGCGGCCTCCGGCGTGCGGGCGACCGCGTCGGCCAGCAGCGCGTCGAACTTCTCCGGCGTGACCTTGGCGTGGAGCACCCCGTTGACCGTCATCGACGGCGATTGCGCGCACAGCCCGAGGCAGTAGACCGATTCGAGCGCGACGTCGTCCGGCGTGTGGGCCGCGGCGGCATCGCCGTGCGCGGCGTCGAACCGGCAGCCGGTGCGGGCTTCCGCATGGGCGGCGAGCGTTTCGCAGCCCATGCTGCGGCACGCTTCGGCGCGGCACATCTGGATCGTCACGCGGGCGGGCGGCGCGGTGCGGAAGTGGTGGTAGTAGGTCAGGACGCCGTGCACTTCCGCGCGCGACAGGTTCAGCGCCTTGGCGAGCGGCGCGACGCAGCCCGGCGGCACGTAGCCCGCGTCGTCCTGGATCGCGTGCAGGATTGCGACGAGCGACCGGCCGGCGCGCGCATGACGCTCGACGAGCGCGTCGGGCGCAGGGGAATTCGGGGACATCCGTTATGCTCCTCCAAAGTCTCATATGCGCTCGGAATTCATATAATGCGCATCGTGACTTCGTTCTGATTGATTTCGACCAACGATAAGCGGAAGATTTCGCGGTCGCAATAGGAAATCGGAGTACATAATTGATTCGGATCGAATGCGACGCGTATCTGACCGTACGCGACACCGAAGGCCGGTCGGCCAGCCTGTCCGACGTCGCTCCGCTGCTGGAGCTCGTGGCCGACACGGGCAGCATCGCGCAGGCCGCGCAAGCCAAGGGGCTGTCGTACCGGCACGCGTGGGGCTTGCTCCGCGCGCTGGAGTTGTGCATCGGCGGCGAGTTGATCGAAACCGCACGCGGCAAGGGTTCGACGTTGTCGGCGCTCGGGCAGGCGGTCGTCGAGGCGCAGCGTCTGGCGCGCAGCCGCCTCGACGGGAACCTGCGCACGCTGGCGGCCGAGGTGGCCAGCGAGCTGAACCGGCGGCTCGCGCAGCGCGACGGCGCCGTGCGCATTCATGCATCGCACGGTTACGCGGTGGCGACGCTCGTCTCCGCGCTCGTCGATGCGCAGGCGGCCGTCGACATCAAATACCGCGAGAGCGTCGAGGCCGTGCAGGCGCTCGCGCGCGGCGAATGCGATCTCGCCGGCTTCCATTTGCCGCGCGGCGCGTTCCGCGCACAGTGCGCGCAAATCTACCGGCCGTGGCTCGACGACGCGCGCCACGTGCTGATCCACCTGACGCGCCGCCAGCAGGGGCTGTTCGTTCCGCGCGGCAACCCGAAGCAGGTCCGCGGGCTGGCGGATCTGGCACGTAGCGACATCCGCTTCGTCAACCGCCAGCCGGGGTCGGGCACGCGGATGCTGCTCGATCTCGCGCTGCGCGCGATCGGCATCGATCCGGAACGCATCAATGGCTATGCGTCGGCCGAACTCACGCATTCGGCGATCGCGGCGTTCGTCGCGAGCGGCATGGCCGATCTCGGTTTCGGCGTCGAGCCGGCCGCCCGTCATTTCGGGCTCGACTTCATCCCGGTCGTCGACGAGGACTATTACTTTGCATGCGAACGCGCGCGGCTCGATGTGCGGCCGTTGGCCGACGTGCTGGCGCTGCTGCGCGATGCGCGCTTCATCGAGCGCGTCGCGCATCTCGACGGCTACGATCCGGCCGCGTGCGGCGTGCTGGAACACATCGCGACCGGACTGGCCGGCAACGACGGCGACGACGGCGACGACGGCGCGAACTTGCCGGACGGCAATTCCCGGTAACGGAGACGCGGTCGGACCGCGCTGCAGCAGCGGGGGATTTGCGCTACGCTTGCCGCTTGATCAACGTTCCAACAAGCACGCCGTTCAGGCGTCATCCCGCCATGAAATTTTCCGTTTCCCTCGCCGCGGCAGCGTTGACCGCAGGGCTGCTGGTCGCCGCTTCGCCGTTTGCGTTTGCGCAGAATTCCCCCGGTGTACCCGGCGGCATCCTGAGCGAACAGTTCCGCCTGAACGAACATCCGCAGATGCCGTTCGCGGCGTCGGCGCCGTCGGAGAAATACCAGAGCGGCAAGAAGTCGGCATTGCGCCGCAAGGGTGACCTGGGCGACCCGAACGGCTGCAACCTGAAGTGCCCGCTGGATACCCGGTAACGCGCAGGCAGCGTGTCAGCGCCCGAGCGGGGCGCTGTCTTCTGCGCAGCGGTTTGATCGACTGACAGACGACAGCGCACGTTCCGCGCCCATCCCGCTTTATTCGAGCCCCGCGAAGCCCGCCGCTTCGCGGGGCTCGTGCTTTTCGGCGAGCCTTCATGCAATGCGGGCGACGGACGAAGCGGCCGTTCGTTCGCGTTGCCGTTCCGGGAGGAATCTAGGGTTAACCCGTAAATCAGGAAGGATGTCTTCCTGAAACCTGCCTTATTCTTAAGCATCCACCTACATAAACTTCAGTTTGTCGGCGCTGATCAAGGTGTTCACCGCCGAATCAGACAAATCTGGAGGTAGGTCATCATGAAGTCGCTCGTTCAAGCCGTTGTCGTTGCTGCCGCTCTCGTTGCTCCGGTCGTGTCGTTCGCCCAGTCGGGTTCGACGATCACCCGTGCGCAGGTCCGTGCCGAACTGGTTCAACTGCAGCAGGCCGGTTACAACACCGCCCGCGGCGAAGATCCGCATTATCCGGAAGCGATCCAGGCCGCAACGGCGCGTATCGCGGAGCAGCAGCGCAGCGCACTGGCGCAAGCGCAAGGCGCCGACGCCAGCGGCTACGGTGCGCAGGCGCAGGGCGCATCGGCGTCGGGTTCGCGCGCAATGGGCGTGCGCCCGGCCAGCGCGGAAGAAATGAAGTCGCTGTATCGCGGCAGCTAAGCCGCACATTGCCCGGTGTGGGCGGGCACGGGCGCGGCGATGTGACGTGTCCGAAGCCCTGAGCACCGGGCCGGCCGCTGCCCGGCGCACCGATGATGGCGTGGGCGCGGCATTCGTCACCTCCTGCCGCCGCAACACCGGTGGCATTCCGCCCGGCCCGTCCGTGGCCGGGCGCTTTCTCGGAAGGAGCGGGGCGTGGGCGTTTCGCCGGCAACAAAAAACCCCGCAGACTTGCGTCATGCGGGGTTCGTGCGACGAGCGCGGAATTTGGTGGAGGCGGCGGGAATCGAACCCGCGTCCAGAAGCGCTCCACGACTAGTTCTACATGTTTAGTCCAGTCTTTTGATTTAACCGCAGCGACGCGGACGAACACGCTGCACTACGGCGATTCGCTAGATTTTCGACCCTGGCGTCGCGACGCCGACAGGGCTTAACTGACGTAAATGACCTCTGGCGGTATTGCTACCGGTCTTGCGACACTAGCCCGTCAGTGAACTAGGCAGAGGACGGCGGCCCTTAGGCTGCCAGTGCGAACGTATCGTCGTTTGCAGTTACGATTTTCCCATTGATTAACGAGGTGACGGGTCCTCGACATGCCCTAGCCGCTTCACAACCCCTGTCGAAACCAGGTCGCCCCCGCGGATAAGATCGAACATTATAGCCCAACATCGCGCAGCAGGTCCCGCAGTTCCTGCGTCGTGTCGACGAGGTGCTGGGCCTGCCAGTCCGCCGGCGCGACACCGTCGCCGCAATAGCCGTATGCGGCCGCGACCGTCGCCATGCCGGCGGCGCTGCCGGCCTGAATGTCGCGCAGATCGTCGCCGACGTAGACGATGCGCGCGGGCGCGAGCGTCAACTGGTCGGCCGCATGCAGCAGCGGGGCCGGATGCGGCTTCGGGTGCGGCGTGGTGTCGCCCCCGACGATGCAGGCGGCGCGCGGTGCGAGGCCGAGCAGTTCGACGAGCGGTGCCGTGAGCCGCATCGCCTTGTTCGTGACGATGCCCCAGCGCACGCCGCGCGCGTCGAGCTCGTCGAGCACGTCGCCGATGCCGGGGAACAGCGTCGTATGCACGCAGAGGTCGGCCGCGTAGTTGGCCAGGAACTCGTCGCGCATCGCTTCGTAGCCGGGCGTGTGCGGATCGATGCCGAACGCGCCGCCGAGCAGGCCGCGCGCGCCGGCCGAGGCCAGCGGCCGCAGCACGTCGAGCGACGTTTCGGGCAGGCCGCGCGCGCGCTGCATCTTGTTGACGGCTGCCGCGAGATCGGGCGCCGTGTCGGCGAGCGTGCCGTCCAGATCGAACAGGACCGCATCGCAGTGCAGCAGGCGCGGTTCGTCTGCGATCCGCGCAGTCGAAAGGGGAGTCGTCATGCCGGTTGGAAGGTCACGCGCCGCGTCGGCATGCGACGAGGTAGTTGATGTCGGTGTCGTTCGACAGCGCGAAGCGCTTGCCGAGCGGGTGATACGTGATGCCCTTGATCTCGACGATGTGCAGGTCCGTCGCGCGCACGAAGCCGGCCAGTTCCGACGGGCGGATGAAGCGTGCGTAATCGTGCGTGCCCTTCGGCAGCATTTGTGCGATGTATTCCGCGCCGATCACCGCGAACAGATAGGACTTCAGGTTGCGGTTCAGCGTCGAGAAGAACACCCAGCCGCCCGGCTTCACGAGCGTCGCGCATGCGGCGACGATATCGCCGGGCGACGGCACGTGCTCGAGCATCTCCATGCACGTGACGACGTCGTAGGTGCCCGGTTCGCGCGCGGCGATCGCTTCCGCGGCGATCGCCTCGTAATCGACCGAAATGCCGCTTTCGAGGCTGTGCAGGTCGGCCACGCCGAGCGCTTCGGTCGACAGGTCGATGCCTTTCACCTGCGCGCCGAGTCCGGCCATCGATTCGGACAGGATGCCGCCGCCGCAGCCGATGTCGAGTGCACGCTTGCCGGCCAGGTGCGCATGCGCGTCGATCCAGCCGAGCCGGACCGGGTTCAGGTCGTGCAGCGGTTTGAATTCGGCATTCGGATCCCACCACCGGTGGGCGAGGTCGCTGAATTTCTGGAGTTCGTGCGGATCGGCGTTGGTCATGTCGGCAAACGGGCTACGAGAGGAGGGCGGTGCTTCGGTGCGTCAGCCCCGAGTATATAAGCGGGCGAACGACGAGGCCAGCGAGCGCCTGGACGGGCATCAATGAAAAAGCCCCGCCGGAGCGGGGCTTTGAAGCAGTCGAAAACCGCGGCTTAGTTTGCCGGAACGGTCGTCTTCTGGACTTCTTGTGTACCAACCACTTCGACTTCCACGCGGCGGTCCGGTGCGAGGCAGGCGATGAGTTGCTTGCGGTTCTTCTGGTTGCAGCCCGTCGTAACCGGGTTGCGCTTGCCCTTGCCTTCCGTGTAGATCTTGTTGGCCGGCACACCCTTGCTGACCAGGTACGACTTCACGGCTTGCGCACGGCGCAGCGACAGACGGTCGTTGTACTTGTCCGAACCGATGCGGTCCGTGTAGCCCGTTGCGACGACCACTTCCGTGTTCATGCCCTGGATCTTCGACGACAGTTCGTCCAGCTTTTGCTTGCCCAGCGGCTTGAGCGTTGCCTTGTCGAAGTCGAACAGTGCGTCAGCTTGATACGTGATCTTCTGGCTCGTGATGGCCGGAGCGACCGGTGCGACCGGAGCCGGTGCCGGTGCCTGGGCGACCAGTGCGCCATCGCACTTCGCGTTGGCGGTGGCCGGCGTCCAGAACGCATCGCGCCAGCAGAGCTCGTTCGTGCCGTTCATCCACACCCATTCGCCCGTGCCGTTCACCCAGTTGTCGTTGACGGCTTGACGCGACGCCGGCACCGACTGTGCCGAAGCGGATGCAGCCATAACTGCGGTAGCTGCAATGAACGCGAGCTTTGAAAGTTTATTCATATTTCTCCTCTCGAAATTGAGATTACCGCAGGTTTACTGCGAGCCTGTTGACGGTGACAAGTCATACATTGCTCGAAGTATAACATTGGTGCGGCACAAAAAACGCGGCACCGCTCTGTGTAGACTTCGAGCAGCGTCTAACTTTCAGTGCGTTGGCATTTTGCCATATCGTTCCCTTCCTACGAAAAAAAATCCTCCCCACCCCAAGATCGCTTCAACTTTGTGGTGCATGCGCAACACCGGCCTGCCGTATCTTTTAGAGATTGTCAAGAGCGGGGCGGCGAAATTGCGCGATTGCATGCAGTTGTTTACTCGTGCGCATGAAACGCAGCGGATGCGATTGCCTGCGGCGTTGGTCGCGCGCCCTTTCGCCGGCGCGATTTCGGCTGATGATTGGGACCGATTCGTCGCGGCCGCGATTTTTGCTGTTTACATATAGAGGGGGAGGCGGATTGGCGGCGGATGGGCGCATGTTAGAATCTCGCGTTGCGTTGCGCATGCAGCGCCCACGCGAAAGGCGTTCGCCGTCTTCGCTCCGAAACGATACGGATACATGGATCAATTCGCCAAAGAGACCCTGCCCACCTCCCTAGAGGAGGAAATGCGCCGTTCGTATCTCGATTACGCGATGAGCGTGATCGTCGGACGTGCCCTCCCGGATGTCCGCGATGGCCTCAAGCCCGTGCACCGGCGCGTGTTGTTCGCGATGCACGAACTGAACAACGACTGGAACCGCGCGTACAAGAAGTCGGCGCGTATCGTCGGTGACGTGATCGGTAAATACCACCCTCACGGCGATACCGCGGTCTACGACACGATCGTGCGGATGGCGCAGGATTTCTCGCTGCGCTACATGCTGATCGACGGGCAGGGCAACTTCGGCTCGATCGACGGCGACAATGCCGCGGCGATGCGTTACACCGAAATTCGCATGGCGAAGATCGGTCACGAGCTGCTCGCCGACATCGACAAGGAAACGGTCGATTTCGAGCCGAACTACGACGGCAACGAAATGCAGCCGTCGGTCCTGCCGTCGCGC
The DNA here is from genome assembly GCF_902832955.1 of Burkholderia sp. BCC0044. Taxonomy (NCBI): domain Bacteria; kingdom Pseudomonadati; phylum Pseudomonadota; class Betaproteobacteria; order Burkholderiales; family Burkholderiaceae; genus Burkholderia; species Burkholderia sp. BCC0044. The sequence continues at coordinate 1,396,204 of NZ_CADFDO010000001.1, read as the reverse complement.
ATTCCGAACCTGCTGATCAACGGCTCGTCGGGCATCGCGGTCGGCATGGCGACCAACATCCCGCCGCACAACCTGAACGAAGTCGTCGACGCGTGCCAGCACCTGCTCGGCAACCCGGAAGCGACGATCGACGAGCTGATCGAGATCATCCCGGCGCCGGACTTCCCGACGGCCGGCATCATCTACGGCGTCGCCGGCGTGCGCGACGGCTACCGCACCGGGCGCGGCCGCGTCGTGATGCGCGCGGCCACGCACTTCGAGGAGATCGACCGCGGCCAGCGGATGGCGATCATCGTCGACGAACTGCCGTACCAGGTGAACAAGCGCTCGCTGCTCGAGCGGATCGCCGAGCTCGTCAACGAGAAGAAGCTCGAGGGCATCTCCGACATCCGCGACGAGTCCGACAAGAGCGGCATGCGCGTCGTGATCGAGCTCAAGCGCGGCGAAGTGCCGGAAGTCGTGCTGAACAACCTGTACAAGGCGACGCAGCTGCAGGACACGTTCGGCATGAACATGGTCGCGCTCGTCGACGGCCAGCCGAAGCTGCTGAACCTGAAGGAAATCCTGCAGTGCTTCCTGTCGCACCGACGCGAAGTACTGACGCGCCGCACGATCTACGAACTGCGCAAGGCCCGCGAACGCGGCCACGTGCTCGAAGGTCTCGCGGTCGCGCTCGCGAACATCGACGAGTTCATCGCGATCATCAAGGCCGCGCCGACGCCGCCGATCGCGAAGCAGGAACTGATGGCGAAGCCGTGGGATTCGTCGCTCGTGCGCGAGATGCTGACGCGCGCCGAGAGCGAGAACGCGGCGGCCGGCGGCCGTTCCGCGTACCGTCCGGAAGGCCTGAACCCGGCGTTCGGGATGCAGGCCGACGGGCTGTACCGCCTGTCCGACACGCAGGCGCAGGAAATCCTGCAGATGCGTCTGCAGCGCCTGACCGGCCTCGAGCAGGACAAGATCATCGGCGAGTACCGCGACGTGATGGCGCAGATCGCCGACCTGCTGGACATCCTCGCACGCCCCGAGCGGATCACGACGATGATCGGCGACGAGCTGACCTCGGTGAAGGCCGAATTCGGCGACGCGCGCCGCTCGAAGATCGAGCTGAACGCGACCGAGCTGAACACCGAGGATCTGATCACGCCGCAGGACATGGTCGTCACGATGTCGCACGCGGGCTACGTGAAGTCGCAGCCGCTGTCCGAGTACCGCGCGCAGAAGCGCGGCGGCCGCGGCAAGCAGGCGACGCAGATGAAGGAAGACGACTGGATCGAGACGCTGTTCATCGCGAACACGCACGACTACATCCTGTGCTTCTCGAACCGCGGCCGCGTGTACTGGGTCAAGGTGTATGAAGTGCCGCAGGGCTCGCGCAACTCGCGCGGCCGCCCGATCGTCAACATGTTCCCGCTGCAGGAAGGCGAGAAGATCAACGTCGTGCTGCCGGTCAAGGAATTCTCGGCCGACAAGTTCATCTTCATGGCGACGTCGCTCGGCACCGTGAAGAAGACGCCGCTCGAAGCGTTCAGCCGCCCGATGAAGAAGGGCATCATCGCGGTCGGCCTCGACGAGGGCGACTTCCTGATCGGTGCGTCGATCACCGACGGCGCGCACGACGTGATGCTGTTCTCCGACTCCGGCAAGGCCGTGCGCTTCGACGAGAACGACGTGCGTCCGATGGGCCGCGAGGCGCGCGGCGTGCGCGGCATGCAGCTCGAGGACGGGCAGCAGGTCATCGCGATGCTGGTCGCGGGCAGCGAGGAGCAGACCGTGCTCACCGCCACCGAGAACGGCTACGGCAAGCGCACGCCGATCACCGAGTACACGCGCCATGGCCGCGGCACGAAGGGTATGATCGCGATCCAGACGTCCGAGCGCAACGGCAAGGTGGTGGCTGCCACGCTCGTCGACGCCGAGGATCAGATCATGCTGATCACGACGGCCGGCGTGTTGATTCGCACCCGCGTATCCGAGATTCGCGAGATGGGGCGCGCCACGCAAGGTGTTACACTCATCAGTCTCGATGAGGGTACCAAGCTCTCTGGCCTCCAGCAGATCGCCGAGGCCGAAGAGGGAGAGGGCGAAGCCGACGAGGCGTCGGACGGCGAAGCCTGAAGAACGGATGAGACTCTGGCCGCCGCGGGCGAAAAGCGCCGCGGCCGGCGAGCAACCATTCATATTTCCAAAAGGGAGTGATGATGCAAAAGCAATTCAAGCAACTGGTTCTGCTGGCTGCACTGGTGCCGACTTTCGCGATGGCGCAGGCGCTGTCGAATTCCGCACCGGCTGCTCCGGCGGCAGCTGCGCCGATCGACGCCGACAAGAAGGCAGCGATCAAGGATCTGCTCGACGCGATCGACGCGCCGAAGCTCGTGTCGGCAATCGGCAACAGCGCCGAAATGCAGGCCAAGCAACTCGTGCCGGCCATCCTGTCGGACGCGCTGTCGGAAAACAAGACGCTGAACGACAAGCAGAAGCAGGCTGCCGTTCCGACGCTGCAGAAGAACGCGGTGCCGAAGCTGGTCGACGGCGCAGGCAAGGTGTTCGGCACGCAGCAGTTCCAGAGCGACGCGATGTCGGCTCAGTACGACGCGTACGCGAAGTACTACAGCACGTCGGAGATCAAGGATCTGACGACGTTCTACAAGAGCCCGACGGGCCGCAAGTTCATCCAGGTTCAGGATCAGGTCGGTCGCGACGTGGTCAACGGCCTGATGCAGAAGTACATGCCGCAAGCGATCCAGGCAACGCGTACGCAGGCTGACAAGGAAGTCGCAGCAGTCAAGCCGGGCAAGTAAGCTGTCCGGGCACGCCCCCGGCCGTTCGGCCGGGTTTGGCGGGAGCCTGACACAGTGCGATAATGGCCGTTTGCGCGCGAGCGCAAGCGGCCATTTCTTTTCTGGCGCGTTCTGCCGGCGGCAAGCCGGTCGCGTCCCTCCCGAGGTTTTTCACGATGCGCGTCTTTAATTTCTCCGCCGGCCCCGCGGCGATGCCCGAGGAAGTGCTGCGGCAGGCCGCCGACGAAATGCTCGACTGGCACGGCAGCGGCATGAGCGTGATGGAGATGAGCCATCGCGGCAAGGAGTTCATGTCGATCCACGAGGCCGCGCTGACCGACCTGCGCGACCTGCTCGGCGTGCCGGCGAGCCACCGGATCCTGTTCCTGCAGGGCGGCGGCATCGCGGAAAACGCGATCGTGCCGATGAACCTGCTCGGCGCGCGCAAGACGGCCGACTTCGTCGTGACGGGTTCGTGGTCGCAGAAATCGTTCGGCGAGGCGAAGAAGTTCTGCACGCCGCATCTGGCCGCGACCGGCAAGACGGAAGACGGCTTCACGCGTGCGCCCGCGCGCGCCGAATGGCAGCTGTCGGACGATCCGGCCTACGTGCATCTGTGCACCAACGAGACGATCGACGGCGTCGAGACGTTCGAGATTCCCGATCTCGGCGACGTGCCGCTGGTCGCGGATGTCTCGTCGCACATCCTGTCGCGCCCGATGGACGTCGCGAAGTACGGCGTGCTGTTCGGCGGCGCGCAGAAGAACATCGGGATGGCCGGCGTGACGGTCGTGATCGTGCGCGAGGATCTGCTCGATCGCGCGCTGTCGATCTGTCCGTCCGCGTTCGAATGGAAGACCGTCGCCGCGAACAATTCGCTGTACAACACGCCGCCCACCTACGCGATCTACATCGCGGGCCTCGTGTTCCAGTGGCTGAAGCGGCAGGGCGGCCTCGAAGCGATCGAGGCCCGCAATCTCGAAAAATCGAAGCTGCTCTACGACACGATCGACGCGAGCAGCTTCTATCTGAACAAGGTCGAGCCGGCAGCACGTTCGCGCATGAACGTGCCGTTTTTCCTGGCCGACGAAACGCGCAACGAAGACTTCCTTGCCGGCGCAAAGGCGCGCGGGCTGCTGCAGCTGAAGGGCCACAAGTCCGTCGGCGGCATGCGGGCGTCGATCTACAACGCGGTGCCGCTCGAGGGCGTGAAGGCGCTCGTCGAGTACATGAAGGACTTCGAGCAGCGCGGCGCCTGACGGCGGCGCTGCTCAAACAGCACGGCAAAACGCATGGACGACGAACTGAATTCCCGCCTGAAACCGCTGCGCGACCGCATCGACGCGATCGACGCGCAGCTGATCGCGCTCCTGAACCAGCGCGCCGCGGTGGCGCTCGAGGTGGGCGAGGTCAAGAAGCATTTCAACGCGCCGGTGTTCCGGCCGGAGCGCGAGCTGCAGGTGATCGCGCGGCTGCAGGACATGAGCGCCGGGCCGCTCGCGAGCGAGCACATCAGCGCCATCTGGCGCGAGATCATGGCGGCGAGCCGCGCGCTCGAGCAGACGATCCACGTCGCGTTCCTCGGGCCGGTCGGCACGTATAGCGAACAGGCGATGCTCGAGTATTTCGGCCAGTCGATCGAAGGGCTGCCGTGCCCGTCGATCGACGAGGTGTTCCGCTCGGTCGAGGCCGGTGCGTCCGCGTTCGGCATCGCGCCGGTCGAGAATTCGACCGAAGGCGCCGTGTCGCGCACGCTCGACCTGCTGCTGCAGACCCAGCTGGTGATCAGCGGCGAGCTCGCGCTGCCCATCCATCACAACCTGCTCACGCAGAGCGGCACGCTCGACGGCGTGAAGCGGGTGTGCGCGCATGCGCAGGCGCTCGCGCAATGCCAGCAGTGGCTCGCGGCGAATGCACCGCAGCTCGAGCGGCAGGCCGTGGCGAGCAACGCGGAGGCCGCGCGCCTCGCGGCGGCCGATCCGACCGTCGCGGCAATCGCCGGCGACCGCGCGGCCGCGCACTATGGATTGCAGATCGCGTTCTCGCTGATCCAGGACGATCCGCACAACCGCACGCGTTTCGTGATCGTCGGCAAGCAGCCGGCCGGCCAGAGCGGTCACGACCAGACGTCGCTGATCGTGTCCGTGAAGAACGAACCGGGCGCCGTGTTCAAGCTGCTCGAGCCGCTCGCGCGGCACGGCGTGTCGATGACGCGCTTCGAGTCGCGTCCGGCGCGCGTCGGCACGTGGGAGTACTACTTCTACATCGACATCGAAGGGCACCGCGACGATGCGTCGGTGGCGGCCGCGCTCGCGGAACTCGGCCAGAAGGCCGCGTTCCTGAAGATACTCGGTTCGTATCCGCGCGCACGCTGACGCGGGACGGCCCGCCGCCTGCTTGCGCATGCGGGGCGGCCGGGCGGGCAGGGCAGGCCGGTCGGCGCTGCCGAAGGCGGGTTCGGGCGGTATCCGGTGCAGGTTGCACCGGGTGCGGGCCCGTTGCCCGGAATCTGGAATTCCGCATGCGGGGCGTCGTCCTGCGCGCGTAACTTGGCTCTTGTCGTGTCAGGCTTTGCATTCAACAAACTGGTCATCTTCGGCGTCGGCCTGATCGGCGGATCGCTGGCCCGCGCGCTGCGCGAGCGCGCGCCGGGCGGCGCGGGCGAGATCGTCGGCGTCGGCCGTTCGCGCGCGTCGGTCGAGCGCGCGCTGTCGCTCGGCGTGATCGATCGCGCGGCGGCACTCGACGACGACGCGCAGTTGCGCGACGCGCTCGCCGGCGCCGATCTCGTGCTGCTGGCCGCCCCCGTCGCGCAGACGGGCCCGTTGCTCGCGCGCATCGCGCCGTGGCTCGACGGCGCGACGATCGTCACCGATGCGGGCAGCACCAAGTCCGATGTCGTCGCGGCCGCGCGCGACGCGCTCGGCGCGCGGATCGCGCAGTTCGTGCCGGGTCATCCGATCGCGGGGCGCGAGTCGAGCGGCGTCGAGGCGGCGTTGCCGGACCTCTACGTCGGCCGCAACGTCGTGCTGTGCCCGCTGCCGGAGAATGCGCCCGACGCGGTGGCCCGGATCGACGCGATGTGGCGCGCGACCGGCGCCGACGTGCGCATGATGAGCACCGAACAGCACGATCGCGTGTTCGCGTCGATCAGCCATCTGCCGCACGTGCTGTCGTTCGCGCTCGTCGAGCAGATTCTCGGCGAGGCCGACGCGGAACTGAAATTCTCGTACGCGGCCGGCGGTTTCCGCGATTTCACGCGCATCGCGGCGTCGAACCCGGAAATGTGGCGCGACGTGTGCGTCGCGAACCGCGCGGCGCTGCTCGACGAACTCGACGGCTACACGCGCGTGCTCACGCGGCTGCGCGCGGCGATCGACGCCGGCGACGGCGCGGCGCTCGAAGCCGTATTCACGCGCTCGCGCGCCGCGCGCAAGGCATGGCAGGAGCGCGGCGGCGCGCCTGCTGCCGAACCGGTCAAGAAATAACAGGACGATTCCCATGGACTACCTCGATCTCGGCCCGTACTCCAGCGCATCGGGCACCGTGCGCCTGCCCGGCTCGAAGAGCATTTCGAACCGCGTGCTGCTGCTCGCGGCGCTCGCCGAAGGCGAAACGACGATCACCAACCTGCTCGACTCCGACGACACGCGCGTGATGCTCGACGCACTCGGCACGCTCGGCGTGAAGCTCGCGCGCGACGGCGACACCTGTGTCGTCACCGGCACGCGCGGCGCGTTCACCGCGAAGACGGCCGACCTGTTCCTCGGCAACGCGGGCACGGCCGTCCGGCCGCTGACCGCCGCGCTCGCGGTGAACGGCGGCGACTACCGCGTGCACGGCGTGCCGCGCATGCACGAGCGGCCGATCGGCGATCTCGTCGACGGCTTGCGCCAGATCGGCGCGCAAATCGACTACGAGCTGAACGAAGGCTACCCGCCGCTGCGGATCAAGCCGGCGACGATTTCGGTCGATGCGCCGATCCGCGTGCGCGGCGACGTGTCGAGCCAGTTCCTCACCGCGCTGCTGATGACGCTGCCGCTCGTGAAGGCGAAGGACGGCCGGACCGTCGTCGAAGTCGACGGCGAACTGATCTCGAAGCCGTACATCGACATCACGATCCGCCTGATGGCGCGCTTCGGCGTGATCGTCGAGCGCGACGGCTGGCAGCGCTTCGTCGTGCCGGCCGGCGTCCGCTACCGCTCGCCGGGGCGGATCATGGTCGAGGGCGATGCGTCGTCCGCGTCGTACTTCCTCGCGGCCGGCGCGCTGGGCGGCGGCCCGCTGCGGGTCGAGGGCGTGGGGCGGGCGAGTATCCAGGGTGACGTCGGTTTCGCGAATGCGCTGATGCAGATGGGCGCGAACGTGACGATGGGCGACGACTGGATCGACGTGCGCGGCATCGGCCACGATCACGGCAAGCTCGAGCCGATCGACATGGACTTCAACCTGATTCCCGACGCGGCGATGACCATCGCGGTCGCGGCGCTGTTCGCGAACGGCACGAGCACACTGCGCAACATCGCGAGCTGGCGCGTGAAGGAGACCGACCGCATCGCCGCGATGGCGACCGAGCTGCGCAAGGTCGGCGCGATCGTCGAGGAAGGCCCCGACTATCTCGTCGTCACGCCGCCGGAAAAGCTCACGCCGAACGCGGCGATCGATACGTACGACGATCACCGGATGGCGATGTGCTTCTCGCTCGTCAGCCTGGGCGGCGTGCCCGTGCGGATCAACGATCCGAAGTGCGTCGGCAAGACGTTCCCCGACTATTTCGACCGCTTCGCCGCGCTCGCCAAAGCCTGACCCGACTGTTCCGATGAAATCGACCCGACCCTTTCACCCGACTCCCGTCATCACGATCGACGGCCCGACCGCTTCCGGCAAGGGCACCGTCGCGGCGCTCGTCGCCGCGCACCTCGGCTTCCACCTGCTCGACAGCGGCGCGCTGTACCGGCTCGCCGCGCTCGCGAGCGTGCGCTACGGGATCGCCGCGGAAGACATCGACGCGCTGGTGAAGCTGATCGACGACCTGCACATCACGTTCCGTGAAGGGTGCGCGCAGCTCGACGGCGTCGACGTGTCGAACGACATTCGTGCCGAAGCGGTCGGCAACCGCGCGTCGGCCATTGCCGTGCACGGCCCCGTGCGCACCGCGCTCGTCGCGCGCCAGCGGGCGTTCCGCAAGACGCCGGGCCTCGTCGCCGACGGGCGCGACATGGGCACGGTGATCTTCCCGGACGCCGTGCTGAAGGTGTTCCTGACGGCCAGCGCCGAGGCGCGCGCGACCAGGCGGCATAAGCAATTGATGCAAAAAGGTTTTTCTGCTAATATAGATGACTTGCTCCGGGATCTTCGTGAACGTGACGCGCGCGACAGCAATCGCGCAGCCGCGCCGCTGAAGCCTGCGGCAGATGCCAAGCTGCTCGATACGTCGGCGCTTTCGGTCGATGAAGCCGTCGACCAAGTGCTGCAGTGGTACAGGGCGCTCGGCCAGCCCGCCTGAGAAGGCGGGCAGCGGTAGGTGCTTCGCGTCGAAAGCGCGGAGCGTGTTTCGAACCCTTAACCCCGTGTGGTCTTCGATCTGGCCCTTTCAGCCTGCCATTCCGGCCGGCGTGGCACAGCGAGCCATGCACAATCAGATTTTTATGTCCGACCTGCAAACCTCCACCCCGAATACCGAATCCTTTGCGGCTCTGTTCGAAGAGTCGCTGACCCGCCAAGACATGCGCGCCGGCGAAGTGATTTCCGCCGAAGTCGTGCGCGTCGACCACAACTTCGTGGTCGTCAATGCAGGCCTGAAGTCCGAGGCTTACATTCCGATCGAGGAATTCCTGAACGATCAGGGCGAGGTTGAGGTGCAGTCGGGCGATTTCGTGTCCGTCGCGATCGACGCACTCGAAAACGGCTACGGCGACACGATCCTGTCGCGCGACAAGGCGAAGCGCCTTGCATCGTGGCTGTCGCTGGAAAAGGCCCTCGACAACAACGAGCTCGTCACCGGCACGATCACCGGCAAGGTGAAGGGCGGCATGACCGTGATGGTCAACGGCATCCGCGCGTTCCTGCCGGGTTCGCTGGTCGACACGCGTCCGGTCAAGGACACGACCCCGTACGAAGGCAAGACGCTCGAGTTCCGCGTGATCAAGCTCGATCGCAAGCGTAACAACGTCGTGCTGTCGCGTCGTGCAGTGATCGAAGCCACGCAAGGCGAAGAGCGCGCGAAGCTGCTCGAAACGCTGAAGGAAGGCGCGATCGTCAACGGCGTGGTCAAGAACATCACCGACTACGGCGCATTCGTCGACCTCGGCGGCATCGACGGCCTGCTGCACATCACCGACATCGCATGGCGTCGCGTGCGTCACCCGAGCGAAGTCCTGTCGGTTGGCCAGGAAGTCACCGCGAAGATCCTCAAGTTCGACCAAGAGAAGAACCGCGTCTCGCTGGGCATCAAGCAACTGGGCGACGATCCGTGGGAAGGCATCTCGCGCCGTTACCCGTCGGGCACGCGCCTGTTCGGCAAGGTCACGAACATCACCGACTACGGCGCATTCGTCGAAGTGGAATCGGGCATCGAAGGCCTCGTCCACGTGTCGGAAATGGACTGGACCAACAAGAACGTCGCGCCGTCGAAGGTTGTCCAGCTGGGCGACGAAGTCGAAGTCATGGTCCTCGAGATCGACGAAGACCGTCGTCGTATCAGCCTCGGCATGAAGCAGTGCAAGCCGAATCCGTGGGATGACTTCAGCCGCAACTTCAAGAAGGGCGACAAGATCACGGGCGCAATCAAGTCGATCACCGACTTCGGCGTGTTCATCGGTCTGCCGGGCGGCATCGACGGCCTGGTCCACCTGTCGGACCTGTCGTGGAGCGAAACCGGCGAAGAAGCCGTTCGCAAGTACAAGAAGGGCGACGAAGTCGAAGCAATCGTGCTCGGTATCGACGTCGAGAAGGAGCGCATTTCGCTCGGCATCAAGCAGCTCGAAGGCGACCCGTTCAGCAACTACGTTGCAATGAACGACAAGGGCTCGATCGTCGACGGCGTCGTGAAGACGGTCGATGCGAAGGGTGCGGTCGTCACGCTGACGGGCGACATCGAAGGCTACCTGCGTGCGTCGGAAATCTCGCAGGATCGCGTCGAAGACGCACGCAACGTGCTGAAGGAAGGCGACAAGGTCAACGCGATGGTGATCAACATCGATCGCAAGTCGCGCGGCATCAACCTGTCGATCAAGGCGAAGGATTCGGCTGAACAACAGGAAGCGATCCGCGGCCTGCAGTCGGACTCCAGCGCTGCTGCGACCGGTACGACCAACCTCGGCGCGCTGCTGAAGGCGAAGCTCGACGGCCAGAACCAGTAAGCCTTACGAGGTCTGCTGAAGTATGACCAAATCCGAGTTGGTCGCGCAGCTGGCATCGCGATTTCCGCAACTTGTCCTCAAGGATGCGGATTTCGCGGTGAAAACGATGCTCGATGCGATGTCCGACGCCCTGGCGAAAGGGCATCGCATTGAAATTCGGGGTTTCGGCAGCTTCGGCCTCAATCGTCGCCCGGCGCGCGTCGGACGCAACCCGAAGTCGGGGGAGAAAGTGCAGGTGCCCGAGAAGTTCGTGCCGCACTTCAAGCCTGGCAAGGAATTGCGTGAACGCGTCGACGGCCGCGCCGGTGAACCGCTGAAGGCTGACGATCCGGACGACGAGCGTTGAGCGTCGTTCGGTGAGCCCGGAACCTGTCCGGCGAAGGCTGAAAAGAAAAGCGCCCCTTGCGGGCGCTTTTTTCGTTTCCGGCTTCGTTTCCGGCAATCGACCCGCAACGCGGCGCACAGGATGTGCGCAGCCGCGGAAACGCTTCCTTTACAATACGGGTCGATTCGGTGCGACGAAGGGGAGTCGCGCGCCGCGGCAAACCTCAACAAAGAGAGGGCTTTATGAAGTTTATCGTCTGGCTGATCCGGGTATTGGTGTTCGTTCTGCTGCTGGTGCTTGCGCTGGCCAATACACAAACCGCGACGCTGAATTTCGTTGCCGGCTACGCATGGCAAGCGCCGCTGATCCTGATCGGCCTGGCATTCTTCGCCGTGGGGCTGCTGGCCGGCCTGCTGTCCGCGCTGCCGTCGATCTTCCGGCTGCGTCTCGAGAACGGGCGTTTGAAGCGCGATCTGCGTGCGGCGCGCGAAACGCCCGCCGTCATCGACCAGCCGCCGATGCCGCCCGTCATTTAACCCGGACGCCGCGCGATCATCGCGCGGTTTTCGTCTCTGCTTCGATATTTCGCATGGATCTGGATTTCTGGTGGTTGCTCGCGATTCCGGTCGCGTTCGCGCTCGGTTGGGCGGCGTCACGCTATGACCTGAAGAATCTCCTGTCGGAGAGCGCCAACCTGCCGCGCTCGTATTTTCGCGGCCTGAATTTTCTGTTGAACGAACAACCCGACAAGGCGATCGATGCGTTCATCGAGGTCGCCAAGCTCGATCCCGAAACGGTCGAGCTGCACTTCGCGCTCGGCAACCTGTTTCGACGCCGCGGCGAGACCGACCGCGCGATCCGCGTGCACCAGAACCTGCTGAGCCGCACCGACCTGCCGGTCAACGAGCGCGACCACGCGCTGTACGAACTGGGCCAGGATTTCCTGAAAGCCGGCCTGCTGGATCGCGCCGAAGAGGCGTTCCACAAGCTCGCCGACGGCGACTACGCGCTCGGCGCACAGCGGGCACTGCTGACGATCTACGAGATCGAGAAGGACTGGAACAAGTCGATCGATACGGCGAAACGCATCGAATCGATGAGCGACAAGCCGCTCGGCATCGAAATTGCGCAGTTTCACTGCGAACTCGCGCAGGACGCGCTGCAGCGCAAGCATGCCGCCGCGGCGGCCGAACAGTTGCGCCTGGCGCTGACCGTGAATCCGCAGAACGTGCGGGCGACGATCCTGTCCGGCGACGCGGCGGAAGCCGCGGGCGACCACGCGGGCGCGATCGAGCACTGGAAGCGCGTCGAAGCGCAGAACCCGGCGTATCTGCCGCTCGTCGCCGACAAGCTGATGAAGGCGTACGTCGCGCTCGGCAAGAACGTCGAAGGCGCCGAGCTGCTGATGGGGTACGTCGATCGCTATCCGTCGAACGACCTGCTCGACATCGCCTATCAGCATATCGCCGGGTTGCGCGGCCAGGATGCGGCGCACACGCTCGCGCGCACGCAGATGGAAAAGTCGCCGAACCTGTCGGGGATGCTGCACCTGCTCGATGCGCAGATCGCGGCGGCCGACGAACCGCGTCGTAAGGAACTTGAAATGATGCGTGCGCTGATCAAGCAGCGTACGAAAAATCTGCCACGGTATACGTGCCAGAATTGCGGTTTCCGGGCACGGCTCTTCTACTGGCAGTGCCCCGGATGCAGCGGCTGGGAAACCTATGCGCCGCGCCGCGTCGAACCTGCGATGCCGGGCTGATCCCGGCACGCGGCACCCACGCGCTGCGGTTGCCGCCGGGCTCGGCCCGGCGGCCAAGTTAGTCCATTACCGGGAAGTACCGGAACATCTATGAAAATCACCATCATCGGCACCGGCTATGTCGGCCTCGTCACGGGCGCCTGCCTCGCGGAGATCGGTCACGACGTCTTCTGTCTCGACGTCGATCCGCGCAAGATCGACATCCTGAACAACGGCGGGATGCCGATTCACGAACCGGGGCTGCTGGACATCATCGCGCGCAACCGCACGGCCGGGCGCCTGCGCTTCTCGACCGACATCGAGGCGAGCGTCGCGCATGGCGAGATCCAGTTCATCGCGGTCGGCACGCCGCCCGACGAGGACGGCTCGGCCGACCTGCAATACGTGCTCGAGGCTGCCCGCAACATCGGCCGCCACATGACGGGCTTCAAGGTGATCGTCGACAAGTCGACGGTGCCGGTCGGCACCGCGCGGCGCGTGTGCGGCGTGGTCGACGAGGCGCTTGCGGCGCGCGGGCTTGGGGGCAGCGTCGCGCATCGCTTCTCGGTCGTGTCGAACCCGGAATTCCTGAAGGAAGGCGCGGCGGTCGAGGACTTCATGCGCCCGGACCGGATCATCATCGGCGTCGACGACGACGAAACCGGCACGATCGCGCGCGAAAAGATGAAGAAGCTCTACGCGCCGTTCAACCGCAACCACGAGCGCACGATCTACATGGACGTGCGTTCGGCCGAATTCGCGAAGTACGCGGCGAACGCGATGCTCGCGACGCGTATCTCGTTCATGAACGAGATGTCGAATCTGGCCGACAAGGTCGGCGCCGACATCGAGGCCGTGCGCCGCGGGATCGGCTCCGATCCGCGCATCGGTTATCACTTCCTGTACGCCGGCGTCGGCTACGGCGGCTCGTGCTTCCCGAAGGACGTGCAGGCGCTGATCCGCACGGCGGGCGAGAACGGCCAGCCGCTGCGCATCCTGGAGGCCGTCGAGGCCGCCAACCATGCGCAGAAGGACGTGCTGATCGGCAAGATCGAGCAGCGCTTCGGCGCCGACCTGACGGGCCGCGAATTCGCGGTCTGGGGCCTCGCGTTCAAGCCGAACACCGACGACATGCGCGAGGCGCCGAGCCGCCGCCTGATCGCCGCGCTGCTCGAACGCGGTGCGACCGTGCGCGCCTACGATCCGGTCGCGGTCGACGAAGCGCGGCGCGTTTTCGCGCTGGATTTCGGCGACGATGCCCACGTGCTGGCGCGACTGCATCTCGTCGACACGCAGGACGCCGCGGTCACGGGCGCGGACGCACTCGTGATCGTGACCGAATGGAAGGAATTCCGCAGCCCTGATTTCACGCGCCTGAAGGCCGAACTGAAGGCGCCGGTGATCTTCGACGGGCGCAACCTGTACGAGCCGGACGCGATGGCCGAACTCGGCATCGACTACTACGCGATCGGCCGGCCGTACGTCGATCCCCAGTCGTTCTCCCGTGGCTGAACGTACGATGAATACTCTTCGCGAAGTCGTTCCGGTGCCGCGCGAGCAACTCGCGCGTTCGCGCGTGCTCGTCGTCGGCGACGTGATGCTCGACCGTTACTGGTTCGGCAACGTCGATCGCATTTCGCCTGAAGCGCCGGTGCCGGTTGTGCACGTGCAGCGTCAGGAGGAGCGGCTCGGCGGCGCGGCCAACGTGGCGCGCAATGCCGTGACGCTCGGCGGCCAGGCCGGGCTGCTGTGCGTCGTCGGTTGCGACGAACCCGGCGAGCGGATCGTCGAGCTGCTCGGCAGCAGCGGCGTGACGCCGCATCTCGAGCGCGATCCGGCGTTGCCGACCACGATCAAGCTGCGCGTGCTCGCACGCCAGCAGCAACTGCTGCGCGTCGACTTCGAGGCGATGCCGACGCACGAGGTGCTGCTCGCGGGGCTCGCGCGCTTCGATGCGCTGCTGCCGCAGCACGACGTCGTGCTGATGTCGGATTACGCCAAAGGCGGTCTCACGCACGTCACGACGATGATCGAGAAGGCGCGAGCGGCCGGCAAGGCGGTGCTGGTCGACCCGAAGGGCGACGACTGGGCGCGCTATCGCGGCGCGTCGCTGATCACGCCGAATCGCGCGGAACTGCGCGAGGTGGTCGGGCAGTGGAAATCGGAAGACGACCTGCGCGCGCGGGTCGCGAACCTGCGTGCGGAGCTCGGCATCGACGCGCTGCTGCTCACGCGTTCGGAAGAGGGCATGACGCTCTTTTCCGCGGGCGGCGAACTCCATGCGCCGGCGCTCGCACGCGAAGTGTTCGACGTGTCGGGCGCGGGCGACACCGTGATCGCCACGGTCGCGACGATGCTCGGCGCCGGCGTGCCGCTCGTCGACGCCGTGGTGCTCGCGAATCGCGCGGCAGGCATCGTGGTCGGCAAGCTCGGCACGGCCACCGTGGACTACGACGAACTGTTTCACTGAGCGCATTCGGCGGCGCGACGAGCGCGCCGCATGAGTGGCTCGCACTTTTCAGGCAGGACGATCATGACCCTCATCGTCACCGGCGCAGCCGGTTTTATCGGCGCGAACATCGTCAAGGCGCTCAACGAGCGCGGCGAGACGCGCATCATCGCGGTCGACAACCTGACCCGCGCGGACAAGTTCCGCAATCTCGTCGACTGCGAGATCGACGACTATCTCGACAAGACCGAATTCGTCGAACGCTTCGCGCGCGGCGATTTCGGCAAGGTGCGCGCGGTGTTCCACGAAGGCGCCTGTTCGGACACGATGGAAACCGACGGCCGCTACATGATGGACAACAACTTCCGCTACAGCCGCGCGGTGCTCGATACCTGCCTCGCGCAGGGCACGCAGTTCCTGTATGCGTCGTCGGCCGCGATCTATGGCGGCTCGACGCGTTTCGTCGAGGAGCGCGACGTCGAGGCGCCGCTGAACGTGTATGGCTATTCGAAGTTCCTGTTCGACCAGGTGATCCGTCGCGTGCTGCCGAGCGCGAAGAGCCAGATCGCGGGCTTCCGCTATTTCAACGTGTACGGCCCGCGCGAGACGCACAAGGGCCGCATGGCGTCGGTCGCGTTCCACAACTTCAACCAGTTCCGCGCGGAAGGCAAGGTGAAGCTGTTCGGCGAGTACAACGGGTATGCGCCGGGCGAGCAGACGCGCGATTTCGTGTCGGTCGAGGACGTGACCAAGGTGAACCTGTTCTTCTTCGATCATCCGGAGAAGTCGGGCATCTTCAACCTCGGCACGGGCCGGGCGCAGCCGTTCAACGATATCGCGTCGACGGTCGTGAACACGCTGCGCGCGCTCGACAACCAGCCGCCGCTGACGCTCGCGCAGCAGGTCGAGCAGGGCTTGATCGAATACGTGCCGTTCCCCGATGCACTGCGCGGCAAGTACCAGTGCTTCACGCAGGCCGACCAGACGAAACTGCGCGCGGCCGGCTACGACGCTCCGTTCCTGACCGTGCAGGAAGGCGTCGCCCGCTACGTGCGTTGGCTATCCGGCCAGGTTTAAATCGGCGCGTTGCATCGATAGACTGGGTCTCACGGTCGGCAGCCGCCGGCCGTTTTTCTTCGGAGATCCAGCACATGATCAGGAAATGGTTTGCCGCAGCGGTCATGCTCGGCGCAGTGGCGTCGGCCTGGGCGGCCGTCGACGTCAACACCGCGAACGAGGATGCGCTCGTCGGCATCAAGGGCATCGGCCCGGCGCGGGCCAAGGCGATTCTCGACGAGCGCGGCGCACGCGGTCCGTTCAGGAATGCGGACGATCTCGCCACGCGCGTGAAGGGCATGGGCGGGCATACCGTCGAGCGGCTTCAGCAGGAAGGGCTGACGATCGGTGCGGCGGCCGGTACGAGCGTTACGCCATCGGCCGCGGCCAAACCGGCGGCAGCGAAGCCCGCCGCCGCGCCGGCCCGTACCGCGCAGAAATAACGCATCGCGCAACCGACAAAGCTCCTTCAGTCGCCGTCGTTGCGACGGCTTCCCGCGGCATGCCGCGGGTTTTTTGCGTGGGGCGGCGTAAGCGGCGATCGCTCACCGCGTGGCGCGCGTATTCCATCGTCGCAATGGGGTTGCCGGCGCGGGTGCCGGTGCTGGTTTACAATCGATCGATTGATCGGCCTCGCACTCACGGTATATCCATGGCTTACAAAACTATCGAAGACACGATCGGCAATACGCCGCTCGTGCAACTGGTCCGCCTGCCGGACGACGAGATTCGCGCGCGCAACAACGTGCTGCTCGCGAAGCTCGAGGGCAACAATCCGGCCGGTTCCGTGAAGGATCGCCCGGCGCTGTCGATGATCAGCAAGGCCGAGGCGCGCGGTCGCATCAAGCCGGGTGATACGCTGATCGAGGCGACGAGCGGCAACACGGGCATCGCGCTCGCGATGGCCGCGGCGATCCGCGGCTACAAGATGGTGCTGATCATGCCGGAGGATCTGTCGGTCGAGCGCCGCCAGAGCATGGCGGCCTACGGCGCCGAAATCATCCTGACGCCGGTGAAGGGCGGGATGGAGCTGGCGCGCGACCTCGCGGAGCAGATGCAGCGCGAAGGCAAGGGCGTGATCCTCGACCAGTTCGGCAATCCCGACAATCCCGTCGCGCACTACGAAGGCACGGGGCCGGAGATCTGGCGCGATACCGAAGGGCGCATCACGCACTTCGTGTCCGCGATGGGCACGACGGGCACGATCATGGGCACGTCGCGCTACCTGAAGGAACAGAATCCGGCGATCGAGATCGTCGGTGCGCAGCCGGAAGACGGCTCGCGTATTCCGGGCATCCGCAAGTGGCCGGAAGCGTACCTGCCGACCATCTTCGATCGCAGCCGCGTCGACCGCGTCGAGAGCGTGAGCCAGGCTGCGTCGGAAACGATGACGCGCCGGCTCGCGGCGGTCGAAGGCATCTTCGCGGGCATTTCGTCGGGCGGCGCATGCGAAGTCGCGATGCGCATCGCGCGTCAGGTCGAGAACGCGACGATCGTGTTCATCATCTGCGATCGTGGCGACCGCTACCTGTCCACGGGCGTGTTTCCCGCGTGAGCGAGACGGGTGCGCGATTCGCGCATCGATAAAAAAAGCGCCGCGTTCCGTGAACTGCGGCGCTTTTTCTTTGGGCGGCCCGTGCTTACTGCGGCTGCTCGTCGGCAGCGGCGGGTGGCAGCGCGCCACTGGCTTCCATCTGCGCTTTCACGGCTTCGCCGAGCTGGTACACGGTGAGTGCGTAGAAGAAACTGCGGTTGTAGCGCGTCAGCACGTAGAAGTTCTTCAGGCCGAGCATGTATTCGGTCGCACGCCCCGGCGTCGGCAGGTCGACCACGGTCACCGGCGTGCCGGCTTCGCTCGTGATGTTGACCGTCGGTTCGTTCAGCGTCATGCCCGCGCGCAGCAGTTGCGACAGCGCCCAGTGCGGCTCGGGCTGGCCGTCGGCGGCGGCCTGCGCGATGCCCAGGCTGCCCGTATCGGGCGTGATCTGCCAGACCACCGGGCGGTCGGTTTCCCAGCCGTGCTGCTTCAGATAGTTCGCGACGCTGCCGATCGCATCGACAGGACTGCTGCGCAGATCGACGTGGCCCGTGCCGTCGAAGTCGACCGCATATTCGCGGATGCTGCTCGGCAGGAACTGCGGAATCCCGATCGCGCCGGTGTACGAGCCGAGCACGGTGGTCGGGTCGAGCTGGTTGTCGCGGGTCCAGACCAGGAAGTCTTCGAGGTTCTTGCGGAACGTGGCCTGGCGGCTGTCGCGATTCGGCGTGTCCGGGTAGTCGAACGTCAGTGTGGTCAGCGCGTCGAGCACGCGGAAATTGCCCATGTAGCGGCCATAGATGGTCTCGACGCCGATGATGCCGACGATCACCTCGGGCGGCACGCCGAACTGCTCGGACGCGCGCTGCAGCGTCGCCTGGTTCGCCTTCCAGAACTTCACGCCCGCGTTGATGCGGATCGGCTCGATGAAGCGCGACCGATAGACGCGCCAGTTCTTGACCGACGGCGTCGGGGCCGGCTTCACGAGCTTGACGGCCGTGGCCGAGTAGCTGATGCGCGAGAACAGCGCGTGCAGGCTCGCCGAATCGAAGCCGTTGCGGCTCACCATCTCGTCGATGAATGTGTCGACCTTCGCGTTGCTCGCGTAACGCTGCGGAACGATTTCCTCTTCGAAGGTCTGGCCTTGCGGCGTCGGCTGCTGCGGCTGCGCCTGGGCGACGAGCGTGCCGGCGGGCTTCGCCGGCTGCGTCTGCGCGACGGCAGGCGCGGTGCCGAGGGCCGCGGCGATGGCAGCGACGACGAGCGGAGCGCGAACACGGAACAGCGCGGAGAGAAGGGCGGCAGGCTTGCTGGAATTCATGTCGAAGCGGGCGGGCAGGGGCGAGTGTGTTCGACGCAGTATACCCGACGCATCCGGCGCGCCGGGCCGAAGCCGGCGCCCGTTGTGGTAAGTTAGCGGCGAATTCGCGGCAGACGATGGACATCATTGAGGGAGACCTGCGACGCCCCGCGCGCCGCGGACGACAGCTTATGGCAACCGCTTTCTATACGCACCCCGACTGCATGCTGCACGAGATGGGGGAATGGCATCCGGAATGTCCGGCGCGCCTGTCGGCGATCCAGGATCAACTGATCGCGAGCCGCATCGACGACCTGATCGTGCACGAAACCGCGCCGTTCGCGAGCGAGGTCGCGCTGGGCCGCGTGCATACGCAGGCGCACATCGACTACATCCGCAGCCTCACGCCGGTCGACGGTTACGTCGAGATCGATCCCGACACGCTGATGAATCGCGACACGTGGCGCGCGGCACTGCGCGCGGCCGGCGCCGCGATCGCGGCGACCGACGCGGTGATCGAAGGCCGCTATGCGAATGCGTTCTGCGGCGTCCGTCCGCCCGGTCACCATGCGGAGCCCGCGCGCGCGATGGGCTTCTGCTTCTTCAACAACGTCGCGATTGCCGCGCGGCACGCGCTCGACGTACACGGCATCGAGCGTGTCGCGATCGTCGATTTCGACGTGCACCACGGCAACGGCACCGAGGCGGCGTTCGCGAACGACGAGCGCGTGCTGATGTGCAGCTTCTTCCAGCATCCGCTGTATCCGTTCTCGGGCGTCGATCACCAGGCGCCGAACATGGTCAACCTGCCGATGCCCGCGCGCAGCAACGGGATGGCGATCCGCGAAGCCGTCGACATGTTCTGGCTGCCGCGCCTCGACGCGTTCAAGCCGCAGATGCTGTTCGTGTCGGCCGGTTTCGATGCGCATCGCGAGGACGACATCGGCAATCTCGGCCTCGTCGAGGCCGACTTCGAATGGCTGACCGCGCGGATCGTCGACGTCGCGCGCCGGCATGCGCAGGGCCGGATCGTCAGCTGCCTCGAAGGCGGTTACAACCTGTCCGCGCTGGGGCGCAGCGTCGTCGCGCACCTGCGTGTGCTGGCCGGGATCTGATTCCCGCTCGACCGGCCGGGCCGGGCGCGCTCAGCGCGCCGGCACACGCGCGTGAATCCACGCGATCAGCGCGTCGATCACGCGGTCGCGCTCGAGATCGTTCATCGTTTCGTGGAAGCCGCCTTCGTACAGCGTCAGCGTACGATCGGGCGAGCCGACGCGTGCGCCGAACGCGCGGCTGCCGTCGGGTTCGGTCAGCTTGTCCTCGGTGCCGTGATAGACGAGCACCGGCACGCGCAGCGCGCCGCGGCCGGTTTCGATGCGCGCCATCGCGTCGAGAATCTCCGCGCCGGTGCGTGCGGGCACCGCGTCGTGATGCACGAGCGGATCGGCGCGATTGGCCGCGACGATGGCCGGATCGCGCGACAGCAGCGCCGCATCGATCCTGATCGCGGGGAACGTGGGCTACACCCGGCTGATGACGCGGCTGACCGCGAGCATCCAGCGCGGCACGTCGCGCCCGGGCGCAAGCGCCGGGCTCGACAGCACGAGGCCCGTCAGCGCGTGGCCGCGGGCCGGTGCGCGTTCGATCGCGTAGAGCGCCGCGACCGCGCCGCCCATGCTGTGCCCCATCAGGAACAGCGGCGCATCGCCGCGCGCGGCTTCCGCGACCAGCGCATCCGCATCGTCCAGGTAGCCGTCGAAATGCTCGACCCACACGCGCTTGCCGGGCGACTGGCCGTGCCCGCGCAGATCGATCGCCAGCACGTCGATGCCGGCTGCGTTCAGCCGGCTAGCGAGCGCCGCATAGCGGCCCGCGTGTTCGGCGAGGCCGTGCACCAGCGCGATCGTCGCGCGCGGCGGCGCGGCGCCGTCGCCGGCCGGCCAGCGGTACGACGCCAGTTCGAGCCCGTCCGCGGTACGCAGCCGGCCCATCCGCGGCGCGGGCGCCGATCCGGCGGTGGCGGGGGCGGCGGCCGGCGTGGTGATGGCGCTCATCTGGCGTGTCTCCTGTTCGTTGGTCTGCGTTTCGCGATCATAGTCGCGGCCTTCCCGTGCGGGCCCAGCGGCGCCCCTCTAATTTCGTCTGGTTATGAAAAGATCGAAATCGATTATTAAGGGGAATGAGGGGTTTGCGGTAAAATCGCCGGCTATTCCAGATGCATCGGCGGCCGACTGGCGGGCCAACTCGCCGGCCGGCCGCCGTTTTGTTTACATGATCGAATTACGCAATCTTTCGCAGCGTTTCCCCGGCCCAAGCGGCTGGGTCGAAGCGCTGCACAACGTCAATCTGACGATCCCGCAAGGCGAGGTGTTCGGCATCATCGGCCGAAGCGGCGCCGGCAAGAGCACGCTCGTGCGCACCATCAACCTGCTCACGCGGCCGACCGAAGGCAATGTCGTCGTCGGCGGGCGCGATCTGACGCTGCTGTCGGCCGGCGCGCTGCGCGAAGCGCGCCGCGAGATCGGCATGATCTTCCAGCACTTCAACCTGCTGTCGTCGCGCACGGTGTTCGACAACGTCGCGCTGCCGCTCGAGCTGGCCGGCGCGAGCCGGGCCGACATCGAGGCAGCGGTGCTGCCGCTGCTCGACCTGGTCGGGCTGTCCGCGCAGAAGGATCGCTATCCGTCGCAGATCAGCGGCGGCCAGAAGCAGCGCGTCGGCATCGCCCGCGCGCTGGCGAGCCAGCCGAAGGTGCTGCTGTCGGACGAAGCGACGTCCGCGCTCGATCCCGAAACCACGCGTTCGATCCTCGACCTGCTGAAGCGCATCAACCGCGAGCTCGGGCTGACGATCGTGCTGATCACGCACCAGATGGAAGTGATCAAGCAGGTCTGCGATCGCGTCGCGGTGCTCGATGCGGGTCGCGTGGTCGAGGAAGGCCGCGTGATCGACGTGTTCCTGCAGCCGCATCACGAAGTGACGCGCGCGCTGATCGGCGACGTGATCGCGCAGGAACTGCCGCCCGCGCTGAAGGCGCGCGTGGCCGAGCGGCTGAAGACGGGCCGCGGGCATCTGCTGCGGCTCGCGTTCACGGGCTCGGGGGTCGACCAGCCGATCCTGTCGGAGACGATCCGCCG
This sequence comes from Burkholderia sp. BCC0044, assembly GCF_902832955.1. Taxonomy (NCBI): domain Bacteria; kingdom Pseudomonadati; phylum Pseudomonadota; class Betaproteobacteria; order Burkholderiales; family Burkholderiaceae; genus Burkholderia; species Burkholderia sp. BCC0044. The sequence goes on along the minus strand of NZ_CADFDO010000001.1, from coordinate 1,374,518 downwards.
GTACGAACTCGATTTCAACATCCTGCATGGCCAGATCGACGAGATCCAGGGGCAGGCATTCGGTTCGCTCGCGGTGCTCGCGGGCGGCGAGCCGGGCAAGGTCGGGCAGGCGCTCGCGTTCCTGCGCGAGCAAGGTGTGGTGGTAGAGGAGCTTTCGTATGTTGAGTGAGATGTTCGATATGTTCGTGCAGTCGTTCTGGGAGACGCTGATCATGGTCGGCATCTCCGGGGCGGTCGGCGCGCTCGTCGGCCTGCCGCTCGGCGTGCTGCTGTACCTGACCGACCGCCAGGGCGTGCTGCAGAACCTCGCGGTGAATCGCGTGCTCGGCGGCATCGTGAACGCGGTCCGCTCGACGCCGTTCATCATCCTGCTGGTCGCGGTGATTCCGTTCACGCGGCTCGTCACGGGTTCGTCGATCGGCACGGCCGCGGCGGTCGTGCCGCTGACGCTCGCGTCCGCGCCGTTCATCGCGCGTCTCGTCGAAACGGCGCTGCGCGAAGTCGACCGCGGGCTGATCGAGGCCGCGCAATCGATGGGCGCGACCACGTCGCAGATCGTCTTCAAGGTGCTGTTGCCCGAATCGCTGCCGGGTATCGTCGCGGGCCTGACGATCACGTTCGTGTCGCTGGTCGGCTATTCGGCGATGGCGGGTGCGATCGGCGGCGGCGGGCTCGGCGATCTCGGGATCCGCTACGGTTACCAGCGCTATCTGCCGGAAGTGATGTGGACGGTCGTCGCGATCCTGATCGTGTTCGTGCAGATCGTGCAATCGTTCGGCGACTGGCTGGTGCGCCGGCTGAGCCACAAATAAGACCAAACCCATCCAACAGGGGAGAAACGATGCAACGACGCTTCATGCTGAAGTTTGCGGCGGCGCTGGGCGCGGCCGCGCTGTTCGCGGGCGCGCATGCGCAGGCTGAAACCATCAAGGTCGGCGTGACGGGCGGCCCGCACGCGCAGATCATGGAAGTGGTGAAGAAGGTCGCGGCGAAGGACGGCCTGGAGATCCGCATCGTCGAATTCTCCGATTACGTGCAGCCGAACGCCGCGCTCGCGTCGGGCGACCTCGACGCGAACAGCTACCAGCACGAGCCATATCTGCAGGCGCAGGTGAAGGATCGCGGCTACAAGCTGCTCAAGGTCGCGGACACCGTCACGTTCCCGATGGGCATCTATTCGAAGCGCGTGAAGTCGCTGGCCGAACTGAAGCCGGGCGCGCGCGTCGCGGTGCCGAACGATCCGACCAACGGCGGACGCGCGCTGCTGTTGCTGCAGAAGCAGGGGCTGCTGAAGCTGCGCGCGGATGCGGGGCTGAAGGCGACGCCGATCGATATCGTCGACAATCCGCGCAAGCTGAAGATCGTCGAACTCGACGCGGCGCAGATTCCGCGTTCGCTCGGCGATGTCGACGCGGCCGCGATCAATACCAACTACGCGATGGAAGCGGGGTTGAAACCGAAGCAGGACGCGATCGCGATCGAGGGCCCGAGCGGCCCGTACGCGAACATCCTCGCGATCCGCGAGGCGGACCGGAACAAGCCGTGGGTCGCCAAGCTGATCGCCGCCTATCATTCGGCCGACGTGAAGCAGTTCATCGAAGGCAAGTTCGGCGGCGCGGTCATTGCCGCGTGGTAAGGGCCGCAGCACGGACGCCCGGCGGGATTAGAGTCGATGATCGAAAACCCGGGCTTTGCGTCCGGGTTTTTTCTCTTTTAAAATAGAACGACCGTTCGCTATCATTGGCGCGTCGCCAAGAAGCGGTATCCTCGACAACCATCATGGTTGGGTCCGCCCGGCCGCGCAGTCATGAGGCCTCGCTATAAAATGGCCTCTGGTCGTATTCGTAACTTTGGAGCGTGTGCATGAAAATCCTGGTGCCAGTGAAAAGAGTGGTCGATTACAACGTGAAGGTCCGCGTGAAGTCGGACAACACGGGCGTCGACATCGCGAACGTGAAGATGTCGATGAACCCGTTCGACGAAATCGCGGTGGAGGAAGCGGTGCGCCTCAAGGAAGCGGGCGTCGCGACCGAAGTGATCGCGGTGTCGGTGGGTGTCACGCAAGCGCAGGAAACGCTGCGCACGGCGCTGGCGATCGGCGCGGATCGCGCGATCCTCGTCGAGTCGAACGACAGCGTCGAGCCGCTGGCCGTCGCGAAGATCCTGAAGGCGCTGGTCGACAAGGAGCAGCCGCAGCTGGTGATCCTCGGCAAGCAGGCGATCGACGACGATTCGAACCAGACGGGCCAGATGCTGGCTGCGCTGGCAGGTCTGCCGCAAGCGACGTTCGCGTCGAAGGTGACCGTGGCCGACGGCAAGGCAACCGTTGCACGCGAAGTCGACGGCGGCGCGGAAACGCTGTCGCTGACGCTGCCGGCCGTGGTCACGACCGACCTGCGCCTGAACGAGCCGCGCTACGTGACGCTGCCGAACATCATGAAGGCGAAGAAGAAGCCGCTGGAAACCGTGAAGCCGGAAGACCTCGGTGTGGACGTCGCGCCGCGTCTGAAGACGCTGAAGGTGGTCGAGCCGCCGAAGCGCGCGGCCGGCGTGAAGGTGCCGGACGTGAAGACGCTGGTCGAGAAGCTGAAGACCGAAGCCAAGGTGCTGTAAGAGGGAGCGCAAAGAAATGACGATTCTGGTGATTGCAGAACACGACAACGCGTCGATCAAGGCCGCGACGCTGAACACGGTGGCGGCGGCCGCGAAGATTGGCGGCGACATCCACGTGCTGGTCGCGGGCCACAACGCGCAGGCGGCTGCCGACGCGGCAGCGAAGATCGCAGGTGTGTCGAAGGTGTTGCTGGCCGACGCGCCGCAACTGGCCGAAGGCCTGGCGGAAAACGTCGAGGCGACCGCGCTGAACATCGCGAAGGACTACTCGCACATCCTCGCGCCGGCGACGGCTTACGGCAAGAACATCGCGCCGCGCATCGCCGCGAAGCTGGATGTCGCGCAAATCTCGGATATCACGGCGGTCGATTCGGCCGACACGTTCGAGCGCCCGATCTACGCGGGCAACGCGATCGCGACGGTGCAGTCGAGCGACCCGATCAAGGTCATCACGGTGCGTGCAACGGGTTTCGACCCGGTGGCGGCGGAAGGCGGCAGCGCATCGGTCGACAAGATCGACGCGGCGGCAGACGCCGGCAAGTCGCAGTTCGTGAGCCGTGAAGTGACGAAGCTGGACCGTCCGGAGCTGACGAGCGCGAGCATCATCGTGTCGGGCGGCCGCGGTCTGGGCAGCGGCGAGAACTACACGAAGGTGCTGGAGCCGCTGGCCGACAAGCTGTCGGCAGCGCTCGGCGCATCGCGCGCGGCAGTCGACGCCGGCTACGTGCCGAACGACTACCAGGTCGGCCAGACCGGCAAGATCGTCGCGCCGCAGTTGTACATCGCGGTCGGCATCTCCGGTGCGATCCAGCACCTGGCCGGCATGAAGGATTCGAAGGTGATCGTCGCGATCAACAAGGATCCGGAGGCGCCGATCTTCAGCGTGGCCGATTATGGCCTCGTCGGCGATCTGTTCTCGCTCGTGCCGGAACTGGTGAGCGAGCTCGGCTGACGCGGCATGACGCTTCAGCGGTAAGCACGAGAAGAGGGGCGCGACGAGCGCCCCTTTTTTTCGCCAGCTCGTGGGCGTGGTGCCGTGCGGTTGGCAGATGGCGTGTGTGTGGGTGGCCGCGCACGCGAATCGCGCGAGCGACACGGCGTTCTTCGGCGCGAAGATCGCGATCGCGCAATGCTAGGCGGAGCCTGTGCTGGCGCAGGCGGGCTCGCTCGAAGCGGCGACCGTCGGCGCGAAGGTCAACGGGAGCGTGTTCGCGTTGACGGATGCCCCGTTCTGATTCCGCACAACGTGATCGACGACGTTATCGACGAAATGACAAAGGCGCTCCGAGGAGCGCCTTTCATTTTTCCACCGACCGGCCCGCGCTGCCGCAGGCCATTACCGCTTACGCGTAGGCTGGACGCGTCTGGCCGGGCACGTCCTTCAGATAGCGATGCACCGACAGGTCGTCGGCCTGGATCGCGGGCATCTTGCCCGAGATCAGGTCCGCGAGCAGTTGGCCCGAGCCGCACGACATCGTCCAGCCGAGCGTGCCGTGGCCGGTGTTCAGGAACAGGTTCGACACCGGCGTGCGGCCGACGATCGGCGTGCCGTCCGGCGTCATCGGGCGCAGGCCCGTCCAGAACGTGGCCTTCGACGTGTCGCCGCCGCCCGGGAACAGGTCGTTCACGCACATCTCGAGCGTTTCGCGCCGCGCCGCGCGCAGCGTCTTGTCGAAGCCGACGATTTCCGCCATGCCGCCCACGCGGATGCGCTGGTCGAAGCGCGTGATCGCGATCTTGTAGGTCTCGTCGAGCACGGTAGACACGGGCGCGGCGGCTTCGTCGACGATCGGCGCGGTGATCGAATAGCCCTTGAGCGGATAGACGGGAATCTTCATCAGGTTCGAGATGAAGCGGGTCGAGTACGAGCCGAGCGCGACGACGTATGCGTCGGCACGCACCGTCTCGCTGCCGCACTGCACGCCGGCGATCTTGCCGCCCGCGATCGCGAGCGCATCGATCGGCGTGTTGTAGCGGAACTTGACGCCGAGCGATTCGGCGAGCGCGGCGAGGCGCGTCGTGAACAGCTGGCAATCGCCCGTTTCGTCGCCCGGCAGGCGCAGGCCGCCCGTCAGCTTGTGCGAGACGGCGGCGAGCGCCGGTTCGGCCTTTTTCAGTTCGGCCGGCGACAGCAGTTCGAACGGCACGTTCGCTTCCCGCAGCACGGCGATGTCCTTCGCCGCGCCGTCGAGCTGCTGCTGCGTGCGGAACAGTTGCAGCGTGCCGCCCGTGCGGCCTTCATATTCGATGCCGGTATCGGCGCGCAGCGCCTGCAGGCAGTCGCGGCTGTATTCGGCGAGACGGACCATCCGGCCCTTGTTGACCGCATAGCGCTCGGCCGTGCAATTGCGCAGCATCTGGACCATCCACTGGAGCTGGAAGCGCGTGCCGTCGAGGCGGATCGCGAGCGGCGCGTGCTTTTCGAACATCCACTTGACGGCCTTCAGCGGCACGCCGGGCGCGGCCCACGGCGCCGCATAGCCGGGCGAGATCTGGCCTGCGTTCGCGAAGCTCGTCTCCAGCGCCGGGCCGGCTTCCCGGTCGATCACCGTGACTTCATGGCCGGCGCGCGCAAGGTAATACGCGCTTGCCACGCCCACTACACCGCTGCCCAGAATGACGACTCGCATAGCTGCTCCAGATCGAAGGAATCAGGTCGAGGCCGGGCGCACCCGCGGCTCCGTGTAACCTCTAGCTGATCTAGTTTTTTGCGCTATGGTATTGTCGAATGTGCAGTTTTTGTTATTGTATTTTTCTGGTTTTCAGCATAAACAAATGAGAACGCAACGTCAGCCCGTACGCTCGCTCGACAAGCTCGACCGGCGCATCCTCAAACTGCTCCAGGACGACGGCCGGATGGCGATGAAGGACCTCGCCGAACAGGTCGGACTGACCGTCACGCCGTGCATCGAGCGCGTGCGGCGCATGGAGCGCGACGGCGTGATCACCGGCTATCACGCGCGGGTCGACCCGGGGCAATTGGGGGCCGCGCTGCTGGTGTTCGTCGAGATCACGCTCGGCCACAAGGGCGGCAACATGTTCGAGCAATTCCGCCGGGAAGTGATGAAGATCGACGAGGTGCTCGAATGCCATCTCGTCTCCGGCGATTTCGACTACCTGATCAAGGCGCGGATCGGCGAGATGGCCGACTACCGGAAGCTGCTCGGCGACATCCTGCTGCAGTTGCCCGGCGCCGTGCAGTCGAAGAGCTATGTCGTGATGGAGGAAATCAAGGAAACGCTGACGATCGCCGTCGGCGAGTGACGCGCCGGCGGCCCGGCGTCCGGCCCTTTATCCCGCCCTTGGCATGCTGCGCCCAATACTGTATAAATGTACAGTATTGGGCGCCGGCGAATGGGTGGGCACATGGACGATCGGTCCGACAATGAATTTCCGATAGCGCCGCCCGTGCCCCGCAAGGGGCGCGGTGCGGTCGACAACCTGCAGGGGCGGTATGAGCTCGCGCAGCGCGAAGCGGTCGACGACGGCTGGACGCACGAGTCCGACGATGCCGATTTCCCCGCGCCGCTGCGCACGCAGGTGTTCGAGGAGCGGGCGAAGAGCATTCTGACGCACAACCAGTCGCCCGATATTCCGTTCAGCGTGTCGCTCAATCCGTATCGCGGCTGCGAGCACGGGTGTATCTACTGCTTCGCGCGGCCCACGCACAGCTATCTCGGGCTGTCGCCGGGGCTCGATTTCGAAAGCCGCATCTACGCGAAGGTGAACGCGGCCGAACTGCTCGAGCGCGAGATTTCGCGCAAGCGCTACGTGCCGGAGCCGATCGCGCTCGGTGTCAACACCGACGCATACCAGCCGGTCGAGCGCGACATGCGCATCACGCGCAGCGTGATCCAGGTGATGCACGATCGCGGGCTGCCGTTCGCGGCGATCACGAAATCGTCGCTGATCGAGCGCGATCTCGACCTGCTCGCGCCGATGGCCGAACGCGGGCAGGTGATGGCGGCGGTCACGATCACGACGCTCGATGCCGAGCTCGCGCGCACGCTCGAGCCGCGCGCGGCCACGCCGGCGCGGCGGCTGCGCACGATCCGCGCGCTGCGCGAGGCAGGCGTGCCGGTCGGCGTGAGCATTGCACCGGTGATTCCGTTCGTGACCGAGCCCGACATGGAGCGTGTGCTCGAAGCGTGCGCGGAAGCCGGTGCGACGCATGCGAGCTACATCATCCTGAGGTTGCCGTGGGAGGTCGCGCCGCTGTTCAAGCAGTGGCTTGCCGCGCATTTTCCCGATCGTGCGGAGCGCGTGATGAACCGCGTGCGCGACATGCGCGGCGGCAAGGATTACGACTCGGATTTCTCGAAACGGATGAAGGGCGAGGGAATCTGGGCCGACCTGTTGCGGCAGCGCTTCCGTCAGGCCGTCAAGCGGCTCGGGTTGAACGAACGCACGAACGGCATTCTCGATCTGTCGCGGTTCCGCGGTGCGCCTGTCGCCGGGGTGTCGGCGCCGCCTGTCGCGGTTCGTGCAGCCGGCGCGAAGTCGCGCGACGACATGCAGTTGAGCCTGTTCTGACCGGCGAGCCACGCAGTCGCCGGCGGGCCGTATCGACCGTATTGACCGTATCGGTCGTGCTTACTGCGAAATCTGCTTGGCTGCTTCGACCTGCGATTCGAAGTACGTCTGGAACGACAGCGCGAGGGCGGTCATCAACAGGAACGCGCCGATCAGCAGCGAGAAGATCACGACGAAGATCACGGTCCAGCCCGACCGGCTGTGCTTGCCGGTGTCCGCGTTGAATTGCGCATCCCATTTTTCGTCGGGGCGCAGCCCGTAGACGAGCGCGGCGAGGAACGCCGCCAGCAGCGAGATTGCGCCGGGTACCGCGAGCCACCAGCCGAGGCCGGCGCTGCGCTGGGTGGCCGCGAGCAGGAGGAAGCCCGGGATGCCGACGATCGTCGCGAGCAGGTGGGCCCAGCCGTACACGTCGCGAAAGCCGTACAGGTAGAAGCGGTGCGCGCCGATCGATCCGAGCAGGAACGCGAGGGCGGCGGTGAGCGTCTTGGAGCGGAAGCGGCGGGGCGAGGCGGTGCTGCTGGACATGGATGGCGGCGTAGTGTCGTTGGCATGGGCGGCCGGCAGGCCGGCGCGGGCGCGCGGCCCGGCCCGCATTCTACGATGCCCGGTCGGGGCCGGTCACCCCTCGCGTGCGTCACGGTGCCGCATAAGTGACGCGGTAGATCGCGCCTGCGTAATCGTCGCTGACGAGCAGCGAGCCGTCCGGCAGCGGCAGTACATCGGCCGGGCGTCCCCATACCGTGCCGTCGGGCCGCAGCCAGCCCGTGATGAACGGTGTCTGGCGTGCGCCGCTGCCGTCTGCCGACACGACCACGCGCATCACGCGGTAGCCGACCTTCGTGCTGCGGTTCCACGAACCGTGTTCGGCAATGAAGATATTGTTGCGATACGACGCCGGAAACATCGGCCCGGTGTAGAAGCGCATCCCGAGCGCCGCGACGTGCGCGCCGAGCTTCAGCACGGGCGGCGCATAACGGCGGCACGCCTCGGCACTGCCGAATTCGGGGTCGGGCGTATCGCCGCCGTGGCAGTATGGAAAGCCGAAGTCGAGGCCGGCGCGCGGCGCGCGGTTCAGCTTGTCGTCCGGTACGTCGTCGCCCATCAGGTCGCGCCCGTTGTCGGTGAACCACAGCTCGCCCGACGCCGGGTGCCATGCAAAACCGACCGTATTGCGTATGCCGCGAGCGACCACTTCGCGCCCGCTGCCGTCGGCGTTCATCCGCGCGATGATCGCGTAGCGGTTGCGATCGACGAGACAGACGTTGCACGGCGCGCCGGTTGGCACGTACAGCTTGCCGTCGGGGCCGAACGCGATGAATTTCCAGCCGTGATGGTGGTCGGTCGGCAGCGCGTCGGTCACGACGACGGGCGCGGGCGGTTTCTCGAGCCGGTCGTCGATATGGTCGAGGCGCAGGATGCGCGACACGGCAGATATATAAAGGGCGCCGTCGCGGTAGGCGACGCCGACGGGCAGGTCGAGCCCCGATGCGATGACGTGGCGCGCGCTGATCCGGCCCTCGTGCATCACCAGCGCATGAACGCGGCCTTCCCGCGTGCCGACATACAGGATGCCGCGCGGCGACCACGCCATTTCGCGTGCGGCCGGTACGGCGTCGGTCAGCACGTCCACGTGGAAGCCGGGCGGCACGACGAGTTCGTTCACCGGCAGCGGCGCGGCAAACGCCAGTGCGGACGCGAGGCAGGCAAGGCCGGCAAGCAGCGCCGCGAATGGGCGCTGCACGCGGCGCCTCGAGGCGGCGCGAAGGGGCGGCATGACGGTCGGGAGCATCCTGGACACGACGATTGTATGCCCGGCGGACGGGCCGTCCGCGGATTTTTACGCGTAAGTGTTTGTTGTACCTCTGGTTTCCGGCTATAATCGCGTGTTTCAGTAGTTTCGAACCCGGTTTTCCCGAAGGACATCATATGGTTATCATCCGTCTGGCTCGTGGCGGCTCGAAGAAGCGCCCGTTCTACAACATCGTTGCTACCGATTCGCGCAACCGTCGTGACGGCCGCTTCATCGAGCGCGTCGGCTTCTACAACCCGGTCGCCACGAAGGGCGAATCGCTGCGTATCGCTCAGGATCGCCTGACGTACTGGCAAGGCGTTGGCGCGCAACTGTCGCCGACCGTCCAGCGTCTCGTGAAGGAAGCGCAAAAGGCGCAACCGGCTGCCTAATGGCACGGTGTGCCGGTCGTGCCGGCTGTGAGGTGCATTGATGGCGGGTCACGATTCTGGTAATGCAAGGCGCGGGCGTGCGTCATTCGGCGCATTCGTCCGCAAGCCGGTCGAGCGCGACGCAGTCGCGAACGCCGGTGAGGCTGCCGAACCAGGCAGTCCCGAAGCGACGCAAGCCTGGCCCGACGATGCCGTCGAGGTCGGGGCGGTGGTCGACGCCTACGGCCTGAAGGGCTGGGTCAAGGTGGCGACGCATGCCGATGCCGGTCGCGGTGGCGACGCGCTGCTCAACGCGCGTCGCTGGTGGCTGGAACGCGGTGCGGAGCGGCTTTCCGTCCGCATCATGCAGTCGAAGACGCACAGCGACACTGTCGTTGCGCACCCCGCGGGCGTCAGCGACCGCGATGCCGCGCTGTCGATGCGCGGCTTTCGCGTGTTCGTGCGCCGGGAAGATTTCCCGGCACTGGCCGCGGACGAATTCTATTGGGTCGACCTGATCGGTCTCGAGGTCGTCAACGAGCAATCGGTGGCGCTCGGGAAGGTGAGCGGGATGATCGACAACGGCGTGCATTCGATCATGCGTGTCGAGTATCCGGCAACCGGCAAAGACGGTCAGCCGACCACCGACGAGCGGTTGATTCCGTTCGTCGGCGTCTACGTCAAAACGGTGGATCAGGCGGCGCGTCGCATCGTCGTCGACTGGGAAGCCGATTACTGAAATGAACCAGGTTACCGAGAGCGCGGTGCAGTTCGACGTCGTCACGCTCTTTCCCGAGATGTTCCGTGCACTGACCGACTGGGGAATCACCAGCCGGGCCGTCAAGCAGGGGCGCTTCGGGCTGCGCACCTGGAACCCGCGTGATTTCACGACGGACAACTACCGCACGGTCGACGATCGCCCGTACGGCGGCGGTCCGGGCATGGTGATGCTGGCCAGGCCGCTCGAAGCCGCGATCGACGCCGCGAAAGCGGCGCAGGCGGAGCAGGGCATCGCGAGCACGCGCGTCGTGATGATGTCCCCGCAAGGCGCGCCGCTCACGCATGATCGGGCGGTGCGGATGGCGCAGGAACCCGGCGTCGTCGTGCTGTGCGGTCGCTACGAAGCGATCGACCAGCGCCTGCTCGACCGTTGCGTCGACGAGGAAATCAGCCTCGGCGATTTCGTGCTGTCGGGCGGCGAGCTGCCGGCGATGGCGATGATGGATGCAGTCGTGCGGTTGCTGCCCGGCGTGCTGAACGATTCGTTGTCGGCCGTGCAGGACAGCTTCGCCGATGGCCTGCTCGATTGTCCGCACTACACGCGCCCCGAGGAATACGACGGCGTGCGCGTGCCGGACGTGCTGCTCGGCGGGCATCATGCCGAGATCGAGAAGTGGCGGCGCCAGGAAGCATTGAGGAATACGTTGCGGAAGCGGCCGGACCTGATCGTCCGGGCGCGCCGCGAGAAGTTGTTGAGCCGCGCCGACGAGGCGTGGCTCGCGAACCTCGCACGCGAAGCGAAGGACGCCTCCTGAGGCGGCTGCGCGAGCGGGAATTGGCGGTGCCGTACATGCGTGTGCGGCGCCTGATGTGAATCCATCCTCTATCGGGGCCAGGCCTGGAAGCAGGCGGGTGTCAACGCCGACACGATGGCATAAGGAGTCAGTAATGAATCTGATCGCAAAACTTGAGCAGGAAGAAATCGAGCGCGCGCTCGCCGGCAAGACCATCCCCGATTTCGCCCCGGGCGACACGGTGATCGTGAACGTGAACGTGGTTGAAGGTAACCGCAAGCGCGTTCAGGCTTACGAAGGCGTCGTGATCGCGATTCGCAATCGTGGTCTGAACTCGAACTTCATCGTCCGCAAGATCTCGTCGGGCGAAGGCGTCGAGCGTACGTTCCAGACGTACTCGCCGCTGCTGGCAAGCATCGTCGTGAAGCGTCGCGGTGATGTGCGTCGTGCGAAGCTGTACTACCTGCGCGAGCGTTCGGGCAAGTCGGCTCGTATCAAGGAAAAGCTGGTGTCGAAGGATCGCGCCGCAGCAGCTTCCCAAGAGTAAGAGCTGTAAGGAAAAAGCACCCAACCGGGTGCTTTTTTCATTCTGGCGCGACAATATGCTCGATACGACACGAACCCGAGAGCCCCATTGAATCGCCGCCCCATCATCGATCCCGAAGTCCTGCCGGTCGAAGGCACCGGTGCCGGCCTGCCTGTCATCGATCCCCGGCTGCTGACGCCGTCCGGCCTGCGCGAACGGTTCGCGCGCACGCTCGAATGGAGCGTCGAGCCCGGCGAGGCGAGGCTGCAGGACGGCGTCGATCCGCGTAGCGCGGCCGTCCTCGTGCCACTCGTCGTCCGCGAGTCGGGCCTCACCGTCCTGCTGACGCAGCGCGCCGATCACCTGAACGACCACGCCGGGCAAATCAGCTTTCCCGGCGGCCGTCGCGAGCCGTTCGACCCCGACGCGACCGCCACCGCGTTGCGCGAGGCGAAGGAGGAGATCGGGCTGGCCGCCGAGCGCGTCGAGATTCTCGGTGCGCTGCCCGACTACCTGACCGGCACGGGATTCTGCGTGACGCCGGTGGTCGGCCTCGTGCATCCGCCGTTCACCGTGCAGGCCGACACGTTCGAAGTCGCCGAGATTTTCGAAGTGCCGCTCGCGTTCGTGATGAATCCGGCAAACCATCAGATACGCGTGTTCCGGTGGGAAGGCGGCGAGCGTCGTTTTTTTGCCATGCCCTATCCGAACGGCGAACCGGACGGGCATTACTTCATCTGGGGCGCAACTGCCGCCATGTTTCGCAATCTGTATCGCTTCTTGGCGGCCGGCTAGGCGGGCGCGCCGGCCGGCGCGCGCGACCGGCTGCCCGGCGACCGCGCCGGCAGCCATGCGCGGCTGACGCTGTGCTATCGTTATGCAAAAAATGACATAACTCCGAAGACGGCGCCACGCATGACTTTCTTTTCGGTTCTCCTCGCTCTCATCATCGAACAGGTCCGCGCGTTGTCGCCGAGCAATCCGGTGTTCGCACTGTTCCAGTTTCATGCGGAAACCGTCGCGCATGGCCTCGACGCCGGCAAGCAGAAGCACGGGCTCCTCGCATGGCTCGCGGTCGTGCTGCCGTGGGTGCTGATCGTCGCGCTGATCTATTTCCTGCTGTACAAGGTGAGCTTCGTGCTCGCGTTCCTGTGGAACGTCGCCGTCGTGTATTTCACGCTCGGCTTCCGTCAGTTCAGCCACTACTTCACCGATATCCATCTCGCGCTCAACAACGACGACGTGCCGCGCGCGCGCGAAATCCTGCACGAGTGGACGGGCCTCGACACGGTCGACATGCCGGTCGGCGAAATCGTCCGTCACACGCTGATCCACGCGGTCGTCGCATCGCATCGCCACGTGTTCGGCGTGTTCTTCTGGTACGTGCTGCCGATCGGCCCGGCCGGCGCCGTGCTGTACCGGATTTCCGAATACCTCGCGCGCAGCTGGTCGACGCCGGGCGACGACCGCACGGCCGCGTTCTCGACGTTCGCGCAGCGCGCGTTCTTCGTGATCGACTGGATTCCGTCCCGGCTGACGGCGCTCGGCTTCGCGATCGTCGGCAATTTCGAGGATGCGATCTACGCGTGGCGCAACCATACGCGCCAGTGGCCCGACCCGAACGACGGCGTGCTGCTGGCCGCCGGCAGCGGGGCGCTCGGCGCGCGTCTCGCGGGACCGCTCGCGGAACCGTCGAGCCTCGATGCGCTGGCGGTCGGCGACAGCGGTCCGTTGACGGTCGGTGACGATTGCACGCCGCGCACGCTGCAGTCGGCGGTCGGCCTCGTATGGCGCGCGGTGATCCTGTGGATGATCCTGCTGTTGATGCTGACGCTGGCCGTCTGGGTATCGTGAGTGACGCGCTAGCCCAGCGCCCGATGAAATGAAAAGGCCGGCTCGATGCCGGCCTTTTCGCTGTGCGTCGAGGCAGTGCGTTCAGTCATCGAGCGGATCGCGCACGGCGCCGCATTGCCAGCACGCAGTGAATTGCGCTTCGAGCGCCTCGCCGCACTGCCGGCAGCGCCAGGGCGCTGCGTCGGCCGACGGGCCGTGCGACGCGGCATCGAGCAGCCGGCGGGCGAGCGCGTCGTCGCGTTCGTCGTCGAGCCACAGTTCGGGCGTGCACGCATCGGCGGGCAGACCGCCGAGCGCGCCGGTCGCATAGCAGTTGTGCAGCTCGCAACCGATGCCGGCCACCTGGAGCACGTTGGCCCAATGCTGCGCGGTCGCGAGGTCGGGTGCCTTGAAACGCATCGCGGCTCCTGTCGATGAAGGCCGGCCCGGCTGGCGCCGGCCGGCCGTCGCCCACGTCGCGCGGTCAGCGGACGATCTGGCTCGCCTCGTGCACGAGCTGCGCGTACAGCGCGTGCCGGGACGGCGCGATGCGGCCGTCGGCGACGGCTTCGAGGATCGCGCAGCCGGGCTCGTGCAGATGATGACAATTATAGAAACGGCAGTCCGCGAGCAGCGGCCGGAATTCCGGAAACGCGCGCTCGAGGCGGCCTTCGGTCAGGTGGTAGAGGCCGAATTCCTGGAAGCCCGGCGAATCGATCAACGCACCGCCGCCTTCCAGCGGATACAGGCGCGTGAACGTCGTCGTGTGACGGCCGCTGTTGAGCGCGGCCGAAATCTCGCGGGTCGCGGCTTCGGCGTCGGGCACGAGCAGGTTCACGAGCGTCGACTTGCCCATCCCGGACTGGCCGAGCAGGATCGTCGAATGCCCGGCGAGATGCGGCATCAGTTGCGCGCGCGCGTCGTCCGGCGCGCCTTTCACCGACAGCTCGAGCACGTCGTAGCCGAGCGCGCGGTACGGCGCGAGGCGCTCGCGCGCAACCGGCAGCGCGGCCTCGACGTCGATCTTGTTGAGCACGACGAGCGGCTTCAGCTCGTTCGCTTCGGCCGCGATCAGCGCGCGGCCGAGCAGATCCTCGCTGAAATAGGGCTCGGTGGCGAGCACGATCAGCAACTGGTCGAGGTTCGCCGCGAACAGCTTCGACTTGAACTGGTCGGAGCGGTACAGCAGGTTGCGCCGTTCGCCGATCTCCACGATCACGCCCTGGTCGGCCGACGCGAGTTCGTACGCGACGCGGTCGCCGACCGCGATGTCGCTCTTCTTGCCGCGCGGGAAGCATTGCAGCATCGGGCCGCCGTCGTCGGGGGCGACGATGTAGTGGCGGCCGTGCGCCGCGATCACGCGGCCTTCGGCCCGTTGCGCGCCCGATGCACGCGGGGCCGGCTGGCGGGAGGTCGGCCGGCTCATGCGTGCTGCAGCAGGCGGTCGATCCGCTGCGACGCGGGCGGATGCGAGTAGTAGAAGGCCGTGTAGACGGGGTCGGGCGTCAGCGTCGACGCGTTGTCCTCGTAGAGTTTCACGAGCGCGCTGACGAGATCCTGCGCGTCGGTCTGGCTGGCCGCGAACGCGTCGGCCTCGAATTCGTGCTTGCGCGACGTGAGGCTGCTGAACGGCGTCGCGAAGAACAGGAACACCGGGATCGCGAGGAAGAACAGGATGAGCGCGGCGCCCGCGTTGCTCGTGTCGAGCGACGGCGTGACGCCGAGCCCCGTGTAGAACCACGTGCGTTGCGCGAGCCAGCCGAGCAGCGCGAGCAGCACGAGGCTCAGCACGAACGACACGAGCATCCGCTTCATCACGTGGCGGCGCTTGAAGTGGCCGAGCTCGTGCGCGAGCACGGCTTCGATCTCCTGACCGGACAGGCGTGCGAGCAGCGTGTCGAAGAACACGATCCGCTTCGATGCGCCGAAGCCCGTGAAATACGCGTTGCCGTGCGCGGAGCGGCGGCTGCCATCCATCACGAACAGCCCTTTCGCCGCGAAGCCGCAGCGCTTCATCAGCGACTCGATGCGCGAGCGCAGCGCCTCGTCCTTCAGCGGCTCGAACTTGTTGAAGATCGGTGCGATGAAGGTCGGGTAGATCAGCAGCACGAGCATCTGGAACGCGACCCAGACGATCCAGGTCCACAGCCACCACAGGCTGCCGGCCTGGTTCATCAGCCACAGCACGACGAACAGCAGCGGCAGGCCGAGCACGGCGCCGAGCAACGTGTTTTTCAGCATGTCGGTGAAGAACAGCCGCTTCGTCATCCGGTTGAAGCCGAAACGCTGCTCGATGCCGAACTGGCGGTAGTACTCGAACGGCACGTCGATCACGCCCGTGATCACGAGCACCGCGGCGACGAGCGCGACCTGCTGCCCGTAGCCGCGGCCGAGCCAGCCGGTCAGCAGCGTGTCGAGCGCGCCGACGCCGCCGAGCAGCGTGAGGCCGACCAGCACGGCCGCGCTGACGACGATCTCGAGCATCGTCAGCCGGGTGCGCTCGACGGTGTAATCGGCCGCGCGCTGGTGGGCGGTCAGCGGGATGGTGGCGCTGAACTGCGCGGGCACGCCGTTGCGGTGCGCGGCGACGAAGCGAATCTGCCGCGACGCGAGCCACAGCTTGGTGACGACCATCGCGAGGACGGCGATCGCGAACAGCAGGGTGAACGAAAAGGGTGACATCGAAGGCGCCAAAGGGTTCTATGCGAGAATTATATGTTCTTGCGGACCGGCCCCGCTGATGCGATGCCGGCCGCCCGGGCGGCGCCGCATCGGCGCGCCCGGTCCGCCATTTTCCAGGATGAATCATGACCGATACCGCCGCTTCCGCCAGCCAGCCCGCGCTCGTGCGCAACGAGTTGAACCTCGTCTGGCTCGACATGGAGATGACGGGCCTCGACCCGGACAACGACCGCATCATCGAGATCGCGGTCGTCGTGACCAATTCCACGCTCGACGTCGCCGTCGAGGGCCCGGTGTTCGCGATTCACCAGAGCGACGAGACGCTCGCGAAGATGGACGACTGGAACAAGTCGACGCACGGCCGCTCGGGGCTGATCGACCGCGTGCGCGCATCGACCGTGACCGAGGCGGACGCTGCCGCGCAGCTGCAGGCGTTCCTCGCGCAGTACGTGTCGCCCGGCAAGTCGCCGATGTGCGGCAACTCGATTTGCCAGGACCGCCGCTTCATGGCGCGCTGGATGCCGGAATTCGAGCGGTTCTTCCACTACCGCAATCTCGACGTCAGCACGCTCAAGGAGCTGTGCCGCCGCTGGCAGCCGGCCATCTACAAGGGTTTCCAGAAGCGGGCGATGCACACCGCGCTCGCCGACATCCACGAGTCGATCGACGAGCTGAAGTACTACCGCGAGCATTTCCTGATTCCGGCCGCGTCGGCGCCGGCAGGCGATTCCGTGCCGGCCGCCTGAGCGGGCCGGCACGCGAGGGGCGCTCGGCAAACGCTCAGCGCCGCGCGCTTTTCGGCCGGAACGCCGCGACCACCGCGGCGTCGGTCTCGATATACGGGCCGCCGATCAGGTCGATGCAGTAGGGCACCGCGGCGAAGATGCCGGGCACGGTCGACTTGCCGTCGGCGTCGCGCAGCCCTTCGAGCGTTTCCCGGATCGACTTCGGCTGGCCGGGCAGGTTGATGATCAGCGCCGCGTGGTCGGTCGTTTCGCGGATCACCGCGACCTGCCGCGACAGGATCGCGGTCGGCACGAAGTTCAGGCTGATCTGCCGCATCTGTTCGCCGAATCCCGGCATTTCCTTCGTCGCCACGGCCAGCGTGGCTTCCGGCGTCACGTCGCGGCGCGCGGGGCCCGTACCGCCCGTCGTCAGCACGAGGTCGCAGCCGGCGACGTCGACCAGTTCGGTCAGCGTGGCCGAGATCGTCGGCGCATCGTCCTGGATCAGGCGCGTTTCGGCGCGCCACGGCGAAACCAGCGCGCCGGCGAGCCATTCCTGCAGCGCCGGAATGCCCTTGTCTTCGTAAACCCCCGTGCTCGCGCGGTCGCTGATCGACACGAGGCCGACCACGAGCTCGTCCGGGTGGTTAGGCTTCGTCGTCATGGTCGTCTCCGGCGTCGTCGGTCGCGTCGTCGTCGCCGTCGGACGCGCCGCCCGCCGCCTTGATCCACTGGAACAGCTCGCGGAAATAGCGCGGCGGCTTGCCTTGCTGCGCTTCCTTGCGTGCGTTGCGGATCAGCGTGCGGCCTTCCTGGATGTCGGCGTCGGGGTGCTGGCGCAGGAATTCGGTCAGCGCGTCGTCGTTTGCGAGCAGCTGCTCGCGCGTGCGCTCGATCCAGTGCAGGCGGGCGGTGGCGGCCTTGTTCACGCCTCGCTGGGCGTCGAGCGCGGTGCGCAGCGCGGCCGTCTCGTCGTCGGTCAGCGAGCGCATCACGCGGCCGACGTACTGGAGCTGGCGGCGCTTGCCTTCGTGATCGGTGATCCGGCGGGCTTCGCGCACGGCGTCCCCAAGACTTTCGGGCATCGGCATGCGCTTCAGTGCGTCTTTCGGCAGGTCGACGAGCGCCTGGCCGAGCACCTGCAACTCGTGCATCTCGCGCTTCAACTGGGATTTGCTGGGGCGATCGTAGCCGTTGTCGTCGCCTTCGACGACAGGTTCGATCGGCTGGATTCGGGTTTTGCGTGTCATGGGCCGCATTGTATCGCGGCGCGGACACCCCAAGCTTGTCTGTGTCCGGCCCCGGACCTTGCTATGATCGCGGGATACGCAACATTTTGACCATGCGGGCGCCCGCCCGCCACCGGATACCAAGACGATGGCAGCCAATCTCGACGTACAAGCGCGCTATTTCCCGCACACGCAGGACCAGCTCAAGGAAATCGCATCGGACATCCTTCGCCATGCGAAGGCGCTCGGCGCGACCGACGCCGCGACCGAAATCTCCGAGGGCGACGGCCTGTCGGTGTCGGTGCGCCGCGGCGAAGTCGAAACGATCGAGCACAACCGCGACAAGATGGTCGGCGTCACCGTGTTCATCGGCAAGAAGCGCGGCAACGCGAGCACGTCGGACTTCTCGCCGGCCGCGATCAAGGATACCGTCGCCGCCGCCTACAACATCGCGCGCTTCACGGCCGAGGACGAAGCGGCCGGCCTCGCCGAAGCCGAGCTGCTCGAAACCGACCCGCGCGACCTCGATCTGTACCACCCGTGGGCGCTGAGCGCCGACGAAGCCGTCGAGCTGGCCCGCCGCGCGGAAGACGCCGCGTTCGCGGTCAGCCCGCAGATCCGCAATTCGGAAGGCGCGAGCGTGTCGGCGCAGCACTCGCAGTTCGTGCTCGCGACGTCGCGCGGCTTCCTCGCCGGCTATCCGTACTCGCGCCACTACATCGCATGCGCGCCGATCGCGGGCAGTGGCCGCCACATGCAGCGCGACGACTGGTATTCGTCGAAGCGCAGCGCGATCGATCTCGCCGCGCCCGAAGCGGTGGGCCGTTACGCGGCCGAACGCGCGCTCGCGCGGATGGGCGCGCGCCGTCTCGACACGCGCAAGGTGCCCGTGCTGTTCGAGGCGCCGCTCGCGGCGGGCCTGCTCGGCGCATTCGTGCAGGCGGTGAGCGGCGGCGCGCTGTATCGCAAGACGTCGTTCCTCGTCGACAGCCTCGGCAAGCCGGTGTTCGCGCCGCATATCCAGGTCGTCGAGGATCCGCACGTGCCGCGCGCGATGGGCAGCGCGCCGTTCGACGAGGAAGGCGTGCGCACGCGTGCGCGCAGCGTCGTGAAGGACGGCGTCGTCGAAGGCTATTTCCTGTCGACCTATTCGGCGCGCAAGCTCGGCACGCAAACCACCGGCAACGCGGGCGGCTCGCACAACCTCGCGCTGCGCAGCTCGAACACGCAGGCCGGCGACGACTTCGACGCGATGCTGAAGAAGCTCGGCACGGGCCTGCTGCTGACCGAGCTGATGGGGCAGGGCGTGAACTACGTGACCGGCGACTATTCGCGCGGCGCGGCGGGTTTCTGGGTGGAGAACGGTGTGATCCAGTATCCGGTCGAGGAAATCACCGTCGCCAGCACGCTGCAGGAGATGTTCCGCCATATCGTCGCGATCGGTGCGGATTCGATCGTGCGCGGCACGAAGGAAACCGGCTCGGTGCTGATCGAGCAGATGACGATCGCGGGGCAGTAACCCGCGCGCGGCGCAGGCCGCCAGGAAACGAAAAAGCCCGACCGGCGTGGGTGAGCCGGTCGGGCTTTTCTCATCGTGCGGAAGACGACGTCAGCCGCGCTTGCGTGTGTACACGACGAACGCATAGCCGAACGTGTTCGGCGCGGCAGCCTGATGCGCGTCGCGCGAGATTTCCTGCCAGTGCGCGGCGTCGGGCGCCGGGAACGACGCGTCGCCGTCGAAATCGGCATCGATCTCGGTGACGATCAGCTTGTCGGCGAGCGTGAGGCCTTCCGCGTAGAGTTGCGCGCCGCCGATCAGGAATGCCTCGGGCACCCCGTCGCGTGCGGCGAGCGCCAGCGCGTCGGCGAGCGACGTGACCGTGTCGCAGCCTTCGAAACGGCGCGTGGCGTCGCGCGTGACGACGATATTGCGACGGCCCGGCAGCGGCCGGCCGATCGATTCGTGGGTCTTGCGGCCCATCACGATCGGCGCGCCCATCGTCGTGCGCTTGAAGAACGCGAGATCCTCGGGAAGTTTCCAGGGCAACTGGTTGTCGCGGCCGATGATGCCGTTGCGGGCACGCGCGACGATCAGGGTCAACGTCGTCATGAAGGTCGGGGAAGAGGGAAGACGGAATGGGCCGATTTTACCGGAACGGCGGCGCGCGCCGGATTCCGCACGCCCGCGCGCGCATCGGCGTTTCCTGCATCGTGCGCCGCGACGCGTGATGCCCCGCGTCGCGACGACCGTCCGAATAAAAAGAGTGCCCGCCGGGGGACGGAGCACAAAAACGTTGTAGGTCGCGAGCTCGACGAGACCGGTTCCGCTCGATGGCATCCCGTTCGACCGGATCGTCAGTTCAATACGTCATCCTGATTGAATTGAAGCGGCGAATACTCAGGGGTGCGTATTGCCTCGCGCGTTGCCTTCCATCGCATGCCGGATGTCGCCCGGTTGCGGCGCCGGCAGCGGCATCGGCATCGGCAACAGGGGCGGCGGGAGCTCGTCCCACAGCGTCACGGAGGCCTGGGCGGCCGGCAGCGGTTGCGGCGCCGACACGGTCACGATACCGAACCCGTTGCCGTGCGCGACGCTCGACGTGTTTTCGGCAACCAACATGGCGCGATCCGGCTGCATGCCTTCGTCCGCGCATGCCGGTGCAGGCGGGCCGGCGGCCGACAGCACAAGCGTCATCGGCACGAAAGAAAGTAAAAGATGTTTTCGCATGGCGACTGTCTCCGGTCGTTTCCGTATTCAGCGAAATACATGCCACCGTACCGGGACCATTGTCGTCATTGCGATTCGCGCTCGAGTGTTGCGAATGGTGGCCGAAAACGCCTGAAAATGTTTCAGGCCTGAAACGATGGGGCTCGGGAATACTGCTGATTCAATCGACACGCTTCAAGGATGAAAATCGGCGCGTGTGTTGATGACGGCATCCTTCTGCGCATGCGCTATGTGCAGATGATTGACCTGCGTCGACCTCTCGAGCGATTGGGCCGCATCGCCGTCGGTACTGAAACGGGTTTGTCGTATTCGGTGCCTATAACCAAGCTGTCTTGTCAAAAATTATTGGACGCGAGATAAGCGCCATCATGCGAGGCCTTGTCGTTGCCGCGCATCGGCATGGCGAATCGAGCCACCTCCGGCTGACCCGATTCGATCCTTTTGCACGTGATCTCACGTGTGCGGCAATCGTTAGACGGTTGATGAACGGGGTGAGGATATGGGAGCCGATCAGCGGCACGTGATCTACTATTCGCGCGAACCGAACGACGCGTTGCGCGGCCATTTCGACGAATGCGGCTGGCGTGTCGATCTCGCCGAGACCGTGCGCGATGTACGGCGCGTCGTGCAGCACGGCGTGGCAACCGCCGGCCTGCTCGATTTCTCGCCGGGCTTCAAGCCGTCGGACCTGCGCGAACTCGAAGCCTGCCTGAGCATCCAGCACATCGGCTGGATCGCGGCGACGCGGCGCGGCCAGTTGCAGGACGCGACGCTGCGCCATCTCATTCGCGACTATTGCTTCGACTACGTGACGATGCCGTACGAAACGGCGCGCATCGTCGAGACCGTCGGTCATGCGCACGGCATGGTCGCACTGACGGATCCCGTTTCACCGCCCGTCGGCGCGGGGCGCAGCGAAGGCGAGATGGTCGGTACCTGCGATGCGATGCTCGGGCTCTTCAGGACGATCCGCCGGGTCGCGGCGACCGACGCACCGGTGTTCATCTCCGGCGAGTCGGGCACGGGCAAGGAGCTGACGGCGGTCGCGATTCACGAGCGTTCGTCGCGCGCGCAGGCGCCGTTCATCGCGATCAATTGCGGTGCGATACCGTCGACGCTGCTGCAGGCCGAACTGTTCGGCTATGAACGCGGCGCATTCACCGGCGCGAACCAGCGCAAGATCGGCCGTGTCGAGGCCGCCAACGGTGGCACGCTGTTTCTCGACGAGATCGGCGATCTGCCGCTCGAAAGCCAGGCGAGCCTGTTGCGCTTCCTGCAGGAAGGCAAGATCGAGCGGCTCGGCGCGCACGTGTCGATGCCGGTCGACGTACGCGTGATCTGCGCGACGCACGTCGACATGGAAGCGGCGCTGCGCGAAGGGCGGTTCCGCGAGGATCTGTTTCACCGGCTGTGCGTGCTGAAGATCGAGGAGCCGCCGCTGCGTGCGCGCGGCAAGGACATCGAGGTGCTCGCGCGCCACATGCTCGAGCGCTTCAAGGGCGACGCGCATCGCCGCCTGCGCGGCTTTTCGCCGGATGCGGTCGCGTCGCTGTACGGCTATTCGTGGCCGGGCAACGTGCGCGAGCTGATCAACCGCGTGCGCCGCGCGATCGTGATGTCGGAAGGCCGGATGATCACCGCGGCCGATCTCGAGCTGAACGACTATGCGACGCTCGCGCCGGTGTCGCTGCTGGAAGCGCGCGAGGCGGCCGAACGGCAGGCGATCGAGCAGGCGCTGCTGCGCCATCGCGGCCGTTTTGCCGATGCCGCGCGCGAGCTCGGCGTGTCGCGCGTCACGCTCTACCGGCTGATGTGCGCGCACGGCATGCGCGATCGCGGCGACACGCTGGCAGGGTTTTCGGCGTCGTTGCCGGAGCTTCCGCGCCACGCTTGCTAAAATTGGCGGGTACGGTCGCCCCTCGCGGCCGAAGGAACCCGCATGAAACAGTATCTCGATCTCGTTCGTACCATTCTCGATACCGGCGCCTGGCAGGAGAACCGGACGGGAATCCGCACCATCAGCATGCCGGGCGCGATGCTGCGCTTCGACCTGCAGCAAGGCTTCCCGGCCGTGACGACCAAGAAGCTCGCGTTCAAGTCCGCGATCGGCGAGCTGGTCGGCTTCCTGCGCGCGTCGCGCAGCGCCGCCGATTTCCGCGCGCTCGGCTGCAAGGTGTGGGATGCGAACGCGAACGAGAATGCGCAGTGGCTCGCGAACCCGTATCGCCAGGGCGTCGACGATCTCGGCGACGTATACGGCGTGCAATGGCGCCAGTGGCCGGGCTACAAGGTGCTCGACGCGGGCGCCGACGCGCAGATCGCCGACGCGACGCGCCGCGGCTTCCGGATCGTCACGCGTTTCGACGAAGACGGCGCGCCGAAGGTGCTGCTGTACAAGGCGATCGACCAGTTGCGCCAGTGCCTGGACACGATCATGGAGAACCCGTCCGATCGCCGCATCCTGTTTCACGCGTGGAATCCGGCCGTGCTCGACCAGATCGCGCTGCCCGCGTGCCATCTGCTGTACCAGTTCCTGCCGAACGCGACGAAGCGCGAGATCTCGCTGTGCCTGTACATCCGCAGCAACGACGTCGGCCTCGGCACGCCGTTCAACCTGACGGAAGGCGCCGCGCTGCTGTCGCTCGTCGGCCGGCTGACGGGCTACACGCCACGCTGGTTCACGTATTTCATCGGCGACGCCCACATCTACGAGAACCAGCTCGACATGCTGCAGCAGCAACTCACGCGCGAGCCGTACGACAGCCCGCGGCTCGAGATTGTCGAGCGCGTGCCCGACTACGCGAAGACGGGCGTCTATGCGCCCGAATGGCTGGAGCAGGTCGAACCGTCCGATTTCTCGCTCGTCGGCTACCGGCACCATGAGCCGCTGACCGCGCCGATGGCGGTCTGATCGCGCGGGCGGGGCCGCGCGGTTGCATCGATCCGCACCTCGTAAAAAGGCTCGACCGGTATTAGCCGGTCGAGCCTTTTTGTTTCATGTTTGCTGCACTTACTGGCGATGCCGCTCCTCGTGGCCGCCCTGCGGCGGCGGATTGCTCGGACGGGGCGCCTCGACGTGCGGCGCCGGTTGCGGCCGCGGTTCCATCCGGGGGGGCGGCATCGACGGGCGCGGCTCCATGCGGGGCGCCGGCTGCGGTCGCGGCTCCGCACGCGGCGCCTGCGGCTGCGGACGCGGCATGTCATGCACGGCCGGTGCCGGCGGACGGTACTCGTTCACGCGCGGCGGCGCGACTTCGCGATGGGGCGCCGGTTGAGCGAAGTCCGGGCGCGGTTGCGGCGCGGGGGCGGCCCGTTCCGGTTGCGGCTGCGCATGCTGGGCCGGCGTCGGGAAATCGGGGCGCGGCCGCGGTTGCGAAATTTGCGCGGTATTGTCGACGCGCGGTTGCGGCAGCGCGCGCGGCGCTTCGTTCCGCCCGCCGGGCTGCGCGCCTTGCGGCGTCGGCACGCCGTCCGGATGCGGTACCGCCGCGCTGCGCACCGGCGGCAGCGCATTCTGTCCTGCCGCGTGCAGCGCGGTGGGCGGCGCCGCGCGCTGACGCTCCATCGGCGTGTGCGGCTGCATCCACGCGGGCGACGGCGCGTTGGCTGCGTGTGCGTTGCCGGTCCCCGACGGAACGTCGTTCGCCCCCGGCGGATGCGGAACGCCGTTGCCGGGCGCGAACGCCTGATGCGGGATCGGGTTGCCGGGCGCCTGCGGCGGGCCGCCGTTGGCGAAATGCGGTGCGTTGGGATTTTCGCCGTTCGCCGGCCGCGCGACGTTCGGCATGCCCGGCGTCGGTGCGCCCGGCCGCCCGGCCTGTTCGCCGGCCGGCTGGCCTTCGCGCGGCGTGCGGGCCGGCTGCACGACGGGGCCGTGCGGATTCACGAGCTGCACGTTGTGCATCGCCCATGCACCGCCGCCCGGCGTGCCTGGCACGCGGACCGGACGCGCCGTATAGTCGGCCGGCACGTTCGTCTTCACGACGGGCGCGCCGGCACCCGGTACGCGTCCGCCTTGCTGCGCGAGGTGGGCGGCGGCCTGATCGCGATACGCGGCCGGCACGGCCGGATTGCGCGTCGCGACGTACGGGTGTTGCGCGATCGCCGCCGGCGGGCGGTAGCCGGCATTGCGCAGCCCGCCGGTGAAGCTCTGGCGCACCGGCGCGATGCCGGGCGTGCCCGGCGTGACGTGCGCGTTGCGCCATTGCTGCGGATCGACGTGCTGCGAGAAGTGCGCGACCGGCTGGCCGTGCACGAACGCGGAGGCCGGTACGGCCGTGATCGCATGCGGCGCGCGGAAGTTCACGTACGTCTTGTTGATGTTGGTGATATTGGTGATGTTCGTCACGTTCACGGTCTTGTTCACGTTGACGTTGTTCACCACGATGTTGCGGTTGACGCGGTCGTAGTAATGCGGGCTCCAGCCGCCCCAGCCCGGATGCCACGGTTCGCCCGGGCCGAGCGCGAACCATGCGCAGCCGGCCGCGGCGACGCCGCCGACCGTGAGCGCGACGCTCCAGTCGGAACCGCCGCCGCCGCCGCCGCCGCCGCCGCCCACGAACGCGACGAGCGCCGGCGCATAGGCGGGCGGCTGGCTGACGACCATCGGGCCGGGCACCCAGGCCCAACTGTCGTCCACGTACGCCCAGCGGCCGTAGTGATACGGCGCGAAGCCCCACGGCGCGTCGTCGACCCAGGTCCAGCCCCACGGCGCCTGCCAGATCCAGTGGCCGTCGTGATAGGGCGCCCAGTCGGCCGGCGTGTCGTCCGGCACCCATACCGCGCCGTAATTCGGGGTTTCGCGCCACGTGCCGTTCGCGTCGAGATCCTGGTAGCCGGGAATGTCGCGCGACACGTAGCGGGCCGACACCGAGCGCGCTTCGGCCGCGTCGCGGCTGGCGGCCCACTGGTCTAGCGCGTCGGGGCCCGGTGCGGCCGCTTGCTGCGCGACCTGCAGGTCGGTGCCGGTGAACACGACCTGCTGACCGGGCGACAGCGGGTACTGCCCGTTGCTGCCGTACACGGTCGCGCGACCGCTGCGCACCGTCACCGTCGTGCTCGCGCCGTTCGGCGCGACGTCGACGCGATAGTCGCCGGGGCCCGTGATGCCGAGCGCGAGATTCGGCGTGTCGATTTCGTACGATCCGCCGGCCGGCAGGTCGCGCACGTGCGTCGACACGGTGCCGAGGCCCACCTTCAACTGCGTTGTCGTGTCGTCGAGGTTCAGCACCGACAGGCTCGTCGATTCGCCGAGCCGCACCGCCGTCGAGCCGATGTGCAGTTCCGAGCGCGCGCCCGCATCGTTCCACAACTGGTCGCCGGTCGTCAGCGGGCGGTTCACCGCCGCATACGACCAGGTATCGGTGCCGGCCGGTTCGGTCGTCACGGCACCCGACAGGTAATTGAGCCGCGCGACGCGGCCGGGCGGATCGCCGCCGGGTTGCCGTGCCGCGGCCGCGCTCGGCGGCGCATCGGCCGATTGCGCGAAGGCGGGCGGCAGCGCCGCCAGCACGGCGAACGCGAGCAGCGTGTAGCGGGCGGTGCGCTTGAGCGCGAACAGGGGGGCCATGGTGAGCGTCATCGTTGTGATCGCGGCGCGTCGATTCGTGCCGTCCAGTTCACAATATCCGCTTGGCCTGTTTCAAGGCACGGTGTTTTGTAAGTCGAATGGCACGCGATGTAACAAAACCTGTCCATCCCGCGCCGTTGTCGTGCAGCTGCAATGCCGGCGTCAAGCGGAC
This sequence comes from Burkholderia sp. BCC0044, assembly GCF_902832955.1. NCBI lineage: Bacteria > Pseudomonadati > Pseudomonadota > Betaproteobacteria > Burkholderiales > Burkholderiaceae > Burkholderia > Burkholderia sp. BCC0044. The sequence continues at coordinate 1,348,231 of NZ_CADFDO010000001.1, read as the reverse complement.
GTAAGCCACGCGTCGAAAACCTGCTGCCCGGGCACCGTGACGCGCAGCACGCGTGGCCGGGCGGCGCGCTCGATCCAGCCGTGTGCGCAGAAGCTGTCGAGCAGCGCCGCGCCGAGTGCGCCGCCGAGATGCGAACGCCGCTCGCTCCAGTCGAGACAGCCGCACGCGAAGCGGCGCCGGCGCGCGCGCTGCTGCGCGACGTCGATGCCCCATTGCGCGAGCGCCTGGGTGCCGCGCTCGGTGGTGTCGATCGCGTCGCCGTTCGCGAGCAGCCAGCCGCGCGCGGTGAGGCCGTCGAAGATGCGCACCGCGAGCTCGCCGGCCATGTGGTCGTAGCAGGTGCGTGCATAGCGCAGTTCGGCCGGGACCGCGCGCGACGGCGGCGGAACCGGGCGATGCGGCGCGGCCGCGCGGGCGACGTTCGCGAGGGCTTCGAGCGAGGCCGCGATGTCGGCCGACGCGATGCGGTAGTAGCGATGCCGGCCGCGCACGTCGAGGGCCAGCAGGCCGCCCTCGGTCAGGCGCGCGAGGTGCGCGCTGGCCGCGGACGGCGACAGCCCCGCGATCATCGTCAGTTCGCCGGCCGGTCGCGCGCTGCCGTCCATCAGCACCCACAGCATCGCGGCGCGGCCGGGATCGGCGATCAGCGCGCCGATGCGGCTCAGGCCCGGAAAATGGTGGTCGTCTTGATCGGTCATCGTCGTGTCTCGTCGAGCGGGATGACGGGCAGTGTAGTCCGTGCGCGCATTCGATGTTTCGCTTCCGGATGAAATGTCGGATGCAGCGGTTTCGCCGCTGCGGCCGGACGGACTGCGGCCCGTCGCGGGCCACGCGTAGAATGGCCGCACGCGGCGGCAGCGGGCCGCCGCATGTGACGCGATGCAATGATGAAGACGATTTTCTGTGTGTTGGCGGCCGCGCTCGTGTGCGCGGCCTGTGCGCCCGGCGGCGCGGGCACGACCGGTGAGCGCGGCGGCAGTATCGAGATGTACGGGACGATCGACCAGGGCATCACGGTGCGCCGCTGACCGGCGCCGGTTCGCGTGCGAGCCGGAATAGCCGCCGGAGCCCCGCCACGCGGGGCTGGCCGCGACGCGTTGCCGCACTGCAACGTATAATGGCCCGATCACAGCGCCTCTGCCGCCTGGAGCCACAATAATGCCCCAACCGTCCCCCGTGCCGGCCGCCCTCGACCGCACCGAAACCGTATTCCGCTTCCTCGCCGAACCTTCGTCCGTGAACTTCGGCGGCAAGGTGCATGGCGGCGCGCTGATGAAGTGGATCGACGAGGTCGCGTATGCGTGCGCGGCCGTCTGGTCGAGCCGCTATTGCGTGACGGTCAGCGTCGGCAACATCCGTTTCCAGCGTCCGATCCTGGTCGGCAATCTGGTCGAGCTGAAGGCGCGCGTCGTCGCGACGGGCCGTACCAGCATGCACATCCATGTGTCGGTGCACGCCGGCGATCCGAAGGGCGGCGTGCTGCGCCAGACGACCGATTGCCTCGTCGTGTTCGTCGCGGTCGACGAGAACGGCAACCCGGTGCCGGTGCCGCCGTTCGTACCCGAGACCGACGAGCAGAAGGTGCTCGCCAAATATGCGGCCGACGTACGGGCCGCGCTCGACAAGATCGTCGAGATGAAGCCGGAAGAGGTCGCGAAGGGCGCGGTCTGAGCGCGACGGGCGCCGCGCTCGACGCGCCGCGCCCGCTGTCCTGCCTTTATCGCGTTCCGATCATCTGCTCGGGGCGCACCCATGCATCGAATTCCGCCTCGGTCAGGTAGCCGAGCGCGAGCGCGGCCGCCTTCAGCGTCGTGCCTTCCTTGTGCGCCTTCTTCGCGATCTGCGCGGACTTGTCGTAGCCGATGTGCGGATTGAGCGCCGTCACGAGCATCAGCGATTCGTTCAGCAACAGGTCGATGCGCGAGCGGTTCGGCTCGATGCCGACCGCGCAGTGATCGTTGAAGCTCTGCGCGCCGTCGGCGAGCAGCCGCACCGACTGCAGCACGTTGTGCGCGATCATCGGCCGGAACACGTTCAGCTCGAAATTGCCGCTCGCGCCGCCGACGTTGACCGCGACGTCGTTGCCGAACACCTGGCAGCACAGCATCGTCACGGCTTCCGACTGCGTCGGGTTCACCTTGCCCGGCATGATCGAGCTGCCCGGCTCGTTTTCCGGAATCGACAGCTCGCCGAGCCCGCAGCGCGGCCCGCTCGCGAGCCAGCGCACGTCGTTCGCGATCTTCATCAGGCTGGCCGCGACCGTCTTCAGCGCGCCGTGCGCGAACACCAGCGCGTCGGCGGCCGCCATCACCTCGAACTTGCTCGGCGCCGTCACGAACGGCAGCTTCGCGAGCCGGCCGATCTCGTCGGCCACGCGCACCGCGAACTCCGGATGCGCGTTCAGCCCCGTGCCGACCGCGGTGCCGCCGAGCGCGAGCTCGTACAGGTGCGGCAGCGCCGATTCGACGTGACGGATGCCCTGATCGAGCTGCGCGACGTAGCCTGAGAACTCCTGGCCGAGCGTGAGCGGCGTGGCGTCCTGCAGGTGCGTGCGGCCGATCTTCACGATGTCGGCGAACGCCTTCGACTTCGCGTCGAGCGTCGCGCGCAGCGTGCGCAGCGCCGGCAGCAGGTGATTGACGATCGCATACGCGGCCGCGATGTGCATCGCGGTCGGGAACACGTCGTTCGACGACTGGCCGCGGTTCACGTCGTCGTTCGGATGAACCTTGCGCGCTTCGCCGCGCTCGCCGCCCAGCAGTTCGCTCGCGCGATTCGCGATCACCTCGTTGAGGTTCATGTTGGTCTGCGTGCCGGAGCCCGTCTGCCACACCGCGAGCGGAAATTCGCGCGGATGCTTGCCGGCGATGATCTCGTCGGCGGCTTCGATGATCGCGTGCGCCTTGTCGTCGGCGAGCACGCCGAGCGACTGGTTGACGGCCGCCGCGGCGCGCTTGACGATCGCGAGCGCGTGGATCAGCTCGGGCGACTGCTTCTCCGTCGAGATCCGGAAATTCTGCAGCGAGCGCTCGGTCTGCGCGCCCCAGAGCCGGTCGGCCGGCACGGCGATCTCGCCGAACGTGTCGCGTTCCATCCGAACTGCTTCATTCATGATGCACTCCTCCTGGAAAGGGGAAAGGCCGCGCGTCGTCGCGCGGCGTCAGACGTAATCAGACGTATCGTGAGGCAGTCGCGCCGCTTGCGCGGCGTCTCGAGGGGTTCAGCCGACAAGCATAGCGCCGGCCGCGATTTCGTGTCGTGTCGCGCCCGGGGCGCGCGACGAGCGACGAGCGCAAACCGGCGCTAGCGCGCCGCCGCGATGAGCGACGCGGTCTTGCGGTGGAAGCGCCATGCCATCAGCACGGCGACGCTCGCGAGGCCGGCCGCGAGCCCCCACCACAGGCCGCGCGCGCCCATGCCCGCGTGGAACGCGAACCAGTAGCCGGTCGGAAAGCCGATGCCCCAGTAGCCGAGCGTCGCGGCGAGCATCGGGATGCGCGTGTCCTTCAGGCCGCGCAGCGCCCCGGACCCGACGGTCTGCATCCCGTCGACGATCTGGAACACCGCGGCGATGCCGAGCAGCGACGCGGCGAGCGACACCGTGGCTGCGTTGGCCGGGTCGTCGAGATGCAGGTACAGGCCGACGATCGTGTGCGGCGCGACGATCATCACGAGGCCCGACAGCGACATGAAGCCGACGCCGAGCGCGAGCGCGACGAAGCCCGCGTGCCGCGCGGCGACGGGCGAGCCCGCGCCGATCCAGTAGCCGACGCGCACGTTGGCCGCCTGGCCGATCGCGAGCGGCACCATGAACGATACCGATGCGACGTTCAGCGCGATCTGGTGCGCGGCGAGCGACGTCGCGCCCAGCACGCCGACCGTGAGACCGGTGGCGAGGAACAGCGTCGATTCGACCCCGTACGTGATCGCGACCGGCCAGCCGATGCCGATCAGTTCGCCCATCACCGGCAGCTTCGGGCGCGCCGCGGTCACGAAGTGGCGGAAGCGCTGCCGGCCGTGCAGCAGCCAGATCAGCGCGAGCGCGGTGAGCCAGATCGTGATCGTCGTCGCGACGGCCGATCCGAGAAAGCCGAGGCGCGGCAGCCCGAATGCGCCGTGGATCAGCCCGTAGTTCAGCACGCCGTTCACGCCGACCCCGCCGATCGACACCCACAACAGCCGCCGCGCGGCGCCGATCGCCGGCAAGAACGCGCGCATCAGCCCGACACCGATCAGGCTGCCGAGCGCCGCGTAGCGCAGGATGCCCGTGTATTCGCCGACGTGATGCGCGAGCAGCGGCGGCTCGTGGAACATCAGCAGGATCGGTTCGGCCAGCGACAGCGCGACGATCGCCGGAATCGCGAGCAGCACGGACAGCGCGAAACCCGTCCAGTAGATGTGCGGCACGCGATCCTCGGCCTGCGCGCCGCGCGCGTGCGCGACGCTCACGCTGACCGACGACAGCACGCCCTGCAGGATCGTCACGATCACGAAGAAGAAGTTCGCGCCGAGGCCGCCGGCCGCGAGCGAATCGGGGCCGAGCGAACCGAGCAGCACCGTGTCGGTGACGCTCATCGCCATCTGGGAGAGTTGCGCGATCGCGAGCGGCGCGGCGAGGCGCGCGGTATCGGCGGCGTGACTGGACAGGGACGGCGGCGCGGCGGCCGTCCGCGTAAAACCGGAATGCGACATGGAATGGGCGCTCGCGCGAGTGCGGGCCCGCGCTCTATGTAGTTATTTTGAGAGACGGCTAGCTTACGGCTTTATTCGTACCGTGTCGAACGCGTGCGCCGATGGCCATGTCGCGGGCAGGGGGAACGGCCAGGGGCCGGCGCAACCCCGTTGTCAGCGTGAATGCGCCCTAGGCCTCGCGTACCGCGATGCGCGTGTCGCCGAGCAGCACGACCTGGCCCGCGCGGATCTTGCAGGTCTTGCGCAGCTCGACCGCGCCGTCCACTTTCACGGCGCCGGACGCGACGATCAGCTTCGCGGTGCCGCCGCTGTCCGCGAGGCCGGTGATCTTGAGAAGGTTGTGCAGCTCGACGTATTCGCCGGTCAGCGTGAAATCCAGATTGGGCATGACGAGGAAGGTGCGCGACGCGCGGGAGGAAACGCTCCGCATCATACGGCACCGCGGGCCGGCACGCGAGCGCGGGCCGTCGCCGGTGGATGTAAAGGACTGTGAGCGATTCGTCAGCAAATGAAACGGTGGGTAACAGTCTGAGAGATTCGCGAACCGGCCGCGCGGGCCGCGGGTCTTCTGTCGTACCTGCTGCGTGTTGCGGCAGGGACGCGACGGACCGCATCGCGGCGGTTCGCGCTCACAACTTCTCGAGGAGAATTGCCATGTCCAAGATCCGTACGATGCTGATCGGTGCCGCGTTGACGGCGTTCGCTACTTCGGCCGCATTCGCCCAGACGGGCACGACGGCCCAAGGCGCAGCCGGTGCCGGCGTGCAGACGCAGACGCCGGCTGCAGGCGCCGGTGCAGGCGTCCAGGGTGGTGCCGGCGCGAACGCGTCGGGCAATGCGGTGGGCGGTGCGACCGATGCGGTCGGCGCGGCAGCGGATGGCGCGAAGGATACGACGTCGTCGGCCGTCCATTCGACCAAGAAGCACACGAAGCATGCGGCGAAGTCGGCCAAGAGCCATGCGGGCTCGGCCAAGGCGAAGGCCGACGACGCGACCGAAGGCGGCGCATCGGTCGGTGCGCAGGGCGGTGCTTCGGCCCAGGGCGCCACGCAGTAAGTGGTGCCCGGCGCTTGTCGCGACGCGCGTCTTCGGCGGGCGTGTCGCGACGGGTGATCGTCCGGCGGCCCGGTTCGCTTCGCGCGAATCGGGCCGTTTTCGTGGGTAATACGTTTAGCGGGACGCGTGCTTACGGCCTGCGCTGGCCTTGCCCCTGCCCCTGGGCGGGCCGAACGGCAGCCGGCGTGAATACGCTGCGCAGCCACGCGGCGAGCCGCGCGAAGACGTCGTACGGTTCCTCGACGAAAATCTCCGGCTTCAGCAGCCGCAGATATTCCATGATCTGCTGGGCTTCCTGCTTCTGGAACGAGCCGTGCGCGAGCCCGAGCCGCAGCAGCCCGCGCAGTTCGCCGAGCTTGTCGCGCGCGGTGCTGCCGACGCTCATCTCGCATGCGAGCTTGGCCTCGTAGATCCGCTGCCGCAGCGATTCCGCGAGCCGCCACGCAGGCGTCTGCATCAGTTCCTCGAGCGTCTGGATGTCCTGCGCCGCGCCCTTGATCTGCGACGCGAGCGGGTCGATCAGCGACGCGTCGCCCTGCGCTTCGGCGACGATCGCCTTCGCCCAGTCGCGGCATGCCTTCGCGAGTTCATCGGGCGTCCATTCGGAGCGCGACGCGAAGCCGAAGCCGAATTCGCCGGCCTGCCGCATCAGGATCGCGACGACGTCCGGAAATTCCTTGTCGAGCGTGCGCTTGGCCCACGCGTACTGGCCGCCCTGCAGCATCCGCTGCACCGCGTGCTCGGTCAGCGGCACCATGTTGTCGAGCAGCTTGGCGCGCAGGAAATCCTCGAACGACGGGGTCGCGAATTGCGGGTCGAGTTTCAGCGACACGCGGACGAACGCGTCGTAGTCCTTGCGTAGGGACTCGAGCGTGTCGTCCTTGAGGGAAAGGGTGATCTGGCCCATGAATCGTCTCGATGGCGGCCCGCGCAAGCCGGCGCCGGCACGGCGCACCGGAGCGGGCGCCGCGTCGACTGACCGATGCGCGCCGGGGCCGGTGGCGGGTCTACCTCTCCTATATCGGCGCACCGGGCGGAAACTTGAGCGCGCGCGATCGAGCGGACGCTCAGGCGGGCAGCCAGTGCGGGATGACGACCCCTTGCCACAGGAAGAACACCGCGAGCCCGGCCGCGATCGTCACGAGCGGGCGGCGCGTCGTGGCCGACACGAGCACGGCCGCGAGCGCGCCGACGAGCTGCGGGTTCCGCCAGGTCAGCTCGGCCGTGCCGTCGTGCGGCGAGACGGTCATCGGCACGATGATCGCGGTCAGCACGGTGACCGGCACGAAGCCGAGCGCGGTCCGCACGAGCGGCGGGAACGTCAGCCGCTCGCCGAACAGGAACAGCGTCGAGCGGATCGCGTACGTGATGACGGCCATCCCGAGAATCAGCAGCGCGTAGCTCACGATGCGGCCTCCGGGCGAGAGCCGGCGCGCGTGCGATCGTGCCGCAGCGTGAGCACGACGCCGATCGCGACGCCGGCGGCGACGGCACCGAGCAGCCCCAGCTTGTACGGCCAGCCCTGCCAGAAGTACGCGAGCGTGCCGGCTGTGGCGGCCGCCGCGAAATAGCGCAGCGTGCCGAGCTGCGGGACGACGATCGCGATGAAGGTCGCCGCCATCGCGAAATCGAGGCCGAGCGACTGCAGGCCGGGGAACGCCGTGCCGAAACCGATGCCCGCGAGCGTCCAGACCTGCCAGTTCAGGTACATCGCGAGCCCGGAGCCGAAAAAGTAGTGGGGGCCGATCGTGCCGGGCGGGTAGTGCCGGTAGTGCCCGTAGGCGACCGCGAACACCTCGTCGGTCATCAACGCGCCGAGCGTCGCGCGCCAGCGCAGCGGCAGGTGCGCGACATAGGGCGCGAGCGTCGCGCTGTACAGCAGGTGGCGCAGGTTCACGATCAGCGTCGTGGCGAGCACGACGGCGAAGCTCGCGCTGCCGGCGATCAGGCCGAGCGCGATGAACTGCGCGGAGCCCGCGAACACGGCGAGCGACATCAGCGCGCCGTGCCACGCGGCGAGCGGGCCGCCGCCGACGAGCGTGCCGAAAATCACGCCGAACGGTGCGGCGCCGATCATCATCGGAATCGTGTCGCGCGCGCCGTCGAGCCATTCGTTGAGCGGGCGGCGCGGGGGCGATGCGGGTGTCTTGTCCAAGAAGCGCTCCTCCATGAGCTGGAGGATAGCGGGCCGGTAGTGCGCCGGCTTGTATGTTCTTGCGCTCGGCGGGTCGAGGCCGTGGCTCGAGTGCGGGCGGCGCGGGTTGCAGCGCGGTTGCCGGCGACGGGAAGCCGCGCGTCAGCTTGCCTGCCAGCGCCCCGGCGGCACGCCGAACATCCGTTTGAAATGCCGCGTGAAGTGGCTCTGATCGACGAAGCCGCTGGCCGCCGCGACATCGGCGACCGGTACGCCCGCGCGCAGCGGCGCCAGCGCGCGCTGCAGCCGCAACTGATTGCGCCACGCATGCGGCGGCATGCCGGTCGTGCGCGTGAACAGGCGCGCGGCGTGAAACGGCGACAGGCCGACCGCCTGCGCGACGTCGTCGAGCGTCACCGTGGACGTCAGATCGGCGGCGAGCCGCTCGCGCATCGCGTCGACGCGCGGTTCGTCGGCCGCGAGCGGCGCCGGTTGCGGCCGCGCGTCGGCGTGGCGCGCGATCAGCGTCGACAGCGCGTCGAGCATCGCGGTTTCGGCGGCGAGCGGATCGTAGAGGCGCGGCGCGCCGGTGGCCGAATCGCCGGCCGCCGGGTCGCCGGCCGGCTGCCCCGGCGCATGCGCATGCGACGACAGCGCGCGCTCGCTGCCGGCTTCCAGCATCCGGTGCGCGAGCGTGAGCCGGGCCGCGAGATCGGCGTCGCGGATCACGTCGGCGGCAAACCAGGGCGGATCCTGCGGGCGGCCCGCGATCGTACTCGCGAGTTCGTGGATGAATTCGACCGGCATGTAGCTGACGCGATAGCACCAGCCTTCGTCGGTGGCACGCGACCCCGTGTGCACTTCGCCGGGATTGATCACGGGCACGGTGCCCGTTTCGGCGACATAGCCGTTGCCGCGATAGGTGAAGCGTTCCGCGCCTTCGAGAATCACGGGGATCGTGTACGCGTCGTGCCAGTGGGGCGCGAACGCGTGATCGCGATAGGTGGCCGTGAGCAGATCCGCGTCCGGCACGAGCGGCGTGCGCCAGTAGCGTGCGGAATCGGGAAGGCGGGTGGCGGACATGGTCGGGCGCGGGAGCGGTCGAATCGACAGTGTATCGCTCGCGCGCCTGGCGGGTGCGGGCTTACTTGACCGGGATCGTCGTGCCGGCCGGCATCGGCACCGCGGTGACGGCGTTCTTCGGGCTGCCGCTGACGATACGGTCGCTGTAGGTCAGGTAGACGATCGTGTTGCGTTTCTTGTCGACGACGCGCACGACGTGCAGCGTCTTGAAGATGAACGACATGCGTTCGCTGAACACGTCGGTCTGCTGCTTGAGCGGTTCCTTGAAGCTGATCGGGCCGACCTGCCGGCACGCGATCGACGCTTCGCTCGGATCCTCGGCGACGCCGAGCGTACCCTTGATCCCGCCGGTGCGGGCGCGCGACACGTAGCAGGTCACGCCGTTGACGACCGGATCGTCATAGGCCTCGACGACCACGCGGTCGGAACCCGTGACGCGGAAATGGGTGTTGACGCTGCCGACTTCCTCCGCGTGCGCGAACGGTGCGGCGGCGAATGCGGAGAGCAGGAGGGCGACGGGGGCGAAACGGAGGAGGCGATGCTTCATCGACGGAACCGGATGCGAATGCGGGACAGAGACTCTAGCATGCGCATGACCGGGCCACGAGAAGCAGCAACGCGGATAGGTGGCCGGAAAAACAAAAGGCCCGTCGCATGACGGGCCTTTCGCTATTTGGCTCCCCGACCTGGGCTCGAACCAGGGACCTACGGATTAACAGTCCGGCGCTCTACCGACTGAGCTATCGGGGAATAAATCGGTACATCTGCGTGATGTGTCGTCCAACAAAAAACCCGTCCACTTTCAACGGGCCTTTGCGTTTTTGGCTCCCCGACCTGGGCTCGAACCAGGGACCTACGGATTAACAGTCCGGCGCTCTACCGACTGAGCTATCGGGGAACAAACAACAACAGCAGAGAAACGAGATTGTATGGAGTGTTCGCTAACCTGTCAACACCTTGGAGCCGCGACGCATAAAATTTTTTGCGGCCGCCGCCGTGCGATCAGCGCTCGAGCAGGTGCAGCTTCTCTTGCACGTCCTTCCACTCGTCCGCGTCGGCCGGCGCCGGCTTGGTCTTCGTGATCGACGGCCAGTTCTTCGCCAGCTCGGCGTTCAGCTCGGTGAACTGCTGCTGGTCGCCCGGAACGTCTTCTTCGGCATAGATCGCATTGGTCGGGCATTCGGCGACGCACACGGCGCAGTCGATGCACTCGTCCGGATCGATGGCGAGAAAGTTGGGACCTTCACGGAAGCAATCCACCGGGCACACATCCACGCAATCCGTGTATTTGCACTTGATGCAGCCTTCGGTCACAACGTGAGTCATTAAAACGCTCCTGCTTGGCGGTATATGGGGTGGCGTTTGCGCCAAAAGCGGCATTGTAACTGAAGCGCAAAACCCGCATGACGAGGTCGGCTATCCGGCTTATATCGTTTCGTGATTAGTTTATGGCGCGCGCAACCCGGATACCCGCACGCCGGGCACCGGCACGATGCGGCAACGCGGCGGGGCGGTTTCGCGATGGTCCGGCCCGCATTCGGGTAACATGGCCGACAGACCGGGCGGCGCGCGGTGCGCCGGTGCCCTGTCACGATATTGGCGCTGCCGTCATCATGATCATCACTTCGCTGCTGGACACGGATCTCTACAAGTTCACGATGATGCAGGTCGTCCTGCATCACTTCCCCGCCGCAAACGTCGAATACCGGTTCCGGTGCCGCACGCCCGGCGTCGACCTCGTGCCGTACATCGACGAGATTCGCGACGAGGTGCGCGGCCTGTGCTCGCTGCGTTTCGCCGACGTCGAACTCGACTACCTGCGGCGGATGCGCTTCATCAAGAGCGACTTCGTCGACTTCCTCGCGCTGTTCCACCTGAACGAGAAGTACATCTCGATCACGCCGTCGCCGAAGGGCAATGGCGAGATCGACGTCGTGATCGAGGGGCCGTGGCTGCATACGATCCTGTTCGAGATCCCGGTGCTCGCGATCGTCAACGAAGTCTATTTCCGCAACACGCAGCGCGAGCCCGACTATCGCGAAGGGCGCGAGCGGCTGCGCGAGAAGATCAAGCTGCTCGGCGCGAAGCCCGAATTCGCCGACTGCAAGATCGCCGACTACGGCACGCGCCGGCGCTTCTCGAAGGTGTGGCACGAGGAAGTCGCGCTCACGCTGCGCGACGGGCTCGGCCCGCAGTTCGCGGGCACGAGCAACGTGCTGTACGCGATGAAGCACGACATCACGCCGCTCGGCACGATGGCGCACGAATACCTGCAGGCATGCCAGGCGCTCGGCCCGCGGCTGCGCGATTCGCAGATCTACGGCTTCGAGATGTGGGCGAAGGAATATCGCGGCGACCTCGGGATCGCGCTGTCGGACGTCTACGGCATGGACGCGTTCCTGAACGACTTCGACATGTACTTCTGCAAGCTGTTCGACGGCGCGCGCCACGATTCGGGCGATCCGTTCGACTGGGGCGAGCGGATGCTGCGCCACTACGAGGCGAACCGCTGCGACCCGCGCACCAAGGTGCTCGTGTTCTCGGACGCGCTCGACATCCCGAAGGTCATGCAGCTGTACGAACGGTTCCGCGGCCGCTGCAAGCTCGCGTTCGGCGTGGGCACCAACCTCACCAACGACCTCGGCTACGTGCCGCTGCAGATCGTGATCAAGATGGTTCGCTGCAACGGCCAGCCGGTCGCGAAGCTGTCCGATTCACCGGGCAAGAGCATGTGCGACGACAAGGCGTATCTCGCGTACCTGCGCCAGGTGTTCGGCATCGCGCAGCCGGTCGACGAAGACGCGTCGAAGTAGGCGTCGGCCGTTCGGCCGAGGTGTGTCGCGGCAGGGGCGGCCGCTATAATCCGACGTATTGCACGCCAACGTCACGAGGACCGTTCATGGACACTTCCGCTGCCCGTCGCCAGATCCTCGCGCGCATCCGCGCGGCGCAGGGGCGCGCGGCCGAACCCGATGCAGCGGAGCGCGACGGCGTCGCCGACTATCTCGCGCGTCATCCGCCGGGCCCGCGCCCGCCGGCGCCGGCCGACCTCGTCGCCGCTTTCGTCGACGAAGCGGAGCGCCTGTCGACCACGGTCGACGAAGTCGCGACGCTGGCCGACGTGCCTGCCGCCGCCGCCCGCTATCTTGCCGCCCATGGTCTGCCGGCGCAGGCCGTCGCATGGCGCACGCTGGCCGATCTCGACTGGGCCGGCGCCGGCCTGTCGGTCGAGTGCCGCAAGCCGCGCGACGGCGATCTCGTCGGCTTGACCGGCTGCTTCTGCGCGACCGCCGAAACGGGGTCGCTGGTGTTGCTGTCCGGCCCCGACACTTACGCATCGGCCGGCCTGCTGCCGGAAACCCATATCGCGATCGTGCCGGCGTCGCGCATCGTCGCCGGTCATGAAGACGCGTTCGCGCTGATTCGCGCGGAGCGGGGCGAGCTGCCGCGCGCGGTCAATTTCGTGTCGGGCCCGTCGCGCACGGGCGACATCGAGCAAACGATCGTTCTGGGCGCACACGGCCCGTACCGCGTGCACGCGATCGTCGTACGGGGCGCATGACGCGCCCGCCGCATTCACCGCTATTCGAACAAGGAAGTTCCGCATGAAACGACATGCCGCCTGGGCGGGCATGGCGTCGGGCATCGCGCTTGGCGCCGCTCCCGCGCTCGCATCGGCCGCCACGCTCGACGGTGCCACGCTGTCCGCGCTCTGGGGCATCCCGTTCGCCGGGATCCTGCTGTCCATCGCGCTGTTCCCGCTCGTCGCCCCCGTGTTCTGGCATCACCATTTCGGCAAGATCGCCGCCGTCTGGGCGATCGCATTCCTGGCGCCGTTCGCGGTCGCGTTCGGCGCGGGCACCGCGTTCGGCACGCTGGTGCATGCGCTGCTCGAGGAATACATTCCGTTCATCGTGCTGCTCACCGCGCTCTATACGGTCGCGGGCGGCATCTGCGTGAACGGCAACCTGCATGGTTCGCCGAAGCTGAATACCGCGATCCTCGCGCTCGGCACGCTGCTCGCGAGCGTGATGGGCACGACGGGCGCCGCGATGCTGCTGATCCGGCCGCTGCTGCGCGCCAACGACAACCGCAAGCATGTCGTGCACGTCGTGATCTTCTTCATCTTCCTCGTCGCGAACGCGGGCGGCTCGCTGTCGCCGCTCGGCGATCCGCCGCTGTTCCTCGGCTTCCTGAACGGCGTGAGCTTCTTCTGGACGACCACCCATCTCGCGCTGCCGATGCTGTTCATCTGCGTGGTGCTGCTGACGCTGTTCTTCGCGCTCGATACGTACTTCTACCGGAAGGGCGGCGAAGCGCGGCCGGCCGCGCTCGATCCGACGCCCGACGGCGCGGCGCTGTCGATCGACGGCAAGATCAACTTCGTGCTGCTGGCGGCCGTGATCGCGCTCGTGCTGATGAGCGGCGTGTGGAAGCCGGGCATCTCGTTCGACGTGTGGGGCACGCACGTCGCGCTGCAGAATCTCGTGCGCGACGTCGCGCTCGTGGCGGTGACGCTCGCATCGCTCGCGCTGACGCCGCGTTCCGCGCGCGAGGGCAACGCGTTCAACTGGGCGCCGATCGAGGAAGTCGCGAAGCTGTTCGCGGGCATCTTCGTGACGATCGCGCCGGTGATCGTGATCCTGCGCGCGGGCGCCGACGGCGCGTTCGCGCAAATCGTCCATCTCGTCACCGGGCCCGACGGCAAGCCGATCGACGCGATGTACTTCTGGGCGACGGGCATCCTGTCGTCGTTCCTCGACAACGCGCCGACCTATCTCGTGTTCTTCAACCTCGCGGGCGGCGATGCGCAGGCGCTGATGACGACCGGCGCGTCGACGCTCGCCGCGATTTCCGCCGGCGCGGTGTTCATGGGCGCGAACAGCTATATCGGCAACGCGCCGAACTTCATGGTGAAGGCGATCGCCGAATCGCGCGGGGTGAAGATGCCGAGCTTCTTCGCGTACCTCGGCTGGGCGCTCGTCGTGCTGATACCGGTATTCCTGCTGACGTCGTGGCTTTTCTTCACGGCGTAAGCTGACGTTTTTCAACCCCGAGCGGGCGGCTCCGGCGGCGCATGGCGCGCCGCGATCCGTCCGCGGCATGCGGAGATGGCGATGCAGAAGATCCTGGTCGCGCGTCCGGTCTTTCCGGACGTGATCGAACGGCTCAAGCAGTATTTCGACGTCGACTGGAACGACGGCGACGCGCTCGCGCCCGACGCGCTCGCCGCGCGTCTGGCCGACAAGGACGGCGCGCTGACGGCCGGCGACCCGGTCGGCGCGGCAACGCTCGCGGCGGCGCCGCGCCTGCGCGTCGTGGCGAACATGGCGGTCGGCTACAACAACTTCGACATGGCCGCGTTCAACGCGGCGAACGTGCTCGGCACCAACACGCCCGACGTGCTGAACGAGTCGACCGCCGATTTCGGCTGGGCGCTGATGATGGCCGCCGCGCGCCGGATCGCCGAATCCGAACACTGGCTGCGCGCCGGTCACTGGCAGAAGTGGGCGTACGACGGCTTCCTCGGCAGCGACATCCACGGCTCGACGCTCGGCGTGATCGGGATGGGCCGCATCGGCCAGGCGCTCGCGCGCCGCGCGCGCGGCTTCGGGATGCAGGTGATCTATCACAACCGGTCGCGCGTCGCGCCGGAGATCGAAGCCGAGCTGAATGCCGAATACGTGTCGAAGGATGCGCTGCTCGCGCGCGCCGATCATGTCGTGCTCGTGCTGCCGTACACGAAGGAGAACCATCACACGATCGGCGCGGCCGAGCTCGCGAAGATGAAGCCCACGGCGACGCTGACCAATATCGCGCGCGGCGGGATCGTCGACGACGCGGCGCTGGCCGCCGCGCTGCGCGACGGGACGATCGCCGCGGCCGGCCTCGACGTGTACGAGGGCGAGCCGAGCGTGCATCCGGCGCTGCTCGAGGTGCCGAACGTCGTGCTGACGCCGCATATCGCGAGCGCGACCGAAAAGACCCGCCGCGCGATGGCGAACCTCGCCGCCGACAACCTGATCGCCGCGCTCGGCGAAGGGCCGCGTGCCGGGCAGCCGCCGAATCCGATCAACCCTGACGTGATCGGGAAGCCGCGCGCATGACGATGACGTTGTTGCTTGCGGCGGTCGTCGTGCTGGCCGTCGCGCTCGCGGTGGCGATCGTCGCGCTCGTGCGCGGCGGCGGCCGTCACGACGATGCGGCCGTGCTCGGCGACCAGATCGAGGACGCCGCGCATGCGCAGGCGCGCGCGGTCGAGCGGCTCGAACGCGAATTGCGCGGCGAGATCGTCGAGAACGCACGCGGTTCGCGTACCGAGCTGGCCGGCAGCTTCGCCCAGTTGCAGCAGACGCTCGCCGCGCAACTGACGAGCGTGGCGACCGTGCAGAACAACCAGATCGAGGGGTTCGCGCAGCAGCTCGGCAAGCTCGTCGCCGGCAACGCGCAGCAGTTCGACGCGATGCGCGAGAGCGTGCAGCGCCAGGCCCAGCAGGCGCGCGAGGAACAGACGGGCGCGTTGCGGCTGTTCGGCGACACGCTGAACCGGCAGCTCACGCAACTGACCGAGGCGAACGACCGCCGGATCGGCGAGGTGCGTGCGACGCTCGAACAGCGGCTGAAGGAAATCGAGACGAACAACGCGGCGAAGCTCGAGGAGATGCGCCGCACCGTCGACGAGAAGCTGCATGCGACGCTCGAGCAGCGGCTCGGCGAATCGTTCAAGCTCGTGTCGGACCGCCTCGAACAGGTGCATCGCGGGCTCGGCGAGATGCAGACGCTCGCGGCCGGCGTCGGCGACCTGAAGAAGGTGCTGACCAACGTGAAGACGCGCGGCACCTGGGGCGAAGTGCAGCTCGAGGCGCTGCTGGAACAGATGCTGACGCCCGACCAGTACGCGAAGAACGTCGCGACGGTGCCGAAGAGCACCGAGCGCGTCGAATTCGCGATCCGGCTGCCGGGTCGCGAAGCCGGCACACGCGACGCATCGCCGGTGTGGCTGCCGATCGACGCGAAATTCCCGCGCGAAGACTACGAGCGGTTGATCGACGCGCAGGAGCGCGCCGATGCGGTGGCCGTCGAGGAGGCGGCGCGTGCGCTCGAGGCGCGCGTGCGGATGGAGGCGCGCACGATCGCCGAGAAGTACGTCGCGCCGCCGCACACGACCGATTTCGCGCTGCTGTTCCTGCCGACCGAGGGGCTCTATGCGGAGATCCTGCGCCGTCCGGGGCTGACCGACCTGCTGCAGCGCGACTATCGCGTGACGGTCGCCGGGCCGACCACGCTCACCGCGCTGCTGAACAGCCTGCAGATGGGCTTCCGCACGCTCGCGATCGAGCAGCGCTCGAGCGAGGTGTGGCAGGTGCTCGGCGCGGTCAAGACGGAATTCGGCAAGTTCGGCGACGTGCTCGCGCGCACGAAGGCGCAGCTCGAAACGGTCACGCGCTCGATCGAGTCCGCCGAGCAGCGCACGCGCGTGATGAGCCGCAAGCTGAAGCAGGTCGAGGCGCTGCCGGGTGACACGGCGGCGGGGCTGCTCGGCGCGGAAGAGGCCGAAGGCGCCGATGCGGACGACGCGTGACGCGTGACGCGCGTTGCCGGCAGCCGCCGGACGCAAAAACGGGCGCCGCGGGCGCCCGTTTTCTTTTGCAGCGATCGCCGGCGCGGCCGGCTCGCGCTCAATGCGCGGCGAGCGTGTCCAGCGCGTCGCCCGTCACGCGCACGATGCGCCACTCCGGCAGCACGGTCGCGCCCATCTTCTCGTAGAAGTCGATCGCCGGCTGGTTCCAGTCGAGCACCGACCATTCGAAGCGAGCGCAACGGCGCTCGACGGCGAGTGCCGCGAGATGACGCAGCATCGTGGTGCCGAGGCCCGTGCCGCGCTGCGACGGCTGCACGTACAGATCCTCGAGATAGAGCCCGCGACGGCCGAGGAACGTCGAATAGTTGTGGAAGAACAGCGCGTACGCGACGATCGTGCCGTCGCGCTCGGCCACCAGCGCTTCGGCAGCCGGGTGCGCGCCGAACAGCGCGTCGGCGAGATCGGCTTCGGTCGCGACGAACAGCTCCGTGAGCTTCTCGAACTCGGCCAGCTCGCGCATCAGCGCGAGGATCGCGCCGACGTCGCGCGTGTCGGCCGCGCGGATCAGCGGCGTGCCGCTCACGCTTCTTCCGGCGGATCGGACAGCACGATCTCGATGCCGCCGAAGCGCGACGCGACCCAGTTGTACGCATGGCATGCGATCCACAGCAGCACGAAACCGAGGATCGCGTTCAGCAGCAGCGCGCTCAGGATCGTGCTCAACTCGACCATCCCGTAACGGATATACGCGACGAGAATGCCGAGCAGCACGATCGGCACACTGAACGTCAGGTAGACGAGGATCAGCGCCTTTGCGGTCTGCCCTGCGGCGATCGACGAGATTTGTTTTTTCATGTGCGGATTGCCCCCGTAGAGATGTACCGATTGGAATTCAGATCAGGCCGTCGAGCGGCAGGATGTCGACCGGGGCGCCCGCGTCGACTGCCGCGGAATCGTGGCCCAGGACGATGAAACAGTTGGCGGCCGCGAGACCGCTCAGCGACGCGGAGCTTTGCGAGCCGGCCGGCGCGACGTGCCATTGGCCGTCGGCGGCGCGCGTCGCGATGCCGCGCAGGTATTCGGTGCGGCCGGGACGCTTCTTCAGCGCATGGGTGCTGAGCGCCGTGTACAGGGCCGGCGGCGGCGTCCGCGCGCCGGCCAGCGTCAGCAGCGCGGGGCGCACGATCGCAAGGAACGTCACGGCGGACGCGACCGGATTGCCGGGCAAGCCGAAGAACAACGCGCGACCGGCACCGTCGGCCGCGCGTGCGAGCGTGCCGCACGCGAGCGGCCGGCCGGGCCGCAGCGCGAGGCTCGCGAACGTCACGTCGCCGAGCCGCGCCATCACGTCGCGCGTGAAATCGGCTTCGCCGACCGACACGCCGCCGGACGTGATGACCGCATCGGCCTGCGCGGCGATCGCGTCGCGCAACGCGGCTTCGAGCGCGGCCGGATCGTCGCGGACGATGCCGAGATCGATCGCATCCACGTGCAGCCGTTCGAGCATCGCGATCAGCATCCCGCGATTGCTGTCGTACAGCGCGCCGCGGCCGAGCGGTTCGCCGGGCTCGCGCAACTCGTCGCCGGTCGAGAACACGGCGACGCGCACGCGCCGGCGCACCGTGACGTCGGCGATGCCGAACGACGCGAGCAGGCCGAGGTCGGACGGCCGCAGGATGCGGCCCGCGGCAAGCGCGCAGGCGCCGCGCGCGAGATCCTCGCCGGCCCGGCGGCAGTTCGCGCCGCGCGCGACGTCGTGCGCGGCGAAGCGGATCGTGTCGCCGTCGGCGCGCACGCGCTCCTGCGCAATCACCGTGTCGCATCCGGCCGGCATCGGCGCGCCTGTCATGATGCGCACGCATGCGCCGGCCGCCACGGCGCCGTCGAACGGATGACCGGCGAACGCGGTGCCGGCGACCGCCATCGCGACTTCGCCCTGCGCCGATGCGAGTGCCGCGGCGCCGCCGTCGAACGCATAGCCGTCCATCGCCGAGTTGTCGTACGCGGGAATGTCGAACGGCGCGCTCACGTCGGCCGCGAGCACGCGGTCGAGCGCATCGCGCAGTGCCACCGTGTCGCACGCGTCGACGGGCACCGCGAAGCGGCACGCGAGCGCCTGCGCGTCGGCGAGCGACAGCGGGGCATCGGGGTCGGGTGCGGTTCGAGAGGCGGGCGAGGAGTGCGTGATCATCAGTCGGACTGCGCCGCAAGGCGTATCGGGTTCGTGGCCGGTGGCGCGAGGAGGGTGCCGGGGCGCGGGTTTCGCGTGTGGCGGTCGCCGGGCAGGAACGGCGCGGTGCCGTCAGCGGCGGGCCAGCGCGGCGAGTTCCTGCCAGGAGTTGGCATTGTAAAACGCACGCTCGTCGCGAAACTCGACTTCGACGGTCTTGTGGCGTGCGTACCACGCACGCACCTTGCGGTCGCCGGCCGCGAGCCGGGCGGCCAGGTCGTCGGCCAGCGCCGTGCGCAGCAGCGCGAACGTCGGCTGCGGCGAGCGTATCTGCTGCGCGTCGACGGTGACCGCCATCGCGATGTCGGCCTGCTGCGCGTCGAGCGCCGCATGCAGCCGCGCGACGAGGTCGGCGGGCAGATAGGGCGTATCGCAGGGCGAGCATGCGACGAGCGGCGCGTGCGCCGCGCGCATGCCGGCAAGCAGGCCCGCGAGCGGGCCGGGGAAGTCGGCGGTTTCATCGGCGACGATGCGCGCGTCGAACGGCGCCCCGAGCTCGGCATAGCGGTCGGCATGGCGATTCGCGCTGATCAGCGTCTCGTCGACCTGCGGCGACAGCCGGCGCAGCACGTGCAGCGCGAGCGGCGTACCGTCGAGCAGTTGCAGGCCCTTGTCGACGCCGTCCATGCGCGTGGCGCGCCCGCCTGCGAGCAGCAGGCCGGCGATCGACGGAGAGACGGGAGCGGGCATCGTACGCAGGCGGAGAGGGGGCGGGCGTCAGCCGCCGATATATGACATTTCGACGCGCTTGCCGGCGCCGTCGGGCGCGGAGGCTGCCGATGCGCTGCCGCGCAGCTGCGAATAGCGGTCGGTGCGCGCGTGCCAGATGCGGGCGATCGCGGTCGCGATCTCGGCATCGCTCGCGCCGCCGCGCACCAGCGCGCGCAGGTCGTGGCCCGCCGACGCGAACAGGCACAGGTACAGCTTGCCTTCGGTCGACAGCCGCGCGCGCGTGCAGTCGCCGCAGAAGGCCTGCGTGACGCTCGAGATCACGCCGATCTCGCCGCGGCCGTCCGCATAGCCCCAGCGCTGCGCGGTCTCGGCCGCCGTGTGCGGCTCGAGCGGCACGAGCGGGAAATGTTCGGCGATGCGCGCGACGACGTCCGCCGACGGCAACACCTCGGTCATGTTCCAGCCGTTCGACGTGCCGACGTCCATGTATTCGATGAAACGCAGGATCACGCCGGTACCGCGAAAACGCTCGGCCATCGGCAGGATCTCGCTGTCGTTGGTGCCGCGCTTCACGACCATGTTGACCTTGACCGGCGCGAGGCCCGCGGCCTGCGCGGCGAAGATGCCGTCGAGCACGTCGGCGCTCGCGAAGTCGGCGTCGTTCATGCGCTTGAACAGCGTTTCGTCGAGCGCATCGAGGCTGACCGTGACGCGCGTGAGCCCGGCGTCCTTCAGTGCGCGCGCCTTGCGTGCGAGCAGCGAGCCGTTGGTCGTCAGCGTCAGGTCGAGCGGGCGGCCGGCGTGCGTCGTCAGGCGCGCGAGGCGCTCGATCAGGAATTCGAGGTTCTTGCGCAGCAGCGGCTCGCCGCCCGTGATGCGGATCTTCTCGACGCCGTGTGCGACGAAGACTCGCGCGACGCGCTCGATTTCCTCGTGCGTGAGCAGCGCGCTGTGCGGCAGGAACGGATAGTCCTTGTCGAACACCGCGCGCGGCATGCAGTACACGCAACGGAAGTTGCAGCGGTCCGTCACCGAAATGCGCAGGTCGCGCAGCGGCCTGGCGAACGTGTCGGCCAGCGTGCCGTCGGGGGCATGCGCGACGCCGGAGACGTCCGGCATCCCGCTGACGTCGGCGAGAGGAATGATGCGTCGGGACATGTTGGAAGAAGTGCGAACCAGACTGCTATTTTAGCCGCAACCGGCCGGCGGGGCCGGTGGGCGGAAACCCGCAGCGCGGACGTGAAAAAGCCCGCCGGAGGCGGGCTTTTCCTGGTCGTGCGATGCGCCGTTCAGTGGTGCGTCGTTTCGACCTGCTGCATCGGGGCCGTATCGGCCGGCGGCAGCACCTTGCGTTCGCGCGGCACGCGGGCCGGGCGCGGGAGTCGCGACGCGGCTTCCTGCGCGGCCGCGAACTTATCGGCGTCCGTGTTCACCCAGACGAGACCAGCCTGCTCCAGCACGACATCCAGGCTCGCCGAAGCGGGCGCGGCGGCCGGTTGTGCGGGGGCGGGAGCCGGCGTCGGTACCGGTGCCGGTGCAGCGACGGCCTCGGCCGGTGCTGCTTCGACCGGTGCCGGTTCGGCAGCCACCGGAGCGGCTTCGATCGCGACGGCCGGGGCGGCCGGCTCGACCGGCGCGGCTTGCGGCGCCTCGACAGCCGCCGGGGCGGCTGCCGGCACTTCGAACGCATCGGTCGGCGACACCGCGACCGGCGCCGGGCCCGCTTCCGCGACCGCCGGTGCGATCGGTGCCGGTTCTGCTGCCTGGACGGCGACGACGGGCTCGACCGGGGCGGCCGGAGCCGCTTCGGCGTGTGCCGGTGCCGCTTGCGCTTCGACAGCGGCCGGTGCGGCATGCTGCTCGACGACGGCTTCCACGGCGACCGCGCTGGCCACGGCCGCGACGACTGCCGGCGCGGCCGTGTGGGCCGGTTCGGCCGCGACCGGTGCGGCCGGCGTCACGGCTTGCGCCACGACTTCACCTTCGGCGCCTTGCTCGGCCTGGTCGACCGCGCCGTCTTCCTCGCGCTCGCGACGACCGCCGCGGCGGCCGCGACGGCGACGGCGGCGTTCTTCGCCGTCACGTGCGCCGGCTTCCGCATCGGCTGCCAGTTCCGCGCCGGGCAGGGCTTCTGCAGCAGCCGTGTCGGTTTCCGGTTCCGGATGGTTTTCACCACGGGTGACGGTTTCGAGCGTGGCCGCATGCTGGGTCGGCTTGCGGCGTTCGCCGCGCTCCCGACGCTCGCCGCGTTCCTGGCGCTCGCCACGGGCGGCTGCTTCGACGCCTTCCGGCTGTTCGACACGCTCGCGCGGTTCGCGGTTTTCGCGCGGTTCGCGCGGCTCACGGCCTTCACGCGGCTCGCGACCTTCGCGCGGGCCACGGCCTTCACGCGGTTCGCGAGCTTCGCGACCCTCACGGTTCTCGCGGCCTTCGCGACCCTCGCGACCTTCACGCAGTTCGCGACCCTCGCGCGGCTCACGGCCTTCACGCGGTTCGCGCACTTCCTTGCCTTCGCGTTCCTGGCGCTGCGGCTGGCCACGGCCCGCGGCTGCCTGGTCACGGCCGCCTTGTGCCTGCTGGGCGCCGCCGCGACGGTTGCGATTGCGATCGCCGCCGCGCTGCTCGGTCTTTTCGGTGCGTTCGCGAGCCGGACGCGCTGCCTGCTCCTTCGCCGGTGCGGGCGCAACCGGTGCGGGCGCCGGTGCCGCCGACACGCCGAACAGGCCCTTCAGCCAGCCGATGAAACCGCCGCTTGCCGCGGCGACGGGCGCCGGGGCGGGGGCCGCAACGGGTTCGACCGGACGCTGCGGCGCCGGGCTCGGTGCCGGACGCTCGGGCGTGATGCCCTTGACCGCGGCTTCCTGCTTCGGCTTCACTTCGGCCGCACGCTTGCTGTAGCCGGTTTCCGACTCGAGCTCGCGGGCCGCTTCCTCGGCCATCTTCCAGGACGCGCGCGGATCGTCGAGGCGCGCGTCGTCGTGACGCAGGCGCTCGAGCTTGTAGTGCGGCGTATCGAGGTGCTTGTTCGGGATCAGCACGATGCCGACCTTGAAGCGCGACTCGATCTTGTTGATTTCCTGACGCTTTTCGTTCAGCAGGAAGGCGGTCACCTCGACCGGCACCTGGCAGTGGATCGCCGCGGTGTTTTCCTTCATCGCTTCTTCCTGAATGATCCGCAGGACCTGCAGCGCGGACGATTCGGTGTCGCGGATGTGGCCGGTGCCGTTGCAGCGCGGGCACGTCACGTGGCTGCCTTCCGACAGCGCCGGACGCAGGCGCTGGCGCGACAGTTCCATCAGGCCGAAGCGGGAGATCTTGCCCATCTGCACGCGCGCACGGTCGTGCTTGAGCGCGTCCTTCAGGCGCTGCTCGACTTCACGCTGGCTCTTCGCCGATTCCATGTCGATGAAATCGATCACGATCAGGCCGCCGAGGTCGCGCAGGCGCAGCTGGCGGGCGACTTCGTCGGCCGCTTCGAGGTTCGTGCGGGTGGCCGTTTCCTCGATGTCCGCGCCCTTGGTCGCGCGGGCCGAGTTCACGTCGATCGCGACGAGCGCTTCGGTGTGGTCGATCACGATCGCGCCGCCGGACGGCAGCGGCACCGTACGCGAGTACGCGGTTTCGATCTGGTGCTCGATCTGGAAACGCGAGAACAGCGGCACGTCGTCGTGGTAGCGCTTCACCTTCGCGACGTTGTCCGGCATCACGATGTCCATGAACGCGCGGGCCTGATCGTGGATTTCGTTCGTGTCGATCAGGATTTCGCCGATATCGGGCTGGAAATAGTCCCGGATCGCGCGGATCACGAGGCTCGATTCCAGATAGATCAGCATCGGCTGGCCGGCGTTGCCGCTTTGCGACGCCGCTTCGATCGCGCGCCACAGCTGCAGCAGGTAGTTCAGGTCCCACTGCAGTTCCTCGGCGCTGCGGCCGATGCCCGCGGTACGGGCGATCATGCTCATGCCGTCCGGAATCTGCAGTTGCGCCATCGTTTCGCGCAGTTCCTGGCGCTCGTCGCCTTCGATCCGGCGCGACACGCCGCCGCCGCGCGGGTTGTTCGGCATCAGCACGAGGTAACGGCCGGCGAGCGAGATGAAGGTGGTGAGGGCGGCGCCCTTGTTGCCACGCTCTTCCTTCTCGACCTGGACGATCAGTTCCTGGCCTTCGCGCAGCGCATCCTGAATGCGCGCGGAGCGCATGTCGACGCCGTCCTTGAAGTACTGGCGGGCGACTTCCTTGAACGGCAGGAAGCCGTGGCGGTCTTCGCCGTAGTTGACGAAGCACGCTTCGAGCGACGGCTCGATGCGGGTGATGACACCTTTGTAGATATTGCCTTTGCGCTGTTCGCGCCCGGCGGTTTCGATGTCGATGTCGATGAGCTTTTGCCCATCGACGATGGCGACGCGCAGCTCCTCCTGCTGCGTCGCATTGAACAGCATGCGTTTCATGAACGGCTCCAGGCGGCTCCGCTGCCGGCGCCTCGCGGTTGTCAGTCGCGAGGGCGGGAACGACGGCAGGCCGCACCTTGTTGTGTTGTCACGAGCACGCTGGAGCGGGAACGCTGGCGGGGAGAATTGCCTGAAGAGGCGCTTGGGCCCGAAAGACGGGGCCGGCGGCCATAGGGCACCTGCGAATACGGCTTCAAAGCACGGCGTTCACACACCGCACGCTGCAAAAGCGCGCTAAGCCTGTCCGGGCATTGCCACGGGCGCGCGCAATGCGTCGCGCGCGCCGACGGGCGGCAGATGCTGCGGCTTGGGCCGCAGCGGGGAGTATCGAATCCAGCCCGACTTTCCCGCTTGGGGTGTACTTCCCTGGTTTGACGTCGCCAAGCCCCGCACGCTTCGCGGGGCCAAATCGGGCGCAACGCCGTAATTTTCGCAACCGGCAGCCTGCGGACGCACTTCGCGCCGTCCGGCTGCCGATCAAATTCTTTTCAACCAACTTTCCGTTACCGCGGCGCCTTGCCGACCGAATCCGCCTGTGGGCGCGATCCTTGCCGACGGGCGGCGCCGTGCGTGCAACTTGCTGCATCTCTTTGATTAGGGGCGAGCAGCGGACCCCCGGCGCAAGTAAAATAGCAGTTTGCGCTTGCGCCTTGCCCGATTCAGCCGGGGCCGGCCGAACAGGCCACCCACAACGTCAGGCTGGGCAAAATTATATTCAGTATGAATGAGTTAGGCAAAATATCCCAGAATTCGGTCGCAAGCGGCCAGGTATCGATGATCGAGATCGACGAAAACTCGGCCGGTCAGCGCATCGACAATTTCCTGTTGCGCGTCTGTAAAGGCGTGCCGAAAAGCCATATTTACCGGATCCTGCGCAGCGGCGAAGTGCGTGTCAACAAGGGCCGGATCGACGCGCAGTACCGCCTCGAACTGGGCGACCTCGTCCGCGTGCCGCCGGTGCGGGTGGCGGCCGCCGACCTCGCGCGCGCCGACACGCCGGTCGTCCCGCCCGCGAATTTCGACGTGCTGTACGAGGACGACGCGATGCTCGTGATCGACAAGCCGGCCGGCGTCGCGGTCCACGGCGGCAGCGGCGTCGCGTTCGGCGTAATCGAGCAGATGCGCCAGGCGCGCCCGCGCGCGAAATTCCTCGAACTGGTGCACCGGCTCGACCGCGAGACGTCCGGCATCCTGATGCTCGCGAAGAAGCGCACGGCGCTCGTCGGCCTGCACGAGCAGATTCGTGAGAACCGGATGGACAAGCGCTACTTCGCGTGCGCGCACGGCGAATGGCAGCCCGACTGGGGCCGGCGCCGCGCGGTGAAGGCGCCCCTCTTCAAGTATTCGACCCCGGAAGGGGAGCGCCGCGTGCGCGTGCAGGACGACGGGCTGGCGTCGCACACGGTGTTCAACCTTGTGGACCGCTGGGCCGACTACGTGCTCGTCGAAGCGGAACTCAAAACGGGTCGAACCCATCAGATCCGCGTGCACCTCGCGCATCTCGGCCTGCCGATCGCCGGCGACGCCAAGTACGGCGATTTCGCACTGAACAAGGCGCTGGCGCGCGCGAACGCGCAGCCGTCGCTGAAACGGATGTTCCTGCATGCGCACCGCCTCAAGCTCGCTCATCCGCTGACCGGCGAGGCGCTGCAGTTCGATGCGCCGCTGCCGGCCGAATGCCGGCGCTTTCTCGATCAACTCAGCGCATTGCGCGATACCGCCTGAACCGCATGGCTCGACAGCAATTTGACCTGATCGTCTTCGACTGGGACGGCACGCTGATGGATTCGACTGCGCACATCGCGCACAGCATCCAGGCGGCATGCCGCGATCTTGGCCTGCCCACGCCGTCCGACGAGGCTTCCCGCTACGTGATCGGCCTCGGCCTGCGCGACGCGCTGCGGATCACGGCGCCGACCCTCGATCCGTCGGACTACTCGCGGCTGGCCGAGCGCTACCGCTATCACTACCTGCTCGACGACCAGCGCATCGAGCTGTTCGCCGGCGTGCGCGAGCTGCTCGCCGAACTGCGCGACACGGGCTACCTGCTCGCCGTCGCGACCGGCAAGGGGCGGGTCGGGCTGAACCGCGTGCTCGACCAGTCGAAGCTGACGAGCTGGTTCGACGCGACGCGCTGCGCGGACGAAACGTTCTCGAAACCGCATCCGGCGATGCTGCACGAGTTGTCGCGGGAATTGGGGCAGGACCTGGCGCGCACCGTGATGATCGGCGACACCACGCACGACCTGCAGATGGCGGCGAGCGCTGGCGCGGCTGGCGTCGGCGTGGCGTACGGCGCGCACCCGGCCGATGCGCTGGCGGCGCTCACGCCGCGCTTCGTCGCGCCGGACGTCGGCGCGCTGGCCGCCTGGCTGCGGGAGCACGCATGAGCGCGGCGCCGGATGCCGTGCGCGTGTGCGCATCGAGCGCGCTGGCCGACGGCGGCGCCGGCGTGCGGGTCGACGCGACGCTGCGCGGCGAGCAGGCCGTCGTGTTCTTCGTGCGCTACGACGGCCGCGCCTACGGCTACCTGAACCGCTGCGCGCACGTGCCGATGGAGCTCGACTGGGCCGAAGGGCAGTTCTTCGAGTCGTCGGGCCTCTATCTGATGTGCGCGACGCACGGCGCGATCTACGCGCCGGATACCGGCAAGTGCGTCGGCGGCCCGTGCCGCGGCGGCCGCCTGCGGCCGGTCGAGGTCGACGAGCGCGACACGCCCGACGGCCGTGCGGTATTCTGGGTACCCGATGCCGATCTGCATCCCGCCACTCCCGCCACGACCGATTGACGACATCACTGCATGGCCGACCAACCGAATTCCCCGGATTCCTCCTCCCGTCCCGACAGCCGTGAACCGAACTGGGAGCGCGCGGCGCTCGAACGGATCGCGCTCGCGGCCGTCAAGGAGCAGCGCGCGGCACGGCGCTGGAAGATCTTCTTCCGTTTCGCGTTTCTCGGCGTGTTCGTGCTGCTCGCGTTCGCGCTGATCGATTTCTCGAGTGATTCGAAGTTCTCGTCGAGCGGGCGGCATACGGCGCTCGTGACGATCGACGGCGAGATCGCGGCCGGCGTCAACGCGAACGCCGACGACATCAACACGGCGCTCGACGCCGCGTTCGACGACGACGGCACGGTCGGCGTCGTGCTGCGGATCAACAGCCCGGGCGGCAGCCCGGTGCAGGCCGGCATGGTCTACGACGAGATCCGGCGGTTGCGCGGCAAGTATCCGGACAAGCCGCTGTACGTCGTCGTGACCGACATGTGCGCATCGGGCGGCTATTACATCGCGTCCGCGGCGGACAAGATTTTCGTCGACAAGGCGAGCATCGTCGGGTCGATCGGCGTGCTGATGGACGGGTTCGGCTTCACCGGGCTGATGGGCAAGCTCGGCGTCGAGCGGCGCCTGCACACGTCGGGCGAAAACAAGGGCTTCTACGATCCGTTCTCGCCGGAGACGCCGAAGATGGACGCACACGCGCAGGCGCTGCTCGACCAGGTGCACGCGCAGTTCATCAAGGCCGTGAAGGATGGCCGCGGCAAGCGGCTGCACGAGACGCCCGACATGTTCTCGGGCCTGTTCTGGACCGGCGAGAAGAGCGTCGAACTCGGGCTCGCCGACGGCTACGGCACGACCGACACGGTCGCGCGCGACGTGCTGAAGGCGCCGGATCTGGTCGACTACACGGTGAAGGAAAGCCTGACGAATCGCGTCGCGCGCAAGTTCGGCGCGGCCGTCGGCGGCGCCGCGATGAAGGCGCTGACGGCCGGCGGCGCGTCGGTCAGCCTGCGCTGATGGCTGATGGCTGATGGCTGATGGCTGACGGCAATCGGCGGGCCGCGACGGCCCGCCTTTCAGCGAGTTAGCCGATCGCCGTTCGCGGCATCAGTTCGCGAGCAGCAGGAAGATCGCGGGGCGCTTGTGCAGATTCGGCGCAGGCGCTTTTTTCCAGTCGGCCACCGTGCGGCTCGCGATCGTCTCGGTCGCGAGGGTCAGGTCGGCCGCGACGCAGATCTGTGTCGACGGCGCGCAGGTCGCGACCAGCGTGTCGAGCATCGCGTGATTCCGGTACGGCGTTTCGATGAAGATCTGCGTCTGGCGCGCCTTGCGCGACAGTTGCTCCAGTTCGCGCAGCCGTTTCGCGCGCGCCGCCGCATCGACCGGCAGATAGCCGTTGAACGCGAAGCTCTGGCCGTTCAGGCCCGACGCCATCAGCGCGAGCAGGATCGAACTCGGCCCGACGAGCGGCACGACCTTCACGCCGCGCTCGTGCGCGCGGCGCACCAGCAGCGCGCCGGGATCGGCGACGGCCGGGCAGCCGGCCTCCGACACGAGGCCGGCGTCCGCACCGGCCAGCACGGGCGCGAGCAGCCGGTCGATGGCGCCGGCCGGCGTATTGACGTTCAGTTCGCTGATCTCGATTTCCTGGATCGGGCGCGTCGTACCGATCTTCTTCAGAAACGCGCGCGTCGTTTTCGCGTTCTCGCCGATGTAATAGCCGAGCGTGCCGGCGCGCGCCTGCACGGCGGCGGGCAGCACGGCGGCGAGCATCGATTCGTCGCCTTCGCCGAGCGTGTTCGGGACGAGATAAAGCGTGCCGGCGGTCATGCGCGGTCTCCTCGGGTGATGGCAAACAGCGGGTAGTCGGCGGCGCGCAGCATCCGCGTGAGGGCGATCAGCGGCAGGCCGACGAGCGCGGTCGGGTCGTCCGAGTCGATCGCGTCGAGCAGCGCGATGCCGAGCCCTTCGGACTTCGCGCTGCCGGCCACGTCGTACGGCGTTTCCGCGCGCAGGTAGGCGTCGAGTTCGGCCTCGGGCAGCGAACGGAAGCGCACGTGCGTGACGATGTCCTCGACCCGTGCTTCGTCGGTGCGGCTGTCGTACAGACAGAGCGCGCTGTGGAATTCGACTTCGCGGCCCTGCATCGACACGAGTTGCGCGAGCGCGCGCTCGTGCGTGCCGGGCTTGCCGATCTGATGCCCGTCGAAGGTCGCGACCTGATCCGACCCGATCACGAGCACGCCGTCCGGCGCGTCGATCGTCGCGGCCACCGCGCGCGCTTTCGCGCCGGCGAGGCGCAGCGCGGTCGCGGCCGGCGTTTCGCCGGCGAGCGGGGTTTCGTCGAGGTCGGGCGACACGACGTCGAACGGCACGCCGAGGCGCTCGAGGAGCGCGCGGCGGTAGCGGGAACTGGAGGCAAGAATCAGCCGCGGCGGGCGGCAAACGGTATCCGGCATGGTCGGTTGGATCGGTGAGTCGTCAGGTGGGGCGCGGCGTTGCGCGGACGCAAGCTTAAGTGATTGACCGCAAAAGGTAAAACAGGTATACTTTCCCGCTTTTCGTCGGCAGGCTTTCGTTGGTGGCGCCTGCCGGGTCTTTGGAAGTAAAGTACGTCATCCTTCGATGAGCCGTACGCGAGCGGTGCCAAGCCGGATCCCGCAAGTCAGCCTGTAGGCAGGAGCGCACATGAACACTTCTTCTGGCAAACCTGCGGCGGCCCTCGATCCGCACGCGGTCGACCTGTTCGAGTTCGCCCGCAGCGGGCGGCAGGCAGCCGGGGCGGTGCACCTCTCGCAACTGCCGCGCATGTTAAACGAAGTGCCGACGGACGCGCCAGATCGCGACACGGTCTTCACGTGGCAGGCGGAAGGGTTCACGCAGAAGGAATTGCAGGACGACGGCACCGACGGGCAGCAGCCGTATCTGCGCCTCGCGGTGCACGGCCATGCATGGCTCACGTGCCAGCGCTGCGTGACGCCGTACGACCAGACGTTCGACGTCGACATGACGTACCGGGTCGTCGCGACCGAAGAAGAGGCTGAAGAATTTCCGCTCGACGACGATGAAGCCGATGTGATCGTGGGCTCACGCCAGTTCGATCTCGTCGACTTGATCGAAGAGGAATTGCTGCTTTCGTTGCCGCTCGTGCCCAAGCACGAGGTTTGCCCGGCAGTTCACGAAAGCCTCGTGTCGGGTGCGAGCGGTCCCGTGGAAGAAGCGGACGAGGCGTCCGACGAAGCCGGGGACGAAGGCAAACGGCCGAATCCGTTCGCAGCGCTGCAAGCGTTGAAGAAGGACGGTGACGGCACCAAGAAACACTAAGCAGTTGTGGCGCGGGAAGGCGTAAGGGCTTTGGGCCAGGGTAGTTAAGCGCCGGATCGGGCTGTGTTAGAATCCGGAAAATTATTTAGGAGTTAGTCATGGCAGTCCAGCAAAACAAGAAGTCGCCGTCGAAGCGCGGCATGCATCGTTCGCACGATTTTCTGACGACTACGCCGCTGGCAGTCGAGCCGAGCACGGGTGAAGTGCATCTGCGTCACCACGTCAGCCCGAACGGCTACTATCGCGGCAAGAAAGTCGTCAAGACGAAGAACGACTAAGCGTCAAGTCACGCGTTGCGCGCTACGCTCGCCGTTCGCGTGACAACTGGTTCGCTTGACACTTTCCTGGCTCGACAAAAAGGCGGCATTCAACTGCCGCTTTTTTGTGCCTGAAATTCGTCGCATTCCATGACCGTAAAGCTCACAATCGATTGCATGGGAGGCGACCACGGCCCGTCCGTGACCGTTCCCGCGGCAGTCAAGTTCGTCCGCGCGCATCCCGATGCGCACCTGATGCTCGTCGGCATCGAAAGCGCGATTCGCGCTCAGCTGAAGAAGCTGAAAGCCCTCGACGATCCCGCGTTGACCATCGTGCCCGCCACCGAAGTCGTGGCGATGGACGACCCTGTCGAAGTGGCGCTGCGCAAGAAGAAGGATTCTTCGATGCGCGTCGCGCTCAACCACGTGAAGGAAGGCGCGGCGCAGGCCTGCATCTCCGCCGGCAATACCGGCGCGCTGATGGCCGTTTCCCGTTACGTACTCAAGACGCTGCCCGGCATCGAGCGGCCCGCGATCGCGTCCGCGCTGCCGAACCCGACCGGCTACACGATGATGCTGGACCTCGGCGCGAACGTCGACTGCGAACCGCAGCACCTGCTGCAGTTCGCGGAGATGGGGCACGCGCTCGTGGCCGCGCTCGAAGGCAAGGAGCGTCCGACCATCGGCCTCCTGAACATCGGCGAAGAGGTCATCAAGGGCAACGAGACGATCAAGCGCGCGGGCGAGCTGCTGCGCGCCAGCACGCTCAATTTCCGCGGCAACGTGGAAGGCAACGACATCTACAAGGGCACCGTCGATGTCATCGTGTGCGACGGCTTCGTCGGCAACGTCGCGCTGAAGACGTCCGAAGGGCTCGCACAGATGCTGTCGAACATCATCCGCGAGGAGTTCGGCCGTTCGCTGATGTCGAGGCTGATGGCGCTGCTCGCGCTGCCGGTGCTGATGCGTTTCAAGAAGCGCGTCGACCACCGGCAGTACAACGGCGCGGCGCTGCTGGGGCTGAAGAGCCTCGTGATCAAGAGCCACGGTTCGGCCGACGCGTACGCGTTTGAGTGGGCGATCAAACGCGGGTATGATGCCGTCAAAAACGGGGTGCTGGAGCGCCTCGCGCGCGCGATGGCGGATAATTCAGTGTCGCTCGGCGACGGCGGACACGACGCGGGCGGCGCGGGCCAGGCAAGCCCGGCCGCAGGCCATCACGCCGAACCTTCCGCCGCGCAATCCTCTAAAGCATAAATGGCCCAATCGACTCTCTATTCCCGCGTGCTCGGCACGGGCAGCTACCTGCCGCCCGACCGCGTCACGAACCAGCAGCTGACCGATCGTCTTGCGAAGGAAGGCATCGAGACGAGCGATGAATGGATCGTGGCGCGCACGGGCATCCATGCGCGCCATTTCGCCGCACCGGACGTCACGACGAGCGATCTCGCGCTCGAGGCGTCGCGTCGTGCGATCGAAGCGGCCGGTGTCGATCCGCAGTCGATCGACCTGATCATCGTCGCGACTTCGACCCCCGATTTCGTGTTCCCGAGCACCGCGTGCCTGCTGCAGAACAAGCTCGGCATCAAGAACGGCGGCGCGGCATTCGACGTGCAGGCCGTGTGTTCGGGCTTCGCGTACGCGGTGGCGACGGCCGACAGCTTCATCCGCAGCGGCCAGCACCGCACGGCGCTCGTGGTCGGCGCGGAGACGTTCTCGCGCATTCTCGACTTCAAGGACCGCACGACCTGCGTGCTGTTCGGCGACGGCGCGGGCGCGGTGATCCTGTCCGCATCGGAAGAGCCGGGCGTGCTCGGCAGCGCGCTGCATGCGGACGGCAGCTACTCGAACATCCTGTGCACGCCGGGCAACGTCAATCGCGGCGTGATCGATGGCAGCGCGTTCCTGCACATGGACGGGCAGGCCGTGTTCAAGCTCGCGGTCAACGTGCTCGAAAAGGTCGCGATCGAGGCGCTCGCGAAGGCGAATCTCGCGCCCGAGCAAATCGACTGGCTGATTCCGCACCAGGCCAACATCCGCATCATGACCAGCACCTGCCGCAAGCTCGGCTTGCCGCAGGAGCGCATGGTCGTGACGGTCGACCAGCACGGCAACACGTCGGCCGCGTCGATCCCGCTGGCGCTCGACGCCGCGGTGCGCGACGGCCGCATCCAGCGTGGCCACCACGTGCTGATCGAAGGCGTCGGCGGCGGCTTCACCTGGGGCGCGTCGGTCTTCCGCTTCTGATCCGCGGCGCGCGACAAGCCGCGCGCGGATCCCGTCGGCGCGCCGTTCGTGCGCGCCGTTCGAATCGATTCAATTGGGGACGATATGAAATTTGCATTCGTTTTTCCGGGGCAGGGCTCGCAGGCGATCGGCATGCTCAATGCATTCGCCGATCTGGCCGTCGTGCGCGAGACGCTCCAGGAAGCATCCGATGCGCTCAATCAGGATCTCGGCAAGCTGATCGCCGAAGGTCCGGCCGAAGAGCTGAACCTGACCACCAACACGCAGCCCGTGATGCTGACCGCCGCGTACGCGTGCTACCGCGCGTGGCAGCAGGCAGGCGGCCCGGCGCCGTCGATCGTCGCCGGTCACAGCCTCGGTGAGTACACGGCGCTCGTCGCGGCGGGCGCGCTCGCGTTCAAGGACGCGGTGCCGCTCGTGCGCTTCCGTGCGCAGGCGATGCAGACGGCCGTGCCGGTCGGCCAGGGCGGCATGGCCGCGATCCTGGGCCTCGACGACGACACGGTGCGCGCGGTGTGCGCCGAAGCCGCGGAAGCGGGCGTCGTCGAAGCGGTGAACTTCAATGCGCCCGCGCAGGTCGTGATCGCAGGCAGCAAGGCCGCGGTCGAAAAGGCGTGCGAGATCGCGAAGGCGAAGGGCGCGAAGCGCGCGCTGCCGCTGCCGGTGTCGGCGCCGTTCCATTCGTCGCTGCTCAAGCCGGCGTCGGACCAGTTGCGCGACTATCTCGCGAACGTCGACGTGAAGGCGCCGCAGATTCCGGTCGTCAACAACATCGACGTCGCGGTGGTCAGCGATCCGGCCGCGATCAAGGATGCGCTGGTGCGCCAGGCCGCGGGCCCGGTGCGCTGGGTCGAGTGCGTGCAACACATCGCGGGCACGGGCGTCACGCACGTGATCGAATGCGGTCCGGGCAAGGTGCTGGCCGGCCTGACGAAGCGCATCGACGGCAACCTGGTCGGCGCCTCGGTGTTCGATCCGGCTTCGCTCGACGAAGCGCTCAAGCTCGCGACCGCCTGACGCGGCGCCTTTTCCCCAGCAACGGATATTCGATTCATGGACAAGACTCTCGATAAACAGGTTGCGATCGTGACCGGCGCGTCGCGCGGCATCGGCCGTTCGATCGCGCTCGAACTCGCGCGCCTGGGCGCGACGGTGATCGGCACGGCGACGAGCGAATCGGGCGCCGCCGCGATCACCGCGGCGTTCGCGGAAGCGGGCGTCACGGGCCGCGGCGCGGTGCTGAACGTCAACGACGCGGCCGCCGCCGAGGCACTGATCGACGCGACCGTGAAGGAATTCGGCGCGCTGCACGTGCTCGTCAACAACGCGGGCATCACGCAGGACCAGCTCGCGATGCGGATGAAGGACGAGGACTGGGACGCGGTGATCGACACCAACCTGAAGTCGGTGTTCCGCCTGTCGCGCGCGGTGCTGCGCCCGATGATGAAGGCGCGCGGCGGCCGTATCATCAACATCACGTCGGTGGTCGGCTCGGCCGGCAATCCGGGTCAGGTCAACTACGCGGCCGCGAAGGCCGGCGTCGCGGGCATGACGCGGGCGCTCGCGCGCGAGATCGGCAGCCGCGGCATCACGGTGAACTGCGTGGCGCCGGGCTTCATCGACACCGACATGACGAAGACGCTGCCGGAAGAACAGCAGGCCGCGCTCAAGACCCAGATTCCGCTCGGCCGCCTCGGCAGCCCGGAGGACATCGCCCATGCCGTCGCGTTCCTCGCATCGCCGCAGGCCGGTTACATCACCGGCACGACGCTGCACGTGAACGGCGGCATGTACATGTCGTAACGGTTTTCGTTTACCATCCGCGCCGTATCCCGTTTTTCAGGCGGACCGGCGCTTGATCGACCATCAAGCCAACGCGCGTTTTGGCGTCAGCAAACCTGATAAAATGCGCGCACTTGTAAATCTGAACTTTCCCTCGGAGGGGTAATGGACAACATCGAACAACGTGTCAAGAAGATCGTCGCTGAGCAACTGGGCGTCGCGGAAGCCGAGATCAAGAACGAAGCTTCGTTCGTGAACGACCTGGGCGCCGATTCGCTCGACACGGTCGAACTGGTGATGGCTCTGGAAGACGAGTTCGGCATGGAAATCCCGGACGAAGAAGCAGAGAAGATCACGACCGTTCAGCAAGCGATCGACTACGCTCGCGCAAACGTCAAGGCATAAGCGCCTTTCGCGCTTGTCCGCCACGTCGCCGCGATCTTCGCGATTGACGCGCCATCCTGCCGGCTTCGCGCCGGACGGACTAACAGCCACAGGGCTCGCAGGGCTGGTTCCTGTGGCCACTGTGGCTTTTGTTTTTGTCATCCAATAATGGAAAAGAGGTTACCGTGAGCCGCCGTCGTGTTGTCGTTACAGGCCTGGGGCTGATTTCGCCTGTTGGCAATAATGTTGCCGACGGCTGGGCCAATCTCGTCGCCGGCAAGTCCGGTATCGCCACCGTCACGAAGTTCGATGCGTCGAACCTCGCCTGCCATTTCGCGGGCGAAGTGAAGGGTTTCAGCGCCGAGGAGTACATCCCGGCGAAGGAAGCCCGGAACATGGATACGTTCATCCATTACGGCATCGCCGCCGGCGTCCAGGCCATGCGGGACAGCGGGCTGGAAGTGACCGAAGCCAACGCCGAACGCATCGGCGTGCTGGTCGGTTCCGGCATCGGGGGTCTGCCGATGATCGAAGATACGCACCAGACCTACGTCGATCGCGGCGCGCGCCGGATCTCGCCGTTCTTCGTGCCGGGTTCGATCATCAACATGATCTCGGGCCACCTGAGCATCATGTTCGGCCTGAAGGGCCCGAACCTCGCGGCCGTCACGGCCTGCACGACCGGCCTGCACAGCATCGGCCTCGCCGCGCGCCTGATCCAGGCCGGCGACGCCGACGTGATGGTCGCGGGCGGCGCCGAATCGACGGTGTCGCCGCTCGGCATCGGCGGGTTCGCCGCCGCGCGCGCGCTGTCGACCCGCAACGACGATCCGGCTACTGCGTCGCGTCCGTGGGACAAGGACCGCGACGGCTTCGTGCTGGGCGAGGGCTCGGGCGTGATGGTGCTCGAGGAGTACGAGGCGGCGAAGGCGCGCGGCGCGAAGATCTACGCGGAAGTCGTGGGCTTCGGCATGACGGGCGACGCGTACCACATGACCGCGCCGAACATGGACGGCCCGCGCCGCTGCATGGTCGCGGCGCTGCGCGACGCCGGCCTGAATGCCGACGAGGTGCAGTACCTGAACGCGCATGGCACGTCGACGCCGCTGGGCGACAAGAACGAGTCCGACGCGGTGAAGGCGGCCTTCGGCGAGCACGCGTACAAGATGGTGGTCAACTCGACGAAGTCGATGACGGGCCACCTGCTGGGTGGCGCGGGCGGCCTCGAATCGGTGTTCACGGTGCTGGCGCTGCACAACAACGTGTCGCCGCCGACCATCAACATCTTCAACCAGGACCCCGAGTGCGATCTCGATTACTGCGCGAACACCGCGCGTGACATGAAGATCGACGTGGCCGTGAAGAACAACTTCGGCTTCGGCGGGACCAACGGCACGCTGGTGTTCAAGCGCGTCTGACGTCGAATCGCTTGACGAGTCCATTCGATGCTCCGGCCGGGCGTCCGCAGCGCTTTGCGTTGCGGGCCTCGGCCGTGTCGTATCTCGTGCTGGCCGCGTTCGTCGCGTCGGCGGCCGCGGCGGCGTACCTGTTCTGGGCGCCGCGCGCGGGCGCTGCCGCCGGCGCAGGCGTGTCGGCCATGACGGCGGCACTGCTGGCCGTATGGGCGGCGCGCGCTTGCGCCCGCCGGCTGCCGGCCGAGCTGCGGATCGATGCGTTCGGGGAGATTGCGGCGTTTGGCCGCACCGGGCGCTTGCTGGCCCGCGGCCGCGTGACGGGCCACGCGCACTGGAGCAGCCTGCTGCTGGTGCTGTCGGTCGGGCAGGGCGCCCGGCGGGCCCGGCCGCTGCTGATTCCGGCCGACGCGCTCGATGCCGCGTCGTTCAGCGCGCTGTCGGTGCTGGCGAGAACGGCCGGAGCGACGGGGCGGGCATGACGGCGGCCCGGTTACCGACCGTAACCAGCGGCCGGCGCCGGAACGCTACAATAACGCTCCGCGTTGCATCCCTAGTTAACGGATTTGTCAGGTGAGTGAAAAAGAAATCGATCAGGCTCTGGTCGAGCGCGTACAGAAGGGCGACAAGGCGGCGTTCGAACTCCTGGTCTCCAAATACCACCGCAAGATCATTCGGCTGATCTCGCGCCTCGTGCGGGATCCCGCCGAGGTCGAGGATGTGGCCCAGGACGCGTTCATCAAGGCGTATCGTGCGCTGCCGCAATTTCGCGGCGAATCGGCGTTCTATACGTGGTTGTACCGAATTGCCGTCAACACGGCGAAGAACTACCTTGCGACGCAAGGCCGCCGGGCGCCGACCTCGACCGAGGCCGATGCGGAGGAAGCGGAAACTTTCTCCGACGCAGACCAACTAAGGGATATCAACACGCCTGAGTCGATGTTGATGAGCAAGCAGATTGCCGAGACGGTCAACGCTGCAATGGCTCTGCTGCCCGAAGAACTGCGCCAGGCAATCACGCTGCGCGAGATCGAGGGCCTGAGCTACGAAGAGATCGCGGAAATGATGGGCTGTCCGATCGGGACGGTCCGGTCGCGGATCTTCCGCGCACGCGAGGCAATCGCTGCCAAATTGCGTCCGCTGCTCGATACGCCCGAAGGCAAGCGCTGGTAAGCGCGACGGGCGGAACGACGCGGGTCGGGGTCTAGTTACGGATAGAGTCGTGAAGTCACGACGGGGTGTGCAAGATGGGGAGCATCATGGGGTCGGTCAATACGCAATCGCAAGCGTGCTCGCGCGGCGAGCGCCTTTCCGCGCTGGTCGACGGCGAAATGTTCGATGGCCCGGATCACGGGCAGTTTCTGGCTGAGCTCGACCGCGCGGATCGCGCCGTGTGGGCCCATTACCACCTGATCGGCGATGCGCTGCGCTCGGACGAGCTCGCGCTGTCGCCCGCGCTGAGCGTCGCGTTCACCGCGCGCCTGTCGGCCGCGCTCGAAAGCGAGCCGCACCTGCTCGCACCGGCCGCCGCGCCGGTCGCGCGCAAGCTGCTGTCGCTGCGCCGCCGGGTCGTGCCCGCGTTCGCGGTGGCCGCCGCGGCCGCCACGCTGACGTGGATCGTCGTTCCGCAGATGCAGACGGCCGGTGCGCCGGGCGCCGTCCAGGTCGCATCGGCAGGCGCGCCGCAGAACGGCAACCTGCAGCGCGTGACGGTTGCGCAGGCATCGGCCCAGCCGGGCCTGCAGGACGTCAACATCATTCGCGACGCGAGCCTCGACCAATACCTTGAAGCGCACCAGCAATTCGCGCAGCAGCCCGTCGTCACGGGTTCGATGCCGCTGATCCGCGCCGCCGTGACCACCACGCCAGGCCAATAAACCCGATGCGGACATTGCAGTTGAATCAAGCCATCTCCGGATGGAAGCGGCTGCCGGCCCTCCTGCTTTGCGCAGCCGCCCTGTTGTCCGTTCAATCCCTTCCCGCCAGCGCCCAGCAGCAACCGGACGATCCCGTCGCGACCCGCAAGGGTGCCGCGGACTGGCTCGACCGCGTCCAGCAGGCCGCGCAGCAGCAGAGCTACGAAGGTACGTTCGTCTACCAGCGCGGCGGGTATGTGCAGTCGTCGCGCATCGCGCACGTCGCGTCCCGCGACGGCGAGTTCGAGCGGATCGAGACGCTCGACGGCAAGCCGCGCAAGCTGCTGCGGCACAACGACGAGCTGTACACGTTCGTGCCCGAGCGCAAGCTGTGCGTGGTCGAGCGCCGTCAGACGCGCGACTCGTTCCCCGCGCTGCTCGGCGCGAGCGGCGAGCACGTGATGTCCGTCTACGATGCGAAGTCGCTCGGCAAGGACCGCGTGGCCGGGATCGACGCGCAGGTCGTCGAGCTCGTGCCGAAGGATGCGTACCGGTTCACGTACAAGCTGTGGGCCGACGCGCGCACCGGGCTGCTGCTGCGTTCGCAGACGCTCGACGCGAACGATCACGTGCTCGAGCAGATCGCGTTCTCGCAAGTGCAGACGGGCGGCGCAAACGGCGACAAGGCCGCGATCGCAGCCGGCATGCGCAACCTGAGCGGCTGGACGGTCGTGCGCCCGCCGGTCGCGTCGGTCGACATGGAAGCGCAGGGCTGGCAGCTCGCGCCGAGCGTCGCCGGCTTCCAGAAGATTCGTGAAGTGCGCCGGCCGATGGCCGCGCGCGATGCGGGCGATCCGCCGATCCCGGTCGATCAGGCCGTGTTCACCGACGGCCTCGCGACGATCTCGGTTTTCATCGAACCGGCCGAAAAGAATACGCGCAAGGAAGGCGCGGGCAGCACCGGTGCGACGCACGTTCTCGTGAAGCGCCGCGGCGACTACTGGATCACCGTGCTCGGCGAAGTGCCGCCGGCGACGTTGCAGCAGTTCGCGTCTGCCATAGAATACAAGGCTTCCAAGTAACGCTACGGCTTCCGACATGACGAAACTCACGCTGCGCAAAGTGCTCGCGGCGGCGGCGCTGTGTGCCTGCCTGCCGCTCGTCCCGCAAACCGCGGTCGCTGTCACGCCTCCTGCTGCCAGTCTGCCCGACTTCGCCGATCTGGTCGAAAAGGTCGGCCCGGCCGTCGTGAACATCCGGACCACCGCCAACGTGCCGACGAGCGGCCCGCGCGGAATGCTCCCGCCTGGCTTCGACAACGGCGACATGTCGGAATTCTTCCGGCGCTTCTTCGGCATCCCGCTGCCGCAGGCGCCCGGCAACGGCGGCGGCAACGGCAGCAACCCGAAGAACGCGCCGGCGCCGGACAACGGGCCCGACACCGAGCAGAACCGCGGCGTCGGCTCCGGCTTCATCGTGTCGGCCGACGGTTACGTGATGACCAATGCGCACGTCGTCGACGATGCGGACACCATCTACGTGACGCTGACCGACAAGCGCGAATTCAAGGCGAAGCTGATCGGCGTCGACGACCGGACGGACGTCGCGGTCGTCAAGATCCAGGCGTCGAACCTGCCGGTCGTCGCGATCGGCGATTCGAACAAGGTGCGCGTCGGCGAGTGGGTCGTCGCGATCGGTTCGCCGTTCGGCCTCGACAACACGGTCACGGCCGGCATCGTCAGCTCGAAGAGCCGCAACACGGGCGACTACCTGCCGTTCATCCAGACCGACGTCGCCGTGAACCCCGGCAACTCGGGCGGCCCGCTGATCAACATGCAGGGCGAGGTGATCGGCATCAACTCGCAGATCTACAGCCGCACCGGCGGCTTCATGGGCATTTCGTTCGCGATTCCGATCGATGAAGCGATGCGCGTGGCCGACCAGCTGAAGGCGACGGGCAAGGTCACGCGCGGCCGGATCGCGGTGGCGATCGGCGAGGTGACGAAGGACGTGGCCGACTCGATCGGGCTGCCGAAGGCCGAAGGCGCGCTCGTCAGCAGCGTCGAGCCGGGCGGCCCGGCCGACAAGGCCGGCATCCAGCCGGGCGACATTATCCTGAAGTTCAACGGCCGTCCGGTCGAGGCGGCGTCGGACCTGCCGCGCATGGTCGGCGACACGAAGCCCGGCACGAAGGCGACGGTCAGCGTGTGGCGCAAGGGTCAGGCACGCGATCTGCCGATCACGATCGCGGAGACGCCGGCCGAGTCGACCGCGAAGGCCGAGCAGCGCAAGAACGCGCCGCAGAAGCCGCGCCAGACCAATTCGCTCGGCCTGACGGTCAGCGACCTGACGGCGGAGCAGTTGAAGACGCTGAAGCTGAAGAACGGCGTGCAGATCGACGGCGTCGACGGCCCGGCCGCCCGTGCGGGCCTGCAGCGCGGCGACATCGTGCTGCGCGTCGGCGACACCGACATCACGAACGCGAAGCAGTTCGCCGACGTGACCGCGCAGCTCGATCCGCAGAAGGCGGTCGCGGTGCTCGTGCGGCGCGGCGACAACACGCAGTTCGTGCCGGTGCGGCCGCGCGCGACCCAGAAGTAACGCGCCGATGTTCACCCTCTACGGCCGCGGCTGGTGCCACCTGTGCGACGACATGCGCGACGCACTGGCGCCGGTGGCGGCCGAATTCGGCGTCGCGGTCGACTACGTCGACATCGACACCGATGCGGCGCTCGTCGCGCGTTACGACGAGGACGTGCCGGTGCTGCTGCTGGACGGCGCGGAAGTGTGCCGCCACCGGTTCGACGACGCGCGGGTGCGCGACGCGCTGGCGGCCCGGCGCTGAACCTGGCCCGCATCCGGCCGACGCCGCTTCGCACGGGGCTCGATCCGGCGGGCGGCCCGCCGGGCTCCCGCGGGGCGGGCGTCCGAAATCCCGCCCGGCGTAAGCCTTTTCGGCTAAAATAAGCCGTTTTTTCACCGACTTACACAAGGCGTGCTCCGCAGTCGTCGAGCGCGCCTTTTTCGCTTGATCGGCACTGAATGGATCATATTCGCAATTTCTCGATCATCGCGCACATCGACCATGGCAAGTCGACACTCGCGGATCGCATCATCCAGGTATGCGGCGGCCTCGCCGACCGTGAAATGGAAGCGCAGGTGCTCGACTCGATGGATATCGAGCGCGAGCGCGGCATCACGATCAAGGCGCAGACTGCCGCGTTGTCCTATCGCGCACGCGACGGCAAGGTCTACAACCTGAACCTGATCGACACGCCGGGGCACGTCGACTTCTCGTACGAGGTCAGCCGTTCGCTGTCCGCGTGCGAAGGCGCGCTGCTGGTGGTCGACGCGAGCCAGGGCGTCGAGGCGCAGACGGTCGCGAACTGCTACACGGCGATCGAGCTCGGCGTCGAGGTCGTGCCGGTGCTGAACAAGATCGACCTGCCGGCCGCGAACCCCGAGAACGCGATCGAGGAGATCGAGGACGTGATCGGCATCGACGCGACCGACGCGACGCGCTGCAGCGCGAAGACGGGCCTCGGCGTCGAAGACGTGCTCGAGTCGCTGATCGCGAAGGTGCCGCCGCCGAAGGGCGATCCGGCCGCGCCGCTGCAGGCGCTGATCATCGATTCGTGGTTCGACAACTACGTCGGCGTCGTGATGCTCGTGCGCATCGTCAACGGCACGCTGCGCCCGAAGGACAAGATCAAGATGATGGCGACCGGCGCGCAGTATCCGGTCGAGCACGTCGGCGTGTTCACGCCGAAGTCGCGCAATCTCGATTCGCTGTCGGCCGGGCAGGTGGGCTTCATCATCGCCGGCATCAAGGAACTGACGGCCGCGAAGGTCGGCGATACCGTCACGCACGCGACCAAGGCCGCCGCCGAGCCGCTGCCGGGCTTCAAGGAAGTGAAGCCGCAGGTGTTCGCGGGCCTCTATCCGGTCGAGGCGAACCAGTACGACGCGCTGCGCGAATCGCTCGAGAAGCTGAAGCTGAACGACGCGTCGCTGCAGTACGAGCCGGAAGTGTCGCAGGCGCTCGGCTTCGGTTTCCGCTGCGGCTTCCTCGGGCTGCTGCACATGGAAATCGTGCAGGAGCGGCTCGAGCGCGAATTCGACATGGATCTCATCACGACCGCGCCGACGGTCGTCTACGAGGTCGTGCAGAGCGACGGCTCGACGATCATGGTCGAGAACCCGGCGAAGATGCCGGAGCCCGGCCGCATCGGCGAAGTGCGCGAGCCGATCGTCACCGTGAATCTCTACATGCCGCAGGATTACGTCGGCTCGGTGATCACGCTGTGCGAGCAGAAGCGCGGCTCGCAGATCAACATGCAGTATCACGGCCGCCAGGTGCAGCTCACGTACGAGATCCCGATGGCGGAAATCGTGCTCGACTTCTTCGATCGCCTGAAGTCGGTGTCGCGCGGCTATGCGTCGATGGACTACGAGTTCAAGGAATACCGTTCGTCGGACGTCGTGAAGGTCGACATGCTGATCAACGGCGACAAGGTCGACGCGCTGTCGATCATCGTGCACCGGTCGCAGTCGCAATACCGCGGCCGCGAGGTCGCCGCGAAGATGCGCGAGATCATTCCGCGCCAGATGTACGACGTGGCGATCCAGGCCGCGATCGGCGCGCACATCGTCGCGCGCGAGAACATCAAGGCGCTGCGCAAGAACGTGCTCGCGAAGTGCTACGGCGGCGACATCACGCGGAAGAAGAAACTGCTCGAGAAGCAGAAAGAAGGTAAGAAACGCATGAAGCAGGTGGGTTCGGTCGAGATCCCGCAGGAGGCGTTCCTCGCGATCTTGCGCGTCGAAGACAAATAACAGGACTGATCCTTTTATGAATTTTGCGCTGATTCTTTTTGTGCTCGTCGTCGTGACGGGCGTAGCGTGGGTGTTGGACAAACTGGTGTTCCTGCCGCGGCGTCGCAAGGCGGCCGACTCGGCGATCGAGGAGTTCGATCGCCAGCAGTCGCGCATCGACAAGCGTTTCGCGGACGAAAACGCAACGCAGACGCGTTCGAAGCTGCGTGACGAAAAGCTGCGCCAGCCGTGGTGGCTCGAGTACACGGCGAGCTTCTTCCCGGTGATCCTGGCCGTGTTCGTCGTGCGTTCGTTCGTCGTCGAGCCGTTCAAGATTCCGTCGGGCTCGATGGTGCCGACGCTGCTGGTCGGCGACTTCATCCTCGTCAACAAGTTCGAGTACGGGCTGCGCCTGCCGGTCACCAACACGAAGATCACGCAGGGCAGCCCGCTGTCGCGCGGCGATGTCGTCGTGTTCCGCTATCCGAAGGACGAGTCGGTCGACTACATCAAGCGCGTGATCGGCCTGCCGGGCGATACCGTCGCGTACCAGGACAAGCAGCTCACGATCAACGGCCAGCCGGTGCCCGAAACGCCGCTGCCCGATTTCTTCGACGACGAGCGCCAGAATTACGCGAAGCAGTTCGAGGAAACGATCGGCAACAGGAAGAACGCGATCCTCAACAACCCGGCCGTGCCGCCGTTCGTGATGGGCGCATACGACTATCCGTATCGCGACAACTGCACGTACAACAGCCGAGGCGTGATCTGCAAGGTGCC
The DNA here is from genome assembly GCF_902832955.1 of Burkholderia sp. BCC0044. Taxonomy (NCBI): domain Bacteria; kingdom Pseudomonadati; phylum Pseudomonadota; class Betaproteobacteria; order Burkholderiales; family Burkholderiaceae; genus Burkholderia; species Burkholderia sp. BCC0044. Next base: position 1,304,701 of record NZ_CADFDO010000001.1, on the reverse strand, counting down.
GCCCGGTCATTACTTCATGATGGGCGACAACCGCGACAACAGCGCGGACAGCCGCTACTGGGGTTTCGTGCCCGACCAGAACATCGTCGGCCGCGCGTTCTTCATCTGGATGAACTTCAGCGACCTGAAGCGCATCGGCTCCTTCAACTGACCGCATTCGATTCACACGCAATACGCGACGCACGGGCCGCGTCGCGTATTGCCGAACTACTTTAAGAACCGGCGGTAACACCGCCTCGTCACGCCTTTTCGTGTCCGGCCGTGCCGTTTCGGCCCGATCGGGCGCCCGCGTTATACTCCTGCACATGCCCTCATCCCAGTTGGAAAGCCGGCTGCGCTACGAATTTCGCAATGCGGAATTGTTGCGCCAGGCTTTGACCCATCGCAGTCACAGTGCCACGCACAATGAACGGCTCGAGTTTCTCGGCGATTCCGTTCTGAATTGCGCGGTGGCCGCCCTTTTGTTCCAGCGTTTCGGCAAGCTGGACGAAGGTGACCTGTCGCGCGTGCGCGCCAATCTCGTCAAGCAGCAGTCGTTGTATGAAATTGCTCAGGCCCTGAATATCTCGGACGGCCTGCGGCTGGGCGAGGGCGAACTGCGCAGCGGCGGGTTCCGCCGCCCGTCGATCCTCGCGGACGCGTTCGAAGCCATCATCGGGGCCGTGTTCCTCGATGGCGGCTTCGAAGCCGCCCAAGGGGTCATCAAGCGCCTCTATATCCCGATTCTCGACCACATCGATCCGCGCACGCTCGGCAAGGACGCGAAGACGCTGCTGCAGGAATACCTGCAGGGGCACAAGATCGCGCTGCCGACGTATACGGTCGTCGCGACGCATGGTGCGGCGCACAATCAGCAGTTCGAGGTCGAGTGCACGGTGCCGAAGCTCGACGTGAAGGTATCGGGCTCCGGCGCGAGCCGGCGCGCGGCCGAGCAGGCCGCCGCGAAGAAGGCGCTCGACGAAGTGATGGCGGCCGCGCCGATGCTGGCCGCGAAGCCGAAGCGCTCGAAAAACGCGCGCGGGTCCAAGCATGTCGAACCCGAGATCGTGCCGGGCGTGAAGGGCGTGCAGGAAGCGCTCGACCTGCGCTCGCCCGAGCGGAAGGAACGGGCGGCGGCGCGCGAGGCCAGGGCGGCCGGCGCGGTGCCGGCGGCAACCGCTGCTGCTGCTGCGGGCGCCGAGCCGGCCGTCGCGCCGATGGCCGCGATTCGCGCGGCGCATGTCGAGCCGGCGACGGACAAGGGCGAACGGGCGGCGAAGCCGGCGACCGACAAGGTTGCCGACAAACCGGCCGAGCGGCCCGACAAGGCCGCGGAAAAGCCGGCGGAAAAGCCCGCCGAGGCCGCACCGCGCGCCGCCGACAAGCCGGCCGGTCACACGGCCGATTCGGTATCGTCGTCGGCCGACAAGCCTGCCGCGGGCACCGATTCCGCCGCACGCACGCCGCCGCGTGCACGCGATGCCGCGGCGCCCGACGCCGACACGCCGCCCGGCGGCGCGAGCCTGGCTGCCGCGCAGGCGCGCGTGGCCGATGCCGACCACTGAATTGCCCATCGATCGTGCCGCGCGCCGCGCGGCCGTTTCCGAACCTGTCTCCCAAACGATATGAACACTCCCGCTCCTACCGGTTTCCGTTGCGGCATGATCGCGATCGTGGGCCGCCCGAACGTCGGCAAGTCGACGTTGATGAACGCACTCGTCGGCCAGAAGATCAGCATCACGTCGCGCAAGGCGCAGACGACCCGCCACCGCATCACCGGCATCAACACGTTCGACGACGCGCAATTCGTGTTCGTCGACACGCCCGGCTTCCAGACCCGTCACAGCACCGCGCTGAACCGTTCGCTGAACCGCGCGGTCACGTCGACGCTGACGTCGGTCGACGTGATCCTGTTCGTGATCGAGGCCGGCCGCTTCGGCCCCGACGACCAGAAGGTGCTCGACCTGATTCCGCCCGGCATGCCGACGCTGCTGATCGCGAACAAGATCGACCGCGTGAACGACAAGGCCACGCTGTTCCCGTTCATGCAGAAGGTGAGCGAACTGCGCGAATTCACCGAGCTCGTGCCGCTGTCGGCGCAGAAGCCCGAAGACATCAAGCGCCTGCTGGACACGATCAAGCCGTACCTGCCGGAAGGCGAGCCGATCTACGGCGAGGACGAGCTGACCGACCGCAGTTCGCGCTTCCTCGCGGCCGAAATCCTGCGCGAGAAGGTATTCCGCTGGACCGGCGACGAACTGCCGTACACGAGCACCGTGCTGATCGACAAGTTCGAGGAGGAGGGCCGCCTGAAGCGCATCTTCGCGACGATCCTCGTCGAGCGCGATTCGCACAAGGCGATGGTGATCGGCAAGAAGGGCGAGAAGCTCAAGCAGATCAGCACCGAGGCGCGGATGGACATGGAAAAGCTGTTCGACGGCCCCGTGTACCTCGAGACCTTCGTGAAGGTGAAGAGCGGCTGGGCCGACAACGAGGCGGGGCTGCGTGCCTATGGGTACGAATGACGCGCTGACGTCGACCGAGGACGCGGTGACGGCCGGCGCGAACGACGCGCCGCTGCCGGCGCCGCCCGAACCGCCGCGCAAGGCGCGGCGCGCGACGTCTCGCACGTCCGATTTCCGCGTCGCCGAGCAGCCGGCGTTCGTGCTGCACAGCTATCCGTATCGGGAAACGAGCCTGATCGTCGACGTGCTGACGCGCGACCACGGCCGGCTCGCGCTCGTCGCGAAGGGTGCGAAGCGCCCGCACTCCGCGTTGCGCGGCGTCTTGCAGACGTTCCAGCCGCTGCTGCTGTCGTGGTCCGGCAAATCCGAGGTGCGCACGCTGACGGGCGCCGAGTGGGTCGGCGGGATGCTGCCGCTCGGCGGCGACGGGCTGTTGTGCGGTTTCTACGCGAACGAGCTGCTCGTGAAATTCTGCGCGCGCGAGGATCCGCAGCCGCCGCTGTTCAATCATTACGTGCTGACCCTCACGCGCCTCGCGCACGGCGAACCCGCCGTGCAGGTGCTGCGCTCGTTCGAGCGCGTGCTGCTGCGCGAGACCGGCTATGCGATGGCGCTGAACCGCACGGTCGCGCGTCGCGCGGTCGAACCCGAGCGCCGCTACGTGTTCGATCCCGAGCGCGGCGTGCGCAACGCGGACGACGACGTGCCGTCGCACTGGCCGGTCATCACCGGGCAGACGTTGCTCGACATGGAGCAGGACGATTACCATCGAGCCCAGACGGTCGCGCAGAGCAAGACGCTGATGCGCTTCCTGCTGAACACCTATCTCGGCGGCACGCCGCTCGCCACGCGTCAGATCCTGATCGACCTGCAAAACCTATGAGCTTCTTCCTGACAACGCCCACCGCCATCGACCTCGGCGTGAACATCGACCACGTCGCGACGCTGCGCAATGCGCGCGGCACGCGCTATCCCGATCCGATCCGCGCGGCGCTCGCCGCCGAAGAGGCCGGTGCGGATGCGATCACGCTGCATTTGCGCGAGGATCGTCGTCACATCGTCGACGCCGACGTGCGCGAGCTGCGCCCGCTGCTGAAGACGCGCATGAACCTCGAATGCGCGGTGACGGCCGAGATGCTCGACATCGCGTGCGAAGTGCGTCCGCACGATGCGTGCCTCGTGCCGGAGAAGCGCGAGGAACTGACGACCGAAGGCGGTCTCGACGTGGCCGGCCATTTCGAGGCCGTCCGCGCGGCGTGCAAGCAGCTTGCCGACGTGGGCGTGCGCGTGTCGCTGTTCATCGACCCGGACGACACGCAGATCCGCGCCGCGCACGAAGCCGGCGCGCCGGTGATCGAACTGCATACGGGCCGCTACGCCGAAGCGCACGACGAAGCGGAGCAGCAGCGCGAATACGAGCGTATCGTCGCGGGCGTGCAGGCCGGCGCGCGGCTTGGCCTGAAGGTCAATGCGGGCCACGGGCTGCACTACACGAACGTGCAGCAAATCGCCGCGATCGACGGCATCGTCGAGCTGAACATCGGCCACGCGATCGTCGCGCACGCGATCTTCGCGGGCTGGGACAACGCGGTGCGCGAGATGAAGGCGATCATGGTCGCCGCACGCGTCGCCGCGCTGCACGGCGGCGCGCGCTGACGATGCGAGGCCGCCGCGCCCCGCACGGCGTGTGCGACGCGCCTGACCCGGCCTCGCCGGGCTACCCCGGCGGAGACTGACATGGCGATTTACGGCATCGGCACCGACATCGCGCAGGTGAGCCGCGTCGCGGCCGTGCTCGAACGCACGGGCGGGCGGTTTGCCGAGAAGGTGCTCGGCCCTGACGAACTGCGCGTGTTCCACGCGCGGCGTGCACGCTCCGAGGCGCGCGGCATCGCGTTTCTCGCGACGCGCTTCTCCGCGAAGGAAGCGTTCTCGAAGGCGATCGGGCTCGGCATGCACTGGCCGATGACGTGGCGCGCGCTGCAGACGCTCAACCATCCAAGCGGCGAGCCGTACGTGGTCGCGTCGGGCGAGCTGGCCGACTGGCTGGCCGCGCGCGGCATCACGGCGCGCGTGACGGTCAGCGACGAACGCGACTACGCGGTGTCGTTCGTGGTCGCCGAAACCGACGCCGCGCCGGCCCCTGCACCTGCACCTGCACCTGTTTCCCGAACCTCCTCCTGACGGAATTCCCGATTCGATGAAAACGACTCCCGGCCCGGTCATGCTCGACGTCGTCGGCACGACCCTGTCGCGCGACGATGCGCGGCGCCTCGCGCATCCGAATACCGGCGGCGTGATCCTGTTCGCGCGGCACTTCCAGAATCGTGCGCAACTGACCGCGCTGACCGACGCGATCCGCGCGGTGCGCGAAGACATCCTGATCGCCGTCGATCACGAAGGCGGGCGCGTGCAGCGGTTCCGCACCGACGGCTTCACGGTGCTGCCCGCGATGCGCCGCCTCGGCGAACTGTGGGATCGCGACGTGCTGCTCGCGACGGAGGTCGCGACCGCCGTCGGCTACATCCTGGCCGCCGAGTTGCGCGCGTGCGGAATCGACATGAGCTTCACGCCGGTGCTCGATCTCGACTACGGGCACTCGAAGGTGATCGGCGATCGCGCGTTCCATCGCGACCCGCGCGTCGTCACGCTGCTCGCGAAGAGCCTGAACCACGGGCTGTCGCTCGCCGGCATGGCGAACTGCGGCAAGCATTTTCCCGGGCACGGCTTCGCAGAGGCCGATTCGCACGTCGCGCTGCCGACCGACGACCGCACGCTCGATGCGATCCTCAAGCAGGACGTCGCGCCGTACGACTGGCTCGGCCTGTCGCTGTCCGCGGTGATTCCCGCGCACGTGATCTACACGCAGGTCGACAAGCGGCCGGCCGGGTTCTCGCGCGTGTGGCTGCAGGACATCCTGCGCGGCAAGCTCGGCTTCACGGGCGCGATCTTCAGCGACGACCTGTCGATGGAGGCTGCCCGCGAAGGCGGCACGCTTACGCAGGCAGCCGACGCCGCGCTCGCCGCCGGTTGCGACATGGTGCTCGTCTGTAATCAGCCGGACGCGGCCGAAGTCGTGCTGAACGGACTGAAGGCGCGGGCCTCGGCCGAGTCGGCGCGGCGCATCAAGCGGATGCGCGCGCGCGGCAAGGCGCTCAAGTGGGACAAGCTGATCGCGCAGCCCGAGTATCTGCAGGCGCAGGCGCTGTTGAAGAGCGCGCTGGCGTAAGCGGGCAGGGATGGCGCGGGTCGCGCCGTTCCGGTCGCCCCAAACGAAAAAGCCGCGCAGGAGCGCGGCTTTTTTGTGGGTTGCGACAGCCCGATTCGTGCCGTCGCCGGAACGAGTTAAGACGCAACTAACGGTCGGATCCGACCAGCACCGTATTCGGGCGCCGCCCGCTCAGTTCACCTTCATCCGCTGCAGCTTGTTGTACAGCGTCTTCGGGCTGATGCCGAGCAGCGTCGCCGCGCGGTGGCGCGTCCCGCCGACCGCGTCGAGCGTCGCGCGGATCAGCAGATCCTCGACGTCCGACAGCGGCGTGCCGACCTTGATCTGCACGCTGCTGCCGTTCAGCGCGGCGCCGGCGGAGAAGCTGGCCTCGCCCGCACGCAGCGTCTCGATGAAGTCGCCCGACGCGTCGTACGCGAAACGCACGCGTTCCTGCAGCTCGCGCACGTTGCCCGGCCATTCGTACGACAGGCATTCGCGCACGAAGCCCGGCGCCGCCCGTTTGTCGGTCGTGCTGCGGCCGGTCGCGCGCGCTTCGCGGTTCAGTTCGTCGATCTGCGCATCGGCGATCGCGAGCGCATCGCCGTCGCGCTCGCGCAGCGGCGGCATCGTGATCGACGCCGCGTCGAGGCGCAGCCACAGATCCTCGCGCAGCGTGCCGTTCGCCACCGCTTCGCGGGCCGGGCGGCGCGTGGCCGCGATCAGCCGGAAATCGCTGGTGATCGAGCTCGTGCCGCCGATCCGCATGAAGTTCTGCGAATCGAGCGCGTTCAACAGCGCTTCCTGCAGCACCAGCGGCAGCGCGGTGATTTCGTCGAGGAACAGCGTGCCGCCGCCGGCCTGCTCGAACAGGCCCGATTCGCGGCGCTCGGCGCCGTCGAACGCACCGCGTTCATGGCCGAACAGCACGCTGTCGAGCGACGCGCCGTGCCGGCCGGCCTGCGCGAGCATGCGGCAGTCGAACGAGACGAACGGCCCCTTGCGGCGCCGGCTCAGTTCGTGCAGCGTGCGCGCGGCGAGCTTCTTGCCGGTGCCGGCTTCGCCCGAGAACAGCACGGCCGTTTCGGTGCGGGCGTTGTGTTCGATCATGTCGTACACGTGCTGCATCGCATCGCTGCGGCCGACGAGCGCGCCGAAGCGGCCGAGATGGCGCAGCGACGCACGCAGCGACTGCACTTCGTCGATCAGTTCGTACGGGCGGGGGATCCGCGCGAGCAGGCTGCGCAGGCGCGGGATGTTGATCGGCTTCAGCAGGTAGTCCCAGATGCCGTGACGCAGGCCCTCGATGGCGCTCTCGACCGTCGCGTTGCCCGTCAGCACGATCACGGGCAGCGAGCCGTTCGGCTGTTGCTGCGGCAGGTGCTGGAGCAGGTCGAAGCCGCTGCCGTCCGGCAGGTTCAGGTCGACGAGCACGACGTCGGGGATCGAGCGGCCGAGCGCCGTGCGCGCTTCGGCGAGCGACGTGGCCGTGTCGACCGAGAAGCCGTCTGCGGCGAGCAGCGCGGTGAGGCCTGACAGGCTGTTGGGATCGTCTTCGACAATCAGGGCGTGTGGCATGGTGGACGCGAGTCGAGTCAAGAGAGGCGGGCTGTCGGCCAGCGGACCGCAGCCGCATGTCGGATTAAAGACTGATTTTATGCCCCGCCGAACGCGTCACGCGCATTATTTCTCCGGCGCTATAAAACAGTTACCGATGATACAAATTGAATATCTTTACCGGTGGCTTTTGTGCTGCTTATCGCGCCGACTTGTGGCAGCTGTTGGCGCCAGGCAAACAAAAAGCGCCCCGAAGGGCGCTTTGTTCGATGCGGCTGCTGCTGACGATTACGCGCGGCTGCGGTATTCGTTCGTGCGCGTATCGATTTCGATCTTGTCGCCGGTGTTGCAGAACAGCGGCACTTGCAGCTCGAAGCCGGTCGCCAGCTTCGCGTTCTTCAGCACCTTGCCCGACGACGTGTCGCCCTTGACGGCCGGTTCCGTGTAGGTGATTTCGCGAACGAGGACCGTCGGCAGTTCGACCGAGATCGCCTTCTCGTTGTAGAACACGACTTCGCAAGCCATGCCGTCTTCGAGGTAGTTCAGCGCTTCGCCCATCATTTCGGCTTCGACTTCGTACTGGTTGTAGTCGGCGTCCATGAACACGTACATCGGGTCGGCGAAGTACGAGTACGTCACTTCCTTGCGGTCGAGCACGACGACTTCGAACTTGTCGTCAGCCTTGTAGACCGATTCCTGGCCTGCGTTCGACAGCAGGTTCTTCATCTTCATCTTGACGACGGCCGAGTTACGACCCGACTTGTTGTATTCCGCCTTTGCGATGACCCATGCTTCGCTGCCGATCTGCACGACGTTGCCTACGCGGAGTTCCTGTGCGGTCTTCATAAAAACTGTCCTGATCCAATCAAATAAATAGGTGCCTGAGCGTTGCGCAACGGCTGACGGCGCAAGCGGCGGGGCGTTCCGGTGGGCGCCAAGTGCCCAAACGCGAGCGCTTGCGTGGTCAGCCGTCGGATAACCGCTTATTTTAACTGAGATTTTGCGTATTCCGCCAGCTTTCCGGCGAGATCGCCGACGGCCGCCAGCGCGTCGGCCCAGCGGAGCGCATTGGCGTCCAGCGCGGCGCGGTGCTGCCAGAAATCGGCCCAGTCGGGCGTGCCGGCGCCGTTCCACGCATGCCAGAACCGCTCGAGCGCCGCGCGCGGCGCATCGGCGAGGCCGGCCGACAGGTGCGCGAGCGCGGCGTCGAGCTTGGGCAGGTGCACGTCGTCGGCCTGCGGGTAGATGTGCCACACGAACGGCTTGCGCGCCCACTGCGCACGGACGAACGAATCCTCGCCGCGCACGAAATTGAGATCGGCGACCCACAGCAGCGGGTCGTAGTCGGCCTGCGGAACGAATGCGAGGCCATGGGCGGTCAGGTTGCCGCTATGCGCCTGTGCGCCGGCCGTGAACGATTCGACCCCGAAGAAACGCGCGACGGCGGGCGACAGGCGGCCGGTCGGCACGAGCGCGACGATCGGCGACGGGCCGTCGCGCCACTGCGCGAGCAGCGCGTCGACGGCCGGATTCTCGTAGGCGAACAGGCTGACGACCGTCGTGCCGGGCGCGGGCGGCGCGCCGCCGGTCGCGCGTCGCCACCACGCGGCGCGGGCTGCCGGATCGGCGTCGAAGGCCGCGCGGCGCGCGTCGAGGTCGCGCTCCTTCGGCACGCCGCCGGTGCCGGCCGACAGACCCGGGAAGAAGAACGTCTTCAGCAGCGGGTAGCGCGGATGCGGCGACGGCCGCAAATGGAAATCGGCGACCCAGTCCTCGGCGCTCAGGTATTCGAGGTTGATCCACACGGGGCGCCGCGCGCGCCGCGCCATCGCCGCGAGATACGCGCCGGGCAGCTCGCATGCGAACGCCTCGATCACGACATCGGCGATGTCCAGCGCGTCGCCGACTTCCGCATGCCAGTGCTCGATCACGATCGCGTCGACCGTCTGCCGCCCCGCGTCGGGATCGACTTCCGGCCGCAGGCGCGCGAACGTGTGCAGGTCGTCGACGAACAGCCGGACCTGCCAGCCGTGCTCGTGCGCGAGCTGCCGGGCGACGCGCCAGCACACGCCGATGTCGCCGAAATTGTCGATCACCGTGCAGAAGAGGTCGCAGGCGATCGGTTCGCCCGGCGCGAGCGGCACGGCGGAGAGGGGGGCAGCGGGGGGGCGTGGCATCGAAGCGGACGGGTGAATGCTCTAAACTGGCGATTCTAATAGACCCGTTCCGCGTTACAAGGCGCCCGGATCACGCATGACATCCCCAGAAGCCTCCGCTACTCCGTTCGAACCGAAGAAGATCCTTGCGCAGTTGCCGCACATGCCGGGTGTCTATCGCTATTACGACACGACGGGCGCCGTGCTCTACGTCGGCAAGGCGCGCGACCTGAAAAAGCGCGTGTCGAGCTATTTCACGAAGACGCAACTGTCGCCGCGCATCGCGATGATGGTCACGCGCATCGCGCGCATCGAAACGACCGTCACGCGCTCGGAAGCCGAAGCGCTGCTGCTCGAGAACAACCTGATCAAGGCGCTCGCGCCGCGTTACAACATCCTGTTTCGCGACGACAAGTCGTATCCGTACCTGAAACTCACCGCGCACCGCTTTCCGCGGATGGCCTACTACCGCGGCTCGGTCGACAAGCAGAACCAGTACTTCGGGCCGTTCCCCAGTGCATGGGCCGTGCGCGAGAGCATCCAGATCCTGCAGCGCGTGTTCCAGTTGCGCACCTGCGAGGATTCGGTCTTCAACAACCGCACGCGGCCATGCCTGCTGCATCAGATCGGGCGCTGCACCGCGCCGTGCGTCGGCGCGATCTCCGCCGAGGATTACGCGGTCGACGTGTCGAACGCCGCGCGATTCCTGCTCGGCCGGCAGTCCGAAGTGATGAAGGAACTCGAGCAGAAGATGCACGCGTTCGCGGCCGAGCTGAAATTCGAGCAGGCGGCGGCCGTGCGCAACCAGATGAGCTCGCTCGCGACGGTGCTGCACCAGCAGGCGATCGAGGTCGGCGGCGACAGCGACGTCGACATCCTGGCCGTCGTCGCGCTGGGCGGACGCGTGTGCGTGAACCTCGCGATGGTGCGCGGCGGCCGGCACCTCGGCGACAAGGCGTATTTCCCGACGCACGTCGAAAGTGCGCTGACGCTCGCGGAAGGCGGTCTCGGCGAAGAAGCTGAGCCGGCGGAGGCGGTCGATGCGACGCTCGACACGCCGGTCGACGCGGTGCCCGATCAGCCGGCGGAAGAGGCCGGCGGCGCGCGCGGCACGGCGGCGGCATCGGTCGAGGCCGAGGTGCTCGATGCGTTCATCGCGCAGCACTATCTCGGCAACCGCGTGCCGCCGGTGCTCGTCGTCAGCCATGCGCCCGCGAGCCGCGACCTGCTGGCGCTGCTGTCCGAGCAGGCCGGCCACAAGGTGTCGCTGGTGCGGCAGCCGCAGGGGCAGCGGCGCGCGTGGCTGTCGATGGCCGAGCAGAACGCGCGGCTCGCGCTCGCGCGGCTGCTGTCCGAGCAGGGTTCGCAGCAGGCGCGCACGCGCGCGCTGGCCGACACGCTCAGCTACGACAGCGACGATCTCGCGACGCTGCGGATCGAATGCTTCGACATCAGCCATACGATGGGCGAGGCGACGCAGGCGTCGTGCGTCGTCTATCACCATCACAAGATGCAGTCGAGCGAATACCGCCGCTACAACATCACGGGCATCACGCCGGGCGACGATTACGCGGCGATGCGGCAGGTGCTGACGCGCCGCTACGAGAAGATGGTCGAGCAGGCCGCGCAGGCGGCGGCCGCCGACGAAGCGGCCGGCATCGACGGCGAATCGACGCGCGAGGCCGAGGCGTCGAGCCTGCTGCCGAACATCGTGCTGATCGACGGCGGCAAGGGTCAGGTCGAGATCGCGCGCCAGGTATTCACCGAACTTGGCCTCGACACGTCGATGCTGGTCGGCGTCGCGAAAGGCGAGGGGCGCAAGGTCGGCCTCGAGACGCTGGTGTTCGCGGACGGCCGCGCGCCGCTCGAACTCGGCAAGGAGAGCGCCGCGCTGATGCTCGTCGCGCAGATCCGCGACGAGGCGCACCGCTTCGCGATCACCGGCATGCGGGCGAAGCGGGCGAAGGCGCGCCAGACGTCGCGGCTCGAGGAACTCGAGGGCGTCGGCGCGAAGCGCCGGCAGCGGCTGCTCGCGCGCTTCGGCGGGTTGCGCGGCGTGGTGGCCGCGAGTGTCGAGGAACTGGCGAGCGTCGAAGGCATTTCGCACGCGCTCGCCGAGCAGATCTACAAGCAGCTTCACTGACGCGGCCGTGCGGCCGGCTGCCTCGCCAGCGTTCTTGTGGCAGGCCGGTCGACACGGCACAATTGCGAATCCTTTACTGTCCCGCATGCCATGCCGTTCAATTTCCCGATTTTCCTGACGTGGGTACGGATCGTGCTGATTCCGCTCGTCGTCGGCGTGTTCTATCTGCCGGACACGGTGATGGGCGGCGCGCACCGCAATCTCGCGGCGGCGGCGATCTTCATCCTCGCCGCGCTGACCGACTGGTTCGACGGCTTTCTCGCGCGCAAGTGGAACCAGACGTCGTCGTTCGGCGCGTTTCTCGACCCGGTGGCGGACAAGCTGATGGTGACGGCCGCGCTGCTGATCCTCGTGCAGATTTCGCGAGTCGACGCGGCGATCGCGCTCGTGATCGTCGGTCGCGAGATCGCGATTTCGGCGCTGCGCGAATGGATGGCGCAGATCGGCGCGTCGAAGAGCGTCGCGGTGAACCAGCTCGGCAAGTTCAAGACCGCGTGCCAGATGGTCGCGATCCCGATGCTGCTGTTCTACGGGCCGCTGCCGCTCGGCATCGTGACGATCGATACGCGGGTGTGGGGCGAGTGGCTGATGTATCTGGCCGCGGTGCTGACCATCTGGTCGATGCTGTACTACATGAAGCTCGCGTGGCCGCAGATTCGCGAGCGCGGCGGCGCGTGACCCGCGGCGCCTGTTCGGCGGCGGTTTTTGTAAAAAGGGCTGGAAAAGCCCTTGACACACGAATGTGCCTTCGACATAATCTCGCTTCTCCGCTGCACGACGAATTAAGTGTGTGACGGGGAAGCAGTAGCGCAGCAATACGCGGGAGTAGCTCAGTTGGTAGAGCGCAACCTTGCCAAGGTTGAGGTCGCGAGTTCGAGACTCGTCTCCCGCTCCAGATTTTTTCTGGCAGCGTGTTGGTCGGCAAAGCGCTGCAGATGCAGGACACATGCGGGAGTAGCTCAGTTGGTAGAGCGCAACCTTGCCAAGGTTGAGGTCGCGAGTTCGAGACTCGTCTCCCGCTCCAGATTTTTCTGGCAGCGTGTTGGTCGGCGAAGCGCTGCAGGTGCAGGACAATGCGGGAGTAGCTCAGTTGGTAGAGCGCAACCTTGCCAAGGTTGAGGTCGCGAGTTCGAGACTCGTCTCCCGCTCCAGGTAATTGGGGAAGCCACGCTTCCCTTTTTATTTGATGGACCGCCGGTCCTCGAATAAAAATCTGTCGCTTGCCTCACGGCATCCGGACAGTCCGCTTTTGGCGCGATAGCAAAGCGGTTATGCAGCGGCCTGCAAAGCCGTTTAGGCCGGTTCGACTCCGGCTCGCGCCTCCAAGTAGAACGAGATAAAGCCCTGATTCGTCAGGGCTTTTCTTTTTTCTGCGGCGCTTTCGTTCTTGTAATAGAGTTGCCTGGAGTGGTAAGAAGTCGCCTGTAACCAACTAAAAACCGACGCCAACCACTCGTCAATCGGCTAATTGGCAGTCGAGGCGAATTCATCTAGGCATGGCGAACAAACGACTGCGGCCGTCCGGCACGTGGGAATACACGATCAAACGGGCGAAGCTGCTACCAAAGCCACTTCCCTGACCTTTGACACCGAGGAAGAGGGCGACGCATACGTTGCCCGATTGGAGCAGTTGCTGGACGCCCGCATTGTGCCGGACGAGTTGGTCGAGCAGCGCGAAGCGATCGCTACAACGGGCGACACCATTCGAGCGTACCTGCGCCGCGTATCGGTCCCCTGATTCCGACGTCCAGGTGCTCAATGCGCTACTTGGACGAGCGACCATCAAGGCAAAGTCGCTTGTGACACTCGACTACCAGTGGGTCGAGCAGTGGGTGACCACCATGAAGCGCCATGACCACCTTTCGCCGTCAACGATCCGGCACTACGTCGGTGCATTGGCTCGCTGCTTCGATTGAGTGGTGAGATCGGGCACGCCGATGATGGCGACCAACCCCCTCCGCCTACTCCCGAAGTGATATGCAACCTATACCGATGAAGATCGGGTGGCCGTCGAGGCGCAGGATGTCGACGCGAAAGAGGACGTACACCGCGACCGACGGCCGAGCGAGGCGGAGCAGGCTGAGATTCGACGACTGATGGCCGGCGGGAAGCCGAACGGCCGCGAGCGGGCGTTCGATCTCCCGTACCGGCCGGCGCTGGTGTTCCTCTTCGAGCGCGGCATCGAATCCGCCATGCGGATGCGAGAAATGTACACGCTGGAGGTCGACCAGTTTGATGTTGGTCGGCGAACGGTGTCCCACATACTCACTCGCAGCAGCTTGTACTCAGAACCTATGCGGGACCCAAGATTCACCGCGTTCGGTATCGGTCGAGGCAATTGCAGGGCTGTTTAGGGATGTGGCTGCTCACTACATCGTTGATATGGCGTCCCGCCTTGGCATGCGTGATTCGCCGCAGCAATATTTCTTCGATGGACTTGTGTTCGGTTACTGTCCGGTGGCTGCGGGATACAAGGCATTCAGAATTGGTCCCTCGGTGGTGGACGGTATGGTGCAAATCGAGGCGACGGAGTTGCCGCTTGATATCGGAACCGTCCATGCCATCGGGAGTGGTCGAGAGGAGTTTGGTCGACTTTACGTTAGAGCTGCCAACGCAAGCGGCGTCGCAAACCCGATCTCTGTCTTGAAGGAGATGCTCCGAAGTCAGGCTGTCGAGGATGTGGGAGGACACATCCAGTTTGGGATGGACGATAACAGCGGCTTCCGGATCTTGCCTATCGTTATCGAAGAGGGCGACCCCCGCAACTGGCCTACAACCTTTCTGGGTTGGGATTCAATGTCCGCATCGCCAATCAATGGCTACACAATCGGATATCGTGCGGTCGGCTTCGGTCGTCGAAGATAGCCGGGTAGATGCGGCAGGCCTGCTAACTGCGCGCCTGCCGGTGGCTGTGTTACATCGATGCAGGCATTTGCGTCGCGCCAAACTCCGGTATCGCTCGGGCGTCGCGTGGCACGTCGAAGAGCATGAACGCCCGCTGTTCGAGATCGAGCAAGCGGAGCGTTACGAGGGCGACGTGTACGAAGACAAGATCGCCAAGGCCCTGGAATTCGTGTCGTGCACGACGATGGAAGAGATTAAGGTTGTTTCGACAACCATACTTCCAGCTGTCCGGCTTTTGCACCTGGCACTTTGCTTCTTATCGGTTCGATGTTTCTAAACCTTGAACTGAGTTGAGACGCAACTTGCTCTGCTGCGCCACGGTCGGCATCGCGGAAGTATCTGACCTGCGATGTACTTGGCGTATTTTCGAGTGACTCGACATCACTGGCCACGCGAATACCTCGTGCGCCAAGCAGTGATTGTGCAGTGCTACCGACACTCTTCGGGTCAGCCGAGTTTTGTTGAATGTAAACGATGCTCGGCAAGTCAACGCTATGCGCGGTATCCGCGACGGGCAAAGCGGAATCTACGACCGCAGGAGCAGGGGGATAGGCCACGGGGACGGGTGCCGCATACTTCTCAAGTTCGAGAATTTGCAAGAACGCGGACGGCTCGGAATCTGCGATTTCGAGCAACGTCTTTCCTCCGCCGGCATTTATGTCGAAGCTAGCAACCTTCTTTATGCCGGCTTCGACGAGACGGGTTGCATCGACGGACGTCCGAAACGTACGCTTTCCCGAGATGTATCCGCGGACGATGTAGAGGTCACCGTTTGCAGCCTGCAGAGTGGATTTGCAAGTCGATTTTTCGAGGCCGTCTGTAAGAGCAGTATCGGAGACAACTTGCATCATCGGCTTTTCGACGGAAAAAGAAAAGGAAGACGCATCCGAGAGTTTGATGTCGAACTTCGACAGAGCTTGAATCAGCTCATTGTCGAGACCCATGCTCAACGCCAAGGTCTTGCTGATTTGATACGAGGGGAAGGCGCTCGGTAAAGCGGTTCTCTGTGGGTCGGGGAACGTACAGGACGAATCGTTGTATGGTATCCAACGCCCGCCCGTCCGATAGACTGCGCCAATAGCCGCCCCGCCGTTGGTCACCAACACCTGTGTCGTTGAATTAGCGGCGGCAACACCGAGCTGTTCTCGAGCGCGTTTTGCCAAGATGCTATTCAGAACGTCATAGTTCGCGACAGCAATTACCTCGGCTTGATTATTTGCGGTTGATACAACGTCTTGCCTCTTACAACCGACAAGGCCGATAGCCGTTAAACAAGCGAAACCAAGCAAGTACACAGTCTTGCGGCCCATAAGTCCCCCGTGGTGTGATGTTTATTACTGAGATTGATAGCCAATGATCTGCTGTTTTTCAAGTTCCGAACTGCATTCTCGTCGCATTGGCGTTACGTCTGATAAATAGCGTGCATCACGCGCGGGCCTCTGGGTGCGGGAACCCACCGAGGGTGCCAACACGCGGGGGCTCGCACCCGTGTTTTTCTCTACTGGCGAGTTCCCATAGGGAGGGCATATTCATGCCGACTCAGCAGATCGCTGACCATCTCGACCTTGATCAGTCGGCCGTTTCGCGGTTCGTCGACAAGGTCCGGCTCGATTACCGCGCGGCGTCGATCGACGAGATCCGTATCGCCTAACCACGCCTGCAGGCGAAGCATTGGCTCGGGCATGGTCAGGAACGGGCACCGTTCCTCAACGCATCGGGTTTCAGCGTTACTGGAAGGACGTAGCGACGCCAGTCGTCGCGTTACCGGAGCCGACGTCGTGGACGACCGCGATGCGTCTTGAAGGTGACGGCGCTCCAGTCGCCGCGCAACTCGTCCCATGCCGAGCGTTGGCGGAACTCGGCCAACCTGTTTGGAAGGTCTTTCGATGGCATGATCCGACCGTGCGACCGTAATCTCGGAAGACACTAAAAAACCCCTGCCACAACGAGGGAAGTGGCAGGGGGCTGCGAACGCACCGTTTAGCACGAGATAAAGGTGCGCCACAAATATAAAAGCAGTCGCCGGGATGCTAAATAATTACGCCATTCTTCCTGCTATTGCGTCGTCCGGGCAGGCAGTCTGATCTTGAGGGGCGATTGATCATCGACCTCGTCGCGATGGATCGCTGCGTGTCAATCGACGTAGGCGGTATCGACAGAAAATCTCCGGAAAACCACGGCGATTCACAGGAAGATTCCCCTGCCGACCGGTTCAGTCCGGAAAAATGCCGGCATCGTCGAAGTTCGTGCGATCACGTCTGAAGCCGCCCCTCGATACCGCGGCCCGTCAATCGTTCACGTTCTCACAGCTCTTCGGGCCTTCGCCCCAGCTCTTGCCTCCACCGTTCGTGCACTGGCGCTTGGTATATTGCTCGGGCAACTGACCTTTCGGCAGCTTTCCGTCGGCAGGGCAATTGTGATGGTAATAGCAAAAGGATTTTTCGGCGGCGCCGGCTTCTCCGTTGAACACAAGGCAGGCCATCAAGGTCGGAAAGAGAATCTTGGCAATGGTTCGCATATCAATTGTCCGGATCGGAAATTTTGAGTAGCAAGGCAGACGCCGTAACGGCGCCTGTCTCTCGCATGACAAGGGCGCGTAGCCGTTTAGTTGCCGTATTCGAGCAAAATCCCGGATCGCGTCGGTTGCGCAGCAATGATTCTGTCCGCCACACTATTTTCGACAGCCACTTGCTGGCCATATTTGTGTTTGCCATGCTCGGGTCATGGATGGCTTGATTTTTTACATAAACGCCTCCGCAATCTGAGATTGACGGTCCGATACTGGTTGGCAGGCAAAATGCACGGCATCCTAGATTCGGGCTGTATGCTTTTAGCGAGTGTCCGGCGTTCGTGCGCGGAAAATGTTTTTCGTCAGCAATAGGTCTTTCCACCCCTGTTTGCGGCCGCCTGGGGTTCTGGTGAAATTTCTCGATAATTTTTTAAAAATGGTGACGTAATGATTTTCATGTGGCAGGCAATAATCAGACTGTGCCTCCCCGTCAGATCATATTAGGAAACTTCCTTGAACAAGGTATGGCAAACTCTCTATCGTTTACCCCTAGTCACCAATTTTCTGACTTTTATGCCCAATTAAATTAAACGTTTCTCTCTTTGAAATAGAGGATATTTTTGTCAGCATTGAGGGTTGTAGTTTCGGCTTCGAATCCGGGCGCCGGTCACGATATCTGCATCAGCGTGTTTGCGCGGCCGGCGCCCGTTGCGCATTTAAAGATGGTTACTGCAGTAAATGCCGACCGTCGCATCTTGCGTCGGTTATATTTCCACGCAAAATAAGGCGGCAACCCGGGGTACCCAAATAACTGATGTGCCGACCGGGGAGAGCAATCACCCATCCACCGGCTGCACCGGCGTCTCGAGCTTCAATTGATAGAACGCCGCATCGAGCCAGCGGCCGAACTTGAATCCCGCCTCCGCGATCGTGCCCGAGTGCTCGAATCCCAGTTTCGTATGCAGTGCGATGCTGCCGGCGTTGGTCGCGTCGATGCAGCCGACCAGCACGTGCACCTGCGCGTCGCGCGCACGCCGCACCACTTCGCGCAGCAGCAGCTCGCCGAGCCCGCGCCCGCGCTGATCGTTGCGGACGTAGACGCTGTGCTCGACCGTGTACTTGAACGCCGGGAACGCGCGGAACGTGCCCCAGCTCGCGAAGCCGAGCAGCGTGCCCGTTGCGTCGACCGCGCCGAAGACCGGAAAGCCGCCCGCGCGCTTCGTCGCGAACCACGCGACCATCGCTTCCGGCGGGCGCGGCCGGTAGTCGTACAGCGCGGTCGAATTCACGATCGCGTCGTTCAGGATCTCGAGGATGGCCGCTGCATGCTCGGCCTCGCTGCAATCGATCAGGCGCACGTCGTCGCGCTGGGTCGGGGAATTCATAGGGGTTCTTTCCTGTTGGTTCTAAACCGGTTGCGCACGCGACGCGTGCATCACGCGCTGCGCACGCCAGCGGCGGATGCATCGCAGATCGCGACGACATAGCGGGCGGCATGCGACGACGGATTGCTGAAGATCAGCGGCTGGTCGAGCCGCATCGCCAGGCAGTCGCCTTCGCGAAGTTCGTGAAGCGTATCGCCGAACGTGACGTCGACGCGGCCGCTGATGATCCACACCTGCTGATGCAGCGCGCTTTCACGCCCGCCGCTGTCGTAGGCGACGCGCGCGCCGGGCGGGAAATCGACCTCGACGAGCTGGATCGGCGACGGCCAGCCGGCCGGCGACAGATTGCGTCGCACATAGCCGGACGCCGGATCGCGCCATTCGGCCTGCTGCGCGCGCCGCACGAGCGGCTGGGCGGGCGCGTCGTCCCGGTCGGCGCCGAACAGCCCGGCCAGCGACACGCCGAGGCCGGCCGCGAGCTTGTCGAGGACGACGGCTGTCGGGCTGGCCGACGCGCGTTCGATGAGCGAGATCATCGAGCGGCTGACGCCGGAACGCGCGGCCAGTGCGTCGAGCGTGTAGCCTCGGACGGTGCGCAGGTCGCGCACGCGGCGGGCAATGCGCTCGTTGATGCCGGTGTCGTCGGCCGCGGGAATCGCTGATTCTTTCATGATGGATTTATTTTCCAGCAAACTGGAATTCGATGTCAACGGCATTTCCGGCCGCAACGGCGACGAGGGGGTGGGTGCGAACGGCTTGCCCGGTCGCCATGCGCGGCGTAATATACGAAACAGCTACGTTTCGTTTAATTGGGGATATATGGGTATCATCAAGATTTCCGAGCACATGCATGAGCGGCTGCGCTCGACGAGCACGGCGCTGAGCCGTTCGATCAACGCGCAGGCCGAACACTGGCTGCGCGTCGGGATGCTGGCGGAACTCAATCCGGCGCTGTCCTACGGCGACATCTGCAAGATGTTGATCGAGGCCGAGGCGCGGGGCGGCGACGTGGGGCCGGCCGAGACGGTCGCGCAAAGCATCGAGCAGGTGGCGTAATGGCGAAACGCGAAATCCCGATCCGCGGTGCCGCGGAAATCGCCAAGTCGCGCGAAGCCGCGAAGCTTGCGTCGCAGGTGCTGACGATGATCACCGAGCACGTGAAGCCGGGCGTCACCACCGACGAGCTGGACGCGCGCTGCCGCGAATACATCGTCGACGAGTTGGGCGCGATTCCCGCGAACATCGGCTACCACGGCTATCCGAAGACGCTGTGCACGTCGGTCAACCACGTGGTCTGTCACGGCATTCCGACGTCGCGGCCGATGCGCGACGGCGACATCGTGAACCTCGACATCGCGGTGATCAAGGACGGCTGGTTCGGCGACACGAGCCGCATGTATTTCGTCGGCGAACCGAACGAGCTCGCGCGGCGGCTCGTCGCCGCGACCTATGAGGCGATGCACGCCGGGATCCGCGCGGTGCGCCCCGGCGCGACGCTCGGCGACGTCGGCTATGCGATCCAGCAGGTCGCCCATCGCGAAGGGTTCAGCGTGGTGCGCGAGTATTGCGGGCACGGCATCGGCGACGTCTATCACGACGAGCCGCAGGTGCTGCATTACGGTCGGCCGGGCACCGGCCTGCCGCTGCGGCCGGGGATGATCTTCACGATCGAGCCGATGCTGAACGCGGGCAAGCGCGATACGCGCGTGCTGGCCGACGGCTGGACGGTCGTCACGGCGGACCATTCGCTGTCCGCGCAATGGGAGCACATGGTCGTGGTGACGGAAACGGGCTTCGAGGTGCTGACCGAGGACGCGAAGCCGCAGGCGTTCGCGGCGCTTTCGGGCACGCACGCGGTCTGACGCCGGCCGTGCGCCGCAGACGGCGGCGCGGCGTTGCAATGAAACGGGCCCCTTCGCGGGGCCCGTGTCGTTCGCGGCGGCCGGCGCAGCGACGCAGCGGCGCTTAAGCGCGCGCCTTCTGCCACGCGTGTTCGACGAACACGCGGCACAGCGCTTCCATCCCTTTGCGGTCTTCGTCGTCGAAGCGCGCGGCGACCGGGCTGTCGACGTCCCACACGCCGATCAGCGTGCCGTCGCCGGCCACCAGCGGCACGACGATTTCCGATTCGGACGCCGCATCGCACGCGATATGGCCGGGGAAGTCGTGCACGTCGCGCACGACCTGCGTCTCGCGCGTCTGCGCGGCCGTGCCGCACACGCCCTTGCCGAGCGCGATCCGCACGCACGCGGGCTTGCCCTGGAACGGCCCGACCACGAGCTCGGTGCCGTCGAAGAAGTAGAAGCCCGCCCAGTTCAGGCGATCGAGCGAGTGATAGACGAGCGCGGAGAAATTCGCGGCGTTCGCGGTCAGGTCGCGTTCGGATTCGACGAGCGCGCGTGCCTGCTCGACGAGCGTCGCGTATTGATCGGCCTTGGAGGCGGTGGGGTCGTTGGACAGCGTGAACATGGCGGGAAAGCGATAGGGGTTGTCAAAAGGCGCACTGCGCGTACCGCAGTCTACGGCACGCGCGCGCGGTCTGCAGCGCAGGGTGGTGCGTGATGCGGCGCGTTCAGTCGGGTTCGAGTTCGGCGAACCGCTCGGCCAGAAAGTCGAGCAGCGCCCGCACCGCGGGCAGCAGCCCGCGGCGCGACGCGAACACCGCGTGCACGATTTCGCGTCGGGGCGCCCAGTCGGGCAGCACCGTGACCAGTTCACCGCGCGACACCTCGTCGCGCACCATCATCGTCGGCAACTGCACGACGCCGACGCCCGCGACGGCCGCCGCACGCAGCGCGAGCATGCCGCCCGTCACGTAGCGAGGCTGGTGATGGATTTCAGCATGCGCGCCGTCGGGCCCGCGCAGCCGCCACACGTGCGTGGATTGCGGCACGCCGTGATCGAGGCTCGGCAGGCGTGTCAGATCGGCTGGAACGGCCGGTACGCCTTGCTCGCGCAGCAGCGCGGGGCTCGCGACGAGGCACTGGCCGCGCTCGGCGAGCACGCGCAGCGCGAGATCGCTGTCCTCGAGCGGCGGCGGACGCACGCGGATCGCGACGTCGATCCCTTCGCCGACCACGTCGACGCGCCGGTTCGTCGCTTCCAGGTGGATCTCGACGCGCGGGCACGCGGCCATGAACGCGGCGATCATCGTGCCGACCAGCGAATCGAGCAGCACGATCGGGCAACTGACGCGCACGATGCCGCGCGGCTCCTCGTGCAGCAGCGCGATCGCCTCGTCGGCGGCGTCGGCCTCGACGAGCATCGCGCGGCAATGCGCGTAATAGGTCTGGCCGACGTCGGTGACCGTGAAGCGGCGCGTCGAACGCTGGATCAGCCGCATCCCGAGCCGCGCCTCGAGCAGCGCGATGCGGCGGCTCAGCTTCGATTTCGGCATGTTCAGCGCGCGTCCGGCGGGCGCGAAGCCGCCGTGTTCGACGACCTGCACGAAGTAATAGAGATCGTTCAGATCCCGGTCGTTATCGTTCATCAAATAGAACGCTGAGTGCGATTTCGGCAGTCTACCGGATCGATCGTTCCGCCTCTATATTCCTACTCAGGATGCGAAACAGGTGTTTCGCCGCAATTCGGAGAAGGCAAATGAAGAAGATCCAGGGTGTGTACAGTGCGCCGCGCGGCCATTGGGTCGGCGACGGTTTCCCGGTGCGTTCGATGTTCAGCTACCAGTCTCATGGCACGCACCTGAGCCCGTTCCTGTTGCTCGATTACGCCGGCCCGGCGACGTTCGAACCGACGAGCGCGCCGCGCGGTGTCGGCCAGCACCCGCACCGCGGGTTCGAAACGGTGACGATCGTCTACGACGGCGAAGTCGCGCACCGCGACTCGACCGGCGCGGGCGGCACGATCGGCCCGGGCGACGTGCAGTGGATGACGGCCGCGAGCGGGATCCTGCACGAGGAATTCCACTCGGAGGCGTTCACGAAGCAGGGCGGCGCGCTCGAGATGGTGCAGCTGTGGGTGAACCTGCCCGCCGCGGACAAGATGGGCGCGCCCGGCTACCAGACGCTGCTGAACGCCGATATCCCGGTGGTCGAGCTGCCGGACGGCGCGGGGCGGGCACGGATCATCGCCGGTGAGCTCGACGGGCGGCGCGGCCCGGCCCGCACGCACACGCCGATCGACGTGTGGGACGTGCGGCTCGTGGCAGGCGGCCATGCGCGGTTCCCGGTCGCCGAAGGGCGGACGCTCGCGGTGGTCGTGCTGAGCGGCACCGTGCTGGTGAACGGCGAGACGGTGGCCCGCGAAGCGCAGTTCGTGCAACTCGGCCGCGATGGCAGCGACGTCGAGATCGAAGCGAACGGCGACGCGAAGCTGCTGATCCTGAGTGGCGAGCCGATCGACGAGCCGGTCGTCGGTTACGGCCCGTTCGTGATGAACTCGCAAGCGGAAATCCGTACCGCGATCGAGGACTTCAACGGCGGCCGCTTCGGCCAGATGCCGGCATGACGGCATGATGAGCAGGCCCCGCGCGATGCGGGGCCTTTTTTTCGCGCGCGGGCAGGCGGTCGCGCGCGATGTGCGCTTCGAGGCATAATCGACGGTTGCCGCGCGCCGGCCGGCGCGCCCGAATCAGGACCGCACATGAACGCCTCCGCACCCGCCGCATCCCCGAGCACCGCCGATCTCGACTGGCGCTGGAAATCCTTTGACGCGCTGACGGCGCGCGAAATCTATTCGATCCTCGAAGCGCGCAGCGCCGTATTCGTCGTCGAGCAGAACTGCGTGTATCGCGACATCGACGATGCGGACCAGGCCGCGTGGCACCTGGCGGCCTTCGATCCGGCCGGCCGCCTGGCCGGCTATCTGCGCGTGCTGCTGCCCGACGCGCAGCACACCGACGTGCGCATCGGCCGCGTGCTGACGACCGCCGCGTTTCGCGGCGCGGGCCTCGGCAACGGGCTGCTGTCGCGCGCGCTCGAGCATATCCGCGCGCAATGGCCGGATACGCCGGTGAGCCTGCATGCGCAGGCTCACTTGCAGCGTTTCTACGGGGCATTCGGCTTTACGCCGAGTTCGGACGTGCACGACGAGGACGGCATCCCGCACGTGTGGATGAGCAGCGCGCGCGCGTGACGCGCGCCGCGCCGCGCGGCGGTCAGTGCGCGGCGCGTGCGACCGGCGGTTTGTCCGCGCGCTGCGCGACCCGTTCGCCGATCAGGCGCCCGCGTGCCGACAGCCGCAGCCAGTGCCGCAGCGCGATCAGCGCGCCGATCACGCTCATCATCGAGCCGGGAATCCACAGCAGCAGGCCGCCGATCTGCTGGTCGCGCAGCGGGCTCAGCCACGTGAACGCGCGGCCGCAGATCGAGTAGATCGGATACAGCTCGTGCGGCGTGAAGAAGATCAGCGCGCCGAGCGCGATCTGCGGCGGGATCGCCGCGACGACGATCAGGATCCGGCGGCCCGGCGACAGCCGCGCGGGCGGCGCGGGACGCGGATCGACGACGAGCCACCAGAACAGCAGCCCGTCGATCACCATGCTCCAGTTCATCACGCGATACAGACGCCAGTCGAGCATCGCGATGAAGTGGATCGGCGACAGCAGCCAGAAGTAGATCAGCCCGACGAACAGCACGACCGCGACGACCGGATGGAACACCACGTCGAGCGTCGCGCGCACCGGCGCCCACGCGAGCGCGGGGCGCACGACGCGCTGCCGCCAGCCGAACGGAATGCCCGCGCGGATCGCCGCGCCCGGATAGGACAGCGCGATGAAGAACGGCCCGAGATGGTGCAGCACGAGGTGCTGCGCGCGGTGCAGGAAGAATTCGTGCTCGAAGAAGTAGTCGAGCCGCGTGTGCAGCGCGATGTAGAGCGCCGTCAGCCCGAACCAGAACGAGAACTGCCGCAGCGGCGACACCTTCGCCTTCTTCACGCCGCGCGCGAACAGCACGGCGGCCGTCAGCACCGCGATGACCACGGTCGGCGACGGTTCCCACGGATCGAGCCAGTACAGGACGTTCATCGCGCGCGCATCACTTCGTCTTGGCCGGCGATTTCACGGCGAACGGCGCATCGACCGTTTCGCCGTCGGAGAACTTCAGGCGCAGGTGCACGGTGTCGCCCGGCTTGATCGCGTGCTTCGGCTCCTCGAGCATGAAGTGATAGCCGCCCGGCGCGATGTCGACCTTGCCGCGCGCGGGGATCGTCAGCTTGTCGACCATTTCCATCTTCTGCGTCGAGCCGTTGGAGACCGTCTGGTGCAGCATCGCCATCCCGTAGTCGGGGCTGTCGACGTCGACGAGGTCGATCGGCTTGTCGCCGGTGTTCACGAGCGTCACGTAGCCGCCTGCGGGCAGCTTGTTCGGCAGCCAGCGCACCCACGCGTTCTGCACGCTGATCGCGCCGGCGGCATACGCGTGGGCGCCGGCGCACAGCGCGGCGACGAGGGCGAACGTCTTGAGGGTCGTTTTCTTGTTCATGGCGGAATTCAGGTCGTGGAGGCAGTGTCGATGATCCGGCGCACATCGGCGGCGATGGCGTCGGGCGAATCGTGATCGGTCGCGAGCAGCCGCGCGCGGCCGGTCGCGTCGAAGATGTAGACGGCCGAGCTGTGCGTCACTTCGTAGCCGCCGGACGGATCGCGTTTTTCCATCTGGTACGCGACGCGATAGCGCTTCGCGAGCGACTCGATCTGGCCGTCGGTGCCGGTCAGGCCGCGCGCATGCGCGGCGTCGAATGCGGCGACGTAGGACTGCATCGCCTGCGGCGTATCGCGCGCCGGGTCGACCGAGACGAACAGGATGCGCACGTCGTCCGCCCGCGGGCCGAGCTTCGCGAGCACTTCCATCAGCCGCGCCAGCGTTTCGGGGCAGACGTCGGGGCAGTGCGTGTAGCCGAAGTAGACGAGCGCGACGCGGCCGCGGAACGCATCGGCGTCGACAGGATGGCCATCGCCGCCCGTCAGCTTGAACGACAGGTCGGGCAGGTGGCCGGTGACGTTGGTCAGGTTCCAGCGCGGCTCGTCGCGCGTGCACGCGGCGAGCGCCACGGCGGCGGCGAGGGCCGCGGCCGTGCGGATGAGGCGGGAGGGGCGAGACGGCATCTTAGGGACTGTTTCCATATGGAACGCGCATGCGTTGCCACGAGAACGGCCGCTCGCGAGGCGCGTGACGCTGCGAATACTGGCGTATTCGCAAGGAGCGCAACGCGGCGAGCGGCCGTTCTCGTGGCAACCCCAAATTAAAAAACATTCTACGGGAATGTCCGAAATTGCCCGTATGGCGGCGTCGCGCGTCGCTTGTTTGGCTCGGCCAAACGGCGCTCCTTACTCCTTGCCCTACGAGCAATTTCGGACATTCGCATGCGCGTTCCATATGGAAACAGTCCCTAAGCTCGATCGGACTATATGGATAGCCGGCCGGCGCGATGCCATGCGTCGCGCGGCAGGCGGTTGCGACTGTAGCGCAATTCGCGCACCTGCGTCCTTTTGAAACCGGTACGCGGCGGGCGAGCGGGGCAATATGTCGCAGTTGACGCGGCGGCCGGCGCGCTGTCCGCGCTGCCCCGGTTTCGCCCATCTGGGCGCGCAGGCGCGGTAAGATGCGCACAACTCCATTCGCGCAGTGGCGGCCTGCGTTTGCCGGCCGGCCCTCAGACTATCGAATCGATGCAATCCGTTCCGGCTTCCCTGTCCCTGACCGATACAGCGTTCTTCTTCGACTTCGACGGCACGCTCGTCGAACTGGCGCCGACCCCAGACGCCATTCACGTTCCGCCGTCGCTGCTGACGCTGCTCGACGAATTGTCGCGCCGCTCGCACGGCGCGGTCGCGATCGTGTCCGGGCGCGGGATCGACAACCTCGACACGTTCCTGAAGATGCCCGGCCTGCCGATCGCCGGCCTGCACGGCGCGGAGCGCCGCGACGCGAACGGCGACACGCAGCGCATCGGCTTCAACGACGCACGCCTGCTGCGCATCGAGCGCGAGCTCGCGGACGTGGTCGATCGCCATCCCGGCATGCTGCTCGAAATCAAGGGCGCGGCCGTCGCGCTGCACTTTCGCAATGCGCCCGAGCGCGAGGCGGTGGCGCGCGAAGCGGCCGAGCGCCTCGTCGCCGACTATGCGGATGCGTACGTGCTGCAACCCGGCAAGATGGTGTTCGAGATCAAGCCGAAGGGCGTCGACAAGGGCCGCGCGTTGGCCGCGTTCCTCGACGAGCCGCCGTTTGCGGGCCGCGTGCCGCTGTTCGCGGGCGACGACCTGACCGACGAGAAGGGCTTCGCGGTGGTCAACGCGCGCGGGGGCCTGTCGATCAAGGTCGGCGCGGGCGAGACGTCCGCGCGCATGCGGCTCGATTCGGTCGACGCACTGCATGAGCAGATCGCATGCTGGCTCGGCGCGGGGCAGCCTCACGCATGAGCCGGCTCATCATCGTTTCAAACCGCGTCGCGCCGATTTCGGAAGGCGAACCGGCGGCGGGCGGCCTCGCGATCGGCGTCTACGACGCACTGAAGGAAACCGGCGGCATGTGGTTCGGCTGGAGCGGCGAGGTGGTCGCGTCCGGCGCGCCGCAGCCGCAGATCCGCATCGAGGAGCGCGGGCCCGTGACGTTCGCGACCGTCGGGCTGTCGCGCCGCGATTACGACCAGTATTACCGCGGGTTCTCGAACGCGACGCTATGGCCCGCGTTCCATTACCGCGCGGACCTGATCCAGTACGACCGCCACGAATTCGACGGCTATCGCCGCGTCAACGTCTGGCTCGCGCAGCAGCTCGTGCCGCTGCTGCAGGACGACGACGTGATCTGGGTGCACGACTATCACCTGATTCCGTTCGCGCGCGCACTGCGCGACGCGGGCGTGAAGAACCGCATCGGCTTCTTCCTGCACATTCCGTTTCCGGCCGCGCAGGTGCTCGTCAACGTGCCGCCGCACCGCGAACTCGTCGAGTCGCTGTGCGCGTTCGATCTGCTCGGCTTCCAGACCGAGCCCGATCTGCGCGCGTTCTGCGACTACGTCGCGTTCGAGGCGGACGGCGAGGTCGAGCACGACGGGCACACGGCGCGCGTACGGGCGTTCGGCCAGACGCTGCGCGCGGCCGCCTATCCGATCGGCGTGTATCCGGACGAGATCGCGTCGCTCGCGCAGGCCGGCGAGCACGGCAAGGCGGTGCGTACGCTCGCGACGTCGCTGCGCGGGCGGCAACTGATCATGAGCGTCGACCGGCTCGATTATTCGAAGGGGCTCGTCGAGCGCTTCCGGGCGTTCGAGAAGCTGCTCGAACATCAGGCGTCGATCCGCAACCGCGTGTCGTTCCTGCAGATCGCGCCGTCGACGCGCGCGGACCTGCGCGCATACCAGGACATCCGCCTGCAGCTCGAAGCGGAGTCGGGGCGCATCAACGGGCGCTACGCGGAGCTCGACTGGGCGCCGATCCTCTACATTCACCGCCAGTACGACCGTCAGGTGCTGGCCGCGCTGTACCGGCTCGCGCGCGTGGGCTTCGTCACGCCGCTGCGCGACGGGATGAACCTCGTCGCGAAGGAGTACGTGTCCGCGCAGAACCCGGACGATCCGGGCGTGCTCGTGCTGTCGCGCTTCGCGGGCGCCGCGCGTGAGCTGACGGGCGCGCTGATCGTCAATCCGATCGACATCGACGGGATGGCCGATGCGCTGTCGCAGGCGCTGACGATGCCGCTCGCCGAACGGCGCGCGCGCTACGCGGACATGATCGCGCAACTGCGCGAGAACAACGTGTCGGTGTGGCGGGACAATTTCCTGCGCGATCTGCAGCAGGTCTGATCCGATCCATTGCTGCCGCTGCAATTGAAAAAGCCGCCGTGCTCAGCGCACGGCGGCTTTTTTGTCGGCGCGACGCGGGCGCGTCAGGCCACGCGTTCGCCGGTCGGCGTGTTGCCGTCGGGGGCCGCATGATGGCGGCCGTGCTGCTTCGCGAGCAGGTCGCGATACAGGCCGGGGCGGTTGCGCAGCACCTCGGGCGAGCCGTCGTCGATCACCTTGCCGTTGCTCATCACGATGATGCGGTCGAAGTTGCGCAGCGTCGACAGGCGGTGCGCGATCGCGATCACCGTGCGGCCGACCATCAGGCGGTCGAGCGCGCTCTGGATCGCTTCCTCGGATGCGCTGTCGAGCGCCGACGTCGCTTCGTCGAGCAGCAGGATCGGCGCATTCTTCAGGATCGCGCGCGCGATCGCGATGCGCTGGCGCTGGCCGCCCGACAGCTTGACGCCGCGGTCGCCGACGATCGTGTCATAGCCTTCCGGCATCGCCTCGATGAATTCCGCGCAGCGCGCGTCGCGCGCGGCGGCGAGCACTTCGTCGCGGGTCGCGTCGGGGCGGCCGTAGGCGATGTTGTCGTAGATCGTCCGATGCAGCAGCGAGATGTCCTGCGGCACCAGCGCGATCGCGTGGCGCAGGCTGTCCTGCGTGATGCCCTTCACGTCCTGGCCGTCGACCTTCACGACGCCGTCCTGCGTATCGTAGAAGCGCTGCAGCAGCGCGAGCACGGTCGACTTGCCGGCGCCCGACTTGCCGATCAGGCCGACGCGCTGGCCCGGCTCGATATGCAGGTCGAAGTGGTCGAGGATCGCGCGGCGGTGCGGGTACGCGAACGTCACGCGCTCGAAGTCGACGCGCCCGCCCTTGGCCGACAGCGGCTGCGCGTCCGAGCGGTCCGGCATGCCGTGCGGTTCGAGCAGCGTCTTCACCGCTTCGGACAGGCGCGCGACGTGCTGCGTGACGTCGACGAGCGCGACCGCGAGATCGCGCGTGCCGTGCAGGATCGTGAAGCCGAGCGAGCTGACGAGCACGATGTCGCCCGACGTCGCGCGACCCTGATCCCACAGCCACAGCGCCCAGCCGAGCAGGCCGGCGGACAGCATCGCGGTGATCACCGCATGCAGCAGGCGCAGCTTTTCGAGATAGAGCAGGCTCTGCTGGCGCGCATCCATCTCGGCCTTGACCGTCGCGCTGAAGCGCTTCTGTTCGCGCAGCGTCATCCCGAACGCGCGCACGAGGCCCATGTTGCCGATCACGTCGACGAGCTCGCCGTCGACCGCCGCGGCCTTCGCCGCGAACGCGTGGTGACGCGCGGAGCCGCGGCCGGCGAGCTTGAACAGGATGACGGACAGCACGGCCGAACAGCCGAGCAGGCCGGCCGCCATCAGCGGGTTGACGACGATGATCATCAGGATCGCGCCCATCACCGCGATGCACGGCGGCAGCACGTTCCACGCCATCGTGTTCTCCGACGTGTAGACCGCATTCGACGTGGCCGTGATGCGGCTGGCGAGCGTGCCCGGCTGCTTCTCCGAGTAATACGTCGGCGAATGGCCGATCAGGTACTGGAACAGGTCGCGCCGCAGGTCGCCGGTGACCGCCACGAACGTGTGCGCGGCGACCCAGCCGCCGACGCGCCACAGCAGGTTGTCGGCCGCGATCAGCCCGACGAGCAGCGCGAACGCGCTCCACAGCGGGCCCGGGTGATGGCGTCCGGTCGCCAGCACGTCGATCAGGTGCTTGATCGCATATTGCGAGCCGAGCGCGCAGCCGACGGCGGCCAGCACGCTGCAGAGCACGATCAGGTGCGCGACGGGGTGGAGGCGGATGTAGCGGAACAGGAACGCGATCGGCCGATGCGCGTAGCTCGACAGCTTCGCGTTGTGGGCGTTGCGCTGGGCGGGGGTGAGAGATTCCAAAATATGGGTGCGGTGATTCGGTGATTGAGCGTGGCGGCTGGGTCGCAGGCCGGCGTTCGCCCGGACTGAATAATCCGGCATTGTAAACAACGCCGCGCGTCGCGCTGCGCGAATCTTGCCTTGGCCAGGGGGCTCGCGCTCGATTTTGAGATAAAATCCGGCATCCCGTCCTGCCTCGTGTGCCGGAATCACGCTGCCGGCAGCTGCGGGTTAACAAGGATCGCCAAAACGGCCTTCCACTCTAGAACGGACGCCCGAGTCCGCGGGTTGCAAAGTGTTGCGCCTTTGTAACAAAGTAAAGTGTTTGAAATGTCGTGCGCCGTATCAGGATTAACCCTAGATAATCGGCTCCGGGTTCGATTCCAGGTTTTTTTACGAACCCCTGTCAACGGGTCTTCGTTTCAAACGTTCTATGCCTGTCGCGTCGCCGACGCTCCTTGAGCAGCGCGGGTTCGACGCCCCCGGCAGGCTGATTCGTCCGATGTCCGGACGACCTGTATCCAGCCCGGACCACCGGCAGGTTGCCGACCCATACCTGGTTTTTTGCCGATTTTTTAGGAGTTACGCATGCGAATCGCCCAAATCGCTCCGTTGCATGAAGCGGTACCCCCGAAACTGTACGGCGGTACCGAGCGAGTGGTGTCCTACCTCACCGAAGCACTCGTCGAGATGGGGCATGACGTCACGCTCTTCGCGAGCGGCGATTCGCAGACCTCCGCGAAGCTCGAAGCGTGCTGGCCGCAGGCGCTGCGCCTCGACCCGACGATCCGCGACGTGATGGCCCCGCACATGCTGCTCCTCGAGCAGGTGCGCCGCCGCGCGGAAGAGTTCGATGTCCTGCACTGCCACATCGACTACTACCCGTTCTCGCTGTTCTCGCGCCAGCCGGTCCCGCATCTGACGACGATGCACGGCCGTCTCGACCTGCCGGAACTGCAGCCGATCTTCAATGCATTCAGCGACGTGCCGGTCGTGTCGATCTCCGACAACCAGCGCATCCCGCTACCGCAGGCGAACTGGCTGTCGACCGTCTACCACGGCCTGCCGGAAAACCTGCTGACGCCGATCCCGAACGTGAAGCCGAGCTACCTCGCGTTCCTCGGCCGCATCTCGCCGGAGAAGCGCGTCGACACCGCGATCCGCATCGCCGAGCAGGCCGGCCTGCCGATCAAGATCGCCGCGAAGCTCGACAAGGCCGACCGCGCGTACTACGAAGAGAAGATCAAGCCGCTGTTCGCGCTGCCGCACGTCGAGTACATCGGCGAAATCAGCGAGTCGGAGAAGACCGAATTCCTCGGCAACGCGCACGCGCTGCTGTTCCCGATCGACTGGCCGGAGCCGTTCGGCCTGGTGATGATCGAGGCGATGGCCTGCGGCACGCCGGTGATCGCGTTCAAGCGCGGCTCGGTGCCGGAAGTGATCGACAACGGCGTGTCGGGCTTCGTCGTCGAAGACGAACTGTCGGCCGTCGCCGCGCTCAAGCGCCTCGATACGCTGCCGCGCGAGAAGGTCCGCGCTGCGTTCGAGGCCCGGTTCTCGTCGAAGGTGATGGCGCAGAACTACGTGAAGGGCTACGAGGAACTGCTGCGCCAGAAGCGCCGCACGGTGCTCCGCGAAGTCAACGCAAGCTGATTGCGGGCCGCTGCCGCATAGCGGCGCGCGGCCGTCACGACGCCCCGTCCGGGTCTTCCGGCGGGGCGTTGTCACATCCGCGGCGCGGATGTGTTGTATTCTCGCCGCGCCCGGCGCTGCGAACGGCCTTCGAAGCGGCCCGCACGCCATCCGGCCGTCTGTCCAGACGGTAATGTCCCTATAATGGCCGTGCCGTGAAATCCGGCCCGGCATGAATATCCAGAGGAGAGCAGTCTTGGCGAGAACGAAAACCACGCGCGCAGCGCCGGCCCCCGGCGCCGGTGTGATCTTCGCGTTGCGCGCGATCGGTCTCGTGCTGCTCGCGCGCTGGCTGTTCTCGATGTCCCAGATGGGCTATCGCTCGTCGCTGTCGGCGATGGTGTCGTCGCCGTGGGCCTTTCTCTACCTGATCCTGATCTTCCTGTTGCTCGCGCTGCCGGGCGCTGCCGCCCGGGCCGAGCGGCCGTTCCATCCGCTGCCGCAGTGGCTGCGTCAGGCGCTGCGCGCGTTCGCGCTGATCGGTTTCCTGTTCGCCGTGTGGTCGATCGGCGCGTTCACGTGGGCGGCCGGCTGGCGCCGCGCGCTGCACGCGGTGACGGCGACCAACGGCTGGCTCGTCGCCGCGCCGACGCTGTACGCGGCGATCGTCTGGATCTGCCGGCCGCGGCCGCTGTGGCGGACCAACGTGGCCGCGCGCCGCTTCGCGGTCGGCCGGTATGCGATCTCGCTCGACGTGCTGACGCGCACCGGGATCGTCTGGATGGAAAGCCGCAAGGTCGGCCAGTACGACGCGCGCGAACTGTCGGTGCGCTGGCCCGGCCGGGTCGCACCCGCCGCGCCCGCCGCGGGCGAGCAGGGCGCGCAGCCGGGGGGCGTGCCGCCGCGGCGCGGCAGCCTGTTCAATCGGCCGAAGGTGGAGCTGCTGTGGGATTCGCCGGCGGCGGTCGGCCACAACCGGCAGATCGTGATGCGTGCGCCGCTCGCGACCGAAGGCGACCGCGTCGCGGTGCTCGCGCTCGACGCGGCGCTCAAGCAGATCGTCTGACGAGGCTCGCGCACGGGGCGCGGGCGACCGGCCAGCCGCGCGCTCGCGAATCCCGCTTTTGCTGCGCCGGTCTTTCCCGGCAGGCGATCGCCGAGACACGGGCGAACCGCATCATTCCCTTCCGGCCGGGCGGACCCGCCGCCCGGTTCGTCCCGACCTCAGCGCACGAGGCACGGGCGCTTGTTGTTGAACGTCCAGCCCGGAATCAGATACTGCATCGCCGCCGCGTCGTCGCGCGCGCCGAGGCCGTGCTGCTTGTACAACTCGTGCGCGAGCGCGACCGCATCCATGTCGATGTCGATACCGAGCCCCGGCCGCTTCGGCACTTCCACCAGCCCGTTCTCGATCTTCAGCGGCTCGCGCGTCAGCCGTTCGCCGTCCTGCCAGATCCAGTGCGTGTCGATCGCGGTGACCTGACCGGGCGCCGCGGCCGCGACGTGCGTGAACATCGCGAGCGACACGTCGAAGTGGTTGTTCGAATGCGAACCCCACGTGAGGCCCCAGTCGCGGCACATCTGCGCGACCCGCACCGATCCCTGCATCGTCCAGAAGTGCGGATCGGCGAGCGGGATGTCGACGGCGTGCAACTGCACGGCGTGGCCCATCTGCCGCCAGTCGGTCGCGATCATGTTGGTCGCCGTCGGCAGCCCCGTCGCGCGGCGGAATTCGGCCATCACCTCGCGGCCCGAATAACCGTTCTCCGCGCCGCACGGATCTTCCGCATACGCGAGCACGTGATGCTGATCGCGGCACAGCCGCACGGCTTCGTCGAGCGACCATGCGCCGTTCGGATCGAGCGTCACGCGCGCGTCGGGGAAGCGCTCGGCGAGCGCCGTCACGGCTTCGATCTCGCTGGCCCCGTCGAACACGCCGCCCTTCAGCTTGAAGTCGTTGAAGCCGTAGCGCGCATGCGCGGCTTCGGCGAGCCGCACGACGGCTTCGGGCGTCAGCGCGGCTTCGTCGCGCACGCGGGTCCAGTCGTCGGTCGCGCCGCGGCCGTCGCGATAGGGGAGCGCGGTCTTCGTGCGATCGCCGACGTAGAACAGGTAGCCGAGCATCTCGACGCGCTCGCGCTGCTGGCCTTCGCCGAGCAGCGCGGCGACCGGCACGCCGAGGTGCTGGCCGAGCAGGTCGAGCAGCGCGGCTTCGAGCGCGGTGACCGCGTGGATCGTCGTGCGCAGGTCGAAGGTCTGCAGCCCGCGGCCGCTCGCGTCGCGGTCGGCGAAGGTGCGCCGCACGTCGTTGAGCACCGCATGATAGTTGCCGACCGGCTGGCCGACGACGAGCGCGCGCGCGTCGTCGAGCGTGCGGCGGATGCTTTCGCCGCCGGGCACTTCGCCGACGCCCGTGCGGCCCGCGCTGTCCTTCAGGATCACGAGGTTGCGGGTGAAGAACGGGCCGTGCGCGCCGCTCAGGTTGAGCAGCATGCTGTCGTGGCCGGCGACCGGAATCGCTTGCAGGTCGACGATGCGCGGCGTGTCGTGGGAGGGCGAGGCAGTGACGGCGTTCATGGGCGGCGATGGCGAAAGAGTGGGCGATGCCGTGCGGCAAAAGCTTTGCCGCGCGCGGCGGGAGGTGCGATCATTCGACAACCGACGTGCGCGGCGCGCAAGCCCCGCATGTCGACGCAACCCGAATGGGGTGAAAGCGACAACCGGGCCGGCGGAGCGCAGAACGCGAACGCGGGTCGATCGTCACGCACGGGACCGGGCGGTGCTGAACAGCCGACTGAGTCACAGGAGATCCGTGCGCCGATCATCAGTCGTCGGATGACTTGTGACGCAGTATAATGAATCGTCGGCTTTCGCTCAAACCCCGCGTAAACCCTCGGCTCACATTACGATCATTCAAAAAGGAACCGGCCACATGTCCGTGCCTACGCTTCCCGCAGCGCCGCGCCGTCGCGCACGCAGCCTCGCACAAGATGTCGTCGACGCGCTGACCGCGCAGATCGAAAACGGCACGCTGCGTCCCGGCGACAAGCTGCCGACCGAAACCGAAGTCATGGCGGCGCAGGGCGTGAGCCGCACGGTCGTGCGCGAGGCGATCTCGCGGATGCAGGCGAGCGGCCTCGTCGAGACGCGCCATGGCATCGGCAGCTTCGTGCTGGAGCCGTCGCGCCGTCAGACGCTCGGCATCGATCCCGCGACGATCACGACGCTGCGCGACGTGCTCGCGGTGCTGGAGCTGCGCATCAGCCTCGAAAGCGAGTGCGCGAGCCTGGCCGCGCAGCGCGCGAACGACACCGACCTCGCCGCGCTGCGGCGCGCGCTCGACGCGATCGCGACGGGCGCGGGCGGCGGCCGCGACACCGCGCAGCTCGACTTCCAGTTCCACCTGCAGATCGCGCAATCCACCGGCAACCGCTATTTCGTCGACATCATGACGCAGCTCGGCACGTCGATCATCCCGCGCACGCGCGTGAATTCGGCGCGCTTTGCCGGCGACGACCTCGAGCGCTACGTCGGCCGGCTGAATCACGAGCACGAGGACATCTACGAGGCGATCGCGCGCCACGACCCGGAAGCGGCCCGCGCCGCGATGCGCACGCACCTCACGAACAGCCGCGAACGGCTGCGCCGCGCGCACGAGGCGGCCGAGGCCGAGGCCAGCTGACCGCCGCGTCGCGGCGCCCGCGCGGCGGCGGGCCCCCTCGAATCGCTTCAACATCAGTCGTCATACGAGATCGACGTAAGCGCGTCGATTTCCGCGGCCAGGCGGCGTTCCCGCCGCTGGCCGTCTGCACCGCCGATCAGCCTCCCTTCGTCACGATCGTCTTCCACGCGCCGTTCTTCACCTGGTACAGCGTCGACATCCCGCTCTTCAGCGAGCCGTCGTTCGCGAACGAGATGCGGCCGGTCACGCCCTGGAAGTCGATTTTCTTGAGCGCCGGGCGATAGGCCTTCGGGTCGGTCGAACCGGCCGCCTGCATCGCCTTGATCGCCGCCCACGCCGCGTCATAGCCGAACTGCGCATACGACAGCACGTCGACGCCGAAGCGCTTCTTGAAGCGCGCCTCGAAATCCTTCCCCTGCGGCAACTCGTCGAGCGGCTGGCCGTATTCCCACGCCATCGCGCCTTCGGCGGCCGGGCCCGCGATCTTGATGAACTCGTTGTCCTTCACGCCGCCGCCGCCGACGAACTGCGCATTCAGCCCGAGCTGACGCATCTGCTTGATGAAGTTCGCGGCGAGCGAATCGAGGCCGCCGAAGAAGATCAGGTCCGGGTTCTTGCCCTTCAGGCTCGTGATCTGCGCGCGGAAGTCGACCGCCTGGTTGTTGGTGAACTCGCGCCCGATGATCGTGCCGCCCGCGGCCTTCACGGCCTTCTCGAATTCGTCGGCCTCGCCCTGGCCGAACGCGGTGCGGTCGTCGATGATCGCGATGCGCTTCGCCTTCGTCACGTCGACCGCGTACTTGCCCGCGTTGCCGGCGTTCTGGCCGTCGGTCGCGATCACCATGAACATGTTCGCGAGCCCGCGCGACGTGAGCGTCGAGTTGGTCGCGGCCGGGTCGATCACCGGAATGCCGGCCTTGTCGTAGACCACCGACGCCGGGATCGTCGTCCCCGAGTTGAAGTGGCCGACCACGACCGACACGTTCTGGTCGACCAGCGCCTGCGCGGCCTGCACGCCGATGCGCGGGTCGGCCTGGTCGTCCTGCACGACGAGATTGAAGTGGGCGGGCTTGCCGGCGATCTGCACCTTCTGCGCGGCCGCGTCGTCGAGCGCGAGCTGGACGCCGTTTTGCAGATCCTTGCCGTAGCCGGCGTTCACGCCCGTGAGCGGCGCGGCGAAGCCGACCTTCACGTCGGTTGCGTCGGCGGCCTGGGCGGCCTGTTGCGAGAGGAGGGCAAGCGCGGATGCAATGGACACCGACAGCAGGGAATGACGGAATTTCATGTTGTTCCTCTTGTTCGACACCGGCGAGTGGGTAGCGCGCGCGCCTGGGCGGGCCGGGCGCGTGCGACGGGCGGGCGGTTCGACCGCTTCTCGGAATCGGGCGGGGAGGTCGGCATCGTGATCCTCGGAAACATCTCCCGTCAGGCTCCGCGAAGAGCCCCGATTGCTTCGATATATAGGTCGCCGATATGCGCGGGTCTTGGAAATTTGTCGCGCATTCGATGCGGATTTGCGCATAGCTTCCGCGCGAGCGCGGGCGGCCGGTATCGGGAGTTTCCCGTCGCGAACGGAACGGGCGCAGAGAAAGGGGAGCGGTGCGGGCAAAAACGCGGCGCGGCCCGCCGGGGCCGCGCCGCGCGTGGGGCGACGTCAGTCGGACAGGGCGTCCGACGCGGCTTCGGCGTCGTCGTGTGACGCGGTCGTGCGGATCAGCGGGTCGCTGGTGCTCGGGCGGCCCGTTTCGACGTGGCCCGCGAAGCGGCGCAGGAAGCCGAGCAGGCGGCCGTCGCTGACGGTCAGGTCATACCAGCCGTGGCTGCCGCGCAAGTCCCAGTAATCGTCGACGTGCGCGCCCGGCGCGAGGTCGAACGTGCGCGCGTGACCGTGGCCGTACGCGTTCGTGACCTTGAGCCGCACGGCCTTGTGGCCGCGGTTCATCAGGCGCAGCGTGATGTTGCCGTTCGCGACGTCGTAGCCGTAGATCACCTCGGGGTTCACGTTCGCACTGCCGACGCCGGTCGCGAACGGGCCGCGGAAATGGCAGTAGAAGCCGTTCGGGCCGTACACGTCGAGGTCGTACAGGCCGAGCGACGCGGCGGCGCTCCACGTATCGGCGACGCGCTTGCCGGCTTCGACCGTGTACGCCCACGGGCCGTCGACGCGGTTGCGCGACTGGACCTGGAACGCGGCGCCCGCCCGGCCCGTGTTCGCGAAGGTCAGCCGGAACTGGCCGTTCGCGGCTTCGACGCGGCCGTGCACGAACAGCTCGTACGGCAGCGCGCGCGCCGGACGCAGCCCGGCTTCCTGTTTCGGCAGCTTCTGCAGCACCGGCGGCACCGGGATGTAGTCGGGATGGCGCACGCGGTCGGGCGGCGCGTAGCCGCTCGTGTCGGGGAGCGTCGGCCACGCGGCGTCCGCGGTCGCGAACTCGAACGCCGACGTCAGGTCGCCGCACACCGCGCGCCGCCACGGCGACACGTTGGCGGCCGTGACCGGATACTGCGCGCCGAAGCGCGCCTCGATGAACTGCAGCAGCGACGTGTGATCGAAGGTCTGCGAGCAGACCCAGCCGCCCTTGCTCCACGGCGACACGACGAGCATCGGCACGCGCGGCCCGAGCCCGTACGGGCCGGCCATGTGCGATGCGTCGCCGGCGAACACCTCGTTGGTCGTCGCGACCGTCGACAGCCCGTTCTCGCGCGACTGCGGCGCGAACGGCGGCGGCACATGATCGAAGAAGCCGTCGTTTTCGTCATACGTGATGAAGAGCGCGGTCTTGCTCCATACGTCCGGATTCGACACGAGCACCTTCAGCACCTGCTCGATGTACCACGCGCCGTAGTTCGCGGGCCAGTTCGGGTGCTCGGAATACGCTTCCGGCGCGCAGATCCACGATACCTGCGGCAGCGTGCCGTTCTTCACGTCCTGCTGCAGCACGTCGAACAGCGTGCCGCCGGCGCTGATGTTGGTGCCGGTGCGCGCCTTGTCGTACAGCGGCGTGCCGGGCAGCGCGGTGCGGTACTGGTTGAAGTAGAGCAGCGAGTTGTCGCCGTAGTTGCCGATGTACGGGTTTTGCGTCCAGCCCCACGAGCCGTTCGCGTCGAGCCCCGTGCCGACGTCCTGGTAGATCTTCCACGACACGCCGGCCTGTTCGAGCACTTCCGGATAGGTCGTCCAGGCGTAGCCTTTTTCCTCGTTGCCGAGCACCGGGCCGCCGCCCGTGCCGTCGTTGCCGACGTAGCCGGTCCACATGTAGTAGCGGTTCGGGTCGGTCGAGCTGGGGATCGCGCAGTGGTACGCGTCGCAGATCGTGAACGCGTCGGCGAGCTGGTAGTGGAACGGGATGTCGTCGCGCTTCAGGTACGCCATCGTCGTGGTGCCCTTGTTCGGCACCCACTGGTCGTAGCGGCCCTTGTTCCAGGCGGCGTGCATGTCCTGCCAGCCGTGCGGCAGGTCCTGCAGGAACTGCAGCCCGAGCTTGTCGGCGCCCGGGTGGAACGGCAGCAGTTCGGCCGGGCCGACCGGCTGGTGAAACACCGACTTGCCGTTCGCGAGGCGCAGCGGGCGCGGGTCGCCGAAGCCTCGGACACCGCGCATCGTGCCGAAGTAGTGGTCGAACGAGCGGTTCTCCTGCATCAGGATCACGATGTGTTCGATGTCGCGGATCGTGCCGGTACGGCGGTTCGCGGGAATCGCGAGCGCATCGCGGATCACGGGCGGAAACAGGTTCAGCGCGGCGGCGCCGGCGGTGCCGGCGGCGACGCGCAGGAAGTCACGACGGTTCGATCGGGTCATGGTCGTTATCGTGGGGTAAAGAGGGAGCCGATTGGCGGGACCTGCGGGAACGGCGCGCACCGGGTCGCA
Organism: Burkholderia sp. BCC0044; assembly: GCF_902832955.1. Lineage (NCBI taxonomy): Bacteria > Pseudomonadati > Pseudomonadota > Betaproteobacteria > Burkholderiales > Burkholderiaceae > Burkholderia > Burkholderia sp. BCC0044. Next base: position 1,265,553 of record NZ_CADFDO010000001.1, on the reverse strand, counting down.
GGATGCGGCTGCGCCGGTGCGTGCCGCCGCGAGCATAGCGAGGAATCGGTGTCATTCATGTGAAGTCCGGAAACGTTTGCACGCGTGGGCCGGGTTGCGGCGGGCGGTGCGCCGTCGCCCGGACCGGGGGGAAGCGGTGATGGGTGAGGCGGGGGGCGGGAGGCACGGTGGAGCGGGGAACGGCGGGGGCAGCGGGAACGGCGGGAATAGCGGGAATAGCGGGAACGGCGGGGGGCAGCGCGAGAAAAGCGGGAGGCAACGAAGGAATTGCGGGACAGCGCGGGGCAGCAGAGTGGCGGCAACGGGCAGCCGCGGCGAGGATGGCGATGCGCACGCGTCAGGCGTCGGTCACCCACGCGCCGAACCATTCGCTCGGCCGCGCGATCTCGTCCTGCGCGGCGACGAGCTCGAGCTCGTAGCGGCGCGCATCGTAGGTGGCCTTCACGACCGCGTGCACGGCCGCGAGCGTGTGCTCGAACGCGGCGCGCACCGAGTCGCCGCGCAGCCGGCACGCGACGAAGATCGCGCTGGTCAGGTCGCCGACGCCGACCGGATGGCGCGGAAACGCATACAGCGGCCGCTGGCCGATCCACGCCTCGGTTTCGGTGACGGCGAGCATGTTGAAGCGGTCGGCCGGGCTGTTGCGGTCGTGCAGGTGCTTGACGAGGATGATCTTCGGGCCGCGGCGGATCAGCGCGCGGCACGCGTCGACGGCTTCCGCGACGGTCTCGATGCGCCGCCCGGCGAGCTTCTGCAGTTCGGTGTGGTTCGGCGACATGCCGTCCGCGAGCGCGGGCATCTCCTGGACGATGAATTCCTCGACGCCGGGCTCGGGCCGGACGCCGCCCGTCTGGCCCATCGCCGGATCGCAGAAATACCACGCGTTCGGATTCATCGCTTTCACCGAGCGCACGATGTCGACCGCCGCGCGCGCCTGCGGCGGCGAGCCGAGGAAGCCGGACAGCACCGCGTCGCAACGCTTGAGCGCGCCGATGGCGGCGATGCCGTCGATGAGCTGTTCCATCTTCGCGGCATCGATCGCGCTGCCGGCCCAGTGGCCGTACTGCATGTGATTCGACAACTGGACGGTGTTGAGCGGCCAGACGTTGATGCCGAGACGCTGCATCGGGAACACGGCCGCACTGTTGCCGGCATGGCCGTAGATGACGTGCGACTGAATGCTGAGGACGTTTTTCATGGGAATTCGCCTGCACGCGTTTCAGGGTCACGTCACACGATACCCGAGTTCGTCAACCGCGCGGAAGTCGCGCGGCTCCGGGTGTTGCGCGCCGTCGTCACGCGAGCGCGTAGAATCGCGGGGCGCGATGCAGCCCCGTTGCGGCCCGGCTGCCCGCGCGCGTCTCCAATCACCGTGATCGCCATGCTTTCGATTTGCAAGATGTTGTCTGTCGCACGTGCCGCCGTACTGGGCGCGGGTATCGCCGCCGCGTGCGCGATGCCGGTTGCGGCCACCGCCGCGACGCCCGCGGCCAACGACGGGCCCGCGTACGGCCCGCGCCTCGAAGGGTTCGCGTATCCGGCGCCCGTGCACGAATATGCGTTCGTGTCGCAGCGCGAAACCCTCGAGATGGCGTACCTCGACGTGCAGCCCGCGCACCCGAACGGCCGCACCGTCGTGCTGCTGCACGGCAAGAACTTCTGCGCGGCGACCTGGGAGGACACGATCGGCGTGCTGAGCCGCGCCGGCTATCGCGTGATCGCGCCGGACCAGATCGGCTTCTGCAAGTCGTCGAAGCCCGAGCGCTACCAGTACAGCTTCCAGCAACTCGCGCGCAACACGCACGCGCTGCTCGAATCGGTCGGCGTGAAATCGGCGACGATTATCGGCCACTCGACGGGCGGGATGCTCGCGGTCCGCTACGCGCTGATGTATCCGAAGGCGACCGACCAGCTCGTGCTCGTGAACCCGATCGGCCTCGAGGACTGGAAGGCGCTCGGCGTGCCGCCGCTGTCGGTCGACTACTGGTATGCGCGCGAACTGAAGACCAACGCCGACGGCATCCGCCGCTACGAGCAGGCGACCTACTACGCGGGCAAGTGGGCGCCGTCGTACGAGCGCTGGGTGCAGATGCTCGCCGGGATGTATCGCGGCGCAGGCCGCGATGCGGTCGCGTGGAACTCCGCGCTGATCTACGACATGATCCTCACGCAGCCGGTGGTCTACGAATTCGGCGCGATCCGCGTGCCGACGCTGCTGATGATCGGCGACAAGGACACGACCGCGATCGGCAAGGACGTCGCGCCGCCCGACGTGCACGCGAAGCTCGGCCGCTATCCGGAGCTCGCGAAGCGCACGCAGGCCGCGATTCCCGGCGCGCAGCTCGTCGAATTCCCGGCGCTCGGACACGCGCCGCAGATCCAGGACCCGGACGCGTTCCACAAGGCGCTGCTCGACGGACTGGAGGCCGTGCGCCCGCAGTGAGGCTGGGCAGGCGGCCGGCCGCGCGCGGTCGTGCCGTCAGCTTGCCTCGTTCGCGAGCTCGTCGCGAATCTGCGCGGTCAGCTCGAACGAGCGCAGCCGCGCCGCATGATCGTAGATCTGCGCGGTGATGATCAGCTCGTCGGCGCCCGTCTGCGCGATCCGGTCGCGCAGCTTGTCGCGCACCGTGTCGCGCGAGCCGACCGCCGCGAACGACAGCGAATGCGCGACGGTCGCCAGTTCGAGCTCGTTCGCCTCGAGCACGTCGACGGGCGGCGGCAGCTTGCCCGGCGTGCCGCGCCGCAGGTTGATGAACTGCTGCTGCAGCGACGTGAACAGGCGCCGCGCCTCGTCGTCGGTCTCGGCCGCGAACACGTTGACGCCGACCATCGCATGCGGCTTCGGCCACGCGGCCGACGGCCGGTACTGCGCGCGATAGATCTCGAGCGCGCGCATCAGGTAATCCGGCGCGAAGTGCGACGCGAACGCGAACGGCAGCCCCAGCATCGCCGCGAGCTGCGCGCTGAACAGGCTCGAACCGAGCAGCCACACCGGGACGTCGAGCCCGGCGCCGGGCACCGCCCGCACGCGCTGGCCCGGTACCGGCTCCGCGAAGTAGCGCTGCAGCTCCGCGACGTCGTCCGGAAACGAATCGGCACTGCCGATCAGGTCGCGGCGCAGCGCGCGCGACGTGGTCTGGTCGGTGCCGGGCGCGCGGCCGAGGCCCAAGTCGATGCGCCCCGGATACAGCGACGCGAGCGTGCCGAACTGCTCGGCAATCACGAGCGGCGCATGGTTCGGCAGCATGATGCCGCCCGAGCCGACCCGGATCGTCTGCGTGGCGCCCGCGACGTGGCCGATCACGACGGCGGTGGCCGCACTCGCGATCCCCGGCATGTTGTGATGCTCGGCCAGCCAGTAACGCCGGTAGCCCCAGCGCTCCGCGTGCTGCGCGAGATCGACGGTGTTGCGGAACGCCTGGGAGGCGTCGGCGCCGGCCGGAATGGGGGCGAGATCGAGTACGGAAAACGGTGTCATCGGAAGGCCTTCGGAACGGGGTGGCGTGGTGATGCGCTGACGCAACAAACGTCACGAATTTTGCCAAAGGGTTCCGGAACGTGCTGGCGGCGCGCGGATACCCATGCGCCTTACAGGGGTGCAGGGTTGCTTACGACGATCGTTGCGAAAATCAAGCTAATCGCTGATTAATTACGAAACTTTACGGCGATTGGAAGTGAAACCGCATCGACGTACAAATTTGCACGAAACGTTTGATTTTAAAGACTGCAATACGCCTGCAAAGTACTTACGCTAACGTGAACGTGGCCGGGCCGATCGGGTCCGTCGACCGCTCAGCTTTGCCGGAATTGCACTAGTCCGTTTCTCGAAGCGCCGAGCGCGGGGGGCCGCGGACTGCTAAAATCCGGCGCCTGCCCATCTTGTGCCGATGGAGCCATTCGAGTCTTCCCGCATGCCGTCCGGGCGCTGCGCGGGGATACGCCACGCGAAGCCGGGCATGGCCGAACCCGAACGACGGGTCGTGCCTCCCCCATTACAGACGCTGCTGGAACAAGGAGTCGGGTCGTGCCCGCGTTCGTCGTTGTCGGAAAACCGCATCACGCTCAATCACGCTCAAGCGTTGGCCATGGCGCCCAGGTCGCCGGGAGACGTCGCGCATGACGCCCACCGCCACGCTGCTCGACTGGCTCCTGATCGCATTCACGCTGGCCGCGGCCGGCTATGCGCTCGTCGCGGCCTTCGCGCCGCGGCCGCGCACGCCGCGCACGGCCGCGCGCGACGGCTTCGAGCCGGTCAGCGTGCTCAAGCCGCTGTGCGGCGCGGAGCCGCACCTGTACGAAAACCTCGCGACCTTCTGCGTGCAGCGCCACCCGCGCCATGAGGTGCTGTTCGGCGTCGCATCGTCGGCCGATCCGGCGATCGCCGTCGTCGAGCGGCTGCGCGCCGATCATCCGGAATGCGACATCACGCTCGTGATCGACGCGCGCGTGCACGGCAAGAACCTGAAGGTCAGCAACCTGATCAATCTCGCCGCGCGCGCGAAATACGGCCGCATCGTGATCGCGGACAGCGACATCGCGGTGCAGCCCGACTATCTGGAGCGCGTGACGGCGCCGCTCGCCGACGCGTCGGTCGGGGTCGTCACGTGCCTGTATCATGCGCGCAGCGTCGGCGGCTTCTGGACGCGGATCGGCGCGCAGTTCGTCGACGCGTGGTTCGCGCCGTCGGTGCGGATCACGCACCTCGGCCGCTCGAGCCGCTTCGGCTTCGGCGCGACGCTCGCGCTCACGCGCGACACGCTCGACCGGATCGGCGGCCTCTTCGCGCTGAAGGACGAGCTGGCCGACGATTTCTGGCTGGCCGAGCTGCCGCGCCGCCTCGGGCGGCGCACCGTGCTGTCCGAGGTCGAGGTCGCGACCGACGTGATCGAACCGTCGTTCGGGCCGTTGTGGCACCGCGAGACGCGCTGGCTGCGCACGATCCGTTCGCTGAATCCGGCCGGTTTCGCGTTCCTGTTCATTACGTTTACCGTGCCGTGGCTCGCGATCGGCGCGGCGCTCGCGTTGCGCCTCGACGGCACCTTCGCCGGCACGCTGGCGGGCGGGGCGGCCGCGGTCGGCGCGTTCGGGCGGCTCGTGCTGCATGCGCGCGGCGAGGACGGCTGGCGCGCGTTCTGGCGCGACCTGCCGCTCGTCGCGGTGCGCGACACGCTGCTCGCGCTCGAGTGGCTCGCGGCCGCGTTCGGCACGCACGTCGTGTGGCGCGGCGCCAGGATGACGGTCGTCGGCGGCGAACGCGCGCCGGCGGCCGTGGAAGCAGTGGACGGCCGCTAGGGCCGTCGATCGAACCCGGCCCGCGGGCCGAGACGCGTCGCACGGCGAAGCCGCGCGGCGCGACATGACAGAGAGGCGGGCGCCGGCACGGCGGCCCGCGGTTTTTTGACTGAATCGTTGTGACGAAACGAACTATGCAGGCTACCGGAGCATTCATGAAAACGCTGTTCTTGCAGGCCCCTTCGTATGACGGCTTCGACGGCGGAGCCGGCTCGCGCTATCAGGCGAAGCGCGAAATCCGTTCCTTCTGGTATCCGACCTGGCTCGCGCAGCCGGCCGCGCTCGTGCCGGGCAGCCGCGTCGTCGACGCGCCGGCCGACGGCCTGTCGGTCGAGGAGACGCTGAAGATCGCCAACGACTACGATCTCGTGATCATCCACACGAGCACGCCGTCGTTCCCGACCGACGCGATGTTCGCGCAGGATCTGAAGAAGATGAAGCCGTCGATGCTCGTCGGCATGGTGGGCGCGAAGGTGATGGTCGATCCGCACAACTCGCTCACGGCGAGCGAGGCGATCGACTTCGTGTGCCGCGAGGAATTCGACTACACCTGCAAGGAAATCGCCGAAGGCAAGCCGTTCCCCGAGATCAAGGGCCTGAGCTGGCGCGCGAAGGACGGCTCGATCGAGCACAACGAAGCGCGGCCGATCCTCGAGAACATGGACGAACTGCCGTTCGTCGCGCCCGTCTACAAGCGCGACCTGAAGATCGACAACTACTTCATCGGCTACCTGAACTATCCGTACGTGTCGATCTACACGGGCCGCGGCTGCAAGTCGCGCTGCACGTTCTGCCTGTGGCCGCAGACGGTCAGCGGCCATCGCTACCGCACGCGCTCGGTCGAGAACGTGCTCGCGGAAGCGAAGTGGATCCGCGACAACATGCCGGAAGTGAAGGAACTGATGTTCGACGACGATACCTTCACCGACGACCTGCCGCGCGCCGAAGCCATCGCCGTCGGGCTCGGCAAGCTCGGCATCACGTGGTCGTGCAACGCGAAGGCCAACGTGCCGTACAAGTCGCTGAAGATCATGAAGGAAAACGGCCTGCGCCTGCTGCTGGTCGGCTTCGAATCGGGCGACGACCAGATCCTCGTGAACATCAAGAAGGGCGTGCGCACCGATTTCGCGCGCCGCTTCAGCGCGGACTGCAAGAAGCTCGGCATCAAGATCCACGGCACCTTCATCCTCGGCCTGCCGGGCGAGACGCAGGAGACGATCAAGAAGACGATCGAGTACGCGAAGGAAATCAACCCGCACACGATCCAGGTCTCGCTCGCCGCGCCGTATCCGGGCACGACGCTGTACAAGCAGGCCGTCGAAAACGGCTGGATGGAAGAGAACAAGACCATCAACCTGGTGAGCAAGGAAGGCGTGCAGCTCGCAGCGATCGGCTATGCGCACCTGTCGCGCGACGAGATCTATCACCATCTCGAGCAGTTCTATCGCCAGTTCTACTTCCGTCCGTCGAAGATCTGGGAAATCGTGCGCGAGATGCTGACGAGCTGGGACATGATGAAGCGTCGCCTGCGCGAAGGCGTCGAGTTCTTCCGCTTCCTGCGCGCGCACGAGGCCTGATCCGTGGCGACGCAGCGGGCGGCGCGGGCGCTGATCTTCACCGCGGACGACTTCGGGCTGCACCCGCGCGTCAACGCGGCGGTCGAGCGCGCGCACCGCGACGGCGTGCTGAACGCCGCCAGCCTGATGGTCGGCGCACCCGCCGCGCAGGATGCGATCGAACGCGCGCGGCGGCTGCCGTCGCTCGCGGTCGGCCTGCATCTGGTGCTCGCGGATGGCCCGGCCACGCTGCCCGCGCATGAGATTCCCGCGCTCGTCGGCCGCGACGGGCGCTTCGGCGACGCGATGGCGAAGGATGGCTGTCGCTTCTTCTTCCTGCCGCACGTGCGCGCGCAGTTGCGCCGCGAAATCCGCGCGCAGTTCGACGCGTTCGCGGCGAGCGGCCTGCCGCTCGATCATGTGAACGCGCACAAGCATTTCCACCTGCATCCGACCGTGCTGTCGATGATCGTCGAGATCGGCCGCGACTACGGGCTGCGCGCGGTGCGGCTGCCGTACGAAACGAGCGCGCCGGCGCTGCTCAAGCCGTGGATCGCGCTGGTGCGCGCGCGGCTCGACCGCGCGGGGCTCGCGCACAACGACTACGTGGTCGGCATCGCGCACACGGGCGCGATGGACGAGGCCGTGCTGCTCGATGCGCTCGCGAAGCTGCCGCCGGGCGTCGGCGAGATCTACTGCCATCCGGCCGAAGCCGGCGACGGCCCGATCACGCCGACGATGGCCGGCTACCGTCCGGTCGACGAACTGCATGCGCTGCTGTCGCCGCGCGTCGCGGCCGCGCTGAAGGCGGCGGGCGTCGCGACTGGCGGCTTTGCCGACGTGTTCGGCGGGCCCGCGGCACGGCGCGGCGCGCACGCGTCGCGCGCACCGGGAGCGCAGCCGTCATGAGCAAGTGGATCAAGTGGCTCGGCTGGCCGATCGGCATCGGCATCCTGCTCGCGCTGGGGCTGCACGAAGGCGTCGGCGACGTGTCGCAGATGCTCGCGCGCGCCGGCTACGCGCTGCTGTGGCTCGTGCCGTTCCACGCGCTGCCGCTGCTGCTCGATGCATACGCATGGCATCAGTTGCTCGACCGGCGCGCGTCGCTGCCGTTCCTGTGGTGGATCGCGACCGTGCGCGAGGCCGTGAACCGGCTGCTGCCCGTGGTCGGGATCGGCGGCGAGATCGTCGGCATCCGGCTCGCGCGCTGGCAGGTGCCCGACGCGAGCCGTGTGACCGCGTCGGTGATCGTCGAGGTGCTCGTGACGATCGTCGTCCAGTATGCGTTCGCGGCGCTCGGCCTCGTGCTGCTGCTCGCGACGACCGACAACATGGGCGGCGGCACGATCGGTCTCGCGCTGCTGCTGACGCTGCCGTTGCCGGTGCTCGGCGTCGTGCTGATGCGGCGCGGCGGCATCTTCCACGCGATCGAGCGTTTCGCGGGCCGCCTGCTCGGCGATTCGCACCGGCTGCTGCAGGGCGTCGACGGCCGCCGGCTCGACGCCGACATCGATTCGCTGATGTCGCGCACGGGCCTGCTGTTCAGCGCGTTCTTCTGGCAACTGGCCGGTTACGTGCTCGGCGCGCTCGAGATCTACTGGGCGCTCGCGCTGCTCGGCCACCCGGTGTCGATCGGCGGCGCGATCGCGATCGAGGCGATGACGCAGGCGGTGCGGCATGCGGCGTTCATGGTGCCGGGCGGGCTCGGCGTGCAGGAGGCGACCGTCGTGCTGCTCGCGCAGATGTTCGGCGTCGACCGCGAGACGGCGCTGTCGCTCGCGGTGGTCAAGCGCGGCCGCGAGGTGCTGTTCGGCTGCCTCGCGCTCGGCTCGTGGCAGCTTGCCGAGCTGGTGCGCACGCGCCGCCGTCTGGGCGCGCCGCCGGCCGGGCCGCGCCCGGCGCCGCCGGCGAACCGGGCGTCCGAAGCCCGGACCGAAACCGAAACGACGCATTGAACACGAGACGGGCTGCACGGCTCGTCTCGCGCTTTTGGCGCCGCGCGGGTATCCTTGCCGCGTGTTTTCTCCACGCGCCATTCTTCCGATGATTTTCCGTTTCCGGCTGCTTCCCGTGACGATGCTGGCCGCCGCGCTGGCGCTGACCGGTTGCGACGACCAGGGCCATCTCGACGTGCAACGTATCAGGGACTTCTTCAACGCGATCAAGCCCGCGCCGCTGCTGCTGAAGGGGCTGAAGGTCGGCGAATCGACCGAGGCCGACGTGCGCGGCACGATGGGCAAGCCCGACACCGAGCGCACGTTCACCGATGGCTCGAAGCGTCTCGAATATCCGCGCGGCCCGATGGGCAACCAGACCTGGTTCGTCGATCTCGATGCGAACGGGCGCTACACGGGCGCGACGCAGGTGCTGACCGCCGAGAATTTCGCGAAAGTGCGCCCGGGGATGGACGAGGACGAGGTGCGGCGCCTGCTCGGCAAGCCCGGCGACATCGCGCAATATCCGCTGAAGCCCGAGACGGTCTGGAGCTGGCGCTGGCTCGAGGACGGCGTCAACACCGACGCGTTCTTCAACGTCCATTTCGGCCCGGACGGGCTCGTCTACACGACTTCGCGCTCCGACATCCTGAAAGGGCGGTGACCTTCACGCGCGGCGCTTCTTCAGCCAGTCGCGCAGCGCGTCGTTCATGCGCGTCTGCCAGCCGGGGCCGTCGGCCCGAAACGCGGCGAGGATGTCGGCGTCGTAGCGGATGCTGACCTGTTCCTTCGGGTGCTCGAGCTTCGGGCGCCCGAATTTCTTCGCGACGACCTCGACGAATGGCGCCATCGCATCGATTTCTTCGTCGCTGAGTTCATGGGCGTCCGGATCGGCGGCGATGCCGCGCGCGATCGCCGCTTCTTCCTCGGGCGTGTTGCGTATGAATTTAACCGCCTTCTTCATATCGACTCATCTCTCGGTTGTTGGCTTTTCGCAGGCTGACGATACGCAGCGCGCGGCCGCGCGGGACGACGATCGCCGTGTGAAGGCGCGCGCCGATCGGCACCAGACAGACCCAGCGTGTCTCGCCATAGTCGCGACGGACTTCCGGCCACGCGCGCGCCGCTTCCCACTCGGCGAATTCGGCCATTCGCAGCGAGATGCCGTGTTTCAGCCGGTTCGACAGATCCTTGGCATCGTCGAAAACGAACGGAATTTCGACTAATTGTGGATGCGAAAACATGAGGTGGCAAGCAGTTTTTGTGGATGCAAAAAGTCGGAAGCTGCCGCGGGTCGCATCGAATCGGCGCGCATCGCGTCGCGGGCATGAGCGAGCGATTGTGTGACGTAGGCCCGGACCTGCCCATTCGGCCTGACGGCCAGTCCGGCGCTATATCGAAAAAGCGACCGGAAAATTGCAAAAAACCCGCTTCCCGACGTGTCATCCGACTGTCAGGAAGCGGGTTTTTTCCTTTTGAAACAGCGGCGTAGGCCGTGCGCGGAAATGGTGGGACGAATTGTTGCGACGCAGCAACCGCGCGCACTGTGATTTGAGGCAATCAATTTCGCTTGCGACTATCCGCGTCACCCCGGCGCGGGACAGGCAGTCGCGTCGGCATTCATTCAACTCTGGAGACGCGCGTGTTCCTTTACGGCTTTGGTCCCGTCCTCTGGGCCGGCACCGTGCAGACCATCGAGCTGTCGGTGCTGTCGCTCGCCACGGCGGTGGCGCTGGGGCTGATCGGCGCGGTGGCGAAGCTGTCGCACAACCGGGTGCTGCGAGCGATCGCGACCGGTTATACGACGCTGATCCGCTCGGTGCCCGATCTCGTGCTGATGCTGCTGCTGTTCTACAGCATCCAGATCTGGCTGAACCAGTTCACCGACCTCGTCGGCTGGAACCAGATCGACATCGATCCGTTCGTGGCCGGCGTGCTGACGCTTGGCTTCATCTACGGCGCGTACTTCACCGAGACGTTCCGCGGCGCGTTCCTGTCGGTGCCGCGCGGCCAGCTCGAAGCCGGTTCGGCTTACGGGATGAGCGGCGCGCGCGTGTTCGCGCGGATCATGTTTCCGCAGATGATGCGCTTTGCGCTGCCGGGCATCGGCAACAACTGGCAGGTGCTCGTGAAGGCGACCGCGCTGGTGTCGATCATCGGTCTCGCGGACGTCGTGAAGGCCGCGCAGGACGCCGGCAAGAGCACGTTCAACATGTTCTTCTTCATCCTCGTCGCGGCGCTGATCTATCTCGCGATCACGACCGTCTCCAACCTCGTGCTGATCCAGCTCGAGAAGCGTTATTCCATGGGCGTGCGGCACGCAGAACTATGATCGAGATCCTCCAGGAATTCGGCAAGGCGTTCCTTTTCTGGGACGGCCAGCGCCTGTCCGGCCTCGCGGTGACGCTGTGGCTGCTCGTCGCATCGATTTCGCTCGGCTTCGTGTGCGCGGTGCCGCTCGCGGTCGCGCGCGTGTCGCGGAACAAGTGGGTGTCGATGCCGGTGCGGTTCTACACGTACGTGTTCCGCGGCACGCCGCTCTACGTGCAGTTGCTGCTGATGTACACGGGCATGTACAGCCTCGAGTTCGTGCGTTCGCACTCGTTGCTCGACGCGTTCTTCCGCAGCGGTTTCAACTGCGCGATCCTCGCGTTCGCGCTGAACACCTGCGCGTACACCACCGAGATCTTCGCCGGGGCGATCCGCGCGATCCCGCACGGCGAGGTCGAGGCGGCGCGTGCGTACGGGATGTCGCCGTTCACGATGTATCGCCGCGTGATCCTGCCGTCGGCGCTGCGCCGCGCGCTGCCGCTGTACAGCAACGAGGTGATCCTGATGCTACACGCGACGACCGTTGCGTTCACCGCGACCGTGCCGGACATCCTGAAGGTCGCGCGCGACGCCAATTCCGCGACCTACATGGCGTTCCAGTCGTTCGGGATCGCCGCGCTGATCTATCTTGCGGTATCGTTCGCACTCGTCGCGGCGTTTCGCCGCGCGGAGCGCCACTGGCTCGCGTATCTCGCGGCCGCCCGTCATTGAATTACTTCGAGGAGAGCCAGTTGGCCGAGATCACTCAAACGAGCGCGTCCGCTTCCGTCAAGCTTGCCGCGGTCGACATCCACAAGCGCTACGGCGACAACGAGGTGCTCAAGGGCGTGTCGCTGAACGCGAAGGCCGGCGACGTCATCAGCATCATCGGCGCGAGCGGCTCGGGCAAGAGCACGTTCCTGCGCTGCATCAATTTCCTCGAGCGGCCGAATGCGGGGCAGATCGTCGTCGACGGCGAGGCCGTGCGCACGAAGACCGACCGCGCCGGTGCGCTCGAAGTCGCCGATCACAAGCAGTTGCAGCGCATCCGCACGAAGCTCGCGATGGTGTTCCAGCACTTCAACCTGTGGGCGCACATGAACGTGCTCGAGAACGTGATGGAAGCGCCCGTGCACGTGCTCGGCATTTCGAAGAAGGAAGCCGAGGATCGTGCGCGCGAGTACCTGGAGAAGGTCGGTTTGCCGCCGCGCGTCGAGAAGCAGTATCCGTCCCATTTGTCGGGGGGCCAGCAGCAGCGTGTCGCGATTGCGCGGGCGCTGGCGATGCATCCGGACGTGATGCTGTTCGACGAGCCGACGTCCGCGCTCGACCCGGAACTGGTGGGCGAAGTGCTGAAGGTGATGCAGAAGCTGGCGGAGGAAGGGCGCACGATGATCGTCGTCACGCACGAGATGGGTTTCGCGCGCAACGTGTCGAACCACGTGATGTTCCTGCATCAGGGGCGGACCGAGGAAGAGGGCGATCCGAAGGAAGTGCTGGTGCGTCCGCAGAGCGAGCGGCTCAAGCAGTTCCTGTCGGGCAGCCTCAAGTAACGCGACAGGGCAGGCTTCAACGTGGTACCGGTGTCTCGTCCCGCAGGCGCCACCCGCACGACGCAGGTGGCGATCGTTGCATTGCCGCCCGTGTCGATGTCGGGCGTGGGTCCGATCGTCGATGCGCTGAATCTCGCGAACGAGATCGACGGGCGGCTGTTGTACCGCTGGCAGGTGTGTTCGTGGGATGGGCGGCCGGTGCCGCTCGCGGGCGGTGCGCACTGGCATGCCGATGCGGCGTTCAACGATGCGATCGCGTGCGACTGGGTGATCGTCGTATCGGAGCGGTTTCAGCAGTTTGCCGACTATCGGTTGTTTCTCGCGAGTCTCGCGCGGGTCGGGCAGCGTACGCCCGTTGTGACCGGGATTCATCACGGCGTGTGGTGGCTGGCGATGGCGGGGCAGCTTTCCGGGTATCGCGTGAGCGTGAACTGGGAGACGTATCAGCAGTTCGCCGAACAGTTCGAGCGGTCGATCGTCACGCAGCAGATCTTCGAGATCGATCGCGATCGGGCGACCTGTGCCGGTGGGCAGGCGACCGTCGATTTCATGTTGGCCATGATCGGCCGGGAACATGGGGCGGATCTTGCGGAGCGGATTGCCGATGCGCTCGGGGTCGGCGCGCTGCGCAGCGGCGAGGAGCGGCAGAGGATTCCCTTTGTGACTGCTCCGGGGGAGCGGCATCCTCGGCTTAATGACGCGCTGCTTTTGATGGAAGCCAATGTCGAGGATCCTTTGACCACCGATGAGATCGCCGGGCTCGTCGGCGTTTCTCGGAGGCAATTGGAACGGCTCTTTCGACAGTATCTCGGGGCGATGCCCTCCAAGTATTACCTCAATCTTCGGTTGCTCAAGGCTCGGACGCAGTTGCAGCGGACCAGTAAGTCTGTCGTTCAGGTTTCTCTCGCTTGTGGGTTCTCTTCTGCTGCGCATTTCTCTAACGCTTATCGCGAGCGGTTTGGTGTTACGCCTCGGGAGGATCGAAGAGCGTGGCTCGAGAAGCAGACCGGCGGCAGCAGCGAACCTCGCGGGGGAGCGCTCGTCGAGCGCGGGAAGGATTGAGGTTGGGTTTTGACTTGCTTTGTTTGGTGGTCCGCCCGCGGTTGGCGTGAAGCACCTGTGATCGTGTCGGTATATTAGCGTCGCCCCTCCGCGGGGCAGCGGTCACTTTTCTTTGTCTTGCCAAAGAAAAGTAACCAAAAGAAAGGCGCTCAGATAACGCATGACTTACCGGTGCCATAGCCAGCAGAGTGGCCACCATCTAAGTGTCCGCGCCAGTCAGGAACCCGGAGTGGTTCGAGCAATGGTTCTGACATCTCTCGCTACCCCACGGAGTGGTATACCGTCCGCTAGCTCCATCCTCGCTACGCTCGGCTGCAAGGTACTTCAGGGCGGGCGGTTGCATTCGTGCTTCCTGCATCAGCCGTCGACTGCCAGGCACTCTTTCTGCTCTCCACATTTGTGTGAGCAGATCGTTTGATCATTGGTGTCTTCGCGAGACGATGTGTTTGCGTCCCCCATTTTTCTCGCGGACAGAGAAGCGAATTCCCCGTTTATCGAAAGTACGTTGAGGGGTGGTATCGGTATTGGTTGGGATGGACCTGTCGGCCGAGCGAAGCGAGGACGGAGCTAGGGGGCGGTATACCGCTCTGTTGTGTAGGCAGTGGTGTCAGAACCATTGCTCGAACCACTCCGGGCTCGTGACTGGCGCGGACACTTTTGTGCGATCCACTCTGTTGGCGATGGCACCGGGAAGTCATGCGATATCTGCGCGCCTTTCTTTTGGTTACTTTTCTTTGGCAAGACAAAGAAAAGTGACCGCTGCCCCGCGGAGGGGCGACGCTAATATACCGACACGATTACAGGTGCTTCACGACACGGCAGGCAGGCAAACCCCCAAGCCAGACCCCCAAAAACCACCGTCAAAACCCAAACCTTCCGACAGAACCCGTCGCAATTCCGCAAGACGCTTGCGTCACCCTTCCCTAAACTTGATCCTGTTGAACCCTCTTACGAAACCGAAAGGAACGACCATGACGACCTCGACCGTGACCCGCCAGACATTCGACGAAGTGATGGTGCCGGTATTCTCTCCCGCCCCGTTCGTGCCGGATCGCGCAGAGGGCTCCCGCGTGTGGGACACGGCCGGCCGCGAGTACATCGATTTCGCCTGCGGCATCGCGGTAACGTCGCTCGGCCACGGCCACCCCGAACTGCTGAAAGTCCTCGACGAACAAGGCCGCAAGCTCTGGCACATCGGCAACGGCTACACGAACGAGCCGGTGCTGCGCCTCGCGAAGCGCCTCGAATCGCTGACCTTCGCCGATCGCGCCTTCTTCGCGAACTCGGGCGCGGAAGCGAACGAAGCCGCACTGAAGCTCGCGCGCCGCGTCGCGTTCGACCGCCACGGCGCGGACAAATTCGAAATCGTGTCGTTCGTCCAGTCGTTCCACGGCCGCACGTTCTTCACGGTCAGCGTCGGCGGCCAGCCGAAGTACTCGGAAGGCTTCGGCCCCGTGCCGGAAGGCATCAAGCACCTGCCGTACAACGACATCGAAGCCGCGAAGGCCGCGATCGGCCCGAAAACCTGCGCCGTGATCGTCGAGCCGGTGCAAGGCGAAGGTGGCGTGATCCCGGCCGATCCGGCCTTCCTGAAGGCGCTGCGCGAAGCGTGCGACGCCAACGACGCACTGCTGATTTTCGATGAAGTGCAAACGGGCGTGGGCCGCACCGGCCAGTTCTACGCCTACATGGACACGGGCGTCACGCCGGACATCCTCACCACCGCAAAGGCGCTCGGCAACGGCTTCCCGATCGGCGCGATGCTGACGACGAACGAACTGGCCGCCCACTTCAAGGTCGGCGTGCACGGCACGACGTACGGCGGCAACCCGCTCGCATCGGCGATCGCGGACAAGGTCGTCGAACTGATCGGCGACCCGGCGCTGCTCGAAGGCGTGCGCGAACGCAGCGTGCGCCTGAAGGGCGCGCTCGAACGCATCAACGCGCGCTTCGGCATCTTCAAGGACATCCGCGGCAAGGGTCTGCTGGTCGGCGCCGAACTCACCGCCGCATTCGACGGCCGCGCGAAGGACTTCGTCACGGCCGCCGCCGAGAACGGGCTGATCATGCTGATCGCCGGCCCGAACGTGCTGCGCTTCGTCCCGTCGCTGGTGATCCCGTTCGACCTGCTCGACGAAGGCGTGAAGCGCTTCGAGAAAGCAGTCGAGCAGGTGCTCGCGGCCCAGGAAGCCACCGCGCGCTGATCGGCGCGCCCATCGCAGACAGGAACGACGATGCTATTTGTTCGACCCGGCAAACTCACGGATCTCGATGCGCTCGCGCACATGGCGCGCACCGCGCAGCCGGTCCTGCACTCGCTGCCGCACGACCGCGCGGCGCTCGAAGCGCGTGTGGCGCTCTCCGAGGATTCGTTTCGCGCGGACGTCGACTTCGCCGGCGAGGAGTTCTACCTCTTCGTGCTCGAGGATTCGTCGACCGGCAAGCTGCTCGGCACGGCGAGCATCGTGGCCGCGGCCGGCTACTCGGAACCGTTCTACGCGTTCCGCAACGACGCGCTGATCCACGCGTCGCGCGAGCTGCACGTGAACCGCAAGATCCACGCGCTCACGATGTCGCACGAGCTGACCGGCAAGAGCCGGCTCGCGGGCTTCTACGTCGATCCGTCGCTGCGCGGCGACGCGGCCGCACACCTGATCTCGCGCGCCCGGATGATGTACATCGCCGCGAACCGCCGCCGCTTCACGCCGGAAGTGTTCACGCTGCTGCTCGGCGTGAGCGACGGCAACGGCGCGTCGCCGTTCTGGGAAGCGGTGGGCCGCAAGTTCTTCGGCCGCGACTTCACCGACGTCGACATCGCGTCGGGCGGCCGCAGCCGCACGTTCATCGCGGAAGTGATGCCGGCCTATCCGCTGTACGTGCCGCTGTTGCCGGAAGCCGCTCAGCGCGTGCTCGGCGAGCCGAACGAAACGGCATTGCTCGCGTACGACATCCATCTCGAGGAAGGCTTCGAGCCTGACCGCTTCGTCGACATCTTCGACGCGGGCCCGGTGCTGACCGCGCAGGTCGACCGTACCGCGTGCGTGAAGCACGGCGCGGAGCGCGTCGTACGCGAGGCCGCGCATCAGCAGGGCGACGTCGCGTACATGGTGTCGACGGGCAGTGGCGAATCGTTCCGCTGCGTGCTGGTCGACCTGCCGGGCGATACGGCCGATGCGCGGAGCACCGAGGCGCCGCTCGCCGGCGACGTGCGCGCGGCGCTCGATGTGAAGGAAGGCGATGTCGTGCGCTGCGTGCCGCTGCATCGCCGCGACGATGAAGATTTGAAGGGAGACGCAGCATGATCGTCGTTCGGGTCGTACAAACGGGCGACGTCGACGCGCTCGTGTCGCTCGCGCAGGAAACCGGGCCGGGCCTGACCACGTTCAAGCCCGACCGCGACGCGCTCGCCGCGCGCATCGAACGCTCGCGCCGCACGCTCGAAGGCAACGCGGCGCCGGGCGAAGCCGGCTACTTCTTCGTGATGGAAGAGTCGAAGACGGGCGACATCGCGGGCGTGTGCGGAATCGAGACGCAGGTCGGCCTCGAGCAGCCGTTCTACAACTATCGCGTGAGCACGGTCGTGCACGCGAGCCAGGAGCTCGGCGTGTGGACGCGGATGTCCGCGCTGAACATCTCGCACGACCTGACGGGCTACGCGGAAGTGTGCTCGCTGTTCCTGAGCCCGCGCTATCGCACGGGCGGCGTCGGCGGCCTGCTGTCGCGCTCGCGCTTCATGTTCATCGCGCAATTCCGCGACCGCTTCCCGGAACGCATCTGCGCGGAACTGCGCGGCCACTTCGACGAGGACGGCACGTCGCCGTTCTGGCGCGCGGTCGGTTCGCACTTCTACCAGATCGATTTCAACGCGGCCGATTACCTCAGCTCGCACGGCCGCAAGTCGTTCCTCGCGGAACTGATGCCGCGCTATCCGGTGTACGTCGACCTGCTGCCGCAGGACGCGCAGGACGCAGTCGGCCTCACGCACCGCGACACGCTGCCGGCGCGCAAGATGCTCGAGGCGGAAGGGCTGCGTTACCAGAATCACGTCGACATCTTCGACGCGGGCCCGGTGCTCGAATGCCACGTGAACGACTTGCGCACGGTGCGCGAGAGCGTCGTCGTGCCGGTTGCGATCGGCGTGCCGGATGCAACGGATAACGCACCCAGGTCGCTCGTGTCGAACACGTCGCTCGGCGATTTCCGCGTCGGCGTCGCGCCGGGCGTGGTCGCGAACGGTTCGTTCGTGCTGTCGGCCGACGATGCCGCCGCGCTCGACGTGAAGGCCGGCGATCCGGTCCGCGTGCTGCCGCTCAAAGTCAAACAGGGATAAACGAATCATGACGGAACTCTTCATCGACGGCGCCTGGGTCGCAGGCTCGGGCCCCGTCTTCGCTTCGCGCAACCCGGGCACCGACGAAATCGCGTGGCAGGGCGGCAGCGCGTCGGCGGCGGACGTCGACCGCGCGGTTGCGAGCGCGCGCCGCGCATTCGCCGGCTGGTCGGCGCTCGACTTCGAAGCGCGCTGCGAGATCGCCAAGCGCTTCGCGTCGCTGCTCACCGAGCGCAAGGAAGCGATCGCGACCGCGATCGGCCGCGAGACGGGCAAGCCGCTGTGGGAAGCGCGCACCGAAGTCGCCGCGATGGCCGCGAAGGTCGGCATCTCGATCCAGGCGTACCAGGAACGCACCGGCGAGAAGCGCCAGGACATGGCCGACGGCGTCGCGGTGCTGCGCCACCGCCCGCATGGTGTCGTCGCCGTGTTCGGCCCGTACAACTTCCCCGGCCACTTGCCGAACGGCCATATCGTGCCGGCGCTGATCGCCGGCAACACGGTGGTGTTCAAGCCGTCGGAGCTTGCGCCGGGCGTTGCGCGCGCAACGGTCGAGGTGTGGCGCGAAGCCGGGCTGCCGGCCGGCGTGCTGAACCTCGTGCAGGGCGAGAAGGACACGGGCATCGCGCTCGCGAATCACCGCCAGATCGACGGGCTGTTCTTCACCGGCAGCTCGGATACCGGCACGCTGCTGCACAGGCAGTTCGGCGGCCGTCCGGAAATCGTGCTCGCGCTCGAGATGGGCGGCAACAACCCGCTCGTGATCGGCGAAGTCGAGGACATCGACGCGGCCGTGCATCACACGATCCAGTCGGCGTTCCTGTCGGCCGGCCAGCGCTGCACGTGCGCACGCCGCATCTTCGTGCCGCAGGGCGCGTTCGGCGACCGCTTCCTCGCGCGCTTCGTCGACGTCACGTCGAAGATCACGGCCGACGTGTTCGACGCCGACCCGCAGCCGTTCATGGGCGCGGTGATCTCGGCGCGCGCGGCGGCGAAGCTGGTCGATGCGCAGTCGCGCCTGGTCGAGCAGGGCGCGAAGCCGATCATCGCGATGACGCAGCGCGATCCGCGCCTCGGCTTCGTGAACGCGGCGATCGTCGACGTGACGGGCGTCGCGAACCTGCCCGACGAAGAGCATTTCGGCCCGCTCGCGCAGATCGTCCGCTACGCGACGTTCGACGAAGCGATCGAGCGCGCGAACGACACGGCGTTCGGCCTGTCCGCCGGGCTGCTCGCCGATGACGAGAACGCATGGACGCACTTCCGCCGCACGATCCGCGCCGGGATCGTCAACTGGAACCGGCCGACCAACGGCGCATCGTCCGCCGCGCCGTTCGGCGGCACGGGCCGCTCGGGCAACCATCGGCCGAGCGCGTACTACGCGGCCGACTATTGCGCGTACCCGATGGCGTCGGTGGAAAGCACGCAACTGACCTTGCCCGCGAGCCTGTCGCCGGGCCTGCATTTCTGATCGAGGGAGCGACGATGAACGCACAAGAAGCCAATTTCGACGGACTCGTCGGCCCGACCCACAACTACGCCGGGCTGTCGTTCGGCAACGTGGCGTCGCTGAACAACGAGAAGTCGGCCGCGAACCCGAAGGCGGCCGCGAAGCAGGGGCTGCGCAAGATGAAGCAGCTCGCGGATCTCGGCTTCGCGCAAGGCGTGCTGCCGCCGCAGGAGCGGCCGTCGCTGCGCCTGCTGCGCGAGCTGGGTTTCTCCGGCAAGGACGCGGACGTGATCGCGAAGGCCGCGAAGCAGGCGCCCGAGTTGCTCGCCGCGGCGAGCTCGGCGTCGGCGATGTGGACCGCGAACGCGGCCACCGTCAGCCCGTCGGCCGACACGAGCGACGGCCGCGTGCACTTCACGCCGGCGAACCTGTGCAGCAAGCTGCATCGCGCGATCGAGCACGAAGCGACGCGCCGCACGCTGTCGACGCTGTTCGCGGACCCCACGCACTTCGCGGTGCATGAAGCGCTGACGGGCACGCCGGCGCTCGGCGACGAAGGCGCGGCGAACCATACGCGCTTCTGCGCGGAATACGGCAAGCCGGGCATCGAATTCTTCGTGTACGGCCGCGCCGAATACCGCCGCGGCCCGGAGCCGAAGCGTTTCCCGGCCCGCCAGACCTTCGAGGCGAGCCGCGCGGTCGCGCATCGTCACGGGCTCGCCGAGGAAGCGACGCTCTACGCGCAGCAGGATCCGGACGTGATCGACGCGGGCGTGTTCCACAACGACGTGATCTCGGTCGGCAACCGCGACACGCTGTTCACGCACGAACGCGCGTTCGTCAACAAGCAGGCGATCTACGACACGCTGACTGCCGCGCTCGACGCACGCGGTGCGCGCCTGAACGTGATCGAGGTGCCGGACGCAGCGGTGAGCGTGAACGATGCGGTCACGTCGTACCTGTTCAACAGCCAGCTGCTGTCGCGCGCGGACGGCTCGCAGGTGCTCGTCGTGCCGCAGGAATGCCGCGAGAACGCGCGGGTCGCCGCCTATCTCGACCAGCTCGCGGCCGGCAACGGCCCGATTCACGACGTGCTCGTGTTCGACCTGCGCGAAAGCATGAAGAACGGCGGCGGCCCCGCGTGCCTGCGCCTGCGCGTCGTGCTGAACGAAGCGGAGCGCGCGGCGGTCACGTCGAACGTGTGGATCAACGACACGCTGTTCGCGTCGCTCGACGCGTGGATCGACAAGCACTATCGCGATCGCCTCGCACCGGAAGATCTCGCCGATCCGAAGCTGCTCGACGAATCGCGCACGGCGCTCGACGAACTCACGCAGATCCTGCGCGTCGGTTCGCTGTATGACTTCCAGCGCTGAGGCACGGATGCCGGCCGCCGCGCTGCTCGACGACTTCCTCGCGTTCACGCTGGCCGGTGGCGCGCCGGCCGACAAGGACGGCGCGTGCGCGGGCGGCGCGGTGCGCTGGCAATGGCTCGGCGACGGGCTGCTCGCGTTCGAACCGGCAGCCGCTGACCCCGCGGCGCGCGCGAGCGTGCTCGTGTCGGCCGGCGTGCACGGCGACGAGACGGCGCCGATCGAGCTGCTGTCGATGCTCGTGCGCGATCTCGCGGCGGGCGCGCTGCCGCTCGCGTGCCGGCTGCTCGTCGTGCTCGGCAACGTGCCGGCGATGCGCGCGGGCGAACGCTATCTCGACGACGACCTGAATCGCCTGTTCAGCGGCCGTCACGCGCAGGTGCCCGCGAGCCGCGAAGCGCCGCGCGCGGTTCAGCTCGAAACGGCCGCGGCCGAATTCTTCACGGCCGCGCCGGCGGGCAGCACGCGCTGGCACATCGACATGCACACGGCGATCCGCGCGTCGGTGTTCGAGCAATTCGCGCTGCTGCCGCACACGGGCACGCCGCCCACGCGCGCGATGGTCGAATGGCTCGGCGATGCACGCATCGCGGCCGTGCTGCTGCATACCGCGAAGGGCAACACGTATTCGCATTTCACGGCCGAGCAGTGCGGCGCGCTCGCGTGCACGCTGGAACTCGGCAAGGTGCGGCCGTTCGGCCAGAACGACCTGTCGCGCTTCGCGCCCGCCGACCGCGCGGTGCGCAAGCTCGTGTCGGGTGAGCGGCGTGACGTCGACGCATCATTGCCGCGCGTGTTCACCGTGATCGACCAGATCACGAAGCAGAGCGACGCGCTCGAGCTGTTCGTCGCGGCCGACGTCGCGAACTTCACCGCGTTCGCGCGCGGCACCGTGCTCGCGCAGGACGGCGACTACCGCTACACGGTGAAGCACGACGAGGAACGGATCGTGTTTCCGAACCCGACCGTGAAGCCGGGTTTGCGCGCGGGCCTGCTCGTGATCGACACGACGCGCGACACGCTGGCCGCACTCGTCTGATCGATGCGTCAGTGCAAGGGCCGCGGCGACGCTCGGCCCGCGCATCGTCCCGCAGTCCATTCATTTGTACGATGACGCCCGCCCGCCGCGCAGACGGCGCGTGCGGCGCGCTTGCGTATTTGCGACACCGTCTTGCAAGTTCGACGGGTCGCGTGGCGGCCGCCGGGCCCGCAGCGCAGCATCGCGCGTCCATGGCCGCTTTGCCATATCGGCTCGCGCGGATTGGTACAATCGCGGCCTTGCGGCTGTTGCGCCGCATCAAGGCGCGGCATCTAGATTGTCGGTGTCATCCGACCCTGCAATGATGCATGCGCCCGTAGTTCCGGAACATTCGAGTATCGAGGAGAACACCTGATGAAGTTGGATTGGCGTAAAGTGGCCGCGCACGCGGTGGTAGCGGCATCGGCGGTGGCGGCAGGCAGCGCGTTTGCCGCGGATCTGAAGGAGATCCGGTTCGGCGTCGAGGCCTCGTACGCACCGTTCGAATACAAGACGCCCGACGGCAAGCTGACCGGCTTCGACATCGACATCGGCAACGCGGTGTGCGCGAAGCTGAAGACGAAGTGCGTATGGGTCGAGAACGACTTCGACGGCCTGATCCCGGCACTGCAGGCGCGCAAGTTCGACGCGATCAACTCGGACATGACGATCACCGACCAGCGCAAGCACGCGATCGCGTTCACCGATCCGATCTACACGATTCCGAACCAGCTGATCGCGAAGCAGGGCAGCGGCCTGCTGCCGACCCCGCAATCGCTGAAGGGCAAGCGCGTCGGCGTGCTGCAGGGCACGATCCAGGAAGCGTACGCGAAGAAGAAGTGGGCGCCGGCCGGCGTTGAAGTCGTGCCGTACCAGACGCAGGACCTGGCCTATGCCGACCTGAAGTCGGGCCGTCTCGACGCGACGTTCCAGGATTCGGAAGCCGGCTCGAAGGGCTTCCTGACGAAGCCGCAAGGCCAGGGCTTCGCGTTCGCGGGCGGCACGGTCAGCGATACCGAGATCCTCGGCTCGGGCGTCGGCTTCGGCCTGCGCAAGAACGACGCGGCGCTGAAGACCGCGCTCGATCAGGCGCTGAAGGACCTGAAGGCCGACGGCACGATCGACACCCTCGCGAAGAAGTACTTCAGCGTGCCCGTGACGCTCAAGTAAGCGCTTCGTTCGGGCGCACGCTGTAAAAAAACGGCCGCTGATTGAACTGCACCCCAAAAGTTGGACGAGATCCAACCTTTGGGGTGTTTTGCATGATGCGGCCGGTTTGCTTTTGGAGGGACGAAAACGCCGGATGCGCGCCGGCCGTCAGCCGGGCTGCGCGGCGAAGAACCGCCCCAGTTCACGCGCGAGTTCGTTGAGTACCGCCATCTCCTGCTGCGAGATCTTGCGCGCGGGTTGCGCGCCGGCCCAGTCGCCGTACAGCAGCGCGACGCTCGTCGCGCCGACGCGCACGGGCAGCAGCACGAACGCGCGCGTGTCGTCGAACGCGTCGAGATACCACGCGGGCAGGCGCTTCATCATCTTCGGCTCCTGCGCCTGCTCGATGAAGATGCCGACCGAGTTCGAGATCGCGAGATGAAACACGTCCGGCTCGAAGCGTTCGTCGAAGCGCAGCCGGCCGAGCGCCGTATCGACGCCTGGGCCGAAACCCAGGCGCGCGGCGAACGTGCCGTCGTCGTGACGCACGAACATCACGGTGCGCGTGAACGCGAGGCCGGCCAGCAGGCTTTCCGACGCGAGCGCGAGCACCGGCGTCAGCACGTGTTCGGACGGCAGCGCGCGCAGGTCCGCGAGGCCGGCTTCGAGGCATGCCTCGGGCTCGGCCTGCGCGCGCGCGATCGCGTCGGCGTTCGCGCGCAGCTCGACGATCTCGCGCATCACGGTGTCGCTCGCTTCCTCGCGCGCGAGCCGCTCGGCGATCTCGACGAGCGCGTCGGATTCCATGCCGAGCTCGGCGCTGTAGTGCTGCGCGAGCGCCCCGATGCGCGCGTCGCGCTGCGGGCTGGCGGGCATGACGAGCGCGCCGGCGACGTCGGTCGAACAGCGGCTCACCGCGCGCAGCCAGCGGATGCGGTGGGCCGAGCCGTCGTCGCCGGCCGGGCCCGCGTGGCGGGCGTCGCCGTCTTCGTCGTCGAACGCGTCGGCGCGGCTGGCGCGATCGTCGTCGGCCATGCCCGCGCGGATCACGTCGGGCAGCCGCCAGCGCGCGGCCGCTTCGAGGCCGATCTCGTCGAAGCCGACGCCAAGTACGTCGACACAGGCGGCCACTTCGTCGCCGTTCAGCTCGGCCGCGCGGCGGCGGATGCGGTCCCATTCGCTGTCGAGATAGCAGACCACCAGCAGCTTGCCGACCTGGCGCATCAGCGTGCAGACGACGGCTTCCTCGCCCCCGCGCAGTTCGGCGTGCTCGGTGAGCTTGCGCGCGACGCAGCCGGACAGCAGCGCACGATTCAGCTCCAGCTTCGCGTCGATGCGCCGCGGCGTGCTCTGATGGAAGTGATCGACGAGCTTGAGCCCGACCACGAGATGGCCGACGGCGTCCATGCCGAGCACCATCAGTGCGCGGGTCACGGTCGTGATGTTGCCGCCGAACGCCATGTACATCGCGGAGTTCGCGAGCCGCAGCACTTTCTGCGTGAGCGCGAAGTCCGACAGCACGACGCGCACGAGCGCGGTGAAGTCGAGGTCGTCGTTCTTCATCGCGGCCATCGTCGCGCGCAGCGATTCCGACAGCAGCGGGAAATCGCCCCGTTCGTTCATCCGGGCCCACAGCTTGTCGAGCAGCGCGGTGCGGGGCAGGTATTCGGTGGTTGACATACGAATCTGTTCGGTTCGCCGCGCGCGTCAGGCGGCGGCGTGCAGGTGCAGCTGCTGCGCCTCGAAGCGCCGCGCGAGCTCCTCGGACGGCAGCGCCTGGCAGACGAGCCAGCCCTGGATGTGATTGCAGCCCATCTCCGTCAGCAGCTCGCGCTGCGCCTCGGTCTCGACGCCTTCGGCGACGAGCTCGAGATCCAGGGTTTGCGCGAGGCCGACCACCGCCGACACGATCGCGCGGTCGTTGCGCGACGTCAGCAGATTCTCGACGAAACTGCGGTCGATCTTCAGCTTCGCGAGCGGGAAGCGCTGCAGATAGGCGAGGCTCGAATAGCCGGTGCCGAAATCGTCGATCGCGAAGCGGATGCCGAGGCCGGTCAGCTCCTCGAGCAGCACTTTCGCGTGCGCGGGATCGTGCATCAGCAGGCTTTCGGTGATTTCGAGCACGATGCGGCGCGGGTCGATGCCGGTCAGCGCGATCGCGTCGCGCACGCTCTGCGTGAAGCGCGGGTCGCGGAACTGCTGCGGCGACACGTTGACCGCGACGTATTGCAGCGCGAGCCCCTGGCCGTCCCACGCGACGAGCTGCATGCACGCGGCCTTGAGCACCCAGTTGCCGAGGTAGTTGATCAGGCCGATCGATTCGGCGAGCGGGATGAAGGTGGCCGGCGGCACGAGGCCGTGCACCGGATGGCGCCAGCGGATCAGCGCCTCGACGCCGACCACCGCGCCCGACTGGCTGCGTGTGATCGGCTGGAAATGCAGCGAAAACTCGCCGTTGCGCACGCCGTCGTACAGGTCGGCTTCGAGCTTGAGCCGTTCGGCGTCGGCCGGATCGTCGACGGGCGCGTGGAACGCGAGCGCGTTGCCGCCCGACGTCTTCGCCTGCGCGAGCGCGTGGTCGGCGCGGCGCAGCAGCGGGCTGTGATGCTGCGCCCGATGCGGCGCGGCACGTTCGTCGGGGTAGAGCGCGATGCCGATGCTCGCGGACAGGTGCACGGTCTGCCCCTGGAACACGTAGGGTTCGCGCACCGCGGCCTGCAGCCGGCGCGCGAGCGCATCGGCGGCATGGCTCGCCTGCGTGCGGTCCGCCGCACCCAGCACGACCGCGAACTTGTCGCTCGCGACGCGCGCGAGCTGCTCGTCCGGCGCGACGAGCGCCTTCAGCCGCTGCGCGGTCTCGCGCAGCAGCATGTCGCCGGCGTCGTAGCCGAGCGCGCGGTTGATCCGCTGGTAGTCGTCGAGGTCGAGCAGCAGCAGCGCCGCGCAGGTGCCGTGCTCGTCGGCGGTCTGCTGCGCGCGCATCAGCGCCGGCACGAGCGCGGACAGGTTGTCGAGCCCCGTCATCGGGTCGTGGTGCATTTCGTACGTCAGGCGGGCCTCGAGCGCGCGCCACGACGACACGTCGAACGCCGCGATCGCGAAGCCGTCGACGCCGTGGTGGCGGCTCTTGAACGCGCGGACCTCGACGTCCAGCGGGTAGGTGAGCGACTTGACGATGCACATCGTCGCCTTTTCGACCTGGCCGGAACGGGCGGCGCGTGCAAGCAGGCCTTCGAGCGCCGGGGTATCCTGTTCGGCGATCAGGTCGCGCAAGGTGAGCGTATGCAGGTAGTCGCGGTGGTAGCCGATGAAGCGCAGGCTCGCGTCGGACACGTACAGAAAGCGCAGCTCGCGGTCGACATGGGCGAGGAAATCCACCGTGCCGACCGTCTGTTCCAGCCAGTTGCGCACGGAATCGTCGCGGCGCGGCGCGACGGCGCGCGCGGGCATCAGCGCGCCGCCCGACCGAGCGAAGCGGCGCAGCGTATGCAAGGCGCTGCGCCAGGAGCCCTTGCGTGACGTCTGTTTCCTGTTGGCTTCCATGTTTCTCGCTGACGTGAAGGGCTGGAACCGGTTGTCCGGAAGGAATAACGGCAGACTGTGCGGAATCTTTAACGGACCGGCCGCGGGCGGCGCTGCCGCGGGCCCGGATCATCGGCGCGGGCGTTCGGCAGGCGAACGTCCGCAATGGCCTACATCGAGGCTGACTTTATAAGAAATGAGGACGCAGATGAAGCGAAAACTGTTGCTGGGCGCCATCGCGGCGCTGGTGGCCGGCCATGCGCTGGTGGCGCAGGCGGAACTGAAGCCGGGCGCCGCGGCGCCCGATTTCACCACGCAGGCGTCGCTGGGCGGCAAGACTTACACGTACTCGCTCGCGGACGCGCTGAAGCAGGGGCCGGTCGTGCTGTATTTCTATCCGGCGGCGTTCACGAAGGGCTGCACGATCGAGGCGCATGCGTTCGCGGACGCGGTCGACCGTTACAAGGCTTACGGCGCGACGGTGATCGGCGTGTCGGCCGACAACATCGACACGCTGACGAAGTTCTCGGTGAGCGAGTGCCGCAGCAAGTTCCCGGTGGCGGCCGACCCGGACGCGAAGATCATCCGCGAATACGACGCGAAGCTGCCGGCGCTCGACCGGGCGAACCGCGTGTCCTACGTGATTTCGCCGGAAGGGAAGGTTCTCTACGAATACACGAGCCTGTCGCCCGACAAGCACGTCGAGAACACGCTCGCCGCCGTGAAGGCGTGGGCCGACGCGCATCCGAAGCAGTAAGCGGCGGCCCACGCGTGAAAACGGCCCGTCGTGCGGGCCGCGGGCACGGGCAGGCGCCGCCCGCCCGGCGGCGCGCGACGGGCCGTTACGCGCGCAGCGCCTGCTCGATCGGCACGCTGCCGCCGACGAAGCCGACCACCTTGCGCGAGATGCCGAGCTTGATCGCCTCGATCGCGGCCCATGCAACGTCCTGGCGCGATACGGGCGGCGCGGGATCGAGCCACCTGTCGGTCAGCGCGATCTTGCCGACGCCCGGATCGTCCGTCAGCGGGCCCGGGCGCAGGATCACGTAGTCGACGCCCGACGCGATCACGCGATCGTCGCCTTCGCGCTTCATCTGCGAATAGTGGTGCAGCGCGTCCGGCCCGTGCTCGGGCCGGTAGGCGGACAGCGAGCTGACCACCACGAGCTTCTGCGCGTTGTAGGCGAGCGCGTAGTCGGCCGCGCGGGCGACCGCGTCGCGGTCGACCTGCTCCTCTTCGGTCGCGCCGTCCGATTCGGCCGAGCCGGCCGTGTAGATCACGTGCGTGATGCCCTGGAACGCGTGCGAGAAATCGTTCGTCAGATCGGCCTCGACGACCCGTGCGCCCGCCAGCGCATAGCCGTGCCGGCGCACGAGCGCCGTGACCTCGAACTCCGGCTGCTTGAGCAGCAGATCCGCGCAGGCCTGGCCCGTCCGGCCGGTCGCGCCAATCAGCAGTACCTTCGTCGTCATGAAACCGCTCCTTGCTCGATGCGTCATCCGTCCAGATAGGGACGGACGACCGATAACTCAAGTGTAATGTCGAATTGGCCCGACGGCGGGTGCGTAATAAGGGGCGTACCGGCAGCGGGCGTACCCGCACGAGCGTACCGGCGTTCATTCATTCACATGGATGCGGGAATGACGCGCCGACCGGCTATCATGTGCGCGATGCATTTTTCGCCGCTACGTGTGCATCACGCGTCGGCCCACCGGTTGGAGTACACATGGCATTACCCCTGGACAACGTCAGCATGGCCGTGTTCTGCGACTTCGAGAACGTCGCGCTCGGCGTGCGCGATGCGAAGTACGAGAAATTCGACATCAAGCCCGTGCTGGAGCGCCTGCTGCTCAAAGGCAGCATCGTCGTGAAGAAGGCCTATTGCGACTGGGATCGCTACAAGGGCTTCAAGGCGTCGATGCACGAGGCGAGCTTCGAGCTGATCGAGATTCCGCACGTGCGCCAGTCGGGCAAGAACTCGGCCGACATCCGGCTCGTCGTCGACGCGCTCGACCTCTGCTACACGAAGTCGCACGTCGATACGTTCGTGATCATCAGCGGCGATTCGGATTTTTCGCCGCTCGTGTCGAAGCTGCGCGAGAACGCGAAGAAGGTGATCGGCGTCGGCGTGAAGAAATCGACGTCGGACCTGCTGGTCGCGAACTGCGACGAATTCATCTTCTACGACGATCTGGTGCGCGAGCAGCAGCGTGCGCTCGCGAAGCGCGAACAGCAGCAGCGTGCGGGCAACGGCGGCGCGAAGCGGCCCGACGAGCCGTCGCGCAAGCACGACATGGATGCGCGCAAGGCCGAGGCGATCGCGCTGGCGGTCGAGACGTTCGACGCGCTCGCGTCGGAGCGCGACGACGTCGGCAAGATCTGGGCGTCGGTGCTCAAGAGCGCGATCAAGCGCCGCAAGCCGGATTTCAACGAGTCGTACTACGGGTTCCGCGCGTTCGGCAACCTGCTCGACGAGGCGCAGGCGCGTGGCCTGCTCGAAGTGGGGCGCGACGACAAGTCGGGCGCGTTCGTGTCGCGGGCCCGCCAGTCGGCCGCGGCCGAGCACGTTGCGACGGGTGGTGAAGGCGGCGCGGCGCACCACGGCGGCCACCACGGCACGCGCGCGGCGGAGCCGGTGCCGGCCGGCCGCGAGGCGCGCCGTCGCGGGCAGCGCGCGGAAGCGGTCGTTCACGAACGCATGCAGGTCGACGCGGAAGACGCGGAGCTTGCCGAGTTCGCCGACGCGGCGCCGGCCGAGACGCTCGACACGCCCGAGGTGGCCGACACGCACGGCGACGCGAAGGATGGCCGCAAGCGCGCGCGCAAGAGCACGGCCAAGAAGACCGGCGCGAAGAAGGCCGCGGCCGCGAAGGGCGCCGGTCGCCACGCAGCGGCCAAGCCGGACGCCGCCGCGCAGGGCGACGCGACGCACGGTGGCGAAGCGCACGCGCCCGGCCGGCATGCGGACGAACCGCACCACGACGCCGGGCACGGCGAGCGGCACGCGGCGGCGCCCAGCGCTTCTGACGCTCGGGAAGAGTCTGGGCACTCGTCGCACGATGTAGCACCGGTCGAAGGCGCTACCGAAGCACCGGCCGCCGCCAAGCCGAAGAAACCGGCCCGCAAGGCGGCGCCGCGTGCGCGTCGTCCGCGCAAGACGACGGCTGGCGCCGAGTAACGGCAGCCCGCGGCAGTCGGGCAGTCGGCCGGGTCTCGTCCGTAACCGGGCGACACCCGCGCCGCGCACACCGGGCCGGCGCCACGCCGGCCTGCCGCGCTAGCCGTTCAGCACGTACGGCTGCGTCATCACTTCGAGGAAGTGACCGTCCGGATCGTCGAAGTACACGCCGCGTCCGCCGTTGTGGCGGTAGATGTCGCCGGCCTGCCGCTTCGCCGGATCGGCCCAGTGCGGCAGCCCGCGTTCGCGAATGCGCGCGAGCACGCGATCGAAACCGGCTTCGTCGGTCAGGAACGCGTAATGCTGCGACCTGATTTCTCCCGCCTGTTCGTAAAAATCGAGCGACACGCCGTTGTCGAGCGCGACGACCAGCATCGCGCCGAACGGCGTCGGCGGCGGCAATTCCAGCAGTTCGGTGAGGAAGCGGCTCGACGCATGCTTGTCGCGGCACCAGACGATCGTGTGGTTGAGCTGGACGTTCATGGCGGGTTCCCGTGCAGCGGGGCGGCGGTGGACATGAGCACACGATAGCCGATTGCGGCCGGCAAACAAGCCCGACAACCTACCCCGCCAATCAACCGCAAAAGACGGCCGCCCGAAGGGCAGCCGCTTTCGTCACTCGCCGGCGACCGCCGGCCCGCCGGTATTGCCGCGACGGTTGCGGCGCTTCTCGGCCCATATGCGGAACCGGTCCATGTACAGGTAGACGACCGGCGTCGTATAGAGCGTCAGCACCTGCGACATGATCAGGCCGCCGGCGATCGCGATCCCGAGCGGCGCGCGCAGCTCGGCGCCGTCGCCGCTGCCGAACGCGAGCGGCAGCGCGCCGAGCAGCGCGGCCATCGTCGTCATCATGATCGGGCGGAAGCGCAGCAGGCACGCCTCGTGGATCGCGTCGAACGACGACTTCCCGTTGTTGCGCGTCTGGTCGATCGCGAAGTCGACCATCATGATCGCGTTCTTCTTCACGATGCCGATCAGCAGGATCACGCCGATCAGCGCGATGATGCTGAACTCGGTCTTGAACAGCAGCAGCGCGAGCAGCGCGCCGACGCCGGCCGACGGCAGCGTCGACAGGATCGTGATCGGGTGGATGTAGCTCTCGTACAGGATCCCGAGCACGATGTAGACGGCCAGCAGCGCGGCGAGGATCAGGATCGGCTGATCGTTCATCGACTGCTGGAACGCCTGCGCGGTGCCCTGGAAGCTGCCGACGATCGTCGGCGGGACGCCGATCTGCGCCATCGTCTGATAGATGATCTGGGTCGCCTGCGACAGCGACACGCCCGGCGGCAGGTTGAACGAGATCGTCGTCGCGACGAACAGCCCCTGGTGGTTGACCGACAGCGGCGTCGTGCTCGGCCCGAACGTCGCGATCGCCGACAGCGGGATCATCGTCGACTTCGACGTCGACACCGACGCGCCCGACGACGCGCTCGACTTGCCGCTCGCCGCGATCGAGTTGAGCGCCTGGTTGCGCGCGGAATCGGACGCGATCGCCGCGGCGCTCTGCGCGGCCGTGCCGGCGCTCGACGTGCCGGCCGACGTCGCGACGAAGGTGCCCGCGGCCGCGTTGGTGGTCTGCGAGCCGTTCGCGCTGCCGCCCGACGTGCTGATCCACACCTGGTTCAGCATCTCCGGGCTCTGCCAGTACTTCGGCGCGACTTCCATCACGACGTGGTACTGGTTCAGCGGGTTGTAGATCGTCGAGACCTGGCGCTGGCCGAACGCGTCGTACAGCGTGTTGTCGATCTGCGCGGGCTTGATGCCGAACCGCGCGGCCGTCGCGCGGTCGATCGTCACCATCGCCTCGAGGCCGCCTTGCTGCTGGTCGGAGTTCACGTCGGTCAGCTCGGGGCGCTTCTGCAGCGCCTCGGTCAAGATCGGCCCCCACTTGTACAGGTCGGCGCTCGAATCGCCTAGCAGCGTGAACTGGTACTGCGCGTTGCTCTGCCGGCCGCCGACGCGGATGTCCTGCGCCGCCTGCAGGAACGTGCGCGCGCCCGCCACGTCCGCCAGCCGCGGGCGCAGCTGCTGGATCACCTGGTCGGCCGACAACGTGCGCTCGGCGCGGTCCTTCAGCGTGACGAACATGAAGCCGGAGTTGGTCTGCGTGCCGCCGGTGAAGCCCGCGACGCTCTTCACGTTCGGGTTGCCCTGCACGATCCGCATCATCTCGGAGAACTTCAGCTTCATCGCCTGGAACGACGTCGACTGGTCGGCCTGGATGCCGCCGATCATCAGCCCGGTGTCCTGCTGCGGAAAGAAGCCCTTCGGCACGACGACGTACAGGTAGACGTTCAGCCCGATCGTCGCGAACAGAGTCAGCAGGATCAGCAGCGGCCGGCGCAGCGCCCACGACAGCGAGCGCTCGTAGCCGCGCTGCATGCGCGCGAAGCCGCGTTCGAGGAAGCGCCCGAAGCGGCCCTCGCTTTGCGGATCGTGTTGTTCCGGCAGCAGGCGCGCGCACATCATCGGCGTGAGCGTGAGCGACACCGCGAGCGACACGGCGATCGCGAGCGACAGCGTCAGCGCGAACTCGCGGAACAGGCGCCCGACGATCCCGCCCATCAGCAGGATCGGCAGGAACACCGCGACGAGCGAGATGCTCATCGACAGCACCGTGAAGCCGACTTCGCGCGCGCCGTCGAACGCCGCCTGCATCCGCGGCTTGCCGTTCTCGATGTGCCGCGAGATGTTCTCGAGCACGACGATCGCATCGTCGACGACGAAGCCGGTCGCGACGATCAGCGCCATCAGCGACAGGTTGTCGATCGAGAAGCCGAGCAGGTACATCGCGCCGAACGTGCCGACGATCGAGATCGGCACCGCGACGCTCGGGATCAGCGTCGCGCGCCAGTTGCGCAGGAACAGGAACACGACCATCACGACGAGGCTGATCGCGATCAGCAGCGTGTGCTCGGTGTCCTTCAGCGACGCGCGGATGGTGGTCGAGCGGTCGAGCACCGGCGTGACCGTGATGTCGGCGGGCAGCGACGCGGTGAGCTGCGGCAGCGCCGCGCGCACGCGGTCGAGCGTCTCGATGATGTTCGCGCCGGGCGAGCGGTAGAGGATCACGAGCACCGCGCGCTTGCCGTTCGACAAACCGAGGTTGCGCAGGTCTTCCACCGAATCGACGACGTCGGACAGGTCGGACAGCCGCACGGCCGAGCCGTTGCGGTACGCGACGACGAGGTCGCGGTATTGCGACGCCTGGGACGCCTGGTCGTTCGTGTAGAGCTGGAAGCGCTGCGGGCCGAACTCGATCGCGCCCTTCGGCGCGTTCGCGTTCGCGGAAGCCAGCGCCGCGCGCACGTCCTCGAGGCCGATCCCGTAGTGGAACAGCGACTGCGGTTCGAGCTCGACGCGCACGGCCGGGTTCGCCGAGCCGCTCACGCTGACCTGGCCGATCCCGTCGATCTGCGACAGCGACTGCTGCAGCACCGTCGACGCGGCGTCGTACACCTTGGCCGGCGACGCCGTTTCCGAGGTCAGCGCGACGACCATGATCGGCGAATCGGCCGGGTTGACCTTGCGGTAGGTCGGGTTGCTCTTCAGCGCGGCGGGCAGGTCGGCGCGCGCCGCGTTGATCGCGGCCTGCACGTCGCGCGCGGCGCCGTCGATGTCGCGGTTCAGGCCGAACTGCAGGATGATCCGCGCATTGCCGACCGTGCTCGTCGACGTCATTTCGGAGACGTCCGCGATCGACCCGAGATGCCGCTCCAGCGGGCTCGTCACGCTGGTCGCGACCGTTTCCGGGCTCGCGCCCGGCAGCGACGCCTGCACCGAGATCGTCGGGAAGTCGACCTGCGGCAGCGGCGACACCGGCAGCTTGATGAACGCGAACAGGCCCGCGAGCGCGACGCCGAGCGCGAGCAGCGTCGTCGCGACGGGGCGGGTGATGAAGGGGCGCGACAGGTTCATGTCGGCACTCGCTGGGCCGCCGCGTGTTCCGACGGATGCGTTTTCGGGAGATGGGGGGGCTGCGCCCCCCCACGCGAACGAAGTGAGCGTGGGGGTCGTTTCATTTACGCATCCGTGCGCGTGCCGGCTTGGGGGCCGTGGCGTTCGAACCAGCCGCGCACGCGGCGCGCGAGCGAGTCGAAGCCGAGGTAGATCACGGGCGTCGTGAACAGCGTCAGCACCTGCGACACGATCAGGCCGCCGGCGATCGCGATCCCGAGCGGCTGGCGCAACTCGGAGCCCGCGCCGGAGCCGACGATCAGCGGCACCGCGCCGAGCAGCGCGGCGAGCGTCGTCATCAGGATCGGCCGGAAGCGCAGCAGGCACGCCTGGTAGATCGCCTCGCGCGGCGGCTTGCCTTCGACGCGTTCGGCCTCGAGCGCGAAGTCGATCATCATGATCGCGTTCTTCTTCACGATGCCGATCAGCAGCACGATGCCGATGATCCCGATGATGTCGAGATCGTGCCCGGTGATCATCAGCGCGAGCAGCGCGCCGACGCCGGCCGACGGCAGCGTCGACAGGATCGTGATCGGGTGAATGTAGCTCTCGTACAGCACGCCGAGCACGATGTACATCGTGACGACCGCCGCGAGGATCAGGAACAACTGGTTCGACAGCGACGCCTGGAACGCGAGCGCCGCGCCCTGGAAACGCGTCTGGAACGAGCCGGGCAGGCCGATGTCCTTCTCGGCGGCCCCGATCGCCTTGACGGCCTCGCCGAGCGACGCGCCCGGCGCGAGGTTGAACGAGATCGTCGTCGACGGGAACTGCGACAGGTGCGCGACCAGCAGCGGCGACGGCCGCTCGTGGAACGACGCGATCGACGTCAGCGGCACCTGGCCGCCGCCGGCCGACGGCAGGTAGATGTCGTTCAGCGATTGCGCGTAGTGCTGCTCCTTCGGCTCCGATTCGAGAATCACGCGGTACTGGTTCGACTGCGTGAAGATCGTCGACACGATGCGCTGGCCGAACGCGTCGTACAGCGCGTTGTCGACGGTCGCCGGCGTGATGCCGAAGCGCGCGGCGCTCGCGCGGTCGATCTCGATGTATACCGACTGGCCGTTGCTCTGCAGGTCGGTCGCGACGTCGGCGAGCGACGGCTCCTGCTGCAGCCGCGCGACGAGTTTCGGCACCCAGGTCGTGAATTCTTCCGAGTTCGGGCTCGTCAGCATGAACTGGTACTGCGTCGGGCTGACCGTCGAGTCGATCGTCAGGTCCTGCACCGGCTGCATGAACAGCGAAATGCCGGTGATGTTCGCGACGCGCCGCTGCAGGTCGCGGATGATCTGCGCGGCGGTTTCGGTGCGTTCGTCGCGTGCCTTCAGGTTGATCAGCATCCGCCCGCTGTTCAGCGTGATGTTGCTGCCGTCGACGCCGATGAACGACGTGAGGCTGTCGACGTTCGGGTCCTTCAGGATCTCGGCCGCGAGCGCCTGCTGGCGTTCGGCCATCGCGCCGTACGAGATCGACTGCGGCGCCTGCGTGATCGCCTGGATCACGCCGGTGTCCTGCGCGGGGAAGAAGCCCTTCGGCACGTACACATAGAGCAGGGCGGTCAGCCCGAGCGTCAGCAGCGCGACGACGAGCGTCGAGCGCTGGCGGTTCAGCACCCATTCGAGCGCGACCGCGTAGCGCGCGATCACCCAGTCGATCGCGCGGTGCACGCGCGCCTCGAAGCGATGGCTCTCGGGCGGCGGCGAATGGCGCAGCAGCTTCGCGCACAGCATCGGCACGAGCGTGAGCGACACGATCGCCGAGATCACGATCGTCACCGCGAGCGTGATCGCGAATTCGTGGAAGAGGCGCCCGACCACGTCACCCATGAACAGCAGCGGGATCAGCACCGCGATCAGCGACACCGTCAGCGAGATGATCGTGAAGCCGATCTGCCGCGAGCCCTTCAGCGCGGCCTCGAGGCCCGTCTCGCCTTCCTCGACGTAGCGCGCGATGTTCTCGATCATCACGATCGCATCGTCGACGACGAAGCCGGTCGCGATGGTGAGCGCCATCAGCGACAGGTTGTTCAGCGAGAAGCCGGCCATGTACATCACCGCGAGCGTGCCGATCAGCGACAGCGGCACCGACAGGCTCGGGATGATCGTCGCGTAGACGTTCGCGAGGAACAGGTACATCACCAGCACGACGAGCGCGACCGCGAGCAGCAGCTCGAACTGCACGTCGCGCACGGCCGCGCGGATCATCGTCGTGCGATCGGTGACGATCTCGACGTCGAGCGCGGCCGGCAGCGTTTCCTGCAGCTTCGGCAACTGCGCCTTGATCGCGTCGACGGTCGCGATCACGTTCGCGCCCGGCTGGCGCTGCACGTTCAGGATGATCGCAGGGTCCGCATTCACCCACGCGCCGAGCTTGGTGTTCTCCGAGCCGGCGACGACCGTCGCGACGTCGGTCAGCATCACCGGGCGGCCGTTCTTGTACGCGACGACCGCGCTGTTGTACTGGTCGGCGCTCGTCAGCTGGTCGTTCGCGTTGATCGTGTACGCGCGCGTCGGGCCGTCGAAGTTACCCTTCGGCGTGTTGACGTTCAGGTTCGAGATCGTCGTGCGCAGGTCGTCGAGGTTCATCCCGTACTGCGCGAGCGCGGTCGGGTTCGCCTGGATCCGCACGGCCGGCCGGTTGCCGCCCGACAGGCTGACGAGGCCGACGCCGGCGATCTGCGAGATCTTCATCGCGAGGCGCGTGTCGGCGAGATCCTGCACCTGCGTGAGCGGCAGCGTCTTCGACTTGACGGCGAGCGTCAGCACCGGCGCGTCGGCCGGGTTCACCTTCGCGTAGATCGGCGGGGCCGGCAGGTCGGACGGCAGCAGGTTGCCGGCCGCGTTGATCGCGGCCTGCACTTCCTGTTCGGCGATGTCGAGCGGCAGGTCGAGCGAGAACTGCAGCGTGATCACCGACGCGCCGGCCGAGCTTTGCGACGACATCTGGTTCAGCGACGGCATCTGCCCGAACTGGCGTTCGAGCGGCGCGGTGACCGACGACGTCATCACTTCCGGGCTCGCGCCCGGGTAGAAGGTCTGGACCTGGATCGTCGGGTAGTCGACCTCGGGCAGCGCGGCGAGCGGCAGGAAGCGCAGCGCGACGAGGCCGGCCAGCATGATCGCCGCCATCAGGAGAGCGGTGCCGACCGGCCGGAGAATGAAGAGGCGGGATGGATTCATCGAGCGGCCCGCGCGTTACTGGGCCGCGGGGGCCGCGGCCTGCGACGCGCCGTGCTTGTGTCCGCCGCGATGGCCGCCGGCACCCGAGGCGCCCGACGCCGCCCCGGCGCCGTGCACGCCCGACGCGCCTTTCGGCTTGTCGGCCGGAATCGAGATCTTCGCGCCTTCGCGCAGGCGGTCCGAGCCGTCGGTCACCACGCGTTCGCCCAGCGCCACGCCGCTGACGATGCTCGTGCGTTCGCCGTCGACCGGGCCGATCGTGACCTTGCGCACCGTCACCGTGTTGTCGGGTTTCACGACATAGACGAACTGGCCGATCGAGCCCGTCAGCACGGCGGAGGTCGGCACGATCGTCGCGTTGCGCATCACGTCGACGAGCAGCCGCGTGTTCACGAACTGATTCGGGAACAGCATGCCTGCCTTGTTATCGAAGTTCGCGCGCAGCTTGACCGTGCCGGTGCTCGTGTCGATCTGATTGTCGAGCGTCGCGAGCGAGCCGGTCTCGAGCGGCACCGTGTTGTTGCGGTTGTAGGCGGTCACCGACAGCTTCTGGCCCGCGTTCACCTGCTTGAGGATCTGCGGCAGGTTGTCTTCCGACGTCGTGAAGATCACGCTCATCGGCTGCAACTGCGTGATCACGACGATGCCGTTGGTATCGCCCGGCGTCACGTAGTTGCCGGGGTCGACCTGGCGCAGGCCGACGCGGCCCGAGACCGGCGCCGTGATGCGCGCATACGTGAGATTGAGTTTCGCGGAATCGATCGCGGCCTGGTCGGTCTTCACCGCGCCTTCGTACTGCTTGACGAGCGACGCCTGCGTATCGACGGTTTGCGACGCGATCGAGTCCTGCGACAGCAGCGTCTGATAGCGCTTCAGGTCGAGGCGGGCGGTCGCGAGCAGCGCCGCGTCGCGCGCGTGCGTGCCTTCGGCGTTATCGAGCGCGACCTGGTACGGGCGCGGGTCGATCTGCGCGAGCACGTCGCCCTTCTTGACGATCTGGCCTTCCTGGAACGACACCGACTGCAGGTAGCCGGACAACTGCGTCTTCACCGTCACGTTCGCGAGCGGCGTGACGGTGCCGAGCGCGGACAGCACGATCGGCATCTCGCCCTGCGTCGCGGTGGCGACCTGCACGGGCTGCGGAACGTTCGCCATTGCAGCGGGGCCGCCTCGGCCGCGATGGCCGCCCGCGGCGGCGCTGGCGCCCGCGCTTTTCGCCGTGCTGCCTGCCGCCGGCGTGCGGTTCCACGGGTGCCACCACAACAGGCCGCCGATGACGACGACCGCGGCGGTGCCGATCAGCAGCGTGCGGCGCGGTCGCCGGGCGACGGCGGGTGCGGGGTCTTTCGAAGGGGGCGTGGGCTTTTGTTCGTTATCCATCGTGTTCTGTCAGGAAGACGGCGCGGCGGGCCGGAAACCGGGCTGCTCGGCGTGGGCTTGCGGGTGACGGGACGGGGCGGCCCGGCTCGGTCCGGGGCCCCGCCGATCCGCGCGGGAAAAGAGCAGTGTGCACCGCGAGTGCGGCGCGACGATGGGCATGATCCTACGTGCCGTCCCCGTTACAGTCCAGCGGTCTATCTTTCAACGGGTTACGGTCGTTACAGAACGCGACGGCTCGGTGACGAAACGATTACAGGCCGATGCGCCGGGCCGGCGCGCCGCCGATTTCGCGCGTGATTTTCGCGATGCATTCCTGCAGCGCGGGCACCACGTGTTCCTGCAGCCATTCCGGCGGACACTGGTGCGCCGCGCCGCCGCAATTCACCGAATAGCGTTGACCGGACGGGCCGACGAAACCGGCCGCGACCGCATTCAGCCCTTCGCGCCATTCGCCGATCGCGATCGCGTGGCCGTCGCGCATCGCTTCGTCGAGCGCGGGCGTCAGGCGGGCGGACACGTGCGGCCAGTCGTCGCCGGCCGTGGTGCGCAGCGACTCGAGCAGCTGGCGGCGCTCGTCGTCCTCGAGCGCGGCGAGATACGCGCGGCCCACGGCCGTACGCGCGATGTCCATCCGCGAGCCGATCTCGAGGCGCGTGACCAGCACGGCCGAGCGCGGGCGGATCACGTCGATCGCGACCATGTCGAGCCGGTCGCGCACCGCGAGGTGCACGGACAGCGACGTGCGTTCGGCCAGCTCGATCATGAACGGCCGCGAACGCGCGCGGATGTCGAAGTTGCGCAGGAAGCCGTGGCTCAGTTCGAGCACCGACGCGGTGAGCACGAAGCGCTCGCTGTCGGGCAACTGGAACAGGAAGCCGGCGCTGACGAGCGTCGCGGTGATGCGCGAGACGGTCGGCTTCGGGATGCCGGTCAATTCGGTCAGTTCGCGGTTGCTGACGGGGGCGTCGGCCGCCGCGATGCGGCGTAGCACGGCGAGACCGCGGGCGAGGGCGGTGATCTCGTCGGGCGACGATTCACGGTCCCGCGACGCGGGAGAGGTTACAGTTGTCGACACGAGGGATTCTCTCTAATTCCGAAACTCGATTTCAATTTTGTTGGTATTGTAGGACTATTGCCAAAGGATGCACGTTCCGCAGGCGAACCGGTCATTGGATGAGATTTTACGGGTTCACCCTTGGTTTATTAGGAAAACGCTCAAATGAGTGTTGCCGGAAAGTGCATGAACCGGTGCAAATACCGCTTGACTTGTCGGGCGGAAACGGAAAGAATGTCTCACGTTTTCGAAACATCGTTTCAAGAGTTTAACCGGCAACGATGTTTCGCGCAGTCTCTCAGGTTCTAGCACGGCCCTCGGAATGGCTAGAACTTTTTTAGCGCCACGGTCTCCGTGGCGCTTTTTTTTGCCTGTCTTTCCGACCGTCCGCCCGGACGCGTCAGGCCCGTATTATCCCCCGATCGCCGGAAACGCCGGTCCAAACCCCGTTTCGTGTCTGCATGCGCGTGGTTTGCGCCGCTCGCGCGATTGCCGCGCGCAAAAAAAAGCGCGACGCCCGCAGGGGGCATCGCGCGTCAAACGGCGTGGAGCGCCGACGAATGAACGGTGATGAAGAAAGGGGTCCGGTACGGGGCCCGGTCGGGCGCGCCCGGCTGGCGGGCAACGCCCCCTCGTGCGCGGCGGTCAGCCTTTCGCGAGCTTGATGCTGGTCTGCTCGGCGGTCAGGTAACCGACGCTGGCGCTGAAGCGGTCCTTGTAGTTCGCGCGCACCAGCGGGTCGAGCGTCGGCTTGACCTTGTCGTGCAGCGGCGATTCCCAGTCGCCCACGTGCTGGAAGTTGCTCATGATGTAGGTCCAGCCGTTGATCTCGTCGACCGCGTGCAGGCCCGTCGATTCGGCGCCGGCCGGGCACGACAGCACGCGCGAGAGCGACTTCGTGTCGACGTTGTAGGCCCACAGGAAGTTGTTCACGTGCATGCCCGAGTCTTCGCCGATGAACAGCGTGCGCAGCTTTTCGGAGAACTTCAGGTTGTCCGGGTTCGCGATCTTGTCCGGGTTCGCGAGGTTGCCGAGCGCGTCGGCCGCGGCGAGATCCTCGCCGATCAGCGCGGCCGGCGCGCCCATGTCGACCGGCACCCATTCGCTGTCGATCGCGGCGCCCGTCGTGTCGCGCTGGCCGGCCTTCAGGTTCAGCGCGTAGACGGCGCCCGCGGCGATCTTCTTGTCGACCGCGACGTCGCGCGACACCGCGTTGCCCTTGACCATCGACGTTTCGATCCGCGACATCGCCGTGTAGACGATCTTGTCCTTCGCGTTCACGGTCGTGCCTTCGAGCTTCGTGAACGCCATGCTGCCGCCGAGCAGCGCCGCGTAGCGGTGCGTCTCGAGGAACGCGGCCGCCTTTTCCATCCCCGGCTTCACGCGCATCCAGTTGAACTTGCCGCCGAAGTGGATCTTCGTGTAGCTCGCGTCGTTCGGGTCGACGGTCACCAGGTCCATGATGTCCGACGCCTTCAGCGTGTTCGCGAGCGCTTCGATCTCGCTGCTGGTCGCGTGGCCGATCTTGATCCACGTGAGCGTCGCGGTGCCCGCGCCGGCGGACGACGTCTGCGTCCACTTCGCGACGTACAGCGTGCCGGCCGACAGGTCGGCCGCCTTGTCCGCGACGAACATGAACAGGCCGCCGTTGGTCGCGTCGTCGCCCATCATCACGGTGCGCTGGTCCGGCATCACCTGGATCAGCTCGTGCGAGATGCGGCCGAGGCAGTAGTGCTTCTTCACGGTGCCGGTGCCGTCCGGGTTCACGGTGATCTCGGGCAGGTGGCCGTAGTGGTAGGGGTTCGCCTTCGTCTCGTCGCCGAACGTGTTCTTGCTGAACGCCTTGA
Source organism: Burkholderia sp. BCC0044 (assembly GCF_902832955.1). NCBI lineage: Bacteria > Pseudomonadati > Pseudomonadota > Betaproteobacteria > Burkholderiales > Burkholderiaceae > Burkholderia > Burkholderia sp. BCC0044. The sequence goes on along the minus strand of NZ_CADFDO010000001.1, from coordinate 1,224,403 downwards.
ACTGCGCGTCGGTCGCGGCCTTCGTCGCGTCCGGCTCGTATTCCTCGCTCGACAGGTGCGTGCCCCACGGCGACAGGCTCGCGCCGCAGGTGATCCACAGCCCGTGCGCCTTCGACGTGTCGACGTTGTGGTACTTCACGACCTTCAGCGCGCCGGTGGCCGGGTCCTGGTCGAGCGTGATCACCGCGATCGGCGACGGCAGCTGGCCGTACTGCGACGCGCTCGCCTGATCGCGCGTCGTGTATTCGAACTGCACGACCGCGAACACCGCGTTGCCCTTCACGCCGGGCACGTTCGCGTTCTTCAGCGTCAGCAGCGAGCTGCCGTCCGGGCAGTCGGAATAGAACTGGCGTTCCTTGCCGGCGACCGAGCGATCGATGATCGGCTGGTTGTTGATGTCGTAGTAGCCGCCCGCGAGCGTCGTGCCGCCGTTGCCGTCCGGCACCATGTCGCCCGTCACGAAGAACGGCTTGTACGCGAGCTTGAAGTTGCGCGACGAGCCGTCCGAGAACGACACCGACAGCGTCGAGCCGACCGTCGTCGTGGCCATCGCGGCCGCGTTGTCGAGCGTCGGCGCCGCCATCGCCGAGAATGCCGCGGACGTATAGGCAGCGGCGACCGGGGTGGGCGTCGACGCGGGACCGTCGTCGCCGCCGCAACCCGTCAGCAGGGCCGGCAGCGCGAGGCCGGAAAGGGGAAGCATCGGCGCGCCGGCGAGGATCTTCAGGGCCTGACGACGGGAAGCATTGGGCAACGCGGGCATGTGGAGTCCAGTTTCGGTTGTTGGAAGAATGGCCTTCGCGAGGCAGGCGAACGGCAAGCTTCGCGAAGGCGTATTGAAAACTGGACGGAAGTGTAAGGACGCTAGATGAAAGTTTTTTGAATTGAAAACGTAATGACGAATCGGGCGTCCGTCAGGTGAGCTGACGCACGCCGGTCGCAAGCGTTTGCGTTCAGTCGCGCTCGGGCGTGGCCGAGATGCGGTGGATCGACAGGTCGGCGCCGTCGAATTCGGCTTCGCGATCGAGGCGCAGGCCGACGGTCGCCTTCAGCGCGCCGTAGACGAGCGTGCCGCCCGCGGTCGCGATCGCGATGCCGCCGAGCGTGCCGACGAGCTGCGACAGGAACGACACGCCGCCGAGACCGCCGAGCGCGGGCAGCCCGAACACGCCGGCCGCGAGGCCGCCGAGCGCGCCGCACATTCCGTGCAGCGGCCAGACGCCGAGCACGTCGTCGATGCGCCACCGGTTCTGCACGCAGGTGAACATCGCGACGAACAGCGCACCGGCCGCGGCGCCCGTGACCAGCGCGCCGATCGGGTGCATCACGTCGGAGCCCGCGCAGACCGCGACGAGGCCCGCGAGCGGCCCGTTGTACGTGAAGCCCGGGTCGTTGCGGCCGGCCATCCATGCCGCCAGCGTGCCGCCGACCATCGCCATCAGCGAATTCACCGCGACGAGGCCGCTGATCTTGTCGAGCGTCTGCGCGCTCATCACGTTGAAGCCGAACCAGCCGACCGCGAGCACCCACGCGCCGAGCGCGAGGAACGGGATGTTCGACGGCGGGTGCGCGGCGATCCGGCCGTCCTTCGCATAGCGGCCGTGGCGCGCACCGAGCAGCAGCACGGCCGGCAGCGCGACCCAGCCGCCGAACGCATGCACGACGACCGAGCCCGCGAAATCGTGGAACGGCGCGCCGAACGCGTGCGCGAGCCAGGCTTGCACGCCGAAGCGCTCGTTCCAGGCGATTCCTTCGAAGAACGGATAGATGAAGCCGACGATGATCAGCGTCGCGACGAGCTGCGGGTTGAACTTCGCGCGCTCGGCGATGCCGCCGGACACGATCGCGGGAATCGCCGCCGCGAACGTCAGCAGGAAGAAGAAGCGCACGAGCGCGTAGCCGTTGTGCTGCGACAGCGTGCCGATGTCGTCGAAGAATTCGACGCCGTACGCGATCGTGTAGCCGATGAGGAAGTACGCGAGCGTCGACACCGAGAAGTCGACCAGGATCTTCACGAGCGCGTTGACCTGGTTCTTCTTGCGGACCGTGCCGAGTTCGAGAAATGCGAAGCCCGCGTGCATCGCGAGCACCATGACGGCACCGATCAACAGGAACAGTGTGTCGACGCCGGATTTCAGACCATCCATGCCGTGGCTTCCTTGCGCAAAAAACGGGCGAGGAATGCAAGTATCGAGCCAACCTGGTGAACGGCTGCGTGGAATTGGTGCCGCGGATACCGTGCGATGCGGCATTCCGGTGAATCATGCACGGGATCGGGGCGTGATCGACACTGACCGACGGGCCCGTCGGGCGCACGCGTGTGGTGCGGTGTGTGCCGAACTGGTGCGTACGACGAATGAAGCGGTGCGCGGCGGCGCGTTGCCGCGCACCGATCTGGCGCGTCAGTGGCGCGCGAACAGCGCGGGCGGCCGGCGCAGCCGCAGCGCGCACGCCGACCAGTAGACGGCGACGGTCATCAGGCCGAGCGCGGCGAACGCGAGCGCCGCGAAGCCCGCGAGCGACTGGCCGTCGCCGTCGGCGCCGAGGATGCCTTGCGCGACGATCAGCGCGGCCGTCCAGAAACCGATCACGGCCTGCGCGAGCAGGCGCGCACAGGCGATGCGGCGCGGGCGTCCGGATTCGGCGAGGCGGCGCGCCGACGGCGCGCGCAGGCACAGGAACAGGGTGGCGGCGAGCAGCGCGGCCAGGGCGATGAGCCAATCGATGAGGAAAGCCATGACGAGGAAAAGGGGGCACGCAGGAGGCGGATCGAAGCGTGCCCACTTTAGAGGCGTGGCGCCTGCGATTGAATCAGACGAATCCGAAATTGAAAGGCATTTTTAATGGTGAGTCGTCAGTGGGCCTGTTCCACAGGCGGTATCATCGACACCGGTCCAACCACGAGGTCGTGCCCCGCGCGGCCGGAGATTGCTGATGAACATGAAGACATCGCGGGCGCGTCGCGTGCCCGGGTCCGTGCTGGCGGCCGTGGCCGCCGGTGCGCTGCTGTTGCTCGCGGGCTGCGAGAAGTCCGGCACGCCGGCCGCGCAACCCGATACGGCCGCGAGCGCGGCCGCCGATGCCGCGAACAATGCGGCCAAGGCGCTCGACCAGGTGGCGAGCACCGTCAATCAACAGATCAACGCGGCGAAGGCCGGCATCGCGTCCGCGGCGTCGGCCGTGCCGCCGTTGTCCGCGAGCGGCCTCGCGTCGGCCGCGCAGGCGCAGATCGACGCGGCGGCGTCCGCGGTCGTCGCGCATGCGGCTTCCGAAGCGGGCGCGAAGATCGCCGAAGCCGGCAAGAAACTCCAGCAGTGGAGCCAGCAGAGCGCCACGGGGGCGAAGCCCGCGAGCAGCGAATGACGCGGGCTTGCACGATCCTCAAAATGTAATTATGATTGTTACACATGTCGCCGGCTGCAGGTCGGGCCGGCGTCGCCGAGTGAGTCAGGAATGAATACCAGCAGCCGGTTTGCGTTTGCCGTTCACGTGCTCGCCTTGCTGTCGATGCAGGAAGGCGTGCCGTTGTCGTCCGACATCATCGCGGGCAGCGTGAATACGAATCCGGCGCTGATTCGCCGGTTGCTGTCGATGCTGGCGGCAGCAGGCCTGACCACGTCGCAGCTCGGCGCGGGCGGCGGCGCGCTGCTGGCGCGCGAGCCCGGCGAGATCACGCTGCTCGACGTGTATCGCGCGGTCGACGAGGCGCAACTGTTCGCGCTGCACCGCGAGACGCCGAATCCGGCGTGTCTCGTCGGGCGGCACATTCAGGGCGTGCTGACCGGCTATATCGGCGACGCGCAGCGCGCGATGGAGGCTTCGCTCGCCACGCGCACGCTCGTCGACGTGACGGCCGACATGCTGGATCTGGAACAGCGCGCGCAACGGGCGGCGCGCGCCGGCGGGTAACCGCCGACGGGTGTCCGACGGCGGGCAGGGCAGGGCAGGAAGCCGGACGGCGCGTACGCGCGGCGACCGGTGCAACGGGGGGCTTCGCCCCGTTTTTTTCGGTCTTATATGTAATTAACTGTGTTACATATTTTTATTTCTGGAGAATCGATATGACGCAACGTTCGTTGAATATCGCGCTGTTCGGCGCCACCGGCACGATCGGCTCGCGCATCGCGGCGGAAGCCGTGCGGCGCGGCCACCGCGTCACGGCGCTGTCGCGCCATCCGGGCGCATCCGGCGACGGCATCACCGCGAAGGCGGCCGACCTGTTCGACGCGGCCAGCATCGCGGCCGCGCTGCCGGGCCATGACGTCGTCGCAAGCGCGTACGGCCCGAAGCAGGAAGATGCGGCGCAGGTCGTCGCCGCCGCGAAGGCGCTGGTCGCCGGCACGCGTCAGGCCGGTTTGAAGCGGCTCGTCGTGGTGGGCGGCGCCGGTTCGCTCGAAGTCGCGCCGGGCAAGCAGCTCGTCGACACCGAAGGTTTCCCGGACGCGTACAAGCCGCAGGCGCTCGCGCACCGCGACGCGTTCGACTACCTGAAGACGGTCACCGATCTCGACTGGACCTTCTTCTCCCCGGCCGCGCTGATCGCGCCGGGCGAGCGCACGGGCACGTTCCGCACGGGCGTCGGCAAGCTGATCGTGGACGCGCAAGGCAACAGCAAGATCTCGGCGGAAGACTACGCGGTCGCGTTCGTCGACGCGCTCGAGCAGGACAGCTTCGTGCGCGAGATCGCGACGGTCGCGTATTGAGCTATTGAGCGGTAGAGCGGCATGACGGCCGGCGGCGTGTGAGCGCCGGCCGGGGCGCGACGCGCAAGCCGCGCCGCGCCGAGCAGCAATTTCAGGCGATTCCACCCGCGCGGGTGGCGTCGCCTGTTTCCTTTGGCGCGGCGAGTGCATGACGGATCGGTATTTACACCGGTCGACGCGCCGAGACAGTTTTCATATTGTTCCCCGTCGGGCAGGATGAATAGAATAAATTTCTATCGACGAGGGAATGGAGAAATGGACGCCATCGATCGCAAGCTGCTGGAGCTGCTGCAGGCGGATGCCACGCTGCCGATCGCGGAGCTGGCACAGCGCGTGAACCTGTCGCAGACGCCGTGCTGGAAGCGCGTGCAGCGGCTGAAGGAAACCGGCGCGATTCGCGCGCAGGTCGCGCTGTGCGATCCGCGCAAGCTCGGCGTCGGCACGACCGTGTTCGTCGCGATCCGCACGAACCAGCACACCGAGGAATGGGCGCAGCGTTTCACGCAGGCGGTGCGCGACATGCCGGAAGTGGTCGAGGTCTACCGGATGAGCGGCGAGACCGATTACCTGCTGCGCGTCGTCGTGGCCGGCATCGACGACTACGACCGCGTCTACAAGCAACTGATTCGCACGGTGCCGCTGTTCGACGTCAGTTCGTCGTTCGCGATGGAGCAGATCAAGTATTCGACCGCGCTGCCGGTGCGCGATCTGGCCGAGCCCGCCTGACGGGCCCACCGTGGCGGCCGCGCCGGCGGCGCGGCTTCAGCGGCCGCGCGCCAGGGCGCGCGCGCGTTCGTCGGCCAGCGCGTCGCGGCGCACGAAATCCGCGACGAACGGGCTGGCCGGATGATGATGCAGCGCATACGGCGTATCCCATTGCGCGAGCTGGCCGTCCTTCATCACGCCGATCCGGTCGGCGATCGCGAACGCTTCCGCCTGATTGTGCGTGACGAGGATCGCGGTGTGGCCCGTGTGCTTCAGGATGTCGCGGAGCTCGAACGCGAGCCGCTCGCGCGTATCGACGTCGAGATTCGAGAACGGCTCGTCGAGCAGCAGCAATTCCGGCGACGGCGCGAGGGCGCGCGCAAGCGCGACGCGCTGCTGCTGGCCGCCCGACAGTTCGTGCGGATAGGCGTCGCCGGCATCGGCGAGGCCGACGAGGTCGAGCATCGCCGCGACGCGCCGGCGCCGTTCGGCCTTCTGCGTGCGCCGCAGGCCGAACGCGACGTTGTCGGCCGCGCTCAGGTGCGGGAACAGCGCGTAATCCTGGAACATCATGCCGATCCGCCGTCGCTCGGGCGGCACGTCGAACGACGGCGCCGCGACCGGCGTGCCGTCCAGCACGATGCGCCCCATGCGCACGGGTTCGAAGCCGGCGATCGCGCGCAGCACGGTGGTCTTGCCGCAGCCGGACGCGCCGAGCAGGCAGCCGATGTCGCCGCGCGGCAGCGCGAGGCTCAGGCCGTCGACCACGGTGCGGCGGCCGTGCGGCGTGTCGTAGGCGACGCAGAGGTCGTCGAGTTCGAGCAGGTTCACGGTGTCAGGCTCCGATCTTGTGACGGGTGCGGGCGAGCAGGATCACGGGCACAAGTCCGGCCAGCACGATCGCGAGCGCGGCGACCGCGCCTTCTTCATAGGTGCCGCGCGCGGCTTCCGCATACAGCCAGGTCGCGAGCGTGTCGAAGTTCAGCGGGCGCAGCAGCAGCGTGGCCGGCAACTCCTTCATCGCGTCGACGAATACCAGCAGCGCGCTCGTCGTGAGTGCGGGCCGCAACAGCGGCAGGTGGACGCGACGCAACGTGCCGCCGGCCGTCTCGCCGAGCGAGCGCGCGGCCTGCTCGAGCGACGGCGGGATGCGCGCGAGGCCGGCCTCGATGCCGCCGGCCGGGATCGCGAGGAAACGCACGGTATAGGCGATCACGAGCGCGGTGGCCGAACCCATCAGCAGCAGACCGTCGCGGCCGAGCGCCGCGCCGAACAGCCGGTCGGCCGCCGCGAACGGAATCAGCAGGCCGATCGCGAGCACGGTGCCCGGCACCGCGTAACCGAGGCTCGCGATCCGCGCGCACAGCCGGGCCGGGCCCGCACGGGCGCTGTCGCGCCGCGCGCGCGCGGCCCATGCGACGACCAGCCCGCACGCGAGCGTCGCGGCGGTGGCGGCGGTCGCGATCGTCAGCGTGTTCGCGAGCCCCGTCATCAGTTGCGCGGACACGCCGCCGACGAGGTGCAGCCGCTTGGCCGTTTCGACCGCGAGGTACGCGGCCGGCGCGCCGAAGCCGAGCAGGACGGGCAGCCAGCCGAGCACCGCGGCGCCGAGCGCGGCCGAGCCGCTCAGGCGGCGCGGCGCGATCGGCCGCATGCGCCGGCCGTGCGCGTAGCGCTGGCGGCGGCGCCCGTAGCGTTCGAGCGCGATCATGCCGACGACGATCGCGAGCATCGCCAGCGCGATCTGCGCGGCGCCGGCGAGATCGGAGCGCGTGATCCACGTCGTATAGACGGACACGGTCAGCGTCTGCATGCCGAGGAATTCCGACGCGCCGATATCGTTCAGCGTTTCGAGCAGCGCGAGGCTCACGCCGACCGCGATCGCCGGCCGGGCAAGCGGCACGACGACGCGCCAGAATGTCGCGAGGCGGCCGGCGCCGAGCGTGCGCGCGGCTTCGAGCAGGCTCGCGGATTGCGTGACGAACATCGCGCGCGTGCTCAGATAGACATACGGATACAGCACGAAGCCGAGCACGAAGATCGCGCCCGGCAGCGAGCGCAGGTCGGGCAGGCGGAACTGGCGCGGGCTGTCGAAGCCGAGCAGCCAGCGGATCGCGCCCTGCACGGGGCCAATCGGATGCAGCAGGTCGAGATACGCGAACGCGACGATGTAGGTGGGCACCGCGAGCGGCAGCAGCAGCGCCCAGGTCAGGATCCGGCGGCCGGGAAAGTCATAGGCGGTGACGAGCCATGCGCAGCCGGTGCCGACGATCGACACGATCGTGCCGACCCCGGCGAGCAGCAGCAGCGTATTGACGAGCGCCTGCGGCAGCACGAATTCGGCGAGATGCCGCCAGTGCGCGAGATCGGCGTCGAACGCGGCCGCCACGAGCACCGCGAGCGGCGCCGCGACCGCCGCGGCGATCGTCAGCGCCGCGAGCAGCCACAGGCTGCCCGCGCGTGGCCGTAGCCGCGGACGCGGGCCGCGCGGCTCGTCAGAAGCGCGGGCAGCAGGCGATGCGTCAGTTGTCAAAGCCGACCTTGTCGACGAGCTGGCTCGCCTGCTTGCGATGCTTCGCGATATCCGCCAGCGGCAGCGGGTCGACCTTCAGCGCGCCGAAGCTCGCGATCACCGGGTCGAGCTTCACGTTCGCGCGCACCGGGTATTCGTAGTTCGCCTGCGCATACAGCGCCTGCGCTTCCGGCGACACCAGGTATTCGAGCAGCTTCACCGCGTTGGCCTTGTGCGGCGCGTGCTTCGCCACCGTCGCGCCGCTGATGTTCACGTGCGTGCCGCCGCTCTTTGCGTTCGCGAACGTCGGGCGCACGACCTTGATCGCGTCGCCCCATTTGCGCGCATCGCTGCCGGCTTCCGCATTCTTCATGTGGCCGACGTAGTACGCGTTCGCGAGGCCGACGTCGCAGATCCCGCCGAGGATGTCGCGCGCGACGTCGCGGTCGCCGCCCGTCGCCTTGCGGGCGAGATTCGCCTTCACGCCGCGCAGCCATGTCTCGGTCGCGGCCTCGCCGTCGTGCGCGATCATCGCGGCGACGAGCGCGGTGTTGTACGGATGCTGGCCCGACCGGATGCAGACCTTGCCCTTCCATTTCGGATCGGCGAGATCCTCGTAGCGGAACGCATCGACCTTCAGGTCCTTTTCGACGTACAGCACGCGGTCGCGCAGCGACAGCGCGTACCAGTCGCCGTTCGCGCCGCGCAGGTTCGCGGGAATCGCGTCGTCGAGCGCCTTCGAGCGCACCGGTTGCGTGACGCCGCCGTCGACGAGGTCGAGCAGGTTGCCGACGTCGACCGTCATCAGCACGTCGGCCGGCGACTGCGCGCCTTCCGCCTTCACACGCTCGAGCAGGCCGTCCTTCACGAACACCGTGTTCACCTTGACGCCGCTCTGCTTCGTGAACGCGTCGATGAGCGGCTGGATCAGCTTCGGCTCGCGGGTGGTGTACAGGCTCACTTCCTCGGCCGCCTGGACAAGCGGTGCGAAAGTGGCGGCGGCAACGGCGAGGGCGCCGGCGAGCGGCAGCAGACGGGTGCGCGGATTCGACATGGAGACTCCGGTGCGGCAGGTGGACGAGGGAGCGTTCCGGGGCGCGCCTGCCGCCCGAGCGACCTGGAACATTACAAAATGAAAGACTCTGGATTCTAAATCGAAATGGGAACGATTAACAAACGAAAGCTTGCGGAAAGCGGGGGAGAAGCCGGGGGCGGAGATCGGCGAACCGGGCGGCGCAGCGCGGGCGCCAAGCGCGTAGAATGCCCGCTTCGACGAATTCGACGGAGCCGCACCGACCATGAACGATCAGCGCAAGAAGAACCCTGTCCGCAACGTGAGCATCCTGATCGTCGTGGCCGTGCTGCTCGTGATCGGGACGATCCTGTACAACGCGATTTCGCAGAAGCACGCGTACGACGAGGCCCATCCGGCCGAGGCCGCGAGCGCGGCGTCGCACTGACGCGGCGGTGCGCGGCCCGGTCGGGTCGCGCACTGGGCATGCAGATGGAGTCGATCCGCGGCTTCCGGCGCGACGGGCGCCGCGCGGAACCGGGCAGCGGAAGGCGCGTTGGAACCGGCGCGCCTTCCGGGCCGGTCAGCCGTGCGTCAACGTGACGCAGCGGCGAATTTCGGGCGGATCCGTGCGTAGAACACGGCCGCGAGCAGCGCGAGCCACGCCGCGCCGACATACAGCGCGACGCGCGTATCCTCGAACCAGCCGAGCATCACGATCACGAAGCCCATGAATGCGATCGTCAGCGCCGGCGCGACGGGCCACAGCGGCACCTTGAACTTCAGCGCGGCGACTTCGGCGCGCGACAGGCGACGACGCATCGCCACCTGCGACAGCAGGATCATCAGCCACACCCACACGGTCGCGAACGTCGCGATCGCGGCGACCACCAGGAACACGTCCTTCGGCATCAGGTAGTTGAGCAGCACGCCGACCAGCAGCGCGCCGGCCATCACGAGCACCGTGACCCACGGCACGCCGTGGCGCGACGTCGTCGTCAGCACGCGCGGCGCCTGGCCCTGCCGCGCCATCCCGAACATCATCCGGCCCGCGCCGAAGATGTCGCTGTTGATCGCCGAGATCGCCGCGCTGATCACGACGAGGTTCAGGATCGTCGCGGCCGATTTCACGCCGAGCGCCGAGAAGATCTGCACGAACGGGCTGCCGTCGCTGCCGACGCCCGTCCACGGGCTGATCGACATCAGCACGACCATCGTCAGCACGTAGAACAGCAGGATGCGTGCGGGCACCGCGTTGATCGCGCGCGGAATCACGCGCTCCGGGTCCTTCGCCTCGCCGGCGCTCATCCCGATCACCTCGATCCCGCCGTACGCGAAGATCACGACCGACAGCGATGCGATCAGCCCGCCGACTCCGTTCGGGAGGAAGCCGCCATGGTTCCACAGGTTCGCGAACGTCGGCACGTCGGCCGAATGGCCGAAGCGCATGCCGGTCAGCAGGATCGCGACGCCGCCGCCGATCATCGCGACGATCGCGCCGACCTTGATGATCGACAGCCAGAATTCGAGCTCGCCGAACACCTTCACGTGGCACAGGTTCAACCCGCAGATGATCGCGACGACGCCGAGTACCCAGATCCATTGCGGCACGTCCGGAAACCAGAAGCCCATGTAGATGCCGAACGCGGTGATGTCGGCGATCGCGACGATCACCATTTCGAGCGTGTAGGTCCAGCCGGTGACGAAGCCCGCGAACGGGCCGAGGTTCTCGGTCGCGTAGTGGCCGAACGAGCCCGCGACGGGTTCGCGCACGGCCATCTCGCCGAGCGCGCGCATCACCATGTAGACGGCCGCGCCGCCGAGGAGATACGCGAGGATCACGGCCGGGCCGGCAAGCTGGATCGCGGACGCCGAACCGTAGAACAGGCCGGTGCCGATCGCCGAGCCCAGCGCGAGAAAGCGGATGTGCCGCGCGCTCAGGTGGCGCTGCAAGTTTTTCATCGAGTCTCCGATATCGTTATGCGACGAACCTGGCGAGCGGGGCCGGTTCGACTGCGTCAAGTTGTCTATACAACTTGAATGTGAACGAATGATAACAAGCCGGACCCGGTGACCGGAATCGGGTATTCCCTGACTGGCGCGGCGAGCGGAACGGGGCGTGGGGCGGTCGCGCGCTGAATGCGCGCGCCGCATGGAGCGGGTAGAGCATGCTTCGGGGGATCGTTGAATCGAAGCGCGCCGGCAGGCCGAGCCGCGTCGTGCGCGGGCCGGCCTGCCGGCGCGGACATCCGGAGGTCAGGCCGGCAGGCGGATCACGCTCGCATCCTTGCGGATCAGCAGCGACGACGCGAGCATCTGCTTGCACTGATGCGCGAGCACCTTCAGGTCGTGCGTGAGCTCGGCGCCGACCGCCTCGGATTTTTCCGCGGACACGACCATCGCATCGAGATCGCGCGTGATCTGCTTCGACGTTTCGAGCTGGTCGGCAGGCGGCGGCTCGCCGGCCTCGGCCTTCTCGAGATTGTCGAGCACGGCGGCGAGGCCGCGCTGCAGCGCATCGTCGTGGACGAGGCCGCCGTCGGCCGCGCATGCGCTGCGGATCAGCGGCGCGGCAGCCGTGATCTGCGCGCCGAGCACGTGCGTCTGCACGAGCAGGTCGTTCAGTTCGGGCACGAAACGCTGGTGCGCCTTCGGCTCGATCATCATCCGCTGGAACGCCTGCCCGAGGTTCGCGAACGCGATGTGCACGTCCTTGCGCGCGAGCCGGTAGCGGTAGTCGTCGTCGAGGCTGGCCGTCGGGGATTCGATCACGGCGGCGACGCCCGCGACGACGGCGGCGCCGTCGGCGGTCGGCACCGGCACCGGCGGCGACATGCCGCGCCCGGCGCGCCACACGGCCTCGAAATACTTGCGGGTGGACGTCAGCATGTCGGTGACGAGCTTGCCCATCAGCCGGTATTCCCAGTACGGGAACAGCCGGCTCGCGGCGATCGCGATCATGCAGCCGACCACCGTGTCGATCGCGCGCTCGCCGATGATCCGCATGCTGCCCGGCGCGAGCAGGTGGAACATCAGCAGCACGTACGACGACGTGAACACGACGCTCGCCGCATAGTTGAACAGCAGCAGGCTGTAGCTCATCACCATCGACCCGAACATGATCGCGATCAGCAGGTGCGTATCCTTGACCGTGTAGATCAGCGCGACGCTCGCCGCGCAGCCGATCAGCGTACCGACGATACGCGCCGCGTTGCGCTGCTTGGTCAGCGAGTAGCCGGGCTTCAGGATGATGATGGTGGTCATCACGATCCAGTACGCGTTGGTGAGCGGCAGCAGCCGGCCGATCCAGAAGCCGACCGCCACGGCGATCGTCACGCGCAGCGCATGGCGAAAGCTCGGCGAGCGCATGTTCAGGTTCGAGAAGATCAGCAGCGGCGACATGCGGCGGCGCTGCAGGAAGCGCGTGAGCGCCTTGTCGATCTTCAGTTCGGTTTGCTGCGGATCGGTGTGGCCCGACAGGTTGCGACGCATCCGGTCGATCAGGCGCGTCGCGCTCCAGATGCGCCGGAACGTCGCGAGCACGGCCGCATAGGCTTCCGCGTTGGTGGCCGCGAAGTTCTTCTTGCGCATCAGCTCGATCTCGTACTCGATCGCGCGCAGCTCGGCCTTCACGCTGATGTGCGAATGCGGCGCGCGGTTTTCGAGCACCGAGAGGCCGACCTCCTCGAGATCGGCGGCGGCCTTGCGGATCAGGTCGCGATAGAAAATGATCAGGTCCGAGCCGCCGAACGTATTGCGCACGAGCGGGTAATCGGTGTGCGCACCAACGAACAGCTCGTGCAGGTCGACGCTGTTGATGAACAGGTTGTACATCGTGGTGCGGCCGGGATCGAGCTTGCCGCGCCGCAGCTTCGGCAGGTTGCGCAGCACGATGTCGCGCGCGGTTTCCTGCGTTTCGACCGCGGTGATCTGCCGGGCGACGAGATTGCGGTAGCACTCGTCGAGATCGGCGTCGAGATCGTAGAACTGCGCGCGCGCGAGCAGGTAGTCGGCACAGGCGAACAGGCTTTCGGCCAGCGCCTGCTGCTCGATCCGGCGCGCCTGCCATTGCGACACGAGCGTGGCCCAGTACGTGTACCAGAGGCCGCCCGCGAGAATCCAGCCGGCGTTGACGAACGCCTGCAGCGGCGTGAATTGCTCCTCGAGCGTCATCACCATCATGAACAGCGTCGCGAAGCTGATCTGCGGCCAGCGGTTGCCGTAGACGACGATCAGCGACAGCACGAACGTGAGCGGCACGATCGTGAGCCACAGCGCGAAGATGTTCGGTGTCGCGAGGCCGGTCGCGAGCGCGGCGAGAAAGCCGATCACGCTGCACGCGAGCATTTCGTTGTGCTTGTACTTCAGCGGGCCCGGCATGTCGACCACGCACGCGCCGAGCGCGCCCGTCGAGATCGTGAAGCCGAGCTCCCGGTTGTGAAACACGATCAGGCACAACACGGCCGGCAGCGACACGCCGACCGCGATCCGCAGGCCGCCGAAAAAGTACTGGCTGTAGAAAAACTTTCTGATTTCGACCGAATAGCGCATCGATGGGCTGAATGACAGACGAAGACGCCGGGGCGGCGTATTGACTGGCGACGAGTCTATCGTATTTCGCGTTCCGCAAAACCTGGCTGTCCGGCCGAGGTTTGCGGCGGCGGCCCATTTGCTATCCTTGGTGATCCTGTTCGCCCGGCCCCGCCGGTGCGAGGTTCCGACGCCCGCTTCATGCTCCATCTCTTCTATTCGAACCGTCACGAAACGCTGGCCGACGCGCTGCTCGAGGATCTGGCCGCGTTCCCGGCCCGCAACGGCCCGTGGGCGCCGCAACAGGTCATCGTGCCGAGCGCGGCGCTGCGCCGCCGCCTCGAGCTCGACATCGCCGCGCGCAATGGCGTGTGCGCGAACGTCGAGTTCACCTATCTCGCGCAGTGGCTGTGGGCGCAGATCGGCCGCGTGCTGACGGTGCCCGCGCGTTCGCCGTTCGCGCCCGACCGGCTCGTGTGGCGCTGCTACCGGCTGTTCGCGCAGCCGGCCGACGGCGCGCCGTGGCTCGCGTCGCCGCGGCTCGCCGCGTATCTGTCGGCCTCCGACGACGCAATGCGCTACGAGCTGGCCCATCGCGTCGCGGCCGTGCTCGATCACTACCTGACCTACCGCCCCGAATGGCTAGCCGCGTGGCAGGCCGGCGAATCGGTGCTCGCGGGCGACGGCGCGCCGCGCGGGATCAGCGACGCCGCGCGCGACGACGAGCGCTGGCAGGCCGCGCTGTGGCGTGCGCTGCTGGCCGAGCTGAGCGACAGCGGCACGCCGCCCGCGCACCGCTTCCTCGTCGAAGCGCGCCATCTCGATGCCGATGCCGTTGCACGCGCCGACTGGCCCGAATCGGTCAGCGTGTTCGCGCTGCCGACGATGCCGCCGCTGCACGTCGCGCTGCTGCGCGAACTGTCGCGCTGGATCGACGTGCGCGTCTATGCGCTGAACCCGTGCCGCGAATTCTGGTTCGACATCGTGACCGCCGCGCACGCCGAGGCGCTCGATGCGGCCGGGCGGCGCGACTACCAGGAAGTCGGCCATCCGCTGCTCGCCGAATGGGGCAGGCAGACGCAGGCGCAATTGCACATGCTGCATGAGCTGACCGAAAGCGCCGCGTCGGGCGATGCGTCGCGTTTCGTCGAGAATCCCGCGCCCACCTGGCTCGCGCGCGTGCAGAACGCGATTCTCGAACTGCAGCCGGAGGCCGAAATCGGCGATACGCCGGTCGAGCGCGGGATCGAGGTGCACGTGTGCCACAGCCTCGCGCGCCAGCTCGAGGTGCTGCACGACCGGCTGCTCGCATGGTTCGACGCCGATCCGAGCCTGCAGCCGTCCGACGTGCTCGTCGCGGTGGCCGATCTCGCCGCGGCCGGGCCGCTGATCGACGCGGTGTTCGGCACGGCCGGCGCCGGTGGCGCGCGCGTGCCTTACCGGATCACCGGCCTGCCGCCGTCGCAGGCGAACCCGGTCGCACGCGTGCTGCTCGACTGGCTCGCGTTGCCGGAGCGGCAGGTCGGCGCGCCGGAGCTGGTCGAGTGGCTGCGCGTGGATGCGGTGGCCGCGCGCTACGACATCGACGCGGCCGCGCTCGAAACGGTGCAGAGCTGGCTCGCGGCCGCCGGCGCGCGGCGCGGGCTGTCGCCGCTCGCGAGCGACGACGCGGCCGTGCCCGCGCCGCGCCATACGTTCTCCGATGCGCTCGCGCGGCTCTTTCTCGGCTATGCGATGCCCGAAGGCGCGGCGCCGATCGGCGCGTGGCTGCCGATCGAGGCGGCCACCGGCAGCGAGGCCGAACTGCTCGGCCGGCTCGCTCGCTTCACCGACGATCTCGACGGCTTCGCGCGGCGGCTTGCGGAGTCGCACACGCCGCGCGGGTGGAGCGAGCTGTTTGCCGACACGCTCGCGCGCTTCTTCGATTCGGGTGCCGCGCATGCCGACGCGCTGGCCGGCGTGCGCGACGCGCTCGACGCGATGCTGGCCGCGATGACGGAGGGTGCGCCCGACGAGGCGTTGCCGGCGGCCGTCGTCCGCGCGGGGCTCGCGGCGGCGCTCGACGATCCGGCCCGCGGCGGCGTGCCGTGGGGCGGCGTCACGTTCTCGTCGCTGACGAGCTTGCGCGGGCTGCCGTATCGCGTCGTCTGCCTGCTCGGAATGGACGATGGCGTGCTGCCGAGCCTCGCGCGCGCGGACGAATTCGACCTGATGGCCGTGCTGCCGAAGCTGGGCGACCGGCAGCGCCGCGACGACGAGCGCAATCTGTTTCTCGATTTGCTGCTGGCCGCGCGCGACCGGCTGCTGATCGCCTATACGGGCCGCAGCATTCGCGACAATGCGCCGTTGCCGCCCGCGGCGCTCGTCGACGAACTGCTCGATCATCTGGCGGACGTCACGGCCGGGCCGGGCGCCGCACCGGACGCGGTCGATGCCGCGCGCCGTGCGTTCATCGTCGAGCATCCGCTTCAGCCGTTCGCGGCCGCATACTTCCAGCCGGGCAGCGAACTCGTTTCGTACGACGCGGAGCGGGCGACGCTCGCGTCGCTGCTGGCCGCCGAAGCGTCGCGCGACGGGCCGCGCGAGCAGCCGTTCTTCGCGCAGCCGCTGCCGGCCGAGCCGGTCGAGCCCGTCGCGTTCAGCGAATTCGAACGCTTCTGGCGGCATCCGGCGCGTGCGCTGTTGCGCGGGCGGCTCGGCATCGTGCTCGCCGACGCGCAGGCCGAACTGCTCGATACCGAGCCGTTCGCGCTGGACTTCGCCGGCAGCGACGCGCTGGCCGAGCGCGTGCTGCCGCTTTTGATCGAAGCGGGCGACGGCGGCGTGCACGATCACGCGCTGCGCATCGCGGATGCGAGCCCCGAACTGCCCGGCGGCGCGACGGGCGCGGTGTGGCGCGACCAGGCGCTCGGTTCGATGACGCAGCTTGCGTCGAACGTGCGCCGTGCGCTGGCCGACGGTATCGAGCGGCGGCCGTTCTCGCTGACCGTCGTGCCGACGTGGCCCGACACCGAGCAGGCGCTGTTCGGCGCCGACGACGCGATGCTGGCGGCCGACGCGGTGAGCGCGCCGCTCGAATTGCACGGCACGCTGAACCGGCTGACGCCGGCCGGGCAGGTCATCTACCGCTATGCGCGGCCGAGCGCGCGCGACTACCTGTCCGCGTGGCTCGCGCATCTCGTCTACTGTGCGATCGAGCCGGGCGGCCCGCGCCGCACGCTGTGGTTCGGCAGCGGCGGCGCGTTCGAGCTGACGCCTGTGGCCGCGCCGCTCGAACGGCTCGCGCCGCTGGCCGCGCTGTTTCGCGCGGGGCGGCGCATGCCGCTGCGGTTTTTCCCGCGCAGCGCGTGGGCGAGGGTGTCCGACGGCGAGGCGAAGGCCGCGAGCGTGTGGATCAACGAGCGGGTCGTGAGCGAAGCCGACGATCCGGCGATCGCGATCGCGTGGCGCGGTGCGCATCCGTCGCTCGACGAGCCGTTCGGCACGCTTGCGCGGCTCGTGTTCGAGCCGCTCGTCGAGCATCTGAAGGAGGTCGCATGAGCGCCGTATCACAGCAGCAGGCGCTCGAACTCGACGTGTTCGCGTGTCCGCTCGACGGCGTCAACCAGATCGAGGCGTCGGCCGGCACCGGCAAGACCTGGAACATCTGCGCGCTGTACGTGCGCCTGCTGCTCGAAAAGGATCTCGGCGCGGACCAAATCCTCGTCGTGACCTTCACGAAAGCGGCGACGGCCGAGCTGCACGAGCGGATTCGCAGCCGGCTCGCGCAGCTCGCGCATGCGCTCGACACGGGCGACGACGGCGGCGATCCGTTCATCGCGCGCCTGCTCGAGACCACGCTCGGCGAAGACGGCGCGCTCGACCCCGAGACGGCCGCAAAGCGGATCCGCCGCGCGCTGCGCGCGTTCGACCAGGCCGCGATCCATACGATTCACGCGTTCTGCCAGCGTGCGCTGCAGGAAGCGCCGTTCGCGGCGGCAATGCCGTTCGCGTTCGACATGGAAGCCGACGATGCATCGCTGCGCTTCGAACTCGCGGCGGATTTCTGGCGCATGCGCGTCGAACCGGCGGCCGCGCGCTGGCCGGGCTTCGCGACCTGGCTCGTCGAATCGGGTGCCGGCCCGGCGGCGCTCGATGCGCAGCTCGCGCGCCGGCTGAAGAAGCCGCTCGCCGCGCTGCGCTGGGATGGCGTGACCGAGCCGGACGAATCGGCCGAAGCGGCGGCGGCCGAATGCTTCGCGGAGGCCGCGCGGATGTGGGCGGCCGAGCGCGACGCGATCGATGCGCTGCTGCGCGCCGCGCAGCCCGCGCTCAATCAGCGCTCGCACAAGCCCGACGCGGTCGCCGATGCGCTCGCCGCGTGGGGCGTGCATTTCGAGCAGGGCGACGCGACGGCCGCACTGCCGAAAGCCGCACTGAAGCTCACGCAAACCGCGCTGACCAAGGCGACGAAAAAAGGCGGTGCGACGCCCGCACACGCGTTCTTCGACGTGGCCGACGCGCTCGAAGCGGCCGTGGCCGCCGCCGAGGCCGCGCAGCGCGCGCGCTGGCTCGCGCTGATCGCCGAATGGCTCGACATGGCGCCGGGCGAGCTGGCCGAGCGCAAGCGCACGCGGCGCGTCGTATCGTTCGACGATCTGCTCGCGAACCTGTATCACGCGCTGCACGCGCATCCGTGGCTCGCCGAGACGCTGCGCGCACGCTATCCAGCCGCGCTGATCGACGAATTTCAGGATACCGATCCGCTGCAGTTCGCGATCTTCGACCGGATCTTCGCGCCAGGCGGCCCGCTGTTCCTCGTCGGCGATCCGAAACAGGCGATCTACAGTTTCCGCGCGGCCGATCTGCATACCTATCTCGCCGCGCGCGCACGGGCGAGCGCGTGCTACACGCTCGCGGTCAACCAGCGCTCGACGCCCGCGATCGTCGATGCGTGCAACCGCTTCTTCATGTCGAATCCGCGCGCGTTCGTGCTCGACGGGCTCGACTATTACGCGGTGCGCGCCGGCACGCGCGTGCGTGCGCCATTCGTCGACGAAACCGATCCGGGTCCGGCCGGCGATTTCCGCGTGTGGGCGCTGCCGGGCGGTGAAAGCATGCTGCTCAAGCGCGATGCGCAAGCGCAGGCTGCGCAGGCCTGCGCAGCCGAGATCGCGCGACTGATGCGCGGCGCGCGTGAAGGGCGCGTGCGGTTGGGGAGCACGCCGTTGTCGCCGGGCGACATCGCGGTGCTCGTGCAGACCCACCGGCAGGGCAGCCTCGTGAAGCGCGTGCTCGCGACATGGGGCATCGGCAGCGTCGAGCTCGCGCAGGCGTCGGTGTTCTCGACCGGCGACGCCGAGCAACTCGAACGCGTGCTGGCGGCGATCGATGCGCCGGGCGACCTGCGGCGTCTGCGCGCGGCGCTCGCGTCCGACTGGTTCGGGCTCGATGCCGGCGCGCTGTGGCGCATGGAGCAGGGCGACGGCGATGCGCCACCCGGCGCGTCGGCGGCCGACAGTGCCGACGCGATGAGTTGGGTCGAGCGCTTTTCGCGGTATCGGCTGCAGTGGCGCGAACGCGGCTTCGCGGTGATGTGGCGCACGTTCACGCGCGAGCTGCGAATCGCCGAGCGGCTGATGGCCGGTGCGGACGGCGAGCGCCGCGTGACCGACATCAACCATCTGGCCGAGTTGACGCAGGCGCGTGCATCCGCGCAGCCGGGCATCGCGCCGACGCTGCGCTGGCTCGCCGCGCAACGGCTCGACGGCGGCGGCGAGGAAGCGCAACTGCGGCTCGAATCCGATCGCAACCTCGTGCAGATCGTCACGGTGCACAAGTCGAAGGGACTCGAATACGCGATTGTGTTCTGTCCGTTCCTGAACGACGGCGCACTGCGCGAGCCGCCTTCGTCCGCGCTGCCCGATGCGCGCGAGTATCACGACGACGCGGGCGATGCGGTGCTGCATTACGGATGCGACGACGAAGCGGCCGCGCACGCGGCGCGGCAGGCGCTGCGCGAGCAGGCCGCGGAACGCGCGCGGCTCGTCTACGTGGCGCTCACGCGCGCGGTCTATCGCTGCTATGTCGTGGCCGGCCCCTACCTGTCGTCGCGCTCGACGCGCGAAGCGCGGCGCAGCGTGCTCAACTGGCTCGTCGCGGGCGCCGGCCATGCGTTCGATGCGTGGCTCGACGAGCCGCCCGACGAAGCCGCGCTCGATGCGGCGTGGCACGCGCTCGCGGGCGGCCCCGTGAGCGTCGCGCCGCTGCCGGTGCCTGCGCGCCGCGAGCGTCTCGCGGCCGGGCACGACGCGTCGCAGACGCTCGCGGCGCGCCATGCGACGCGCGTGCTGCGCGATGCGTGGCGGATGGCGAGCTTCAGCTCGCTGACCGCGTCGATGGCGCGCGAGGAGGCGGGCGTCGCGGCCGTGCCCGACGACGAACTGCGGCCCGATCACGATGCGCTTGCTGCCGTGACGCCGGACGGCGAACTGATACTGGCCGACACGGTCGTGGCCGAGCCGCCGGACGACGACATCCTCATGTTCCCGCGCGGCGCGGCGGCCGGCGAATGCCTGCACCGCCTGTTCGAGCTCAGCCGGTTCACGGAGCCCGAATCGTGGCACAAGGCCGCGCTCGGCGCGCTGCACGACCGGCCGGTCGAGGCCGGGCCGGAGCTTGCGACGCGCCTGCCGGCGATGATGGCGCGGCTCGTCGACGACGTCGTGCACACCGAGCTCGTGCCGGGCATGCGGCTCGCCGATCTCGATCCGGCGAAGCGGCTCGACGAAATGGGTTTCCTGTTCCCGGCGCCGTCGCTCGACCTGCTGGCGCTGCGCCGGCTGCTGGTCGCGCACGGCTATCCGGACGTGGCACTGGAGGCGGGCACGCTCGCCGGTTTCATCAAGGGTTTCATCGACATGATCGTCGAACACGACGGCCGTTTCTGGATCGTCGACTGGAAGTCGAACCACCTCGGCACGACGCCGGATGCCTACGGCCCGCGCGCGCTCGACGTCGCGATGGCCGACCACGCGTATCACCTGCAGGCGCTGCTCTATACGGTCGCGCTGCATCGCTACCTGCGCGGCCGGCTGCCCGATTACGACTACGACACGCACATCGCGGGTTACCTGTACCTGTTCGTGCGCGGCGTGCGGCCTGGCTGGCGCAGTGGCGGCGAGCCGGCCGGCGTGCATGCGCGACGGCCCGCGCGCGCGCTCGTCGACGCGCTCGACCGGATGATGGAAGGGGGCCGCGCATGACCGCGTCCGACGACATGCTCGAATTCACCGGCGGCCTCGTCGCGCGGCTGCCCGAGCCGGCCGATTTCGGCATCGCGCTCGCGGAAGGCTTCGCGCGCCGCATCGGCGATCTCGCGCGACGTGCCGGTGCGCCGTCCGCGGCGGCACGCTGGGCGGCGCGCGCCGCGTTCGCGACGAGCCGCGCGACCGCCGGCGGCCACGTGTGCGTCGCGCTCGGCGCGCTCGCGCAGCGTTACGAGGCGCCGCTCGATGAGGTGCGCGCGGCGCTTGCCGCGAGCGGGGTGGTCGCGTTCGGCACGCTCGCGCGCGGCGACGAGCGGCCGCTGATCGTCGACCGGCTCGATCACCTGTACCTGTCGCGCTATTTCGATTACGAACGGCGGCTCGCCGATGCGCTCGTCGCGCAGGCCGGTGTCGCCGCGCCGGACGAAGGCCTGTCGCCCGACCGGTTGCGCGACAGTCTCGCCCGCTACTTCGGGCCGGCCAGCGGCGAAGTCGACTGGCAGCGCGTCGCGGCGATCGTCGCACTGACGGGCCGCGTGACGATCGTCAGCGGCGGGCCGGGCACGGGCAAGACAACGACCGTCGTCGGCGTGTTGGCCTGCCTGCTCGACGCGCACCCGGGGCTGCGCATCGCGCTGGCCGCACCGACCGGCAAGGCCGCGCAACGGATGCAGGAGGCGCTGCAGGCGCGCGCCGGCGATCTGCCGCCCGAGCTTGCGGCGCGTCTGCCCGACACGTCGTACACGCTGCATCGGCTGCTGGGCGGCGGCGGGGCGGCCGGCTTCCGGCATCATCGCGACAATCCGTTGCCGTACGACCTGATCGTCGTCGACGAGGCGTCGATGATCGACGTCGCGCTCGCCGCGCATCTGCTCGACGCGCTCGCGCCGGGCGCGCGGCTCGTGTTGCTGGGTGACAAGGACCAACTGGCCGCGGTCGAGGCCGGCGCCGTGTTCGCGGAGCTGAGCGCGCGACCGGCGTTCACCGTCGCGGCGCGCATGCGCATCGCGCAAGCGCTGGGCATCGACGAGGCGACGTTCGTCGCGGCGTTGCCGGTGCCGGACGAAGCCGCGCCGGCAGCGGTTCCGGCCGCGCAGCCGGTTTCCGCTTCCGCACGTGCTCCGGCGTCGCCATCGGCGTCTGCTCCCGTTTCGCGCAAATCGGCACCTCGGCCAAAAGTCGATGCGCGGCAGGCGTCGCTCTTCGACGACGAACCACAGGATAACGAAGTGTCGCCGGCCGACATCGACATCGTGCCGCCACCGTCCACCGCGTCCGCACCGATCGATGCCGGCGCGCCAGACGGCAATGCGCCCGCCTGGATCGAACCCGACGACCTCGCATGGCTCGACGCCGTCGAGCTGCCGCCGTTCGACGCAGACGACGCGGCGCTTGCACCGGCGACGGCGACGGCGACGACGGCCGCGTCGCCATTGACCGGCGAAGCCGTTGCCGCGTCCGCCGGCACGCCCGCTCCGGCGCCGCTCGCCGACTGCGTCGTGTGGCTCGAACGCAATTACCGCTTCGGTCTCGATTCGCCGATCGGGCGGCTGTCGCTGGCGATCCGCCGCGGCGACGTACAGGCCGCGCTGGATGCGCTACCCGCCGACGATTCGGCCGCCGCGTCGTTTCACGACGATGCGGGCGACATGCTGGCGTCGTCGACGGTCGAGCGGCTCGCACGGCGCTTCGGCGCCTATCTCGACGCGTTGCGCGACGCGCTGGCCGCGCCGGTGCCCGATCCGCTGCCGCTGTTCGACGCGCTCAACCGGTTCCGGATCCTGTGCGCGACCCGCAGCGGCTCGCGCGGCGCCGAACACGTCAATGCGCTGGTGGCCGCGCATGTGCGGCAGGCGGCGCGCGTACCGCTCGCGGTCGGCGCGCACTGGTTCACCGGGCGGCCGATCATGGTCACGCGCAACGACTATGCGCTGGGCCTGTTCAACGGCGACATCGGCATTGCGCTGCCCGACGCGCACGGCGTGCTGCGCGTGTGGTTCCGGCGCGCGGACGGCACCGCGCGCGCCGTGTCGCCGGCTGCGCTGCCGCCGCACGAAACGGCGTTCGCGCTGACGGTGCACAAATCACAGGGCTCGGAATTCGACGAAGCGGCACTCGTGCTGCCCGCGTCGTTCGGCCGGGTGCTCACGCGCGAGCTCGTCTACACGGCCGTCACGCGTGCCCGCATGCGCGTGCAGGTGATCGGGCCGCGGCGCGTGCTGGCGCAGGCGGTCGCGACGCGCACGCAGCGCGATTCGGGGCTCGCGGCCCGCGTCGACGAGGCGCTCGCGCGGCGCCGCACGGAGGCTTCGCGATGATGATCCGCTATACGCTCGATCCGGCCGACGTCGAATGGACGGCCGTGCGCGCGCAGGGCGCGGGCGGGCAGAACGTGAACAAGGTGTCGAGCGCGATTCATCTGCGCTTCGACATTCGCGCGTCGTCGCTGCCGCCGGTCCTCAAGGAGCGGCTGCTCGCGCTGTCCGACCAGCGCATCACGCGCGACGGCATCGTCGTGATCAAGTCGCAGGAATATCGGACGCAGGAGAAGAACCGCGAGGCCGCGCTTGCACGGCTCGATACGCTGATCGGCAGCGTCGCATACACGCCGCGTGCCCGGGTCGCGACGCGGCCGACGCGCGCGTCGAAGGAGCGGCGGCTCGAGCACAAGTCGCGCCGCAGCGTGGTGAAGTCGGGGCGCGGGAAGGTGATCGACTGACGAACGAAGGCGGGCGGCGCCCGTCGCAGGCGAACGAACGTCCGCCATGCGCGCCGGCTACCGCATCACGGTTCCGGCGCTGTCGAGCACGAAGTCGACGCAGAACACGACGAGCCGGCTCTGCGCGCGGATCGCGACGGCGGCCGTATAGCAGTCGCGGCCTTCCGTCAGCGAGAAGTGCGGGCCCATCAGCGCGACGCGCCCGGGGGCGGCGATCGCGCGCTGGAAATACGGGCGCCGCGACCAGTTGCTGTGGGTTTCCGGGAACAGCGGTGCGAGACGGGTGACGCTCGCCTGGTTGTCGTCGAGCGGCGCGCCGATCGACGGCAGGAACTGTTCGCCGGTCTCGTCCGTGACGAACACGCGACGCGCGGCCGGCACCGTGAACACGCGTTGCGCGGCGTCCTGCAGGTTGCCGCTCGCCGAAAACGCGGCCGCGCCGCCGAGCACGAGCCGTTCGATCGCGTCGAAGCCCGGCTGCTCGGGGGCCACCGGCGTGTGCCGGCGAGCGATGAAGCGCCGCCACGCGGCGTCGAGCATCGCGGGCGCGGCCGCGCTCGCGTGCGCGATCGAGGCATCGGGCTGGCCGAACTGGAAGCCCTGCACGAAATCGATGTCGGCTTCCATCAGCGCCTGCAGCGCGTCGTCGCTTTCGACGCCTTCGGCCAGCACCATCGCGCCGGCCTGGTGCAGCATCGACACGAGGTGATGCATGATGCGGCGATCGTCGGCCGAGCCGGTCGAGCGCTCGACGAGCGAGCGGTCGAGCTTCACGATGTCGGGCCGCGCCCGCCACACGCGGTCGAAGTTCGAGAAGCCGGTGCCGAAATCGTCGATCGCGATCAGGAAATCGCGATGCTGGATCATGTCGATCGTGCGCGCCAGCGCGGCTTCGTCGCGCGCCGGCTGTTCGATCACTTCCAGCACGATGCGATTCGGCGGCAGGGCGAAATGCCGGCACAGCGCCTCGACGAACTCGCGTTGCACGAGGCCCGTGTCGAGCACGCGCGGCGTCACGTTCAGGAACAGCCATCCGTCGCCGATGCCTTGCGTGACGAAGTTGGCCGTGTGCAGGCAGCGCGCGAGCCGGTCGAGCAGCAGCGCGTCGGCATCGCCGCGCGTCTTGTCGAACAGGGCGGTGGGCGACGCCAGCGTGCCGTTGCCGTCGACGACGCGCAGCAGCGCCTCGTAGCCGACGACGCGCTTGTGCGTGATCGACAGCACGGGCTGGAACACGCTGCGCAATGTCGTGGTGCGATAGGTGGCGAGCCAGCCTTGGGGTGTCGGCGTGAGGCGTTCGAGCAGGGCGTCGAGCGACAGGTCGCGGGGCTTCATGTCAGCGGTGCCCGGGCGCGGGCGGCGGGGCGGCGGCGCACCGCCACGCCGATGCAGCCGCATGCGCAGGCGGACGCGAAAGAACGTGGGGCATCGAAACGCCTTCTGCGGATAAGTGTTCCGAGTGTAACGGGATTGCCGCGGCGCGCGTATCAGGGTAACTCCAGACGCAAACGGTACACCGCGATTCCGGCCCGTGCGCAGCGGCGCGGTGACGGGCGCCGCGTGCATGCGTACGGTGCACACCGTCGCGAAACGAAGCGCGTGACAGCGGCAGATGACAATTCCGCGACACGGCGGCGGCATGACCGTGCGTCGCTGCCGCCCGATGCGGAGGCTGATGCGGGAAAATCCCGGCGGCCGGGTGCCGCCGTCAGACGAATGAAACGAATGCGCGCGCGCCGCGGTGCGATCGGCGGCGCGTCGGCAAACCCGCGTCGCGTCGCCATCGGCAGTGCGAGCGAAGGGCAACCGGCGCGGTTCGTGCGCGTCGGGCGCCCCGATCGTCAGGTCGCCTCGCCGCCGCGCGGCCGGACGCCGGGAATCCGCTTGATCACGCCGGTGGCGAGCGCGGTGCCGACGAGCACGATCGCGCAGCCTTCGATCATCACGGCCGACACGTGTTCGCCGAGGAACAGCGCGCCCCACAGCAGCCCGAACACGGGGATCACGAACGTCACGGTAATCGCGCGGGCGGGCCCGATGTGCGCGATCAGATAGAAGAAGATGAAATACGCGATGCCCGTGCACGCGACGCCGAGCGCGAGCACCGCGCCCCACGCGTGCACGCCGACCGGCGCGGCCGGCCACGTCGCGATCGCGAACGGCAGCAGCAGGACGGTCGAGCCGATCATGCTGCCGGTTGCGTTGACGAGCGGATCGACGCCGCTGAGCGTGCGCTTCGTATAGTTGGCCGCGATGCCGTACAGCAGCGTCGCGCCGAGTGCGGCCGCCGCGGCGAGCGCGGTCGCGCTGGCGCCCGTGTCGCCGTGCGCGTTCGCGACCTGGTTCCACACGAGCGTGAGCACGCCGGCAAACCCGATCACGAGGCCGAGCGCGCGCGGCAGCGACAGCTTGTCCTTCAGCCACAGGTAAGCGACGAGCGCGCCCCACAGCGGTGTCGTCGCGTTGATCACCGATGTCACGCCGGCCGACAGCGTCAGCTCGGCGAACGCGAACAGGCAGAACGGGATGCCCGAATTCAGCGCGCCGACGACGAACAGCGGCCACGCATGGCGGCGCAGCCGGGCGCCGAGATCGGCGGGTTTGAAGCGCGTGAGCGCGAAACCCGCGAGAAACAGCGCGCCGATGCCCACGCGCAGCGCCATCAGCGGCGCGACGCCGAAATCGACCACGCCGACTCGGATGAACAGGAAGGACGCGCCCCACAGGGCAGCGAGCACGGTCAGCAGGAAAGCGTTCTTGGGTGACATCGATCGGCGAGGGCGGGGACGGGATGCGAAGAATCTTACACCGCGTTACCGCGCCGTCGTTTCGTGATCGGATGAAACGACAAGAAACGGGAATTCCGCCGGTTGCCGCCGGGTGGTGGACGCCGCGCCACGTGCGGCGCGGCCGATCAGGTTAGTGATGGCGCCAGCCGCCGCGTCCGCCGAAGCCGAAATTGAGCGACAGCGCCGGGCCCCAATAACCGCCCCAGGCGGGCGCGTACGCAGGGGCCGGATAGTAATAGGCGGGGGCCGGATCGACATACACGGGCGCGGGCTGTACCGGCACCGGCGCCGCCGTGTAATAGCCGCCCGGATAATAGCCGTACGGGTAGTAGCAGCCGGCAAGCGTCGTACAGGCAAGCGCCGCGGCGACGAAGGTCCTGTTCATGATGTGTCTCCGGCGGAGCCGGCTATCGGCAGATGCCTGAAGCTTAGGCCGAGTCCCGATGACACGGTATGAGAAACAGTAACCGATCATTTCCGGGCGGAGCGGCCGCGCCCGTGCGGCACGACAGACGAAAACGGCGCTTCCGCGGTGCGGAAACGCCGTTGAACCGCCCGGGCCGTCGCCGGGCGACGAGACGCCCGGCCGGCCGACGCCGGATGGCTTACTTGCCGACCTGGTTACCGATGATGCCGCCGGCCGCCGCACCGCCCAGCGTCGACAGCGCGTTGCCGCCGATTGCCGCGCCGGCGACACCGCCGACACCTGCACCGATTGCCGTATCGCGCTGGCGTCGCGACATCGAATCGCAGGCCGACAGGCTGGCTACCGTCGCAACGAGGAGAGCGCATACCCCAAAACGCCGAATCGAGTTCATGATCGTTGTCCTTGTGGTAGTGAACGGAAGGCGCACGACCGGCTGGCGACCGTGCATGTCCCCAATCTACGCGCCGTCCCGCGCCGCTGCTGTAAGGACTTGTTAAGGCTCGCGCGGTTTCGTAATCAATTGTTTCGCATCGCCCGGCAGGCACACGGCATGCGCAAAAAAGCCCGCTCGAAAGCGGGCTTCGTGCGTCGCGATGCGAGCCGGTGCGGCTCGCCGCATGCGCTCACTGACGGTGGTAGATCTCGGCGCCGGTCTTCACGAATTCGACCGCCTTGACCTCCATTCCTTTCTTCAGCGCTTCGGTTTCCGACACGCCCTGCTGCGCCGCGAATTCGCGTACGTCCTGCGTGATCTTCATCGAGCAGAAGTGCGGGCCGCACATCGAGCAGAAGTGCGCGACCTTGGCCGAATCCTTCGGCAGCGTCTCGTCGTGGAATTCGCGCGCCTTGTCCGGGTCGAGACCGATGTTGAACTGGTCTTCCCAGCGGAACTCGAAACGCGCCTTCGACAGCGCGTTGTCGCGCACCTGCGCGCCCGGGTGGCCCTTGGCGAGGTCGGCGGCGTGCGCGGCGAGCTTGTACGTGATGATGCCTTCCTTCACGTCGTCCTTGTTCGGCAGGCCGAGGTGTTCCTTCGGCGTCACGTAGCACAGCATCGCGGTGCCGAACCAGCCGATCATCGCGGCGCCGATGCCCGACGTGATGTGGTCGTAACCCGGCGCGATGTCGGTGGTGAGCGGCCCGAGCGTGTAGAACGGCGCTTCCTTGCACCAGTCGAGCTGGAGATCCATGTTCTCCTTGATCAACTGCATCGGCACGTGGCCGGGGCCTTCGATCATCACCTGCACGTCGTGCTTCCACGCGATCTGCGTGAGTTCGCCGAGCGTCTTCAGCTCGCCGAGCTGCGCTTCGTCGTTCGCGTCGTAGATCGAGCCGGGACGCAGGCCGTCGCCGAGCGAGAAGCTCACGTCGTACGCCTTCATGATCTCGCAGATCTCTTCGAAGTGTTCGTACAGGAAGCTTTCCTTGTGATGCGCGAGGCACCACTTCGCCATGATCGAACCGCCGCGCGACACGATGCCCGTCATCCGGTTCGCGGTGAGCGGCACGTACTGCAGGCGCACGCCCGCGTGGATCGTGAAGTAGTCGACGCCTTGCTCGGCCTGCTCGATCAGCGTGTCGCGGAAGATTTCCCAGGTGAGATCCTCGGCCTTGCCGTTGACCTTTTCGAGCGCCTGGTAGATCGGCACCGTGCCGATCGGCACCGGGCTGTTGCGGATGATCCACTCGCGCGTTTCATGGATGTGCTTGCCGGTCGACAGGTCCATCACCGTGTCGCCGCCCCAGCGGATCGCCCACGTCATCTTGTCGACTTCCTCGCCGATCGACGACGTGACGGCCGAGTTGCCGATGTTCGCGTTGATCTTCACGAGGAAGTTGCGGCCGATGATCATCGGCTCGGATTCCGGGTGGTTGATGTTCGCCGGGATGATCGCGCGGCCGCGCGCGATTTCGTCGCGCACGAATTCCGGCGTGATCTCGGCGAGCGCGTTCGCGCCGAAGGCCGCGGCGCCGAATGCCTGGCCCGGATGCTGGCGGCCCATCATCGCGGCGAGCTTCGCGCCGTTCGGGCCGCTCGATTTCAGGCTCTCGATGTATTCGGCGCGGCGCTGGTTCTCGCGGATCGCGATGTATTCCATTTCCGGCGTGATGATGCCCTGACGCGCGTAGTGCATCTGCGTGACGTTCTTGCCGGGCTGCGCGCGGCGCGGGTTGCGGTGCAGGCCCGGGAAACGCAGGTCGGCCGTGGCCGGATCGGCCGCGCGCTCGAGGCCGTACTGGCTCGACAGGCCGGGGAGCACCTCGGTGTCGCCGCGCGCTTCGATCCAGCGCTGGCGCAGCGCGGGCAGGCCCGCGCGGATATCGATCTTCGCGTCCGGATCGGTGTACGGGCCCGACGTGTCGTACACGTAGATCGGCGGATTCTTCTCGCCGCCGAAGCCGGTCGGCGTGTCGGCCTGCGTGATCTCGCGCATCGGCACGCGGATGTCGGGCTGCGAGCCGGTGACATAGACCTTTCGCGAATTGGGCAGCGGCGCGACGGCGGCGGCGTCGACGTGCGCGTCGGCAGACAGAAACTTCGGATTGGCGTTCATGCAATCTCCTGTGCGGGCGCCGGACAGGCGCTTCGGCGCTTGCCCGGAGCCCTTGACGAATGTGGGGCTCGAGCTAAGCAGGAGACGAGGCTTGGTGAGGCGGCGGATTTCGTCAGAAGGATGGCGGCGAAATCCGTACGCTTCCCTGCGCTGGCATTATCCAGATCAGGTTCAAAGGGTATTTCTCACCCGCAATGCCGGTTGTTTGACCGGGCGCATTGCAGGACCCCCGCGTTAGCAAGGGCACACGATACACCGGCTTGGCGGTGGTTTCAACCGGGTGCGAAGCCGATACCGTCGGGCGGCGGGCGGATCGCGGCCGGCGAACCGGGCAGGGTGCGCCGCAGCAATCGCGGTTGCCGGACGGCGTCCCGGCCGGGCCGGATAGCGCCAGTGGGTGCAGCATTCGCGTCTTCATTTTCGGCGTCTAGAATTTTTTTTGACATCGCTGTCATTTCCGGCGGTGTGCTCCGTCTATTCGGCTCCCAAACCCATGTATCGGAGAGATGTCATGAAAAACGTATTCCTCGCCGCCTGCGTCGCCGCACTGGCCACGATCGCAACGGGCGCCCATGCGCAGAACGACGCAATGTCGAAGGACGGCATGTCGATGTCGAAGGACGCGATGGGCCACGACGCGATGGCCAAGGACGACGCAATGGCCAAGGATGGCGCGATGAAGAAGGACGGCATGAAGAAGCATGCGATGAAGAAGGATGCGATGGGCCACGACGCGATGAAGAAGGGCGACGCGATGAAGAAGGACGCCATGAGCCCGTCGAACTGACGAATGCGGGCGGGGCGCGAGCGGCCGGTTACCGGCGCGCATCGCGTCCCGCCGCATCATCCCGGGAGTCATCATCATGCAAACGGTTCCTGTCACGGATCGCACGAGCGCGCCGCCGCCCGCGCCGACGATCCATCCGCGGTGGGTGCGCGCGAGCCACTGGCTCAACGCGCTCGCGGCGATCCTGATGGCGCTGTCCGGCTGGCGCATCTACGACGCGTCGCCGATCTATCCGTCGTTCACGTTCGCGCACGGCATCACGCTCGGCGGCTGGCTCGGCGGCGCGCTGCAATGGCATTTCGCGGCGATGTGGCTGCTGGTCGGCAATGGGCTGTTCTATCTCGCGATGTCGATCGCGACGGGGCGCTTCGCGCGCAAGCTGCTGCCGGTGACGCCCGCGTCGGTGTGGCGCGACGTGCGCGCCGCGCTCGGCGGGCGGCTGGCGCACGACGACCTGAGCGTCTACAACGCGGTGCAGCGCGCCGCGTACCTGACCGCGATCGTCGATCTCG
Source organism: Burkholderia sp. BCC0044 (assembly GCF_902832955.1). NCBI lineage: Bacteria > Pseudomonadati > Pseudomonadota > Betaproteobacteria > Burkholderiales > Burkholderiaceae > Burkholderia > Burkholderia sp. BCC0044. Next base: position 1,193,905 of record NZ_CADFDO010000001.1, on the reverse strand, counting down.
TCGTCCTGGTGCTGTCGGGGCTCACGATCTGGAAGTCCGTGCAATTCCCGCTGCTGCGCGAGCTGTTCGGCGGTTACGACAATGCGCGCATCGTGCATTTCTGGGCGATGGCGCTGCTGGTCGGATTCGTCGTCGTCCACGTCGCGATGGCGTTGCTGGTGCCGCGCTCGCTGCTCGCGATGCTGCGCGGCCGCTGATCCGCGCACCGCGGGCGAAGGAGATCATCATGTCGGAATCCGAAAAAAAACGCAGCGAGCCGCGCTGGACGCTAGACCGGAAGTCGCTCGAACTCGACGTGCGCCGCGAACTCGAGATGCCGTCGCGACGGCTGTTCAACCGGCGCGTGCTGACGCTCGGCGGCCTCGCGATGCTGACCGGCTGCACGTTGCAGGACGACGCGTCGGTCAACACGTTCCTCGAAAAAGTGTCGCGCATGAACGATCGCGTGCAGGCGTGGCTGTTCAACCCGAACCAGCTCGCGCCGACCTACACCGAAGCCGACATCACGCGGCCGTTCCCGTTCAACGCGTACTATGGGATCGACGAAGTGCGGCATGTCGACGAGTCGACCTATCGCCTCATGCTGTCCGGTCGTGTAACGGGCAAGCGCGTGTGGACGCTCGACGAGCTTCGCGCGCTGCCGCATGCGGAACAGATCACGCGGCATATCTGCGTGGAAGGGTGGAGTGCGATCGGCCGCTGGGGCGGCACGCCGTTCGGCGCATTCCTCGCGCGCGCCGGCGCGGACACGCACGCGAAATACGTCGGCTTCAAGTGCGCGGACGACTACTACGAAAGCATCGACATGCCGACCGCGCTGCATCCGCAGACGTTGCTTGCATTCGAGTACGACGGCCGCCGGCTGCCGCCGGAATACGGTTTTCCGATGAAGCTGCGGATGCCGACCAAGCTCGGCTACAAGAACCCGAAGCACATCATGGAAATCTTCGTGACCGATACGTTCCCCGGCGGTTACTGGGTCGATCAGGGCTACAACTGGTTCGGCGGATCGTGAGCGGGGCGCGCGGCGGGCGCGTGCGTCATGCGGATTCGCGCACCTGGAGATCGACGCGCAGGCCGACTGCCGCGGCCATGTTCACGAGCGCGTCGAGCCCGAACAGGTTGATCTTGCCGCGCAGCAGGTCGGACACGCGCGGCTGCGTGACGCCCAGCTGCTTCGCGGCCTCGGCCTGGCTCAGTTCGAGCCGCGCGATGCGCTGCTTGAGCGCGATCATCAGTTCGGAGCGCAGCTTCATGTTCGCGGCCTCCGCTGGCTCGCTTTCGATTGCGTCCCAGACGTTCGCGTAACGTTCGTTGGTCATCGTTTCAACTCCATCATCAGCGACCGGTACCGGCGGGCGGCGAGGTCGATATCGGTCTTGTTCGTGCGCGACGATTGCTTGCGAAAGCAGTGCAGCACGTAGACGGCTTCGGCGAAAGTCGCGACGTAGACGATCCGGAACGCGCCGCTCGCATCGCGCAGGCGAATTTCCCGCACGCCGACGCCGATGGTGCGCATCGGTTTCCAGTCGTCGGGCGCAAGGCCGCGTTGCACCTGATCGATCTGGTGGCCGGCTTCGCGTCGCGCGGGCAGCGGAAAGCCGCGGAGGTCGGCCAGTGCGCCGCCGACGAAAACGACCGGCTTCGGCGGAAGAATGTCTGAATTATACAAAATTTTGTATTACCTGTGCAGGTGTCGGAAAGAAGTCGCGGGCGCCACCAGGAGCGCGCGCCGTCCGTCACGATAGGCGCGCCGCGGTGCGCCGACACACAAACTGGCCGTCAGGCCGATGCCGGATCAGCGGCTGCGCATGGCGACGCACGCGTGTCGCCCACACGCCGGCCATCCCCGCCTTGCGCATCCGGCCCCGCATTTCACCCGTCCGTCGCGCGAAAAAATGTCGCGCCGAAACATCAGTCGATATCTTTCAGACAGGTCCGACGATGCTTTCGAATCCTTGATGCCATAATGCCGAGCGTGTGCAGCCGACGCGGTTGCGCACGTTTTTTTTGCCCTGTTTTTGCCCCTTTGCCGCCGCTTGCCGGTTCTCTTTCGTCGCCGTTCGCACTGCCATGTCGTTCCGCACGTTCGCTCTGCCTTCCCGGTCCCGCGTGGATCGTTTCCCGGCATCGCCGGCGTCTTTCAGCGGAGCACGCGGCGCGACGTGCGGGCGGGCTGCGCAATGACGCCGCTCGACCGCCTCCTCGATTTCCTCGCCCGCCTTTCGTTCAGGATCCGCCTGCCGCAAAGCCGCGGCGGCCGCGTGGCGCTCGCGCTCGTCTTCATCTATTTCGTCTGGGGTTCGACCTACAGCGGGCTGCATTTCGCGCTGCAGTCGTTCCCGCCGTTGCTGCTGTCGGGGCTGCGCAACCTGCTCGGCGGGATCGGCCTGTTCATCTTCGCGCTGCGGCGCAAGCCCGAGTGGCCGACGCTGCTCGAGATCCGCAACTCGGCGATCGTCGGCACGATGCTCGTCGCGCTGTCGTCCGGGACGATCGCGCTCGGCATGCGCACGGTCAGCAGCGGCTCGGCCGCGGTGATGGTCGCCACGGTGCCGCTGTTCGCGACCGTGATCGCGGCGGTGGCCGGGCGGCCGGTGACGAAGGGCGAATGGGCGGCCGTCGCGCTCGGGATGGTCGGCATCGTCGTGCTGAATTCGGGCGGCTCGGCCGCCTCGAACTCGGCGCTCGGCACGATCTGCGTGCTGGCCGGCGCGCTGTTCTGGGCGGGCGGCGCGCACCTCGCGACGCGGCTCAAGCTACCGTCCGACCTGTTCCTGTCGACGTCGCTGCAGATCGGCCTCGGCGGCCTGATGTCGACGCTCGTCGCGTGGCTGCTCGGCGAACGCGTCGAACAGCTGGCAGTCGGGCCCGTGTTCGCGTTCGTGTACCTGATGGTGTTCTGCACGATGGCCGCGTACGTTGCGTACGGCTACCTGATCCGCCACACGAGCCCGATCATCGCGAGCAGCTGCATGTACGTGAACCCGATCGTCGCGGTCGCGCTCGGTGCGCTGCTGCTGGGCGAACCGGTGACGATGGCGACCGTGGTCGCGACCGTCGCGATCCTCGGCAGCGTCGGGTTGTCGTTCGTGTTCGATCCGGCGCGCCGGCCCGCGGCGGCTGCGGCTACGAGTTCGTCGGCGGCGGCCGCCACGGCCGAGCAGGCGGTGACGGCGGACGCTTCGCCCGTTGCCGAGCCGGTCGCCACGCCGGATGCGGCGCCTATCCTCGCGCCTTCCGCCGTCCAGCTGGCCGTGCCGACGCCCGCTGCGGTGATGGATCCCGCGGCAGTGATCGACCCGGCACCGGCGTTCGCGCCGCCGCCCGCCGGCGCCGAGCCGGCCGCCTCGCGCACCGACGCGTGACGCTGGCGCCGCCGCCGCGGCCGGTCGCGCTCAGCCGCGCCGGCCGCCGCGATGGTGCGACCACCCGGCGAGCGCGGTAAACAGCAGGCCGGCCGCGCACATGCCGGTCCAGCCGAACGCGCGCCATGCGGCGACGCCGGCCGACGAGCCGAGCGCGCCGCCGATGAAATAGCACACCATGTACACCGTGTTCACGCGGCTGCGCGCCTCCGGTTTCAGCGCATAGATGCGCGACTGGTTCGAGATCTGCGCGGCCTGTACGCCCACGTCGAGCACGATCACGCCGATCACGAGCCCGACGAGGCTCGAACCCGACAACGCGAAGATCACGAACGACAGCGCGAGCAGCGCGATCGCGAGCGAGATGACCGCGCGCGGGCCGCGCGTATCCGCGGAGCGGCCCGCATACGGCGCGGCGAGCGCGCCCGCGGCGCCGACGATCCCGAACAGGCCGGCTGCCTGCGGGCCGAGATGGAACGGAGCGCCGGCGAGCAGCAGCGTGAGCACCGGCCAGAATGCGCTGAACGCCGCGAACAGCGCGGCGCCTGTCAGCGACGCCTCGCGCAGCCCGCGCAGTTCGGCGGCCAGATCCCACATCGAGCCGAGCAGCTTGCCGTACGACAGCGTCGATGTCGGCGAGCTGCGCGGCAGCCGCAGCACGATCACGACGGCGAGCGCGACGAGTGCCGCGACCGACGCGGCGAACACCGCGCGCCAGCCGAAATACTCGGCGACGAAGCCGGCGGCGGTGCGCGCGAGCAGGATGCCGAGCAGCAGGCCGCTCATCACGGTGCCGACCGCGTGACCGCGTTCGGCCGGCGGCGCGATTTCGGCGGCGAAGGGTACGGCCTGCTGCGCGATGGTCGCGAGGATGCCGATCGCGAGGCTCGCGAGCGCGAGCACGACGAGCGACGGCGCGGTGGCCGCCACGATCAGCGCGATCGACAGCCCGGCGATCTGCAGCAGGATCAGCCCGCGGCGATCGAAACGGTCGCCGAGCGGCGCGAGCAGGAACATGCCGGCCGCGTAGCCGAGCTGCGTCGCGGTCGGTACCGCGCCGATCCATGACGCGCCGTCCGGAAACGACGCGCGGAAGCTGTCGAGCAGCGGCTGGTTGTAGTAGATGTTCGCGACCGATACGCCCGCGATCGTCGCGAGCAGCAACAGCAGGCTGCGCGAGTAGTGGGGCGAGGCGGCGTCGGTCGGACGGTCGGTGGAGGCGGTGGACATGGCGGATGGCACGGAGTGGGGCGGCGCGGCAGGCGGCGCACGCGTCGGGTGCGCAGTCAGGCCGGGCGCCGGTCGAGGCTGCCGATCATACCGGAGCGACGTGAATCCTGCCGGCGCCACAACCGCCACAACCGCCACAACCGCCACAACCGCCACAACCGCCACAACCGGCCGGCCGCCGCCCGTCACCGTACGCGCTTCACTTCGTCAGTCGACCAACTCGCCCGTCGGCTCGTAGAACGGATACGGCCCCGCGCCTTCGTCCACATAGACGTGATGCGACGTCATCCCCGTATCGGGCGCATGACGATGAACCGCGAACGCCGGCGGTTCGAGCCGGAATGCGGACGGCGCATCGGCCCGCAGGTCGAACGCGACCTGATGCGCGGGCGACGGCACCGCCGCCGCGAGCGTGCCGCCGAAGCGCGTGAACATCGTGCGGTGCACGTGACCGCACAGCACGCGTTCGACGTTCGGGTGGCCGCGCAGCAGCGCATCGAGTTTCGCGGCGGCGGCCGGCGCGAGACGCAGCTTGTCCATGTGTCCGATGCCCGACGCGAACGGCGGGTGATGCAGCGCGACGATCACCGGCCGGTCGCGCGCGGCGTCGAGCTGCGCGGCGAGCCACGCGAGCCGGGCGTCGCACAGGTCGCCGTGGCTTGCGCCTGGCACCTGCGAATCGAGCGCGAGCACGCGCACCGCGCCGACGTCGAGCGCGTACTGCACGAATTCGCCGTCCTGCAGCTCGGCGCGATCGGCGAACGCGCGGCGCAGCCCGGCGCGGTCGTCGTGATTGCCGATCAGCAGGTAGTACGGAATCTCGAGCGCCGCGAGCAGCCCGCGCAGGTTGCCGTATTCTTCGTCGTGGCCGAAGTCGGTCAGGTCGCCGGTGACGAGCACGGCGTCGGGGCGCGGCACGAGTGCGTTCAGCTTCGCAATGCAGCGGGCGAGCGCGGCCGCCGTGTCGACGCGCCGGTACGCGAGCTGGCCCGGGCGCTTGATGTGGAGATCGCTGATTTGAGCAAGCAGCATCGTCGTTCCTCGGAATCGTCTGGTTGTTGTCGCGGCGGCGCGCGCCGCCGTGGGGTGCTGCGTGGATGATGCCCGATCGACGGCTTACGCGCCGAGCGCGATCAGGCCTTCCGGCGCGATCGTGAGGCCGACCGCCGTGCCGCGCGCGAGGGCGATGCGGCCCGGCACGTCGATCACGAGCGCGTCGGGCGCCGCGTGCTCGATCGTGAGCCGCGTGCGTTCGCCGAGGAACGCGCACGCACCGACCGCGCCGCGCAGCGGCGCATGGGCGGGATCGGCGAGCTGCGCGTCCTCGGGGCGGAAGAACCATTCGTCGGCCGCATGCGGCGTGACGATCGCGCCGCCCGTCGTTTCGAGCGCGCCGTCGCGCCACTGGCCCGCGAGCCGGTTCAGCGTGCCGATGAACTGCGCGACCGTGCGGTTCGCGGGGTGGTAGTAGATCTCGCGCGGCGTGCCGATCTGCTCGATGCGGCCCGCGCCCATCACGACGATCCGGTCGCCGAGCTCCATCGCTTCGGCCTGGTCGTGCGTCACGTAGACGGTCGTCACGCCGAGCTCGCGCAGCAGTGCGTTCATGTCGCGGCGCAGTACGTCGCGCAGCTTCGCGTCGAGCGCGGTCAGCGGTTCGTCGAGCAGCAGCACGCGCGGCCGCACCGCGAGCGCGCGCGCCAGCGCGACGCGCTGACGCTGGCCGCCCGACAGTTGATCGACCGGTTTGTCCGCATGTGCGTCGAGCCGCATCATCGCGAGCAGTTCGTCGACGCGTTCGCGCAGCGCGCGCGGCTCGGTCTTGCGGATCTTCAGCCCGTAGCCGACGTTGCCGCGCACCGTCAGGTTCGGAAACAGCGCGTAGTTCTGGAACACCATGCCGACTTGCCGGCGTTCGATCGGCAGTGCGGTGACGTCGTCGTCGCCGAATGCGATCGTGCCGCCGGCGTCCGGCGTGTCGAGGCCCGCGATCAGGCGCAGCGTGGTCGTCTTGCCGCAGCCGGACGGCCCGAGCAGCACAAGCGTTTCGCCGGCGCCGATCGACAGGTCGAGTGGTTCGAGCACGCGTGTGCCGCGGAACGTCTTCGCGCAGCCGGTCAGGGTGATGGGAGTGGAATCGAGTTTCATGTCTGCGAAAAATTCAGCGCGGGCGCTTCTTGAGCGCACGGGTACCGGACGGATCGACGCCGAGCCACTGCATCGCGACGAGCAGCGGCAGCGTCATCAGCAGGAACAGGATCGTGTATGCGCTGCCGACTTCGAGGCGCAGCGATGCATAGGTATCGGCGAGCCCGACCGGCAGCGTCTTGGTGTCGGGCGTATGCAGCATCCACGTGAGGTTGAACTCGCCGATCGACAGCGTGAGCACCGCGAGCGCGCCGGCGACGATGCCCGGCCGCAGGTTCGGCAGCACGATCGTGACGAAGCGCGTGACGAACGACGCGCCGAGGCTCGCCGCGCCTTCCTCGAGCGTGCGCAGATCGGCGCCGGCCGCGACGGCCGCCACCGCGCGCACCATGAACGGCAGCGTGAACACGACGTGGCCGACGACGATGAACCACAGGCTCATCCGGAACGCGGTGAAGCCGCCGTACACGACCAGCAGCGCGAGCGCCGACGCCAGCCCCGGCAGCGCGACCGGCAGCACGAGCGCTTCCTCGATCGCACGCGCGATGCGGCTCTTGCTGCGCGCGAGCGCATAGCCGGCCGGCACGCCGACCGCGAGCACGATCGCGAGCGTCGCGAACGCGACGTAGAGCGACAGCGCGACCGAGCCGTGATATTGCTGCCACACCTGTTCGAGCCAGCGCAGCGTGAGGCCGCTCGACAGCCCGCGGAAATAGTTGACGGTCAGGCCCGCGAGCACCGACATCACGACGGGCACGATCAGGAACGCGCACAGCAGCAGCGTGACGCCCCATTGCAGCGTGGCGATCGCACGCGCGCCGGCAACGCGCGGCGCATGCCGGGCGGCGCGTTTCGCGTGCAAGGGAACAGGAACAGGAGCAGGTGCCGGCGACGGCGCGGAAGAACCGGAAAGCGATTGCATGCGGAAATCCTCAGGCCGCGGCGGCGGCGGTGTGACCGGTGAAGCGGCGCGCGAGCGCGAGCACGGCCCAGGTGACGACGCCGAGCACGATCGACAGGCCGGCCGCCGTCGCGATGTTCGCGTTCAGCGTGAACTCGGTATAGATCGTCATCGGCAGCACGTTCAGGTCGGTGGCGAGCGTGAACGCGGTGCCGAACGCGCCCATCGCGGTCGCGAAGCAGATCGCGCCGGCCGCGATCAGGCCCGGCGTGAGCGCGGGCAGCACGATGTCGACGAAGATGCGCCACGGCGACGCGCCGAGCGAACGCGCGGCTTCCTCGAGCGACGCGTCGAGCTTCGACGCGGCCGCGATCACGGTGACGATCACGCGCGGAATCGAGAAGTACAGGTAGCCGATGAACAGGCCGGCCACCGAGTACGCGAACACGAACTTGTCGCCGGTGAGCTTCGCCGACAGCATGCCGATCAGCCCCTGGCGCCCGGCGAGCATGATCACCATGAAGCCGACGACGACGCCCGGGAACGCGAGCGGGAACGTCAGCAGCGCGAGCAGCACGCGCTTGCCGGCGAATTCGCGGCGCGCGAGCAGCAGGCCGGAGATCGTCGACAGCGCGAGCGTCGCGAGCGTGACGCCCGCGGACAGCGCCACCGTCTCGCCGAGGCTCTTCATGTAGCGTGCATTGCCGAGCAGCGCCGCGTAGTGCGAGAAGAAGGCGCCGTCGGCGGACACCTGCACGAGCGACGCCATCGGCAGCAGCCAGAACGCGGCGAATACCGCCAGCGCCGGCGCGACGAGCGCGACGCGCCAGCGCAGCGGAAAAGTCAGGTCGAGCATCGGTAGCGTCCGGCGGCTTACTGCATGATCTGCAGGTACTGCTGGCCGAACGCCTGCTGGCCGGCCGCCATCTTGCCGAAGTCGACCGGCTTCGCCCGCGCGTATTCGCTCGCCGGCAGGAACTTCGCGGCGATGTCGGCGCCAAGCGTCTGCGCGCGCACCGGGCGCAGGTACGCGTTGGCCCACAGTTTCTGGCCTTCGTCCGACAGCACGAAATCGAGCACCTTCTTGCCGTTCGCGTCGTGCGGCGCGCCCTTCACGAGGCTCATCACGTACGGCACCGCGATCGTGCCTTCCTTCGGGATCACGAATTCGACGTTCGCGTTGTCCTTGTACTTCGCGCGATACGCATCGAAGTCGTAGTCGAGCAGGATCGGAATCTCGCCGGACAGCACGCGCGCATAGGCCGTCTGCTTCGGCACGATCGGCGCGTTGGCCTTCAGCTTGTGGAACCAGTCGAGGCCCGGCTTGAAGTTGTCGAGGCTGCCGCCGAGCGCCTGGTTGACGGCGACCGCGCCCGCATAGCCGACGAACGCGCTCGACGGATCGAGATAGCCGACCATGCCCTTGTATTCGGGCTTCAGCAGATCGGCCCACGAACGCGGCACCGGCTTGCCGTCGAGCGCGTCCTTGTTCACGAAGAAGCCGAGCGTGCCCGAGTGGATCGCGAACCAGTAGCCTTGCGGGTCCTTCAGGTTCGCGGGGATGTCGTTCCAGTGCGCGGGCTTGTACGGCGCGATCACGCCCTTGTCCTTCGCCTGGAACGCCGACGACACGCCGAGGTAGACGACGTCGGCGACCGGGCTCTTCTGCTCGGCGATCAGTTGCGCGATCGCCTGGCCGGAGTTCTTGTTGTCGAACGGCACGCGGATGCCGGTCTTCTGCTTGATCGCGGCAATCTGCGCGGCCCAGTCAGCCCATTCGGGCGGGCAGTTGTAGCAGATTGCCGTTTCGTCGGCGTGGGCCGCGGGGGCGCCGGCGACGAGCGCGGCGAAGGCGAGCGGCGCGGCAAGCGCGCGCAGCAGCGAGGTCAGGCGAAAGGACACGGTGAATCTCCGGGCGAGTGGGTGTGGCGCTGGGGTGGTGTGGTTATTGGGTGTGTGTGGCCACGCGGCGCGTGCGTTCGGCGCTCACGCGTTGCGCAGTTGCAGGTCGGTGGCCGGCGGCGCGATCGTCGCACCGTCGCGCACCGTGTGCGGCAGGATCGTCGACGTGCGCTCGATCGCCGCGCCGCCGATGCATTCGACGAGACGCTGCCACGCGTGGCGGCCGATGTCGCGGTTCGGCGTCGCGACGCTCGCGAGCGGCGGCGCGAGCAGCTCGCCGATCGCGATGCCGTCGAAGCCGAGCACCGACAGGTCGTCGGGGATCGAGAAACCCGCGCGGCGCAGGCCGCGCATCACGACCATCGCGAGCAGGTCGTTGCTGCAGAAGAGGGCGGTCGGACGCGTGGCCTGCGCGGTGAGGTGCGCGAGCACCGCGTCGGGCAGCTCGGGCGCGTTGAAGTCGACTTCGACGGGCGGCAGCGTGGCCACGCCGCTTTCCTCGAGCGCCTGCGCATAACCGAGATGACGCTGGCGTGCGCGATCCGACGCGGCGAGCGAGCCGGCCAGCATCAGCACGCGGCGATGGCCGCGCGCGGTCAGCAGCCGCACGCCGTCATACGCGGCGCGGCGGTTGTCGACCGACACCGATGGGCGGCGCTGCGTGTCGTTGTGCATCAGCACGTAATGCGGGCCGTCGCGATCGAGCATGTCGAGCAGCGGGTGCGTGTCCGCATCGGCGACGGTGAGGATCAGCCCTTCGACGCGTTGCTCGCGCAGCGTCTCGATCGCATGACGCTCGCGCGCCGCGTCGTATTCGGTCGTCATCACGATTAGCTTGAAACCGGCCGCGGTCGCGCGTTCGTCGATGCCTTGCAGGCAGTCGGCGAACACCGGGTTCGACAGCGTCGGCACGACGACGCCGACGAGCCGCGTGCGCTCGCCGCGCAGTTGCCGGCCGAGCGGGCTCGGGCGGAACTGCAGCGTGTCGATGGCGGTGCGGATCGTCTGCAGCGTGGCGGGGCTGACGGTATGCGGCGCGTTGATCGCACGCGAAACGGTGGCGATCGAGAAGCCCGCGAGGGCAGCGACGTCCTTGATGGTCGAGGTCATGAAGTCATGCGATGTAAACGTTTTCGGCGAGGGAATTATCGAAAACGTTTGTGACTTCGCGATGACGCACGCGACGCTTGTTTCGCGAAAATCACGATACAAACGTCAGACGGTTGGGGCCGTCGGACGACGCGCGGTCGATTGTATCGGCGGAGGGTGCGGCGCGGGACGAAATCGGCGGCCGTGTCGTATCGGTGTCGAATGGGCGGGAGGAAGCGGTGCGATGACGGCTGGTGTCGCGATGCGGCGCGGCGGAATAAGGGAACGCATGCGCAAGCAATGGTAGAATCGCGTCCGCCCTCTTGCCGGGGTGATGAAATTGGTAAACATAGCGGACTTAAACGATTGAGTGCCCGGCCGGAAACGGTCGGTGCAGAACCCTTCAAATTCGGCGAAACCCCTGATGTGCGCATCGAGGCAACGCCGAGCCAAGCCTCGCGGCCTCCGCGAGGAAGGTGTAGAGACTAGACGGGGGGCGCCTAAGGCGCACGGGCAGCGGTTACGCCCGCGCGCGACGGTGAAGGCATAGTCCAGCGCACGAACGGCTCGCGTACGCGACGCCGGCTTTGAAAGAAGCAGTGTGACGAAAATCCGCCGCCTTAATTGGCTTGCCGGTTCAAGTCCGGTCCCCGGCACCAAATGCCCGTCCAAGACTATCCTTGGAAATCCAGAAACCCGTGACAGCATAAGGCTTCACGGGTTTTTTATTGGGCGCACGCCCATGCACCGGCACGCCATCGCGACTCACGATGCGCTTCGCTGCGCCGAAAACCACGCCATGTGATACTGGCACGCACGTCGCACCGGACGCCTGCGTCGCCATCGGCGAACGCGTCCCACCGGCAGCCTCCCACATCGTTTGCCTCCCGCAAGACCACCCGTCATGACCGACTCGACCCATCACTATTACGAACCGTCGCAAGGCCACGGCCTGCCGCACGACCCGTTGAACGCGATCATCGGCCCGCGCCCGATCGGCTGGATTTCTTCGCGCGGCAGCGACGGCACGGTCAACCTCGCGCCGTACAGCTTCTTCAACGCATTCAACTATCGCCCGCCGATCATCGGCTTTTCGAGTACGACCGCGAAGGACAGCGTGCGCAACGTGCAGGAGACCGGCGAGTTCGTGTGGAACCTCGCGACGCGCGATCTCGCCGAGCGGATGAACCAGACCTGCGCCGCCGTGCCGTACGACGTGAACGAGTTCGAACTCGGCGGCGTGACCGCGGTGCCGTCGCGCCTCGTCGACGTGCCGCGCGTCGCGGAAAGCGGCGTGAACTTCGAATGCAAGGTGACCGACGTGATCCGGTTGCGCGATCATCATGGCGTCGAAACGCCGGCCACGCTGGTGCTGGGTGAGGTCATCGCTGTTCATATCCGCCATGACCTGCTGAAGGACGGCATCTTCGACACGTTCGGCGCGGGCATCATTCTTCGTGCGGGCGGCCCGTCGGCCTATGTGCACGTGACGCCCGACAGCCGCTTCGACCTGTTCCGTCCCGACGCGTGATCGATCGCGCGCCGCAGTAAGCCGGCAACCGGGCGCACAAGCGCCCGAACCCGACGAAAGACCACGAGGAGATCCAGGATTTCCCGGGGTCTTTTGCTTCGTACCTTCACATGATTCGGACGACGTCGATCCGTCCGTCGTCCATCGATGCCGTTCGTCGCCACCGCCCCAGCGACGATGCGCTGCAGCAAACCCGTCCTTCGCCAAAGCCGGCCGCCGCACTCACGTGCCGCCGACCGCCACCATGGCAAATCTGCTCACCACGAACGAGCGGCTTGGGCATCGACGTCCGCCGCTGCCAGGCATAAATTTCCAAGGTTGACGTGCTTATCCGCGCGTCAGCTCGCGCGCAGACCGGCAACCGGCCCGCGCGTTCCCAAACAGCGTGAGACACAATCGAGCGTGGAGACGACACGATGAGCCTGTCAGAGCCATTGCGTCTGCATGTGCCGGAGCCCACCGGGCGCCCGGGCTGCAAGACGGACTTTTCCTATCTGCATCTATCGCCGGCCGGCGCGGTCCGCCGACCGCCGATCGACGTTGCCGCGGCGGACACCGCCAATCTCGCCCGCAGCCTCGTGCGCGTGCTCGACGACAGCGGCAAGGCCGTCGGCCCGTGGGCGCCCGATCTCGACGATGCGCGGCTGATCGCCGGGCTGCGCGCGATGCTCAAGACCCGCATTTTCGACGCGCGCATGATGATCGCGCAGCGTCAGAAGAAAATCTCCTTCTACATGTTGAGCCTCGGCGAAGAGGCGATCGGCACCGCGCACGCGATGGCGCTGCGCGACGGCGACATGTGCTTTCCGACCTACCGGCAGCAGAGCATCCTGATCGCGCGGGACGTGCCGCTCGAGCGGATGATCTGCCAGCTGATGTCGAACGAAGGCGATCCGCTGAAGGGCCGCCAGCTCCCGGTGATGTACTCGGATCGCGAAGCCGGCTTCTTCTCCATTTCCGGCAACCTCGCGACGCAGTTCATCCAGGCGGTCGGCTGGGCGATGGCGTCGGCGATCAAGGGCGACACGAAGATCGCGTCCGCGTGGATCGGCGACGGCGCGACGGCCGAAGCCGATTTCCATACGGCGCTCACGTTCGCGCACGTGTACCGTGCGCCGGTCGTGCTGAACGTGGTCAACAACCAGTGGGCGATCTCGACGTTCCAGGCGATCGCGGGCGGCGAGGGCACGACATTCGCCGGGCGCGGCGTCGGCTGCGGGATCGCGTCGTTGCGCGTCGACGGCAACGACTTCCTCGCGATCTACGCGGCATCGAACTGGGCGGCCGAACGCGCGCGCCGCAATCTCGGCCCGACGCTGATCGAGTGGGTGACCTACCGAGCAGGCGCGCATTCGACGTCGGACGATCCGACCAAGTACCGGCCGAGCGACGACTGGTCGCATTTCCCGCTCGGCGATCCGATCGAGCGCTTCAAGCGTCACCTGATCGTGAAGGGCATCTGGTCGGACAGCGCGCACGACGCGCTGACGGCCGAGCTCGAGGCCGAGGTGATCGCCGCGCAGAAGGAAGCGGAGAAGTACGGGACGCTGGCCGACGACCGGATTCCGTCGCCGGCCTCGATGTTCGACGACGTCTACAAGGAGCTGCCCGCGCACCTGCGCCGTCAGCGCCAGGAACTGGGAGCGTGATCATGGCGCAACACGAGACAGGGACGGCGACGCAGCCGATGACGATGATCCAGGCGCTGCGCTCCGCGATGGACGTGATGCTCGGGCGCGACAGCGACGTGGTCGTGTTCGGGCAGGACGTCGGCTATTTCGGCGGCGTGTTCCGCTGTACCGAAGGACTGCAGAACAAATACGGCAAGTCGCGCGTGTTCGATGCACCGATCTCCGAAGGCGGGATCGTCGGCGCGGCCGTCGGGATGGGCGCGTACGGGTTGCGGCCTGTTTGCGAGATCCAGTTCGCCGATTATTTCTACCCGGCCTCCGACCAGATCGTGTCGGAAGGCGCGCGGCTGCGCTACCGCTCGGCCGGCCAGTTCACCGCGCCGATGACGATCCGGATGCCGTGCGGCGGCGGCATCTACGGCGGGCAGACGCACAGCCAGAGCCCGGAGGCGATGTTCACGCAGGTGTGCGGGCTGCGCACGGTGATGCCGTCGAATCCGTACGACGCGAAAGGGCTCCTGATCGCGTCGATCGAGAACGACGATCCGGTGATCTTCCTCGAACCGAAGCGGCTGTACAACGGGCCGTTCGACGGCCATCACGAACGCCCCGTCACGTCGTGGCTCAAGCATCCGGCGAGCGCGGTGCCCGAGGGCTACTACACGGTGCCGCTCGATACGGCCGCCGTCGTGCGGCCCGGCAACGACGTGACGGTGCTGACGTATGGCACGACGGTGCACGTGTCGCTCGCCGCGGCGGAGGAGACGGGTATCGACGCCGAGGTGATCGACCTGCGCACGCTGTGGCCGCTCGATCTCGACACGGTCGTCGCGTCGGTGCGCAAGACCGGGCGCTGCGTCGTCGTGCACGAGGCGACGCGCACCTGCGGCTATGGCGCGGAGCTGGTGTCGCTGGTCCAGGAGCACTGCTTCTATCACCTCGAGGCGCCGGTCGAGCGCACGACGGGCTGGGACACGCCGTATCCGCATGCGCAGGAGTGGGCGTACTTTCCGGGGCCGACCCGGGTCGGTGAAGCGTTGCGACGCGTGATGGAGGCGTGAGATGGGGATTCATGTCATCAAGATGCCGGATATCGGCGAAGGGATCGCCGAGGTCGAGCTGGTGGCCTGGCATGTGGAAGTCGGGCAGACGATCAAGGAAGACCAGCCGCTCGCCGACGTGATGACCGACAAGGCGGCGGTCGAGATTCCGTCGCCGGTGACGGGCAAGGTGATCGAACTGGGTGGCCGGATCGGCCAGATGATGGCGGTCGGCAGCGAGCTGATTCGGCTGGAAGTCGAAGGCGACGGCAACCTGAAGGCCGCTGCACCGGTGCGCGAAACAAAGGTAGCAACCGCACCGGTCGCGGCGGCGGCGCCGTCGAAGCCGGTGGCCGACGCATCGGTCGAGCCGACTGCGGGGGCCGCGGCGTCTCGCGCATCGGCGAAACCGCGCCGCGACGAACCGGCCGCGCCGCCGCGCGCGGCGCTTGCGCCGGGCGAACGGCCGCTCGCGTCGCCGGCCGTGCGTCAGCGTGCGTGGGACATGGGCATCGAGTTGCGCTACGTGCGCGGCACCGGCGAAGCGGGGCGGATCCTGCATGCGGATCTCGATGCGTATGCGCGCACCGGTGGCGGCACGGCGCGCGCATCATCGCAACCGCACGGCTACGACGAACGCCACGACGAAACCGAAGTGCCGGTGATCGGCTTGCGGCGCGCGATCGCGCGCAAGATGCAGGAAGCGAAGCGCCGCATCCCGCATTTCAGCTACGTCGAGGAAATCGACGTGACCGAGCTCGAATCGTTGCGCACGGAACTGAACCGCCGCCACGGCGACACGCGCGGCAAGCTCACGCCGCTCCCGCTGCTGATCCGCGCGATGGTGATCGCGCTGCGCGACTTCCCGCAGATCAACGCGCGCTTCGACGACGAAGCGGGCGTCGTCACGCGCTACGGCGCGGTGCACATGGGCGTCGCGACGCAGACGGACGGCGGCCTCACGGTGCCCGTGCTGCGTCATGCGGAAGCGCGCGACGTATGGTCGATCTCGGCCGAAATCGTGCGGCTCGCCGACGCGGTGCGCGCGAACCGCGCGCAGCGCGACGAGCTGAGCGGGTCGACGATCACGATCTCGAGCCTCGGCGCGCTTGGCGGCATCGTATCGACGCCGGTGATCAATCATCCGGAAGTGGGCATCGTCGGCGTGAACCGGATCGTCGAGCGGCCGATGATCCGCGACGGCGCAATCGTCGCGCGCAAGATGATGAACCTGTCGTCGTCGTTCGACCATCGCGTCGTCGACGGCGCGGACGCGGCCGAATTCATCCAGGCCGTGCGCGCGGTGCTCGAACGTCCGGCACTGCTGTTCGTGGAGTGAGCCGATGAAGAACGAACACACCACGCTGCTCGTCATCGGCGGCGGCCCGGGCGGCTACGTCGCCGCG
The DNA here is from genome assembly GCF_902832955.1 of Burkholderia sp. BCC0044. Classification (NCBI taxonomy): domain Bacteria; kingdom Pseudomonadati; phylum Pseudomonadota; class Betaproteobacteria; order Burkholderiales; family Burkholderiaceae; genus Burkholderia; species Burkholderia sp. BCC0044. The sequence goes on along the minus strand of NZ_CADFDO010000001.1, from coordinate 1,177,659 downwards.
ATCCGCGCGGGCCAGCTCGGCATTCCGACCGTGCTCGTCGAGCGCGACCGGCTCGGCGGCACGTGCCTGAACATCGGCTGCATTCCGTCGAAGGCGCTGATCCATGTGGCCGACGCGTTCGAGCAGGCCTGCGGCCATGCCGGCGAAGCGGCGCTCGGCATCCGCGTGCGCACGCCCGAGATCGACATCGCGAAAAGCGTCGCGTGGAAGGACGGCATCGTCGACCGGCTGACGCGCGGCGTCGGCGCGCTGCTCAAGAAGAACGGCGTTCGCGTGCTGCACGGCGAGGCGCACGTGATCGACGGCAAGACCGTCGAGGTCGTCAGCGGCGGCCATACGGTGCGGATCGGTTGCGAACACCTGTTGCTCGCGACCGGCTCCGAACCGGTCGAACTGCCGTCGATGCCGTTCGGCGGGCACGTCGTGTCGTCCACCGACGCGCTGTCGCCGGCGACGCTGCCGAAACGGCTGGTCGTCGTCGGGGCCGGCTATATCGGGCTCGAACTCGGGATCGTCTATCGCAAGCTGGGTGTCGACGTCAGCGTCGTCGAAGCGGCCGAGCGCGTGCTGCCTGCGTACGATGCCGAACTCGTGCGGCCGGTTGCCGATTCGCTCGCGCGGCTCGGCGTGCGACTGTGGCTCGGCCACAAGGTGCTCGGGCTGGCTAAGGACGGCGCGGTGCGCGTGCAGGCGGCCGATGGCGCCGAGCAGACGCTGCCGGCCGACCGCGTGCTGGTTGCCGTGGGCCGGCGGCCGCGGGTCGACGGGTTCGGGCTCGAGTCGCTGATGCTCGATCGCAACGGCCGCGCGCTGCGGATCGACGACGCCTGCCGGACCTCGATGCGCAACGTGTGGGCGATCGGCGACGTCGCGGGCGAGCCGATGCTCGCGCATCGCGCGATGGCGCAAGGCGAGATGGTGGCCGAGCTGATCGCCGGCCGGCGTCGCCAGTTCACGCCCGCGGCGATTGCGGCCGTGTGCTTCACCGATCCCGAGATCGTGACGGCCGGCTGGTCGCCGGACGATGCGCACGCGGCCGGCATCGATTGTCTGAGCGCATCGTTCCCGTTCGCGGCGAACGGGCGGGCGATGACGTTGCAGGCGACCGACGGGTTCGTGCGCGTCGTCGCGCGGCGCGACAATCACCTGATCGTCGGCTGGCAGGCGGTCGGGCGCGGGGTGTCGGAGCTGGCCGCGGCGTTCTCGCAGTCGCTGGAGATGGGCGCGCGGCTGGAAGACATCGGCGGGACGATCCACGCGCATCCGACGCTCGGCGAAGCGCTGCAGGAAGCCGCGTTGCGTGCGCTCGGACACGCGCTGCATGTCTGACGTAATCGTCTGACGGGCGCCGCCGGTGCGTCATGTACGTATCGGCGGCGCTTGCGGCGTCTGATGGACTTCATGTTGCTCATTCGATCGCCCGGAACGGCGCCTGACAGGCCCGTAATTTTTCGAGACGAGGGGAGGGTTGCCGCCGCCACGTCGGCCGACGATCATGTCGATAGCCGGAAACCGGGCTGCCTCGGCCCGCCAACGCCGGCTTCACACGGAAGAACGCGACATGAAACTGCTGCTCGTCGGCGCGACCGGACTCGTCGGGCGCCACGTCCTCGAAGTTGCGCTCGCCGACGCGCGGGTCGATCAGGTGATCGTCCTCGCGCGCCGGCCGTTGTCGCCACATCCGAAGATGCGTGCGCTGGAAGTCGATTTCGACCATCTGCCCGACACGGGCGACTGGTGGCACGCGGATGCCGTGATCTGCACGCTCGGCACGACGATGCGGGCCGCCGGTTCGCAGGCGGCCTTCCGGCGCGTCGATCACGACTATCCGCTCGCGGTCGCGCGGCTCGCGCACCGGCACGGCACGCCGACCTACGTGCTGAATTCCGCGCTCGGCGCCGATGCTGCGTCGCGCATCTTCTACAACCGCGTGAAGGGCGAGGTCGAGCAGGCGCTTGCCGGCGTCGGCTTCGATTCGCTCACGTACGTGCGACCGGGCCTGATCGGCGGCAGCCGCGACGAGTTCCGGTTCGGCGAGCGGTTGTTCGTGTTCGCGCTGAGCGCCGCCGCGCCGGTGCTGCCGGCGAAGTGGCGCGTGAACCCCGCGTCGCGGATTGCGCGCGCGTTGCTCGACGCGGCGATCGACGCACGGCCGGGCGTGCAGGTCGTCGCATCCGACCGGCTGGTCTGATGCGGTGCGGGCGGTGCGCCCGTCCGGCTATTCGTCTGCGTTTCCCATGCGGTGACGGCTGCGCCCGGTCAGCCCCGGGTGGACAGAACTTTCATTTTTCCGACATCCGGCTTGCGGCAATACTGCGCTGGCGGGCCGCAATGACTCGGACGATTTCGAAAATCGATCGATTTCGGGTAATCACCGATATCTCGCAAGTTGTATATACAAGATCATCCGCTGGCAATGTCGGCACACGTCGTGCCGCTTGCGCGCCAGCGTGCAGACCGTGCGTGCGTGGCGCAGGCCGGCGATCCCCGGCGCCCCGCATCCGCAGCGCCGAAAGGGCGGCTCGCAGCTTCCTGTCCCGTTCAAACCCTGTGTGGTCCTGAGTATTTTGGAGATTGACCTGTGTCAACGAATTCCAGTGGAAAAGCCGGCGGACTGATCGAGGTACGCTCGATCGACTTCATTCCCGACGCCGAGCGCCACGGCGGCCTGCTGAGCCAGTTCACGCTGTGGCTGTCGGCGAACATGCAGATCACGGCCATCGTCACCGGGGCGCTGGCGGTCGTGCTCGGCGGCGACGTGTTCTGGTCGCTGGTCGCGCTGCTGCTCGGCCAGCTCGTCGGCGGCGCGGTGATGGCGCTGCACGGCGCGCAGGGGCCGCAGCTCGGCCTGCCGCAGATGATCTCGAGCCGCGTGCAATTCGGCGTGTACGGCGCGATGATCCCGATCGTGCTCGTGTGCCTGATGTACATCGGCTTTTCCGCGAGCGGCTCGGTGCTGGCCGGGCAGGCCGTCGCGCAACTGCTGCACGTCGACGACGCGGCCGGCATCCTGCTGTTCGCGGCCGTGATCGTCGTGCTGACCGTGTTCGGCTATCGCGCGATCCACTTCGTCGGCCGGATCGCGAGCGTGGTCGGCATCGTCGCGTTCGTCTACATGTTCGCGCAACTGTTCGCGAACCACGACGTCGGCGCGCTGCTCGCGAACAAGCATTTCTCGCTCGCGAGCTTCCTGCTCGCGATGTCGCTGTCCGCGTCGTGGCAGATCGCGTTCGGCCCGTACGTGGCCGACTATTCGCGCTACCTGCCGCGCTCGACGTCGTCGGTCGCGACGTTTCTCGCGGTCGGCCTCGGCTCGGTGATCGGCGCACAGGCGGCGATGGTGTTCGGCGTGTTCGCGGCCGCGCTGGCCGGCAGCCAGTTCGCGCACCATGAGGTGTCGTACATCGTCGGCCTCGGCTCGACGGGCGCCGTGGCCGCGCTGCTGTATTTCAGCATCGCGTTCGGCAAGGTGACGGTGACGGCGCTCAACGCGTACGGCAGCTTCATGTCGATGGCGACGATCGTCAGCGGTTTTCGCGGCAAGGGCGCGGTGTCGTCGAAGAGCCGCCTCGTGTATATCTTCGGGATGATCTGCGTGTCGACGCTGATCGCGCTCGCGGGCCGTCATTCGTTCCTGAAGGAATTCACCGCGTTCATCCTGTTCCTGCTCGCGTTCTTCACGCCGTGGAGCGCGATCAACCTGGTCGATTACTACTGCTTCACGCGTTCGCGCTATGACGTGCCGGCGCTGTCCGACCCGGATGGCCGCTACGGCCGCTGGAACGTGATGGCGATCACGATCTACGTGGTCGGCATCCTGGTGCAACTGCCGTTCATGTCGACGCACATCTACACGGGGCCGCTCGTCGATGCGCTCGGCGGCACCGATATCTCGTGGATCCTCGGCCTCGTCGTGCCGGCCGTGCTGTATTACGTCGCCGCGCGCGCGTCGCGACGCAGCATTCCCGAGCGCCTGATCCTGCCGCTCGAACGCGGCGAGGTTTGACACCGACGTACCCCGTCGTCCATCGGGCCGGCCTGCCGCCGGCCTGAGCGGGCCGCCGCGCCGAACCGGCGCGACCGGCAGCCGCGCTGCACATCATCTTCGTTATCCGCGATGCCGGCATGGCAGACCACCGTGCCCGGCATCGTTCCATTCTCCTTTCATTGAATAGCATGACTAATAAAACCAACGCACGAGGACATCGTTCCCGGGCGCGATCGGCGCATGCCGGTCTTCGGATGGCCGTCGCGGCTGCCTGCGTCGCCGGTTCGGGCGCCGCGCTCGCGCAGGACGGCGTCACGCTGTACGGCGTGATCGACGAATTCGCGCAAGTCGTGAATACGGGCAACGGCTATACGGCCGCGATCAATTCGGGCGGCCAGTGGGGCAGCCGGTTCGGATTGAAGGGCGGCGAAGAGATCGGCGGCGGGCAGAGGATCGAGTTCGCGCTCGAAAACGGCTTCAATCCGAACGACGGCTCGCTCGCGAGCGCCGGCAGCCTGTTCAACCGGCAGGCGTGGGTCGGTATCGCGGGGCAGTGGGGCAAGGTGCGCGCGGGCCGGCAGAATTCGCCGCTGTTCAACGACCAGGGCGGGCAGGATGCGTTCGGCGGCGTCACGCAGGCGTCCGGCATGGACAACCTGACCGTGTTCGCGTTCCGCACGAGCAACACGCTGTCGTACCAGAGCCCGGAGATCGCGGGTTTCCAGGGCGGGCTGTACTTCGGCTTCGGCGATGCGGGCGGCGTGCGCTCGGCCGGCTCCAGCCAGCAGTTCGACCTGACCTACGAACACGGCCCGTTCGGCGCATTCGTCGCGGGCCAGTGGTTGAAGAACGCCACGGCGACCACGACCGATCGCACGATCATGGCCGGCGCCTCGTATGCGATCGGCAAGGCCACCGTGTATGGCGGTTTCTCCGCGGTGAAGTGGGCCGACCTCGGGATCGATTCGCGCGTGTACGGGCTGTCGGTCAAATACCAGTTCAACCCGTCGAATGCGGTCGCGCTCGGCTACGCGTACCTGCACGACCAGTCGTCGCAAGGCAACAACGCGGACCAGCTCGGGCTGATGTACGAGTACGACCTGTCGAAGCGCACGAGCTTCTACGGCGCGCTGTCGTACCTGCGCAACCGCAACCAGGCCGGCTATACGCTCGCCGGCGCGGCGAACCCCGGCCTGCCGCTCGCGTACCCGGGCGCGAATGCGCGCGGCGTGCAAGTCGGCATCGTGCATCGCTTCTGACGCACGCGACGCGATGTGACGACGTGCCGGGCCGTGAACGCCCGGCGTGTGCTCCGGGCGCATGCGCGCCGTTACTTCCCCAGCCGCTCCGCGAGCGAATAGCGCTGCATGCAGCGCTCCATCGCGTCGAGAAACGCATGCTCGGCCGCGTTCATCTTGCGATCACGATGCCACAGCAGGAACACGTCGACATCGACGAGCCCGTCGTCGGGCGGCAGCCGCCACAGCCGTTGCTGCGCGATGTCGTCGCGCACGATGTGCTCGGGCAGGCAGCCGATCCCGTAGCCGGCGAAGATCAGCCGCCGCACTTCGTCGAGGCTCGGCGACGACGCGACGATGCGCCCCGTGAAGCCCTTCTGGTCGCGGAACACGGTGAGCGGCGACAGGCTGTCGCCGATCTGGTCGCTCGTGAACGACACGAAATTCTCCGCGAGCAGGTCGTCCATCCGCAACTGCGTCTGCCCGAACAGCCGGTGATGGCGGCCGCAGTAGATCGCATAGCGCTGGCGCAGGAAGCAGCGCATTTCCAGCTTGTCGTGCGGCGTGCGGCACAGGCCGAGCCCGGCCGTGGCCGTTTTCTGCAGCAGCGACGACAGGATGTCCGACGAGCGCATCACTTCGATCTGCAGATCGATACGCGGATACGCGCGATGGAACTCCGCGAGGAATTCGTCGTAGACGGGCGATTCGATGCGGCTCACCGTCAGCAGCCGGATCGAGCCGGTCAGGTCGGCCGTGCTGTCGTCGATTTCGGTTTCGAGGCGCGAGATGCCGCCGTAGATGTCGCTCGCGATCCGGTACACGGCTTCGCCGGCCGGCGTCGGCGCGAAGTGCGCGCCGCGCCGCTCGATCAGCCGGCGCTCGAGCGTCTCCTCGAGCCGCCGCAGCGCCTGGCTCACGGCCGGCTGCGTGACGTGCAGGCGGGCGGCCGCGCGGCTCACGCTGCGCTCCTGCATGATCACCAGATAGGTGCGCAGCAGGTTCCAGTCGAGGCGGTCGTTCAGGAACGGGGCGAGGTCGGGGCGCATCGGGTCTCCGGGCGGGCGGCGAGCAGTTATTAGCGGAATTTATACGGCGAATAATAACTTGAAATTTGACTAATGATTTGCGGCCACCGATAAAGGAGGGGCGCCGCAGCGTGCGGCGCGAGGCCGCGACAGACGGCCGTCACCCGATATTGCGCGTCGCTCGCCGCGGCGCGCGTCAGGAGCCCGCATGACTCAGTCCCTTCCTTCCGCCCGCCAGCCGGCACGCGCCGCGACGGCCGCGTTCATCGGCACGATGATCGAGTGGTACGACTTCTACATCTACGCGACCGCCGCCGCGCTCGTGTTCGGCGAACTCTATTTCCCGTCGCACGACCCGTTCGTCAGCACGATGGCGTCGTTCGCGACGTTCGCGGTCGGCTTTTTCGCGCGCCCGCTCGGCGGCGTGATCTTCGGCCATCTCGGCGACCGCATCGGCCGCAAGAAGGCGCTGATGACGACGCTGATGATGATGGGCGTCGCGACCGTGTGCGTCGGGCTGCTGCCCGCTTATTCGAAGGTCGGCATCTTGGCGCCGGTGCTGCTCGTTGCGCTGCGCGTCGTGCAGGGGATCGCGGTCGGCGGCGAATGGGGCGGCGCGGTGCTGATGGCGGGCGAGCATGCGCCGCAGGGGCGCCGCACGTTTTTCGCGTCGTTCGCGCAGCTCGGCAGCCCGGCCGGGCTGATCCTGTCGCTGATCGCGTTCCGCGCGGTCACGTCGATGGACAAGGCCGACTTCCTCGCGTGGGGCTGGCGCCTGCCGTTTCTCGCGAGCGCGGTGCTGCTCGTGGTCGGCATCCTGATCCGGCTCGGCGTGAACGAGTCGCCGGAATTCGCGCGGGTCAAGGAAACCAATCGCACGGTGAAGCTGCCGGTCGCGGAAGTGTTCCGTTCGGCGTCGGGGCTCGTGCTGCTCTGCATCGGCGCGAACACGATCGGCATCGCGGGCGTCTATTTCACGAACACGTTCATGATCGCGTACACGACGCAGTACGTCGGCGTGTCGCGCTCGCTGATCCTCGACAGCCTGTTCGCGGTCGCGATCATCCAGTTCTTCGCGCAGCCGCTCGCCGCATGGATCGCCGAGCGCATCGGCGGCGCGCGCTTCCTGAAACTCGCGGCGCTGCTCGCGATGCTGTCGCCGTATCCGATGTTCATGCTCGTGCAGGGCGGCACGTCCGCGTCGCTGATCGCGGGCATCGCACTCGCCGTGGTGTGCATGGCCGGCTTCTATTCGGTGATCGCGGGCTTCGTCAGCGACGTGTTTCCCGCCCACGTGCGCTATTCGGCGATCTCGCTCGCTTACCAGATTTGCGGCGCGATCGCCGGCGGCCTGACGCCGCTCGTCGGCACGTGGCTCGCGCATCGCTTCACGGGCCAGTGGTGGCCGCTCGCGGTGTTCTACACGTGTCTCGCCGGCATTTCGCTGCTCTGCATCGTCGCGCTCGATGCGCGCCGCGCGGCGCAGCCGGCCGCCGCCGAAGCGCTCGGCTCGCACTGACCTTCAACGAACGAATCGATCCGGAATGCATATGAAAGACCTGCTGGAAATCGACGGCGCCCGCCTGTGGCAGAGCCTGTCCGACATGGCGCGCGTCGGCGCGACGCCGCGCGGCGGCGTGCGGCGCCTCGCGCTGACCGATGACGACCGGCGCGGGCGCGACCTGTTCGCGCAATGGTGCCGCGACGCGGGGTTGACGGTGAGCGTCGATGCGGTCGGCAACCTGTTCGCGCGGCGCGACGGCGCCGATGCGAACGCCGCGCCGGTGCTGATCGGCAGCCATCTCGACACGCAACCCGAAGGCGGCCGCTTCGACGGCGTCTACGGCGTGCTCGCCGCGCTCGAACTCGTGCGCACGCTGAACGACGCGGGCGTCACGACCGACAAGCCGATCGAGATCGTGTCGTGGACGAACGAGGAAGGCGCGCGCTTCGCGCCGGCGATGCTCGGCTCGGCGGTGTTTACGGGTGCGTTGCCGCTCGACGACGCACTCGCGAAGCAGGACGCCGACGGCGTCGCGCTCGGCGCGGCGCTCGACGCATGCGGCTATCGCGGCACGCGCGCAACGGGCGGCGCGGTCGACGCGTATTTCGAGGCGCATATCGAACAGGGGCCCGTGCTCGAGGCGAACGGTACGACGATCGGCATCGTCACGGGCGGGCAGGCGATCCGCTGGCTCGACGTGACGGTGACGGGCGTGGCCGCGCATGCGGGCACCACGCCGATGCCGTATCGCAAGGACGCGTATTTCGCGAGCGCGCAGATCGCGCTCGAACTCGAACGGATCGTCGCCGGCTATGCGCCGCGCGGGCTCGCGACGATCGGGCAGGTCGGCATCCGCAACGCATCGCGCAACACGATTGCCGGCGACCTGACGTTTACGGTCGACCTGCGTCATCACGACGATGCCGAAGTCGATGCGATGGAGCGCGACCTGCGCGATGCATGCGTCCGCATCGCCGCCGCGCGCGGCGTGCAGGTGGCGATCGACACCTGCTGGCGCAGCCCGGCGACGCCGTTCGACCGCGACTGTGTCGGGCTGGTCGAGCAGGCGGCCGCCGCATTCGGCTATACGCACGAGCGGATCGTGAGCGGCGCCGGCCACGACGCGATCCTGCTCGCGCGCCGCTTCCCGACCGCGATGGTGTTTATTCCATGCGTCGACGGCCTGTCGCACAACGAAGCCGAAGATGCGTTGCCCGACGACGTGACGCGCGGCGCGAACGTGCTGCTCCACGCGGTGCTGGCGCGCACGGGCATCGCGGCGCGTGTCGACACGGCGGCTGCCATGCACGGTGCCTGATCCGGCGAATCGACGAGGACTACGATGAAAACCTATTTCCATCCCGAACAACTGCTGCACCATCCGCGCAGCTACCTGTCGCGTGGCCAGATGCGCGCGCCGCAGGAAGTGCCCGAGCGTGCGGCGCGGCTCGTCGCGGCCGTCCGGTCGCTCGACTTCGACGTGCGCGAGCCGGCCGACCGCGGCACCGCGCCGATCGCGGCCGTGCACGACATGAACTACCTGCGTTTTCTCGAGGACGCGCACCGCGACTGGAAGCAGATGCCCGACGACTGGGGCGACGAAGTGATGTCGAACGTGTTCGTGCGCGATCCGAATCCGCTGCGCGGCGTGCTCGCGAAAGCCGCGCGCTATCTCGCCGACGGCAGTTGCCCGGTCGGCGCGAACACGTGGCGCGCGGCATACTGGTCCGCGCAGGGTGCGCTGGCCGCGGCTGCCGACGTCAACGACGGCGCACGCGAAGCGTACGCACTGTGCCGGCCGCCCGGCCATCATGCGCGCCGCGACGCGGCCGGCGGCTTCTGCTACCTGAACAATGCGGCGATCGCCGCGCAGGCGCTGCTGGGTCGCCATCGCCGCGTCGCGATTCTCGATACCGACATGCATCACGGGCAGGGCGTGCAGGAGATTTTCTACGGCCGCGACGACGTGCTGTACGTATCGATTCACGGCGACCCGACCAACTTCTACCCGGTCGTCGCGGGCTACGAGGAAGAGACGGGGGCGGGCGCCGGCGACGGCTTCAACCTCAACCTGCCGATGCCGCACGGCGCACCGGAGTCGACGTTCTTCGAGCGGCTCGACGACGCACTGCGCGCGCTCGCGCGCTTCCAGCCCGACGCGCTCGTGCTCGCGCTCGGCTTCGACATCTACAAGGACGATCCGCAATCGCGGGTCGCGGTCACGACCGACGGGTTCGGGCGGCTCGGCGGCGCGATCGGCGCGCTCGGGTTGCCGACGGTGATCGTGCAGGAGGGCGGCTATCACCTCGAGAGCCTCGACGCGAATGCGCGCGCGTTCTTCGGCGGGTTCGCCGCGGGGCGCTGACCTGAGCCGTCGGAACCGACCGCACGCCGAAAATGAAGACGGCCGCATCGCGCGGCCGTAAAAATGCGTGCGGAACGTCGCCCGGGCAATCCGGGCGTTGCCCGTGCTTACGAATTCGCGGCGGCCGGCGAGCGGCGGCGCTGCGCGAGCTGCAGCGTGACGAGTGCGAGGCCGGCGGCGGCGATCAGCGCGCCGACGAGCGGCACCGCCGCGTAGCCGAACCCGGCCGAGATCGCCGCGCCGCCGGCGGCGGCGCCCACCGCGTTGCCGAGGTTGAACGCGCCGATGTTGACGGCCGACGCGAGGCCCGGCGCTTCATGGGCCGCGCGCATCACGCGCATCTGCAGCGGCGGCACGACCGCGAACGTCGCGGTCCCCCAGACCAGCAGCGTGACGGCGGCGCCCGCATGGGTCGCCGCGAGCAGCGGGAACGCGGCCATCGTCGCGATCAGCAGCAACAGGAAACCGATCAGCGTGCCGTCGAGCGAGCGGTCGGCGAGGCGCCCGCCCGCGATGTTGCCGATCGAGAAGCCGACGCCGATCAGCACGAGCATCGCGGTCACGAAGCCGGGCGTGGCGCCCGTCAGGTGTTCGAGCGTCGGTGCGACGTAGGTATAGAGCGTGAACATCGCGCCGGCGCCGAGCACCGTCGTGCCGAGCGCGCCGAGCACGACCGGGCGCGTCAGCACGGAGAGTTCGGCGCGCAGGTCGGGCATCTTGCCGGCTTCGCCCTTCGGCAGCGCGGCGAACAGGCCGGCGATCGCGATCAGGCCGAGGCCGGCGGTCGCCGCGAACGACATGCGCCAGCCGATGATCTGGCCGAGCCAGGTCGCGGCCGGCACGCCGCCGACGTTCGCGATCGTCAGGCCCATGAACATCGTCGCGACCGCGCTGGCCTGCTTGTCGCGCGGCACGAGGCTGGCCGCGACCACCGAGCCGAGCCCGAAGAACGCGCCGTGGTTGAGGCTCGTCACGAGACGCGCGAGCAGCAGTGTCGTGTAGTCCGGTGCGACGGCCGACAGCAGGTTGCCGATCGTGAAGATCGACATCAGCGCGATCAGCGCGGAACGGCGCGACCAGCGCGCGAGCAGCAGCGTCATCAGCGGCGCGCCGACCATCACGCCGATCGCATACGCGCTGATCAGCATCCCGGCTTGCGGAATCGACACGTGCACGCCTTCGGCGATCACGGGCAGCAGGCCCATCGGCGAGAACTCGGTCGTGCCGATGCCGAACGCGCCGGCGGCGAGCGCCAGCAGCGGCAGCGCGGCGCTGCCGCCGGGGCGGGACGGAGAGGAAGTCGTGGGGTTCACGCGATGGGCTCCTGTAATCGGGGGACGACGGCACGAAGCCGTTGAGGACAGCGTGAAGTGTGCCTGCATTACTTTTGCGGAAAAAGCCGCATCCGGACGAAATTATCTTGATTTCATGTCAACAATCCAGCGCATGGGCGACGTGTGTGGCGTGGCCCATGCGCCGCGTTTCGGCGGGACAGGCGAATGGCGGGGATTTTTCGAAAGCCTTCCGTAACGAGTGAAACCGCGGTTTCCGGACAGATCGCTGCGGCTCGGTGGCGCTTCGCGGCCGATGCGCGGTTGTCCTGCGCGACGCTCGGAAAGTCGTCCGGCGACCGTGAGACGGCACGTGGCTGGCCTTGTCCGGACGCATTGACCGGCGACAGGCGATCGCCCGTGGCCGGCGTCGCGCGATGGCTGGAAAGCCTTTCACTGCACGCGCAACAGGAAAAAAGCCCCGGCCACAGGGGGTCCGTGGCCGGGGCGAAAACGCATCCTCTCTTTGGCACGAGGGGTGGATGCGCGCGCAGTATATTTCGGGCCAGGACGATTCGAATCGGCGTTAAACGGCCGTTTTTGGTGTCAATTTGAAAATAGCGGTGTCGTGGCGTCGGCCGTCGGCGTTCTGAAAGATTTTTCGGTGACGCGGTGGTGTCGTTTCGTGTGTAAAAGCAGCGAAAACGGCGAGATCGCGGAAAGGCGGTTCAGTCCGTCGGCCGGCGCTGCAAGTCGCATCGCCTGACCGCACGCCGATGCGTCCGGCGTCGTACGTTCAGCCCCGTTCGCCGGCCGCGTCGCGGACCGCCGCGAGAAACCGCGCGACGACGGGCGACGGGGCCGCCGCCGCGCCGTCGAACACGAACTCGATGTCGAAGCGGCTCGCGAGTTCGTCGAGCGCGACGAGCCGGACCGTGCGCGGGCAGGTCGGCGACGCGCTTTCCGGCACGAACGCGCAGCCCATGCCGGCCGCGACGAGGCCGATCAGCGTCGGGATGTCGCTGCCGACCTGCGCGATGCGCGGCGTGAAACCGGCCTGCTGGCACTGCGTCATCAGGAACCGGTGGTGCGCGGCGGAGCGCTGCGCATCGAACCAGACGAACGGCTCGTTCGCGACGTCGGCCAGCGTGCGCGGCGCGACGAAGCGGCCGCCCGGCGGCGCGGGCATCGCGAGCACGAAGCGGTCGCTCAGCAGCCGCACGCCCGTCAGGTGCGGCGCTTCCTCGCGACGCCACGCCATGATCCCGGCGTCGAGCTGGCCGCGCATCAGCGCGCTCGCCTGTTCGGCCGACAGCATCGGCGCGATCGACAGTTTCACGTCCGGGCACGCATCGCGAAACGCCTTGAGGACGTTCGCGACGACCGGCAACGGCAGGCAGTTCGGCAGCGCGCCGAGCCGCAGTTCGCCGAGTTGGCCGGCCGCGCTGCGCAACGCGCGCTCCCGGCTGTCCTGCAGCATCGCGAGCAGGCCGGTCGCATCGTGCAGAAAGCTCGTGCCGGCCGCCGTGAGCGTGACGCCCGTCGCGCGACGGATCAGCAGCGGCGTGCCGATCGCGTCCTCGAGCTCGCGGATCTGCCGCGACAGCGCGGGCTGCACGATGCCGGCCGCGCGGGCGCCGGCCATCACGCTGCCGGCCTCCGCGACGGCGACGAAGTAACGCAGGTGACGCAGTTCGATCTGGCGCATGCAGTGTCCGGTCGGATGAGTGGATATGCCTGCAAAGCATAGCAAACGCCATCCGATGGTATTGGAAAGCATGGCGGGCCTGCCGTACGATGACCGTCATTGCCGCATTCGCTCCGTCGCGAGTCGCGTGCGTTTCCTTCGTCCTCATCGCGTTCCTCCCATGCCGCTCCATATCCCGACCCCTTATATCCGCTCGCCGATCGCGTCCCGCCGGCTCGGCAGGACCATCCGGCTGAAGCTCGATGCGCTGCAGCCGTCGGGCTCGTTCAAGCTGCGCGGCATCGGCGCGGTCTGCGAGGCGCGCCATGCGGCCGGTGCGCGGCGGTTCGTGTCGTCGTCGGGCGGCAACGCGGGCATCGCGGTCGCGTACTGCGGCCGCGAGCTGGGCGTGCCGGTGCGCGTCGTCGTGCCGGAAAGCACCTCGGCCCGGGCGCGCGAGCTGATCCGCGTCGAAGGCGCGGAACTGGTCGTGCACGGCGCGAGCTGGGCCGAGGCGAATGCGTTCGCGCAGTCGGCGCTCGGCGAGCACGACGCGTTCGTGCATCCGTTCGACGACCGTGTGCTGTGGCAGGGCCACGCGACGATGATCGACGAGATGGCGGCGGCCGGCCCGAAGCCCGACGCGGTCGTGCTCGCGGTCGGCGGCGGCGGTCTGCTGTGCGGCGTGCTCGAAGGGCTGGCGCGCAACGGCTGGCACGACGTGCCGGTCGTCGCGGCCGAGACGGAAGGCGCCGACTGCTATGCGCGCTCGATCGCGCAGGGGCGTCCGGTCGAACTGGCGGCCATCGCGAGCATCGCGACGACGCTCGGCGCGAAGCGGCCATGCGACGCGGCGATCGAGTGGGCGATGCGCCACGCGATCCATCCGGTGGTCGTGTCCGATGCCGACGCGGTGGCTGCGTCGCTGCGGTTTCTCGACGAACACAGGATCGTCGTCGAACCGGCGTGCGGCGCGGCGCTGGCCGCGCTGGAGCGGCCGGTGCCGGTGCTCGCGTCGGCAGCGGACATCGCGGTGATCGTTTGCGGCGGCGTGACCACGACCGTCGAGCATCTGCAGACGCTGCGCGCGACGTTGCGGTAGGTGGGGGCGCAGGCGCGCGGCGCAGTTGCGAGACGCTGGGCCGCCTGCGATTTCCGCGTGCGGTGACGGCGGGGGACGGGGCGCGCAAGGCTGACCGTGACGCGTCGACGTTGTGTTGCCGTCAATCCCGCGCGGTCCTACACGGTCGGCGCACAGCCGGATGGGCGGGACGACTTCAGGGAATGATGCGGAAGGGCTGCGTACCGTCGCGCTGCGCGGCATGCGGCCGGGCGCGACGATACGGGAGCGCGATCAGTTCGCGGCGGTGGGTGCGCTCGCGCCGGACGGCGTGGAGGATGCGACCGGGTTGGCTGTAGCCGGCGCAGGCGATGCGCTCGACGGCGCCGATGCCGATGCGGGCGTCGATGCTGCTGACGAGGGCGCGGCGGATGACGGCGTGGCGGTGGCCGGCGCTGCTGCCGGAGCCGAAGCAGACGTGGGCGCGGGCGCGGAAACCGGTGCGGCCGTCGAACCGGAGGTCGACGAAGGCGCCGGCGCGGTTGCCGGACCGGAAACCGGCTTAGGCGCCGAAGCGGGAGCAGGCGCCGACGCAGGCGCCGGGCTGCCCGCCGAAGCCGGTGCAGGTGCAGACGCCGCCCCAGGTGCCGCGCCCGAAACCGCCCCCGACCCGGACGCCGCCGTCGGCGCGGCAGCGCGCATCGCGGCCGGCGCGGCGACGGCCGAGGCCGCGGCCGGCACGGCATTCGCGCCCGACCCGGGCGCGACACCCGGCGCCGAAAGCGGCACCGGCGCGGCCGGCGGCGTCGGCACGATCGGCGTCGTCATCTTCAGCGGTTCGCCCTGCGGCGTCGGCGCGGGTTCGGGCAGCGGAGCGACGGGCTCCTTCTCGGCGGCCTTCACGGTTGCGCGGTCGCGGCGCGCCGGGTCGATCTTCAGGAAATGGTCGACGAGCGTGAAGAAGCGCTCATAGAACACGCCGGCGGGAATCGTCTCGCTCGCGGTCTTGACGAGCGCGTCGTCGCTCGACCCGATCGGCAGCGACAGCGAGCCGAACACGCTCAAGCCCACGCTGGCGGACGTATTCGATTTCTTCAGCGTATAGCGGTCCTGCACGGCGTTCACGTACGCGATGCTCGACGCGCCGTCCGCCGTCGCGTCCGCGCACACGACGTGAAACTCGATCACGACGTGCATGTCGTTGCTCGGCTGGAAATTCTTGCTGCCGTCGACCGCGTCGTTGCGCGACGACGACACCACGTAGCCCTGGCTCAGCAGCGCGCGCCGCGCGGCCTCGCAGGCCGCGTCGGATTTCGAGTGGAACGTATGCGCATACGGGCTGCTGGTCGCGTCGAACTGTTCCTGCTGGTAGATCGGCTTGGGCGGCGACGAGCATGCCGCCAGCACGGTCGCGACCGCGAGCGCGCACGAAACGGAAAACAGGCGAAATCGGTTGTGCATGGCGTCTTTCAGAAGGCTCGGCGAGCGGCGGCGCAAGGGAGGTGCCCGGATGGGCGCGCGCGCACATCTCGTATGGCCGGGGCGACATTATAGTTTCGTTTGATGTCGCGCTCGCTTCAGTCGGCCGGCGCGCCGCGCGCCGCGGCCAGCAATTGCGACGTCAGCGGATGATGTTCGCCGCGCCGCGAGCGGATCGCGTGGATCTCCTCGGTCACGTCGCCCGCCCGCCCGAGCCGCCTGAGCCCGCGCAACAGCGACGCATCGTTCGCGCCGAGTTCGCTCAGCGGAAATACGCCGAGGCCGCGCGCCGCGAACACGGCCATCAGCGCGCTGTCCTCGAACTCGCCGGCCACGCGCGGCACGATCCGCTCGCTTTCCAGCCAGCGGTCGAGACGCGCGCGCAGCGCCGAATGCGCGGTCGGCAGCAGCACCGGCAGGTCGGCCAGGCACTGCGGAAAGCGCTGCCGCGCGGCCGGCGTGACGAGCGCCGCGGGCCCGTACCAGTCGACCGGCGACGCGACGAGCCGCTCGCTCGTCACGCGCAGGTTCGACCCGGACGGCGCGCCCTGGCCGGCCAGCACGAGATCCAGGTGATGCAGCGCGAGTTCCGCGAGCAGCGCGTCGTGCTCGCCCTCGTGGCACAGCAGCCGCAGCGTGGGCGTGTCGAGCACCGGGGCCAGGATCGCGTGCGCGGCGAGCTTGGAGATGCCGTCCGCGAGGCCGACCGCGAGCCGCACGGTCGGCTGGCTGGCCGCCGCGCGCACGTCGTCGGGGATCTGTCGCCCCATCTCGAAGATGATTTCCGCGCGTGCAAAGGCGGCCTGCCCGGCGTCGGTCATCGCGACGCCGCGCCCGGCCGGGCGCAGCAACTGGTGCCCGAGCGATTTCTCCAGCTCGCGCACCTGCGCGCTGATCGTCTGCACGGCCATGTCGAGCCGCTCGGCCGCCCGCGCGAAGCCGCCTTCCTTCACGACGACCCAGAAATAGTACAGATGGCGAAAATTCAGCATCGGAGTGCGATATATCGGAAAAACCGAACCTAAAGTCAGATTCTCGCTGATTTTTTCGAAGTGCGGAACCGCCTATCATCGGGCTTTCCACTTTCGTATCGGCCCATCCCATGGACTACCTGCTGACGCTTGCCGCCGACCCCGCCGTGTGGGCCGCGCTCCTGACGCTCGTCGTGATGGAAGTCGTGCTCGGCATCGACAACCTGATCTTCATCTCGATCCTCAGCAACAAGCTGCCCGAAGCGCAGCGCGCCCGCACGCAGCGCCTCGGCATCGCGCTCGCGCTGGTGATGCGCCTCGCGCTGCTCGGCAGCGTCGCGTGGATCGCGAGCCTGACCGAACCCGTGTTCACGCTGTTCGACCATGCGTTCTCGTGGCGCGACATGATCCTGCTGTCGGGCGGCCTGTTCCTCGTGTGGAAGGCGACCACCGAGATCCATCACCACGTGTCGCACGACGGCGACGGCGCGGGCGGGGCCGCCGGCGCGGCCGGCCTGACGATGTGGGCCGCGATCGGCCAGATCGTGATGCTCGACATCGTGTTCTCGATCGACAGCATCGTGACCGCGATCGGCATGACCGAGCACGTCCCGATCATGTTCGTCGCCGTGATCGTCGCCGTGTCCGTGATGCTGTTCGCCGCGCAGCCGCTCGCGCGCTTCATCGACCGCAACCCGACGATCGTGATGCTCGCGCTGTCGTTCCTGGTCGTGATCGGCATGACGCTGATCGCCGAAGGGTTCGGTTCGCACGTGCCGAAGGGCTATATCTACGCGGCGATGGCGTTCTCGGCGTTCGTCGAGGGCATGAACATGCTGGCGCGGCGCGCGAAGGCGAAGCGGGCGGCGCACGGCGCGCGCGACTGACGCGGCACGCGTGATGCCGGCCGCCGCGGCGGCCGGCTCGCGCACCTCATACGGAATCCGGATGAAATTCGCACGGAAAGGAGAAGCGCGATGAAATGTCCTGTCTGCAAGACGCCCGACCTGCTGATGGCCGAGCGCCAGTCGATCGAGATCGACTACTGTCCGACCTGTCGCGGCGTGTGGCTCGATCGCGGCGAACTCGACAAGCTGATCGCCCGCGAAACCGGTGACGCGCCGGCGCGCCGCGACGCCGCGCCGGCGCCGCACGATCCGCACGCGCCGCGCGGCCGCGACGACGGCTGGGGTCGCGACGGCCGCTCACACGACGCGCGTGACCGGCACGACGGCCGGCGTCGCAAGAAGTCGGTGTTCGACCTGTTCGATTTCGATTGAAGCGGCCGTCCGCGTGCCTGAGCGCGCGCGGTTCGATGCAAAAAAGCCCCGCCCGGCATCGCGCCGGGACGGGGCTTTTTCATGCGCGTCGCGTCAGGACACGCGTCGACCGTTACGCATTGCCGGCCGTCACGTCGATGCGGCGCGGGCGCGTTTCCTCGCGGCGCGGAATCGTCAGCGTCAGCACGCCGTCGCGCAGGTTCGCATCGATCCGCGACGTATCGAGATCGGCGCTCAGCACGAACGACCGTGCATAGCGCGTCGAACGGATTTCCGCGTGCCGCACGCGCAGGTCGGCCGGCGTGTCGATGTGCGTCGAGGCTTCGATCGTCAGCGTGTTGTCGTGCACCTTCACATCGAGATTGTCGCGCGGCACGCCGGGCAGGTCGGCCCGCAGCGTGACGCCGCGCGCGTCCTCGACGATGTCGACGGACGGGGTGATCGCGGGCCGGCGCGCGGCTTCGGCGGCGGCAGCGTGAACGGTGCTCGGGTGGCGTTCGGCCAGGGTCGGATTCGTGTTCATGTCGGTATCCTGAAGGTTACTGAATGGTGATCGCACGCGGCTTCGAGGCCTCGCGCCGGCCGACGCGAATCAGCAGGCAGCCGTTTTCGTAGCGGGCGCTGACCTGGTCGGGGTCCGCGTCGCGCGGCAGTTCGACCACGCGGCGGAACGCGCCGTGAAAGCGCTCCTGCGCATACGCGCGCACGTCGTCGCCGTCGGTGCGCGGCGTCGGTTTGCGCTCGCCGCTGATCGTCAGCAGATCCTTGTCGATCGACACGTCGAAGTCGGCCGCGGCCATGCCGGGCGCGAACGCGACGATCTCGATCGCATCGTCGGTGGCGCCGACGTTGAGTGCGGGAAACGCGCCGGCGCGCCCCGCACGGATGCCGGACGGGCGCTCGCCGAGCAGGCTCGCCATCTGCCGCTGCACGCGGGCGAATTCGTCGAACAAGTCGTAGCCGTGATGGATACCGCTCATGTTGGTCCTCCTGAACAGGGAACGCGGGAGACGTGACGGCGCGACGCCTGCGGCGGGCGCGACGGGTGGCTCCACGGGGTCGATAACGGGGGCGGTGCGTTGCATGCGGCACTGCCCGACGACGCTTAATTAGTGGCCGCCATCACGCATTTCAAGAGGGAATTTGCAATCCGCGTCGACGCCCGCGTGCGGGATTCGATGCGACAATCGCCGCGGCATATCCGCAGACCAACCACACGGGACAACCATGGACATTCGACGTATCGCGATCGTCGGCGCCGGCGTGATCGGCGCGAGCTGGGCCGCTTTCTACCTGATGCAGGGCTTCGACGTCGTCGCGACCGACCCGGCGCCGCAAGCCGACGCGCGGCTGCGTGACGCGCTGGCCGCGTTTCTCGGCGAGCGGGCTGCCGAGCTTGCCGCGCGACTGTCGTTCGACGCCGATCTCGTGCGCGCGCTGGACGGCGTCGACTTCGTGCAGGAGAACGGCCCGGAGCGACTCGACCTGAAGCGCGCGCTCTATCGCCAGATGGACGACGTGCTGCCCGCGCACGTGCCGATCGCGTCGAGCTCGTCGGGCCTGAAGATGTCCGAGATCCAGACCGCATGCGCGAAGCATCCGGAACGCTGCCTGATCGCGCATCCGTTCAATCCGCCGCACCTGATCCCGCTCGTCGAGCTGGTCGGCGGCGATGCGACCGGCCAGGACGTGATCGCACGCGTGAAGCAGTTCTACGATGCGCTCGGCAAGCAGACGATCGTGCTGAACAAGGAGATGACCGGCCACGTCGCGAACCGGCTCGCGGCCGCGTTGTTCCGCGAGGTGTATCACCTCGTCGGCGAAGGCGTCGTGAGCGTCGCCGATGCGGACAAGGCGGTCGCGTGGGGGCCCGGCCTGCGCTGGGGGCTGATGGGGCAGTGCCTGACCTATCACCTCGGCGGCGGCGCGGGCGGGATCGCGCATTTCCTCGAACACCTGTCGGGGCCGATCACGAGCTGGTGGGACGACCTCGGCACGCCGTCGTTCGATCCGGAAGTCGATCGCAAGCTGACCGACGAGTTGCGCGCGATCCAGGGCGAGCGCTCGATGCAGGAACTGGCGGCCGAGCGCGATCGGCTGCTCGTCGAATTGATCGACGCGCGGCGCCGCAGCTTCCTGCCCTGATCCTGATCCGGTCGTGCCGGCGCGGCGGCGCCGGTCATTGCTGCGACGTCGCCTGGCTGGCCGGCGGCACGTGGGCCAGCCACGCCGGGCTCGCGGCCTGCACGAGTTCGCGGTTGCGGGCACGCGTCGCGGCGTCCGGCGGGTAGTTGCCGTCGTTGGTCGGCAGTTGGCCGTCGAGATAGGCTTGCTTGAGCTGGTCGATGACTTCCGCGCGTGTCAGGCCCTGTGCGGGAGCCGACGCATCGTCGGTCTGGGCAAAGGCGGGGGACAGTAGCGCGGCTGCAGCGGTCGCGACGGCGAATCGCAGGACGTTCTTCATGGCGGGCTCCGATCAAGGGGACGGGTACCGGACGCGCGCGGCGATGCGCGGTGCGTTCGGATGGGCCCCATTGTCGCGAGCGGGTGCTGCGCGGACGATGACGCGTTCCGGGCAAAGCTGTCAGGTGCGGGTGCGGGTACCACCGCGCCCGCGTGCGGTGCGCGCCGTGCCGTTACAACTGGGCCGCCGCCGTGATCAGCGTGGCTTCGAGCGCGAGCGTCGAGCGCGACGCGGCCGCCGGGCGGTCGATCACGTATTCGAGTTCGCCGAGTTCCGGCAGCCCCGCGTCGAGCCGCGCGAGCCCGGCCGGGATCACGTAGCCGGCGAACGCGCTGACGCCGAGCCCCGCGCTCGCGGCCGCCCGCAGCACCGCGATGCTGCTGCTCACGACGGCGATCCGGTACGGCCGCCCGACGGCTTCGAGCGATTCGAGCACGCGGCGGCGCGACACGCTCGGCTCCGGATGCATCGCGAGCGGCAGCACGGCTTCGTGGCCGGTGATCCGCGAATCGGGGCCGGTGCACCAGTACAGCGGTTCGCTGCGGATCACGCGGCCGCGCCGGCTGCCGGCGATGCGCTTCGCGAACACGAGATCGTGCCGGCCCTCGTCGAGCGCGTCGAACAGGTCGCCCGACAGCCCGGTCGAGATCGCGAGCTCGACGTCCGGGTTGCGCTGCACGAAGCTCGCGAGCGCGGCCGTCAGGTGCGCCGACGCGAAATCCTCCGACATCGCGAGCCGCACCTTGCCCGACAGCGGCGGCCCGCAGACCGACGTGACGGCCTCGTCCATCAGTTCGAGGATGCGCACCGCGTAGCGGAACAGCGCGTCGCCGTGCTGCGACAGGTGCACGTTGCGCGTGTCGCGCTCGAACAGCGGCCGGTCGAGCAGCTCCTCGAGGCGGCGGATATGCTGGCTGACGGTCGACTGCGACAGGTTCACGCGCTCGGACGCGGCGGTGAAGCTGCCGGACTGGGCGACGGCGACGAAGCTGCGCAGCAACTCGGGCGGTAACGGACGCATTGCTAAATCCACTGAATCGGTTTCGACAACTTCATAAATGGCCGGATTTTGCGGCGCTAGTATCGGATCACGCGCCAGTGCGGCCTCCGCCAACGGGGGGCACCGGACGCGTAGCCCGTGTCGCGCCGCCGGCTGCATCGGTCAGTCTAAGCCATCCGGCGTCCGGCCCGAACCCGCGTCATCCCATCGACCCCGAGAACGCGCTCGCACGACGAGCCGCCGGGCCGCGGCGCCCCGCCGCAGGAGACAGACAGTCCGCCCGGGATCGGCGTGCGGGCCTGACTCCCGCGCGCGTCAGGCGCCCGTCACGAAGAGACTGGAGACGACTCATGATCATCTACGGAACCGCGCTGCTGGCGTTCTGCCACCTGGCCGGACTGTTTCTCGGCGACCTGCTCGGCAGTGCGATCGGCGTGAAGACCAACGTCGGCGGCGTCGGCATCGCGATGCTGCTGCTGATCTGCCTGCGCCTGTGGCTGCACCGGCGCGGCTGGCTGCCGAAGGAGACCGAGGCGGGCGTCGGTTTCTGGGGCGCGATGTATATCCCGGTCGTCGTCGCGATGGCCGCGAACCAGAACGTCGTCGCCGCGCTCAAGGGCGGGCCGGTCGCGCTGCTGGCCGCCGTCGGCGCGGTCGCGATCTGCGCATGCTGCATCGCGGTACTCGCGCGCACGGGGCGCGACGACACGGCCTTCGCGGGCGTGCCGCAATTCGAAGAACAATAACGGAGGCCGCCATGCTGCAGATGCTCGAAAAAACCGTCGCCCACAACGGGCTCGTCGCGTCGTTCGCGCTGGTCGGCCTGATCATGTGGCTGTCGTCGATCGCGTCGCGCAAGCTCACCTTCGGCCGCGTGCACGGCTCGGCGATCGCGATCGTCATCGGCCTCGTGCTCGCCTACGTCGGCGGCGCGTTCACCGGCGGCGAGAAGGGGCTCGCCGACGTCAAGCTGTTCGCCGGCATCGGCCTGATGGGCGGCGCGATGCTGCGCGATTTCGCGATCGTCGCGACCGCGTTCGAAGTGCAGCCGACCGAGGCGCGCAAGGCCGGGCTCGTCGGCGTCGTGTCGCTGCTGCTCGGCACCGTGCTGCCGTTCATCGTCGGCGCGTGCGTCGCGCGCGCGTTCGGCTATACCGACGCGGTCAGCATGACGACGATCGGCGCGGGCGCCGTCACCTATATCGTCGGGCCCGTCACGGGCGCGGCGATCGGCGCGAGCTCCGACGTGATCGCGCTCAGCATCGCGACGGGGCTCGTGAAGGCGATCATCGTGATGGTCGGCACGCCGGTCGCGGCCAACTTCATGGGCCTGAAAACGCCGCGCTCCGCGATGATCTTCGGCGGGCTGGCCGGCACCGTCAGCGGCGTGAGTGCGGGGCTCGCCGCGACCGACCGCCGGCTCGTGCCGTACGGCGCGCTGGTCGCGACGTTCCATACCGGCGTCGGCTGTCTGCTCGGGCCGTCGCTGCTGTTCTTCACGACGCGCGCGCTGGTCGGCGCGTAGGGCCATGCGACGCGGCCCGCAGGCGGGCCGCATCCATCGCGGCGTCCTCTGAGTCGCATTCTGCAACATCATCAATCGGCGGCGGCGCCAGGCTTAGAATGCCGCTGAACCCTCGAAGCGGAGAACTGTTCATGACCGGATGGAATCACGCGCGGCAGGCGCGCGATGCACGCCTCGCGGCCGGCGCGGCTTACGCGCAGGGCAAGCGGGTCGACGCGCGCGACACCGTCGCGTTGCTCGAAGCGGTGCTGCGGCCCGGCGATCGCGTGTGCCTCGAAGGCGACAACCAGAAGCAGGCCGATCTGCTCGCCACCGCACTCGCCGACGTCGACAGCGCGAAGATCCACGACCTGCACATGGTGCAGTCGGGCGTCGTGCTGCCCGAGCATCTCGACGTGTTCGAGCGCGGCATCGCGAAGCGCCTCGACTTCGCGTATTCGGGCCCGCAGTCGCAGCGCATCGCGAAGCTGCTGTTCGGCGGCAAGATCGCGCTTGGCGCGGTGCATACCTATCTCGAACTGTTCGCCCGTTACTTCATCGACCTCACGCCGCAGGTCGCGCTGATCGCGGCCGTGAGCGCCGATCGCGACGGCAATCTGTACACCGGCCCGAACACGGAGGACACGCCGACCGTCGTCGAAGCCACCGCGTTCAAGGACGGCATCGTGATCGCGCAGGTCGACCGCATCGTCGACAAGGTGCCGCGCGTCGACATCCCCGGCGACCGCGTGCATTTCGTCGTCGAGGCCGGCCGGCCGTTCTACGTCGAGCCGCTGTTCACGCGCGATCCGGCCGCGATCACCGAAACGCAGATTCTCACCGCGATGCTCGCGATCAAGGGCATCTACGAGCCGTACGGGATCAAGCGCCTGAACCACGGGATCGGCTTCAACACGGCCGCGATCGAACTGCTGCTGCCGACCTACGGCGCGAAGCTCGGGCTGAAGGGCAAGGTCTGCACGCACTGGGCGCTCAATCCGCACCCGACGCTGATTCCCGCGATCGAATCGGGCTGGGTCGAGCAGGTCCATTGCTTCGGCTCGGAAGTCGGGATGGACGACTACATCCGCGCGCGCTCCGACGTGTGGTTCACGGGCCCCGACGGGTCGCTGCGTTCGAACCGCGCGTTCTGCCAGACGGCCGGCCTCTATGCGTGCGACATGTTCATCGGCTCGACGCTGCAGATCGACCTGTCCGGCCATTCGTCGACGGTCACCGCCGAGCGCATCGCCGGCTTCGGCGGCGCGCCGAACATGGGCAGCGACGCGCGCGGGCGGCGCCATCCGAGCGAGCCGTGGCTGAAGGCCGGCGCGGAAGCCGACCCCGACACGCCGGCGGCGCTGCGGCGCGGCCGCAAGCTGGTCGTGCAGATCGGCGAGACGTTCGGCGACAAGAACGTGCCGATGTTCGTCGAGAAGCTCGACGCGCTGAAGCTCGCCGACAAGCTGCAGCTCGACCTCGCGCCGATCATGGTCTACGGCGACGACGTCACGCACATCGTCACCGAGGAGGGGATCGCGAACCTGCTGATGTGCCGCGACAAGGACGAACGCGAGCACGCGATCCGCGGCGTCGCCGGCTATACGGACGTCGGCCGCGGCCGCGACAAGAGGATGGTCGAGCGGCTGCGCGAGCGCGGCGTGATCCGCCGCCCGGAGGATCTCGGCATCGATCCGCTCGACGCCGATCGCCGCTGGCTCGCCGCGCGTTCGATCAAGGATCTCGTGCACTGGTCGGGCGGGCTCTATGCGCCGCCGGCCCGGTTCCGCAACTGGTGAGGAAGAGGGCATGGAACAGTTGAACTATCGCTTCACCGCGCGCGAACGCGCGAAGGGCGAGCAGGCCGCGGCGCTCGTCGGCGTGGTCGCGTCCGGCAATCTCGAGGTGCTCGTCGAGCGCGTGCTGCCGGGCAACGAATGCGAGATCGACATCCGCACCGCGGCCGTCGGTTTCGGCGCGGTGTGGCAGGCGGTCGTGTCGGATTTCGTCGAACGGCGCACGCCGGGCGGCCTGAAGCTGTCGATCAACGACGGCGGCGCGCGGCCCGACATGGTGTCGCTGCGGCTCGCGCAAGCCGTGCGCGCGATCGAGGGGGACGCATGATGAGCGATATTCGTCACATCCATGACGCCCCCGCGTTCGTCGCGAACGCGGCGAGCTGGTACGAAGCATCGGCGCGGCAGCGCATCGACGGGCTGCTCGACGCGGGCAGCTTCACGGAATTCCTCGGGCCGGCCGAACGCGTGACGAGCCCGCACCTGCCGCTGTTCGCGCTGCCGCAGCAGTTCGACGACGGGATGGTGGTCGGCCACGGCCGGCTCGACGGCCAGCCGGTGTTCGTCGCCGCACAGGAGGGCCGCTTCATGGGCGGTGCGTTCGGCGAGGTGCACGGCGCGAAGCTCACGGGGCTGCTGCGCGCCGCGCGCGACGTCGGCAAGCCGGTGCTGATCCTGTTCGATACGGGCGGCGTGCGGCTGCAGGAAGCGAACGCGGGCGAGCTCGCGATCGCGGAGATCATGCGCGCGCTGGTCGAAGCGCGTGCGGCCGGCGTGCCGGTGATCGGGCTGATCGGCGGGCGCGCGGGCTGCTACGGCGGCGGCGGGTTGCTGGCCGCGTGCTGTTCGGCGCTCGCGGTGTCGGAGCAGGGGCGCATCAGCGTGTCGGGCCCCGAAGTGATCGAGACCAATCGCGGCGTCGAGGAATTCGACTCGAAGGATCGCGCGCTGATCTGGCGCACGATGGGCGGCAAGCACCGGCGGTTGATCGGCGGCGCCGATCGTTACGTGGCCGATACGCCGGCCGCGTTCCGCGCGGCGGCCCTCGACCTGATCGGCCGCGCGCCGACGTTCGATGCGGCGATGCTGCGCGAGGAACAGGCGCGTCTCGAAGCGCGGGTCGAACGGTTCGGCGGCTGCAAGGATGCGCTCGACGTGTGGCGTGCGCTCGGCGCGGACAAGCCGGAAGCGATTCCCGGTATGCCCGACGATGAATTCGCCAAGCTCGCCGACCAGTTACAGGAGCCGCAGCATGACGCTCGATGAAGTACTGACCTCGCTGTTCCCCAAAGGCCATTCGATTGCGCGCAATGGCGGCCTGCTGACGGGCCACGCGGAACTGGCCCGCACGCGCGTCGACGTGATCGGCGTGACCGAGCGCTTGCCGTTCGGCATCGACGAGGCGCTGACGCTCGCAGCGCACGTGCTCGACACGATCGCGCGCGGCGGCGACACGCCGATCGTCGCGCTGGTCGACAGCGACAGCCAGCGGATGAGCAAGCGCGACGAATTGCTCGGCCTGAACGAAGGGCTGTCGCATCTCGCGAAGTGCCTGATGCATGCGGATCTCGCCGGACACCGGACGATCGGCGTGCTGTACGGCCACACGGCCGCCGGCGCGTTCATCGCGACCGCGCTCGCGACGCGCACGCTGCTTGCGGTGCCGGGTGCGGACCCCGAGGTGATGGACCTGCCGTCGATGTCGCGCGTGACCAAGCTGCCGATCGACGTGCTGAAGGAGATGGCGCGTTCGACACCGGTGTTCGCGCCGGGGCTCGACAACCTCGTGAAGATGGGCGCCGTCGACGCCGTGCTCGATCCGTCGCGCGCGCTCGACGCGCAGGTCGGCGAATGGCTCGGCAAGACGGCCGAGCGCGTCGACCGGCGCGCGGCGCGCGGCCGGCCGGTCGCGACCGACGTCGCCGCCCGCGTCGAGGCACTCGCGCGTGCCGCACGCTGAGCTGCCGCTGCGCCGCCACACGCTCGTCACGCTGACGGCGGCCGGGTGGGGCGCGGCCTTCGCGCGCGACCCCGCGCTCGCGGGCGATCCGCTCGTGCGCGCTTGGCCCGAACGCGGCCGGCCGCTGATCGTGCGTCGCGCGTCACCGGATGAAGCCGATGCCGGCCGCGTGCCGCTCGGCCTGCCGCTGCCGCCGTCGGCGGGCAAGCGGCGCATCGCGCTGAACGTGGCCGCCGACGCGCTCGCGACGGTCGGCCCGCTGCCGGCATTGGCGGACGTACTCGCCGCCGCGCCTGCGGCATGGCATGCGTCGTTGCGCGAGCTCGATGCGCTCGGCGCGCGCTGCGGCGTGCAGGGCGGCGTGTTCGGCAGCCTCGCCTGGCAGGCGCTGACGGGCGAGCCTTACCTGAGCGCATCGTCCGATCTCGACATCGTGTTTCCGCTGCCGGACGCCGCGTCGCTCGCGCCGCTGCTCGACGGTCTCGCGGCGATCGACGCGCGCGCGCCGATGCGTATCGACGGCGAACTGCTGCGCGATGACGGCGCGGGCGTCAACTGGCGCGAACTGCACGCGCGGTTGCCCGAAGTCGCGGTGAAGACCGCGATGGCCGTCGAATTGATGCGCGCCGACGCATTCACCGGAGGCACGCGATGAACGGTGGGGCTGCCTGCCGCGTCGCGGCGCCGTCCGAGGCCGAGCGCATCGCCGGGCTGGCCGAGCGCAGCCTCGTGCTCGAGATCGACACTTATCCGAAGCCGGGCCTCGTCAGTCACGTCGACACCGGCAGTCACGCGGACATGGATGCGACGACGTTCGCGCGCAGCGCCGCCGTGCTGCGGCCGTACTTCGCGGAACTCGCCGACGCGGGCGCGCGCGACGCCGACATGGCCGTGCTGCGCAAGATCGGCCTGCGTGCCGAGCACGCGATGCTCGCCGCGACCGGCGGCGTCAATACGCATCGCGGCGCGATCTTCGGGCTCGGGCTGCTGTGCGCGGCCGCCGGCCGGCGCGCGATACCGGGCGCCGTGCCGGCCGGGACGACGCTCGGTGCGTTCGTATCGCGCCGCTGGGGCACCGATATCCTTGGCGGTCCGCGTTTGCCGGACAGCCACGGCGAGCGCGCGAGCCGCCGTTACGGTGTCGGCGGCGCGCGTCGCGAGGCGGCCGACGGTTTCCCGACCGTGTACGCGATCGGATTGCCCGCGTTGCGCCGCGCGCAGCGCGACCTGCCGGGCGACCCGGAAGCCGCGCGCGTCGCCGCGTGCTTCGCGCTGATCGCCGTGCTCGACGACACGAATCTGCTGCACCGCGGCGGCCAGGACGGCCTCGATTTCGCCCGCGCGACCGCCCGTGCATTCGTCGCGCGCGGCGGCGTGCGTGCGCCCGACTGGCGGCTGCGCGCGGCGGCCGCGCATCGTGCGTTCGTCGCGCGCCGGCTGAGCCCGGGCGGCGCGGCCGACCTGCTCGCGATGAGCGTGTTCGTCGATGCGCTCGAAGCCGAAGGACGCGCGCGATGACGCTGGCGATCCTGTGCTCGGGGCAAGGCGCGCAGCGCGCGGACATGTTCGACCTGACCGGATCGGCGCCGCAGGCCGACGCACTGTTCGCGCATGCGGGCCGGCTGCTCGGCGACGATCCGCGCACGTGGGTCAGGCAGGCCGGCCCCGACGCGCTGCGTGAAAACCGCGCCGCGCAGATTCTCTGCACGGTCCAGGCGCTCGCGGCGGCCGCGCTGCTCGACGCGGTGTGGCCGCGCCGGCGCTGCGTCGCCGGCTACAGCGTCGGCGAAGTCGGCGCGTGGAGCGTCGCGGGGATGATCGAGCCGCAAGACGCGCTCGACCTGGCCGATGCGCGTGCATGCGCGATGGATGCCGCGAGCGGCGGCGACGAGCGGATGGTGTTCGTGCGCGGCCTGACGCGCGCGCAACTGGCGCAGCTCTGCGACGGTCGCGATGCGGCCATCGCGATCGCGAACCCCGGCGATGCGTTCGTGGTCGCGGGGCGGCACGCCGATGTCGATGCCGTGGCCGACGACGCGGCGCGCGCCGGCGCGTTGCGCGTCGCGCCCGTCTGCGTGCGGATCGCGTCGCACACGCGCCGGCTCGCGGCGGCCGTGCCGGCCTTCCGCACGACGCTGGCCGCGACGCGCGTGCGCCGGCCATTGCCCGGCACACGGCTGTTTTCGGGGATCGACGGCGCGTCGGTGCTCGATGTCGACGCGGGCCTCGACAAGCTCGCGCGGCAGATCGCGGAGCCGGTCGAGTGGGCGAGTTGTCTTGCCGCATGCGTGGAGGCGGGCGCGACCGCGTTTCTCGAACTCGGTCCGGGGCGCGCGCTGGCCGAGATGGCCGGCGGCGCGTATCCCGCGTTGCCGGCGCGCAGCCTCGCGGATTTCCGTTCCGTCGATGGGGTGACGAGCTGGCTCGCACGCGTCGCGGCCGGCTGATCGACGGGTTGAAACCCGGCTTGAAACACAGCGGCCGGGCACCTGTTTCCCACTGTGTGTTGCGCCGGCGCAGCAGCGTCGCAGCCGCCTCTTGTCACGCGAAATGGCGTCGCTACAATGGCGCCCGCCATGAGACCAGCCGCCTTCCTCCTCGCCGCGTTCTGCTGCGCGACGAGCGTCCACGCCAGCCAGATTCCGTCCGACGCCGCATCGGTCGGCACGTATTTTTCGTATGACAACGCGGCGGCCGACGCGACCGTCGATCTGATCGAACAGGCGCAGCGCCGCGTGCTGCTGGCCGGCTATACGCAGGTGCCGCCGGCGGTCGCGAGCGCGCTGCGGGCGGCGCGCTCGCGCGGGATCGAGGTGCGCGTCGTGCTGGTGCGCTCGCCGCGCGCGGGACGGTACAGTGGCGCCGGCTATCTGAAATCCGCCGGTGTCGACGTCGCGATCGATTCGCGGCACGGCGGCCCCGCGTCGCGCTTCGTGATCGTCGACGACAGCGTCGCGCTGACGACGCTGTCCGACGGCGCGGCCGAGCACGCCGACACGGTGAACGTGTTCCGGCGCGCGCCCGAACTCGCGCAATCCTACGCGCAGTCGTTCTGGCGGCTGTACCGGCAGGCGAGCGGCCTCTGACCCTTTCCCGCGGCGCGTCGCGCGCCGGTGTGACCCTGCTTGCATCGGCGCGACCGATGAACCATCCTCGTTGAAAGGCGCCGGCGCGGCTTTCGCGCATCGGCGCAACGGCAGGGAGTCGATCGTGATCGAAAGCAGTTTTGCCGATCGTGCCGATGCCGGTCGCCAACTGGCCGACGCGTTGCGCGAATACGCGGGGCGAACCGATGTCGTCGTGCTCGCGCTGCCGCGCGGCGGCGTGCCTGTCGCGTATCCGGTCGCGCGAGCGCTGCGCGCGCCGCTCGACGTGCTGGTCGTGCGCAAGCTCGGCGTGCCGTTCGACCCGGAGCTCGCGATGGGCGCGATCGCGACGGGCGGCGCGACCCATCTGCAACGCTCGGTGATCCGCGCGATGGACGTATCCGATGCACAACTCGCCGACGTGATCGCGCGCGAGACGGCCGAATTGCATCGTCGCGAGGCGCTGTACCGCGGCGCAGCGCCGCCGCTGGCGGTGGACGGACGCATCGCGATCGTCGTCGACGACGGTGTCGCGACCGGCGCATCGATGCGCGTCGCGCTGCAGGCGCTGCGCGAGCGCCACCCGGCGCGCATCGTCGCGGCGGTGCCGGTCGCGCCGACGGCCACCGCGCATGCGTTCGACGGCCTGGCCGACGCATTCGTCACGGTGTCGCAGCCGGCGCGCTTCTTCGGGATCAGCCAGTTCTACGCGCACTTCGAGCAGACGAGCGACGACGAAGTGCGCGCGTTGCTCGACGCGGCGCGGCCCTGACGCGTCGTCACGTCCGACGGTTCCGGCGCGGGCGCGGTCGGCCGGCTTCCGCCAGCGCGAACACGCGCTGCATCGCCGGATGGACGTTGCCGTGCCAGCGTGGCCCCGTAAACAGCCCGTAGTGATCGCAATCGTCGACGTCGACGCGATGGCGCTCGCCGGCCGAGAGGCTGCTGCACAGGTCGAGCGCCGCATGCGTCTGGCCGGCGCCGGTGACCGTGTCGCGGGCGCCTTCGACGGTCAGCAGCACGACGTCGCGCAGCGCGGCCGGTTCGACGCGCCGGCCGCGCACGCGCCACGCGCCGGTGGCGAGCAGCATGCGCTGGAACACGACGTCGACCGTGTCGAGAAAATAGTCGGCCGGCATGTCGAGCAGCGCCGTGTATTCGCGCAGCGCCCGCCGAGCGTCGGCGAGCCCGGCCATGTCGAAGCGGGAAGCGGCCAGCGCGTAGGTCTCGATCAGCGTCAGGAAGCGTTGCGGATACAGGAGCGCGATCTCGCCCTGTTGCAGATAGGTCGGAAACACGTGGCGGCCATGGCCCGCGAAACCGGGCGGCACGATGTCGATCAGGTGGCGCCGGCACCAGTCGAGCGAATGGGCGGCGGCCGCGGCGCCGAGCGCGCTCGGGTTCAGCCGCGCGTCGAGCGGGCCGCCGATCAGCGTGATGCTCGCGGGCGGCGCGAGGCCGCGCGCGGCCCGCAGCGCGAGAGCGCCGAGCGCCGGCACGGTCGCCTGGCACACGGTGACGACGTGCAGCGGCCGCCCGTCGTGCTGGAGGGCGTCGACGAAGCCGTCGAGCATCGCGACGTACTCGTCGAGCCCGAAACGGCCTGCCGCGAGCGGCACGTCGCGCGCATTGCGCCAGTCGGTCACGCAGACGTCGCCGTCGGCGAGCAGGGTTTCGGCGGTTTCCCGCATCATCACGGCCGCGTGCCCGACGAGCGGCGCGCACAGCAGCACCGTGCGGCGCGCGTCGGCGTGCGCGAAGCGCCGCAAGTCGCAAAACGGCGTGTGCGCGACGACCTGCTCGCCGACGTCGGGCCACGCGACGTCGAAGCCGGGCGGCGCGGCTTGCGGGCCGAGCAGCGGTTCGAACAGGTCGTCGTAGCACGACGACGCGGCATGCGGCAGCGACGCCGCGGGCCATGCGTCGAACGCGTATCGCGTCGCCGCGCGCCATGCGCGCATCCATTCCCGCTGCTGCTCGACGACGGCATACCACATGGCGGACCCTGGGGCGGAAGGAGCGTGAACTTGCATTATGGTCACAGGGGACGGGTAGTGCGAGCCCGATCAGCGGCCGGCGGATGCGTGTCGAGCATACGGGCACACTAGGCGCTGCCGCGCACCGCTGCTACAGTCGTCGATCCCATTCCCTCGAAGCGGAGCGTTCGCGATGAAGCTGATCGGTATGCTGGATTCCCCGTTCGTGCGCCGCGTCGCCATTTCGGCGAAGCTGCTCGACCTGCCGTTCGAACACGAGTCGATCTCGGTGTTTCGTCATATCGACCAGTTCAGGACGGTCAACCCGGCCGTCAAGGCGCCGACGCTCGTGACCGACGGCGGCGCGACGCTGATCGATTCGTCGCTGATCGTCGACTATCTCGACCACCTGGCCGCGCCGGCGCGGCGCCTGCTGCCCGACGCCGTCGATGCGCGGCTGCGCGCGCTGGTGCCGATCGGGTTCGCGCTGGCCGCCGCCGAGAAAACCGTGCAGTTCGTCTACGAGCAGGCGCTGCGGCCGTCGGACAAGCAGCACGAACCGTGGCTCGAACGCGTGCTGAGCCAGCTCGAAGGCGCATACGGCGCACTGGAGCCGCTGGTCGCGGCCACCCACGGCTGGTTCGGCGGCGCGCGGCTGCTGCAGTCGGACGTGACGGTCGCGGTGGCGTGGCGCTTCACGCAGTTCATGGCGGCCGACTACCCGGTGCTGGCGCGGATCGATCCGGCCCGTTATCCGGCGCTCGCCGCGCATTCGGCGCGGGCGGAAGCGCTGCCGGCCTTCGTCGACACGCCGCTCGCCTAGGGCCGGCGCAAGCCCGTCATTGGCGTGAACCGGCCCCCGGCTTCGAAGCGACCCGCCGGGCGCTCGTATACCGATGTCGGGCGCCGCTCGCCCTTGTCCGGCAAGCCGCTGCCGATTGTTCTCGGCGGCTGACAAGTGACTTCGCATTCGCACTGTTTATCCGGCGGCGACCGATCCCTAGAATTCACTCCATCAAATCACGCATTGCCAGATGGAGCCGATGATGAAAGCGCTGATCGAATCGAGCCTGTACCACCCGTCCGTCGTGTTGGCGCTTGCCGGGCTCACGCAGCTGATGGTCGAGCGCGATTTCAATCTCGGCCAGGTCGGGATGATCGTCGCGGCGCGCGGTGCGCAGGCGGCCGTGTCGCGATCGCGCGCGCTGATCTTCTGCCGTCACTGCGAAGCGCACGCATGAAGGCGTTCGCGCCGATGGAATGAAAAAAGCCCGGCCGGCGCAAGCCGGTCGGGCGGATCGGGTTCGATCGGGCCCCGGCTTCGGCCGGGGCTTTTTCATTGGGCGACGCTTACGCGCGGGCGGGAGTCGCGACGCCGTAGATTTCGGATTCGTCGTCGTCCTCGCGCAGCTGACGCGCGAGCTGATGCGCTTCGCGGCGCGTCGCGACGGCCGGCGGCGAGCCCTTCAGCGGCTGGCGCGCGGTTTCGGCGAGCGCGACGACCGACACGATGCCGATCAACGCGGCGCCCATCATGTAGTACGCGGGCATCATCAGGTTGTGCGTCACGTCGACGAGCCACGCGGTCACCAGCGGCGTCGTGCCGCCGAACAGCGACACCGACACGTTGAAGCCGATCGCGAGCGCGCCGTAGCGGATCTCGGTCGGGAACAGCGCGGGCAGCGCCGACGGCATCACGCCGGTGAAGCACGACAGCAGCACGCCGAGGATCAGCAGGCCGCCGAACACCGACGCCGTCGTGCCCGAGTGGATCAGCATCATCGACGGGATCGACAGCACCAGCAGGCCCACGCAGCCGGCGAGCATCACCGGCTTGCGGCCGATCTTGTCCGACAGGCGGCCGGCGTACAGCGTCATCGGCATCATCAGCACCATCACGATCAGCACCAGCACGAGGCTGTGCGATTCGTCGAAGTGCAGCGTCGACGACATGAAGCTCGGCAGGTACGACAGCACCATGTAGTCGGTCACGTTGAAGATCAGCACGAGGCCGACGCACAGCAGCAGCGCACGCCAGTTACGCAGCAGCGTCTCGCGAAAGCGCGCCTTCGGCACGGCCTTGTCCTGCGCTTCGCGTTCTTCGGCCTGACGCTTGAACGCGGGCGTTTCCTCGAGCTTCATCCGGATGTACAGCCCGATCAGGCCGAGCGGGCCGGCGATCAGGAACGGCACGCGCCAGCCCCACGACAGCAGCGCTTCCTGCGACAGCGACGCGGTGAGCAGCGCGACGACGCCCGCGCCCAGCACATAGCCGATCAGCGTGCCGAACTCGAGGAAGCTGCCCATGAAGCCGCGGCGCTTGTCGGTCGAGAACTCGGCGATGAAGGTGGCCGCGCCGCCGTATTCGCCGCCGGTCGAGAAGCCCTGCACGAGGCGGGCGACGAGCAGCAGGATCGGGGCCATGATGCCGATCGACGCATAGCTCGGGATCAGGCCGATCGCGAAGGTGCCGACGGCCATCATGATCATCGTCGCGGCGAGCACGCGCTGGCGGCCGATGCGGTCGCCGAGCGGGCCGAACACCATGCCGCCGAGCGGGCGCACGAGGAACGCGGCCGCGAACGTGCCGAAGGTCGCGAGCAGCTGCGCGGACGGGCTGCTGGACGGGAAGAACACCTTGCCGAGCGTGACGGCGATATAGCTGTAGACGCCGAAGTCGAACCATTCCATCGCATTGCCGATGGCCATCGCGCTGACGGCGCGCTTGAGCAGGCTCTGGTCGACGACGGTGATGTCGTCCGCGGCGAGCGGGGCCTCGCCGGACGGCGAAGCGGGGGAAGAGACAGCGGTCGGGCTGACGTGTGTTGCGGTCAAGGTCATGCACTCCTTTGACAGCGCCGGAACGGGCAGGGCCGTCCGACACGGTTTGCCGGCGAGCGCGGCGTCGTGTGCTGCGCGTCGGGGCAGACCATTAAGCACTTACTGCGCAACGGGCAGCAAAGGGCCGAGGGGCTGCTTCGACGCGGGCCCGATGGGCCGTCGCGACAGTGCGCTCATGAAGAATGGGCCGCGTGAGGCAAGCGGCAGATGCCGGTGCGGACGATGGGTCCGACGTTCCGGCAACGCCCCGGAGGGGCAACGAAACGAGAAAAGCGGGCCTGTCGGGCGGGCTTTCCTGTGGATGCAATTTCGATCGAGGCACCGGCCCGCAGCGCGCGGACGGACTTCGCTCAAAATCGAAAAGACAGAGATTGAATGTTGAAACAGGCGACATGATAGCACGATGACGGACGATCGTGCAAATTGCCCGGAATCGCCCGTCTGGCGGGGCATCCGGCGCGGCCCGCTCGGGTATGATCGGCGGCGCGCGGCGCGGCCATGCCGGCCGCCGCGACGGGGCTGAATTCGCGAGGAACCGGATGACCGAACTGATGAGGATCGCGGCGCTGTTCGCCGCGACTGCGCTGGCCGAAATCGTCGGCTGTTACCTGCCGTGGCTCGTGCTGAAGGCCGGGCGCCCGGCCTGGCTGCTGGTGCCGGCCGCACTGTCGCTCGCGCTGTTCGCGTGGCTGCTGACGCTGCACCCGAGCGCGGCGGGGCGCACGTATGCCGCGTACGGCGGCGTGTACATCGCGGTGGCGCTAATCTGGCTGCGGGTGGTCGACGGCGTCGCGCTGACCCGCTGGGACGTGGCCGGCGCGGTGCTCGCGCTCGGCGGGATGGCCGTCATCGCGCTGCAGCCGCGCGCATGAGCGCGGCCGCGGCGCGGGCCGCGGGTATTACGCGGCTTCGGCGGTATCCGTGTCGGCGGACTGGCGCCACACGCAGGTGCCCTTGACCGACTTGTCGAGCTCGTCGAGCTGAGCCTGGTGCGCGGCCAGCTCGTCGTCGCTCGCGACCACCACGGCCAGATCGAGCGCGGCGAGCGACACGCGCTGGCCGTTCGCCGCACCGCCGCCGGCGCCCGCGTCGTCGAGCATGTCGATCACGAGGCTGTCCTGGCCGCGCGTCATCGCGAGATACACCTCGGCGAGCAGCTCCGAGTCGAGCAGCGCGCCGTGCAGCGTGCGGTGCGCGTTGCTGATGCCGAACCGGTCGCACAGCGCGTCGAGCGAGTTGCGCTTGCCGGGGAACATCTGCTTGGCCTGCACCAGCGTGTCGATCACGCCGCCGCAATGCTCGGTGAACGGCGGCAGGCCGAGCCGCGCGTATTCGGCGTCGAGGAAGCCCAGGTCGAACGGCGCGTTGTGGATGATCAGCTCGGCGTCCTTCACGAAGTCGAGGATCTGGTGGGCGACTTCCGCGAATTTCGGCTTGTCGCTCAGGAATTCGGTCGTGAGGCCGTGCACCGCCAGTGCGCCCGGATCGCTGTCGCGTTCGGGGTTCACGTAGAAGTGCAGGTTGTTGCCGGTGAGCCGCCGGTTCAGCAGCTCGACGCAGCCGATTTCGATGAGGCGGTCGCCCGTGCGGGCGTTCAGGCCGGTGGTTTCGGTATCGAGAATGATCTGGCGCATGTCGGGGAAAACAACAAAAACAGGAGAGGGCGGCCGGCGGTCAGGCGGCCAGCGATTCGACGCCGCGGTTCGCGAGCGCGTCCGCGCGCTCGTTTTCGGGATGGCCCGCGTGGCCCTTGACCCAGCGCCACTCGATCTCGTGCTGCACGACGAGCGCATCGAGCCGCTTCCACAGGTCGGCGTTCTTCACGGGCGTCTTCGCCGCGGTGACCCAGCCTTTCTTCTTCCACCCGTGGATCCACTCGCTGATGCCTTTCTGCACGTATTGCGAGTCGGTATGCACGATCACGCGGCATGGCCGCTTCAGCGCTTCGAGCGCGGCGATCACGCCCATCAGCTCCATGCGGTTGTTGGTCGTGTTCGGCTCGCCGCCGAACAGTTCCTTTTCCTTGTCGCCGTAGCGCAGCAGCGCGCCCCAGCCGCCGGGGCCGGGGTTGCCCTTGCAGGCGCCGTCGGTATAGATGTCGATGGTGTCGATGGTCATGAACGTTCTTGGTGAGTGGTCGGGGAGGCCGCCGGCGTCAGGCCCGGTGCGAGCACGGGCTTCTTCATCTTGATCGGGCCGACGAGGCGCATGCCGCGCACGCGCTTGACGGCCGTCACCATGTAGACGGCGCCGAAGATCGGCCACCAGCGGTCGCCGGCGGCCTCCATGAAGCCGTAGCGGGCCAGCCACTGGTCGGTGGTGAGCGGCGGCCGGTAGCAGCCGAAGCGGCCGCGTTCGAGGTCGAAACCGAGCAGCTTGATCCAGTCCTTGAGCCGGATGAACGCGATCTGGTCGCGCGTGGCCGGCACGAACGGGCGGTTCGCCATGCGCCCGAACGACTGCCGCATGCCCCACAGGCTCAGTGAGTTGAAGCCGGTGATCACGAGCTGGCCTTCCGGCATCAGCACGCGCTCGGCCTCGCGCAGCAGGCGGTGCGGGTCGGACGTGAATTCGAGCGTGTGCGGCATCACGATCAGGTCGACGCTCTGCGATTCGAACGGCAGGTCGAGCAGGTCGCACCAGGTCGTGCTGCGATCGGCGGGCGCATGGCCCGCCGTATGCGCTTCGCGCGCCCACGGATACTGGTACGGCGCGCTCGCGCCGCTCGCCGGGTCGAGCACGAGGCCGCGATACGGCATGCGGTTCTCGCGCAGCGCGTCGAGCTGCGGCAGGCCGAGCTGCAGCGCGTGGAACCCGAAGACGTCGGATACGATCCGGTCGAGCTGCGCCTGCTCCCAGCCCAGCACGTAACGGCCGGGCGGCGAGTCGGTCCAGGCGGGCCAGTCTATAATTTGACGGTCAGACATAACGATGATTGCGCGCCTATGAACGAGCTGGAATACGTGCCGGTTCCGGCATTCGAAGACAACTATATCTGGCTCGTCTCGGACGGCCGCGATGCGATCGCCGTCGACCCGGGTGAAGCCGCGCCCGTACGCCGGGTTCTTGCCGAACGTGGCTGGCGGTTGACCGCTATTTTACTCACGCACCACCACGCCGACCACGTCGGCGGTGTCGAAGCGCTGCGTAATAGCCAACCGGACGATGCGCCGCTCCCGGTTTACGGCCCGGCGGCCGAGGCGATCGGCGTGGTCACCCGGCCGCTTTCAGGCGGCGATCGCGTGACGCTCGACGCGCCGGTCGTCGCATTCGACGTGCTCGACGTGCCGGGCCATACACGCGGCCACATTGCTTACTTTCAGGCGGCCGGGCAGGGCAACGCGGTGCCGCACGTGTTCTGCGGGGACACGCTGTTCTCGTGCGGTTGCGGCCGCCTGTTCGAAGGCACGCCCGCGCAGATGCTCGCATCGCTCGACGCGCTCGCGGCGCTGCCCGGCAGCACGCACGTACATTGCGCACACGAGTACACGCTGTCGAACATCCGCTTCGCGCTCGCGTGCGAGCCGGGCAATGCGGCGCTCGCCGCGTGGCGCGACGACGCGCAGGCGCTGCGTGCGCGCGGCGTGCCGACGCTGCCCACGACGATCGCGCACGAGCGTGCCGTCAACCCGTTCATGCGGGCCGACAGCGCGGCGATTCATGCGACGCTCGAGGCCGAGCTGCACGAAACGGTGACGGATCGTCTGGCGGCGTTCACGCTGATGCGCGAATGGAAAAACCGGTTCCGATGACGTTTTCCGGAGGACTCCAAAGCTCAAGCGGTGTCTGTAAAAATTGCTGCAAATGTAGGATTTCGCTGAGTTTTCGGTGTTTTTA
This sequence comes from Burkholderia sp. BCC0044, assembly GCF_902832955.1. NCBI lineage: Bacteria > Pseudomonadati > Pseudomonadota > Betaproteobacteria > Burkholderiales > Burkholderiaceae > Burkholderia > Burkholderia sp. BCC0044. Next base: position 1,139,324 of record NZ_CADFDO010000001.1, on the reverse strand, counting down.
TTGACGTGAAGCACGCACTTCCGTAGTATCGCCTGCAATTTCCAGCCGTCGGAAGCAGAGATTTTCATGCGACTTATATTGAGTGCGATGGTGGTGCTGCTACTCGCCGCTTGTGCGAGCCAGCCCCCTGTCGCCAACAACGCCGCCGATCCGCAGGCGACGTCCAACTACCTCCGTAAATCAGCCACCGCCAAAGAAACCGTCGACGTCGACAAGCAATCCGTCGGCGACCTGACCACTGCGGATTCCGATCTCTGGGCGCGCATCCGCCGCGGCTTCCAGATGCCCGACCTGCAGAGCGATCTCGTCGACATGCAGACGACCTGGTATACGCAGCGTCCCGATTACGTGCAGCGCATGACCGAGCGCTCGCAGAAGTACCTGTATCACATCGTCGAGGAGCTCGAGGCGCGTCACATGCCGACCGAGCTCGCGCTGCTGCCGTTCATCGAATCCGCGTACAACCCGCAGGCGCTGTCGGTCGCGAAGGCGGCCGGCATGTGGCAGTTCATGCCCGGCACCGGCCGCACGTACAACCTGAAGCGCAACATGTGGCAGGACGAGCGCCGTGACGTGCTCGCGTCGACGAGCGCCGCGCTCGACTACCTGTCCCGCCTGCACGACATGTTCGGCGACTGGTATCTGGCGCTGGCCGCGTACAACTGGGGCGAAGGCAACGTGCAGCGCGCGATCGCGCGCAACCAGGCGGCCGGCCTGCCGACCGACTACCAGAGCCTGCGGATGCCGAACGAGACGCGCAACTACGTGCCGAAGCTGCAGGCGGTGAAGAACATCATCGCGAGCCCGCAGCAGTACGGCCTCGCGCTGCCGGATATCCCGAACCACCCGTATTTCGTCACGGTCACGACGTCGCGCGACATCGACGTGGCGGTGGCCGCGAAGCTCGCGAACCTGCCGCTCGACGAGTTCCGCTCGCTGAACCCGTCGTTCTCGAAGCCCGTGATCCTCGGCGCGACCGAGCCGCAGATCCTGCTGCCGTTCGACAACGCGTCCGCGTTCGAGAAGAGCCTGAAAGCCTACAGCGGCCAGCTGTCGTCGTGGACCACCTACACGGTCAGCGAGCGTGCGCGCCCGGCCGCGATCGCCGAGAAGATCGGCGTCGACGCCGATACGCTGATGTCGGTCAACAAGATTCCGGCCGGCATGCGCCTGAAGCCGGGCTCGACGATCGTCGTGCCGCGCGGCGATGACGACGACGAGGACATCAGCGCCGACGTCGCCGAGAACGGCGCGCTCGCGATGGAGCCGGACGTCCCCGATACGCGCAAGATGCTGATCCGCGTGCGCCGCAAGCAGTCGATGGCGGCGCTCGCCGGCCGCTACGGCGTGTCGGTCGGTCAGTTGAAGGCGTGGAACCGGACGCACCGCGATCTCGTGATGCCGGGCCAGGCGCTCGTGCTGCACGTGCCGGTCGGCCGTTCGGTGCCGGCGGAACCCGGTCCGGAGCGGATCGCGACGTCGGCCGCCGGTGCGCACATCGAGCGCGCGAGCCTGGCGGTGGGCGGCAAGTCGCACGGCGGCAAGCGCGGCGCCGCCAAGTCGTCGGCCCGGCCGGCGGCGAAAGCCGCTCCCGCGAAAGCCGCGCCGGCCAAGACCGCCGCGCACAAGGGCAAGAAGAAGTAAGCGGCCGTCGCGCGCGGCGTAGCGGCCGGTGAGGCCCGCACGATTGCGCTATCATCCGACGAATTCGGCGAAACGCCGTCACCGAGGTGACGGCGTTTTCTTTTGTGCGCGGCGCTGCGGCGCTGCGTCACGCGTCTTCACATGACAAGGGGAAGCGATGTCGTCGGTGCAGGTGAGGGTGCTCGCGCTGTTTTCGGTCGGGTATTTCGTGTCGTACGTGTTTCGCGGCGTCAATCTGGGCTTCGCGCCGTTCGTCACGCATGAGCTCGGGCTGTCGGCCGCCGATCTCGGCCTGCTCACCAGCCTCTATTTCCTCGGCTTCGCGGGCGCGCAGATTCCGGCCGGCGTGATGCTCGACCACTTCGGCCCGCGTCGCGTGACGGCCGGCATGCTGCTGTTCGCGGCGGCCGGCGCGGCCGTGTTCGGCGCGGCGCACGGCATCGGCACGATGATGATCGGCCGGCTGCTGATCGGCGTCGGCGTCTCGGTGTGTCTCGGCGCGGCGTTCAAGGCGCTCGCGCAGCATTTCCCGGTCGGCCGGCTGCCGCTCGTCAATGGCCTCGTGATGGCCGTGGGCGGCCTCGGCGGCGTGATGGTCGGCTCGCCGCTGACCTGGCTGCTCGGCTGGACGAGCTGGCGCGCGATCTGTTTCGGCCTCGCGGTGCTGACGGTGGCCGTCGCGGCGTCGATCGGCTTCGGCGCGCCCGACGCGCAGCAGGCGCGCCACCAGGGCGGGCTCGTCAGTCAGTTCAAGGGCACGTGGCACATCCTGACGAGCCGCGCGTTCTGGAAGATCGCGTCGTTCTCCGTCGTCACGCAGGGCGTGTTCTACGCGATGCAGTCGTTGTGGGTTGGGCCCTATCTGCGCGATGTCGGCGGATTCGATGCGCCGCATGCCGCGCGCCTCGTGTCGGTGCTCGGCTTCGCGATGATGGCTGGCTGCGTCGGCTTCGGCGCGGCGGCGCGCGTGTTCGAGCGGCGCGGCGTGTCGGTCTATGCGACCTGCGGCATCGGCATGGCGCTGTTCGTCGCGACGCAGTTCGCGATCGTCGCGCGCGTACCGTTGCCGCCGGCCGTGCTGTGGGCGGCGTACGGGATGTTCGGCGGCGTGGGGATCCTGACCTACGCGGTGATGGCTGGCCACTTTCCCGCCCATCTGATCGGCCGCGCGAACACGACGCTCACGCTCGTGATCTTCCTGCTGATCTTTGCGTTCCAGATCGGCGTCGGCGCGGTGCTGTCGCACTGGCCGGCCGTTGACGGCCGCTATCCGGCCGCCGCGCACCTCGCCGCCTGGGGCGTGCTGCTCGCGCTGCAACTTGCGAGCGCGGTCTGGTACGTGTGGCCCGCGCGCGCCGCTGGCCAAGCGCACTGATCCGGCGGTACGCTGGCGGGTAGGGCGGCAGCGGAAACGGGGCCGCAGCACCGCGCGCTGCGCGGCCGGAGGCGGCGCGCGCATGATCGGACGGCCATATCCATTGAAGATAGGGCCATTTTCAGGCTATAATTTGAAAGTTTGTGCTGATCAACCTCGCACCCTAGCGCCTACCTCATTCATCCCGTTCATCCGCCGCACGCCGCCTGCCGGGCGATGCCGCGAAGCCTCGTGCGCCACGCGCCGGGTTCGCGTCTCGACAACGCAGGCCGCGTCCAGCTAGCGACCACGCGCGCCCACGCAGCGCGGCGCTCGCGCGGCAGGGTAAACAGGTCGGCAGCAGGGTGTTCCCCAAGGAGCCTCCCGTGTTGCCGTCTTTTTCTCCCGCCTTGCTTGCACTCGCCGACGGCACGGTCTTTCGTGGTTATTCGATCGGGGCCGAAGGCCATACGATCGGCGAAGTCGTGTTCAATACCGCGATCACCGGCTATCAGGAAATCCTGACTGATCCGAGCTACTCGCGCCAGATCGTCACGCTCACCTATCCGCATATCGGCAACGTCGGCGTCAACGCCGAAGACGTCGAAGCCACGAAAGTCCATGCCGCCGGCCTGATCATCCGCGATCTGCCGACGCTCGCATCGAACTTCCGCATGGACCGCACGCTCGGCGACTACCTGCGCGACGAAGGCGTCGTCGCGATCGCCGGCATCGATACCCGCAAGCTGACCCGCATCCTGCGCGACAAGGGCGCGCAGAGCGGCTGCATCCTGGCGGGTTCCGACGACGAAGCGAAGGCGATCGAGCTCGCGCGCTCGTTCGAGGGCCTCGCCGGCATGGATCTCGCGAAGGTCGTGTCGACCACCAAGCCGTTCGAGTGGAAGCAGACGGAATGGCGTCTCGAAGGCGGCTACGGCATGCAGGAAGCGCCGAAGTACCGCGTCGTCGCGTACGACTTCGGCGTCAAGTACAACATCCTGCGCATGCTCGCGGAGCGCGGCTGCCACGTGACGGTGCTGCCGGCTCAAGCCAGTGCGGAAGATGCGCTCGCGCTGAATCCGGACGGCGTCTTCCTGTCGAACGGCCCGGGCGACCCGGAGCCGTGCGATTACGCGATCGCGGCCACCAAGGCCTTCATCGAGCGCGGCGTGCCGACCTTCGGCATCTGCCTCGGCCACCAGATCATGGGCCTCGCGGTCGGCGCGAAGACGCTGAAGATGAAGACGGGCCACCACGGCGCGAACCATCCGGTGAAGGACCTCGGCGACGGCCGTGTCGTGATCACGTCGCAGAACCACGGCTTCGCGGTCGACGCCGATTCGCTGCCGGCCAACGCGCGCGTGACGCACGTGTCGCTGTTCGACGGCACGCTGCAAGGCTTCGAGCTGACCGACAAGCCGGCGTTCTGCTTCCAGGGCCATCCGGAAGCGTCGCCCGGCCCGCACGACATCGGCTATCTGTTCGACCGTTTCACCGCGCTGATGGACGCGGCGAAGCAGCGCAACGCTTAACGTCATCGACGCAACCGAAGGACGGGAGATTCACATCATGTTCGGCCACGCACTCGGCATCACGGATATCTGGACCTACGTGTTCGGCGTGATCTTCATCATCCTGCTGCCGGGGCCGAACTCGATGTACGTGCTGTCGCTTGCCGCGCAGCGCGGCGTGAAGGCCGGCTATCGCGCGGCCTGCGGCGTGTTCGTCGGCGATACCGTGCTGATGGTGCTGTCGGCCGCGGGCGTCGCGTCGCTGCTGAAGGCGAACCCGCTGCTGTTCTCCGTCGTCAAGTACGGCGGCGCCGCGTACCTGCTGTACATCGGCGCCGGGATGCTGCGCAGCGCGTGGGGCAAGCTGCGCGCGCGCGGCGACGCACCGGTCGAGGTCCCGCAGGCGGTCGACGGCGAGCGTCCGTTCCGGAAAGCGCTGATCGTGAGCCTGCTGAATCCGAAGGCCATCCTGTTCTTCATCTCGTTCTTCATCCAGTTCGTCGACCCGGCATTCCCGCATCCCGCGCTGTCGTTCGTCGTGCTCGGGGCGATCGCGCAATGCGCGAGCTTCCTGTACCTGAGCACGCTGATTTTCGCGGGCGCGCGGCTCGCCGAGCACTTCCGCCGCCGCCGCAAGCTCGCGGCAGGCGCGGCGAGCAGCGTGGGCGGCCTGTTCATCGGTTTCTCGGTGAAGCTGGCGCTCGCGACCCTGAGCTGAGCGCCGCCGGCCGACCCACGACAACGATTACTTATTGAATTCACAAGCCATGCCAAAACGCACAGACATCAAGAGCATCCTCATCATCGGCGCCGGCCCGATCATCATCGGCCAGGCGTGCGAGTTCGACTATTCGGGCGCGCAGGCTTGCAAGGCGTTGCGTGAGGAGGGCTACAAGGTCGTTCTCGTCAACAGCAACCCGGCGACGATCATGACCGACCCGAACACGGCCGACGTGACCTACATCGAGCCGATCACGTGGGAAGTCGTCGCACGCATCATCGAGAAGGAGCGCCCGGACGCGATCCTGCCGACGATGGGCGGCCAGACCGCGCTGAACTGCGCGCTCGACCTGCACCACCACGGCGTGCTCGAGAAGTTCGGCGTCGAGCTGATCGGCGCGTCGCCGGAAGCGATCGACAAGGCGGAAGACCGCCAGAAGTTCAAGGACGCGATGACCAAGATCGGTCTCGGCTCCGCGAAGTCGGGCGTCGCGCACTCGATGGAAGAGGCGACCCAGGTGCACGCCGAGATCATGGCGCTCACCGGCGGCAGCGGCTACCCGGTCGTGATCCGCCCGTCGTTCACGCTCGGCGGCTCGGGCGGCGGCATCGCGTACAACCGCGAAGAGTTCGAGGAGATCTGCAAGCGCGGTCTCGACCTGTCGCCCACGCGCGAGCTGCTGATCGAGGAGTCGCTGCTCGGCTGGAAGGAATACGAGATGGAAGTCGTGCGCGACCGCGCCGACAACTGCATCATCGTCTGCTCGATCGAAAACCTCGACCCGATGGGCGTGCACACCGGCGACTCGATCACGGTCGCGCCCGCGCAGACGCTCACCGACAAGGAATACCAGATCCTGCGTAACGCATCGCTCGCGGTGCTGCGCGAGATCGGCGTCGACACGGGCGGCTCGAACGTGCAGTTCTCGATCAACCCGAAGGACGGCCGCATGGTCGTCATCGAGATGAACCCGCGCGTGTCGCGTTCATCGGCGCTCGCGTCGAAGGCCACCGGCTTCCCGATCGCGAAGGTCGCCGCGAAGCTGGCGGTCGGCTACACGCTCGACGAGCTGAAGAACGAAATCACCGGCGGCCAGACGCCGGCGTCGTTCGAGCCGACGATCGACTACGTCGTCACGAAGATCCCGCGTTTCGCGTTCGAGAAGTTCCGCGAAGCCGATTCGCGCCTGACCACGCAGATGAAGTCGGTCGGCGAAGTGATGGCGATCGGCCGCACGTTCCAGGAGTCGTTCCAGAAGGCGCTGCGCGGCCTCGAAGTCGGTGTCGACGGCCTCGACGAGAAGTCGACCAACCGCGACGAGATCGCGATCGAGATCCACGAGCCGGGTCCGGACCGCATCTGGTACGTCGGCGATGCATTCCGCATCGGCATGACGGCCGAGGAAATCTTCGCGGAAACCGCGATCGACCCGTGGTTCCTCGAGCAGATCGAGCAGATCATCCTGAAGGAAAAGGCGCTGTCGGGCCGCACGCTCGCGTCGCTGACGTTCGACGAGCTGCGCTACCTGAAGCAGAGCGGCTTCTCCGACCGCCGCCTCGCGAAGCTGCTCGGCGCGACGCCGGAAGACGTCCGCAAGCGTCGCGTCGAGCTGAACGTGCGCCCGGTCTACAAGCGCGTCGACACGTGCGCGGCCGAGTTCGCGACGAAAACGGCCTACATGTACTCGACCTACGAGGAAGAGTGCGAGGCGCAGCCGACCACGAACAAGAAGATCATGGTGCTGGGCGGCGGCCCGAACCGGATCGGCCAGGGCATCGAGTTCGACTACTGCTGCGTGCACGCGGCGCTCGCGATGCGCGAGGACGGCTATGAAACGATCATGGTCAACTGCAACCCGGAAACGGTGTCGACCGACTACGACACGTCCGATCGCCTGTACTTCGAGCCGCTGACGCTCGAGGACGTGCTCGAGATCGTCGACAAGGAAAAGCCGGTCGGCGTGATCGTCCAGTACGGCGGCCAGACGCCGCTGAAGCTCGCGCTCGACCTCGAGGCGCACGGCGTGCCGATCGTCGGCACGTCGCCGGACATGATCGACGCGGCCGAAGACCGCGAACGCTTCCAGAAGCTGCTGCAGGATCTCGGCCTGCGCCAGCCGCCGAACCGCACCGCACGCGCCGAAGACGAAGCGCTCGCGCTGGCCGACGAAATCGGCTATCCGCTCGTCGTGCGTCCGTCGTACGTGCTCGGCGGCCGCGCGATGGAAATCGTCCACGAGCCGCGCGACCTCGAGCGCTACATGCGCGAGGCCGTGAAGGTGTCGAACGATTCGCCGGTGCTGCTCGACCGCTTCCTGAACGACGCGATCGAGTGCGACGTCGACTGCATCTGCGACGGCGAAGCCGTGTTCATCGGCGGCGTGATGGAGCACATCGAGCAGGCGGGCGTCCACTCGGGCGACTCGGCATGCTCGCTGCCGCCGTACTCGCTGTCGAAGGAAACCATCGCCGAGCTGAAGCGCCAGACGGGCGCGATGGCGAAGGCGCTGAACGTGGTCGGCCTGATGAACGTGCAGTTCGCGATCCAGCAGGTACCGCAGGCGGACGGTTCGAAGCAGGACGTCATCTACGTGCTCGAAGTGAACCCGCGCGCGTCGCGCACGGTGCCGTACGTGTCGAAGGCGACCAGCCTGCCGCTCGCGAAGATCGCGGCGCGCGCGATGGTCGGCCAGAAGCTCGCGCAGCAGGGCGTGACGAAGGAAGTCGAGCCGCCGTACTTCAGCGTGAAGGAAGCGGTGTTCCCGTTCGTCAAGTTCCCGACCGTCGACCCGGTCCTCGGGCCTGAAATGCGTTCGACCGGCGAAGTGATGGGCGTCGGCCAGACGTTCGGCGAAGCGCTGTTCAAGTCGCAGCTCGCGGCCGGTTCGCGCCTGCCGGAGTCGGGCACGGTGCTGCTGACCGTGATGGATGCGGACAAGCCGAAGGCCGTCGAAGTCGCGCGCATGCTGCACGACCTCGGCTACCCGATCGTCGCGACCAAGGGCACGGCTGCCGCGATCGAAGCGGCCGGCGTGCCGGTGAAGGTCGTGAACAAGGTGAAGGACGGCCGTCCGCACATCGTCGACATGATCAAGAACGGCGAGATCGCGCTCGTGTTCACGACGGTCGACGAGACGCGCCAGGCGATCGCCGATTCGCGTTCGATCCGCATGAGCGCGCAGGCGCACAAGGTCACGTACTACACGACGATGTCGGGCGCGCGCGCGGCAGTTGAAGGCTTGCGCTACCTGAAGGATCTGGAAGTCTATGATTTACAAGGTCTTCACGCTCGCCTAAACTAAGCGGTCAGTTACCTGTCGAAGCAACACGTGCCGCGATTAGGCGGTGTTTCCAGTGCATCGGAAGCGCGCTTAATCGCGGTGATTTTTTTTATAGCCGTTTTTAGCGATTGAGCCGTTTATGAGCACCATTCCGTTGACAAAGCGTGGCGCGGAGCAACTGCGCGATGAATTGCAGCGCCTCAAGTCCGTCGAGCGGCCGGCCGTGATCAACGCGATCGCGGAGGCCCGCGCACAGGGCGATCTGTCCGAAAACGCCGAATACGACGCAGCGAAGGAAAAGCAGGGCTTTATCGAGGGTCGCATCGCGGAACTCGAGTCCAAGCTGTCCGCCGCGCAAATCATCGATCCCACGGTGCTCGACGCCGATGGCCGCGTGGTGTTCGCCGCGACGGTCGAACTCGAGGATCTCGAGTCGGGCGACACCGTCAAGTACCAGATCGTCGGCGACGACGAAGCCGATATCGATCATGGCCTGATCTCGGTCAGCTCGCCGATCGCGCGTGCGCTGATCGGCAAGTCCGAAGGCGACGTCGCGGCCGTGCAGGCACCGAGCGGCGTGCGCGAGTACGAAATCATCTCGGTCAGCTACGTCTGAAACGGGGCGACGTGATGCCGCATCGCGTGTTCCGTCTGCTGTCGGCCGTGTGGGTCGGCAGCCTGCTGACGATCGGGTATGCGGTCGCGCCCGTATTGTTCAAGACGCTGGGGCGGATGGCGGCCGGTTCGGTCGCCGCCCAGCTGTTCCGCATCGAGGCGATCCTCGGCATCGTGTGCGGCGTGCTGCTGCTCGCGTTGTCGAACCAGCAGGTGCGGCGCGGCGGCAACGAATATCGCCGCGTGCGCTGGATCGTCGCCGCGATGGTCGTGTGCGTGCTGGTCGGGTATTTCGCGCTGCAGCCGTTCATGAACGCGCTGCGGGTGGCCGCGATGGATGCGGGCACCGATATCGCGAATTCGCCGTATGCGAGCCGTTTCGGGATGCTGCACGGCGTCTCGAGCGTGTTCTATCTCGTCGAGAGCGTGCTGGGGCTGATGCTGATCTGGCGTCTGCCGGCGCGCGACGCCTGAGCGCGCCGTCGCTGCGCGTGGCGCAACGACGGGGCACGACGGCACGGGGATCCGTGCCGCGCACGCGTTTTACTTGTCCTGGAACGGCCGCTTGGTACTGGCCTGGCGCTTTTTCGCGCGCTTCACGGTACCGCCCGCCGTCACGCGTTCGTTGCCGCGCACCGTCACCTTGACCGGCTTCGGACGGCGCACGGGGCTCGCGTTCGGCGACACCTTGACGACCTTGACGGTGCGCGGCGCGCGGCCCTTGCGATCGTCGACGGCTTCGGCCGCGCTCGGCAGCGCACCGGCACGACGGCCGCGGGTCGGGGCCGCCACCGCGGCTTCGGGCTTCCAGATCACCAGCAGCTTGCCGATGTGCTGGATCGGCGCCGCGTTCAGGCGGTCGCAGATCTCGTCGTAGATCGCGATGCGCGCGTCGCGTTCGTCGCCGAACACGCGGATCTTGATCAATTGGTGCGCGTCGAGGTGCACCTTGATTTCCTTCAGCACGGCGTCGGTCAGCCCTTCGGCGCCGATCAGCACGACGGGCTTGAGCGCATGGGCCTGGGAGCGCAGCGCGGAGCGCTCGGCGGGAGAAAGCGAAAGGGCGGGCATGGAAATGTCGAAATCTAAATAAGGGCGCGCTGACTGAAAAGCGATCGCGGAACGTTACCGCGTCAGCCGTGCGCCGAAACCACGTAAAATCGCGGCTTGGGCCTGAAAAGGGGCCGCAGCCGCGCGAAGAAGACGCGTATTATCCGCTAAAAGCGCGGCTTCACGAAGCAATTGGCAGCAATCTCTCTCTCGAATGGCAAAAAACCGCTTCAACCAGCACTGGCTGCACGACCACATCAACGACCCGTACGTCAAAATGGCGCAGCGGGAGGGCTATCGCGCGCGCGCCGCGTACAAGCTGAAGGAAATCGACGAGCAGGACAAGCTGATCCGTCCGGGCCAGGTGATCGTCGATCTCGGCGCCACGCCGGGCAGCTGGAGCCAGTATGCCCGCAACAAGCTCGCGCAGGGCAGGAAGCGCGACGCGGAGCGCGAAGGCGGCATCGACGGCACGATCGTTGCGCTCGACATCCTGCCGATGGAGCCGATCGCCGACGTCCACTTCCTGCAGGGCGACTTCCGCGAGGACGATGTGCTCCACCAGCTCGAAGAAGTGCTCGAAGGCCGCGCGGTGGACCTTGTTATTTCCGACATGGCCCCCAACCTCTCCGGCGTGGCCTCGGCGGACGCGGCGCGCATCGAGCATCTCTGCGATCTGGCGCTCGAATTCGCGCAGAACCATCTGAAGCCGGACGGTGCGCTGCTCGTGAAGTGCTTTCACGGCAGCGGCTACAGCCAGATCGTCGAGAAGTTCAAACAGCAGTTTAAGGTTGTCGCGCCGCGCAAGCCCAAGGCATCCCGCGACAAATCGTCCGAAACGTTCATTTTGGGTCGGCAGCTGAAGCATCCGCGCTGATGCGGAGTGCGGTGCCGCAAACGGGCTCCGGCCCTTGCCAGACAAGCGAAGCGCTATCGCGGCGGTTGTCAATGCTTATGGCGAGGGTGGTCGGACTGGATTAGAATGACCGAGGGGCGCCGCAAGGAAAATGTAGGCGCTCGTCTACGAGTGAAGGAGTGGTGCTTTGAACAACAATATGTTTTCGAAGGCAGCGGTGTGGCTGGTGATCGCACTGGTGCTGTTTACGGTGTTCAAGCAGTTCGACAAGCCCCGCGTCCAGGAAGGCGTGTCCTATTCGCAGTTCATGGACGACGCCAAGAACGGCAAGGTCAAGAACGTCATCGTTCAGGGGCGCAACCTCACCGTCACTCCGGCTGATGGCCAGAAATACCAGATCGTGTCGCCCGGCGACATCTGGATGGTCGGCGATCTGATGAAGTACGGCGTGCAGGTCAGCGGCAAGGCCGACGACGAGCCGAACGCGCTGATGTCCGCGCTGTACTACCTCGGGCCGACGATCCTGATCATCGTGTTCTGGTTCTACATGATGAGGCAGATGCAGGGGGGCGGCAAAGGCGGCGCATTCTCGTTCGGGAAATCGCGAGCGCGGCTGATCGACGAGAACAACAACGCGGTGAACTTCTCCGACGTCGCGGGCTGCGACGAAGCGAAGGAAGAAGTGTCCGAGCTCGTCGACTTCCTGCGCGATCCGCAGAAATTCCAGAAACTGGGCGGCCGCATTCCGCGCGGCGTGCTGCTGGTCGGCCCGCCGGGTACCGGCAAGACGCTGCTTGCCCGCGCGATCGCGGGTGAAGCGAAGGTGCCGTTCTTCAGCATCTCGGGTTCGGACTTCGTCGAAATGTTCGTCGGCGTCGGCGCGGCCCGTGTGCGCGACATGTTCGAGCAGGCGAAGAAGCATGCGCCGTGCATCGTGTTCATCGACGAAATCGACGCGGTCGGCCGTCATCGCGGCGCCGGCATGGGCGGCGGCAACGACGAGCGCGAACAGACGCTGAACCAGATGCTCGTCGAGATGGACGGCTTCGAGGCGAACTCGGGCGTGATCGTGATCGCCGCGACCAACCGTTCCGACGTGCTCGACAAGGCGCTGCTGCGTCCGGGCCGTTTCGACCGCCAGGTTTATGTCGGCCTGCCGGACATCCGCGGCCGCGAGCAGATCATGCGCGTGCACCTGCGCAAGGTGCCGATCGCGAACGACGTCGACGCGGCGGTCATCGCACGCGGCACGCCGGGCTTCTCGGGCGCCGATCTCGCGAACCTCGTGAACGAGGCTGCGCTGTTCGCCGCCCGTCGCGGCAAGCGTATCGTCGAGATGCAGGATTTCGAGGACGCGAAGGACAAGATCTTCATGGGTCCGGAGCGCAAGTCGGCCGTGATCCGCGAGGAAGCGAAGCGCGCCACCGCGTATCACGAGTCGGGCCATGCGGTGATCGCGAAGCTGCTGCCGAAGGCCGATCCGGTGCACAAGGTCACGATCATCCCGCGCGGTCGCGCGCTGGGCGTCACGTGGCAGTTGCCGGAGCATGACAACGAGACGTATTCGAAGGACTACCTGCTGGACCGCCTAGCGATCCTGTTCGGTGGCCGGGTGGCCGAAGAGCTGTTCATGAACCTGGTCAGCACCGGCGCATCGGACGACTTCAACAAGGCTACGCAGACCGCGCGTGCGATGGTTGCCCGGTTCGGCATGACCGACGCCCTCGGGCCGATGGTCTACGTCGACGACGAGAACGATGCGTCGCCGTTCGGCCGCGGCTTCACGCGCACGATCTCGGAAGCGACGCAGCAGAAGGTCGATTCGGAAATCCGCCGCGTGCTCGACGATCAGTACAACCTCGCGCGCCGTCTGCTCGAAGACAACCGCGACAAGGTCGAGGCGATGACGGCCGCGCTGATGGAGTGGGAGACGATCGACGCCGATCAGATCAACGACATCATGGAAGGCCGTCCGCCGCGCTCGCCGAAGAGCTCGCCGGCTGTCGGCGGCGATTCGTCGGGCGGCGGCAGCGCCGAAGTCAAGCCCGGCAGCGCGCCGGCGCCGGCTACGCCGGCGGCATAATCTCCGCTTTAGCACCGTTCACGGGCTGGTGTGGCTTCACACCGGCCCGTTTTGCATTCATCCACGTCCGTTGCTCGTGTCCGATTCCGCAGTGTCCCCGTTCATTCCCGCGCCGCTCCGGTGCGGCCGCTTCGAACTCACGTTCGAACGCCCGCTCGTGATGGGCATCCTCAACGCCACGCCCGATTCGTTCTCCGACGGCGGCCGCTTCCTCGCGCGCGACGATGCGCTGCGCCAGGCCGAGCGGATGATCGCCGACGGCGTGGACCTCATCGACATCGGCGGCGAATCGACGCGCCCTGGCGCGCCGCCGGTGCCGCTCGACGAGGAACTCGCGCGCGTGATTCCGCTCGTCGAGGCGCTGCGGCCGCTGAACGTGCCGCTGTCGATCGATACGTACAAGCCGGCCGTGATGCGCGCGGCGCTGGCCGCCGGCGCGGACCTGATCAACGACATCTGGGGGTTCCGCCAGCCGGGCGCGATCGATGCGGTGCGCGACGGCAATAGCGGCCTGTGCGCGATGCACATGCTCGGCGAACCGCAGACGATGCAGGCGGGCGAGCCCGACTACGGCGACGTCGTGACCGACGTGCGCGATTTTCTCGCCGCGCGCGCGCAGGCGCTGCGCGATGCGGGGGTGGCGGCGGAGCGCATTTGCGTCGATCCCGGCTTCGGGTTCGGCAAGGCGGTGGTCGACGACAACTATGCGCTGCTGGCCGCGTTGCCGGACACGGCGCCCGCGCGGCCCGACGGGCGCGCGTATCCGGTTCTCGCGGGGATGTCGCGCAAGTCGATGCTCGGCGCGGTGATCGGCGGCAAGCCGCCAATGGAGCGTGTCGCCGCGAGTGTGGCGGCCGCGGTGTGCGCGGTCGAGCGCGGCGCCGCGATCGTGCGCGTGCACGACGTCGCGGCGACGGTCGATGCACTCAAAATATGGAATGCCGTGCGCGCAGCCGCGCGGCAACGATAAGTCGGAAAACGGAGGAGGAAGGATTCCATGGGACGTCGATATTTCGGCACGGACGGCATTCGCGGCACGGTGGGCGAGGCGCCCATCACGCCGGATTTCGTATTGCGTCTCGGCTATGCGGCCGGCAAGGTACTGGCCGGCTCGGCCGACGTCGCGGCAGGCTCGCGTCCGACCGTGCTGATCGGCAAGGACACGCGCGTGTCGGGCTACATGCTCGAAGCCGCGCTCGAGGCCGGATTCTCGGCGGCAGGCGTCGACGTGATGCTGGCCGGCCCGATGCCGACGCCCGGCGTCGCGTACCTGACGCGTGCGCTGCGCTTGTCGGCCGGCGTCGTAATCAGCGCGTCGCACAACCCGTATCACGACAACGGGATCAAGTTTTTCTCGGCTGACGGCAACAAGCTGCCCGACGACACCGAAGCCGCGATCGAAGCGTGGCTCGACAAGCCGCTCGAATGCGCGCCGTCGGACGGCCTCGGCAAGGCGCGGCGCCTCGACGACGCAGCCGGCCGCTACATCGAGTTCTGCAAGAGCACGTTTCCCGCCACGTTCGACCTGCGCGGGCTGAAGCTCGTGATCGATTGCGCGCACGGCGCCGCGTACCAGATCGCGCCGCACGTGTTCCACGAACTCGGCGCGGACGTCATTCCGATCGGCGTCGCGCCGAACGGCTTCAACATCAACGACGGCGTCGGCGCGACCGCGCCGGACGCGCTGGTGCGCGCGGTACGGGCGAACCACGCCGATCTCGGCATCGCACTCGACGGCGACGCCGATCGTCTGCAGGTCGTCGATGCGAGCGGCCGCCTGTACAACGGCGACGAACTGCTCTACGTGCTCGTGAAGGACCGGATCGCGACCGACGGCAACGTCGAAGGCGCGGTCGGCACGCTGATGACGAACCTCGCGGTCGAAGTCGCGCTGCAGCGCGAGGGCGTGAAGTTCGTCCGGGCGGCAGTCGGCGACCGCTACGTGCTCGAACAGTTGCGCGAGCACGGCTGGCAGCTCGGCGCGGAAGGCTCGGGCCACATCCTGTCGCTCGACCGGCACTCGACCGGCGACGGCATCGTGTCGGCGCTGCTCGTGCTGGCTGCGCTCAAGCGCAGCGGCCGCACCCTCGCGCAGATGCTCGACGGCGTCACGCTGTTCCCGCAGAAGCTGATCAACGTGCGGATGAAGCCGGGCGCCGACTGGAAGGGCAGCGCGTCGATTCGCGCGGCGATCGATGCAGCCGAAGCCGAACTCGCCGGCAGCGGCCGCGTGCTGATCCGTGCGTCGGGCACGGAGCCCGTGCTGCGCGTGATGGTCGAAGCGCAGCAGGCGGCCGACGCGGTGCGCCATGCGGAGACGATCGCCGACGCGGTGCGCGCGGCGACGACCTGACGCGGGCAGGCGCGCGCGGCGGTCCGGCCGCTCGCGCGCTGGCTCCCGACGAATGTGTGTGCGGCGCCCTCGGGCGCCGTCGTTTTTGTCAGACGCAAAGGTTTGCCGTACCTAATAGAAGCAGAAGCGACGTTCGGCAAACGCTTTTTCCGCGTGAATCAGGCATCCGACCCCACAATGGGGCCTGCTGTCGGGTGGGACTTCCCCTCCCGCCGACGCTGCGCTACGATGCGCGCGCACGCCCGTGAAAACGGGCGCCTATCCGCCCTCCGCGCCAGGCAATTCTTGCCGCCACCACCGCTCCGTCGTCCCGACGCGCCCGCCCGATATTCCCTTTCAACCAGTCATGTTACTGTCACGCCAGTTTCATCGATTGTCACATTACCGTCATGAGCAGCCCCTAACCTTCGCGGTGCCGTAGTCATCCGCTCACACACTGGAGGTCTCATGAAATTGATGCAAACCGCGATTGCCGGCCTGGCTGGCGCGCTTTTCGCCGTCGCCGCCCACGCTGCCGACATCACGGGCGCAGGCAGCACGTTCGCGATGCCGATCTATACGAAATGGGCTGCCGACTACCAGCAGTCCGGCGGTTCGAAGGTCAACTACCAGGGCATCGGCTCGTCGGGCGGCCTGAAGCAGATCGTCGCGAAGACGGTCGATTTTGCCGGTTCGGACGCTCCGCTGAAGGATGAAGAACTCGCGAAGGAAGGCCTGTTCCAGTTCCCGACGGTGGTCGGCGGCGTGGTGCCGGTCATCAACGTGCCGGGCGTGAAGGCCGGCGAACTGACGCTGTCGGGCCCGGTGCTCGGCGACATCTACCTCGGCAAGATCAAGAAGTGGAACGACCCGGCGATCGCCGCGCTGAACCCGAAGGTCAAGCTGCCGGATACGGACGTCGCCGTGGTCCGCCGCGCTGACGGTTCGGGCACGAGCTTCATCTGGACGAACTACCTGTCGAAGGTCAACGACGAGTGGAAGTCGAAGATCGGCGAAGGCACGACGGTCAACTGGCCGACGGGCACGGGCGGCAAGGGCAACGACGGCGTCGCGGCCTTCGTGCAGCGCCTGCCGGGCGCGATCGGCTACGTCGAGTGGGCGTACGCGAAGAAGAACAACATGACCTACACTGCGCTGAAGAACTCGTCGGGCACGGTGGTCGAGCCGAAGACGGAAACGTTCAAGGCCGCGGCAGCCGGCGCGAACTGGTCGAAGTCGTTCTACCAGATCCTGACGAACCAGCCGGGCAAGGAAGCATGGCCGGTCGTCGGCGCGACGTTCGTGCTGCTGCACGCGAAGCAGGACAAGCCGGAGCAGGGCGCGGAAACGCTGAAGTTCTTCAGCTGGGCGTTCAAGAACGGCGAGAAGGCTGCCGACAGCCTCGACTACATCTCGCTGCCGGCGACGGTCGAGACGGAAATCCGCAAGCAGTGGAAGACGAAGGTGACGGACGCTTCGGGCAAGCCGGTCGCCGCCGAGTAAGCATTGCAGCGGTTCGCTGCCCGGCCGTGCCGGTCGGGCAGTGTGTGCGGTAAAGCCGGGCGTTACGGCGCCCGGCAATCAAAAGCAGGCACCCATGTCTGATATTTCATACACGTCCTCCCGATCGCCCGACAGTGCGCAGCAGCGCGCGCCGAGCCGTCTCGGGGATGTCCTGTTCGGCGGCCTTGCGCGGCTCGCCGCGATCGTGACCCTGCTGCTGCTCGGCGGGATCATCGTTTCCCTGATCATTGCGTCGTTGCCGACCATCCAGAAGTTCGGCGTCGGCTTCCTGTGGCAATCCGAGTGGGATCCCAACTCGGACATCTATGGCGCACTCGTGCCGATCTACGGCACGATCGTGACGTCGCTGATCGCACTCGTCATCGCGGTGCCGGTCAGTTTCGGCATCGCACTGTTCCTCACCGAGCTGGCGCCCGTGTGGCTGCGCCGTCCGCTCGGCATCGCGATCGAGCTGCTCGCCGCGATTCCGTCGATCGTGTACGGCATGTGGGGGCTGCTAGTGTTCGCGCCGATCTTCGCCGAATACTTCCAGAAGCCGCTCGGCCGCCTGCTCAAGGACGTGTGGGTGCTCGGCCCGCTGACGTCCGGCGCGCCGATCGGCATCGGCATCCTCGCGGCCGGCGTGATCCTCGCGATCATGATCATCCCGTACATCGCATCGGTGATGCGCGACGTGTTCGAGGTCACGCCGGTGCTGCTGAAGGAATCGGCGTACGGCATCGGCTGCACGACCTGGGAAGTGATATGGAAGGTCGTGCTGCCCTATACGAAGACCGGCGTGATCGGCGGCGTGATGCTCGGCCTCGGCCGCGCGCTCGGCGAAACGATGGCCGTGACCTTCGTGATCGGCAACACGAACCTGCTCGACAGCGTGTCGCTGTTCGCGCCGGGCAACAGCATCACGTCGGCGCTCGCGAACGAATTCGCGGAAGCGCAGCCGGGCCTGCATACGTCCGCGCTGATGGAACTCGGCCTGATCCTGTTCGTGATCACGTTCATCGTGCTGTCCATCTCCAAACTGCTGTTGCTTCGTCTCGAGAAGGGAGAGGGCAAGAAATGAGCGAGCCCATCATGAATTTCCCGGGGCCGAGCGGCGCCGCGCTCGATGCGATGCGCAACCGCCTGCAGCGCAAGCGCAAGGCCGTCAACGCGATCGCGCTCACCGCGTCGCTCGGCGCGATGGCCTTCGGCCTGCTGTGGCTCGTGTGGATTCTCTACACGACGGTGCATCTCGGCGTCGGCGGCCTGTCGCTGCAACTGTTCACCGAATCGACGCCGGCGCCGAACACCGAAGGCGGCGGTCTCGCGAACGCGATCGTCGGCAGCCTGCTGCTGTGCGGCTTCGGCACGCTGGTCGGCACGCCGATCGGCATCCTCGCGGGCGTCTATCTCGCCGAATACGGGCAGAAGAACCTGCTGGCGAGCACGATCCGCTTCATCAACGACATCCTGCTGTCGGCGCCGTCGATCGTCATCGGCCTGTTCGTGTACGCGATCGTCGTCGCGAAGTCAGGGCGCTTCTCCGGTTGGGCCGGCGTGATCGCGCTCGCGCTGCTGCAGATCCCGATCGTGATCCGCACGACCGAGAACATGCTGAAGCTCGTGCCGAACGCGCTGCGCGAGGCGGCCGTCGCGCTCGGCACGCCGAAGTGGCGCATGGTGCTGAAGATCACGCTGCGCGCGTCGGTTGGCGGGATCGTGACGGGCGTGCTGCTCGCGATCGCGCGGATCGCCGGCGAAACCGCGCCGCTGCTGTTCACCGCACTGTCGAACCAGTTCTTCTCGGTCGACATGAGCCAGCCGATGGCGAACCTGCCGGTCACGATCTACAAGTTCGCGATGAGCCCGTTCGCGGAATGGCAGTCGCTCGCGTGGGCGGGCGTGTTCCTGATTACGCTCGGGGTGCTCGGACTGAACGTCCTGGCGCGCTCGATCTTCTCGAAAAAGTAACGGCGGAGCAATCCGATGAATATGGCAGAAAGCCACCTGAATCCCGTCGAGCGCACCGCTGCGCCCGCCGGCACGCAAGACGCGGCGCACGGCCGTCCGCTCGCGCCGCTGAACGCGAAGATCGAGGTCAACAACCTCAACTTCTTCTACAACAAGTTCCACGCGCTGAAGAACATCAACCTGCGCATTCCCGAAGGGAAGGTGACGGCGTTCATCGGCCCGTCGGGCTGCGGCAAGTCGACGCTGCTGCGCACGTTCAACAAGATGTTCGCGCTCTATCCGGAGCAGCGCGCCGAAGGCGAAATCCTGATGGACGGCGAGAACCTGCTGACGACGAAGCGCGACATCTCGCTGCTGCGCGCGCGGATCGGCATGGTGTTCCAGAAGCCGACCCCGTTCCCGATGTCGATCTACGACAACATCGCGTTTGGCGTGAAGATGTTCGAAAAGCTCACGCGCTCGGAAATGGACGACCGCGTCGAGTGGGCGCTCACGAAGGCCGCGCTGTGGAACGAAGTGAAGGACAAGCTGGGCCAGAGCGGCTACGGGCTGTCGGGCGGCCAGCAGCAGCGTCTGTGCATCGCGCGCGGCATCGCGATCCGTCCGGAAGTGCTGCTGCTCGACGAACCGTGCTCGGCGCTCGACCCGATCTCGACGGGCCGCATCGAGGAGCTGATCGCGGAGCTGAAGAGCGACTACACGGTCGTGATCGTCACGCACAACATGCAGCAGGCCGCACGCTGCTCGGATTACACGGCCTACATGTACCTGGGCGAGCTGATCGAGTTCGGCGAGACCGAAAAGATCTTCATCAAGCCGGTGCGCAAGGAAACGGAAGACTACATCACCGGCCGCTTCGGCTGATGACGGAGAACAACAACCATGTCGGATAAACATCTGTCGAGCCAGTTCGACGCGGACCTGAATGCCGTGTCGTCGAAAGTGCTGGAAATGGGCGGACTCGTCGAGTCGCAGATCGTCGGCGCGATGCGCGCGCTGAACGAATTCGATCGCGATACGGCCGAGAAGGTGATCGCGGCCGAGGAAACGCTGAACGCGATGGAAGTGGACATCGACCAGGAATGCGGCAACATCATCGCGCGGAGGCAGCCTGCCGCGCGTGACCTGCGTCTTTTGATGTCGATTTCGAAAACGATTACGAACCTCGAGCGCGCCGGCGACGAGGCCGAGAAGATCGCTAAGCGCGTGCGCCGCCTGGTCGACGAGCCGGCCGCGCGCGCGGTCAACATCGCCGAGATCAAGGTGTCGGGCGAGATGGCCGTGACGATCCTGCGCCGCGCGCTCGACGCGTTCGCGCGCCTCGATACGGTGGCCGCCGCGCAGATCGTCAAGGACGACAAGGAAATCGACATGGAATTTCGCGCGTTCGTGCGCAAGCTCGTGTCGTACATGCAGGAAGATCCGCGCACGATCTCGGTCGGCCTCGACTACCTGTTCATCGCGAAGGCGATCGAACGGATCGGCGACCACGCGAAGAACATCGCCGAATTCATCATCTACATCGTGAAGGGCACCGACGTGCGGCACCAGCCGCGCGACACGCTCGATCGCGAAGCCAACAGTTAATCGACTCCATAGGAAGAACAGAGGTGCCGATGCCCAGCAACATTCTCGTCGTTGAAGATGAGCCCGCGATTTCCGAACTGATCTCGGTGAATCTCCAGCACGCCGGTCACTGCCCGATCCGCGCGTACAACGCCGAACAGGCGCAGAACCTGATCAGCGACGTGCTGCCCGATCTCGTGCTGCTCGACTGGATGCTGCCGGGCAAGTCCGGCATCGCGTTCGCGCGCGACCTGCGCAACAACGAACGGACCAAGCACATCCCGATCATCATGCTCACCGCCCGCGGCGACGAGCAGGACAAGGTGCTCGGCCTCGAAATCGGCGCGGACGACTACGTGACGAAGCCGTTCTCGCCGAAGGAGCTGATGGCGCGCATCAAGGCCGTGCTGCGCCGTCGCGCGCCGCAGCTGACCGAGGACGTCGTGTCGATCAACGGGCTGCGCCTCGACCCGGCCACGCATCGCGTCGCCGCGCACGGCGACGGCAGCGAGATCAAGCTCGATCTCGGCCCGACCGAGTTCCGCCTGCTGCATTTCTTCATGACGCATCCGGAGCGCGTGCACAGCCGCACGCAGCTGCTCGACCAGGTGTGGGGCGACCACGTGTTCGTCGAGGAGCGTACCGTCGACGTGCACATCAAACGATTGCGCGCGGCCTTGAAACCGGCCGGCTGCGATGCGATGATCGAAACCGTGCGCGGCAGCGGCTACCGCCTCGCCAAGCACGCGTAACGTATTCGGGCATGCAGCGTGCCGCGGCATGCCGTTCATTCTTTCGGACGCTGAATCATGAACATCATCTGGGCGCGCTTCCTGGTGTCGCTCGTGCTGCTCGTGCTGATCGGCGTATTGGTCGGCGTCTTCGCCGGCCCGACCGCGGGCCTCGTGTTCGTGGTCGTGATGCTGATCGCGCAGGGCTTTTTCAGCACCTTCCATACGCAGCGTCTGTGGCGGCTGCTCGATGCGCCGGTGTACGGCGAAGTGCCGAGCGCGCCGGGCATCTGGGGCGAAATCTACTATCGGCTGCACAAGCTCGCGAAGCAGTGGCATGCGCAGGTGCGGCAGGTCGAACAGCAGCATTCGCGCTTCATCCAGGCGATCCAGGCGTCGCCGAACGGCGTCGCGATGCTCGACGACCACGACCAGATCGAGTGGTGCAACGCGATCGCCGAAGTCCATTTCGGCCTCGATGCGAAGCGCGACCTGCGCCAGCACATCACGAACCTGGTGCGCCATCCCGATTTCGTCCGCTACCTGAACGCGCAGCATTACGACGAGACGCTGCTGATGCGCGGCATGGGCGACGCGCGGCAGAACGTGCTGGCCGTGCAGGTGTTTCCGTACGGCGAGAACCGCAAGCTGCTGCTCACGCAGGACATCACCGAGCTCGAGCGCACCGACGCGATGCGGCGCGACTTCGTCGCGAACGTGTCGCACGAACTGAAGACGCCGCTCACCGTGCTGTCGGGCTTCCTCGAGACGATGCGCGAGCTGCCGCTGAACGAGGACGACCGCGCGCGCTATCTCGACATGATGGAGCAGCAGGCGTCGCGGATGCGGCATATCGTGACCGACCTGCTGGTGCTCGCGAAGCTGGAAGGCGAGAGCAAGCCGCCGGTCGATCACGCGATCGACATGCGCGCGGTGTTCGACCATCTGAAGGAGGATGCGCACACGCTGTCGAACGGGCATCACGACATCGCGTTCTCGATCGACGAGACGCTCGGTGTCACGGGCGCGCAGACGGAGCTGTTCAGCGCGTTCGCGAATCTCGTCACGAACGCGATCCGCTATACGCCGGACGGCGGCAAGATCGTCGTGTCGTGGCGGCGCGAGGGCGCGCAGGGCGTGTTTTCGGTCACGGACAGCGGCTTCGGGATTCCGGCCGCCGACCTGCCGCGGCTCACCGAGCGCTTCTACCGGGTCGATCGCAGCCGTTCGCGCGATACCGGCGGCACGGGACTCGGGCTCGCGATCGTCAAGCACGTGCTGCAGCGGCACGATGCGCATCTGTACGTGCAGAGCGAGGAAGGGCGCAGCAGTACGTTCACCGCGCGGTTCCCGGGCTCGCGCGTCATCGCGATCCGGCCGGCCGCTTACGAAGCATGATCGTGTAGCGGCTCGTCGGCGTTCAAGAAAAGCAGCCCGCGGGCTGCTTTTTTCATGGCGATGCGTCGGCGCGATTTGCATCGCGCCGACGGCTCACGAGCAGAACTTCGCGAGCAGCCCGAGCTGCGCATTGCGGATCGTCTTGCCGGTGCGGCGCCGGCGATAGTGGCCGTCGCTGTGCATCTGCCATGCCGACTGGTTGTCGCCGAGGCACACCGACAGCCCTTCGGCGATCACGCGGCGCTTCAGCTTGCGCTCGCGGATCGGGAACGCGACTTCGACGCGGCGGAACAGGTTGCGGTCCATCCAGTCGGCGCTCGACAGATAGACCTCCTCGGCGCCGCCCGCATGAAAATAGTAGATGCGGTGGTGTTCGAGGAAGCGGCCGACGATCGAGCGCACCGTGATGTTTTCCGACAGCCCCGGCACGCCGGGCTTCAGCGCGCAGACGCCGCGCACGATCAGGTCGACCTTGACGCCGGCCTGCGACGCTTCGTACAGCGCGGCGATCACCGACGGCTCCAGCAGCGCGTTCATTTTCGCGACGATGCGCGCGCGCTTGCCGGCCTGCGCATTGTCGATCTCCGCGCGGATCGAATCGATGATGCGCGGATGCAGCGTGAACGGCGACTGCCACAGCTCGTGCAGCGTCAGTTCGCCGCCGATCCCGGTCAGTTGCTGGAACACGTGATGCACGTCCTCGCAGATCTTCTGGTCGGCCGTCATCAGCCCGAAGTCGGTGTAGAGGCGCGCGGTGCGCGGATGGTAGTTGCCGGTGCCGAGGTGCACGTAGCGGCGCAGCGACGCCTTGCCGCCCTGCACGACGCGCCGCACGATCAGCATCATCTTCGCGTGGCACTTGTGGCCGACCACGCCGTACACGACATGCGCGCCGACGGCTTCGAGCTGCGACGCCCAGTTGATGTTGGTTTCCTCGTCGAAGCGCGCGAGCAGCTCGACGACGACGGTCACTTCCTTGCCGTTGCGCGCGGCTTCCATCAGCGCGTCCATCAGCGGCGAGTCGGTGCCGGTGCGATAGATCGTCTGCTTGATCGCGACGACGCTCGGGTCTCTCGCGGCCTGCTGCAGCAGTTCGAGCACGGGCTGGAAGCTCTCGTACGGGTGGTGCAGCAGGATGTCGCCGGCGTCGATCGCGTCGAACATCGTCGGCGCGTTGGCGATGACGGCCGGGGTCGACGCGGTGAACGGCGCGAACTTCAGGTCGGGACGGTCGACGAGATCGGGAATCTGCATCAGGCGCACGAGGTTCACGGAACCCGCGACGCGATAGCAGTCCTTGTCGCCGAGTTCGCTTTCCTCGAGCAGGCGTCGCACGATGTGCAGCGGCGTGTCGGCCGATACTTCCAGGCGTACCGCGTTGCCGAGGTGGCGCGCGGGCAGTTCGCCCTGCAGCGCGACACGCAGGTTCGTGATTTCGTCTTCGTCGACGAACAGCTCGCTGTTGCGCGTGATGCGGAACTGGTTGCAGCTCTTCACGACGAGTTGCGGAAAGAGTTCGCCGACGAAGCGCTGCATGAACGAGCTCAGCAGCACGAAGCCGTGCTCGAAACCCGACAGCGCATGCGGCATGCGCACGACGCGCGGCAGCGCGCGCGGCGCCTGCACGATGCCCATCACGGCCTGACGGCCGAACGCATCGCGGCCTTCGAGCTCGACGACGAAGTTCAGGCTCTTGTTCAGCACGCGCGGGAACGGGTGGGCCGGGTCGAGGCCGATCGGCGTCAGCACGGGCAGCAGTTCGTCGAGGAAGTAGCGTCGCGCCCATTCGAGCTGCTCGTCGTTCCACGAGTCGCTCGCGTGGAAGTAGATGCCTTCCTGTTCGAGCGCGGGCAGCACGGTTTCGTGCAGCATCGTGTACTGTCGGTGAACGAGCCGCTGCGCGCGTTCGACGACGAGATCGTAAGCGTGCTGCAACGACATGCCGTCGGGCGTGAGCGCGCCGGGGTTGTCGCGGATCTGTTCCTGCAGGCCGGCCATCCGGACTTCGAAGAATTCGTCGAGGTTGCTGCTGGTGATGCAGATGAAGCGCAGGCGCTCGAGCAACGGGACTTGCGGATCGGCCGCCTGGGCCAGCACGCGCTCGTTGAAACCGAGGATGCCGAGTTCACGATTGAGAAGCGGGTAACGGACGGACATCGGCAGAGTAGGGGGTAATTCAGGCGATGATTCGAAAGGACGCTCGGAAACTCTCACGGTACGATGACGTGCTGATGACAATACTGGTTTTATATCGGGAAATTCTACGCGCTAACTCTTTCGTCGCATAAATGTTTCGGCTATATGGAATGGAGCCGTGTGCATGCCCGTGAAGCGTGGCAACGGCAAGCGTTCCACGCTTAAAATGTCGCCTTTGATTGATCGCCCGCGGTGGCCGGAAGAACGGCTGCCGCGGAAAAACGCGCACGGAGCCCCTTCTGATGGTTACAACTCCCCACTTGCTGGCTGCCGTGGATCTCGGCTCGAACAGCTTCCGGCTGATCGTCGGGCGCGTCGAGGAAACGCCGGCGGGCAGCCAGATCTATCCCGTCGACGCGCTGCGCGAGCCGGTGCGGCTGGCCGCGGGCCTGTCGAGCGACAAGATGCTCGATCGCGCGTCGCAGGAGCGTGGCTGGGAGGCGCTCAAGCGGTTCGGCGAGCGCCTGCGCGATTTCCATCCCGATCATGTGCGCGCGGTGGCGACCAATACGCTGCGCGTCGCGAAGAACGCCGCCGAATTCCTCGGCGAGGCCGAGGCGGCGCTCGGGTTCCCGATCGAAGTGATCGCGGGCCGCGAAGAGGCGCGCCTGATCTATGCGGGCGCCGCGCACTCGGTGCCGGCGAGCGCCGGCAAGCGGCTCGTCGTCGACATCGGCGGCGGCTCGACCGAGTTCATCATCGGCTCGCACTACACACCGATCGTGATGGAAAGCCTCTATATCGGCTGCGTGAGCCATAGCCGCACCTTCTTTCCGGCCGGCAACGTCGACGAATACACGATGCGGCAGGCCGAACTCGCGGCCAAGCGCGAGATCCAGATCATTTCGAGCGAATACAAGAAGGCCGGCTGGGACCAGGCGATCGGTTCGTCCGGCACCGCGCGCGCGCTCGCGGAGCTCGTCGAGGCGAACGGCTTCAACGATCCCGGCATCACGCACGGCATTTCGCGCGGCGGCCTCGAGCGGCTGAAGCGTGCGCTGATCAAGTCGGAGAACGTCAACCGGCTGAAGCTGATCGCGCTGAAGCCCGATCGCGTACCGGTGCTCGCGGGCGGCCTCGCGATCATGCTGGCGGTGTTCGAGGAGCTGGGCGTCGACTACGTCGACACGACCGACGGCGCGCTGCGCCTCGGCGTGCTGTACGACCTGCTCGGCCGGACCCAGCACGAGGACATGCGCGCGGTGACCGTCGAGGGTTTCACGCGCCGCTACGGCGTCGATCGTGCGCAGGCCGAGCGGATCGGGGCGCTCGCCGCGCGTTTCTACGACGAGCTCGAGGAAGACGACGAGGAAGCGCGCGAGGAAGGGCGGATGTTCCTCGGCTGGGCGGCCGCGTTGCACGAGATCGGCCTGTCGATCTCGCACAGCGCGTATCACAAGCATTCGGCCTATATCGCGAGCAACGCGGACATGCCGGGTTTCTCGCGTACCGACCAGGCGCGGCTCGCCGCGCTCGTGCTCGGCCATGCGGGCAAGCTCGGCAAGCTGTCGCAGGCGCGCGAGGTCGAGTGGCCGCTGCTGTTCTGCCTGCGGCTCGCGGCGCTGCTGTGCCGGCGCCGGACCGATGCGGGGCTGCCCGACATTTCCGTTTCGCAGATGAAGAAGGGTGGGTACGAGGTGCGTCTGCCGAGCGCCTGGGTCGAGCAGAACCCGTTGACCGACTACAGCCTCAGCCAGGAGGCGGCGGAGTGGGAGAAGGTCGGTATCCCGTATCGCGTGGTTTATACCGGCGCGTGACGGGCGATAGCGGCGTAGAGCGGGCCCGGAAGGTGTTCCGGGCTGCGGAGGATGTGTTGCGCTGGCGGCACCCGTCGGACGCCGCTCCGTACGGTCGTTACGGGCCGTGCCACGCGGGCGCTGACGGTCCGCTCAATCCGACGAGCAGACGATCGCGGTCAGGAACGGGAACGCCTGTTTGACGGTTGCGTCGCTGCCGGTCTTGCGCACGGCTTCCTCGACCGCGCTCTTCGTGCCGCGCACGACGACGCCGTAAGCCCAGTCGCCGATCGGCGTGCCGTCGCCCGGCCGGAAGATCGGGTCGTTCGCCTGGTAACCGAGCACGACATAGACGCCGAAGCCGTACGCCGTCAGCGAGCGGTTCGTGCGGAACGCATTGACCGAATTCGATTCGACGTGCATCGGCTCCGACTGGATATCGCCGGCGGCGAGCAGCGGCGCGACGAACTTGTGGCCGGTCGAATGACAGTCGAGCGCGTCGTCGAGCGCTTTCGCCGACGCGGAGCCGGCGGTGGTCGCGAGCACGAGCAGCGACGCGCAGAGGGCTGGCTTGAGAACGTTGTTTTTCATGCGCGGTTGCGGGTTGTTTCACGCGTATTATCGCGTGTTCCAGCAAGTTCCGTGCGCGGGCTGGGCGGGGAGGCGCGGGTGCGTCGATGCGGCGGTTGGTCCGTGCTCGGCCCGTATCGCGGCGAGCACGGAAACGGCGCGGCGATTCAAGGGCCGGTAAAAAACGCTCCGTAAACGGAAAAAGGGGCTACGGCGTTCAACCGTAACCCCTTGATTCCTTGGTCGGAGCGATAGGATTCGAACCTACGACCCTCTGATCCCAAATCAGATGCGCTACCAGGCTGCGCTACGCTCCGACGAGCCAAAGATAATAACGTCGAATGGCCGAATCGGTCAATCACGATATGCGGGTAAATGCCGCGGCGGCGAGCGGTCCGCGATTTGCGACAATTCACAGGATGATCGGCCGCCCCCACGCATGCGCGTGCGGGCGCTCGCCGAAGCAAGGAGAACATCATGATGAACCTGATCCTGTGGCGCCACGCCGAAGCCGAAGACTACGCGACGAGCGATCTCGCGCGCCAGCTGACCGTGCGCGGCCGCAAGGACGCGCAGGCAATGGCCAAATGGCTGCGCGGCCGGCTCGAGACGAATACCGTGATCCTCGCGAGCCCGGCGGCGCGCACCGTACAGACCGTCGAGGCGCTGACCGACCAGTACCGGACCGTCGACGCGCTCGCGCCGGGCGGCAGCGTCGACGACGTGCTGGCGGCGGCCGGTTGGCCCGAAGGCATCGCGCCGACGGTCGTGATCGTCGGCCACCAGCCGACGCTTGGCAGCGTCGCCGCGCAATTGATCGCCGGCGACGACGACAGCTGGAGCGTCAAGAAGGGCGGAATCGTGTGGCTCGCGAGCCGCACGCGCGATGGCAACCGACAGGCCGTGCTGCGGGCGGTTTTGACGCCCGAACTCGTGTGAGGCCCGCCTGAATTGGTTTGAAGGGATTGATCGTACGGTTTCGCAAGCTTTCTGCTAAAGTCAATTCGGCGACACGTCATTGAAAGGACACGGTCGTGCCACATAACGGTCACGGCCGGTTACTACATTGGCGGGCATGTCGTCCTATTCCTTACGATCAGGAAAGCCTAATGCGAGAACTGCCGACGCCTACGCTCCCTTTTGCCTCGCTGCCCCTCGACATGTCGCGGCGCCACCTGCCGCGCGCCAGTGAAACCGTCACATCGGAGTATCGCCTGCGCGCCGCATGGGCGCGTACGGAAGACGAATTGCGCGAAGCCCAGCGCCTGCGCTACAGCGTGTTCGCCGACGAGATGGGCGCGCAGGTCAGCGGCCCGTCCGGTCTCGACGTCGATCCGTTCGACGCGTATTGCGACCACCTGCTGGTCCGCGATCTCGACACGCTGAAAGTCGTCGGCACCTACCGCGTGCTGCCGCCGCACCAGGCGGCGCGTGTCGGCCGCCTGTACGCCGAAGGCGAATTCGACCTGTCGCGCCTCACGCACCTGCGCGGCAAGATGGTCGAGGTCGGCCGCTCGTGCGTGCACAGCGACTACCGCAGCGGCGCCGTCATCATGGCGCTGTGGGGCGGCCTGGGCGCGTACATGATGCAGAACGGCTACGAGACGATGCTCGGCTGCGCGAGCGTGTCGATGGCCGACGGCGGCCACTACGCGGCGAACCTGTACCAGTCGCTGTCGGCGGGCTCGCTGACGGCGCCCGAGTATCGCGCGTTCCCGCACACGGCCCTGCCGGTCGACGAACTGCAGACGGGCACCGTCGTCGCGCCGCCGCCGCTGATCAAGGGTTATCTGCGCCTTGGCGCGAAGATTTGCGGCGCGCCGGCCTGGGATCCCGACTTCAACTGCGCGGATTTCCTGACGCTGTTCCGCCTGTCGGACATCAACGCGCGCTACGCCCGCCACTTCCTGGGCTAAGCGGTCCGAATCGCGTCGCGCCTCCTGAGGCGCCAAGCGCACACACGAAGACCGGCGCGTGGCAGGTGCCGCGCGACGGTCTTCGTGCATCCGATCGATGTGTGCGTATCGGGCCCTGATAATTTCAGCGATACGCAACTGTCACCGTGCCGCGCCGCGGCACGTTCGCGAGGGCCCGAGAGGAGGGCCGGACGACAGCGGCGCGCTCAGTGCTTGCGCCGCCAGTCGAGCAAGTGGTGTTCCGCCATCCAGTGGTGGATCATCCCTTCGCCTTCGTGGCTGCGCTTGTATTCGCGCGACTCGAAGTACGAGAGTGCGACCAGCACCATCAGACCGATGAACAGGCCGATCAGGCCCGCAATTTCCTCAGACGACATGGCAGCCTCCTTTCAACGGCACAGCGCCATGCGTACATAGTAGGACATGCGCGGCGCAACCCCGAAACCGGATTTCCGCTAGACTCGGCGCGGTCCCGGCGTGCGATGGGCGCGCCGTTTTCCGGAGCCCTACCTGATGACCCGTTTCGTGCTGGCCGTGCTGGCCGCATCCCTCCTTGCCGCCTGCAGCAGCGATCCTCGTCAGGCGCGCCGCGGCCACCCGCCGGAAGATCCGGCCGATTATCACGGCGTGCCGACCGACATGACGCCGCCGTCGATGCTCGACGCGCCGCCGCCGAAACCGGTGCAGTAACGGTCGGCCGCGCACGCCGTCACGCGCGGGCCGCGGACGCGGCCTGCGGGTCGGCGCCCATGCGCCGTAACAGCGCCGGCAGGTAGCGTGCGAGCGTCGCGCCGCGCGCCGCCATGAACAGCAGCAGCGCGAACCAGAGGCCGTGATTGCCGAACGTGCCGACAGTGGCGAGCGTGGCCACGATGAAGATCGACAACGACACGAGCATTGCGCGCATCAGCAATTGCGTCTGCGTCGCGCCGATGAACACGCCGTCCAGCAGAAAGCCCCACACCGATACGATCGGCGAGATCGCGGCCCACGGCAGATAGCGCAGCGCGACGGCGCGGATCTCGGCCTGGTCGGTCAGGCGCGCGACGATCCAGCTACCCGCCGCCCAGTAAACGAGCGCGAACAGCAGCGCGCCGAGTGCCGACCAGAACAGCGTGACGCGCACGGCTTGCCGGAATGCGCGGCGATCGCGCGCGCCGGCCGCCGCGCCGACGAGCGCCTCGGCCGCATGCGCGAAGCCGTCTAGGCCATACGCCATGAAGGTCTGGAAATTCAGCAATAGCGCATTCGCGGCGAGCGTCGCGTCGCCCTGTTTCGCGCCGAGATGCGCGAACCACCCGAACGCGCCGAGCAGGCACAGCGTGCGCAGGAAGATGTCGCGATTGAGCACGACCAGCCGCTTGAGCGCGACGCGGTCGGCAAGCGCGCGCATCGCGAGCGGTGCAAGGCCACGCGGCCGCAGTCGCCACAGCATCCACGCGCCGAGCGCGAAGCCGCACGCGTCCGCGGTGGCGGTCGCGGCGCCGATGCCGGCGATGCCCCAGCCGAAACCGTACACGTAAAGCAGCACGGCGCCGATGTTCACCGCGTTGATGAACACCTGCGCGACGAGCGCGAGCCGGACGCGCTGCACGCCGAGCAGATAGCCGAGCACCACGTAGTTCGCGAGCGCGAACGGCGCGCTCCAGATCCGTGCGTGGCTGTAGGCGAGCGCCGTCGCGCGGACGGCATCGCTGCCGCCGAGCGCGGCGAGCGCGAACGACAGCAGCGGCACCTGAAGCGCCAGCACCGCGGCGCCGAGCGCGAACGCGACGATCAGCGCGCGCAGCAGGTTCAGGCGGATCGCGGCGTCGTCGCCGGCGCCATGCGCCTGCGCGACGAGCCCGGTCGTCCCCATCCGCAGGAAGCCGAAGCCCCAGAACACGAAATTGAAGAACAGCCCGCCGAGCGCGACGCCGCCGAGATACTGCGCGCCGTCGAGGTGGCCGGCGACGGCCGTGTCGACGGCGCCGAGGATCGGCTGGGTCAGGTTCGCGACGACGATCGGGAACGCGAGCGCGAGGACGCGCCGATGCGTGACGGCGGCCGACGCGCCGCCGGCTCCGTGCGGTAACGCGGAATCGGACATGGCGGACGCGTCAGGCGCGTTCCTGCACGCAGACCCACGGCGAGACGACGACCGCCCACAGTTCCGGCTTGCGCGCCGCGTAGTCGGCGGCGGTCTCGGCCGGCATGCGCGCGACGAGGCCGGACGACAGCCAGCGCGTGACCTGTTCGGCGTCGTCGCTGGCGACGGCTTCCGCGACGCTGACGAGATCGAGGTCGCGCGCGATCGACAGCAACTTGCCCTGCGCGAAGAAGCGCTCGAGATCGCACCAGTCGATCTTGGCGGTTTCGCCGAGGAGTTTGGCGTAGAGCGGGCTGTGCGACGCGCCCGCGGCGGCGTGTTGATCAGAGGACATCGGTTTCTTGGAAAAGCTGCGTGGCGCCACTATAAACCATCCGGCCGGGCGGGCCGAGCGGGGGCCGGCCGCTCACGCGTCGCGCAGCGCGCGGCGCACGATCTTGCCGGTCGCGGTCATCGGCAGGCTGTCGACGAACGCGATCGCGCGCGGATACTCGTGCGCGGCGAGCCGCGTGCGCACATGCGCCTGCAGCGCGCCGACGAGTGCATCGTCGCCGACGTGGCCGGGGTTCAGCACGACGAACGCCTTGACGATTTCGGTACGCGTCGCGTCGGGTACGCCGACGACGGCCGCCATCCGCACCGCCGGATGCGTAAGCAGGCAGTCCTCGATCGGGCCGGGGCCGATCCGGTAGCCGGCGCTCGTGATCACGTCGTCGTCGCGGCCGACGAAGCGCACGAAGCCGTCGGCGTCGATCGTGCCCGTATCGCCGGTAAGCAGGTAATCGCCCGCGAACTTGTCGCGCGTTGCCTCTGGGTTGCGCCAGTATTCGAGAAACATCACCGGGTCGGGGCGGCGCACCGCGATGCGGCCTTCGGCGCCGGGCGGCAGCGGTGTGCCGTCCGCATCGACGATCGCGACCGTATGGCCGGGCACCGCCTTGCCGATCGCGCCGGGCCGCGCGCCGAACAGCGCCGCGCACGACGACAGCACCATGTTGCACTCGGTTTGCCCGTAGAACTCGTTGATCGTCACGCCGAGCGCATCGCGGCCCCACGCCGTCAGTTCGGTGC
The DNA here is from genome assembly GCF_902832955.1 of Burkholderia sp. BCC0044. NCBI lineage: Bacteria > Pseudomonadati > Pseudomonadota > Betaproteobacteria > Burkholderiales > Burkholderiaceae > Burkholderia > Burkholderia sp. BCC0044. The sequence continues at coordinate 1,107,131 of NZ_CADFDO010000001.1, read as the reverse complement.
CGAGCGATTCGCCGCCGCTCGCGACCGACTTCAGCGACAGCGCGTAGCGTTCGCGCGGCGCCGCGACGGCGCGCATCAGCTTCAACGCGGTGGGCGGCAGGAACGCGTGGGTGACGCCGTGCCGGGCCATCAGCGCGAACGCCGCGTCGCCGTCGAATTTTTCGAAGCGGCGCGCGAGCACCGGCACGCCGTGATGCCATGACGGCAGCAGCACGTCGAGCAGCCCGCCGATCCAGGCCCAGTCGGCGGGCGTCCAGAACAGGCGTGCGTCGCGCGGGAAGCATTGTTGCGACATCTCGACGCCCGGCAGATGGCCGAGCAGCACGCGATGCGCGTGCAGCGCGCCTTTCGGCTTGCCCGTCGTGCCGGACGTATAGATGATCACGGCCGGATCGTCGGCGGCCGTGTCCACCGGCACGAAATCCGGCGCTCCGGCGGCGAGCGCCGCGTCGTAGCGCAGCACGCCGGGCGCGTCGGGCGCATCGTCGCCGATGCAGTAGACGGTATGCAGCGCCGGCAGTTGCGCGCGCAGCGGCGCGATCTTCGCGTAGCCGGCCGCGTCGGTGACGAGCGCGGCGGCCTCGCTGTTCGCGAGCCGGTATTCGAGCGCGTCGACGCCGAACAGCGTGAAGAGCGGCACCGCGATCGCGCCGAACTTGTACGCGGCGAGATGGGCGATCGCCGTTTCCGGGCCTTGCGCGAGAAAGATGCCGATCCGGTCGCCGCGCCGCAGGCCGGCCCGCGCAAAGCTGTTCGCGAGCCGGTTAGAAGCATTCTTCAGATCGTCGAACGTGAGGCGGACAACGTCGCCTTGCGCCGTTTCGTGGATCAGCGCGACGCGCCCGCTGCCGTCGGCCCATTTGTCGCACACGTCCACGCCGATGTTGTAGCGCGCCGGAATGCCCCAGTGGAAGCGGGCGAGGAGGTGGTCGTAGCGGTCGGCGGCGGGCAGCATCGCATGGTCTCCTGGGCGTCAGCGTGGCATCGGGTGAACGGCGTACATCAGGATTTCACGCGGACGAATCCACAATGGTGTTTGCTGATAGGGAATGTTCGGACTCGTCCAATAGGCGAGGCTCAGTGCACGATTCCACAATGACGCATAAGATCAAGACAAAACAGTGGTGTGACCATGGATTTGCTTCTGATAGCTGCGGGGTTCAGCCTGATCGGAATCGGGGTGCTGGTAGCGTTTGCTCGTCACGTCGATCCATTGTCCGGCCGTTTCACCGGACGTCTGCGCAAGCGCTGACGCGATTTTTTCCGTTTTCGCCGCGACGGCACGCGATGCGCGCCGGCGTCGCGTGTCGTCTGTCGTGCGCTCAGCGCGCCGGCAGGTAGCGTGACGGATCGATCGAGCGGCCGCCATAGCGCAGCTCGAAATGCAGCGCGACGCGATCGCTGTCGCTGTTGCCCATCTCGGCGATCGATTGCCCCTGCGTGACCGACTGGCCTTCCTTCACCAGCAGCGCGCGGTTGTGCGCGTAGGCGGTCAGGTAATCGGCGTTGTGCTTCAGGATGATCAGGTTGCCGTAGCCGCGCAGCCCGTTACCGGCATAGACCACGACACCCGGCGCGGCCGCGACCACCGGCGTGCCCGGCGAATTCGCGATGTCGATGCCCTTCGATTTCGAGCCGTCGAACGTGCGCACCACGTTGCCGGCCGCCGGCCAGATCAGCGCGATGCTCGTGGCCGGCTTTACGGCCGATTCGACCGGTGCGGACGGCGCCGGGCGCGCACGGCCCGCGCTGCCGGTGCCGGTGGTCGACGGCGTCGATGCGGTGGCCGTGCCGGGCGGCGGCGCGACGCGCAGCACCTGGCCGACTTCGATCGCATCGGGATTCGTCATCTGGTTCCAGCGCACGATGTTCTGTACCGACGTGCGGTTGTCGCGCGCGATCTTGTACAGCGTGTCGCCACGCTCGACGCGATAGAACCCGGGGCCGACGGGCGCGGAGCCGCACGCGACGAGCAGGGCGGCGCAGGCGGCTGCGAAGAGTCGCTTCGTTGTTGTTCCGAACATTGAACCTCGCAAAACCCCGCCGCGCGTGACGCGGCAGGCAACACAAAACGTCCGATTTTAACGGGTTCGACCCGCGCACCGCAGTTTCGGTGGCAACCGGGCCGCCGTGCCCCGGTTCGGTGCGCGTCGAATCAGCCGGCGAGCGGGGCGACGCGGATCCGCAGCGCGGCCGTTTCGGTCGCGCCCGGCGCAATCATGCGCAGCCCGAGGCCGTTGTGGATCGCATCGGGCAGGCCGAGCCACGGCTCGACGCAATAGAAGTCGGAATCCGGCTTTTCGGTCCACGTCGTGACCGCGTACCACGGGATCGAACCCGGCACGTCCAGCGCGATTTCGATCGTGCGGCGACGGCCCGGCATCACGATGCGCACCGGCGCGGACGGCTCGCCGTCGAGGCAGTGGAAGCGGTCGAGGATGTCCGGATCGTCGAGGCGGTAGCGCGCTGCGCCCGGTTCGGGCGGGCTGATCGAGCCGTCCGCGCGCTGCTGGCAACGGTGCGTCGGCGGCAACTCGAGAAGGGTATCGGCCCGCTCGCCGTGCGGCAGCGCGAAGTAGAAATGGTGACCGGCGTAATAGGGCAGCGGCGTGTCGCCGCGATTGGTCGTCGTCAGCGCGACGTCGAGCGTATGCGCATCGGCGAGCCGGTAGGTCGTTTCGAACCGGAAATCGAACGGATAGCTCGCGCGCAGCGCGTCGTTCGCGTCGAGCGTCATCGACAGCGCGGCGCCGTCGGCCGACGGGTGCGCGTCGAACGGGAGATCGCGCGCGAAACCGTGCATCGGCAGGTCGCGGACGACGCCGGCCGCATCGCGCCAGCGGCCGATTTCACCGTCGACACGGTGGCGGCCGAGGAACGGGAACAGCAGCGGATTGCCGCCGCGCACGCGGGCGAGGTTGCTCCAGTCGGCGGTTTCCGGCCAGAAGATCACCGGTTCGCCATCGACGTGCCAGGACAGCAGGCGGCCGCCGAATTGCGGGGCGACCCGGACGAGCGACGGGCCGGCGTGGAGTTCGTGAATGTCGTGTTGCTGGAAGATCGGCATGGCGAATCGGGTTGGGCGGGTGACGGGGGCAATGCGCGTTCCATTATCGGGCCGCGGCCGGTCGGGGAAAACCCTTCTGGGGAAATTGCGAGTTTTTAACATTGTCGACGGTCGGGATAATGCCTCTAAACCGGTGATGTTGCCGGGTCATGACACTTCGTGGAGGGGGCCATGGATCTGGCAATGGCAATGGGAATCGCACTGTTCGGCATGTTCACCGGCAGCACGGTATTATTTTTCTATCAGCTCGGCCGCTGACGGCAATTCCTGCCGAAGTCGACAGGCCCGCCATGCAAATGGCGGGCTTTTTGCTTTCTGAGTGCTTACAAGTTGCAAGTGTTTGTGTGCATTGCCGCAATATCCTGCCAAATGCCTTGGCGCAGTAATCCTGGCTCGGCATAATCGGGGCGCGTTTTCCAGGACGCGCATCGCGTCGTCCGCCTTCCTTCCCGCTTGATCTTCACTAAAAGGACCGACGCGTGAGCCTCTGGTTTCTGGTATTCCTGAGCGTCCTGCAGGGCGTCACCGAACTCTTCCCCGTCAGCAGCCTCGGCCATACGCTGCTCGTGCCGGCGCTGTTCGGCATGCACATCGACAAGCACGCGCCGCAACTGCTGCCGTTCCTCGTCGCGCTTCACCTCGGCACCGCGCTCGCGCTGCTGTGGTACTTCCGCGCGCGCTGGATCGCGCTGATCGGCGGTTTCTTCGCGCAGCTCGGCGGCCGCAAGAACGATGACGGCCACCTGATGTGGGCGCTGATCATCGGCACGATTCCGACCGGCATCGTCGGGCTGCTGCTCGAGAAGCGCATCGAACGCGTGTTTCACGATCTGCGGATCGTCGCGATCGCGCTGATCGTCAACGGCGTGTTGCTGTGGCTCGGCGATCGCATCCAGCGCAGCCGTGCGCATCAGGCGCCCGAGAAGATGACATTCAAGCAGGCGTTCTTCGTGGGCCTCGCGCAGATCGGTGCGCTGATTCCGGGCTTCTCGCGCAGCGGGCTGACGATGATCGCCGGCAATGCGGCCGGGCTGACGGCGGAGAAGGCGGCGGAATTCTCGTTCCTGCTCGGCACGCCGATCATCTTTGCCGCGGGCGTGCTCGAACTGCCGAAGCTGTTCCATGCGCGCGACCAGCTCGCCGATGCGTTGCTCGGCGGCGTGCTGACGGCGATCGCCGCGTACCTGAGCGTGCGGTTCCTGATGCGCTATTTCGAAGGGCGCGGCCGGCTCGCGTCGTTCGGCGTGTATTGCGTGATCGCCGGCGTGTTCTGCCTCGGCTGGTTCATGCTGCATCCGCAGCCGGTTTGATGGCGCGGGCGCCGTCTCGCGTGATCTGACGCGATGATCGGGTATAATTTCGGGCTCGGCTTCATGCCGGGCCCGTTTTGTTTCGGGGGTTTGAGTGGGTGGGGGCGGTGTTGCTGACGCTGCCCGTTGCTCAAAAGCCCGATGCCGAATGCCGGCCCGTGTCAGGCTGTGTCTTTTCTCCCCGACCGCCCTTAGCTCAGTTGGATAGAGCAACGGCCTTCTAAGCCGTAGGTCACACGTTCGAATCGTGTAGGGCGGGCCAGTTTGATCGCTTGACGACCTTCGCGCACCCGCCCCGGGCACGCAAAACACCTCACTCCACCGTCACCGATTTCGCCAGGTTCCTCGGCTTGTCGATATCCGCCCCCCGCAAGCACGCTGCGTGATACGCGAGCAACTGCAACGGCACGACGTGCAAGATCGGCGACAACAACCCGTAGTAATCCGGCATCCGCAGCACCGACACGCCTTCGCCGTTGTCGATTCGCGTATCGGCATCCGCGAACACATAAAGCTGCCCGCCGCGCGCCCGCACTTCCTGCATGTTCGACTTGAGCTTTTCGAGCAGCGCGTCGTTCGGCGCGATCGTGGCGACGGGCATCGTATGCGTGACGAGCGCGAGCGGCCCGTGTTTCAGCTCGCCCGCCGGATACGCTTCCGCGTGGATATACGAAATCTCCTTCAGCTTCAACGCGCCTTCGAGCGCGATCGGGTAGTGCAGCCCGCGTCCGAGGAACAGCGCGTTTTCATGTCGCGAGAATTCCGCCGCCCAGCGCTCGATTTGCGGCTCCAGCCCCAGCACGTCCTCGAGCGCGCCCGGCAGGCGCCGCAACTGCATCGTATAGCGCGCGAGCTGCGCGTCGTCGACATAGCCGCGCAGCCGCCCGAGCGTGACGGCGAGAATGAACAGCGCGACGAGCTGCGTCGTGAACGCCTTGGTCGACGCGACGCCGATTTCCGGGCCGGCCCGCGTCAGGAAGCGCAGGCCGGTCTGGCGCATCATCGCGCTGGTCGGCACGTTGCAGATCGCCAGCGTGTCGATGTGGCCGAGCGCCTGTGCGTACTTCAGCGCGGCGAGCGTGTCGGCGGTCTCGCCGGATTGCGACACGCTGACCACCAGCGTATTCGGCATCGCGAGCGCGTCGCTGTAGCGGTATTCGCTCGCGATCTCGACCTGCGCGGGGATGCGCGCGATCGTCTCGAGCCAGCGGCGTGCCGTCAGGCCCGAGTAATGGCTCGTGCCGCACGCAAGAATCAGCACGTTGTCGATCTGCTCGAACGCGCGCGCGGCGTCCGGGCCGAACACCGCGGGATCGAACAGCCCGGCGTCGGGGATGGTCGCGGCCACGGCCTGCGGCTGCTCGAAGATTTCCTTCTGCATGAAGTGCCGGTATGGCCCGAGCTCGACCACGCCCTGCGTGGACGAAACGGTTTGTATCGCGCGTTCGACCGGCGCGCCGATGCGATCGAGCACCCGCACGCCGCCCGGCGTCAGTTCGACGATGTCGCCTTCCTCGAGAAAGATGAAGCGGTCGGTGATGCCGGCGAGCGCGAGCGCGTCGGACGCGAGAAAGCATTCGCCGTCCTTCACGCCGACGACGAGCGGCGAGCCGGCCCGCGCGCCGATCAGCCGCTGCGGCTCATGCTTGCTGAACACCGCGATCGCATAGGCGCCGTGCAGTTGCGAGGTCGCATCGCGTACGGCGGCGAGCAGGTCGCCGCGATACTTGCTGTGGATCAGGTGCGCGACCACCTCGGTGTCGGTCTGACCGTCGAACTCGTAGTGTTCGTCAGACAGTTGCTTGCGCAACGTTTCGTGGTTCTCGATGATGCCGTTGTGCACGAGTGCGATTTCGTCGCGCGAGAAAATCGGATGCGCGTTGCAGGTGGCCGGCGCGCCGTGGGTTGCCCAGCGCGTATGCGCGATGCCGGTGCTGCCGGTCAGGCCGGCGCTGCGCACGTGGGCGTCGAGATCGGCGACGCGCGACATGCTGCGCTCGCGGCGTGCCTGGCCGTCGACGACCGTCGCGACCCCGCATGAATCGTAGCCGCGATATTCAAGGCGGCGCAAACCTTCGATCAGAATCGGGACGATATCCCGTTGCGCGACCGCGCCGACGATGCCACACATGACACGTCTCCTTCCCTGTAGATGTCCCCGGACCGTGCGCACGCGTGGATCAGCGTGACGCGGTCTCCGTTGTCGCCGCCGTCGTGAAGCCGCATTGAGCGGGTGCGACCGGGTCGGCCATCCGGCTTTCGAATGCCAGATAAAGCGCCTCCTCCAGTACGTTCCAGTGGGCGCCGTGACGGTACGGGCCGGATCGGGCATGCCAGCACGCGACCGTGTTCCAGTCGCGCATCTTGAATGCGACCAGTGCGATCAAGCCCCACGGATAATCGGAGCCTGCGAGTTGCAGCCAGGTTTTGCCGTACTTCTGCATCCACTGCCCGTAGATCGCCTCGCTCGATTGTTCGGGAACCTGAATGCCGGACAGGAGCGGAAAGACCTGCGCGACTTTGGCGGGATAGAACGTCGTGTCGCTGATACGCTGCGTGCTCGCGCGAAAGCCGGACTGCGTGCCCCGCCAGAACACCTTCAGGATCGCGGACGCCAGCCGGTCGGCGCGCTGGCTCCACGGGCCGGCGTGCGTGTAGTCGGCATGGCGGACGTAGTACGCGGCGAGCGCCTGGAACGCGCTGTGTACCTCGACGTTGTCCATCAGCAGCGCGACGTGCAGCGTCGACGAGATCTGGTAGACGCCGGTGGGCTTGCTGAGCAGCGTATCCAGATGCGCACCCGCGCGATTCAGGCTGAGTTCCCATGCGGCGGGCAGGCCCTCGGGCGGCGCGAAGCGGGCGAGCAGTTCGATCCAGGTCGCCATCATCGCGTCGTCGGCGTCGGCTTCGGCGCACGAGCTGTACTGGCCGCTCTTCATGCAGTAGCGATCGAAGCCGCCGTCTGGACGCTGGCGCGGCAACAGCCACGCAATCCATGCGAGCGCGGCCTGATGCGCGTCGAGCCCCGCATCGGCGGCGCCGAGCAGCGCCTTCGCCGCGAAATAAGGATCGATGCCGGCGCCGTTCAGGCGCACGGTGATCGCGCCGTCGGGGCGTTGGTAGAGTCCGTTGAGCTGGAGTTCGGCGGCGCTCGCCTGCAGCGCGCCGCCGCATGCGGCGACACAGCAGGCGACGCACCACCGGCGGCATAGCCGGGCGATGGCCGCCGCGCGTGCGCGTGCGGCCGGGAAAAGCGCGGGCCGGTTCATGATGGGGGGCTCCTGCGCGATAGTCTTGCGCAAATCCCGCCGGGCGCGGCGTTGGCCGCGTCGCGCGCCGGCGGGTGTGTCGATGTCGCGGCTCAGTGCACCTTGGCGCTGGTGAACTTGAGACTGGTGCCGCTGTTCGCGGTCACGAGCCAGTACGTCGAGTCGGTGATGCCGACGCTGCCGAAGCCTTGCGTGATGACCGGCATTGCAAAGCCCTTCTTCGGCAGCAGCCACGTCATGTTCGCGAGGCTGGTCGGGTGGCTGGCGGCGAACGTCCAGCCGCTGCCCGTGTCGGTGGCCGACCACGTGACGTTCAGGCGTGCACGATCGAAGGTCGTGATGTCACTCATCGTGTACCACTTGAATTGACCCGTCAGTTTCAGCGTATTGGCTTGCGAGAAGATCGCGGACAACGTCGACGTGTAGGACGACGCGCCCAGCGGATGCGCGTAGATCAGCCGGCTCGTGCGGTTCGCGACGACGAAGTTCATCAGGGATGCGTACCAGTTGTTCACGTCGGCCGTCGGCACCGCGTATTGCTGGAACTCCTCGAACGTCGCGTACTTGCCGAACGGCATCACGGGGTAAGCCCACAGGCCCGGGTTCAGCAGCGCGCCGTTGCGGTATGCGCGGGTCGGTGCCGAGCCGGTGTGGCCGGTGAAGTAGTAGCCGTTGAAGCCGTTGCTTTCGAGCCAGTTGACCGACCAGGTCGGCGTGTTGCCTTCCGGCGCCGCATATTCGACGTCCGGCTGGCCGGTCGCGGCCTGGACGGCCTGATGGTTCATCACGAGGTACTGCGTGAACGTGCTCGCGTTCGTTTCGCTCGCATTCGCCCCCCAGTAATCATGAATCCAGCCGCCGTGGCTGCCGACGCGATGGCCCTTGGTCAGGAAATACTTGACGAGGTTTTGAGCGGTCGGGTTGTTCGCGAGGTTGATGCCGTTGCCGTCGCCGAAGGTCGCTTCGTCCGGGCCAGCAGTGATCACGAGCGAGAACGGGCCGTTATTCCATACGCCGAGGTTCTTCAGTTGCAGCGCCGGCTGGATCTGGTCGCCCGCGCAGAAGTGCCAGTTGAACACGAGCCCGGCCATCGCCTTCGGCAGCGCCGACAGCGACGGCAGGTTCAGCATCTGCGTGCCGAAATAATGCAGGTAGCCGTGGATCAGCATGCCGTCGGTCTGGCCGTCGAGGTAGGCGAGCGGCAGGTTGACGAACAGCACGCCGCCGTTGCCATACGTGTTGTAGCCGGACACCAGCCCGAAGGTCGGCGAGGTCAGGATCGTCGTGCCGGTGTACGTCCCCTGCGTGACGAAGCTCGGATAGGTGAGGAAGCCGTACACGTAGCCGGAGATGCCTTCGAGCGTGTCGGTGGTGGTGGCCAGCGTGGACGCGAGCGTGTTGGCCGTCTTGCCGGTCGACGTGCTCAGGAGCGAATTGGCGGTATACGCCGTGGTCTTCTTCAGCTTGCCGGTCACGGTGCCGGTCAGCTTCGGGGCCGTCTGGTTCAGCACGCCGCTGCCCGTGGGCGGCGTCGTGTACTTGAACCATGCGTCGTGGTTGTAATTGGCGAGGCCGCCCGGATTCGACGGGCTGGCGGCCAGAAACTGTGCGCTACCCGACGACGCGTTCGTCGACGCGCCCGAGGTGCTCGTCGATGCGAGCGCACTCGCGGTCGTGGTGGTCGACGAAGTCGTGCTCCAAGCCATCGACTTGCCGGGAGGCACCTGGAGCGTGCGCAGCCAGCTGCTCATGCCGGTCACGTTGCCGAGGCCGATCATGTTGCCGCCGTATTGGTCATACAGCACGTAGTCGACACCGGCCATGCTGCTGAAGCGCGATTTCGGGCTGACGTAGAAGCCGGCTGAATTCAGCACGCCGAAATCGTAGACGAGCATCACCTTGCCGCCGTTCAGCGCGTAGTTCTGGATCGCCGTCACGAGCGTGTCGCTGGCCGTCGTGTGCACCTGGTCGGGCAGGATCAGGCCCGGATACTGCGACAGCGATGCGCCGGCCGCCATGAACTGGCTGTCGGTCATCACCGTGATCTGCAGCCCTTCTTCCTGCGCGCTGTCGAGCCATGCGGACACGCGCGAATCGGGCAGCGTCAGCGTGTCGGGCACCAACAGGAGGAGCTGGTTGGTGGCCGCCTGAACGCCGCCCGGACTGAATGCGAACGCGAGCGCGAACAGCGCGAACAGGATCCGCAAGAACTTGCCTGACTTTGCCAACATGGTGTGCTCCTCGCTCAAGGAATGGGGCATGCGGCAGCCGTGATGCGCGTGCCGCCAGGTCGACCAATCCAGCCCCGTAGGTGTGTGCGGCTGTCCGGTTCGTCGGGTATCGAGCGGTGCGTGTCGACGGCGGCCGGATTGCGCCCATGCGCCGGTGTGCCGCGCTGCCTTCGCCGATGAGAGGACTCGATACGACGTAGTGAAAGAAGCGAACAACGTGCCATTGGCGCAGGAAGCCCGGTCCTGCTGGCTTCCTGCGGCGCGGGTCGCGCGGCGGGTCCGGAAACACGCCGGATTCGTTTCATCGCTGATACGGCGCGTTTGGACGCGCTATCGGCAGACGGAATCGCGATCGCGCGTCAGCGCGCCGGGCCAGCTTGCGCAGTAGGTGTAGAGCGTGACCAGCAGGCCGATCAGCAGCGGCCCGCCGAGCAGGAAATAGCAGAACGGCAGGAACAGCAGCGAGCCGTGATGGACGATCGTCGCGTGCAGCAGCATCACGAACGGCAGCGCGAGCACGAAGTAGCCGAGCACCAGCAGCGACGCGACGGCCTTTTGCAGCAGCGAGAAATCGAGCGGGTAGTACAGCGCGGCCATGACCAGCGGGATCAGCGCGATCGCCGCGCCGTGCAGCACGAACATGTCGCGCAGGTGCAGTTGCGGGACATACGGGAACGTGCCCGGCGCGAGCCAGAAGTACGCGCAGATCAGCAGCTGGGTGAAGCTCGCGATACGTAACAGATATGCAACGGGCAGCCAGCGCGTGCGCCGGATGAAGGATACGGCGAAGCCGATCGCACAGAGCGCGGCGGTGGCGACCAGCAGCATGCCGCCCGGCATGCGGGCCGCGACGTCGATCGACAGCAGCGGCACGCGCGGCGCGTCGGGCGGATAGCCGATCACGATCACGTGAAGCGCCGGATCGATCTGGTGCGCGCCCCACGCCATGACCGCGCGCCAGTAGCGCCACGCGAGCGGCAATCCGAACCACAGCGCCGCGTACAGCGCGGGCGTCAGCAGCGCGATCGACGACAGCCAGCGCTGCGGATACGCGTGGGTGCGCAGCGAACGATCGACGGGAGGACGGACGGGATGCGTCTGCATGGCGCCCGCCCGGTTACCAGCGATAGAAGACGCTGAGCTCGCCGCCGATTCGTGAGTAGTACGGGTTGTGGTAATAGTCGAATTCGAGTTGCGTTCCCCACTTGCGCGTGAACCAGTAGCGCCATTTCGCGGTGATCTCGTGGCTGCGGAAATCCGCGATCTGCGAGCCCGAGCCGGTGACCTGATACGCCTCGCGGCCGACGCCGCCGCGCAGCACGATCACGCTCTTGCCGACTTCGCCGTAGGTGACGGCGCCGTAGTACGCGGGCGCCTTCACCGATCCGGGCGAATCGACCGTATAGTTCGCGCCCGCCTCGAAAATCCACTTCGGCAATGCGTACCAGATCACGCCCGCGTGATAGAGCTGATCGCGGTGGCCGCTGCGGTTCCACGCGTAGCCGGCGCCGAGCGACGCGACCAGCGAACGATCGGACAATAGCTTGCGGTTGATCGACACGTCGACGCGCGCACTCGGCAGGATCGTGCCTGACGTGGTGCCGGAAAAGCCGATTCCGCCGAACCAGTCGGGGCCCAGATCCTGTACGTAGGTCAGCGCGCCGAGCTGCGTGTTTTCGCCGAAGCGATGCAATTGCGCCAGTTCGCCGAGCACGGTGCGGCCGGCATCCTGATAGACGCCGCGCAGGTGCACGCCGTACCAGTCGCCGTAGCCGTGCGTCAGGTGTGCGTTCGAATAGCCGAGCGTCAATTCGGTGTGCGATTCCTGCGGCGCCTGCACATGTGTGACGACTGCATCGGGCAGCGGCGGCCGGTTCGTGTCCTCGGGCGTGAACTCCGCGAGCGGCACGCCGTCCGGCAGGCCTTCGGCCTCCACGCGCACGAACATCGACTCGTCGCGCATCCGTGGCGTGATGATGGTCGCGGGGTCCGGCGGCTGCACGGCCGGCGCGGCGGCGGCATCGTCCGGCTGCTCCGCCAGCGCCGCGGGCGCGCCGAAGGCGACGCCGCACAGCATCGCGAGGGTGGCAACCGGCACGCGCGGACCGCGATGGCTGGGGCGATCGGACATGAGGCGCTCCTTAACGGGATGTGTGGAACCAGCCGCTGCGCCACGCCACGAGATCGCCATGCACGCAGGCATGATTGACGATCGAGACGTCGCGTGCGCACGCACTGACCGGATGACCGGCGACCCCGATGCGCGCACCCGTCAGTCGCAGCAGGCCGCCGGCCGACACGACGCCGTCGATGCAGCTTGCGCTGGCGAGCAGCACGTCGTCGCGCGCGAATACCGCGCCGTGCAGCAACGCGTGGCGCTCGAGTTCGACGCGATGCGCCTTGACGCTGCCGCGCAGCACGCAGCCTTCGCCGAGGACGACCGTCCCTTCGACGATCAGGTTGCCTTGCACGACCGTGTGCGCGGGCAGGCGAACGTCGCACGGCAGCAGGTAGCGACCGTGCAGGAAGCGATGCGGCAGCGACGCGAAGTGGCGGGTGAGCGAGACCGCGCGGCGCGGGGCGGCCGGTGTATCCGCGGGCCGCGGGTCGGGCGCCGCGCCGAAGACGAGCGGCTCGCCATACAGGCACGCGAAGCCGCCGGCCCCGCGCAGGCGCACCGTGTCGCCGACCACGACGCCGCGCAGCACCGCATCGTCGACGTCGATCAGCGGCGCATGCGCGAGCGTGCCGATCGTCGCGCCGGCGCGGATGTCGATGCGCTGGTCGGCGAATGCGTACGCCGCCCGCGCGCCTTCGTCGAGCGTGACCGTGCGATCGGCGTAGAGCACGTCGTCGCGATGCGCGTCGCGTGCGACCTGGATTGCATCCGCGTGCTGGACGGCCAGCCCGAGCGCTTGCCACGGCGGCGCAATCGACGCATCCGGCGGCGGCGTGCCGGCCACGTGCGCGCGCAGCGCGTCGTGCCAGCGCGCGGCGAGCAGCGGCTGATCGACGAACGGCCCGTCGCCGATCGGCAGCGCCGCGACGTCGCTGCGCCGGATCAGTTCATGCAGCATCGGCAGGAACGGCAGGGTGAGCACGCCGGCCACCGGCACCATCACATTGAAGGTCGTCATCGATCATCGCTCCGGTTTCAACTGCCGGCGAAAACGCTCGGTCTTGTCCCATTTCAGTTCGCGGCGGAACACGGCGTCGAGCGCGAGCCCCCAGAGCGCGGAGACGACCGCCGCGATCGTCACGCAAAAGCCGACGACGTTGACCGGCACGAGCCGCAAACGCGTCGCGCGGCCGTCGAGCCGGGCGGCGACGACGATCTCGAAGAACACGCCGAAGTTGCCGAAGGTGCTGAACGAGAACAGCGCGAACAGCGACAGGAGCAGGCCGAGCTCGGTCGAGTTGACGCCGTTGAACAGGTAGAGCGCGAGCGCGGCGCTCCACGCGAGCGCGAGCAGCGCGGGCATCGCGAACACGCCGAGCAGCAGTGCGCCGTCGAGCCGGCAGCGCCGCGAGATCAGCGGATTGCGCAGCACCGGCACCAGATAGCGCAGCATCGTCTGGTTGTGGCCCTTCGCCCAGCGCGTCAGTTGCCGCGCGCGGACGGCCCAGCGCTCCGGCACTTCCTCATAACATTCGGCGTGGTTCAGATAGACCGTGCGCCAGTCGCTCAGCAGCAGGCGGTAGGTCATGTCGGTATCTTCGGCGAGCGTGTCGTCGCACCAGCCGCCCACGGCGTCGAGCGCGCCCTTGCGGATGCCGCCGACCGTGCCGCCGTATTGCGGCACCAGGTCGAGATTGTTGCGGGCTTGCTGGTTGACCTGATAGCCGCCCGCGCGCTCGAGATCGAGCAGCCGCGCGAGCAGGTTGCTGTCGGCGTTCTGCGGCACCACGCGGCCCATCACCGCGCCGACTTCCGGATCGAAGAACGGCGCGACGAGTTCCTTCAGCAGCCCCGGGCGCGGCAGGTAGTCGGCGTCGAATACCACCATGATGTCGCCGCGGATGAAGCGCAGCGCATCCTTCAGCGCGGCTGCCTTGCCCGGCTTGCCGGTTTCGCGGTGAAACGGCTGGATCAGTTCGGGCGCGAGCGCCCGCACTTCGTCGATCAATGCGCGGGTGTTGTCGGTCGAGCGGTCGTTGACCGGGACGATCGTGAGCCGGTCGCGCGGGTAGGTCGTCGCCAGCAGCGCCATCAGGCAATCGACGATGACGGTTTCCTCGTTGTGGGCGGCGACGAAGACCGTGAGCCGCGGCCAGTCGCCGTGGGTCATCGTCCGGTAGGGCGCATGCTGCGGCTTGAACAGGCGGTCGAGGCTGAATACGTAGTGCCGTGCGGCGTACCCGCACGTCAGCAGCGTGAACAGCCACAGGTACGCCACGCACGGCATCAGCAACAGCTCGGGATCGAACGTGATGTCCGGTGTGCGGGCGGGCGGCGGCGCGAGCGATGCATCCGGATCGGGCGAGGCCTGCTCTGCGAGCGGGAGCGTCGCGCTATCGAGTGCGGTGTGCTCCATCGCAATCGCGGCGGTTGCGGTGGTCGGGGCGGTTGCGGCGGGCACGCCGAACCCGGCCGGTTCGGCGCTCGCCTGCGATGCGGTGTCGTGCACGAGCAGCGAGCAGGCGAGCACGATCAGCAGCAGGATGCCTTGCTCGCAGAGTGACGCCGCCCGCGTTCGTTTCATGTCCTCGTCCCCGTGCCCGCGACGACGACCGATGAGAGCTGAAGGCGCTCCGTGGATCGCGCGGACGTCAATGGGAAGCGGTGGCGCGTTCGTCGCATCGGGGCGGTCGTCGGTTGCCCCGGACGGACGCGTCGCGTCGCCTCCCGGCTTCGTTGCTATGGCGTCCCCGTCTGTCTGCTGCCATGCGAGTGCTTCGGGACGTACCTGTCTGACATTAAGCAAGGCGTGAGCCATCTGCCGCGATGCCCCGTGCAGCAAGGGGCCGCGCACGGGAAACGGATGCAGCACGCGTGCGGTCGGCGTGTTTTGATTCAATGACGAATCAGCGTGCATGCGTCGCATGCGACCCCGCACGGTCGGGCGCGCGCATCACGCCCATCGTGCGGCGACCGGGTCGTCGAACCTGTCGATGATGTCTTGCCGGGTGTCGCTTGGCACGACGGGGCGCCGTGTGTCGCTCGTCGTGTGCGCGTCGGTCCGGCGGTCGGAACGATTGCGGCCATCACATGTGACGAATAGACGGGACTCCGATGTATTTGCCGGTTTCGGATCGGCGTTACACATTCGCAACATTTCCCGCGACCGGATTCGTGCGACGCAAGCACCGTCGGTGACGGACGAATTCCTGCGTGCGCGACGGCGGTCGACGCTCGCGCACGCGCGATGCGCTGCACAGACGAAAGTGGCGAATCGAGGCGACGCAAAGCGCATCGAAAGGTACGCGCGATTCGCGTCGTGACGAATGCTCGACATGCATGCGCGATTCGTCGGACGACGGCGTCAGACGGATCGCGCGGGCGTCCGGCTGTTTATCGTTGTCGTGTCGATCCGGCGATGCGACCGTCCGTAGCAGTTGTGAAACATTCCGTAACGCACCGTCCGCGCGCGATGGCCGCGGAACGAAGCGGGCCGGGATGCGGGCCGGTTGGTTTGAATATTGCTGTAGTGGGAGGACGTGACGCTCGACACAGCGAGGAACGGCTCATGACGTGATGGATTCAGTGCAACGGGACGCCGGTGGTACGACGATTCGCGCGGCCCGGACCGCGCGGACGAAGCGGTGCGCTCGCCCGGCAACATCGCCGCGTGTCGATCGCGTGCGAGCACGGGATGCGCCGCCCGAATACATGCTTCGCGCCGCGTGCGGGATCGCCGGGCGCGAGGCGGCTAAACGAGGATAACGATGAAGAAGATCTTGCTTGTGTTCGGGACTCGGCCGGAGGCCATCAAGATGGCGCCGCTGGTGCGTGCGCTGAAGGCGCAAACGGATGTCGACGCCCGGGTGTGCGTGACCGCGCAGCATCGGGAAATGCTCGACCAGGTGCTGACGCTGTTCGACATCAAGCCCGACTACGATCTCAACCTGATGCGGCAAGGCCAGACGCTGACCGACGTGACGACCGGCATTCTCCAGGCGATCGGCGTGGTCTTCGACGATTTTCGGCCGGACGTCGTGCTGGTGCACGGCGATACGACGACCACGCTCGCGGTGAGCCTTGCCGCGTTCTATCGCTATCTGCCGGTCGGTCACGTGGAAGCCGGCTTGCGCAGCGGCGACATCTGGTCGCCGTGGCCGGAGGAGCTGAATCGCCGCGTGACCGATGCGGTGTCGTCATGGCATTTCGCGCCCACCGGGCAGGCACGCGACAACCTGCTGAGCGAGGGCGTGCCAGGTGGGGCCGTCTCGCTGACCGGCAATACCGTGATCGATGCGCTGCACGAGGTCAAGCGCATGCTGGATCGCACCGCCGCGCTGTCGGACAAGATCGCCGCGTACTTCCCGTTTCTCGAACCGTCGCGGCGCGTCGTGCTGATCACCGGGCATCGTCGCGAAAGTTTCGGCGAACCGTTCCGGCATTTCTGCGACGCGCTGTGCACGCTGGCGAGCCGCTATCGCGATGCGCAGTTCGTCTATCCGCTGCACCTGAACCCGAACGTGCGGGAGCCGGCGCGCGCGCGGCTCGGCGGCGTGCCCAACATCTACCTGATCGAGCCGCAGGAATATCTTTCGTTCGTATTCCTGATGTCGCGCGCGCATTTCATCATCACGGATTCGGGCGGCATTCAGGAAGAGGGGCCCGCGCTCGGCAAGCCGGTGCTCGTCACGCGCGAGACGACCGAGCGGCCCGAAGCGATACAGGCCGGCACCGCGCGGCTCGTCGGCACCGATCAGGACCGGATCGTGTGGGAGGCGTCGCGGCTGTTCGACAGCGAGAGCGCGTACGAGGAAATGTCGCGCGCGAGCAATCCGTACGGCGACGGCCATGCGAGCGAGCGGATCGTTCACGCGCTGATGCGTACGCCCGGCGTGCCCACGAAGACGACCAGCTTCTCGATGGGCGCGGCGGAAATGTCGTTCAACGCGCTCACGCTCGGGTTGCAGGCGTTGCGGTCGCCGTGAGGCGGCCCGCGCGCTAGCGTCTTCCGGCTCGTTCTACCCAGTCGTCAGGCATCCGGTCCGGCCGCAAGGTCGGCCGGATGCTTGCGCGTGTACGACCCGGAACGAATTTCCCCGCTGCATTCGGAAGTCTCGCCACCGACACGTCCGGTTTCCGTCCGTGTTTTCTCCCCGCTTGCCTAAAACTCCGGAATCCGCCCAATCCGACGTCGAATCCGAAATGGTTCGATAATGCGGGCGGCGATCCATGCGGACGAGCAGCTGGCCCGAGTGAGGTTGAAAGGTTGCGCAAGCAACCGGCAGCAGCATCGTTCGCAGCATCCGCCCGGCCGTGCCTGCACGCGACACGGTCGACGAAACGGCGCCACGCCTGCCTGGTCGTTCGGAATGGGTGCCGCGCCGTTCGAATCCCCACTCGGTGCCTGCCCGGCGGGCATCGCAACCAGGAGGTGAACGATGATCACGCTGACCGTCAACGGTAGCGAGCAGCACTTCGACGGCAATCCCGACATGCCGTTGCTCTGGTATCTGCGCGATGTGCTCGGCCACACCGGCACCAAGTTCGGCTGCGGGATGGCGCTGTGCGGAGCGTGCACCGTGCATCTCGACGGCGTCGCGATCCGCGCGTGCATCACGCCCGTCGCGGTCGCCGCCGGCAAGCGCGTGACGACGATCGAGGGATTGTCGACCGATCTCACGCATCCGCTGCAGCAGGCGTGGCAGGAACTGAACGTCGCGCAATGCGGCTACTGCCAGTCCGGGCAGATCATGCAGGCCGCGTCGCTGCTGAAGGCGAATCCGCATCCGAGCGACGCCGACATCGACGATGCGATGTCCGGCAACATCTGCCGCTGCGGCACCTATACGCGCATTCGCGCGGCGATCCGGCTGGCCGTGCGCCGCGGAGGTGCCGCATGAGCGCGCCCGAACTCTCCGTCCACAACGAAAGCCGTCGCGCGCTGCTGCGCGGTTTCGCCTCCGGCGGGCTGCTGCTCGCGTTCGGCGTGCCGGCGCTCGCGCAGGCGGCCGCGCCGGTGCAGCCGCCCGTCAGCGCGAATCCGCAGTATGGCGGCGCGGGAATGCCGCACGGGTTGCGCGACGATCCGAACTTGTTCGTTGCGATCGCACCGGACGGCACCGTCACGGTGACCTGCATCCGCTCCGAGATGGGGCAGGGCGTGCGCACGAGCGTCGCGCTCGTGGTGGCCGACGAGCTGGGCGCGGACTGGGCGCGCGTGAAGGTCGCGCAAGCGGTCGGCGACGAGCCGCGCTACGGCAACCAGAACACCGACGGTTCGCGCAGCCTGCGCCAGAGCTTCGCCGCGCTGCGCCGCGCGGGGGCGGCCGCGCGCACGATGCTCGAGCAGGCCGCGGCAGCGACGTGGGGCGTCGACGTGCGCCAGGTGAAGGCGACGGTGCACGAGGTCGTCGACACGAAAACCGGACGCACGCTCGGCTTCGGCGAACTGGCCGCGAGGGCCGCCGCGCTGCCGGTGCCCGATACGAAAAGCGTGGCGCTGAAGGCGCCCGCCGACTTCCGCTATATCGGCAAGGGCAAGACGGCGCTGATCGACGGACGCGACATCGTCGGCGGCCGTGCGCAGTACGGGATCGACACGCGGCTCGACGGCATGCTGTACGCGGTCGTCGCGCGCCCGCCGGTCTATGGCGATACGGTGGGGTCATTCGACGCAACGGCCGCTGAAAAGCTGCCGGGTGTCGTCAAGGTCGTGCAACTGGCGTCGACGCCGCTGCCGTTCGGCTTCCAGCCGCTCGGCGGCGTGGCCGTCATTGCGCGCGATACGTGGACGGCCATCCAGGCCCGCGCGCAGTTGAAGATCGACTGGAAGCGCGGGCCGCATGCGGACTACGACTCGGCCGCGTATCGCAAGACGCTCGAAGCGGCCGCCGCGCAGCCGGGCGACGTGATCCGCAACGACGGCGATGCGGCGGTCGCACTCGCCGGCGCCGCGAAACGCGTGCGCGCGACCTACTACATCCCGCATCTGGCGCACGCGACGATGGAGCCGCCCGCGGCCGTCGCACGCGTGGCCGACGGCCGCTGCGAGGTGTGGACCTGCACGCAGGCGCCGCAGACCACGCGCGACGAGATCGCGAAGGCGCTCGGCGTGCCGACCGAGCGCGTGACGGTCAACGTGACGCTGCTCGGCGGCGGCTTCGGCCGCAAGTCGAAGCCCGATTACGTGGTGGAAGCCGCGTTGCTGTCGAAGGCGGTCGGCGCGCCGGTGAAACTGACGTTCACGCGCGAGGACGACATCGCGCACGACTACTTCCACGCGGTATCGCTCGAAGCATTCGACGGCGGGATCGATGCGGCGGGGAAGGTGGTCGCGTGGCAGCATCGCACGGTCGCGCCGTCGATCCAGTCGACGTTTCGCGCCGGCGTCGTGCACGAGCAGCCCGGCGAGCTCGCGCAAGGCATCGCGGATCTGCCGTTCGCGATTCCGAACGTGCGGATCGAGAATCCGGCCGCTCAAGCGCACACGCGGATCGGCTGGTTCCGCTCGGTGTACAACATCCCGCATGCGTTCGGCATCCAGAGTTTCGTGTCGGAGCTCGCGCATGCGGCCGGCCGCGATCCGAAGGATTTCCTGCTCGACCTGATCGGGCCCGCGCGGCGTTTCGAGCCGCACATCGCGGTGAAGAACGTGAACTACGGCGAGGATCCCGCGCTGTATCCGGTCGACACGGGCCGGCTGCGGCGCGTGGTCGAGACGGTCGCGCGCGAAGCCGGCTGGGGGCGCAAGCGGCCGAAGGGGCACGGGCTCGGAATCGCCGCGCATCGCAGCTTCGTGTCGTACACGGCGGTGGTGTGCGAGGTGCAGGTCGGCGCGGACGGCAAGATCTCGGTGCCGCGCGTCGACATCGCGATCGACTGCGGGCCGCAGGTCAATCCGGAGCGCGTGCGCTCGCAGCTCGAGGGCGCGGTGGTGATGGGGCTCGGCATTGCACTGCACGGCGAGATCACGTTCAAGGACGGCCACCCGGAGCAGAGCAACTTCAACGGCTTCCAGGTGCTGAGGATGAACGAGGCGCCGCGCGAAATCCGCGTGCATCTGGTGGCGCCCGACGACTATGCGACGCCCCTCGGCGGCGTGGGCGAGCCGGGCCTGCCGCCCGTGGCACCGGCGCTGACCAACGCGATCTTCGCGGCGACCGGCACGCGCATCCGCAGCCTGCCCGTCGCGGATCAGTTGTCGAAGCCGAAGGCGGCGTAGTGACGTGTTGCGCGCCGGGCCGTCTGCATGGCCCGGCGCGCACTTTCGAGAATCAACTGAGGGCATTCAATCGCCGTATTCAAGTTAGGCATTCTCAATAAAAATAGAATGAATCGCCTCGAAATATCGGGTTAGCCCGATGGTGCGGTATCGTACAAAGAGCGTACGGAAAGTGTCCGATCATTGGGCCGTCGAATTCAGTGCGGTAAAAATTTCAGAGGGGATATCTGGTGTCGATCGGCCGTTCAATGATGTTTGGTTTGATTCGGTGAACGACATTTAGCACGCGATTATTCTCGGTCGATCCTCGGGCGGGTATTCGTACTCATTTCACTTTTCGAGTTTCACGACGTGCGGACGCCGCGGCATCCATGCACGGTGGCGCCTGCGCGTCCGTTGCCCGGCGGCCTTCTGGCCGGGCGCCGCGCGAGGCGAGGAATAATCGCGGGTCGTCAGTCGATCACTGTCCGGTTGCCGATCAGGGTGAAAAGTCGATCGATTGATTCGAGTCGTCGGGGTTTTGCGCGCCATTCGAATGGAATAAGTGCATCAGTTTAAATCGGCTCGAACGATGCGATTGCGCCGTTCGAAAGTTTAAATGTATTTAACGTATTGATCTGCGTCGCAATCGCGGCGTGGTTCGATGCCTCGCTAGATGGGTTATCTAGCATTTTAAAACTGGAGAAATGCAATGCAAGAGCTGAATCAGCAGGAAATCGCCCAGGTTGCCGGTGGCTACTACAGCGGCCCGGGTATCCCCTCCGCACTGGGCAACATCATCGAATGGGGCGGCAGCACCGCGGAGAGCATCGGCAATGCGCTGACGTTCGGCATCTTCGCCGCACCGGTCAAGCAGGCATACAACATCGGCGAGACGATCACGACCGCCGCCGTGAACCTGCTCGACGGCCTGTTCGGCGGCCCGATTTACTGAGTTGCCGCCATTGAGGCGACGCGGTAGCCGCCGCGTTTCCCGATGATGGAACCGACGATCCGGTATGCACGGGTCTTCCTTGTATACCGGATCGCTTTTGCCGGTTCCGATGCGTGGCAGCGGGTGGAAGCTGATTCCGAAATGTGGCGATACGCTGGGTGAAAATGGAGTTCGGTCTCTTTCGTTCTGAAGCGGCACAGGCTCAACGGATGCGCGTGATGGGCGACATCGTGCTCGTGCACCCGATGTCCATGACGCTGCTGACGGCCGTCGCGCTGGTCATGGCCACCTGCGTGGTGCTGTTCTTCGCGTTCGGGACCTATACGCGGCGCACGACGGTCAGCGGCGTGGTGATGCCGGATTCCGGGCTGGTCAAGGTCTATGCATTGCAGCCGGGCATCGTGGTCGAGCGCGACGTGAAGGAAGGGCAGCGCGTGACGCGCGGGCAGACGCTCTATACGGTGTCGACCGACCTGCAAAGCGCGGCGGCAGGCGCCACGCAAGCCGCGCTGATCGCGCAGGCGCGACAGCGCAAGGCGTCGCTGCTCACCGAAATCGACAAGACGCGCAGCCTGCAGCAGGACGAGCGCGACACGCTGCGCGCGAAGATCGCGAACCTGAAAGGCGCGCTCGCGCAAATCGACGACCAGCTCGCGGCCCAGCGGCTGCGCACGTCGATCGCGGCCGACGGCGCGACGCGCTATCGCGGCCTGCTCGCGCAGGATTACATCTCGAAGGACCAGGCGCAGCAGCGCGAGGCCGATCTGCTCGACCAGCAGTCGAAGCTGAACGGGCTGCTGCGCGACCGCGCATCGACGCTGCAGTCGCTCACCGAAGCGAGCAACGAACTGTCGGGGCTCGGCTTCAAGCAGCAGAACCAGCTCGCGCAGATCGACCGCACCGTGATCGACGTCGACCAGAACCTGATCGAAAGCGAGGCGAAGCGCCGGATCGTCGTCACCGCGCCGGAGACGGGCATCGTGACGGCCGCGATCGCCGACGTCGGCCAGTCGGTCGAACCGTCGCGGCCGCTCGCGAGCGTCGTGCCGGGCGGCGCGCGCTGGCAGGCGCACCTGTTCGTGCCGAGCACGGCGATCGGCTTCGTGCGGGCGGGCGAGCCGGTGCTGATCCGCTATCAGGCGTTTCCTTACCAGAAGTTCGGCCAGTACCGCGCGACGGTCGTGTCGATCGCGCGCACGGCGCTGTCGGCGGCCGAACTCGCGAACGACGGCGGCCCCGCGGCGACGCCGGGCGAGGGGCGCGACGCGACCTTCTACCGCGTGGTCGTCGCGCTCGATGCGCAGCACGTCACCGCGTACGGCGCGCCGCAACCGCTGCAGGCCGGCATGACGCTGCAGGCGGACATCCTGCAGGAACGCAGGCGCCTGTACGAGTGGGTGCTCGAGCCGCTCTACAGCCTGACCGGCAAACTCTGACGAGGTCGCGCATGGCATTACTCGATCGACTCTCGTTCGGCATCGGCCGCCGGCTGCCGATGATCCTGCAGACCGAAGCCGCCGAATGCGGGCTCGCGTGTCTCGCGATGGTGGCGGGCTATCACGGCCACCACGTGGATCTCGCGACGCTGCGCGGACAATTCCCCGTGTCGCTGAAGGGCGCGGGCCTCGGTCGCGTGATCGAGGTCGCGCAGCGTCTCGCGCTCGGCACGCGCGCGGTGAAGCTCGACCTGGCGCAGCTCGGGCAGCTTCGCGTGCCGTGCCTGCTGCACTGGAATTTCAACCACTTCGTCGTGCTGAAGGAAGTGAACGGCAAGACCGCGACGATTCACGATCCGTCGCACGGCATCCGCAAGGTGCCGCTCGCCGACGTGTCGCGCGCGTTCACCGGCGTCGCGCTCGAGCTGTGGCCGGCCGCCGGCTTCGCGCCGCGCGCGGCGCGCCCGGCGGTCAAGCTGCGCGAACTGCTGGGCCCGGTGTCGGGACTGTCGCGCTCGCTCGCGCAGATCCTGGTGCTGGCGATCGCGCTGGAAGTGTTCATGCTCGTGCAGCCGTTCTTCCTGCAGTGGGTGATCGACGAAGTGATCGTCAGCGCCGATCGCGACCTGCTCACGGTGCTGGCGCTCGGTTTCGGCCTGCTGCTGCTGATGCAGCAGGCGACCGGCGCGATGCGCGCGTGGGCGTTGATGGTCGTGGGCGTCACGCTGAACATCCAGTGGCGCGCGAACGTGTTCACGCATCTGCTGAGCCTGCCGGTGCGCTACTACGAGCGGCGTCATCTCGGCGACGTCGTGTCGCGCTTCGGTTCGATCGACACGATCCAGCAGACGCTGACGACGTCGTTTCTCGGCGCGGTGATCGACGGGCTGATGACGATCGTCACGCTCGCGATGATGTTCGTGTACAGCCGCGTGCTCGGCGTGGTCGCGCTCGTGACGATGACGCTGTACGCGCTGGTCCGATGGATGTGGTACGCGCCGCTGCGGCGCGCGACCGAGGATCAGATCGTGCACGCGGCCAAGCAGCAGAGCCATTTCCTCGAGACGGTGCGCGGCGTGAAGACGATCAAGCTGTTCAACCGCCAGACGGAGCGGCGCGCGAGCTGGATCACGCTGCTGGTCGAGCAGGTCAATGCGGGCCTGCACGTGCAGAAGCTGCAGATCTTCTATCAGCAGCTCAACGGCCTGCTGTTCGGCATCGAGAACGTGCTGATCATCTGGCTCGGCGCGCGGATGGTGATGGACGGTCAGTTCACGGTCGGCGTGCTGATGGCGTTCAACGCGTACAAGAGCCAGTTCGACAGCCGGGTCGGCAGTCTGATCGACAAGTATTTCGAAGTGAAAATGCTGCAACTGCAGGGCGAGCGGCTGGCCGACATCGTGTTCGCGCAAGCGGAGCCGGACGCGAGCCTGCGCAACGTGCCGGGCGAGGCGGAGGCACTCGACGCGAGCATCGAGATCGACGGGCTGTCGTTTCGTTACGCGGACGGCGAGCCGCTGGTGCTGGACGGCGTCAGCACGACGATCGCGGCCGGCGAATCGGTCGCGATCGTCGGGCCCTCCGGTTGCGGCAAGACGACGCTGATCAGCGTGCTGCTCGGGATTCACGAGCCGACGGGCGGCACCGTGCGGATCGGCGGCCTCGACGTCGCGCGGCTCGGCATCGACAGGCTGCGCGGGCTCGTCGGCACGGTGCTGCAGGACGACGTGCTGTTCGCGGGCTCGATCGCGGACAACATCAGCTTCTTCGACCCGGATGCGGACCCGCAGTGGGTGGCCGAATGCGCGCGCTTCGCGGCCGTGCACGACGACGTCGCCGCGATGCCGATGGGCTACAACACGCTCGTCGGCGACATGGGCACGGTGCTGTCCGGCGGCCAGAAGCAGCGCGTGCTGCTGGCGCGCGCGCTGTACAAGCGGCCGGCCATCCTGGTGCTCGACGAGGCGACGAGCCATCTCGACATTCAACGCGAGAAGCAGGTCAATGCGGCCGTCACGCAGCTCGCGATGACGCGGCTCATCGTCGCGCACCGGCCGGAGACGATCGCGTCGGCGCAGCGCGTCATCATGCTGCAGGGCGGCAAGATCGTGCTCGACCAGTCGACCGCGGCGATGCGCGCGGCGGCCGCGGCGAAGCCGTCCGGCGGCGCGCCGGCCGAACCGCAGCACGCGCCGCACGATTCCGGTTTGGCACAGCCGGTCGCGGGGCGCTAGACGATGACACGCGCTCTCGCCATCGTGCTGGCCGCCGTTGCCTGCGCGGCATTCGCGTCGCCGGCACGTGCGCAACTGCTCGACGTCTATCGCACGCGCGACGATGTCGCGGCGACACAGGGCGGATCGATGGCGTCGGCGACCGCGTGCGGCGCACCGCACGTCGACGGCCGGCCGCTCGCGCTCGAGGATGCGATCCTGCAGGCGATCTGTTCGCATCCGCAGTTGACCCGCACGTGGTCGGACGCGCGCGCGGCGACGGCCGAGGTCGGCGTGGCGAAGGCCGCGTACTGGCCGACGCTGAACGCGACGGCCGGCATCCAGCGCGACAACCTGACGACCGACTACAACGGCGGCTTCTCGCAGAACCAGCGCAGCAGCAGCCGCTACGGGATGCTCAACCTGAGCTGGGTGCTGTTCGATTTCGGCAAGCGCGGCGCGAATCTCGATCGTGCGCGTGCGCTGCTGCGCGCGGCCAACGCCGCGCACGACGATACGTTGCAGAGCGTGTTCTTCGACGCGGCGCAGGCGTTCTATGCGCTGCGCGACGCGCAGGCGGCGCTCGAGGCGGCGCAAGCCGTCGAGCGCGCGGCGCAGGAAAGTCTCGCCGAAGCCACCGCGCGTCACGACGGCGGCGCGGGCACGCTCGGCGACGCGTTGCAGGCCCAGACGACCTATCGCAAGGCGCTGCTCGATCGCGTGAGCGCGGAAGGCGACCTGCAGAACGCGATCGGCACGCTCGCGACGACGCTCGGCGTCGATGCCGACACGCCGTTGCGCATCGCCGACGCGGAACCGTCGCCCGATCGCGACGACTTCACGCGCGGCGTCGCCGACCTGATCGCCGAAGCGAAGCGCCATCACCCGAAGCTGATCGCCGCGCGCGAGAAGCTCGACGCGGCACGCGACCAGGTTCGCGCGGTGCGGGCGCAGACGCTGCCGACGATTTCGCTGACGGGCAGCCTGTCGCGCAACAACCCGTCGTACCAGCAGCAGCCGTCGTTTTTGCAGATCCAGAGCAGCCACGGCAATTCGATCGGCATCCAGGTGTCGATTCCGTTGTTCGAAGGGTTCGCGTCCGGCTATCGGGTCGCCGAGGCGAAGGCGCAGGCCGATGCACAGGAAGCCGACGTGCGCAGTACCGAGCTCAAGGTGTCGCTCGATGTGTGGAAGAGCTACCAGAGCCTGCAGACCGATACGACGAACCTCGACAACTCGCAGCATCTGCTGGACACCGCGCTGCATTCGCTCGACATCGCGCGCGGCCGCTACAAGGCCGGCGTCGGCACGTTCACGGAACTATTGAATGCGCAGTCGGCGCTCGCGGATGCGCGCCGGCAACGCGTGCTCGCGGTGTCGAAGTGGCGCACCGCGAGACTGAAGCTGGCCGAGAGCCTCGGGAGATTGGGATTATGGAACGACGCGAGTTGATTCACGCGGGGCCGGACGCGGACGGCGCGCAAGCGCGCGGCTGTGCGTTCCTGTTCCCGGGGCAGGGCGCGTTCTACGCGGGCGCGCTGCGGCAGCTCGGCCGCGAGCATCGCAGCGTGCGGCAGACGCTCGATACGATCGACGCGATCGCGAGCGAACGGCTCGGCCGCCCGCTGACCGGCGCGCTGTGGCGCGACGACGCGGGGCTCGACACGTGGCTGCGCGACGCGCCCGATTTGCTGCAACTGGGAATCTTCGGCGCGTCGGTCGGGATGTTCGGCGTGCTGCATGCGCGCGGCGTCGTGCCCGACGTGCTGATCGGACACAGCTTCGGCGAGATCGCGGCGCTGGTGTGCGGCGGCCTGTATTCGATCGAGCAGGGCGCGCGAATCGTCTGCGACCGGATTGCGTCGCTGCAGGCGGCCGCGCCGGCGGACGGGATGATGGCCGCGATTGCCGCGGGCGCCGATGCGACGCGCGAGCTGATCGACGCGAGCGCCATCACGCATGCGGTGCGCAACGTGTGCGTCGCGGTCGAAAACCATCCGTCGCAGACCGTCGTGTCGGGCCCGCGCGATGCGCTGGAACGCTTCGTCATGGCTTGTGCGGCGCGCGGCGTGACCGCGCAGGCGCTCAGGTCTCCGTACGGCTTTCATCACCCCGACCTGGCCGGTGCGCGCGAACAGTTCGCTGCGCGGCTGGCCGCCTATCCGCATCGCGCGCTCGCGATTCCGGTGTATTCGCCGATTCTCGGGCGCCGCTACAGCGTCGCCGACGATCCCGGTGCGCGGCTCGCGTCGCATTTCGTGTTGCCGGTGCGGTTCGCGGATGCGATTCGCGCCGCGCGCGCGGACGGCATCGTGCGCTATGTCGAGTGCGGCGCGCTCAACGCGCTGGCGCGCATCGTCGTGCGCATCGCGGGGCCGGGCACGGTCAGGACGTTCGGCGGCCCGTCGAACGCGACAGAGGAATCGAGCGTCGTCACGACGATCACCCGTTATTTCCAGGAGGACAGCATCATGAAAGACGATATTCGCATCGGCAACGCCGGCTCCGGTTTCGACGCGTTCTGGCATGCGCGTGGGCCGCACATCGTCGACTGGCTCAAGGGCGAACTGCGTCACGCGTTCGACGCGGCGAGCGCGGCGCCGGCAGGCGCGGCACCGGGCGTAACGCCGTTCGCACCGCAGCCGGAGCCGAGCGTCGCACCTGCGCCGCGGCTGGCCGCTGTAGGCGGGCCGGCATTGACGGCGGTTCCTGCGCCGTCGGTCGCGCACGAACCGTTCGCGGCGGCCGCGGCTGACGCCGCCGCGCCGGCGAGACCCGCACACGTGCCGCGCGAGCGGCTGTTCTCCGAGCTCGTCGACATCTACGCGCAGGCGATGGAGTATCCGGCCGAGGTGTTCTCCGAATCGATCGAACTCGAGGCCGAACTCGGCATCGACTCGGTCAAGCAGACCGAGATCATCCAGCGCATTACGGCGCGCTATGCGTTGCCGCCGCTGCCCGCGAATTTCCGCAGCGGCGATTTCAAGGCGATGGGGCAGATCGTCGATTTCGTCTACGAGAACCAGGGAAAGGCAGCCGCCTGACGGCGGCGGGCCGAAACGGTGGTCGATGGTCGGCAGGGGGGGCCCTGCCCGTGATGACAAGTTCTCGATAGGCAGGCGATCCATGTCGAATACCAGCATGCGCGGCAAGCTCGTTCTCGTGACGGGCGGTGCGAAAAACGTGGGCAAGGCGATCTGCAGGCGGTTCGCCGAGCAGGGCGCGCACGTGATCCTGAATTTCTTCCACTCGCTCGATGCGTCGAAGGAGACCGCGGACGAACTGCGCGCGCTCGGCGCGACCGTCGACGTGATCCGCGCGTCGGTCGCGCAGCAGGCGCAGGTCGACCGGATGTTCGACGAGATCGAACGGCGCTACGGCCGCCTCGACGTGCTCGTCAACAACGCGGCGTCCGGCGCGTTGCTCGGCGTCGACGAGATCGGTGCCGAGCATTTCGATCGTGCGCTCGACACCAACCTGAAAGGCGCGTTCTGGTGCGCGCGGCGTGCGGCCGCGTTGATGGCGCGCTCGGGCGGCGGCGCGATCGTCAACGTGTCGTCGGTGGGCGCGACGCTCGTGCCGGCGAACTATCTCGTCGTCGGCACCGCGAAGGCGGCGCTCGAGTCGCTCACGCGCTATCTCGCGGTCGAGTACGCGGGCCGTGACATTCGCGTGAACGGCGCGTCGTCGACGCTGATCGACGGCGACGTCGCCGCGCAGTTTCCGGACCCGGAGAACACCAAGCGCTCGAGCATCTCGGCGACGCCGCTCAAGCGGCTCGCGCGTGCGGAAGATCTCGCGGATCTCGTCGTGTTTCTCGCGTCGGACGCGGCGCGCTGGATCACCGGGCAGGTGGTCGTCGCGGATGGCGGGCT
Source organism: Burkholderia sp. BCC0044 (assembly GCF_902832955.1). NCBI lineage: Bacteria > Pseudomonadati > Pseudomonadota > Betaproteobacteria > Burkholderiales > Burkholderiaceae > Burkholderia > Burkholderia sp. BCC0044. The sequence continues at coordinate 1,078,456 of NZ_CADFDO010000001.1, read as the reverse complement.
GTCGCTGTGCAGCGAGGGATTGTCGCCGCGTGCGGAATGGGCGCCGGCCGCGCATGCGGGCGACGATACGGTTGCCGCGGCCGCGCGGACGGCACATGCACCGGACGAGCGGGCTGATCACGTACCCGACAGCGACGACAGCGACGACATCGCCGTGGTCGGCATGGGCGTCGCGCTGCCCGGCGCGAGCGATCCCGATGCATTCTGGCGCGCGCTGCTGGACGGCCCCGAACTGTTCGGCAACGTGCCGCCGGATCGCTGGGATTACCGCTCGTTCTACTCGCCCGATACGTCGGCCGAGGACAAGAGCTATCAGTCGCGCTCGGTCTTCATCGAGCGGTTCGAGCCATGCGCGACGGTGCGTGCGGAACTCGACGCCGGCACCGCGCCGCGCGAGCTGACGACGCTGTGGCTGCGCCACGCGCTGTGCCAGTCGCTCGACGGCGTGACGCTGCGCGACACCGATCGCGTCGCGTTCCTCGTCGGTTACACCGCGGACGGCAGCCAGCATCTCGAAGAGGGCATGGTGCTGGCCGCGGCCCGCGAGCGCCTGAACGCGGTGCTGGCAGACGCGGGCGTCGACGCGACCGAGCGCGCGCGCCGCGTGGCCGCGATCGATGCGGTGCTGAGCGCGCGCTATGCGCGCGGCGCCGGCGATCTCGCGTCGTTCTTCCCGCATCGCGTCGGCCTGAACGCGATGAAGGGCGTGCTGCCGGACGATGCGCAAACCATGATGGTCGATACCGCGTGTTCGTCGTCGCTGTATTCGATCGATCTCGGGATCAAGGCGCTGCTGCTCGGCCAGCAGGACGTGGTCGCGTGCGGCGGCGCATTCGCGCTCGCGCCGCGCGGCTCGATCCTGTTCTCGAAGCTGCACGGGCTGTCGCGCAGCGGCGAGGTGCGGCCGCTCGATCGTAATTGCGACGGCGTGCTGTTCGCGGACGGCGCGGGCGTCGTGATCCTGAAGCGCCTGAAGCGGGCGCGCGCGGACGGCGACCGCATTCTCGGCGTGCTCAAATCGTTCGGCTCGTCGTCGGACGGCAAGGGCAAGGCGATCTATGCGCCGAATTCGGCCGGCCAGCGCATCGCGATCGACCGCGCGTATGCCCGCACCGCCACGGTGCCCGCCGACGTCGACTGGGTCGTTGCGCACGCAACCGGCACGCCGGCCGGCGATCTCGCCGAATTTCAGAGCTTGCGCGATGCGATCCGGCGCGACCGCCCCGTGCAACTGACGTCGAACAAGTCGCTGGTCGGACATACGGGCTGGGCGGCCGGCGTCGTGTCGGTGATCCAGGTGCTGCTCGGCTTGCGGCATCAGGTGATTCCGCCGCAGCATCGCTTCAACGAACCGCCGCCCGAATTCGACATCGCCGGCACCAGTCTGCGGATTCCGGTCGCGCCGGTAGCGTGGCCGGCGCGGCGCGAATCGGCGCGCGTCGCGGCGGTGTCCGGGTTCGGCTTCGGCGGGACGAACGGGCATCTGATCGTGTCGGAATACCGTGAGGATCTGCCGGCTGGCCCTGCAAGCGGCCGCTTCAAGCGCGAGCCGCTCGCGATCGTCGGATGGTCGGCGAAGTTTCCCGGCCTCGACGGCGACGCGCAGGTCGCCGCGTGGCTGCGCGGCGAAGGCCGCGCGCCCGACGCGAGCTTCGGCGTCGGCTATCCGCTGCCGAGCTTCGCGCGCGTGAAGATGCCGCCGGCCGTGCTGCGCGCGCTCGACCGTTGCCAGTTGATGGCGCTCGATGCCGCGCACGACCTGCGCGAACGCCTCGGCCCGTTCTGGCGCGAGCACGCGGACACGATCGGGCTCGTGATGGGGCACATGGGGCCCACGCGCAACGCGGCGCTCTACGCGAGCCGCTGCTATCTCGACGACATCGCGACCGCGGTGCGCGACGCGACGCATCCGGACGAACGCGCGGCGACCGAACGCGTGCTGAACGGCCTGCGCGACGCGACGCAGCAGCTCGTCGCGCCGACGACCGAGAATTCGTTCCCGGGGATGATGCCGAACGTGATTCCGGCGCGCGTCGCGAACTATCACGACCTGCACGGGATGAACATGACGGTCGACGCGGGGCACGCGTCGACGCTGGCCGCATTCGACGCGGCCGAGCGCTTTCTGTGCAGCGGCGAACTCGACATGGCGATCGTCGGCGGGATCAACGGCAATTCGGCGGAAGAAGTGCGTCCGGCGTTCGAGCTGCCGCTCGCGGAGGGCATCGTGCTGTTCGCGGTGACGACCGTGCGGCGGGCGCACGCGGAAGGGCTGCCGGTGCTCGCGGTGGTCGGCGGCGGCGACGCGCAGGCGGCCGTCGAACCGGCCGCGCCGCGCGACGCAACGGGTCGCGCGGTCACGTATGCGGGCGCCGACTCGGCGATCGACGTGCTGCGCGCGCTCGTCGCTCGCGAGGCCGCCACCACGCTCACGCGCGACAGCGGCGGCGATCGTGCGCGCTATGCGCTGCACGTCGCCTGCGACCGCGCGGGCACGCAAGCGGCTGCGTCTGGCGAACCGCATGGCGAGGCGACGCCTGATCCGTCCGCCGATCGAGCGGCACCGGCCGCTGCTTCGGCGGCGATGACCAACCCGCCCGACGCACCCGCCGCACCCGTTTCCCCCGGCACCTTGCTGCCCGGCACGCTGCGCCGGACCGGCGTCGCGGCCGACGGCGAACCGCTCGGCGTCGCGCGTTACCGGATCGAATGGCGCGACGCGCCGTGGCGACCCACAGGGCAGTCGACGCCGTTCATCACACCGCGCTGCGTGATCGTGACCGACATGCCGGAAGTGCTGGCCGCGCAGGCCGCACCGGGGCCCGGTTGCGTGGTGCTGTCGACGCGACCGCTCGCCACTAGCAGGCCGGGCTGGCACTGGATCGAGCGGATCGATGCCGCGGCGCTCGACAGGCTGCCCGACGATATCGGCCACGTGCGCGTGCTGACGTCGCTCGACGCCAGCGCGCTCGCATCGGGCGCCGCCGCGCCGGCCGCACCCGCGCGGCTCGCGCTGCACGACCTCGCGTTCCTCGCGATCAAGCGCTGCCACGACGCACTGGAGCGCGACGGCACGTTCGTCGCGCTGCTGCTCGACGCGCTCGCGGGCGACGTGCCGCATCCGGACGCCGGCCTGTTCACGGGCCTCGTGAAGGCGCTCGCGATCGAGATGCCGACAGCACGCCCGGTCGCGGTGCTGACCGATGCCCGCACGCTGCCCGATGCGCTGCGCGACGCGGAGCGAGAGAGCGGCGCACAGCACTGGCTGCCGGTCGTCGCGTTGGGCGGGGGCCGTCGCCGCACGCCGCGCGTGAGCGAGGACGCAGGCGAGCTGCGTGCCGACGAGCGGCTGTCGCTCGGCCAGGACTCGGTCGTCGTCGCGATCGGCGGCGCGCGCGGGATCACCGGCGAGCTGATGAAGACGCTCGCCGCGCACGTGCGCCCGACGCTGTACCTGATCGGCAGCAGCGCGCTCGACACGGTCGACGCGGAGCTGCTCGCAATGGACGACGAAGCGTTCGCGAAGAGTCGTCCCGATTACATCCGCCAGCAGAAGGCGCTGGATCCGCAGCGGCCGTTGCCGGAGATCATCCGCGCGTTCGAGCGGCGGGCCGACGCGCGCACGGCGTGCATCAACATCGACGCGATGCGCGCGTTCAGCGGCGCGCATCGCGTGACCTACGTGCGCGCCGACGTGCTCGACCCCGACAGCGTGAAGGCGGCCATCGACGCGATCCTCGCGCGCGAGCCGCGCGTCGACCTGCTGGTCAACGCGGCCGGGCTGAACCGGTCGGCGTCGGTGCGCGTGAAGTCGCTCGACGATTTCGTCGCGGTGCGCGACATCAAGGTGCGCGGCTACTGGAACCTGCGCCGCGCGTTCGGCGCGCGGCAGCCGCGGCTGTGGTGCAACTTCGGGTCGTTCATCGGCCTGACGGGGCAGGCGGGCGAAACCGACTACGCGTCGGGCAACGACTTCCTGAACACGCAGGCGTCGTATCACCGCGCGGCGCTCGGCCACGACGAATTCACGATCGGCTGGACGCTGTGGCGCTCGGTCGGGCTCGGCTCGAATCCGGTCACGCGCGCGTTTCTGGAGAAGAGCGGCCTCTTTACGAGCATGCGCACCGCGGAAGGGCAGCACCACTTCATGCGCGAGCTCGGGCTCGGCGAGCGCGCGGCGATGTCCGTGCATCTCGGCGAGGCCGAGCGGCGTGCGATCGAAACGCATCTGCCCGGTTACTTCGATCTCGACGAACCGGCGCCGGCCGCCGCGTGCGCGCCCGATTTCTATCTCGGCCGCGAGCTGGCGCGCACCGCCGACAGCGTGACGTTCGAGCGCGTGTTCGATCTCGCGCGCGACGCGTACCTGCAGCATCACGTCGTCAACGGCTTCCCGACGCTGCCCGGCACGTTCGTGCCCGAAGTGGCCGCCGAGGCCGCGCTGCGGCTCGTGCCGGGGCTCAAGGTGGTCGGTTTCGCGGACGCGACGTTCCTGCACTTCCTGCGCGTCTACGATGCGAAGCGGCCGAGCGTGAAGCGCATCCATGCGCGGATCGTGTCGCGCGACGCCGATGCCGTGCTCGTGCACGTGAGGATTGCCGGCGACGTGCTGGCGCCGGGCGGGCAGGTGCTCGTACGCGACAAGCCGCACTTCGAGATCACCGTGCGTCTGGCCGACACCTACGCGCCGGCGCCGGTGTGGAGCGAACCGGCGGCCGGCACGTTTACGCCCGTCGCCGATCCGTATCACTTCGACGCGGCGCCGGTGCGGCTGACCGGCATGTTCGTGTCGACGACCGACACTGGCATGAGCGACATGGGCAAGCACGCACGGTTCCGGCTGAACGTACCGGACGGCGATCCGGTGTTCTCGCGGTTCGTGGTGCCGAGCATCCTGCTCGACGGGCTCGCGCGCGTGGCGGCGCTCGATCATGTCGCCGGCGACTACATCCCGCTCGCGGCGCCGATGTCGATCGGCCGCATCGACCTGTACGAAGCCGGCAACGACGGCGAGCTGTCGGCCCGCCACGCATCGATCGCGCTGCACGTGACGCCGCGCGCGTTCGCGCTCGAAGGGCCGGCGAGCAGCGGCAACCGGTTCGTCGCGGTGCGCCCGGACGGCAGGATCCTGATGCAGATGCGCGACGTGACGGGCATCGTGATCGGCTACGTGCATCGCGTGACCGGCGCGTTCGCCGCGCGTGGCGAGGTCGATGCGCGCCGCGCCGCGCAGGCGGCTGCCGAACAGGTGTCCGCATGAGCACGAAGCGTCTCGCGCCCGGCCCGCGCGGCAGCGTCGTGATGGGCAACCTCGCGCAATACAAGCGCAATCCCGTCACGATGCTGCTGAAGCTTCAGCAGCAGTACGGCGACATTGCCCGCAACCGCCTCGGCCCGTTCCTCACGCATGCGCTCGCGCATCCGGACGGCGTCCAGCACGTGCTGCAGGACAATCACCGCAACTACGTGCGCGGCCGCTTCTACGACAACTTCAAGATGTTCTTCGGCGACGGGCTGCTGACGACCGACGGCGAGTTCTGGCGACGGCACCGGCGCGTCGTGCAGCCGCTCTTTCACCGCAAGCAGGTGGACGCGCACACGGCCGCGCTCGGCGACGCGGCGCTCGCGCTCGTCGAGCGCTGGTCGAAGCGGCCCGCGCACGCGCCGTTCGACGTCGTCGAGGAGATGATGCGCGTGAGCCTGCGCATGCTCGGGCTGATGCTGTTCAACGCGGACATCTCGCGGCACGCGGACGACGTCGGGCCGGCCGTGCGCTTCGGCATCGAGGCGATGATGCCGCAGGGCAACGCGAACGATTTCGTGCCGCGCTGGATGCCGACGCCGTTCAATCGCCGGATCGCGCACGCGCGCCGCGGGATCGACACGATCGTCGACGCGATCGTCGCCGAGCATCGCACGGGGCGCAGCGAGCCGAGCGACGTGATCTCGCTGCTGCTCGCCGCGCGCGACCCCGACACGGGCGCGCCGCTGACCGAGCGCGAGGTGCACGACGAGGTGATGACGGTGTTTCTCGCCGGCCACGAAACCACCGGCAGCGGCATGGCGTGGGGGCTCTATGCGCTTGCGCAGCATCCGCACGTGCTGCGCCGGCTGCGCGACGAACTCGACGCGGTGCTCGGCGGCCGCGCGCCCGACGCGGGCGACATCGAACGTCTGCCGTATCTGGTGCAGACCGTCGACGAGATCCTGCGCCTGTATCCGCCGATCTGGGGCTTCACGCGCGATCTGGTCGACGACGATGAAATCGGCGGCTATCACGTGCCGGCCGGCTCGTCGGTGTTCATGTCGCCGTACGTCACGCATCGTCATCCGGCGCTGTGGGCGAACCCCGACGCATTCGATCCGGAGAACTTCGGATCGCACGCGCCGGCGCGGCACAAGTATGCGTATTTTCCGTTCGGCGGCGGCATGCGCAAGTGCATCGGCTATCAGACCGCGCTGTTGCAGATGCGCGTGCTGATCGCGGTGGTCGCGCAGCACGTCGACCTGAGCGCGGTGCCGGGGCATTCGCTCGAGACCGGTGCGACGATCTCGTTGCGTCCGCGCGACGGCATCCGGATGATCGCGAAGCCGCGCTCGCGCGAACGCGTGCCGACGAAGCAGACGGCACGCGACGCGAGCGTGCCGGCCGAGCGGGCAGCGGCGTGTCCGTTCACGGGCACGCAGGCGCGACGCGTGCAGGCGGCACCGCTCCCGCCGTCGTCGTCGCGCGAACCCGATGCGGCACAACCGACGAGTGCGGCATCGCCCACGCCGACGCCCGAGCGGCCCGCCGGTCCCACGCTGGCGCCTGAAATGCTGGCCTTTCTACAGCGCGATGTGACGACGCACGACCCGCGGCAGCACACCGACGCCGCGCCGACACACCGCTTCACATGGCGTCCGGTCGAAATCGAGCCGCTGCCCGACGCGCCCGCGGCCGAACTGAGCGGCAAGCGGATCGCGATCGTCAACGGTCTCGGCCGCACGGTCGAGCGCGTGGTGGCGGCGCTGCTGCGCGCATGCGCGAAGCCGAGCGTGTTCGCGCCGGCCGACGGCGTCGATCCGGCGAGCGCCGCAAACGCGTTCGTCATGCAGTCGGGGCCGTTCGACGGCATCGTCGATCTTGGCGTCGAAGCGCCGTTCTCGCTCGACGGCCACGACCAGTGGGACGCGCCGCTGCGTCGCACGGTCGCGTTGCTGCAGGCGTGCTACGGCGACTGGGTGCAGGAGGAGTCGACGTCGCGGCTGTTCTATCTCGCGCTCACGTGGCAGGACGGGCTGATGGGCTACGGCGACGGCACGCTCGTGCAGCCGCTCGGCGGCTTGTGGGCGGGGCTCGCGAAGACGCTGCCGCAGGAATTGCCGAACTGCAACGTGCGCGTGCTCGACGTCGCACCCGACGAGACGGGGCGCGTCGACGGCTTGATCGTGCGCGAACTGTATCGCTGGGGGCGCTTCGAGGTTGGCCATCGCGGCGGGCGCCGCCATACGCTCGTCGCGCGCCGCGACGACCTGCCGGCGGACGCGGCGCCCGACTGGGGGCCGGACGACATCGTGTTGTTTTCGGGCGGCGCGCGCGGGATCGGGTTCCTGGCCGCGTGCGAGATCGCGAAACGTCATCGCTGCACGGTGATCGTCACCGGCCGCGATGCGCTGCCGGCCGGCGACGAGCCGTGGCTCGCGCTCGACGACGCGGGCTTCAAGCGCTACGGGCTCGACCTGCTGCGGCAGGCGACGCCGGAGCGGCCGCCGAAGGCGATCCGGCACACGCTGAGGCAGCTCGAGCGGCGCCGCGAACTGAAGGCGTCGCTCGACGCGGCGGCCGCGCTCGGCCTGCCGGTGCACTACCGCGTGTGCGACGTGACCGATGCAGCCGCGGTGCGCGTACTGTGCGACGCATTCGGCGACCGGTTGCGCGGCGTGATCCACAACGCTGGCATCGATCAGCCGGTACGGCTGCCGCGCAAGCGCGCCGACGAATTCGTCGGCACCGTGCGCGTGAAGGTGCGCGGCTTCATGAATCTGTACGCGGCGGTGCGCGAGCGGCCGCGCGTCGACTGCTTCGTCAACGTCGGTTCGCTGACCGGCCGCTGGGGCGGCATGACGGGCGAGACCGACTATGCGGCGGCGAACGACGCGCTCGCGCGGCTCGGCTGGTGGGCGCGACGCGACGCAGGCACGCGCCACGTGAAGACGCTCGTATGGCCGACGTGGGACGGTGTCGGGATGATCACGAACCTGGCCGTCACGCGGCGCTACGTGACGCCGATGCGCATCGACGACGGCGTGCGGCACTGGCTCGCGGAACTCGCGGCGCCCACGGCTTCCGATAGCGGTGAACCGATGTACATGGGCGCGGTCGGCCGCGCACTGACGCCGATCCAGTTGCGCGGCTTCGACGCGGTCGACGGCTTGCCGAATCTCGGCGAACTCGCGACACGCCGGCATCACGCGGGCGAGCCGACACGATTCCGGCCGTTCGCGTTCTTCTCGACGCGCTATCGCACGGCCGGCGCGCCCTACACGCGCGCATTCCGCTTCGGCGGCCGTGCGGCGATGCCCGCGTCGCTGCTGCTCGAGCATGCGCGCGTCGTGGCCGACTGGGTCGCGCCGCCCGATGGCGAGCCCGCTTACCTGCACGAAGCCGTCGACGTGACGATCGCGCTCGATGCGCTCGCCGACGCGCTCGACGCGCATGGCGACGTCGCGCTCGACACCGACGTGACGGGCCGCACGGTGGACGACGGCTGGCGCGTGACGGTCCGCTGCGCATCGCTCGCCGGCCGCGCGCTGCTCGATGCGACGTTCGTGTATCGCAGCCGTCCGCCCGCGGGCGCGACGGTATCGCTGCCGTGCGATGCGCACGACGTTGCGCCGCGGCCGGTCACGCGTGCGAGCTGGCGCGGCGACCTGCTGCCCGACGCGTGCTGGCACGACGACATCGCGCAGGCGCGGGCCGCCGACGCCGATGCGTTGTGGCGTGCGTCGGCCGACGGGAACGGCGCGGGTGACGGCAACGACGCGCCGTGCCCGCAGCTGTGGCTGCCGGTCAACCATCTGGAAAACGTGTTGCGCGTGCTGCTTGGCGCGTGGCCCGACGACGGCGAACCGCCGCGCACGTGGCGCATCGGCGGCATCGTGTTCGGCGCCGCGCAGGCCGGCGACGCCGAGATGCTGCTGCGCTATCCGCACGGACGCTTCGCTGTCGCCGATCGCGCGGGCGCATCGATCGCCGCTCTGCACGACGCGCGGCTCGCGGGCGCGACCGATACGCAGGCCGCGGCCGCGGCGGTTCTTTGAACGGGAAGAGGAGATCCACCATGACGGAGCGCAACGACGGCGCGCGGTACTGCATCATCGGTGCGGGCGCGGCGGGGATCGCCGCCGCGAAGAACCTGCTCGCGGCCGGCATCGGCTTCGACGTGATCGAGCGCGAGGACGATGTCGGCGGGAACTGGTACTACGGCCGGCCGAGCGGCGCCGTGTATCGGTCGATCCACATGATCAGCTCGAAGCGGTTTTCCGAGTACACCGACTTCCCGATTCCCGACGACTATCCGACCTACGCGCGCGGCGACCAGGCGCTCGCGTATCTGCGGGCTTACGCGCGGCGCTTCGGCGTGTACGACCGGATCGAGTTCGGCCGTTCGGTGCTGGAGATCGCGCCGGTTGCCGGCGGCACGCAGTGGCGCGTCGAACTGGATCGCGGCGAAGTGCGCACCTATCGCGGCGTGATCGTCTGCAACGGCCATCTGTCGCATCCGCAACTGCCCGACTATCCGGGCCGCTTCGACGGGCTGCAACTGCATTCGTCGCAGTACCGCACGCCGGAGATCTTCAGCGGCAAGCGCGTGCTGGTGGTGGGCGCCGGCAACTCGGGCTGCGACATCGCGGTCGAGGCGTCCCATCATGCCCGCGCGGTGTTCCACAGCACGCGGCGCGGCTACTACTACTGGCCGAAATTCCTGTTCGGGATACCGGCCGACGAGTGGGCCGAATGGCCGCTGCGGCTGCGCATGCCGCTGTGGGCGCGCCGCTTCTTCGGCGAGCGGCTGCTGCGCCTGACCACGGCCGGGCAGCCGGAGGATTACGGGCTGCGCAAGCCCGACCACAAGCTGTTCGAATCGCATTTCATCATCAACTCGACGCTGTTCTATCACCTCGGCCATGGCGACCTCGCCGCGCGGCCCGACGTGCGCGAGCTGAACGGCGATCGCGTCGCGTTCGTCGACGGCAGCGAGGAACCGGTCGACGTGATCGTGTACGCGACCGGTTACCAGCCGAGCTTTCCGTTCATCGACCAGGCGCATCTGCGATGGCCGAAGTCGCAGCCGTCGCTGTACCTGAACATGTTCGACGCGCAGCACCGCGACCTGTTCTTCATCGGGCTGTTCCAGACGTCGACCGGCAACTGGCCGCTGATGGACTATCAGGCGCAACTGCTCGCGCGCTACCTGCATGCACGCGACGCGGCGCCGCGCAAGGCCGCGCGCGTCGACCGGCTGATCCGGCGCGGCCGCTCGGACTGGCGTGGCGGCATCGCGTTCCATCGCACGCCGCGGCACGTGATCGAGGTCGAGCACTTCGCGTACCGGCTGCAGTTGCGGCGGCTGATCCGCGGGCTGCCGGCCGTGCCCGGCGCGGCCGGCGCCAATGCCAACGCCAACGCCAACGCGAGCACGTCGCAAGCGGCGGCGGTGCGGCGCGTGCGCGCGGGAGGTGCGTCGTGAGTCTCGTGACCGTCGAACATCTGTCGAAGACTTACCTGCTCGACAGCGTGCGCGTGACCGGGCTCGCCGACGTGTCGGCGACGCTCGACGCGGGCCGCTTCACCGTGCTGAGCGGCCCGTCGGGCAGCGGCAAGACGACGCTGCTGAACATGATCGGCTGCATCGACCGCCCCGACAGCGGGCGCGTGACGATCGCGGGCCAGGACACCGCGTCGCTGTCCGACGATGCATTGTCGGATTTTCGCGCGCGCCACGTCGGCCACGTGTTCCAGACCTTCAACCTGCTGCCGGTGCTGTCCGCGTACGAGAACGTCGAGTATCCGCTGCTGATGGCGGGCTGGGCGAGCGCGCGGCGCGCGGCGCGGGTGCGCGACCTGCTCGACGCGGTCGGGCTGGCCGACAAGGCGCGGCACCGGCCGAGCCAGTTGTCGGGCGGCCAGCGCCAGCGGGTCGCGATCGCCCGCGCGCTCGCGGCCGAGCCGGCGATGGTCCTCGCGGACGAACCGACCGCGAACCTCGACAGCGCGACCGGGCACGCGATCATCGAGCTGATGCGCGCGATCCAGCGCGAGCGCGACGTGTCGATCATCGTGTCGTCGCACGATCCGCAGGTCGTGCGTGTGGCCGACGAGGTGATCCGGATTCTCGACGGCCGCATCGTCGGCCATGAGCGTGGCCGCGAACGCGGCGACGCAGCGGCGCAGGAGGCGTGCCGATGACCCATACGCTGATGCTCGCGCTGCGCAACCTGCAGCGCAACCGCCGGCGCTCGCTGACCACGCTGCTCGCGATGATCGTCGGCGTCAGCGCGATCCTGCTGTTCGGCGGCTTCAGTCGCGACATCACGCTCGGCCTGCAGACCGATTTCGTGCAGCGCAGCGGCCATCTGCAGATCCAGCGGCAGGGCTATTTCCTGTACGGCACCGGCGATCCGGCCGCGTACGGCATTCGAAACTATCCGGCGCTGATCGAGCGACTGCGGCGCGATCCGCAACTCGCGCCGCTGCTGCAGGTCGTCACGCCGACGCTGCAGTTCGGCGGGATCGCCGGCAATTTCGCGGCCGGCGTGTCGCGCACGGTGATGGGCTTCGGCGCGATTCCCGAGGATCAGTACCGGATGCAGGAATGGAATGCGTACGGCTTTCCGCTGCGACCACGCGAATTCGCGCTGCGCGGCAGCGCCGACGACGCGGCGATCGTCGGCCTCGGGGTCGCGCGCGTGCTGCATTTGTGCGGGCCGCTGCACGTGCCGGATTGCCACGACGCGCCGGCCGGCCCGGCCGAGCCGGCATCCACCGGCCCGGCCGCGACCGCGCCGCCCGACGTGTTGGCGCTCGCGCAGGGCGAGGCCGGCACGCAGCCGGCCGACGGCGGCGCGACCCATATCGAGGTGCTGACCGCGAGCGCGGGCGGCGCGCCGAACGTCGGCCGCTTCTCGGTCGTGAAGGCCGAGCAGCAGGGCGTGAAGGAACTCGACGACGTGTCTCTCGCGGTGCGTCTGCCGCAGGCGCAACGGCTCGTCTACGGCGGCGCCGAACCGCGCGCGACCGCGATCGAGATCCAGCTCGCGCGCACGGCCGATCTGCCGGCGGCCCGCGCGCGCATCGCGCAACTGCTGCATGGCGGCTTCGACGGCCAGCCGCTCGACGTCGTCGACTTCGCGACGCTGAACCCGTTCTACGACCAGACCAACCGGATGTTCTCGGTGATCTTCGGGTTCGTGTTCGTGCTGATCAGCGCGATCGTGCTGTTCGTGATCAGCAACACGATGAGCACCGCGATCATCGAGCGCACGGTCGAGATCGGCACGCTGCGCGCGATGGGGATGCGGCGCGGCGGTATCCAGGCGCTGTTCGTGTGCGAAGGCGCGCTGCTCGGCGTGGCTGGCGCATCGCTCGGCGTGCTGGTCGCGCTCGCGATCGCTGCGGCCGTCAATCACAGCGGGCTCGCGTGGACGCCGCCCGCGCGGATCGACGCCGTCGCGCTGACGGTGCGCGTGTGGGGCGAGTGGCGCTCCATCGCCGTCACGTTCGTCGGGCTCGCGTGCGTGGCCGGATTGTCCGCGTGGCTGCCGTCGCGCCATGCGGCGCGGCTGTCGATCGTCGATGCGCTGCGGCATGTGTGATGCCGCCCGTGTGCCGCATTTTTCGTCCATTTCACTTTCGGGAGAGCGCACGTGCGTCGCCTGTTCGTTTCATGCTGTCTGAGTCTTTCGTTGCTGGCCGGCGTCGCGCATGCGCAGCCGGCGCCCGATCCGCAGAAGGTGCTCGCGGCGAGCGACGCGATCCGCACGCCGGAGAAATCGTTCGTGCTGACCGCGACGCTCGTCGAGTACCGCTCCGGCAAGCAGGTCGACGGCAATACGCTGTCGATCTATTCGAAGCCCGACGCGCCCGGCGGCGCGTTCCGCACGCTGGTGCGCTTCGTCGCGCCAGCGCGCGACACGGGCAAGCTGATGCTGAAGAACGGCAACGACCTGTGGTTCTACGATCCGGCGAACCAGGCGAGCGTGCGGATCTCGCCGGACCAGCGGCTGCTCGGTCAGGCCGCGAACGGCGACGTCGTGACGGTCAATCTCGCGCACGACTACACGGCCGAGCTGAAGGGCGTCGAGGATATCGCCGACGGCGACCGGCAGACGCGCCGCGCGTACCGGCTCGCGCTCACCGGCCACGGCGACGGGCTGACCTACCGCCGCATCGAGATCTGGATCGACGCGGCGAACAACCGGCCGCTGAAGGCGCGCTTCTATTCGGAAAGCGACCGGCTGCTGAAGACCGCGTTCTACCGGCGCTACACGATGCAGCTCGGCGTCGAGCGGCCGACCGAGACCGTGATCATCGACGGGCTCGACAGCAACTGGGTCACGGTGATGCGCTTTTCCGACTACGCATGGCGCGACATTCCCGATGGCTGGCTGCAGCGCGACTACCTGTCCCGCTTCCAGGCGCAATGACGGTGCGGCGTCGAGGCCGGATCGCCGCGCTCGCGTGCGTGCTGCTGCCGGCGCTCGCGCGGGCGGCCGACGCGGCGGATGCGGGCGGCATGAGGGGTATGGGCGGCGTGGATGCGGCCGATGCGGCGGCGCTCGCGCTTGCCGACGAGTCGCCCGCGCCGTCGGCCGATACCGCGAAGCCATGGAAGCTGAACGTGCAGGACGCGCTGCGCGCGAGCCGCTATCGCGACGGCGGCGAGGCGGGCCGCAATCAGCTGTCGATCGAATTCGAATACGCGCAGTGGCTGACGCCGACCTTCGCCGCGCACTTCTCGATGCGCTTCGACCGCTTCGATCCGCTCGGGACGTCGCGCACGTCGCGCACGTCGTCGCGCGACGTGACGCTCGTGAAGGAAGCGTATGCGAGCTGGCGCGCGTCGCCGGCGTTCGTCGTCGACGCGGGGCGCGTGAACGAGCGGCTCGGCGCGGCGATCGGCTACAACCCGACCGACTTCTTCCGCGCGGGCGCGGTGAGCCTCGACGTGCCGCCCGACCCGGACAGCCGCCATACGAACCGGCTCGGCACCGTCGCGCTGCGCGCGCAGCAGGTGTGGAGCACGGGCTCCGTCGCGGCGCTGCTGTCGCCGCGGCTCGAACGCCGCAGCCTGCCGGGCGACGCGGCCGCGGCGTCCGACCTGCAGCGCACCAACGGCGTCGATCGCTGGATGCTCGTCGCGAGCCAGCGGTTCAGCGCGGCGCTCCAGCCGCAATGGATCGTCTACGGCGAGAGCGGGCAGGCGCCGCAGTTCGGCCAGAACCTGAGCGTGCTGCTCGGCAACTCGGTGGTCGCGTACGTCGAATGGGCGGGCGGTTACCGGCGCTCGCTGATCGCGCGCGCGACCGGCGCGGGCAACGACCGCGCGTTTCGCACCAGTTCGTCGGTGGGCGCGACGTGGACGCTGCCCGTCGACCTGTCGCTGACCGCCGAATTCCAGAGCAACGGCGGCGGCGCGGATGCCGCGCAATGGCGCTCGCTGCAGCGCGCGAACCCGTATGCGTGGGGCAGCGCGGTGCGCACGGCGATTGCCGCGCAGGAACTGCAGACCCGTCACGGCGTGTTCCTGATGGCCGCGTGGCGTAATGTCGGCGTGCGCCGGCTCGACCTGTCGGGTTTCATGCAGGCCGACCTCGGCGGCGGCCGGCAATACTGGGTCGAGCTGCGTCGCCGCTTCGACCGGTTCGACGTCGCGCTGCAGTGGCTGCATCAGGGCGGGCCGTCGTGGAGCCGCTTCGGTGCGATGCCGGAGTCGAGCAGCGTGCAGGTGCTGGGCATTTTCTATCGATGACGAGGCAAGGAGAGTTCGAATGAGCAAACGTGCGCTTCAGGCGGCGACCGCCGTGCTTGCGCTGGTCCCGACGATCACCGGGGTGCTCGGCATGATGGGCATCCACGATCCGCTGTATGCGTCGCTCGGCATCGCGCTGCCCGCGGACGCGACGCTGGACGGCAACCTGCGCTTCTACGCGGGCGTGTGGTTCGGGCTGGGGCTCGCTGCGTTTTCGGTGATCCCGCGGATCGAGCGGCAGGGGCGATTGTTCGCGACGCTATGGGCGATGATCTTTCTCGGCGGCATCGGACGGCTGATTTCACTCGCGTCGCTCGGGCTGCCGTGGCCGCCGTTCGTCGGCTTCACGGTGCTCGAAGTCGTCGGCGCGCCGGTATTCATCGCGTGGCAGCGGCGCGTGGCCGCCCGCGCAACCTGGGAGCGCACACATGCGTGACATCGACAGCTTCATCGACCGGCGCGCGGCAATTGCGCGACATCTTGTACGCCGCGTGGCGCGAGCGTTCGCGCGGTTCCTGTCCCGCGCCGCGTTGATCGCATGCGTCGCGGTGGCCGCGTCGCCCGCCGGCGCGCAGACAGCGGCCGGCGCCGCGCTCGACACCTACGCGGCCACCCGCTATCCGATCATCCTCGTGCACGGGCTGACCGGCACCGACGACTACTTCGGCGTCGTGCCATACTGGTACGGGATGCAGGCCGACCTGCAACGGCATGGCGCGACCGTCTATGTCGCCGACCTGTCCGGCTTCCAGAGCGATCTTGGCCCCAACGGGCGCGGCGAGCAGTTGCTCGCGTACGTGAAGCAGGTGCTCGCGGTCACGGGCGCGGCCAAGGTCAACCTGATCGGGCACAGCCAGGGCGGGCTGACGTCGCGCTACGTGGCGTCGGTCGCGCCCGCGCTGGTGGCGTCCGTCACGACGATCGCGACGCCGCATCGCGGCTCGCAGTTCGCCGATTTCGTGCTGGGCGCGCTGAAGCTTGACCCGACGGGCCTGTCGACGCCGGTGTTCGGCACGCTGCTGAACCTGTTCGGGATCCTGACCAGTGACAGGCACAATACGAACCAGGATGCGATCGCCGCGCTCAACGCGCTCGGAACGACGTATGCCGCGCAGTTCAACCGCTTGTTCCCGAGCCCGGGCCTCGGCGCCGGCGCGTGCGGCAGCGGCGCGCCGGCCGAGACGATCGGCGGCAACGTGCATCTGCTGTATTCGTGGAGCGGCGCCGCCTACCAGCCCGTGTCGCTGCTCGGCATCGTGACGGGGGCCGCCGACACCAGCGTGATTCCCGTCATCGACCCGGCCAACGTGCTGGATCCGTCGACGCTGATGTTCCTGACGGCCGGCAACGTCATGGCGCTGGCCGGCGCGGGGCCGAACGACGGCTTCACGTCGACCTGCAGTTCGCTGTTCGGCACGGTGATCTCGACGCGTTACCGCTGGAATCACTTCGACGCGATCAACCAGTTGCTCGGCATTCGCGGCGCGTATGCGGAAGATCCGGTCGCGGCGCTGCGCGTGCATGCGAACCGGCTGAAACGGCAGGGCGTGTGACCGATGAAGACCGGGACGATGCTGCGGCGCGCCGGGCTGTATGGCGCGGCCGGCGCGATCGCGGCGGCCGTGGTGTGGCACGCGTTCGCGCCGCCCGCGGTGCCGGCGGCCGTCACGGGCGTAGCACCCGCCATCGACGCCGCGGCGCTCGCGGCGGCGGTGCATCCGCCCTTGGATGCCGCGTCCGATGTCGCGCTGCCCGCGACGCTGGCGGGGGCGAGCGCGCCGCGCCTGCCGGTCGGGCCGGACGGGCATCTCGCGAAGCGGCGCGCGGTGCGGGAATTCTTCGATTACTTTCTGCTCGCCCGGCACGACCTGACGCCGGCCGCGCTCGATGTGCTGGTGGCGCGCGAACTCGCCGCGCAGCCGATCGGCGCGCTCGCGCGGCGCGACGCGCTCGACCTGTGGCCGCGCTATCGCGCGTGCGTCGCGGCGTTCGACGCGCAGCCGGGGGCCGCGCAGTCCGCCGCCGGCCTCGATCCGGATGCGATCGCGGGCGCGCTCGAGCGGCGCGCATCGCTCGCGAGCCGTTGGCTCGGCGACTGGAGCGCGCCGTTCTTCGGCGACGAATTCCGGCAGCAGCGCGACGACCTCGAACGAATCCGGATCGCGCGCGACCCGTCGCTCGGCGATGCGCAGAAGCGCGAACGTCTTGCCGCGCTCGATCAATCGCTGCCGCCCGGCGTGCGCGACGCACGGGAGCGGCTCGCGCGGCAGCGCGACGCGATCGCGACGGTCGCACGGCTCGATGCGCAGCGCGCGACGCCCGATGCGCTGCGTGCGCAGCTCGGCGCCGACGTCGCCGAGCGGGTCGTGCAGATGCAGCAGCGCGACGACGCGTGGCACGCGCGTTATCGCGACTACACGGCCGAACGCCAGCAACTCGACGCACAGCCACTGACGCCCGACGCGCGCGATGCGCAGCTCGCGCAACTGCGGCAGCGCGACTTTCCGGATCCGGCGGATGCGCTGCGCGCCGCGTCGCTCGACGCGGGCAGCCCGTCCGGTACCGCAGCCGCGCACTAGCGCGCGATCTCATCCGATGCCGGCATGGCGGGCCGGCGCGCGCCTGCTCATTCCACGTCCGTCATCGACGAAGTGTGGGCCATGTCACTCAACCCGCATTATTTCGGAGGATGAATTATTTTGATTTTCGAATGTAATTGCATTCCGGGGAATTGTCTTTCAATGGGAATTTTCAATGATTCACCGCAAAGCCATATTTATTGAAGCTCAATTTAAGTAGACAATTGAGGATTGACAATGCAAAAAAACTTCACAGGGCTAAATAAACTGTCAAATTACTTCATGTAACAAAGGCGGAGTGGCGCGAACGGCGGACCTGCGTGATACCTTTTTGCTCAATGCAACCGGGATGAAAAAATCAAAACCGGGATGCCGGAAAACCGATCCGGTTTAAAAAACATGAAGTTCGGTGGCCAGGGCAGGGATACAACGTACGAGGTGCGCCGTGATACACGAGGCAAACAACGTCATCGAGTTGCCGCATGCACTTGGTGCCAATCATTTCCTGGCTGCGCTTGACGGAATGAATCTCGCGGAACTGGCGCCGCATCTGCAACTGGCGAATCTCAAGACCGGTGAGGTGCTGTGCGAAGCCGGCGAGAACCCGGGCGCCGCCTATTTTCCCGTGACGGCGGGCATTTCGCTGCAGTACACGGCGGGCGGCAAGACGACGCTGAGCGTCACGGAAATCGGCCGCGAGGGTGTCGTATGCGACGACATCATCGGCAGTGCGATGCAGCGGCGCGTCGTCGTCTATCGCGGCGGCTTCGCGTACCGGCTGCCGGCCCGCCGGTTCGCGCAGGCGTGCGACGCATCGGCCGCGATGCGGCGGCAGGTGTTCGCGCGCATGCAGCTGGCGCTCTCGCAGGCGTCGCAAGTGATGTTCTGCGGCCGCCATCACGCGATGCGGCATCAGCTCGGCCGATGGCTGCTGATCGCGTACGAACGCTCGCGCAGCATCGAGATCCCGGTCACGCACGGCATGCTCGGCCAGTTGCTGGGCGTACGGCGCGAGACCGTTTCCGACACCACGCGGCAGCTCCAGGAACTGGGCCTGATCCATCAGCACCGCGGCGCGATCGTGCTGACGGATCTCGCGAATCTCGAACGGCATGGGTGCGACTGCCATCGCGTGATCCGGGACGAGACGCGCCGCATCCTGACGGTCGACGCCGTGGCGAATGCCGGCGCCGGGTCGTCATGCCGCGTCAGGACGACCTAGCCGCCGCGTGGCGCGGCGAGCCGGGCGTGTACGGAGCACGGAGACGCATCGAGGCCGGCAGTCCGGCCGACGCCCGGCCGGCGGCGTCGACAACAATCAGAAAAGCAGCCATTCAGCAGGGAAGACATGTCGAAGCGCCAGAGTCAGCGCAGCTCGTTTTACGTGTGGCCGTGGAGTCCGGCGCTCGGCATCCTGCCGATCGTCGTCGTGATCGTCGCGCTGGCCGGGTTCGTCGCGGTCAGCCTGATCGTGATCATGTCGCTGCGCGTGTACGTCGGCGGCGAAAGCAGCTGGTCGAAGGCGCAGAAGGACGAGGTGATCCTGCTGACACGCTATGGCCAGACCGGCGACGAGAAGCTGTTCGGCGACTACCTGGCGGTCGACCGGACCCTCACGTTTCTCGGCGTCGCGCGCCGCGCGATGGTCGGCGTGCCGGCGGATTCCGGCGTCGCGCGCGCGGCGATGATCGCGGCCGGCATCAATCCCGTCGATGCGGCGGCGGTGGTGTGGTTCTATCCGGTCCTGAGCAGCTTCGCGAGCCTGAACGTCGCGCTGCGGTACTGGGAGGATGCGGACCGGCAACTGGTCGACCTGCGCCGGCTCGCCGACGCGCTGCGCGAGGCCGTGCAGGCGGCCGACGTGCGCCGCACGCGTCGTCTGAACCGCGAGATCTGGGATCTCAATTCGCGCATCGAGCCGCTGCCGAAGCGCTTTTCCGACGAGCTGAGCGCCGAATTCCGCTCGGCCGTGATCCAGCTGTTCCTGTCGTACCTCGTGGCGTCGCTGCTGATCCTGCTGCTGTCGGTGCGCTGGGCGAGCCGCGCGCAACGTCAGCAGCTGTCGATGCAGACCGAGCTGGACCGGAGCCAGGCGTTCGCGGAAGCCGCGCTGCGCTCGGTGGCCGACGCGATCGTCACGATCGGCCTCACGCGCAGCATCGAGACGCTGAACCCGGCGGCCGAGCAACTGCTCGGCGCGTCGTCGGACACGTGCGTCGGCAAGCCGATCAACGACGTGCTGGACCTGATCGATACGTCGACCGGCATGTCGATCAAGCTGCTCGCGTCGTTCAGCAACAGCGGCGATCCCACCTTCACGCGCGATCTCGACCTGATCCGCGGGTGCCGTTCCGCGGTGGCCGTGCGCGCGTCGCTGTCGAAGATGGACAACGCGGCGGGCCACTGCGTCGGCTACGTGCTGATCCTGCGCGACATGTCGCGCGAATACCAGTTGATCGAGAAGCTGACCTGGCAGGCGTCGCACGATGCGCTGACGGGCCTCATCAACCGGTCCGAGTTCGAGCGGCGTCTCGGTGAGGCGCTGGCGCAGCGCGCGGGCGGGATGCTGATGGTGCTCGATCTGGACGGTTTCAAGGAAATCAACGACGTATGCGGCCATGCGGCCGGCGACGCGCTGCTGCGCGATGCGACCGCGGTGTTCCGGCGCGGTCTCGACGACGCCGACGTGGTCGGCCGGCTCGGCGGCGACGAGTTCGGCATCCTGCTGCCGGCCGGCCGCGACGGCGTGCCGGACGGCGGCAAGGCCGAGCGGATCCGCGCATGCGTGGAGGATTTCACGTTCCGGTGGGAAGGCGAGCCGTTCAAGATCAGTGTCAGCATCGGCGTGCTCGATCTCGCCTGCCGGCCCGACAACGTCGAGACGGCGATGCAGATGGCCGACATCGCCTGCTATGTCGCGAAGGACCGCGGCCGCAATCGCGTGCACGTCGCCGATTCGCGCGACCTGAATTCGGGCCGCCAGGCGTATCACATGCAATGGAGCCGCCGCGTGAAGACGGCGCTCGAAACGGATTCGTTCCAGTTGTATGCGCAACGGATCGTGCCGATCCAGTCGGGCAACGACGCGCGAGAGCACGCGGAAATCCTGCTGCGCATCCCCGACGCCGACGGCAAGCTGATCTCGCCGGTGTTCCTGCCGGCCGCCGAGCGCTACGGTCACATGACGATGATCGACCGCTGGGTCGTGCGCACCGTGATCCGGCGCCTCGCGCGGCTCGAGCGGCGCCAGTACGTCGAATACAACGTGAACCTGTCGGCGATGTCGATCACCGACGAGCGCTTCGTCGAATTCGTGATCGCCGAGCTGTCGGCGTCGGGGCTCGATCCGTCGTTGCTGTGCTTCGAGATCACCGAGACGAGCGCGGTGCGCAACCTCGAAGTCGCATCGCGCTTCATGTGCGAGCTGCGCGATCTCGGCTGCCGGTTCGCGCTCGACGATTTCGGCGCGGGCATGTCGTCGTTCTCGTATCTGCGCCAGTTGCCGATCGACTATCTGAAGATCGACGGCGGCCTCGTGTCGGACATGACGTCCGACCACGTCAAGCGCGGCATCGCGTGCGCGATCAACGACATCGCGCACGTGCTGCAGTACCGCACCGTCGCGGAGCACGTCGAGGACACGACGACCGCCAACATGCTGCGCGCGCTGGGCGTCGACTATTGCCAGGGCTATTACTTCGGCCGCCCCGCGCCCTGGCAGGAAGGGGGCTTTCATTGAACGACGGAGGATCGAACGCATGAGTGCTCCATTTGAGCTGACCGGCGACCTGATGGACCTGGCCAGCTATCCCGGCTGGCTGCGCGACGTGGTCGGCACGACCGACGAGCTGCGTGGCCGCATCCTCGCGCATCCGGCATTCGCGGCGATGAGCGCGGGGACCCTGCGCGCGTCGCAACTGCGCACCTTCTTCGTGACCGGTTGGGCGGTGGTCAGCCAGTTTCCCGAGTACATGGCGATGAACCTGGTGAAGACCGCCGCGTACCGGTCGCGCGGCGACGAGAAGGCGCGGCGCTACCTGATCCGCAATATCCGCGTCGAGCAGAATCACGTCGACCACTGGGCCAACTGGGCCGCCGAGTCGGGCGTGACGATCGACATGATGCTGGGCGGCGATGCGCCGCCGGACGGATTTGCCCTGAGCCACTGGTGCTGGCGGAGCGCCAACGCCGACGCGCTCGCGCCGAGCATCGCCGCGACCAACTATGCGATCGAAGGCGTGACGGGCGAATGGAGCGCGCTGCTGTGCGCGTCGTCGTATGAGACGCAGTTCGATCCGGCGGTGCGGCATCGCGCGATGCGCTGGCTCAAGCTGCATGCCGACTACGACGACCGGCATCCGTGGGAAGCGCTCGACATCGTCGCGACGCTGCTCGGCCGCTCGCCCGCGGCCCGCGACGTGCGCGACGTCGAGACGTCGATTCGCAAGAGCCTCGGCTATTTCGCGACGAGTCTCGATTGCTGCATGCATGGGTAAGAGCCGGCGCCGCGCGATCGCCGACGCGCGAGCCGGCGTGATCGGCGCAACGCCGGCGTGTGTCGTCGTCGTCCAGATTGTCGTGTCGGGCAATTTTTCATGGTCACCCCAGTTCTCGTCGTAGAGCCGAATCCGCGCACGCGCGACATGATCCGCGCGTTGCTGCGCAGTTTCCAGATCGATACGGCGGCGTTCGACGACGTGTCGTTGCTGTCGACGCGCGTGGCGGCGGTGCGGCCGGCGCTGATCGTGCTGCGCGTCGAGCAGCCGGCGACGCCCGTGTATATCGCGCTGCGCGCCTTGCGCCGCGAGGGCTGCGACATTCCGGTGATCGCGCTCAGTCGCAGCGCGCGGGTGGTCGACAAGGTCGTCGCGCTCGAGATCGGCGCGGACGACTACGTGGTCGAGCCGTTCGAGCCGATGGAGTTCATCGCGCGCGTGCGCTGCGCGATGCGCCGCCACGCGTCGAACCGGCCTCGACGGCCGCGCGCGCCCGGCACGCCGGAGCCCTATGCCTTCGGCGACATCGAAGTGGATTTCGCGAACCGGCGCGCGAGCCGCGCCGGGCGCGATCTCGGCTTGCGCGTGAGCGAGTTCGCGCTGCTCGAGCTGTTCATCTCGCAGCCGATGCGCGTGCTGTCGCGCACCGAGATCCTCGTGCTGCTCGGGCTGAAGGCGGCCGGGCGTTCCGAGCGCGGGCTCGACGTGCTGATCTTCCGTCTGCGCAACCTGATCGAGCAGGCCGTCGGCGATTATCGCTATATCCGCACCGTGCGCGGCAAAGGCTACATGTTCGTTCCGCTCGGCACGCTCGCCGACGACGGCGCGGCCCCGCCGGACGCGTGAGCGCGGCGGCCGGCTTTCACGATCCTTCCATCCGGCCCGCTTTCGGCCGCGCCCACTGGCCGATCAGGGCGACCCGGCATTGTCGATTTAGAACGACCGTGCTAAATTTCCGCCAGCCCTAGCAGTCACCGACCCACAGATCCGGTTCCGGCAACCGGCGCCAACGGGCGCGCCGGCGCGCCGCCCGACAGGAGACAGACGTGATGGAGCTTGCATCGATCGGGCGTGTGCGGATCGACCGCGGCGCGCATGGCACGGGCCGCGCGCGGCGCGCGGCCGGCACGCGGAGGGCGTCGCGATGAGTCTGCTGATGTCGCGACGCGATCTCGCGTTCCTGCTGTACGACTGGCTCGACGCCGAAGCGCTCGTCGCGCTGCCGCGCTACGCGGAGCATAGTCGCGAGACCTTCGATGCGGTGCTCGACACCAGCGAGCGGATTGCCGAAGACCTGTTCGCGCCGCACGCGGCGCGCGGCGATCGCGAGGAGCCGCGGTTCGACGGCGAGCGCGTGACGCTGATCCCGGAAGTCGAACCGGCCGTGCGCGCGTTCGCGGACGCCGGGCTGATCGCCGCGGGCCACGACGAAGCGCTCGGCGGCATGCGCTTGCCGAAGTTGGTCGAAGCCGCGTCGTTCCTGTTCTTCCAGGCCGCGAACATCGCGACGGCCGCGTATCCGTTCCTGACCGTCGCCAATGCGAACCTGCTCGTCGCGCACGGCAGCGCCGCGCAGATCGACGCGTTCGCGCGCCCTGAGCTGGAAGGGCGCTTTCTCGGCACGATGTGTCTGTCCGAACCGCAAGCGGGCTCGTCGCTGTCCGACATCGCGACGCGCGCCGATTTCGAATGCGATTCGCCGCTCGGCCCGCGCTATCGGCTGACCGGCAACAAGATGTGGATTTCCGGCGGCGAGCACGAACTGGCGGAAAACATCGTGCATCTCGTGCTCGCGAAGGTCCCCGACGAACACGGCCGGCTGCAGCCCGGCACGCGCGGCATCTCGCTGTTCATCGTGCCGAAGTTCCTGACCGGCGCCGATGGCCGCGCAAACGGCGAGCACAACGACGTCGTGCTCGCCGGGCTGAACCACAAGATGGGCTATCGCGGCACGACCAACTGCCTGCTGAATTTCGGCGAAGGGACGCGTTATCGTCCGGAAGGGCGCGCGGGCGCGATCGGTTACCGGGTCGGCCAGCCGAATTATGGGCTCGCGTACATGTTCCACATGATGAACGAAGCGCGCATCGGCGTCGGCGCGGGCGCGGTGGCGCTCGGTTACACCGGTTACCTGCACGCGCTCGACTACGCGCGCAACCGTCCGCAAGGGCGGCCGCTCGGGCCTGCGGCCAAGGATGCGGCCGCGCCGCAGACGCCGATCGTCGACCATCCGGACGTGCGGCGCATGCTGCTCGCGCAGAAGGCGTACGTCGAAGGCGGGCTCGCGTTGATCCTGTACTGCGCGAAACTCGTCGACGAAGCGCATGCGCACGACGATGCGGCGGTGCGTGCCGATGCCGCGCGCCTGCTCGACATCCTGACGCCGATCGCGAAAAGCTGGCCGTCGCAGTGGTGTCTTGCCGCGAACGATCTCGCGATCCAGGTGCACGGCGGCTACGGCTACACGCGGGACTACGCGGTCGAGCGGCTCTATCGCGACAATCGCCTGAATCCGATCCACGAAGGCACGCACGGTATCCAGGCGCTCGATCTGCTGGGCCGCAAGGTCGTGCAGGACGACGGCGCGTCGCTGCACGCGCTCGATGCGCGGATCGGCGCGACCGTCGAACGCGCACGAGCGGTGGATGCCGGCACGCGCGAGCAGGCCGATGCATTGGCACGGCGCTGGGCGCGGCTGCGTGACGTCACGCGACAACTGGGCGCGATCGGTGATCCGCAGACGCGGCTCGCGAACGCGAGCGTGTATCTCGAAGCGTTCGGCCATCTCGTCGTCGCCTGGCTGTGGCTCGACGTGACGCTCGCCGCGCACGGGCGCGACGGCGATTTCCACGACGGCAAGCGCGCGGCGGCCCGGTACTTTTTCCGCTGGGAACTGCCGAAGGTGGATGCGCAGCTCGATCTGCTGGCGAGCGTCGACACGACGACGCTCGACATGCACGACGCGTGGTTCTGATCGTGTATTCAAATACATTCCGGAATACTGATGATGTTGTCGATGCCGATGGCCATCACATGCTCGTCGTGAACCGGCCGCGCGGGGATATCCCGCACACCGTACCGATGCCCGGCCACGCCGCGCAAGGAGAAAGAAGCGCATGAAAGCCCTGTTGTGTACCGCATTCGGCCCGATCGACCGCTTGCGCATCGAGGACATCGCGATTCCCGAGCCGGCCGCCGGGCAGGTCCGGATCCGGGTGAAGGCCGCGTCGCTCAATTTCCCCGACGCGCTGATCGTTCAAGGTTTGTATCAGGTGAAACCGGCGCTGCCGTTTTCGCCGGGCGCCGAGTTCGCCGGCGTGATCGACGCGGTGGGCGACGGCGTCACCGCGTGGCGGCCCGGCGATTCGGTGATGGCGTTCACGGGGCACGGCGGGTTCGCGGAGCAATGTGTGGCCGACGTGCATCAGCTCGCCGCGCTGCCGCCGGGGATGACGTTCGAGCAGGGCGCGGCGCTCGTGCTCGCGTACGGCACGTCGCTGCATGCGTTGCAGCAGCGTGCGCGCCTGCAGGCGGGCGAGACGCTGCTCGTGCTGGGTGCGGCCGGCGGCGTCGGGATCGCCGCGATCGAGATCGCGAAAGCGCTCGGCGCGCGCGTGATCGCGGCGGCGTCGAGCGCGGACAAGCTTGCGCTGTGCCGCGAAGCGGGCGCCGACGAGACGATCGACTACGCGACCGAAGACCTGCGCCGCCGCGTCGACGAACTGACCGGCGGGCGCGGCGCGGACGTCGTCTACGATCCGGTGGGCGGCGCATACAGCGAAGCGGCGCTGCGCGCGACCGCGTGGCGCGGCCGGTTCCTCGTGGTCGGCTTCGCGGCCGGCGAGATCCCGAAGCTCGCGCTGAACCTCGCGCTGCTGAAGGAGCGCGACATTCTCGGCGTGTTCTGGGGCGATGCGGTACGTCGCGATCCGGCGCAGCATGCGGCGAACATGCAGCTGCTCGCCGAATGGTTCGCGGCCGGCAAGGTGCGGCCCACGATCACCGAGCGCGTGGCGCTGTCCGGTGCCGCCGACGCGATCACGCGGATGGCGAACCGGCAGGTGAAGGGCAAGGTGGTGATTCTGCCGGACGCGTGATCCGGCTTCGCCGCGCGGCGCTTCAACGCAGGCCGCGCGGCCGGTTCTTCACGACGGCGGGCGCGATGCGCGACTTGCTGTAGAAAGTCATGGCCAGATAGTTCGTCCCGCGATGTCGATCGGCGTCGCGCCCGCTTCGTCAGCGGCTCAATCCTTCGGCAAACGCAGCGTGTCGAGTGCATGCTGCGAAAACTCGACCCAGAACCGCTCGTTCGCGATGCCGGCCTGCAGCACCAGATGCTGCAGGCGCTTCCGGCGCGAATCATCGTCCGCCGAATCGTCGTCCGCAGAAAAATCGCGCGCCTCGATCTGCAGATACAAATCCAGCTTTTCCTGATGCAGCGCGATGCGCCGCTTGATCTCGTCCTCGAGGCCGGCTGGCCCGAGCACGGCTTCCGCACGCAGGCGCACCATCAACGCTTCGCGCAGCGGCGTCGGATCTTCCGGTTCGGCGATCCAGCGTCGCAATTCCTTCTTGCCGGCCGGCAGGATCCGGTACGCGCGCTTGCGGCCGCGGCCGGACTCGGCGGGCAGCGATTCGATCCAGCCCATGTCCTCCAGACGCCCGAGTTCGCGATAGATCTGCTGGTGCGTCGCCTGCCAGAAATAGCCGATCGAGCGATCGAAACGATCGGCGAGCTCGGACCCCGAACCGGGACGTTCGGCGAGGGCGGTGAGAAGCGCGTGCGGCAGGGACATGTCGAATCGGCGAAGGCTGCGGAATGAACCGCATCTTGCCATATCGGGGCCGCAGCACAAACCTCAGGAGGGGCATTTATGCAACATGTTGCATAAACGAGGGCGACGGGCTACCATCAGTGCAACTTGTTGCATAAACATGGAGACACCCGATGGCTTCCCGTTATCCGCATTTGACGACCCCGCTCGAACTCGGCTTCACGTCGCTCAGGAACCGCGTGTTGATGGGGTCGATGCACGTCGGCCTGGAGGAAGCGCCGAACGGCTTCGAGCGGATGGCCGCGTTCTATGCGGAGCGTGCGCGCGGCGAGGCCGGGCTGATCGTCACGGGCGGATTCGCGCCGAACGAGCGCGGCCGTCCGGCGCCGGGCGGCGCGATGCTGACGACCGAGGCGGAAGCCGAACGTCATCGCGTCGTGACGCGCGCGGTGCACGCGGAGGGCGGACGGATCGCGTTGCAGATCCTGCATTTCGGGCGCTATGCGTATCACCCGGCGCTGGCGGCGCCCAGCGCGCTGCAGGCGCCGATCAACCGGTTCACGCCGCATGCGTTGACGAGCGACGAGGTCGACGAGACGATCGCCGATTTCGTGCGATGCGCGGCGCTCGCGCAGTATGCGGGCTACGACGGCGTCGAGATCATGGGGTCCGAGGGCTACCTGATCAACGAATTCATCGCCGCGCGCACGAACCATCGCGACGATGCGTGGGGCGGCGCGTACGAGAACCGCATCCGCTTCGCGGTCGAGATCGTGCGGCGCGTGCGCGAGCGTGTCGGCACGAACTTCATCGTCATCTACCGGCTGTCGATGCTCGATCTGGTCGAAGGCGGCTCGACGCTCGACGAGGTGATCCGGCTCGCGCAGGCGATCGAGGCGGCCGGCGCGACGATCCTCAATACCGGCATCGGCTGGCACGAGGCGCGCATTCCGACCATCGCGACCAAGGTGCCGCGCGCCGCGTATGCATGGGTGACGCGGCAACTGATGGGCAAGGTCGGCATTCCGCTCGTCGCGACCAACCGGATCAATACGCCGGAAGTCGCCGAGCAACTGCTCGCCGACGGCTATTGCGACATGGTGTCGATGGCGCGGCCGTTCCTCGCCGATGCCGCGCTCGTCCGCAAGGCGCGGGAAGGGCGCGCGGATGAAATCAACACGTGCATCGGCTGCAACCAGGCGTGCCTCGACCATACGTTCAGCGGCCGGATCACGTCGTGCCTCGTGAATCCGCGTGCGTGTCATGAAACCGAGCTCGTGATCCAGCCGGCGCCGCGCCGCAAGCGGATCGCGGTGGTCGGCGCGGGGCCGGCGGGCCTCGGCTTCGCGGTCACGGCGGCCGAACGCGGTCATGCGGTCACGCTGTATGAAGCGGGCGCCGAGATCGGCGGCCAGTTCAACATCGCGAAGAAGGTGCCCGGCAAGGAAGAGTTCAACGAAACGCTGCGCTATTTCCGCCGGCAGATCGAACTGCGCGGCATCGCGCTGCACGTCAACACGCGTGCGACCGCCGAGATGCTGTTGCAGGGCGAATTCGACGAAGTGGTGATCGCGACGGGCATCGTGCCGCGCACGCCGCCGATCGATGGCATCGGGCATCCGAAGGCGCTCGGCTATCTCGACGTGCTGCGCGACGACAAGGCGGTCGGCCGCAGCGTCGCGATCGTCGGCGCGGGCGGCATCGGCTTCGACGTCACCGAGTATCTCGTGCATCGCGACGGCGCAGGGCGGGTCGATGCGGATCGGTTCTTCAGCGAATGGGGCGTCGACCGGTCGTATGCGCATGCCGGCGGCCTGGGCGAAGCGCGGCCCGAACCGGCGGCGCGGCGCGTGCATCTGCTGCAGCGCAAGGCGTCGAAAGTCGGCGACGGGCTCGGCAAGACCACCGGATGGATTCATCGCGCGGCGCTGAAGGCGCGCGGTGTCGGAATGTCGTCGGCGGTCACGTACCGACGCATCGACGACGACGGCTTGCACGTGACGATCGACGGCGTCGACCAGACGCTGCCGGTGGACAACGTGGTGATCTGCGCGGGGCAGGAGCCGTCGCGCGAACTCGCGGAGCAACTGCAGGCCGCCGGATGCCGCGTGCATCTGATCGGCGGCGCATACGAGGCCGCCGAACTCGATGCGAAGCGCGCGATTCACCAGGGCACGACGCTGGCCGCGACGCTTTGATACCGATTCGTTTCCATTCGATTCAACAACGTTACTGGAGACTGCGATGACGCACTCACCGCTGAATGTTCATCCCGCCGTCGCGACATCGCTCGACGCATGGCATGCGATGGTCGAACGCAAGGATTTCGGCGCGCTGGAATCGATCGTTCATCCGGACGCCGTGTTCCGTTCGCCGATGGCGTTCAAGCCGTATGGGCCGGCGCCCGCGCTGTTGATGGCGCTGCGCACGGTGATCACGATCCTCGAGAATTTCACGTATCACCGCGCGTTCGCGACCGACGACGGCAAGAGCGTCGTGCTGGAGTTCGGCGCGACCATCGGCGACAAGGCGCTGAAGGGGATCGACATGATCCGCTTCGACGACGACGGCCGGATCGTCGAATTCGAGGTCATGATCCGGCCGTTCAATGCGCTGCAGGCGCTCGGCGCGGAAATGGGCGCGCGGCTCGGGCAGCAGTTGCCGGCGTTCAAGACCGGCGGGTGAGCGGTGTGGTGGCTATGTGCAACCGGTTTGCGGCCGCGTTGCCGAGCCCCGCGCGAGGTCGTGCGCAGCCTCGACGAGGCGCAGCAAGCGCGCTCGCGGTGCGCAACCGGCCGCGGGGCGACAAGCTGTGGGTGCAGTTCAGTTTCCCGCTGTAGACGCGCGGGGCGGCAACCCGAGCTGTCAAAATCCTGACGGATCAAGTTGATATATTGTATCATCTGACGTTTTCGTCGCCGGTGGCCGGGCTGCCCCGCACACACTCGCGCGCGACGACAAACGAACAAGATCGATACGACGTGACGAGAACCGGAAAGACCCCGGCGCGCGGGGAACGGCGCCATGCCGCGCCGCGCCGGACCACGGGCGCCTGGCGCACCCGCGCGGCACGCGGTTGCACGACCCT
Source organism: Burkholderia sp. BCC0044 (assembly GCF_902832955.1). NCBI lineage: Bacteria > Pseudomonadati > Pseudomonadota > Betaproteobacteria > Burkholderiales > Burkholderiaceae > Burkholderia > Burkholderia sp. BCC0044. The sequence goes on along the minus strand of NZ_CADFDO010000001.1, from coordinate 1,048,504 downwards.
GGTGGGCTGCGCGATGGCCACCACCGGCGCGCTGGCCGCCGAAGCTGCCGCATCGGCGCAGGACGACCGGCACGCGCTGCCGGCGATCAACGTCACCGCATCGTCCGCTTCATCCGCCCCGGCCGACCCGCTGACGCAACCGCTCGAAACGGGCTCGCGGCTCGGGCTCGCGAGTCTCGACACGCCCGCGAGCGTCGAAACCGTCACGGCCGATACGATCGACGCGCGCGGCGATCGCACGGTGCTCGATGCGGTCACGCGCGCGGCCGGTTTTTCGAGCGCGGTCGCGCCGGGCACCGGCGGCACCGCGCTGAGCGTGCGCGGCTTCAGCGGGCAGGAATCGGTGATGACGCTGCTCGACGGCGTGCGGCTGATGCCGGCGGCCGGCACGAGCACGTTTCCGTTCGACACGTGGTCGGTCGAGCGCATCGAGGTGCTGCGCGGCCCGGCGTCGGTGCTGTACGGCGAAGGGGCGATCGGCGGGGTCGTGAACGTGGTGCCGAAGCGGCCGCAGCGCACGCGCGAGACGACGCTGCAGGCGGGCATCGGCCCCGACGGCGCGAAGCGCTTCGCGTTCGATACGACGGGCGCGCTCGGCCCGCGGCTGTCGTACCGCTTCTACGCGAGCGATGCGCGTGCGAACGGTCTCGCGGAGCGGGCCGATACGCATACGACGGCCATCGGCGGCGCGCTGACGTTCGACGTGAGCCCGCAACTCACGCTGACGCTCGACTACGACTACGGGCGTCAAATGCCCGCGACGTACTATGGCGTGCCCGCGCCGAACGGCGTGCTCGATCCATCGCTGCGCAAGCTGAACTACACCGTCGGCGACGCGACGATTGCGTACTACGACCAGTGGACGCGCCTGTCGGCCCGCTACCGGCCCGCGGCCGGCGTGACGATCGACAACCAGCTCTACTACCTGACATCGAACCGTCACTGGCGTAACGCGGAATCGTATGTGCTCGACCCCGCGACGGGACTTGTCACGCGCGGCGACTATCTCGACATCGGCCACCACCAGCGGCAGATCGGCGACCGGCTGAGCGCGCGTTTCGACGGCGCGCTGTTCGGTCGCGCGAACCGCTTCGTCGTCGGCGCGGAATTCAGCCAGATCACGTTCAGCGGCATCAATAATTCGCCGTACGGCGGCGAAACGACGGTGCCGGCGCACGGCTTCGACGCCGGCGTGTTCACGAGCCCCGACCCGACCGTGCCGCAGTTCAGCACGCGCGCGCGGCAGGCGGCGGTATTCGCGGAGAACCGGCTCGAGGTGCTGCCGCGGCTCGCGTGGGTGAGCGGCCTGCGCTACGACCACATCGCGTTCAGCCGCGAGCAGGCGGCGACCGGCGCGGGCTTCGACAAGCGCTTCGCGAACGTCGGCTGGCGCACCGGTGTCGTGTTCGACATCGCGCCGACGTTCAGCGCGTATGCGCAGTACACGACGGGCGCAGAGGGCGTCGGCTCGCTCGTGACGCTGTCCGCGTCGCAGGCGGGCTACCGGCTCGCGACCGGCGAACAGTGGGAAGCCGGACTCAAGCAGACGCTGCTCGACGGTCGCGCGTACTGGACGTTCGCGGTGTACGACATCACGAAGCGCAACCTGCTCAGCACCGATCCGTTCAATCCGGCGCTGCGCCAGCAGGTCGGCCGGCAGTCGTCGCGTGGCGTCGAGCTGACCGGCGGCGCGCGGCTGCCGCACGGCTGGACGATCGACGCGAACGTCGCGCTGCTGCGCGCGCGCTACGACGCATTCAACCAGACGGTTGGCGGCGCAACGGTGTCGCGGGCCGGCAACGTGCCGTCCGGCGTGCCGCAGCAGACCGCAAACCTGTGGCTCGGCTGGGCGTTCGCCGAGCGCTGGCATGCGAATGCGGGCGTGCGCTACGTCGGCGCGACCTACGGCGACGACGCGAATCGCGTGCAGGTGCCGTCGTATACCGTGTTCGATGCGTCGCTGCGCTGGCAGCCGACGTCGCGCACCGAGCTCGCGCTGTATCTGCGCAATCTGGCGAACCGCACGTACGCGGTGACGACGTCGAACGGCGGCGAGCAATGGCTGCTCGGCCCGTCGCGCTCGGCGGAGCTCGTCGCGACGATGCGCTTCTAGCGCGGTACGGCATGCGCCCAGTCACCCACATGCTCGACATCGAACGCGTGCGCTGGTCTCCCGGCGGCGCGGTCGACGTGCTCGATTCAGTGACGCTGACGGTGGCCGAAGGTGAATTCGTCGGCCTGGTCGGCCCGAACGGCAGCGGCAAGACGAGCCTGCTGCGCTGCGCATTCCGTTACGCGCGCCCCGACGCGGGCCGCGTCGCGCTCGATGCGCAGGACGTGTGGCGCATGCGGCCGCGCGCGGTCGCGCAGCGTATCGCGGTGCTGCAGCAGGAGACGCCGGACGATTTCGGGTTGACGGTGGACGAGCTGGTCGGCATGGGCCGCACGCCACACAAGCGGCCGTTCGATGCGGAGTCGGCCGACGATCGCCGGATCGTCGACTCCGCGCTGCACGATGTCGGCCTCGTCGAACGCCGTGCACAGCGCTTCGCGTCGCTGTCGGGCGGCGAGAAGCAGCGCGCGCTGCTGGCCCGCGCGCTCGCGCAGCAGCCCGAACTGCTGTTGCTCGACGAACCGACCAACCATCTCGACCTGCGTCACCAGCTCGAACTGCTCGCGCGCGTGCGCCGCCTCGGCATCGCGACGCTCGCGACGATTCACGACCTCAATCTCGCGGCCGCGTATTGCGACCGGCTCCATGTGCTCGCGCACGGCCGCGTCGTCGCGTCCGGCGCGCCGGACGACGTGCTGACCGAAGCGCTGCTGCGCGACGTGTTCGGCGTCGCCGCGCTCGTCGATCGCCATCCCGTCACGGGCCGTCCGCGCATCACGCCGCTTCATCCGGAATGACCGCCATGCCGTTTCCTGTTCTTTCCGCCGTCTCCCGCCGTCTGGTCGCTGCTGCCGTGTTCGGCGGCGCGTCCGTTCATGCGCTCGCCTATCCGGTCACCGTGCGCAGTTGCGATCGCGACGTGACGTTCGAGCGCGCGCCGACGCGTGCGGTGAGCAACGACGTGAATCTCACCGAGATGATGCTCGCGCTCGGCCTGAAGGATCGCCTCGTCGGCTATACGGGCATCGGCGGCTGGAAGACGGGCACCGCACGCGTGCGCGACGCATTGCGCGGCGTGCCCGAACTGGCGAGCCAGTATCCGTCGCTGGAAGTGCTGGCCGCCGCGCGCGCCGACTTCTATCTCGCGGGCTGGAACTACGGGATGCATGTGGGCGGGCCGGTGACGCCGGCGACGCTCGCGCCGTTCGGCATCCGCACGTACGAGCTGACCGAATCGTGTTCGCACGTGATGAAGCAGTCGGCCGCGTCGTTCGACGACGTGTTCCGCGACCTGACCAATCTCGGCCGGATCTTCGGCGTCGATGCGCGCGCCGCGCAGGTCGTCGCCGGGATGCGTGCGCGGCTCGCGGCGGTGTCGCGCGCGATCGGACGCCCGGCGCCGCTGCGCGTATTCGTGTACGACAGCGGCACCGACAAGCCGATGACGGCGGGCGGCCTCGCGATGCCGACCGCGTTGCTCGCGGCGGCGGGCGCGCGCAACGTGATGGACGACCTGCCGCGCAGCTGGACGCAGGTGAGCTGGGAAAGCGTGGTCGCGCGCGATCCGCAGGTGATCGTGATCGTCGACTATTCGGCGGTCACGGCCGCGCAGAAGCAGCAGTTCCTGTCGAGCCAGCCGGCGCTCGCGCGCGTGGCCGCGATCCGCGACCGGCGCTTCGTCGTGATTCCGTACGATGCCGCGACGCCCGGCCCCGAGAACGTCGCGGCCGTCGAGACGCTCGCCCGCGCGCTGTATCCGGCCGCATTTGCGGCGGCGGCGCGATGAGCGTGCGCGGGCAGGCGGCGCGGCCCGGCATGCGCGTGGTGCTACCGGCGCTGGCCGTGCTGCTGATCGTGTCGATCGTCGTATCGGCCGCGTTCGGTCCCGCGCCGATCGCGGTGCCGGACGCGGTGCGGATCGTCGCCGCGCACGTCGCGTCGGCGTTCGGCGGCGCCGACGCGTTCGCGGCGGCGGGCGACGACAGCATCGTGTGGCTGATCCGGATGCCGCGTGCGCTGCTGGCCGCGATCGTCGGCGCGACGCTGGCGGCGGTCGGTGTCGCGTTGCAGGCGGCGACCGCGAACCGGCTGGCCGATCCGCACCTGCTCGGCGTGAGCGCGGGGGCGATGCTCGGCGCGATCGCGGTCACGGTGGTGGCCGGCGCGGCGTTCGGCCCGTTCACGCTGTCGGCCGCCGCGTTCGCGGGCGCGCTTGCGGCGACCGCCTGCGTGATCGCGCTCGCTTACCGGAGCGGCCGGCTCGAATCGGACCGGCTGCTGCTCGCGGGCGTGTCGGTGTCGTTCATGATGGCCGCGTTCGGCAACCTGCTGCTGTATCTCGGCGACCAGCGCGCCGCGTCGTCGGTGCTGTTCTGGATGCTCGGCGGCGTCGGGCTCGCGCGCTGGGACTTGCTGCCGGTGCCGGCCGTGTGCGCGGTGCTCGCCGGCTTCGCGCTCCATGCGCGTCGGCGCGAACTGAATGCGCTGATGTCGGGCGATGTCGCCGCCGCGTCGCTCGGTGTGCCGAGCGCGCGGATGCGGCGCGAGGTGTTCGTCGTCGCGTCGTTCGCGACGGGCGCGATGGTCGCGGTGAGCGGCGCGATCGGCTTCGTCGGGCTCGTGACGCCGCATCTGTGCCGTCGCGTCGTGGGCGCCGAGCACGGCCGGTTGCTGCCGGTCGCCGCGCTGGCCGGCGCGATCCTGCTCGTGTGGGCCGACGTTGCCGCGCGTACGCTCGCGGCGCCGGAGGATCTGCCGATCGGCGTCGTGACCGCGCTGTTCGGCAGCCTGTTCTTCGTCGCGCTGTTGCGCCGGCGTTGAGCGAAGGCGAGGGCGGGTGGGAGCCCGCCCCCTGTTCAACGAAGCGGAATGACCGTACCCGTGCCGCGACGGCGGCGCGCATCGGCATGCGGGTTCGCGACGCCCTGCGCGACGTCGAAGAGGCTGTCCGGCAGCGCGCGCACGGGCAGCGTGATCACGAAGCGCGCGCCGCCGAGCGGCGAATCCTCGAGCCGCACGTCGCCGCCGTGCACCTGCGCGACGCGCCGCACGATCGCGAGCCCGAGCCCGAAGCCGCCGGTCTGCCGGTCGCGGCTCGAGTCCAGCCGCTGGAACGGCTCGAACACGCGGGCGCGCTCGGCGGGCGGAATGCCGGGGCCATCGTCGTCGACGCTCAGCACGAGCGCGCCGGCGCGGTCGCGGGCGGCGGCCAGCACGACCTTGCGCGACGCATAGCGCGCGCCGTTGCGGATCAGGTTCAGCAGCGCGCGGGCGACGAGCTTCGGATCGCAGACGTGGGTCGCGGGCGCGTCGAGCATCGACACGTCGAGCGCGATGCCGCGATCGGCGATGTCGTCCGCGACGTTGCCGGCGACGCTGTCGATCAGCGCGTCGACGACGACCTCCATCGGCGCGAGTTCGCTCGCCCCCTGTTCGAGCCGGCCGATCGTCAGCAGCTCGGTGACGAGCTCGTCGAGTTCGCGCACGTCGCGCCGCAGCGCGTCGCGGCGCTCGCGCATCCGGCCCGTTTCGTCGGCGTCGGCGAGCAGCGCGAGCCCGAATTCGAGCCGGGCGAGCGGCGTTTTCAGTTCATGCGAGATGCCGTGCATCATCTCGCGCTGCTGCTTGATCGACGCCTCGATGCGCGCGGCCATGTCGTTGAACTGCTGCGACAGCTCGTAGATGTTCGACTTGCCCGACACCTTCACGCGCGTCGACAGCGTGCCGGCGCCGAACGCGCGCGCGGCGTCCTGCAGCCGGCGAATGTCGCGCCAGTGATAGTTGATCCACAGCACCACCGCGAACAGCGTCGCGAGCGCGAGCAGCATGTACGCATAGATCCGGATGTCGAGGTCCGGCGCCTCGATCGGGCGCGCATGCAGCACCGAGCCGTCGGCGAGCGGCATGTAGTAATCCTTGCCGTTGTAGCTGATCGCGATCCGGCCGGCATCGAGGTCGCGCAGCGGCGTGCCGCTCAGTTGCGCACGCGCGTCGGCCATCGACATGAAGCCGAACCCTTCGCGGCCGTGCAGCGCGAGTTCGCGCAATGCGAGCTCGCGCTGCGCGCCCGGATGGCGTTCGAGGTAGTCGTTCAGCACGAACGCATAGGTCGTCAGCGAGTCGCGTTGCGCCTGCGCGCCGCGCTCGTAGAAGATCCGGTCGAACGACAACTGGATGAAGATGATCGACGCACCGACGAACAGGATCACGACGAGGTACAGGCGGAGCAACGGGCGCAGCATTTATTCGTCCCACGCGGAAGGGCTGAACAGGTAGCCGCGGCCCCAGATCGTCTTGATCTTGTGCGGCTCCGACGACGCATCCTCGAAGCGGCGGCGCAGCTTCGAGATGCCGGAATCGACCGAGCGGTCGAGCCCGTCGAATTCGATTCCGCGCAACTGCTTCAGGATGTCGTCGCGGCTCAGCACGGTGCCGGCCGCGCGCGCGAGGATCAGCAGCAGGTTGAATTCGGCGGTCTTCAGCTCGACCGGCTCGCCGCGCCACGTGACGGTGCGGTTCGGCGGCGAAATGGCGAGCTCGCCGAACACGAGCGCGTCGGGCGCGACCGCGGGCGCTTCCGCCGCGGCCGGCTGCGCGCGGCGCAGCAGCGCGCGGGCGCGCGCGACGAGCACGCGCGGCTCGATCGGCTTCGTCACGTAGTCGTCGGCGCCCGTCTCGAGCCCGGCGACCTGGTCGTAAACGTCCGCGCGCGCGGTCAGGATCAGCACGGGGACGTTGGTGAACGCGCGGATGCGCCGGCAGACTTCCATGCCGTCGAGGTTCGGCAGCATCAGGTCGAGGATCACGAGGGCCGGCTGGTGCTCGCGCACCGCCGCGACGGCGAGGTCGCCGCGCCGCACGACCGTCACCGCGAATTCATAGCCGTCGAGGTATTCGCGGACGAGCTGCGCGAGACGATCGTCGTCCTCGATCAGCAGCACACGGTATTTGAGTGGAACTTCGTTCATGGTCTCCTCAGATGCACGCGCCATCTCCCACCGGGCAAGCCGGTGCGCGACGCGGCACGCGAATTCTATCCGGCCGATCGACCGCCGGGGCAGCGGGGCGACAATCGCGAACAATCGAACACAATTGCGCACAGATTCGCCGCACATTCAGGACAGTCTCAGGGCCGGGCGGCACCTAGACTGCGGGCTTCGTCACTCATATCTCAATATTGTGCGCCCATCACTTCGCCGCTACCGCTATTGCATGCCGCTCGCCGGCCTGACCCTCGCCGCCGCCGCCCACGCGGAAAACCAGTATTCGTTGTCGCTCGGCGGTGGCGTCGCACCGCGCTACCAGGGCAGCAAACAGTATCGCGGCGTCGTCGCGCCGTCGTTTTCCGCGAAGTTCGGCAATGGCTTCTTCGTCGACAGCACGGAGGGCGCCGGCTACCGGCTGGACCTGCCGCACGGTGCGTTCGTGTCGGCGGCGGTGAGCTACGACGCGGGCCGCGCGGACGAGAACCGCTTCGACCTGCCGGGCTCCGACTACCTGAAGGGGATGGGCCGGATTCCGGGCTCGGTGCTGGTCGGCGTGCGCGCCGGCGTGACGCTCTTCGATGCGGCGGAACTGAGCGTCACGATCGATACGCCGGTCACGCACACGTCGCATGGCGTGTCGGGGCACGTGGATCTCGCGGTGCCGGTGCTCAAGACGTCGCAGCACGAGATCGTCGTGACGGGCACCGTGCACGCGGGCTCGGGACGCTACATGCAGACCTTCTACGGCGTGACCGACGCACAATCGATGACGAGCCGGTTCCGGCCGTATTCGGCGAGCGGCGGGATCGACAGCGCATCGATGGCGGTGGCGTGGAACTGGACGCTGTCGCGGCACTGGTCGGTGCTCGCGACCGGCGGCGTGACGCGGCTGCTCGGCCGTGCCGGGGACAGCCCGATCGTGCAGTCGCGCAGCAACTACTACGGCATCGCGGGCGTGACGTACAAGTTCTGAACGGATTGCCGGCGCGGGGCGGCGCGCGCGGCGCGCACATGATGCGTCGGCGTCGCGCCGTCGCCGCGAACCGCGTGCGGTAACATGCGGGCGGGTTCGGCGTCAGGCCGGGCCTGCGACGCCGGTGCGCCGAGAGGTGGCTCGGGCTCGGCCGGGTCGCGACAGGCCGCCATGCGCCGGCCGGCGCCATCGGGAAACGGCCGGCAGCGTGCGGAACCGATCACGCATGCGATGCCCGGTCGTGCACGAATGCCGCACATCGGCCGCCGGGCCGAGACACGGAGAAACCGATGAAGAACACGATCGCGATGCTCGTTGCACTCGTTGCGAGCGCAACCTTTGCAGGATGTGCGGACATGGACACGAAACACCCCAACGCCACCGCGGGCGGCGCGGCCAGGCCCCCGTTGCAGTCGGGCGCCGCGCAGGTATGCAAGGCGGACGCCGCGCCGGACGACGCGCTGGTCGGCAAGACCGAGACCGACGCGACCGCGCTGCTCGACGGCTGCCTGTGGCGCGTGCTCGAGCGCGACGGCAAGTCGTTGCCGGGCACGATGGATTACCGGGGGGAGCGCCGCAATCTCGGCATTCGCGACGGCAAGGTGATCTGGGTACGGCGCGGGTGAGAGCCGTGTGACGATTGCCTCATTGGAATCGTCGACGTCGCGCTATCTGCGCGGGTATGTCATGAAGCGCGGCGCGGCCGCTGACCGCACGGAAATGAGCGCCGCGACGCGCGTGTGATCGGACGCGCTTCACTTCGAGATGTACCACAGCGCGTCCGCGCTGGCGCGCGACGGCTGGGCGGCCGCAGCCGGTGCTTGAGCCGGCGCGGGCGGCGGCGTGTTCGACGTGATGGCCGTCGGCAGCGTGGCGGGAACATTCGCGGTCGACGGCGAGGCCGCCGCCGTTCCCGACGTCGACGGCGTATTCAGGTACCACAGCGCATCGGCCGACGCCGTGCGTTTCGCGGCCGTATTGGCCGCCGTGTTCGTCGCCGCATTCGCGGCCGTCCCGGCCGACTTCTTCGATGCGGAAGCCGATACCCCAGCCGTCGCCGTCCCCGCTTGCGCGGTCATGCCCGCGGCCGCCGCGCTGCGCTGCGCGCGCGCTTCGAACGGCCCGAGCTGGAAGATCAACGTTTGCGCGGGACGCGTCACGACGGCATACGGAAACTGCAGCTCCCACGACATCAGCACGCGCCCGGCCGACGTCTCGGTGAAGATCGCCGGCACGTGCTTCATGTCGCTGAACTGCACGTAGACCCGCGCGCCGTCGTCGAACACCTGGGTCGGCTTGGCCTGGTCGGCGCCGGTGACGGTCCATCCGAAGTTGTACGTGCCGGCCGGGCCGGCGGGGCCGCCTTGCGGCGGCGGAGGCGGCGAGGCCGGCGAGATCGTGCGCGCACGCGTGACGGGCGGCGCCGACACGCTCAGGCTCGCGAACGGGTTGTACGTCTGTGCCTGTTGCGGCGGCGTGAAGGACGGTGGAAGGATGGGCATGGGAGTATCCGGCGAATCCGGCATGGTCCGGATTGCATCATAGACCTTGCGCGCATACGCGAGGCGCTTGTCGGGCGACGCGGAGTTGTACGCGCCGATCGCGTTCCAGTTGGGGCCGAGCTGGCGGATGTTCTGCGACAGGATCCACGCGCCGACATACGCGTTCGTGCACGCATCGAACAGGCTTTCCCGCGTGATGCCTTCACGCGCGAGCGTCGGCAGCCACGTGCTGTTGATCTGCATCAGCCCGATATCGACCGTGCCGTTGGTGTTCGTGTTCACCGCATTCGGATTCATCCCCGATTCGACTTGCGCGATGCCGCGCATCAGGGCAACGCTGACGTGCTGGAACGCGGCCGCGTCGTCGAGGCAGTCGGCCCGTGCGACGCCACAGAGCGCGCACGAGAGCGCGATCGTCGAGGCGAGGGTCAGCGTGTCGCGGCTGAGCGGGCGAGTGGTATGACGCGGCATGGCAGGATGGGACGGAATTCGGGCGCCCGGTGCAAGGAAATTACGCAGACGCGAAGTGTGCCATAGCAGGCGGCCAAATGGCTCGCGTCAAACTTTCCTTTGCATTTGTCCGCGCGTGCGCCGCGCATTTTTATCGCGCCGGATCGTGGCCCGACGCGATACGGGATCGGTAAGAATGGCCGGCATTGGTGCGAAGGCCAATGCAATGGCGATGACCGAAACCTGACGTATTACGTCACTCATGCGGTGAAGCCGGCTGGCAATAAGCGAAGCGAAAGGAAAATCGCCCGTAAGCCATTGGCGGGGAAAAGAAAGCGACAAAAAACGGCGGCCGAAGCCGCCGTGTGCGCAATGCGGATTCGACCGGCCACGCGGCGCGCAGCCGGCGGTCTCGCAATATCGCGATCAGAAGCGGTGACGCAGCCCGAGGTTGACCATCGTCTGCGAACTCGTGCCCGCATAACCGTACGACCCGATCGACGCCTGCGCGGCCATCGAGCCGCCGTTGCCGTCGCCGGTCTGGCCGCTCGCGTGCTGGTACGCGGCGCTCAGGTAGACGTCGGTGCGCTTCGACAGGTTGTAGTCGGCGCCGGCCGATACCTGGTGATAGGTCGCCGACGTGTCGCCGCCCGAGCGCGTGTAGCTGTAGCCGACGCCGACGAGCAGCGCGTTCGTCGCCTGGTAGTTCACGAAACCTTGCCCCGTGTTGTAGTGCTCGTTCGAGCCGAACAACGAGCTCGCGTCGCGGCGGTATTGCGCATTGCTGTAGCCGACGCCGAACGTGAACGGGCCGGCGACGTACTGGCCCGCGATGCGGGCGATGCCGATCGAGTGCGCGCTCGCATAGCCGCTGTTGATCGGGCCGTCGAACGTGCCGTCCGACGAGCTGGTCCAGCCGTTGCGCACGCCGTTCGACGCGGGGCTGTTGGTCGCGTGGAAGTAGCCGCCCGCGACGCTGAACGGCCCGTTGTTGTACGACACGGCGGCCGAGTACGACTGCGCGGCGCCGGTGCTGCCGGCGATGCCGCCGAACGAATACATCGCCGCGAACTGCAGGCCCGCATAGACGGCCGACGTGTACTTCACCGCGTTGTCGACGCGGAAGCTGTTGTCGTAGTTGTCGACGTCGCCCGGCGTCGCGAACACGCTGCCCAGGTAGTTGTCGGCGGTGATGCCCTGCACGAGATCGACGAGCGGGTCGTACTGGCGGCCGAACGTGAGCGTGCCGTAGCGGTCGCTCGTCAGGCCGACGAACGCCTGACGGCCGAACAGGCGGCCGCCCTGGCCCTGCCGGCCGTTGCTCGGGTCGAAGCCGTTCTCCAGCTGGAACAGCGCCTTCAGCCCGCCGCCGAGATCCTCGGTGCCTTTCACGCCCCAGCGGCTGCCGGCCAGGTTGCCCGCGCTGCTGTTGCCGAGCATCCACGCGTTGTCCTTGCCTTGTTCATGGTTCACATAGGTGATCGACGTGTCGATCACGCCGTACAGCGTGACGCTCGACTGCGCATGCGCGACGGGTATCGCCGCGAACGACGCGAGCGAAATCAGCGAGAGGGCCATGCGTTTCATTTCATCTCCTTGGCGCACTGGGGTGGGTTCGTGATCCGGAATGGCAGGAGACTACAGAGCTGCAATAAACGGCAAAAATGAAATTCTTCGTTGTGGTCGGATGTAGACAGGGATGTTCCTGGAAATACACCATTGAGGGATTTGCATTATTGGCGGCTGCGTATCAATGGATTGTCATTCCGTCTGTTTTTCATTGCGTTTTGCGCGTGACGTGATAATTCGGCGTGATTTTCAGGCGAATTACCGCAATCTCAATATTGTTGGCGATCCGTCAAATCATTATTTAACGAATCGAATTGGTCGCCCTGAAACGACTGTGATAGTCGCGCGTCGCGCGTGACCGGATGGGCCTCGAAACGTCACGCGCCGTCGTTGCGCCGTAGCCGCGGCGCGCCGAAACCCGGGCCACAATCTTACTTTTGTATATAATAATCATTCTCATTTACAGAATTGTTGACGCTCGCGCACCCCGGAACCCGGCCATGTCCGCTGACAAGCTGTCCCTCCATCGAGAAATCGACGCCCTCTATGCCGGCCACCACGCGTGGCTGCGCGGCTGGCTGAGCCGGAAGCTCGGTTGCGCGCACCGCGCGGCAGACCTCGCGCACGACACGTTCGTGCGCCTGCTCGCACGCGACGAGCCGATCGGCGCCGACGAGCCGCGCGCGTTCCTGACGACGGTCGCGCAGCGGGTGCTGAGCAACCACTGGCGGCGCGAGCAGATCGAGCGCGCGTATCTCGACGTGCTCGCGCAGCGCCCCGAAGCGGTAGCGCCGTCGCCGGAAGAGCGGGCCGTCGTCGTCGAAACGTTGCTCGAGATCGACCGGCTGCTCGACGGCGTGCCGCTCGCGGCGAAGCGTGCGTTCCTGCTCGCGCAGCTCGACGGGCTCACGCAGGCCGAGATCGCGCGCGAACTCGGCGTGTCGCTCGCGACGGTGAAGCGCTATCTCGTGAAGGCCGGCACGCAGTGCTTCTTCGCGATGGCGGCCTGACCGATGGCCGCCCCGGGAGCGCCGGCGGTGCCGCCGCACGTTGCACGTCGCGCGGTCGAATGGTGGGTCGACCGGCAGTCCGGCCGCACCGACGACGCGTTCGTCGCCGCGCTCGCGCGCTGGCGTGCCGAGGATCCGGCGCACGACGCCGCGTGGCGTCACATCGAAGCGATGCAGGGCCGGTTCGGCCGGCTGGCGGCCGGGCTCGACGCACAGGCCGCGCAGGCGGCGCTGCTGCCGAAGCGGGCGGGCCGTCGCGCGGCCGTGAAGGCGCTGGCCGTGCTGCTGTTCGCGGGCGGCGCCGCATGGATGGCCGAGCCGTCACGGCGCGCGGCGATCTGGCCGGCCGACCTCCGCACGGCGGTCGGCGAGCGGCGCACGGTGACGCTCGCGGATCGCACGATCGTCGTGCTCGATACCGACACGGCGCTCGACGTGCGTTTCGACGACGCGGCGCGCCGCCTGCGCCTGCTGCGCGGCACGATCATGGTCACTAGCGGTCACGACCACCGTGTGCCCGCGCGGCCGCTCGTCGTCGCGACCGCGCAGGGCGAGCTGCGCCCGCTCGGCACGCGCTTTGCGGTGCGGCAGCGCGACGGTGCGACGCGCGTCGAGGTGTTCGCCGGCGCCGTGCAGGTGCAGCCGGTCGATGCGCCGGCCGGCGCGCGCGTGATCGCGGCCGGGGAGGGCGCGGATTTCACGCGCGACGCGATCGCCGCGCCGGCGCCGCTCGATCCGTATGCGTCCGCGTGGACGGACGGCATGCTCGTCGCGTCGCGCATGCGGCTCGCCAATCTCGTCGCCGAGCTCGACCGCTATCGCCGTGGCAACCTGCGCTGCGATCCGGCCGTGGCCGACCTGCGCGTGTCGGGCACCTATCCGCTCGACGATCCGCAGCGCGTGCTCGATACGCTGATGGCGACGCTGCCGATCGACGTCCACTACCTGACGCGTTACTGGGCGACCGTCGTGCCGGCTGGTTCGGCCTATTCGACCCATTCGTGAGCGCCCCGAAAAATTTTTCAGCCGGCCTGAGCTGTTTTTCGATGTTCGCGTGACATGGGTAATGAAAGCAGCACTAGCCCATCGTCCACCGACTCTCCGATCATGGCTTCCATCCGCCTCACGTATCGGCGCCGTCCGGCGCCCGCCCGTCATCTGCCGCGCGCATCGCGCCCGGCCGCCACGGGCCGTCTCGCCCGCCGGCTGGCCGGCGTCGTCCTGCTGTCGGCGCTGCTGCCGCTGCCCGCGCTGGCCGACACCGACGCCGATGCGGCGCCTGCCGCGCAGCGCGCGTCGCGCCGCGCGTTCGACATTCCGGCCGGCCCGCTCGAAGCGGCGCTGAACCGGTTCGGCCGCGACGCGGGCATCCTGCTCGCGTTCCCGGCCGAGCTGACGGCCGGCCGGACGAGCGGCGGCGTGCACGGCCGGTTCGACGTCGACGGCGCGTTCGACCGCCTGCTGGCCGGCACGGGCCTCGTCGCGCTGCGCCAGCCGGGCGGCGGCTACACGCTGATGCGCGCCGACGGTTCGGCGGCCGGGCCCGTGCCGGCCGGCGCCGCGCCGGCCGCCGAGCTGCCGACGATCGACGTGCGCTCCAACGCGTTGCGCGCCGAAAGCTATCGCGCGCCGAAGGAAGCGGGCGTGCTGCGCTCGGACATTCCGCTGCTCGACACCGCGCAGGCCGTCAACGTCGTGCCCGCGCAGGTGCTGCGCGACCAGCGGCCGCGCAATCTCGACGACGCGCTCGGCAACGTGAGCGGCATCACGCAGGGCAACACGCTCGCGGGCACGCAGGACACGATCATGAAGCGCGGCTTCGGCGGCAACCGCGATGGCTCGGTGATGCAGAACGGCATGCCGCTCGTGCAGGGCCGCGCGTTCAACGCGGCGACCGACAGCGTCGAGGTGCTGAAGGGGCCGACGTCGCTGCTGTACGGGCTGATGGACCCGGGCGGCGTCGTCAACGTCGTCAGCAAGCAGCCGCAGCTCGCCCGCTACAACGCGATTTCGCTCGGCGCGTCGACGTTCGGGCACGGCAAGAACGGCGGCAGCGTGACCTTCGATTCGACCGGGCCGGTCGGCGATTCGCGGCTTGCGTACCGGCTGATCGTCGACCAGTCGAACGAGCAGTACTGGCGCAACTTCGGCGAGTACCGGCAGACCTTCGTCGCGCCGTCGCTCGCGTGGTACGGCCGCGATACGCAGGTCGCGGTGTCCTACCAGTACCGCAAGTTCCATTCGCCGTTCGATCGCGGCACCGCGCTCGACCCGCGCACCAATGCGCCGCTCGACATTCCCGCACGGCGGCGCATCGACGAGCCGTTCAACAACATGGACGGCGAATCGCAGCTCGCGCAACTGAGCGTCGATCACCAGTTCAATGCGGACTGGAGCGCGCATTTCGGCTACAGCTACAACCGCGAGACCTACGACGCGAACCAGTTGCGCACGACCGGCGTCGATCCGGTGAAGGGCACGATGACGCGCAGCAACGATGCGACGCACGGGGCGCTCAGCACCGACAGCTACGGGATCGGCTACGTGACGGGCAAGCTGACGCTCGCGGGGATGCGCCACGACGTGCAGGTCGGCTTCGATACCGAATACCGCCGCATCTATCGCAAAGACCTGCTGCGCCAGGCCGTGAAGACGCCGTTCAGCTATATCGATCCGGTGTACGGGCTGCTGCCGCCGTCGAGCACGGTGTCCGCGAGCGACAGCGACCAGACCGACACGCTGCACGACGCGTCCGCGTTCTTCCAGGATACGGTCCACCTGACCGACAAGTGGATCGTGTCGGGCGGCCTCCGCTACATCACGTACAACCAGGTCGCGGGGCGCGGCCGGCCGTTCACCGCGAACACCGACCTCAGCGGCTCGAAGTGGCTGCCGCGCGCGGGCGTCGTCTACAAGTGGACCGATGCGTTCTCGCTGTACGGCAGCTATTCGCAGTCGCTGAAGCCGTCGTCGTCGATCGCGCCGATGACGGGCTACATCATCGACGGCGCGACGCCGCCCGAGGAAGCGACCGCATGGGAAGTGGGCGGCAAGCTCGATCTGCCGGGCGGGATGACCGGTACGCTCGCGCTGTTCAACATCGACAAGAAGAACGTGCTCGTGTCGCAGTACAACGACGCGACGAAGCTGACCGACTGGCGCACGTCGGGCAAGGCGCGCTCGCGCGGCGTCGAGCTCGACGTCTCCGGCAAGATCGGCGGGCGCGTGAACGTGATCGCGAGCTACGCGTACATCGACGCGAAGACGACCGAGGATCCGCTGTACGCGGGCAACCAGCTGTGGAACGTCGCGCGTCACACCGCGTCGCTCGCGGCCGTCTACGACTTCGGCACGGTGGCGGGCGGCGACGATCTGCGCATCGGCGCGGACGTGCGTTACGTCGGCGCGCGGCCCGGCGATTCGGCGAACAGCTTCACGCTGCCGTCGTACGTGCTCGCCGACGCGTTCGCGACCTACGACACGCGGATCGGCAAGCAGACGCTGTCGTTCCAGCTCAACGTGAAGAACCTGTTCAACCGCACGTACTACCCGTCGAGCGCGAACCGCTACTTCGTCGCGGTGGGCGACGCGCGCCAGGTGTCGCTGCTGACCACGCTGCAGTTCTGACCATGCAATCGCCGCGCGGCCGTTACGCCGGCGCGCGGCTTCGGAGAGGAATCCAGATGAAGCTGAAGATGAAGAGCGGGGCGCGCCGCCGCCTGTTGCGTGTGATCGCTGGTTCGACGCTCGCGTTGTTCGCGGTTGTTGGCGCCGTTGTCTCGGCGCCCGCGTTCGCCGCCGATGCGTCGCCGGCCGTCACGCGCGTCGCGATGCTCGTGCAACTGCACGGCCCGAACCTGAAAGTAGACGAACGCATCGGCCAGCATCTCGGCGAACGCGGTTACGCGGTGCGCCTGATCGACGAGTCGGCCACGCCCGATGCGGTGCGCGACGCCGATCTGGTGATGATCTCGTCGACGGTATCGTCGAAGAACGTGCGGCCCGGCTGGCGCACGCTCGACAAGCCGCTCGTGACCTGGGAAAACGACCTGCTCGACGATCTCGCGATGACGGGCAAGCGGCACGACGTCGATTTCGGCGAAACGGGCAAGGAGCGCTACCTGTGGCTCGTCAACGCGCCGCATCCGATCGCGGCCGGGCTGCCGGCCGGCGCGACGAACGCGTACGGCAAGCAGGCGCCGATGAGCTGGGGCAAGCCGGGGCTCGGCGCGATCACGATCGCGACCGTGTACGGTCAACCCGACAAGGCCGCGATCTTCGCGTACGAGAAGGGCGCGACGATGGACTACGAAACGCTCGCGCCGGCGCGCCGCGTGATGTTCTTCCTCGACAACGACACGTTCACGAACCTGTCGCCGGCCGGCGTCGCGTTGTTCGACGCGGCGGTGGACTGGGCGGCCGGGCGGCGCTGAGCCGCCACGCGTCGGATCATGCGGGCTGCGGCGGCGCGCGCCGCCGCGACGCCGCCTCGATCAGTTGCGCGAGCGCTTGCGCGGGTTCCGACATCGTGCGCCGTGCACGATGCACGAGCCCGATGTCGCGATGGAACGTGTGATGTCCGAGGTCGATCGCGCGCACGCCGGCCGGCCAGCGACGATACACGGCGGTCTGCGGCACGATCGCGACGCCGACGCCGTTCTCGACCAGCTTGACGATCGCGTCGAGCTCGTCGAGTTCGCAGGTGTCGCGCACCGCGATATGCATCTTGCGCAGAAAGCGGTCGACCTGGCGGCCGCCGAACGACGCACGGTCGTAACGCACGAACGGCGCGTTCGCGAGCAGCGCGGCCCAGTCTTTGCCCTTCACGCCGCGCGGCACGATCAGCCGGAACGGTTCCTGTGCGAGCGTCGTCCAGTGCAGGTCGCTCTGCAGCGCAAACGGCGGCCGGATGATCGCGGCCATGTCGAGCTCGCCCGCATCGACCCGGTTGACCAGCTCGATCGACAGCCCGGGTATCACGCGCGTGCGGCACGCGGGGTGCCGGCGATGGAAATCGGCCAGCGCGGCCGGCAGCAGCGCGCTCTGCACCGATGCGATCGCGCCGATCGTCACGCGCACGGCGGCCGGCGAGCCGGGCGCGGTCGAGCTCAGGTTCTCGTACAGGCCGATCAGCGCCTGCGCCTGGTCGAGCACGTGATGGCCCCGCTCGTTGAGCCGCGCCGATCGGCCCTGCCGGTCGAACAGCGCGAAGCCGAGCTCGGCTTCGAGGCGCTGCATCTGCGCGCTGACGGCCGCCTGCGTGAGCCCGATACGGTTGCCGGCCGCGGCAAAGGTGCCTTCGCGGGCGACGGCGACGAGGGTTTTCAGTTCGCGGATCATTGATCAATTCCGTTTGTGAATCGCAAAACTATATATTGATTTAATTTTTGCTCGGCCTTGTCTACCATGGTGCCGTCCTCGCGCCACGCGAGCATTCCTTCACGAGGCCATCATGAGTCTTTCCCCGTTTCACCTGGCGATTCCCGTCTACGACCTGCCGGCCGCGCGCGACTTCTACGGCCGTGTGTTCGGGCTGGCAGAGGGGCGCTCGAGTGCGCAGTGGGTCGACTTCGACTTTTACGGGCATCAGCTCGTGATCCACGAGCATCCGAAAACGGCGTCGCAGGAAGGCGCGCATACGAATGCGGTCGACGGCCACGACGTGCCGGTGCCGCATTTCGGGATCGTGCTCGACTGGGCGAGCTGGGAGGCGCTGGCCGAGCGGCTGCGCGGGTTCGGCGTGACCTTCGTGATCGAGCCGTACGTGCGGTTCCAGGGGCAGGTCGGCGAACAGGCGACGATGTTCCTGTTCGATCCATGCGGGAATGCGCTCGAATTCAAGGCGTTCCGCGACATCGGCCAGCTGTTCGCGAAGTGACCGGCCGCGGCGCCAGCGCCGATTGACGTTGGGTGCGAGAATGCGGCCTTCAGCCCGGCCGCGCGCAGGTGCGACGGCCGGCGCCGCGCCGCACGGCATCCGTCCGTGCGCGCCGCTCTCCAAGGAACCCGTATGGACAGACACATCGCGCCGGTGGCGCTGAACAAGGCCTACCGTCTTCTCAATCACGGCCCGACCGTGCTCGTGTCGGCCCGCCACGACGGCGTCGACAACGTGATGGCCGCCGCGTGGGCGTGCGCGCTGGATTTCCTGCCACCGAAGCTGACCGTCGTGCTCGACAAATCCGCGAAGACGCGCGAACTCGTCGAGCGCAGCGGCACGTTCGTGATCCAGGTGCCGACGGCCGCGCAATTGCAGCTCACGCATGCGGTCGGCAGCCACAGTCTCGCGGAACGACCCGACAAGCTGCGTGAAGCGGGCGTCACGCTGTTCGACGTCGACGGCCACGACCTGCCGTTCGTCGCCGGCTGCTCGGGCTGGCTCGCGTGCAAGCTGATTCCGGAGCCGCACAACCAGCAGACCTACGACCTGTTCATCGGCGAGGTGGTGGCTGCGTGGTCCGACACGCGCGTGTTCCGCGACGGCCACTGGTATTTCGAATCGGCCGACCCGGCGCTGCGCAGCCTGCACTACATCGCGGGCGGCAATTTCTATGCGATCGGCGAATCGCTGCACGTCGATCCGGACGCGCAGTAGGCGCCGCGCGCACTTTCCCGAACCAGGCGCGCGTCATGCGCGCTTTTTCAATGCCGCCAGCATGAGGTCGGCGAACGCCTGCGCGACGCGCGGCAGCGTGCGCCCGCGCTTTGCGACGAGCGCGATCGGCCGCACGAACGCGGGATCGTCGATCGGCTTCGCGACGAGATCGGGTTCGGCGCGCACCTCGCGCGCGGTCGCGGGCAGGATCGTCACGCCGAGGCCGCCGCGCACCATCGCGACGGCCGTCATCATGTAGGTCGGCTCGCACGCGATGTCGGGCGTGCAGCCGGCCGCGTCCAGCGCGGCATCGACGACGCTGCGCACGCTCGTGCCCTGCGCGGTCAGCACGAGCGGCACGCCGGCGACGTCGGCGGTGGTGACGCGGCGCTTGCGCGCGAGCGGATGATCCTGCGGGCACACGGCGACCAGCCGGTCGGCGCCCGCATACAGCACCTCCAGCGACGCATCGAACGTGTCGCCGCCGGTCAGCCCGAGATCGGCGTCCTCGTTGCGCACGAGCGCGGTGACGAGGCTCGCGACGCCGTCGCGGATCTCGAAGCCCGCGCGCGGCACGTCGCGCCGGAACGACTGGATCAGCTCCGGCAGCATGCTGGACGCGAAGGTCGGCAGGCACGCGAGCCGCACCGTGCCGCTCGCGCCTTCGCCGAGCGCCCGCGCATCGCGCAGCACGCGTTCCATGTCGTCGAGCGAGCGCTGCAGCAGCGGCAGCAGTTCGCGCCCGGTCTGCGTGAGCGCGACGCTGCGGCTGTTGCGGTCGAACAGCCGCGCGCCGACGATTTCCTCGAGCCGGCGGATCTGCACGGTCAGCGCCGGTTGCGACAGGTGCAGCCGCGCGGCCGCACGCGTGAAGTTGCCGGCGTGCGCGACGGTGACGAATGCGCGAATGTCGCGAAGATTCAGATCCATAACGGTCCGTGATTGCTGCGATCAAATCATTTCAATTGTGCTATCACTGCGCCGACCTTACGCTCGTCTCCAACAAAAGACAAGGTAGGAGACACGGATGCTGCCGTTACTCGGGCTTGGCACGATCGTCGTGCTGCTGGCCGCGATTCTGTCCAAACGCATGTCGCCGCTCGTCGCGTTGATCATCGTGCCGATCGCGGCGTCGCTGCTCGGCGGTTTCGGGCTGCACACCAGCAAGTTCGTCATCGACGGGCTGAAGGGGCTCGCGCCCGTCGTCGGGATGTTCGTGTTCGCGATCCTGTACTTCGGGACGATCACCGACGCCGGCACGCTCGATCCGATCATCGACCGGATCCTGCGCGCGGTCGGCACGCGCCCCACGCGCATCGTGATGGGCACGACGCTGCTCGCGCTGCTGATCCACCTCGACGGCTCGGGCGCCGTCTGCTTTCTCGTGACGATTCCCGCGGTGCTGCCGCTGTACGACCGGCTGAAGATGGACCGGCGCGTGCTGGCCGCCGCCGTGTCGATGGCCGCCGGCATCAACTTCCTGCCGTGGACGGGCCCGATGATTCGCGCATCGGCGTCGCTGCACCTGCCGGTGTCGGCGCTGTTCAATCCGCTGATTCCGGTGCAGGCGATCGGGCTCGTGTTCGTGTTCGGCGTCGCGTACTGGCTCGGGCGGCGCGAGGAGAAGCGGCTCGGCCTGTCGGGCAACGACGCGTCGATCCCGCTGCCGAAACGCGAACTGACGGCCGACGAGCAGGCGCTGCGTCGGCCGCACCTGTTCTGGTTCAACCTGGTGCTGACGCTCGTCGTGCTCGGCACGATGGTCGTGATGGGCGAGAAGATTCCGCCCGCGATCATGTTCATGGTCGGGCTGTGCATCGCGCTGATGGTGAACTACCCGGACGTCGACATGCAGCGCAAGCGCATCGACGCGCATGCGCGCGCCGCGCTGATGATGGCCGGCATCCTGCTCGCGGCCGGCGTGTTTACCGGGATCATGCAGGGCAGCGGGATGCTGAAGGCGATGGCGCAGGCGGCGGTCGGCTTCGTGCCGCCGTCGATGGCCGGCCACATCCCGGTTGTGCTTGGCCTCGCGTCGATGCCGCTCAGCATGCTGTTCGATCCCGATTCGTTCTACTTCGGCGTGCTGCCCGTGATCGCCGAAGTGGCCGGCCAGCTCGGCGTGCCGGCCGTGCAGGTCGGACAGGCGGCGCTGCTCGGCCAGATGACGACGGGCTTTCCGGTCAGCCCGCTCACGCCCGCGACATTCCTCGTCGTCGGCCTGTGCGGGATCGAGCTGGCCGAGCATCAGAAATTCACGTTTCCGCTGCTGTTCGGCGCGTCGATCGTGATGACGATCGCGTGCGTCGTGCTCGGCGTTTTTTGATCTTTGTCGGCGATGCGCTCGCCGGATGACGGTACGGACATGACAGCAAAGCCATCACACGAACGGCGCGTGCGCATCGGCGCGGGCGCCGGCTACTCGGGCGACCGGATCGAGCCCGCGGTCGAACTGGCCGAACACGGGCAGCTCGACTATCTCGTCTTCGAATGCCTGGCCGAGCGCACGATCGCGATCGCGCAGCAGGCGCGCCGCAAGGATCCGGCGCTCGGCTACGACCCGCTGCTCGATGCGCGGATGCACGCGGTGCTGCCGGTCGCGGCGGCGAAGCGCGTGCGCATCGTGTCGAACATGGGCGCGGCGAACCCACGCGCGGCTGCAAGACGTACCGCGCAGATCGCGCAGTCGCTCGGCATCGCGGAGCTGAAAGTCGCGGCGGTCGAAGGCGACGACGTGCTCGACGTCGTGCTGCGCGGCGCGTTCCGTTTCGAGGAATCGGGCGACGACGTCGCCGCGTATCGCGACCGCATCGTGTCCGCGAACGCGTATCTCGGCGCCGCGCCGATCGTCGACGCGCTCGCGGCCGGCGCGGACGTCGTGCTGACCGGGCGCGTCGCCGATCCGTCGCTGTTCGCCGCGCCGCTGATTCATGCGTTCGGCTGGCGGATGGACGACTGGGACCGGCTCGGGCAGGCGACCGTCGTCGGCCATCTGCTCGAATGCGCGGGGCAGGTGACGGGCGGCTATTTCGCCGATCCCGGTTACAAGGACGTGCCGAACCTGGCACGGCTCGGGTTCCCGATCGGCGAGGTCGCGGCCGACGGCGCGGTCGTGATCACGAAAGTGCCGCATGCGGGCGGCCGCGTGAGCGCGGCGACCTGCAAGGAACAGCTGCTCTACGAGATTCACGACCCGGCACGGTATCTGCAACCCGACGTCGTGGCCGATTTCACGCGCGTGGCGGTCGCGGAGGAGGCGGCCGATCGCGTGCGCGTGACGGGCGGCCGCGGCGCCGCGCGGCCCGATACGCTGAAGGTGTCGGTGGCTTACGTCGACGGCTGGATCGGCGAAGGCCAGATCTCGTACGGCGGCCCGGGCGCGCTCGCCCGTGCGCGTCTGGCGCTCGACATCGTGCGAGAGCGGCTCGCGCTGACCGGCGTCGCGGCAAGCGAGCTGCGCTTCGACCTGATCGGCGTCGACTCGCTGTATGGTGACGCGCCGCCGGTCGCGCGCGGCGGTGAGCCGGCCGAGGTGCGCGTGCGGGTGGCCGGTCGCGCGGCGAATGCCGCCGAAGCCGCGCGGATCGGCAACGAAGTCGAGACGCTCTATACGAACGGGCCGGCCGGCGGTGGCGGCGCGTTCAAGTCGACGCGCGAGGTGATCGCCGTGCAGTCGGTGCTGCTGCCGCGCGCGGCCGTGACGCCGTCGTTTTCATTCGTGGAGGCCTGATGCAACTGCGTGAACTCGCGCATGCGCGCACTGGCGACAAGGGCAATACGCTGAACGTGTCGGTCATCTGCCGCGATCCGCGTCATTACGACCATCTGCGCATGCATCTGGATGCGGAAACGGTGAAGGGATGGCTCGCGGGCATCGTGCACGGCGACGTCGTGCGCTACGAATTGCCGGCGCTCGGCGCGTTCAACTTCGTGCTGCGCGATGCGCTCGGCGGCGGCGTGACGCGCTCGCTCGCGCTCGACGCGCACGGCAAGTCGGTCAGTTCGGCGCTGCTGGCGATCGAGGTGCCCGACCCGGCGTGACGACGGCGTCGCGGCCGGGACGCGGCAGGGTGCTTACGGAATCAGCAGTTCGCGACGGCCGTCCGCGTGCGCGATGCGCTCGCCGGCGATCTGCAGGCGCTGATCCCGACGATAGTCGTACACCGCCCGCGACGCGGCGAGCTGATCGAAATCGAGTTCGATCGCGTGCCGCGATTCGGTGTTGCCGGCTTCGAAGATCAGGTTGCCGAACGGGTCGACCGCGAGGCTGCCGCCGGCGAACACGACGCCGTGGCTGCCGCCGCCGACGCGATTGGCGACTGCCGCGAACACCTGGTTCTCCATCGCGCGCGCCGTCACCGACGTGCGGTGGACGTTGCGGTACGGCTCCATGTTGCCGTCGGTCACGAGGATCAGTTGCGCGCCGAGCGCGGCGAGCGCGCGGCCGGTTTCCGGGAATTCGCTGTCGTAGCAGATCAGCAGGCCGATCCGCACGCCGCGCCATTCGACCGTCGCGTAGCGGTCGCCGGGCAGCACGACGCCGTGCTCGCTGACCCACAGGTGCGTCTTGCGGTAGCGCAGCGCGATGCCGTTCGGCGTGACGAACACGGTCGTGTTGTAGAAGCGGCCGCCATCGTTCTCGATCAGCCCGACCACGACCGCGACGTCGCGCGCGCGGGCGGCCGCGATCACCGCACCGACGCTCGGGCCGTCGAGCGGCTCGGCGAGTTCGGCGAGTTCGGCGAGATTCGACGGATCGAGGAAGCCGGTGAGCTGCGCTTCCGGGAACATCACGAGGTCGGTGCCGGGTGCGCAGGTCGCGATCGCTTCGAGCGTGCGCCGCAGGTTGGTGGGCGTGTCGCCGTCGCGGCCGGCGAGCTGCACGATGTCGAGCTTCAGTTTCATGGGTGATGTCGGTGGCGGTAGCTCGTCGCGCCGTGCGTGTACGCTACGGCCTCGCGGGTCGATTTCCGCGCGTGTCGAACGGAGCCTGGAGTGGGAGATCGTAACGCCGGCCGGCGCGAATGGCGAGACCGGGCGTCGTGGTTTCGCATCAGGCCGCCGCGGCGGCGCCAGTGACCTTGAGCGGGCGAGTCTGCAACGATCCGCCGCACATTTTTCCCAATCCGATCGAACCTCGTCATGACTGTCCAGAACCGGAACCGACGTCTGAAGCCGCTCGCGGCTTCGCGCGCTGCATTTGGTGCGCTCACGGTACTCGCCGTGCTCGCTGCGCTGTCGCCCGTTCATGCCGCCGAGCCGCCGCAGCCCGACCGTCAACTGAAAACCTTCATCCACGACACGTACGGCAACTGGCGCGCGGACCGCAAGGGCTGGCAGGCGGAAGAGGGCGATTTCATCCATTCGCCGTGCGGCGTGCTGCGCGTGGCGACCGCGGACGGCCCGCGCACGCTGCTTGCGATGTGCGGCGAGACCGAGGCGGCCGTGCAGAATGGGATGCCGGGCATGGATTCGGACGCGACGCCGGGAGCGATCGACCTGTACGTGCTGAAGCCTTCGCCGGACGGCAGGACGCTCGAGCCGGTCGCGAAGAAAACCGAGATCGCATCGGGTCAGCGCGGCGAACCGGGCACGGTGCGCATCGAGCGGCTCGGGCCGCACCTGTTCGGGTTCGTCGTCGGCGAAAGCGACATGCGGCAAGGCTACACGCAAAGCTTTCGTTCGATCTGGCTGCCGTACGGCAATGCGCTGGTGCATGCGGCGGCGCGCATCGACGAGGCGCTCGACAATGCGGAGTCGACGGAATGCGCGCACGCTCGCGCGCGTTGCGAGGAGCGCCGCTTCGAGATCGCGCCGGACACGACCGGCGTCGGCGACGTCTATCCGCTGACGGTCACGGAAACGGGCACGCGCGGCGACAAGGCCATCCATGCGCGCTACACGGTGAAGTTCGACGCCGCGCGCGGCCGCTACGTCGTGCCGAAGGCGCTGCGCGACGGGTACTGATCCTTCGCTCGCAGGAACGGGCGGCATTGCACCGCCCGCGTATCGCGCAACTGGATCAAACGTACAGATAGCGCACCAAGTGAAAGAACACCGGCGCGGCGAAGCAGATCGAATCGACGCGATCGAGCATCCCGCCGTGGCCGGCGATCATCGAGCCCCAGTCCTTCGTGCCGAGCGAGCGCTTGACCGCCGACAGCACGAGCCCGCCGACGAAGCCCGCGATCACGATCGCGAGCGAAATTAAAACAGCCAATTCGCGTGGTATGTAGAGACTTCTCGTTCGATTGGTGGCTTTCTAAGTCGTACGTCAGTACACGTCAATTAGACAGGTCCGAAATACGGGATTTGTGGTTCTCCTTCAACAGCTTGGCAATATTTGACAGTCGCTCGCAAGGGTTTCGGTAAGCTCGCGTCCAATAAGCAAACGAATGGACGCGGGCCGCGTCGACGAGAATGAACAAGAATACGCACCGCCTGGTGTATTCCAGGCTTCGGGGTATGGTGGCCGCTGTCGGGGAGACGGTAACCGCTGAGGGGAAATCCGCAACAGGCGAAGCTCGCGCGCAGGGGCGGTCGTCGACGTATGGCGCTGGCGTTGTGGTGGCGGGCGTCGCCGCACTTGGCATGTTACCCACCCTGTCCGGTGCGCAGATCATCCCGACGCCCGGCACCAGCACGCAGGTGATCCAGACGCCGAACGGCTTGCCTCAGGTCAACGTGGCCAAGCCTTCGGGCGCTGGCGTATCGGTCAACACCTACAATCAGTTCGACGTCCAAAAGGCTGGCGCGATCCTGAACAACTCGGCCACGATGGTTCAGACCCAACAGGCGGGCTGGATCAACGGCAACCCGAATTACGGAGCCGGGCAGGCTGCACGGATCATCGTCAACCAGGTCAACAGTCCGAACCCCTCTCAAATCCGCGGCGCCGTGGAGATCGCAGGCGCCCGCGCGGAGCTCGTCCTGGCTAACCCGTCCGGGATTTTCGTGGACGGCGGAACCTTTCTGAATACCAGTCGCGCGACCTTGACGACGGGCGTGCCGTTCTACGGCGCCGACGGCTCACTCGCCGGTTACAACGTCAACCGCGGGCTCGTGACCGTGTCAGGCGCTGGCCTGAACGCAACCGGTACCGATCAGGTGGACCTTATCGCCCGCGCTGTACAGGTGAATGCGGCGGTCTACGCGAAGAATCTGAATGTGATCGCCGGCGCGAGCCAGGTCAACCACGACACGCTCTCCGCGACACCGATTGCCGGCGACGGCCCGGCTCCGTCGGTTGCGATCGACGTGAGCCAGTTGGGCGGTATGTATAGCGATCGGATCTTCCTCGCATCGAACGAGTTTGGTGTGGGGGTGGCCAACGCTGGCACGATCGCGGCGCAGGCAGGCGACCTGACGCTGCAGTCGAACGGCCGGCTCGTCCTGACGGGTAAGACCACGGCGAGCGGCAACCTCGCGCTGTCGGCCGCCGGCGGCATCCAGAATAGCGGCACCACATACGCGCAGCAATCGCTGTCGGCCAGCACAAGTGCCGATCTCACGAACAGCGGGACGCTCGCGGCGCAGCAGAATACAACGGTCAACGCTGGCAGCGTCAACTCGACCGGCACGCTCGGCGCCGGCGTGAACAACGACGGTTCCGTCACGCACAGCGGCGACCTGAACCTGACGGCGTCGGGCCAGCTCACCGCAACCGGCCAGAATGTGGCGGGCGGCAATGCGTCACTGACGGGCGGCAGTGTGAATCTCGCCGGCAGCCAGACGGCGGCAAACGGCAATCTGTCGCTGAACGCGACGGCCGGCGACGTGAACCTGTCTAACGCGACGACGAGCGCGCAAGGTGCCATTCTGGCGAACGCATCGGGCACCGTGATCAACGATCACGGCAGCCTGTCGAGCGGCGGCAGCACGACGTTGACCGGTGGTGCCCTCTCGAACCAGAGCGGCAAGGTTTCATCGCAGGGGCCGCTGTCGGTCAACGTGGCCGGCCAGATCGCCAACCAGTCTGGTGAACTGATTTCAGAGAGTACGGCAGACGTGCATGGCGGCACCATCGCGAACAACCAGGGCACCCTTCAAAGCGCGGCTGGCATGACGGTGGCTGGTGCGTCACTGGACAACACGGCGGGCCGGATCACGTCGCTCAACGGCGACGGCCTGTCGGTGACAACGAGCGGCCAGTTGACCAATGCCGCAGGAACGACTGCGAACGGCGCGCAAGGCGGTGTGATCGGCGGCAACGGCGATGTGTCGGTCCAAGGCGCAAACGTTGTCAATCGCGGCGCGATCACATCCAACACGAATCTGCGGGTATCGGGCCAGTCGGTCGACAACGGCGGCGGCACGCTGCAGGCCGCGCAAAAGGTGGCTGTCGACGCAGGCGCGCGCTTGGTCAACAACGGCGGCTCGATTGTCGGTCAGGCGGCTGTGCTGACTGGTACGACCCTCGACAACAGCGCCGGCACCGTGCAGGCCGAGCAGATGTCGTTGAACGCGACCGACCTCGTGAATCACGGCGGCACGATCACACAGACCGGCGCCGGAGCGATGAGCGTGAACGTGTCGGACATGCTCGACAATTCCAGCGGCGGCACGCTGCAAACCAACAGTACCGACCTGACGCTCGCCCCTGTCGCACTCGTCAACGATGGCGGCACGATCACGCATGCGGGCAACGGAACGCTGACGCTCGGCGGAGGTACGGGGTCGGTGTCGAACGTGGGAGGCGCGGTCGCCAGCAACGGGCGCGTCGTCGCGCAAACCGGCGCGCTGAACAACACGGCGGGCTCGTTCAACGCGCAGAACGGACTGACGGCAACCGTCGCCGGCACGCTGAACAATGCGAGCGGCAAGCTGTTGTCGAACACGGATCTGAGCGTCACCAGCGGTACGCTCGCGAACGACGGCGGCCAGATCGGCGCGAGCACGAACGCGACGATCCACACGGGCTCGATGACGAACCGGGGCGGTTCGATCGTCGCGCCGAACCTGTCGGTTACCGCCGATTCGACGCTCGACAACAGCGGCGGCAAGCTCGAGGCCAATCAGCTTGCGCTGACGGCCGCAAACCTCGTGAACCACGGCGGTACGATCACGCAGTACGGATCGTCAGCGATGGGGATGAACGTCAGCGGCGCGCTCGACAACTCGGCCGCCGGCGTGATCCAGACCAACAGCGCGGACCTGACGCTCACGCCGGCCGAGTTGAACAACGCGGGCGGCACCATTACGCATGCCGGCACCGGCACGCTGACGATCGCGCCGGGCCAAGGATCGAGCGCACTGAACAACGCGTCGGGCACCATCGTGACGAAGGGGCAAGCCGTCGTCAATGCGGCTTCCTGGAACAACGCGAGCGGTATCCTCGCCGCGCAGCGCGGCATCAACGCCACGATTGCGGGCGACGTGAACAACGCACAGGGCCTGCTGCGATCGGACGCGTCGCTGTCGTTGAAGAACGGCGGCGCTCTGTCAAACCGAGGCGGCCACATCCAGGCGGGGCAATCGATTGCGGGCGACACCAGCACGCTCGCCATTCAATCGGCCTCGATCGACAACGCGGACGGCGCCATTGTCGACCTCGGCGCGGGCAAGATGACGGTGCAAGGCGGCAACCAGATCGCCAACAGTCACGCCGGCGGCGTCGCGGGCATGGGCGCGATTACAGGCAACGGCGATGTAACGGTCAGCGCGGCGTCGATCAGCAACACGCAAGGCGGTCAGCTCAGCGGCGCGTCGCTGCATGTTCAAGGCAACGCCTTGGACAACAGCGGCGGCACGATCGGCAACGTCACGAATTCGAACGGCGACGTGGACGTGACGACGACCGGTGCGATCACCAACACGAATGGTCAGATCAGCTCGACGCACGACCTGTCGGTCGCGGCGGCCACGCTGCAGGGCAGCGGCACATACAGCGCGGCGCATGATGCGAACGTGAACCTGCAGGGCGATTACACGGCGGCATCCGATACGCAGTTCAACGTCGGTCACGATCTCGCCTTCACGCTGCCCGGCACCTTCACGAACAACGCGAACCTGCAGTCGGTCAACAACCTGAGCGTCAACGCGGGCAACATCGTCAACGTGGGCGCTCTGACTGCCGGCGGCTTGCTGCGCACGCACTCGACCAACCTGTTCAATACCGGCGCGCTCGTGGGCGCCAGTGCCTCGCTCAACGCGACAAACACGATCTCGAACCTCGGGCCGACCGCGCTGATCGGAGCATCGGACAGCAACGGCACGCTGGAAATCCTCGCGCGCGACATCGAAAACCGCGACGACACCACTGCGACCGATTCGATGGCGACGACGGCGATCTTCGGCATGGGCAAGGTCGTGCTGGCAGGCGGCAAGGACGCGAGCGGCAATTACACCAACGCCGCGCTGGTCAACAACGTGTCCGCGCTGATTCAGTCCGGCGGCGACATGGAACTGCACGCGGACAAGATCACGAGCACGCGCCGCGTGATGAAGACCTCGACGAGTTCGATCGATCCATCGCTGCTCGGCCAGTTCGGTATTCCGATCAGCGGTCGCACGGGCCAGGTCGGCGTGAAGGATCCGGACAGCATCGGCGGCGTCTACACCGAGCCGCCTCACGGCGGTCAGTGGAACAGCACGTATCAGTTCACGACCTACTATGCCGACAGCGCGACGGCGACGACAGTGACGGACATCAGCCCGGCCGCGCAGATCGTGTCGGGCGGCAGGATCGATGCGTCGTCGGTCGGCACGCTGCAAAACTACTGGAGCAACATCGCGGCGGTCGGCGACATCAAGATGCCGGGGCACTACGACGCCGATGGTTGGGCGGCATCCGGGCAGAAACTGCCGGGTGTGACGGTTTCCTACTCGGGACAATATCACTACAACAACTACGACAATTCCGAACACGACTGGCAGTTGCCGTTCGGCAATGCACCGTTCGTCGGCAGTCGCCCGGGCGGCTACACGCAGGCGGCACCAGCGTCGATCAAGGATTACACGCTGCCCGGCTACTTCTCGACGATGAGTTCCAACGGCACGATCTCGGGGACGGGCGTCAACGTCAGCAACACGGCTGGTAACGCATCGATTCCGTCACTCGGCTTGCTGCCGGGACAGTCCGTGCCGGGTCTCACGCCCACAAACCTGAGTGGTAACGCGAGTGGTGCGAAATCGGGTACGTCCGCCGTGCACGGCGGTCCGCCGGCGCCTGTCGATCCGATCATCGCCAGTGCGACGGCGCTGAACGTACTGAACAATCTCACGATTCCGCAGGGCGGGCTGTACCGGCCGGCTACCGCGCCGAATGCGAACTTCGTGATCGAGACGAACCCGGCGTTCACGAACCAGAAGAATTTCATTTCGAGCGACTACTTCTTCGGGCAGCTCGGTGTCGACCTCACGCATATTCCGAAGCGTCTCGGCGACGGCTTCTATGAGCAGCAGCTCGTGCGCAACCAGGTGACGGCGCTGACCGGCAAGGCGGTGCTGGGACCGTATGCGGATCTGCAGACGATGTATCAGTCGTTGATGACGGCTGGCGCGGATCTGTCGAAGTCGCTCGATCTGCCGATGGGCGCGAGCCTGTCGGCCGAGCAGGTGTCGAGGCTGACCAGCAACGTGATCATGATGGAGACCCGCGTGGTGGACGGCCAGTCCGTGCTGGTGCCAGTCGTGTATCTCGCGCAGGCGAACCAGCAGAATGTCAACGGCCCGTTCATCAGCGCGACGAACATCGATTTCCAGAACGCGCAGTCGTTCACGAACAGCGGCACGATCAAGGCGGACAACACGCTGGCGGTCCAGGGCAAGCAGATCGACAACGCGTTCGGCGCGCTGCAAAGCGGCGGGCTGATGGCGCTGAAGACCGAGAACAACATCGACCTGACGTCGGCGAGCGTGAAGGCCGGCAGCCTGCAACTGGATGCCGGGAAAGACCTGATTCTCGATACGGCGACGAAGACGAACACGCGCGTGAGCCGGGACGGTGCGACGAGCGTCGTGACCACCCTCGGGCCGACTGCCAAGCTGGACGTCGCCGGCGATGCATTGATTGTGACGGGCGGCAACTTCCAGCAGAACGCGGGCAACCTGTCGGTCGGCGGCAATCTCGGAATGAACGTCGGCGGCAACTGGGATCTCGGCGCGGTGCAGACCGGCGAGCACAAGATCGTGCAGCGCGCGAACGGTGTGTCGAATACCGACATCAACAAGGTTACCGGTAGCTCGGTGAAGGTGGGCGGACAATCGAATGTCGTCGTGGGTGGCGATTTGACCGCCAAGGGTGCACAGATCGACCTCGGCCAGGGCGGGACCCTTGCTGCCAAGGGCAATGTGACACTCGGTGCGGCAAGCACGATATCGACGGTGAACAGCAACAGCTCGGGTAGCGACAGTCACGGCAGCTATGCGGAGACGCTGCACACGTCGGATCAGGCGCTGACCGGGACGACGCTCAAGGGCGGCGATACGGTCAATATCGTGTCGGGCAAGGATATAACGCTCTCCGGTAGCACGATCAGCCTCGACAAGGGCAACGCGAACCTGCTGGCGGCCGGCGACGTGAATGTCGGCGCGGCAACCGAAGCGCACGAGTTGAACTCGCACGAAACGCACAGCCATCGCAATGTGGTGAGCGGCGTGAAGGTCGCGAGCGGGATCGACCAGACGATGACGCTCAATCGAGGCAGTCTGGTGTCGGCGGACGGCGTGAACATTGTCAGCGGAAGGGACGTCAATGTTCAGGGCAGCACCATCGTCGGAACGAATGACGTGACGCTCACGGCAGCGCGTAACGTAACTGTCACGACGTCGCAGGACACCTTGCAGTCGTCGAGCTACTACAACAAGAAGGAATCCGGGCTGATGTCGGGCGGGGGGCTGTCTGTGTCAGTGGGCAGCAGTTCGCTGAAGACGACCAGTCAGACAACCGAGGTGTCGAACAACAGCAGCGCGATCGGTTCGCTGAAGGGCAACCTCAGCATCACGGCTGGAAACGACCTGCACGTGACGGGCAGCGACCTGATCGCCGCGAAGAATCTCAGCGGGACAGGCGCGAACGTGACGATTGACGCGGCGCAGGACAAGAACCACCGCAGTGAAACGCAGGAAGTCTCCAAGAGCGGCCTGACGCTAGCGCTGAAGGCGCCGGTGATCGACGCGGTATCTAACGCTGTGGGTCAATCGCGTGCGTCCGGCAATAGCCAGGATGGTCGCGCGGCAGCGTTGCATGGGATGGCGGCAGCCAGCGCGGCGTGGGATGCGAATATGGCCGCAGGCGATGTGGTCCGGGCGCTGGGGGCTGGCGAGACGCCGCAGTTCAAGGTCGAAGTCAGCGTCGGCAGCAGTCACAGCAAGAGCGCATTTTCCGAAGACAGCGTGACGAATCGCGGCTCGAACGTGAACGCGGGTGGGACGGTGGCGTTCGCGGCGACCGGCAATGGTCAGGCTGGCAGCGGCAATGTGACGATCGCCGGTTCGAACGTGAACGCAAACGACGTGATCCTGGCGGCGAAGAATCAGGTCAATATCATCAATACGACGGATACGGATTCGACGCGCAGCACGAATGAATCGAAGAGTGCGAGCGTGGGCGTGTCGGTCGGCACGGGCGGGTTCGGTGTTTCCGCGGCGATGTCGAAGGCCAACGGCGACGGCAACAGCGATCTGGCCACGCAGAACAACAGCCATGTAACCGCAGCAAACAATGTGACGATCATCTCGGGCAGCGATACGAACATCATCGGCTCGAACGTGAAGGGTAATCAGGTCAACGCCGATGTGGGCGGGAATCTGAACATCGTCAGCGTGCAGGATACGTTGTCGAGCGCGGCGCATCAGTCGAGTTCGGGCGGTGGCTTCAGCGTCAGTCAGGGCGGCGCCAGCGGGAGCTTCAGCCAAAGCAAGGGCAACGCGTCGGGCAGCTATGCGGGCGTCAATGAACAGGCCGGGATTCACGCAGGCGATGGCGGTTTCAATATCAACGTCACCGGCAATACCGATCTGAAGGGTGGGCTGATCGCGAGCGACGCGGATGCGTCGAAGAATTCCCTGACGACAGGTTCGCTGTCCTTCTCGGACGTCCAGAACCAGTCGCATTACGATGCGAGCTCGAGCGGCTTCAGTGCAGGCGCGACGACCGGCGACGGCGGAATGAACTACAGCACGCACGGCAGCACGTCGGGCAAGAATACGGGGGGCGCTGCGCCCATGCTTGGCCAGAACGATAGCGGCAGTGATAGCGCGACGACGAAGAGCGGCGTGAGCGCGGGGACGGTGACGACGACGGATTCGGCGAACCAGAAGCAGGATCTGGCGAGCTTGAACCGCGATACGACGAACACGAATGGTACGGTTGCCAAACTTCCGGACATGCAGAACCTGCTGGCCAATCAGTCGGACATGATGGCCGCGGCGAGCGCGGCCGGCGAAGCGGTGTCGCGCCGGATCGGGGACTATGCCGACGAGATGAAACGGCAAGCCGAGAGGAACGGCGACCAGGCCGGCGTCGACGCATGGAAGGAGGGCGGAGCGAACCGCGCACTGATGCAAGGCGCAGGCGCGGCGCTGGTGACCGGACTGGCGGGCGGCAGCGCGGTCGGTGGCGCAGCCGGTGCGGCAATTGCGTCGATCGCATCGGGCAAGTTGAACGAACTGAGCAGCGCGATCGCAGGCAGTGATCCGACCGGCAACGCGAATATGAATCAGGCGCTGGGCAACATCGTGGCGAACGCGCTTGCGACGGGTGCCGGAGGTGTCGTGGGCGGTGAATCGGGGGCGTTCTCCGGGTACAACGTCGATCGGTTTAACCGGCAGCTGCATCCGGAAGAAAAGACGCTGGCGAAGCAGCTGGCAGAGAAAAGCAAAGGTAAATATACCCAAGCGCAGATTGAAGACCAGATGCGAATCATGGATGTGTCGGTTGACGGCCAGCATCAATCAGGCGCACCGGAGACGCTAGTGGGGCAAGCACCGACGGACTCTGGTGCTAAATGGATCTATGCGGGCTCGACGGCCGACGGGAAACCAATTCTGACCCAGGCGACGGCACAGGTGAATTCGGATCTGCAGGCATACATCGTGGCAAACGCGAACTCGGCGGCGCCTGGTCAGGTGCCGAGCCAGTTCAGCTACGATCAGCCGGCGAAGCCAGATTATCATTTCACGTTGACAGGGCCATTTACTCGTCTGCCGAACCAAACCGATGTGAATTACGTCAAGTCAACCACGGGTGATTTAGCGTCGGCCACGTCAACGACCGCCGGGTGGATTGGGTCGACGAGCGGTGCACTGGCGTCTGCTCCATCTCCGTTTGCTCCATTGTTTGCGCAGATTGCATTCTGGGCGACTGCCGTTGGTGTCGGCGCTGATGCTGTCGGACAGATGGTGAGTCCGAACTTTGGGCAGTACGGCGTTGGCGGCGTACTGAACGTGGTGTCGAATGCAGCATCGGAAAAATATCCTCTCCTCGGCCCGGTTATCAATGGAGTATCGAATACTGTGAGTAGCAGTGATATTTCAAATAAGGTTCAAGGAATACTCAATTCTTATTGGCAGAGTGTCGTGAAGGCGGCAACGGGAAACGCGGGAGGAAACAGTGCGAAAAATTAATCTGATCGAAGATGGAAATTTTCCTCGGTGGGTGAGATTGGGTTTGATTGTGATAGGGGTATTGGCGATGTGTGTCGCAGTCAAATTCATTCCACCATCAATTTTTGGAGGGATTGTGTTATTGGCTGGCTTCGGGATAGCGCTGGTGGGTGGCTATACAAGTCGAGCCGCGATGTTGAAGATCAAGCCCTTCGATAACAGCTACAAAAAGGCGCGCAAGAGCTACGAAGTGAAAAACGACGAGTCGGACGAGTCCTGAGGACAATAAATTTGGCGATGCGAGCTCCAGCGGCTCCAGTGCAGGTGCGACGACCGGCGACGGCGGAATGAACTACAGCACGCACGGCAGCACGTCGGGCAAGAATACGGGGGGCGCTGCGCCCATGCTTGGCCAGAACGATAGCGGCAGTGATAGCGCGACGACGAAGAGCGGCGTGAGCGCGGGGACGGTGACGACGACGGATTCGGCGAACCAGAAGCAGGATCTGGCGAGCTTGAACCGCGATACGACGAACACGAATGGTACGGTTGCCAAACTTCCGGACATGCAGAACCTGCTGGCCAATCAGTCGGACATGATGGCTGCAGCCAGCGCGGCTGGTGAAGCAGTGTCGCGCCGGATCGGGGACTATGCCGACGAGATGAAACGGCAAGCCGAGAGGAACGGCGACCAGGCCGGCGTCGACGCATGGAAGGAGGGCGGAGCGAACCGCGCACTGATGCAAGGCGCAGGTGCGGCGCTGGTGACTGGACTGGCGGGCGGCAACGCGGTCGGTGGTGCAGCCGGTGCGGCAATTGCGTCGATCGCATCGGGCAAGCTGAACGAACTGAGCAGCGCGATCGCCAGCAGCGATCCGACCGGCAACGCCAATATGAATCAGGCGCTGGGGAACATCGTGGCGAATGCGCTTGCGACGGGTGCCGGTGCAGCAGTTGGCGGTGAAGCTGGAGCGTTCTCTGGATACAACGTTGACCGGTTCAACCGGCAGCTTCACCCCGACGAAAGACAGTGGGCGAAGGACAAGGCGAAGGACTTTGCGAAGTTCTATGAAGAAAAGACCGGGAAGGCACTCACTGCGGAGCAGGCGGAGAATATGCTGCTGGCGAACGGCTATCGATTGGTGGATGCGGCGGCAAGCAAGGGGCCGGGAGGGGACGCAACCGCGGTGGCCTATATCAGTCAGAATGGTGGCGGGCTGTTCCATGCGACGTCGGCGGAGTACAACAGTCCGTTCTTGTCTGGGAACAAGGATGGCTCGCTGACACCAGAGCAGAAGGCGTTGCCGGGTGCGGTGGCCAATCCAAAGGCCGGGCTAGTCATTGCCGGCGGCTTGGTAACTGCTGGGCTGGCGCCAGAGATTGCTGCCGGATTGGCGGCTATCCCGGGCGCGCCAATTTTTGGTTCGACCGGAGCTTTGGGATCCAGTGCGTGGGCGTCACCGATTGGTATTGGCGCCCTAACTGGTAGTGTAAATGCGACATCGCAGTACATCCAGAATGGCACGGTTAATCCAGTCGATGTTGGGTATGCGGCATTGGCTGGCGGAACCGGCACTTACACCAAGTTCTTTGGAAATTTTGTAATAAACGCAGTGACAGGTGCTCTTGACACCGTCACCAACAACGTGATCTCTGGCAAACACGACAGCATAGCAACTGGCGCAGCGGTGAACGCGGGTGCGGCGGCTATCGGTTATGGTACGGGACTAGCTATGCAAATTTAATATCCGCATTGTCGAAGTCGGGGATGGGTAGCTTTGGTTGGTCCGGGACTGGTGTTTGGGCGGGATCATCGGGACAAAATCTGTTTAACCCGAATAATGTTCCTGCGATTGGTGCCGGTGTCGGCGGCGCTGCCGGCGCCGAAGCCGGAACGAAAGCGATAAACGATGCAAAATCTCGGATTGGGAAGTGAAGAAATGTTCAGATTGATTGTCTTGTATTTTGCCGCTTTCTTGTTGTCATTTCTGTGTTTTGTCTTGATAAAAATATTTGTAATGGCTTTTTTTGCTCATTTTTATGGTGGCGGTTTATTGTGGGAAAGTAGCGACACGAGATTTGTTTTGGTGAACGGCACCCTACTGGGGTTCGTGTTTTGTGTTTTTGCGACGGTGGCTTTTGTGCGAAAAAAATGATTGCCGATGCCATCATAAAATCTGCTTCAACCGGCAGCTGTATCCGGACGAAAAGACTACCAGGATAGTGGGGAAGACAAACAACCCTGCTTCAGTTGGCTGGGGCTTCTCCATTGATCAAGGGAAAACTGGGATTGGATGGTAGCCATGGGGCCGTCAATTGCATCTGTTTCGAAAGCGCGGATACAGAAAATCATCTGGTGGTGCTTTTCACTGCGATTATGGGCTTTATCGTTTGCGTGATAGTGAAGAGGCTGGTAGGGCAGCGCAGGCAATCGTGAAGTCTGGTGAACCTCATAAGCAATTAGGAGTGGGAATGTCGCTTGAATCCATAAGTGGCCTTATAGGAGGATTATTCGGGCCAGTTTTCGGAAGGATTCTCAGGAAATTTCGTCTCTGGAAGGTTTTCCTCGCATCAATGTTGCTTATATATAGGATTATTTGCGGCGGGGATTGTGGTGGTTGGGTTCAAGGATGCAATATCTAGATTTGGTGAATTTCTCAAACCTTTCGCGCTGCTTGTATTTGTGGGTTTGTCTGCCACTGTCACTCTCGTTGCATTTTTAGGGCGTGCCGCACAAAAAAACCGAGAGAACTGACCGACCTGCACTCCTATTGGTAAGGGACTGTCATGCCGGGTTAGATCATAAGCGGGTTGGTTGGCGAAATGTTCGGGACACTCGTTGGTAAGGTGTTTGGGAACGTTTCGCTTCTGGAAAGGCACTCGTGCGTTGTTTCGGATCACTTCCGATGGGGAATGTATTGGTTATATTTAAGAAGGTGTGCCGATATTTTCCGAGATGAAGGGTGGCAAAGATAATTAAGGGTGTTAATGAGCGTTGGATTAATCGATACTTTTATCTTCGGGCGCTCAGGCTTCTTGCGATGTTGTAATGCGGTAAGTCCAATGGCGTTGGCGGATGCTAGGTGCGTTCGGTTAACTGGCGATCGCATACTGAGCACCGATCGGTGTGCGACGTAGTCGACATTCACAGTCAAGTGCTTAAAAATACATGAGAACTATTTGCCGAGGGAATTCCGCTGTAGCAGTACTGCTGCTTATCGCGACTGGTGTATCGGCACAGGAAACGCCGAGACTGGTCATTCCGGGCAATGATCAGCAAACCCGGCAGCAGGAAGAGGCCCGCGAGCGCGAACGAGCGGTCTCCGCGCCCGGGGTGCGTTCGGGCGTGACGGCGAGCGCCGGGTATCCGGCATTGCCGTCGGAGTCGCCGTGCTTTCGCATCGACCGTTTCTCACTCGACGTACCCGATGCGCTGCCCGCCTCCCTGAAGTCGCAAGGCGCGTCGGCGTTGCCGATGGATCGCTTCGCCTTCGCGCGCGAATGGCTCGAGCACTACGCCGACCAATGCGTCGGCAAACAGGGGCTCGACGTGCTCGTCAAGGGCCTGTCGCAAGCGATCCTGGCGCGCGGATATGTCACGACGCGCGTGCTGTTGCCCGAACAGGATCTGTCGACTGGCACCCTCAAGTTTTCGCTGATTCCCGGCGTGATCCGCCACGTGCGCCTCGCCGACGAGAAGCTCCGCGGCACCTGGAAAACAGCCTTCCCGACCGGCGACGGCGAACTGCTGAACCTGCGCGATCTCGAACAGGGCCTCGAGCAGATGAAACGTGTGTCGAGCCAGGACGTGTCGATGCAAATCGTCCCGGCCGACGTGCCTGGCGAAAGCGATGTCGCGCTCGACGTGAAGCGCGGCAAGCCGTGGACCGTCGTCGCCTCGGTCGATAACTCGGGCACGAGGGCGACTGGGCGCCTGCAGGGCAACCTGTCGCTCGGCATCGACAACCCGCTCGGTCTGAATGACATCTTCAACATAGGCGTAAGCCAGGATCTCGAGTTCGGTGACAAGCGGCTCGGTTCGCACGGCTGGAACGGCTTCTATTCGATTCCGTGGGGCTACTGGACCGCGACGCTCTCCGCATACACAAGCACGTACTACCAGCAGATCGCCGGCGTGAACCAGACGTTCATCGCGAGCGGCAATTCGAAGACGGTCGACCTCAAGCTGAACCGCGTGCTGTCGCGCAGCCAGAACGACGTGTTCGGCGCGCAGTTCCGGCTGTCGCGCCGCTTC
Organism: Burkholderia sp. BCC0044; assembly: GCF_902832955.1. NCBI lineage: Bacteria > Pseudomonadati > Pseudomonadota > Betaproteobacteria > Burkholderiales > Burkholderiaceae > Burkholderia > Burkholderia sp. BCC0044. Next base: position 1,009,506 of record NZ_CADFDO010000001.1, on the reverse strand, counting down.
GGTCAAAGCTTCATCGAAGACACCGAGATCCCGCAGCAGCGCCGCAACAACACGTTCGTCGAGTTCGGCCTGACCGATCGTCACTACTTCGGCAACGCGCAGTTCGACGGCACGCTCGCGTACCGGCAGGGCATCGGCGCGTTCGGCGCGCAGGACGACATACTGGCGGCCGACGGCGGCCCGACTTACCGCTACAAGATGGCCGTGCTCGACGCGAATCTGTCGGTACCGTTCGTAATCGCGCAGCAGCCGTTCCGCTACGTGACGACATTCCACGGCCAGTACACGGGCAATACGCTGTACTACATCGACGACCTGACGATCGGCAGCCGCTACACGGTACGCGGCTTCGATGGAGAGACGATGCTGGCGGCTTCTCGCGGGTTCTACTGGCGCAACGAGCTTCAGGCGCCGATCGGGCAGACGGGGATGGCGGTTTACGCGGGCCTCGACTACGGTCGAGTGTGGGGCCCGCAGCCGGTCGCGCTGGTTGGCACGCAACTGGCAGGCGCGGTGATCGGCGTGAAGGGGAGCGTCGCGACGCGTTTCGGCGGGTACGGCTACGACCTGTTCGCCGGTACGCCGGTGTACAAGCCGTCCGGCTTTCCGACGAACCGGGTCACGCTCGGGTTCCAGTTGACGGCCCAGTTCTGATGAAAACGCGATCGAGCCGCTCGGCACTTCATGGATTCAAAATGCCGACGAGGATCGGGGACCATTTCTGACCGCGCAGATCGTAGCAGTCGTGTTCGCGAACAGTTGGCAGGCTATCGATGTTCGAATGCCCGGCTTGCCAGTGCTGCTTCAGCAGGACAATCGGCACAGTGCTAGATCGGCGACAAGTATTGGCGTACGCCGGGCGGCATTGCACCGCCCGCCCATCACACGTACAGATAGCGCACCAAGTGAAAGAACACCGGCGCGGCGAAGCAGATCGAATCGACGCGATCGAGCATCCCGCCGTGGCCGGCGATCATCGAGCCCCAGTCCTTCGTGCCGAGCGAGCGCTTGACGGCCGACAGCACGAGCCCGCCGACGAAGCCCGCGATCACGATCGCGAGCGAGATCCCGAACGCCGCGCCGAAGCTGAACGGCGTCACGCGATACAGCGACGCGCCGCACAGCGTGGCCAGCAGGCCGCCGCCGACGAAGCCCTCGATCGTCTTCGACGGCGACAGCTGCGGCGCGATCTTGCGGCGTCCGAACAGCTTGCCGACCACGTATTGCAGCACGTCGCTGATCTGCACGACGAACAGGAAGAAGAACAGCAGCAGCGCGTTCTGCCCGGCGTAGCGCGGGATGTCGAGAATCAGCACGGCCGGCGCGTGGCTCAGCCCGTACACGCACACCATCAGCGCCCAGTTGATCTTCGCGTTGCGGCTCAGGAATTCGCGCGTGTCCTGCGTGAGCGCCGACACGAGCGACATCGCGAAGAACAGGTGCACGGGCACGAAGATCGAGTACATCCCGTACCAGTTGATCCCGAGCAGCAGGTACTGCACGGGGATCGCGACGAAGAACGCGATGAAGAGCGTCGTATGGTCGCTCGCGGTGGTCGGCGTGAGCGTGATGAATTCGCGTAGCGTCAGGTACGACAGCAGCGCGAACACCAGATACGTGACGTTGTTGCCGAGGCCGATCGCGACGGCCATGATCGCGATCATCGCCCACCATGCGCGGATGCGCTGGTTCAGGTTGACGATGGTCGCGTTCGTGCCGCCGCTGCGCGCGCCGAGGATCGCGCCGATCACGGTCGCGACGACGAGCACGCCCGTGACGCCCGCGACCAGTTCCCAGAAGAGGGTTCGCATGGTTGGTATCCGGAAAAGGGAGAAGGGGACGCGTTCAGCCGGCCGGCCGCTGCGGCGGCGCGAGCGCGACGACCGCGTCGCGCATGCGGGCGAGGAACGTCGGCTTGTCTTCCTGCGCGCCGAGCGCTTCGTTCGCGCCGAAATGCACCTTGCAGATCAGCGGCACGGGCCAGATCGCGCCCTTCGGCATGATGCGCTGCAGGTTCTCGAGGTAGACGGGCGCGAGCGCGACGTCCGGGAACTCGGTCGCGAGATGGAACAGCCCGCTCTTGAACGGCTGCGGCAGCACGTCGGCGCCGCGCGTGCCTTCCGGGAAGATGATGATCGAGTGGCCCTGCCGCAGCGCATCGCGCACCGGCTCCAGCGGGTCGCCGCCGTTTTCGCGGTGACGGTCGATCAGCACGACGTTCAGCAGCTTCTGCGCGATGTGGCGCTTCAGGTCGCTGCTGTCCCAGTAGTCGCGCGCGGCGACCGGCCGCACGACCGCGCGCACGTCGCGCGGCAGCGCGGCGAGGATCGCGAGCGTGTCGATGTGGCTCGTGTGGTTCGAGAAATAGATCTTCTGCGTCGGGGACGGCGGCGCCTGATGCCAGACCGGATACGCACCGGCGACGAGCCGCACGATGGACAGCAGGAAGTCGCGCTGCCAGACGTTGACGATGTTCATCGGCGCGGCGCCTCCTGCGTGCATGCCCGGCCCGCTGCGCACGCGCGGCGGGCGGAACCCCGGAATGCCGGCGCGGCAGGACGCGCACCGGACGGCTCTTGTTTAAATTTTTTCAAGTTCGTGGCTGCCTGTCGCAGGTCCGCGATAATCGGACGATTCGCCGTCGCACGCTGTCGCGTCGCGGCGAATGCGCCGGTCGGCGGCGTGATAATCGGCTGTTGCACGAGTGCCCGTCTGCAGTTCGAATGGATCTCGCCGCGATCGGGCCAGCGGATTATCGCGAGTTTCGCCGAAAAACGCCAGATTGGCGCCATGCGGGTGGCCCGGCCGCATGCTTGACGCATCGGGGCCGCTCGGCGACGATGAGGGCCGTTCAATCCAGGCCGACGAAGGCCGTTTCGCCGCCCGGGGCATGGCGGCGGGAAACGTATCCAACCGTGCCGCGCGAATAATACGAATACGAAACGATGAGCCTCTACGCACTCAAACCCAAATTCCAGGACCGTCTGCGCCCCTTCGCGAATTCGCTCGCCGAGCGCGGTGTCACGGCCAACCAGGTCACGCTGTTCGCGGCCGGCGGCTCGATCGTCGTCGGCGCGCTCGCCGGGCTCGGCGTGTTCGCCCGCGCGCTGTTCCTGCTGATTCCGCTGTGGCTGTTCGCGCGGATGGCGCTCAACGCGATCGACGGGATGCTCGCGCGCGAGCACGGGCAGAAGAGCACGCTCGGCGCGTACCTGAACGAGCTGGGCGACATCGTGTCCGACGTCGCGCTCGTGCTGCCGTTCCTCGCCATTCCCGCGTTCGCTCCGGCGGACGTCTGGCTGTTCGCGCTGACGGCGGTGATCGTCGAATGCGCGGGGCTGATCGGCCCGCTGGTCGGCGCGACGCGCCGCTACGACGGCCCGTTCGGCAAGAGCGACCGGGCGCTGGCCCTCGGCGCGTTCGCGCTGTGGATCGGCCTCGGCCTGCCGGCCGGCAGCGTCGCCGCGTGGCTGTGGCGGTTGCTGATCGTGCTGTCGATCGTGACGGCGGTGCGGCGCGTGCAGGCCGGGATCGCGGAAGCGGGCGGCTGACGGCCGCCGACGCGGAGCAGGACCGGCGCCGGAGGGCCGCGCCACACCATTCGAATAACGAAACGAGAGAGATCGCATGAACGCACGCACGGCCCGTGAAGCCGACTTCATCACGCACGACGGCGAAACGCTGTTCTATCGCCACTGGCCCGCGACGGGCGCACACTGCCGCGGCGCGATCGTGCTGCTGCATCGCGGGCACGAACATTCGGCGCGCGTCGCGCACCTCGTCGACGAGCTCGACCTGCCGGATTTCGCGTTTTTTGCGTGGGACGCACGCGGCCACGGCCGCTCGCCGGGCGCGCGCGGCTACAGCCCGAGCGCGGCCGCGTCGGTGCGCGACCTGCAGACCTTCGTCGAGCATATCCGCGACACGCACGGCATCGCGATCGAGGAGTTGGCGGTGGTCGGCCAGAGCGTCGGCGCGGTGCTCGCGGCGACCTGGGTGCACGACTACGCGCCGCCGATCCGCGCGCTCGTCGTCGCGTCGCCGGCATTCCACATCAAGCTCTACGTGCCGTTCGCGCGGCCCGGGCTGCGGCTGATGCACAAGCTGCGCGGGCTGTTCTACGTGAACAGCTACGTGAAGCCGAAATTCCTCACGCATGACCCGGAGCGGATCGCGAGCTACGCGTCCGATCCGCTGATCACGCGGCCGATCGCGGTCAACATGCTGCTGGACCTGCACGATACCGCGCAGCGGATCGTCGCCGACGCGGCGGCGATCACCGTGCCGACGCTGTTGCTGATCTCGGGCGCCGACTGGGTCGTGCATCGCGGCCCGCAGGACCGCTTCTTCGAACGGCTCGGCTCGGCGCGCAAGGAGCGCATCGTGCTGCCGGGCTTCTATCACGATACGCTCGGCGAGCGTGATCGCGCGCAGGCGCTCGCGCCGCTGCGTGCGTTCGTGCTGCGCGAGTTCGATGCGCCGAGCCCGCGCGTGTCGCTCGCCGATGCGGACCGGCGCGGCGCGTTCCACGACGAATACGCGGCGCTCGGCCGACCGCCGGCCAACGTGTTCGCCCGGGCGTACTGGGCGCTCACGCGCGCCGGCCTGAAAGCCGGCGGCGCGCTGTCGGACGGCATCGCGCTCGGGCTGCGGCTCGGCTTCGATTCGGGCTCGACGCTCGACTACGTGTACCGCAACCGCGCGCAGGGGCGGTTCGGCGTCGGCGCGCTGATCGACCGCACGTATCTCGATTCGCCGGGCTGGGTCGGCATCCGCCAGCGCAAGGTGCATCTGCAGGAACTGATCGGCACGGCGATCGGCCGCCTGCGCGGGAACGGCACGCCGGTGCGGATCGTCGACATCGCGGCCGGCCACGGGCGCTACGTGCTCGACGCGATCGCGATGGCCGCCGAGCGCGACGGCGCGGCGCCCGACGACATCACGCTGCGCGACTACAGCCCGCCGAACGTCGAAGCGGGGCGCGTGCTGATCGCGCAGCGCGGCCTCGAGCCGATCGCACGCTTCGAGCGCGGCGACGCGTTCGACGAGGCGTCGCTCGCGACGCTCGAGCCGCGGCCGACGCTGGCGATCGTGTCGGGCCTGTACGAGCTGTTCGGCGAGAACGCGCTGATCGAGCGCTCGCTGCGCGGGCTCGCGCAGGCCGTGCCGCCGGGCGGCTATCTCGTCTATACGGGGCAGCCGTGGCATCCGCAGCTCGAATTCATCGCGCGTGCGCTGAACAATCACCGCGGCGAGGCGACCTGGGTGATGCGTCGCCGTTCGCAGGCCGAAATGGACGAACTCGTCGCGCGGGCGGGCTTCCGCAAGCTCGACCAGCGGATCGACGAGATGGGCATCTTCACGGTGAGCCTCGCGCAGCGGGTCGACGCGTCATGAGCGCGCTCGGCGGCGGCGCGGGCGCGAGCGGCGGGCTGGCCGAGCCGGCGGCCGGCGCGCGCGACGCGTCGTTCGTGCTGCGCGCCGGCTGGCTCGCGGCGATGGGCGCCGTGTTCTTCTCGACGTACGGCTTCGCGAACTGGCTCGCCGCGCGCCGCGCCGCGGTGCCGACCTTCGCGTTCGGCTGGGAGCACACGATCCCGTTCGTGCCGTGGACGATCGTGCCGTACTGGTCGATCGACCTGCTGTATGCGCTGTCGTTCTTCTTCTGGACGCGCCGCGACGATCTGCTCGATCACGTGAAGCGGCTGCTGACCGTGCAACTGGTGTCGGTCGCGTGCTTCATCGCGTGGCCGCTGCGCTTCGGTTTCGAGCGGCCCGACGCGGGCGGCGTGGCCGGCGCGCTGTTCACGCTGCTGATGGGTTTCGACAAGCCGTTCAATCAGGCGCCGTCGCTGCATATCGGGTTGCTCGTCGTGCTGTGGGCCGTCTATGCGAAGCACCTGCGCGGCACGTTCGCGCGCGTCGTGCTGCATGTGTGGTTCGCGGCGATCGGCGTGTCGGTGCTGACGACTTACCAGCATCACGCGATCGACGTGCCGACCGGGGCGGCCGTCGGCTGTCTCGCGCTGTTCCTGTTTCCGCTGCGCGATGCCGCGGGCCGCTTGCCGGGCGCCGAGGCATCGCCGTCCGCGGCCGGTCGCGCGCTCGCGCGCCGCTATGCGTTCGGCGCCGCGCTGGTCGCACTCGTGGCGCTGGCGTGCGTGCCGCGCGCGCCGGGCTGGGCGCTGGCGGCAGGGTGGGGCGCGCTGGCGCTCGCCGGCGTGGCGTGGGCGTACCGGCGCGGCGCGCCCGGCGTGTTCCAGAAGGATGCGGACGGGCGGTTTCCGGTCTTCATCGGCGGACTGCTCGCGCCGACGATCGCCGGCGCGTTCGTCAATTCGCGGCTGTGGACGTGCCGGCAGCCGGCGCCGGTGCGGATCGACGAACGCGTGTCGATCGGCCGGACGCCGACGACGCGCGACATCCGGCGCCACGGCTTCACCGCGCTGGTCGACCTGACCGCCGAGATGCCGCGCTGGGCCGCGGCCGATGCAGCGCTCGCGTATGCGTCGGTGCCGCAGCTCGACCTCGTCGCGCCGACCGCGGCGCAGCTCGCGCAGGCGGTCGCGGCGCTCGAACGCCTGCATGGCGAAGGGCGCGACGTGCTGGTCTGCTGCGCGCTCGGCTACGGGCGCAGCGTGCTGTGCGCGGCCGCGTGGCTCGCGGCGCGGCGTGACCTGACCGATGCGCGCGACGCGCTGGCCGCGGTGCGTGCGGTGCGGCCGCACGCGGTATGGTCGGATGAAAGCGTGGCCGTGCTGCAGCAGTGGATCGATCGCCGCCGCGACGCGGAGCGCGAATGATGCGCGATTCGTCCGCTCCGTTCAGTATCGCCGCCGCGCGCGGCGCGCTCGATGCGGGCGCATGGGCGATCGCGGCCGCGCTGGTCGCGGCCGGCGCGGGCGGCTGGATCGCGGCGGGCTGGCCGCTGGCGACGCTCGCCCGCGCGCTGCTGGTCGTCGTCAGCACGGGGGCGGCGGTCGCGGCGCTGTGGTACGCGGTGCGCATCGAGATCGATCGGCGGCTGTTCGCCGCGCTGGCCCGGGCGGTGGACGGCGCCGGGTCGGTCGACGACGGGCTCGCGGCGCTCGACCGCGCGCTCGTCGATCTGGGCTGGATCGATGCGGCGAAGGCCGGACGACCGCTCGACGCGCGCGTGCGCGGCGCGGTCGGGCTGTGCCGCGCTGCCGTGCTCGTCGCGATCGTGCAGTGGCTCGTCGTCGGAATCGCGATCGCGGTGTCGCCGATCGGCTAGCGATGCATGGCGCCAAGACGCGGCCACAGTGTTCAGTTGGATGCTTGCATCGTCTGTTTCGGATGCGCGCTCAGTCGGTTTTTCTTACAGGTGCCGTCGGCCGATCGCTCCGCGCTGCCGACGCGGACCCCCGGCCGTCGCGCCCGCCGTCAAATTCGACGGATTCGCCGACCTGCCGCGCGCTCCGCGCATGCCCGACATCGCGGAATGCCGAGGTCTGGCAGGGCCGGCGCGCACATGCGTTATCGGCGGAAACCGGCCGTAGGCCATCGTGCTCCGAATCTCGGGGCCCCGGTCGTCGCGATGTCGCCCGGCGCCGCGCTGCTGCACGCCCAAGGGCGGGCGGCGGTGTCGACGAATTGATTCAAATCAGTTTCCCGTAAAGAAAAATACGTCACGCGGCGCGTGCTTGCGGTAGCATACGCGCCGCTCGCGGCAGCGCGCTCCGGCGGTCCGCAACGGACCGTAGCCGGTGCCGGGCCAGTCATCGTGCGCCGGCAGCATGCCGTTTCGGCCGGCCGGCGGCAACGGCGCAATTCTTGTTATTCGTTCTTCCCGCGCAGCATTTCCCGCCGAATTGAGGTTTTTTCGCTTTTCTGTCGCGAATCACGGTAAGTTTTTTTCTATTTTTGAGATAGTGGAATGGGCGGGCGCCGGTGCCAGGCGCCCCCAGCGCGACGAACCGGTCATTCAAGAATCCGCCGCGTCGTTCCGATAAATGCAATCAGGCCATATATGGGGGAAGCAGAGGGGATGTGCACTCACGGGCATAGCTGCTTTGCGCGCGTCGGTTGCGACGCGCAGGATGACCGGACGATCGTGACGACGCGGAGCGGTGCATGAAGCCGGCCGTGTCGCTGTTCGTCCTGGCGGCCGCGATGACCGGCGCGTTCCACGCGGCCGCGCTGTCGGCCGCACCGATGCCGGCGGTGCCGGCTGCTGCCTCGACGGCGGGCGCCGCTCGCGCGGCGGCGCCCGATGCAACGGCCGCGATGCCCGCGACCGCTCCGGCCGCCCCGACGGCGGCCAGCGCGCCGGCCGCCGGCCTGCCGGCGACGACCGTGCGCGTGCCGTTCGCATCGCTCGGCGCGTTCGATCCGCTGCGCCTGCGCGGCGCCGACGATGCACGCACGATCAACGCCGGCGTGCGGCTCGACCGCGTGGTCACCGGCGCGCGCTTGCGTCTGACTTATGCGTATTCGCCGTCGCTGGTCTTTCCGCTGTCGCACCTGAAGGTGTCGGTGAACGGCGAGGTGGTCGCGACCGTCCCGTTCGACGCCGCGCGCGCGGGCCGCACGGTGACGCAGGAGATCCCGATCGATCCGCGCTACTTTTCGGATTTCAACCAGATCGGCCTGCGCCTGATCGCGCATTACACGCTCGACCATTGCGAGGATCCGACGAACTCGGCGCTGTGGGCCGACGTGAGCCCGACGAGCGAGCTGATCCTCGACGAATCGCCGGTGCGCCTGCCGAACGATCTCGCGCTGCTGCCCGCGCCGTTCTTCGACCGGCGCGACAACGGCCGCGTGCGGCTGCCGTTCGTGCTGCCGGCCGCGCCCGATTCGGCGACGTTGCGCAGCGCGGGCGTGCTCGCGTCGTGGTTCGGCGCGCTGGCCGACTACCGGCATGCGCGCTTCCCGGTGTCGGCCGCGCTGCCGGCCGACGACCAGGCCGTCGTGGTCGGCACGGCCACGACGCTGCCGGCCGGTCTCGCGCTGCCACCGGTGAACGGCCCGCTGCTCGCGGTCGCCGACAACCCGGCCGCGCCGGGCCGCAAGCTGCTGGTCGTCACGGGCCGCACGGCGGCCGAGGTCGACGACGCGCTCGCGACGCTCGTGCTCGGCCGCGCGGCGCTGTCGGGGCCGGCTGCGACGGTCGCGCACGTCGATCTCGGCGCACCGCGCAAGCCGTACGACGCGCCGCGCTGGCTGCCGGTGAACCGGCCGATCACGTTCCGCGAACTCGTCAACGACCCGCGCCAGCTCGAAGTGCGCGGCACGACGCCCGACGCGATCCGGCTGAACCTGCGCGTGCCGGCCGATCTGCATTCGTGGAACGGCGCGGGCGTGCCGATCACGCTGCGCTACCGCTACACGGCGCCGACCGTGCAGGACAATTCGACGCTCGCGGTCGAGATCAACGATCAGCTCGTGAAGTCGTACCGGCTCGGGCCGGCCCACGCCGAGGACGCGCACGGCCGCATGCAGCTGCCGCTGCTGGCGGTGCCGGAGGGACGCGTGACGAGCGACGTCGACATTCCCGCGTTCCGGGTCGGCAGCGGCAACCAGCTGCAGTTCCGCTTTACGCTCGATTCGCAGAAGACGGGCCTGTGCTCCAGCACGGCCACCGAGCCGCAGCGCGCGGCGATCGATCCCGATTCGACGATCGACTTCTCGCACTTCGTCCATTACGCGCAATTGCCGAACCTTGCGTTCTTCGCGAACAGCGGCTTCCCGTTCACGCGCTTCGCCGACCTGTCGCAGACGGCCGTCGTGCTGCCCGACCGGCCGTCGCCGCAGGAGCTCGAGGCCTATCTGACGATGCTCGGCCACATGGGCGAATGGACCGGCTTCCCGGCGCTGCGCGTGCAGGTCGCGCGGCCCGGCGACGTCGCCGCGCTGTCGGGGCACAAGGATCTGCTCGTGATCGACGGGTCGCCCGCGTCGCCGCTGCTCGCGCACTGGCGCTCGGCGCTGCCGCTCGCGATCGGCGAGCAGGGCGGGGCCGGCAGCGGCGCGACGCGCGTCGCGTTCACGGTGAAGGAACGCTGGCGCAACGGCGTGGGCGTCGCCGACGGCGGCGCGCACATCGAACAGACGGGCCCGCTCTCGGCGCTCGCCGGTTTCGAACTGCCGGGCAGCCGCGGCCGCAGCGTCGTCGCGCTGACGGCGACCGATCAGCCGCGCCTGGGCGATCTGCTCGACGTGTTCGAGAACGCCGGGCTCCTGTCGCAACTGCAGGGCGACCTCGCGCTGGTGCGGCCGGGGCAGGTGGACAGCCTGCGGGTCGGCGAGCCTTACGTGGTCGGCTTCGTGCCGTGGTATGCGCGGGTGTGGACGGAGGCGGCGCGGCATCCGGTCGTGCTCGGCGCGGTCGGCGTCGTCGCGGGGCTCTTGCTCGCGCTCGGCGTGTTCAGCGTGCTGCAGCGAATCGCCGCGCGTCGACGGGGGATGTGACGGATGGCGCGGGCAATGACGAAGCGACGGGCAACGCGGCCGGCGCGGCGTGTCGGCGCGACGCTCGCGCTGGCGGTTGCGATGACGTGTGCGGTGGCCGGCATGACCGCGTGCGTGCACGCCGCGGCGGCAAGTGCGGCCAGTGCGGCCGATGCGGCGGGCGCGGGCTGCGGCGCGGCGTGGCCGCGCTGGGATGCGTTCAAGCGCGATTTCGTCTCGGCCGACGGCCGCGTGATCGACGTCGGCTCGGCCGATTCGCGCACGGTATCGGAGGGGCAGGCGTATGGACTGTTCTTCGCGCTGGTCGCGAACGACCGGCGCATGTTCGACACGATCCTCGCATGGACCGAGAACAACCTCGCGCAGGGCGACCTGAGCGCGCACCTGCCGGCGTGGCTGTGGGGCCGTGCGCCCGACGGCGCGTGGCGCGTGCTCGACGCGAACGCGGCGTCGGACGCCGACGTGTGGATCGCGTATGCGCTCGTCGAGGCCGGCCGGCTGTGGCACGAGCGCAGCTATACGGCGCGCGGCGCGCTGCTCGCGAAGCGCGTGCTCGACGCCGAGACGGCGACCGTGCCGGGCCTCGGCCTCACGCTGCTGCCGGGGCCGACCGGGTTCAAGCTGGCCGACGGGCAATGGCGCGTGAATCCGAGCTATTCGCCGCCGCAGGTGATTCGCGCGCTGGCCGCGCGGCTGCCCGATGATCGTCGCTGGGCCGCGCTGGCATCGAGCACCGCTCGCGTGCTGCTCGACACCGCGCCGAAGGGGTTCTCGCCCGACTGGGCGCTGTATCGCGCGGGCAAGGGCTTCGGGCCCGATCCGGACACGCATGCGGAGAGCGCGTACAACGCGATCCGCGTGTACCTGTGGGCCGGCACGCTCGACCGCGCCGATCCGCTCGCCGCGCCGCTGCTCGCGAAGTTCGCGCCGTTCGCCGACCATATCGCCGCGCATGGCGCGCCGCCGGAGAAGGTCGATACGACGACGGGCGTCGCGGGGCCGAACGACGGCAACGGCGGCTTCTCCGCCGCGGCCGTGCCGTTTCTCGACGCGCGCGGCCAGCACGCGCTCGCGGATGCGCAGGCGGCCCGCGTCGACACGCTCGCGCGCCAGTCGCCGCCCGGCTATTACACCAGCGTGCTGACGCTGTTCGGCCTCGGCTGGCGCGACGGGCGCTACCGGTTCGGTGCGGACGGCACGCTCGACACCCGCTGGGGAGGCCGTTCGTGCGCCGCCCGCTGAAGCGCGCCGCGCCGCACGTCGCCGGGTTCGCGTGGCTCGCGTCGTCGGTGTGCGCGGCGGCGCCGGGCGCCGGGTCGGGCACGGCGCTCGCGAACCCCGCGGCACCGGCGACCTCGGCCGCCGCCGATGCGCGGCGCGAGCTCGACACCGCGCGGATGTGGGGCACCAAACATCGCGACGACCTCGCGCGCGATGCGTTGCGCAAGGGCCTGCTGATCGCGCCGGGCGATCCGGAACTGCTGGCCGAACAGGTGCGCGTGCTGCTGCGGCTCGGCGACGCGAAAGGCGCGCAGGCGTCGCTGGCGCGGCTGCAGGCGCAGTCGCCGAATGCGCCTGCCACGCGGCGGGTGGCCGACGAATACCGCGTCGCGACGAGCGGGCGCGGCGAGATGGCGCAGATCCGGCTGCTCGCGCGCAGCGGCCGGGCCGACGAAGCGGCCCGGCGGATCGTCGCGCTGTTTCCGAACGGCGCGCCGTCGGGCGCGCTCGGCGCCGAGTATTACCAGATCGTGTCGAATGCGCCGGGCGGGCGCGAGCCGGCGATCGCCGCGCTGCGCCGCGCGGTCGCCGCCGATCCGCGGGACACGAGCGCGTCGATGGCGCTCGCGCGGCTGTTGAACCAGCGCGACGACACGCGCGCGGAAGCGAACCGGATCGCGTGGTCGCTCGCGAAGCGCACCGACGCGGACCATACGGAAGCGATGGCGCTGTGGCGGCGCGTGCTGCAGTCGGCCGGCAGCGATCCCGCGTATCTCGATGCGCTGCATGCGTATCTCGCACTCGTGCCGGACGACACCGAATTCGTCGACCGCGCGGCCGGCCTCGACCGGCAGCGCGACGCGCAGCGCCGGCTCGAACGCGATCCCGACTACATCGCGCAGCAGCGCGGGTTGCAGGCGCTCGCGCGCGGCGACCTGGCCGCCGCCGATCCGCTGCTCGCGCGTGCCGCGCGGGCGCGGGCGGACGACGCCGATGCGCTGGGCGGGCTCGGCCTGCTGCGTCTGCGCGAAGGGCGCCACGACGAAGCGCGCGCGTTGTTCGCGCGGGCCGCGGCGCGTGCGACCGACCAGCGCGGCAAATGGCAAGGCCTCGCGCGTACCGCGCAGTTCTGGGGGCTGCTTGCCCAGGGCCGCGAAGCCGCCAGCGCGGGCCGCCCGCGGGATGCCGAGCGCGCCGCGCGCGCGGCGCTCGCGATGCAGCCGGACAACCCCGACGCGAAGCTGCAGCTCGCCGATGCACTGCTCGCGCAGCGCGACTGGGCGCGGGCGGAGCCGTTGCTGCGCGGCTTGCTGGCCGCGCGTTCGCCGAGCCTGTCGGCCGTGCGCGACACGGCCACGCTGTATGAAAACACCGGCCGCGCGGACCGGATCGGCCCGCTGCTCGACGCGCTGCAAGGGCGCGTGACGGGCGCCGACGATCGCCGCGCGCTCGACGGCCTGCGCGGCGACGTGCTCGCGAACGAAGCGCGCGCGCTGGCCGACAAGGGCGCGCGCGGGCCGGCCGCGCAACGCTACGAGGCGGCCGTGCGCGCGGCGCCCGACGCGCCGTGGACGCGCTTCGCGCTCGCGCGCCTCTATCGTGACATGGGGCTGCCGCAGCTCGGCCGCACGGTGATGGACGACGGGCTCGCGCAGAACGATACGCCCGAGATGCGCTACGCGATCGCGCTGTACCGCAACTCGGTCGACGACGTCGCGGGCGCGCAGGCCGCGCTGGCGCCGGTCGACGATGCGCACCGTTCGGACGGGATGCGGGCACTGGCGCGCAAGCTCGATGCCGAAAGCGCGCTGGCCGACGCGCGCGGCGCGCACGCACGCGGCGACCGCGCGGCTTTCGCCGCCACGCTCGCGCACGCGCAGGCGAGCGCGCCCGACGATCCCGACATGCTCGCGGCGATCGGCGCGCAGTGGATCGACGCGGGCGAACCCGAGCGCGGCCTCGCGCCGCTGCGCGACTGGATCGCCGCGCATCCGCGCGAAGCCGACGCGGACGTGCGGCTGCGCTACGGCGATCTGCTCGGCAGCGCGGGGCGCGATGACGCGCTCGCCGCGTGGCTCGATACGCTGCGCCGCGATCCGTCGCTGACGCCCGCGCAGACGGCGCGACTGGAGGACCAGTCGCTGCGGCTCGTGCTGCGGCAGACCGATGACGCGATCTCCCGGCAGGACTATGCACGGGCGCGCACGCTGCTCGATCGCGCGAGCCCGGCCGGCCGGGCGGACAAGCGCTATGCGCTCGAACTCGCCGATCTCGAACGCGCGCAGGGCCATTACGACGCGGCACGCGAGGCGCTCGCGCCGGTCGTCGCGCGTACGCCGGACGACGCCGACACGCAGCTCGCGCTCGCCCGGATCGACGAGGACAGCGGCAACCGTGCGGCCGCACGCGAGCGTGTGCTGGCCGTGCTCGCGCGCACGCCGGACGACGACGTCGACACGCAGCTGTCGGCCGTGCGCCGCCTGAACGCGCTGCGCCGCCCGGACGAAGCCGCGCAGGTGACCGACCGGCTGCAGGCCGCGTATCCGGCACGCGCCGACGTGACGGTCGCGGCCGGGCGCGTGGCCGAGGCGCAGGGCCGCTATGACGACGCGGCATCGCTGTACCGGCTGTCGCGGTCGCAGGAACGCGCGACGGGTGTGAGCCCGGGCCGCGACGGGCTCACGCCCGCGCAGACCGCGTTCGCGGAGCTCGAGCAGCGGCGCGATCCGGAGATCGAGACCGCGTGGATGCCCGCATACAAATCGGGCGACGAAGGCATCTCGTCGTATCGCGCGCAGCAGGTGCCGATCTACATGCAGATGCCGATCCGCTACGACGGGCACGTGTTCGCGCAGATCGACACCGTGCATCTCGATCCGGGCACGCTCGATACGAGCAATCCGGACGCGTTTTCGCTGAAGACGTTCGGCACGTACGCGGGGCTCAGGACGCCGAACGGGCTGCCGCCGCCGTTCCAGCCGAATCCGCAGGCCGCCGCGCTGCTCGCGAATCCGTCGGGCTCGCTGCGGCAGTCGACCACGGGCGTCGCACTCGGCGCCGGCTATCTGTCCGATGCATGGCGCGTCGATCTCGGTACGTCGCCGCTCGGTTTCCCCGTGCATTACCTCGTCGGCGGCGTGCGCTACCGCTTCGACGCGGGCCCCGCAAGCTTCTCCGTGAACGCGTCGCGCCGGCCGGAAACGAGCAGCGTGCTGTCGTACGCGGGAATGCGCGACCCGTGGACCGGCGCGGTGTGGGGCGGCGTGCGCCGCGACGGCGTGAACCTGCGCGCGTCGGTCGACGTCGGCCGCACGAACCTGTTCGCGGAACTCGGCGCGGGCGTGCTGTCCGGCCGCAACGTCGAACGCAACGCCGAAGTCACGCTGCGCACCGGCTTCACGGTGCCCGTGTACGAGCGCGCGACGATGAAGGTCAGCACCGGGCTGGTCGGCAATGCGTGGCACTACGCGCAGAACCTGCGCTACTACACGTACGGGCAGGGCGGTTACTACAGCCCGCAGCGCTATCTGTCGCTCGGCGTGCCGATCGAATGGGCGGGGCGGTACGATGCGCTGTCGTGGGACCTGACCGTCACGGGCGGGATCTCGAACAGCTACGAGAAGGATTCGCTGTATTACCCGACGCTCTCGGCCCAGCGCGCCGCGCAGGTGGCGGCCGGGTTCGTCTATACGGGCAGCTCGACGCGCGGCGTGTCGTTCTCGTACGGCGTGAACGGCATTGCGGAATATCGCGTGAACCCGCACCTGAGCGTCGGCGCGCAGTTGCACATCGACCGCTCGCACGACTATGCGCCGAGCTCGGCGCTCGTGTACCTGCGCTATGCGTTCGACGCGCGCGCGCCGCGCAGCTGGCTCGTCACGCCGACGCCCGTGCGGCTTTATTCGGATTACTAGGGGACCGCCGTGACTACGGAATTCGATGCCACCCGCTCCGCGTCCCGCGCCGCCAGCCTGGTCGACCGCTTGCGCGCGCTGCTGCGCGTGGGGCCGGCGCGCGGCCGCGCCGGCGCCTTGAGCCGGCTCGCGATCGACGGCCTGCCCGATACCTGGACGCAACTGGAAGCCGGCGGCCTTTACGCGATCTACGCGGCCGGCGGCACGCCGGCCTGCGACGCGCTCGTGTGGGACAGCGCGCGTCAGGCGCGTACGCGCGACGTCACGATCGTGCTGGCGCGCGATCCGGCGCGCGTCGCCGCGCAGATGGCGTCGCTCGGCTTCGCGGGCGGCGCGCTGCCGGCCGGCTGGCCGCGCAACCTGAACGTGCTGGCGATGCCGCCGGCGGCCGAGCCGGCCGACGACGGTGCCGACGCCGGCGTGACCGCCGCTGCGCCGCGCCGCGCGTCGCCGGGCCCGTTCGCGCGGCTCACCGGCGGCTTGCGCGCGATGAAGCGCTACGGCTTTCACGCGCGTTCGCTGTATTTCGTCGAAGGCGCGCAGCGCTGGTTCAGCTGGGACGATCCGGTCGCGCTCGCGGATGAAGCGCACGCGCTGGCCGACTGGTGCCGCACGCGCCGCATCGCGCTGGTGCTGCTGCTCGACCCCGAAGCGACCCGCGCGGACGACGCGCGCGCCGACGATGCGCCGCTCGTGCGCGACGCGGATCGCACGCCGCGCAGCGGCTTCCACGGGATCTGCTCGGGCGTCGCGCAGTTGCAGCGCACGCACGGCGAGCTGCTGTGGGTCGTCGATTTCTGGCGCGCGGGCGACACGCTCGCGGCCGGCGAGGTGCGGCCGCTGCGCTTCGCGCCGGGCGGCCGGCTGTCGGCGAGCGTCGACGGCGGCGCGACCGAGCCGGCGCACCGGATGAAGCTCGCGAGCGACGAGGATCGCGTGGTGGTCAGCCGCGCGGTGCTCGACGGCGCGAGCCGCGTGCCGGACGGCTGGGAGATCGTCGACGACAACGCGGCCGTCGTCGCCGCGTGCGCGAACGCGCAGGCCGCGACCGCGGTGCTCGTGTTCCGCTCGCATGCGCAGCTCGAGGCGCTGTGCGCGAACGTGCACGCGCTGCGCCGGCAGTGCGGCGGCGCGCTGAAGATCGCGATCGTCGAGCGCGGCGAGGTGCTGCGCCAGCAGTTCGAGATGCTCGTGCTGAGCGTCGGCGCGAACCGGGTCGTCGCGCGCGACCTGCCCGTCTCGCGGATGCAGGCGGCCGTGCACGCGCTGCACGGCCAGCTCTACGCGCGGCCCGTCGCGGCCGACTATCGCGCGGCACTCGCGGCCGCGCTCGGCGATTCGGTGCTCGGCTATCTGCCGGTCGGCGCGTTCTGCCAGCGGATTCGCGCGGTGCTCGACCGCGGCGCGGTGCTCGCGCTGCCGCACACGCTCGCGAAGCTCACGCTGTTGCCGGGCGTGTCGCACGTCGACGCGCTGCGGCACTGCCGGCCGCGCCGCGCGGGCGATGTCGTGACGGCCGATGCCGGCCACCTGTTCGTGTTCCTGTTCGCGTGCGAGCCGGTCGACGCCGACGACGCGCTCGCGCGGATCTTCGACGTGCCGGTCGATACGCTGTCCGATCGCGTCGTGTGCCTCGGGCAGGGCAGCATCGACACCGAGCTCGATGCGCTGAAGGCCGAAAACCGGCGCGCGCCGATCGCGGACTACAGCGACCTGTTCGCGGCGACGCGGCCGGCGCCCGCCGCGCGCGCAACGGCCGCACCCGGCGCGCCGGGCGCGGCGTTGCCCGACGCGAGCGAGGTGAGCGACGCGATCGATGCGATCGATACCGTCGTCGCGCTCGACGCGATCGGCGTGCCGCAGGCGTCCGAACCCGCCGCCGATGCCGTCGACGCGTCGCCGCCGCCCCCCGTCATTCCCGCCGCGCGTGCGCGCGGCGCCGTTCGCAGCGCGATGCCGCTGCGCAAGCAGGAGGACGCATGATCGCCGAACTCGTCATCGGCTTCCTCGTCGGTATCGTGATCGCGGTGCCGGTGTGGATCGTCGCGCAGCACCTCGGCGTCGGCCGCGGCTTCCACGCGCCGCGCGGCATCGACCGGCGCGACGCGGTGCCGTGCGAACTCGTGCCGGTCGCGCTGCGCGGCCGCCTGCTGCCGGGCGGCGACGAAGCCGGCGAACGCCACGAACGCGACAGCAAGGCGGCACGATGAAGACGATCGCCCTCACGTCGACGACGGGCGGCGCGGGCCGCACGACGCTGGCCGCCGCGCTTGCGGTGCTGCTCGCGCGCCGCGGCCGGCCGGTCGTCGCCGTCGAATTCGATGCACAGAACCTGATGGGCGCGACGCTCGGCCTCGATACGCTGGCCGAGCACGGTCTCGCGCACGGCCTGCTGGGCGGCGCCGAACCGTGGCACGCGCACACGTGGCGCAACGCCGACGGCGTGCTGTTCGTGCCGTACGGGCAAGTCGATGCGGCCGGCGCCGCCGCGTGCGATGCGCGGCTCGTCGCCGATCCGGCGTGGCTGTCGCGCGCGCTCGACGAGATCGCGCTGCCGGCCGATGGCGTCGTGCTGGTCGACACCGCGCGCTATCCGTCGCCGCACGCCGAGCAGGCGATGCGCCGCGCGGACCTGACGCTCGTCGTCGTGCCGCCGGAGCCGGTCGCGTGCGCGACGACGGCCGCGCGGCTCGGCGCGCTGCGGGCCGGCGGCGGCGACCTGCGGATCGTCGTGAACCGGCTGAACCCGGCGCGCGACATGCAGCGCGACGCGCTGGCGATGCTGCGCGCGGTCGCGGGGCCGGCGTCGATGCTCGAGCAGCGCATCCACGTCGACGCGGCCGTGCCCGAAGCGCTCGCGCGCGGCAGCTGGATCTTCGACGATGCGCCGTATTCGCAGGCGTCGCACGACCTGAACGGCGTCGCGAACTGGGTCGACACGTGGCTGAAGGCGGCCGTCGCCGGCCGCGCGGGAGCCGCGCGATGAAGGCCGCGCTCGCGTCGCGGCTGCGCGCGTTCGGCCGTCGCGCGGCCGACTGGTGCGCGCGCGGCATCGGGCTGCCGGCGGAACGCACGCGGGTGGACTGGTTCGTGCGGCTGTTCTTCCACGCGCCGCCGCCCGGCCGGCCCGATCACGTGCGCCGCTGGGTGCGCGTCGCGTTCCTGCGGCTCGCGCACGACTGGGGCGTGCTGCAGCCGCTCAGCGTGCGCGAATGGCTGTGGCGCGCGATCGTGCGTGCACCGCGCGCGGCCGACGGCCGGCCCGCGCGCGATCCGCTCGCGTGGTTCGATACGTTCGTCGTGCCCGTGTACGTGGCCGGGCGGGCGGTCGGCCGGCGCGTCAACGCGATGCTCGAGCGTCTGCCGTGGGTGCGCTGGGGCGGCTGGCTCGATGCGCGCGCGAACGGCGTCGGCCGGCGCCGCTGGCCCGCGCCGCTGCTGCTTGTGGCCGGCGCAGTGCTGTGGGCCACGGCCGGGATGTCGCCGCTGATGCCCGGCGCGCAGTTCGCGTTCTTCGCGATCGTCGCGGTGCTCGCGCTCGCGCTGCGCCGCCTGCCGGGCCATCTGCCGACGCTGGCGCTCGCGTCGCTCGCGCTGCTGGCCACGCTGCGCTACGTGTGGTGGCGCACGACGCAGACGCTCGACTTCCGCGGCCCGGTCGAAGCCGTCGCCGGCTACCTGCTGTACGGCGCCGAAGCCTATACGTGGATGATCCTGCTGCTCGGCTTCGTGCAGACCGCGTGGCCGCTCGACCGGCCGATCGTGCCGCTGCCCGACGATCCGGACACCTGGCCGACCGTCGACGTCTATATCCCGACCTACAACGAGCCGCTGTCGGTCGTGAAGCCGACGGTGTTCGCCGCGCAGAGCATCGACTGGCCGAGCGCGAAGCTGCGCGTGTACCTGCTCGACGACGGCCGGCGTCCCGAGTTCGCGGCATTCGCGGCCCAGGCCGGCATCGACTACCTGACGCGCGACGACAACCGCCACGCGAAGGCCGGCAACATCAACCGCGCGCTGCCGAAGACGCACGGCGAGTACATCGCGATCTTCGACTGCGATCACGTGCCGACGCGCTCGTTCCTGCAGACGACGATGGGCGTGTTCCTGCGCGACCCGAAGTGCGCGCTCGTGCAGACGCCGCATCATTTCTTCTCGCCCGATCCGTTCGAGCGCAACCTCGGCACGTTCCGCGAGATCCCGAACGAGGGCAACCTGTTCTACGGCCTCGTGCAGTCGGGCAACGACCTGTGGAACGCGACGTTCTTCTGCGGCTCGTGCGCGGTGCTCAAGCGCAGCGCGCTGGAGGAGGTCGGCGGCGTCGCGGTCGAGACCGTGACCGAGGATGCGCACACGGCGCTCAAGCTGCACCGGCGCGGCTATACGTCGGCGTACCTGCCGACCGTGCAGGCGGCCGGCCTCGCGACCGAAAGCCTCGCGGGCCACGTGAAGCAGCGCACGCGCTGGGCGCGCGGGATGGCGCAGATCTTCCGGATCGACAACCCGTTCCTCGGGCGCGGGCTCGGCTTCATCCAGCGGATCTGCTACGGCAACGCGATGCTGCATTTCTTCTACGGAATTCCGCGGCTGATATTCCTGACGATTCCGCTCGCGTACCTGTTCTTCCACCTGTACTTCATCAACGCGTCGTCGCTCGCGCTCGCGAGCTACGTGATCCCGTACCTCGTGCTCGCGAACGTCGCGAACTCGCGGATGCAGGGGCGCTACCGTCATTCGTTCTGGGCCGAGGTCTACGAATCGGTGCTCGCGTGGTACATCGCGCTGCCGACCACCGTCGCGTTCTTCAGCCCGAAGCACGGCAAGTTCAACGTGACCGACAAGGGCGGCAAGATCGACGAGGGCTACGTCGACTGGTCGACGTCGAAGCCGTATCTCGTGCTGTTCGCGCTGAACGTGCTCGCGATCGTCGCCGGCCTGTGGCGGCTCGTGGCGGAGCAGGGCGACGAGGCGTCGACGATCCTGATCACGCTCGGCTGGACCGTGTACAACCTCGCGATGCTCGGCGCGGCGCTGGCCGTCGCGCGCGAGACCAAGCAGGTGCGCGTCACGCACCGGATCGCGATGCGCGTGCCGGCGATGCTGCTGCTCGCCGACGGTTCGACCGCCGCGTGCTTCACGAGCGACTACTCGACCGGCGGCCTCGGCCTCGAAGCGGTGCCGGGGCTGCCGCTCGCCGTCGGCGATACGCTGACGGTGTGCGTGACGCGCGGCGACCGCGCGTTCCCGTTCCCGGTGCGCGTGACCCGTGCGACGCCGACCCATGTCGGCGTGAGCTTCGAGGAACTGACGCTCGAACAGGAGCGCCAGCTCGTGCAATGCACGTTCGGCCGCGCGGATGCGTGGCTCGACTGGCACGAAAGCGCGCGGCCCGACACGCCGCTCGGCGGGCTCAAGGCAGTGCTGCGGATCGGGCTGGACGGTTATGTCCGGATGTGGAAGGGTGCGGCGCGCGGCCTGCAGGCCATGCTCGCGCCGAAACTCGATCGCGCGCGCGACTGACGCGGCGCGCATCATGGAGTGGGTTAGATGACGTTCTGGAATCTGTATTTCATCCTGAAGTTCGCGCTGTTCGCGACCGGGCACCTGCAGCCGTTCTGGCTCGCGAACCTCGCGTTCGCGGTGGCGCTGGTGGCGAGCGCGCCGCTCCGCTCGCGTGCGTGGCGCATCGTCCGGCAGGTCGTGGCGATCGCGATCGCGGTGCCGCTGCTCGCGCGCGAGCTGCATGCGCCGCCGCTCGCCCGTCTCGCGGAGGCCGCGCGCGAAGTCGGCACGTTCCGCTTCGACTACTGGATGGAGCTGCTGCCGCGCCTGCTGCCGCCCGTGTTGGCGCTGACGATCGTCGGCGTGCTGATCGTCTATTTCATCGTCAATCGCTGGCTGCGCGTCGCGACGTTCGTGGTCGCCGTGCTGGTCGTGATGCCGCTGTGGCAGGCCGGCACCGGGCTGATGGCGCGCGTCGTCGCGCCGGCCCAGCCGCAGGCGAACGCGGCGGGCGCCACGCGCGTCGACCAGCCCGAGGATCACAACGCGGCGCTCGCGACGTTCCGCGCGCAGGAATCGCAGCGGCAGGTCGCGTTCGGCCATCTCGGCAGCGATCCGGCCGCGCAGTTCGACGTGATCGTGCTGCACATCTGCTCGCTGTCGTGGGACGACCTCGACGCGGCGAAGGTGCGCAACCATCCGATGCTGAGCCACTTCGACTACCTGTTCACGAACTTCAGCACGGCCGCGAGCTACAGCGGCCCGGCGGCGATCCGCGTGCTGCGCGCGAGCTGCGGGCAGGAAGCGCATGCGGACCTGTACAAGAGCGCGCCGCAGCAGTGCCACCTGTTCTCGCAACTGGCGGGCGCCGGCTACACGGTGCAGTCGCTGCTGAACCACGACGGCCATTTCGACAACTTCCTGCAGGTGGTCCACGACAACATCGGCGTGGCCGATGCGCCGATGATCTCGAACGCGGCCGCACCGGTCGCGATGCACGCGTTCGACGGCTCGCCGATCAAGGACGACTATTCGACGCTCGCGAACTGGTATGCGCAGCGTGCGTCGGTGCCGGGGCCGGTCGCGCTGTACTACAACACGATCAGCCTGCACGACGGCAACCGCGTGGTCGGCAGCGCGCTGACGAGCATCGATTCGTATCCGCAGCGCGCGACGAAAATGATGACCGATTTCGACCGTCTCGCCGACCTGATCGCGCAATCGGGCCGCCGCGCGGTAATCGTGTTCGTGCCCGAGCACGGCGCCGCGTTGCGCGGCGACAAGAACCAGGTCGCGGGGCTGCGCGAGATTCCGACGCCGCGCATCGTGCACGGGCCGGTCGGCGTGCGGCTCGTCGGCTTCACGGGCAACCACGGCGCGACGACCGTGATCGAGCAGCCGACCAGTTTCCTCGCGCTCGCGCAGTTGCTGTCGAGTCTCGTGTCGAACAGCCCGTTCAAGCCGGGTGCGACGCTCGCGCAATACGCGGCCGATTTGCCGCGCACGCGAATGATCGGCGAGAACGAGGGCACGGTGACGATGCAGACGGCCGCGGGTTACGCGGTGAAAACTCCGGACGGCGTATGGATCGACGAACAGTAACGATTGCCGGCGAAGGCGACGACGAACGCCTGTCGCAACCGAACGACGTGATCGGCCTCGCGCGGCATCTGCCCGCGCTCGATCCCGAGCGCTATGTCGACGAACAGGCGCGCCGCGCGTTCGACGCGTCGCTCGATCGCTGGCCGACGCTCGCGAAGCTGATGGGATTGAAGCCCTGAAGGCATCGCGGCCGGCCCGGATACCGGGTTTTATTGAGCATGGTTGACACGAAACTAGACCGGTCTATATCATTTGGCGCAGTCCACCTGGCATACGCGCCAGGCTATTGCGGCTATTCCGTCGAATAGCCGCGCGAGCCGTGCGTATGTTTTATTCGGCAAATGGACGATAAAAGTCAAATAACGGAGGGTCTATGCGTTCGGCAAGCGCTTTTCTCGTGGGGCTGACGGTTTTGCTGGTTTCCGGCTGCGCGGGTATCGCCGGCAGCACCAACATGCTGACCGACGACAAGATCAAGTCCAGTACCGCCGGCACGCTGGGGTATTCGCCCGATGAACTCGTCATCGTCAACCGCCGCACCGAAGGGACGAATACCTACGTCAACCTGAAGGCCCGGGACGGCAAGGAGTTCGCGTGCACGATCAATGGCGGCAATCTGCTGTCTTTCGGCATGACGAACCCGCCGGTGTGCAACCGCAAGGGGCAGCCGCGCCAGGGCGGCCCGTTCTCCTGAACGTGAAGGTCGGGCGGTCTGCCCGCTGACCGGCGCCGTCGCCTGGGCGATCGGGCGGTCACCGCGGATTCATTGTGTGTTTGTCTCGTGTCGGTCGGGTGCTGCCATGTCGTATCAAATTCGGATCGCGTGTCGAACGGTAGCGGTGTGCGTGACCGCGGTCGCCGCACTGTCGGGGTGCGCGGGGATGTTGACCGCCTCGTCCGGTCCGCAGCCGGAACGCGTGGCGGCGCAGAAGGAAGAAGGCGCCCGCTACACCCAGACGCTGACGTCGTTCATCGCGCTGGTGTCGAGCACCCCGTCCTCCACGCCCGACAGTCGCGCCAGAATACTCGACGCTTACCAGCGCGTTCTGTCTCAATACTCGGTGGCCGCCGTGAGCTGGGTGCGGCTCGTCCATCCGACGCTGCAGCCGCTGCCGCCGTCCCTGCAGCCGCTTCCCGCGCCGACGGGAACGCCCGCGACGGCCGATGTCGATCGCGGCTATGAACACGCGCTCGAGATGCGGGTGGCGATGTGGGATATCGGCGAGGCGGCGATCTGGGGGAAGACCTCGAAGATGTCGATCCCCCGATACCGCGGCACCGCGCCTGCCGTGCCGGTGCCGCCGCCGCTGCCGCCATTCCAGGACGCACGAGATCCCCGGTATGCGAGGCTGGTCGCGCTGACGAAGCAGGCGGACGACGCGCAGCGCGCGTCGATCGAGCAACAGCGGCAGGTAGAGGCCAAAGCGTTAGACAAGGCGCTTGCCATGGCGAGGGCCGTGCCGTACTCGGCGCCGCAACCGCAAGGCCAGCCTCAGCAAGTACAGCGCTGGTGTACGCAGTCGGGTGGCGGAGTCGTGGGCCGCGTGCCGTGCTGAGCCTGCGTCGCCGAGCGGCCTCGGCCGCCCGTTAGCCTCGCGTTACGCCCTGCGTTCCGGCTGGCGCGTCCATTCGCCTTCTTCGCCCGGCACCTTGCCGAACGTCTGATCGGCCCACGCGGCACGCGCCGCATCGATTTTCGCGCGTTCGCTCGACACGAAATTCCACTCGATGAACCGCTCGCCCGGCAGGTGCGCGCCGCCGAGCAGCATCACGCGTGCGCCGTTCGTACTCGCCAGCGCGACGCTCGCGCCCGGTTCGAGCACGGCCATCGTCGCGGGGGCGAGCGGCGTGCCGTCGACGCTGAGGTCGCCGTCGACGAGATACACGCCGCGTTCCTCATGTTCGGCATCGAGCGCCAACGTGCCGCCTGCCGCGAATTCCGCAACCGCATAGAGCGTCGGCGAGAACACGGCGACCGGCGACGCGAGCCCGAACGCGGTGCCCGCGATCACGCGCACGGTCACGCCGTCGCGCGTGAACGACGGCAGCGTGTCGGCCGCATGGTGAACGAACGCCGGCGCGGTGTCTTCATGCTCGACCGGCAGCGCGACCCAGGTCTGGATGCCATGCACCGGCTGCTCGTGCGGCCGATCCTCGTCGGGCGAGCGCTCCGAATGCACGATGCCGCGGCCGGCCGTCATCCAGTTCACGTCGCCCGGCACGATCTTCTGCCGGAAGCCGAGGCTGTCGTGATGCATCAGCGAGCCGTCGAACAGGTAGGTGACCGTCGCGAGCCCGATGTGCGGATGCGGCAGCACGTCGATGCCGCGGCCGGCCGGCAACACGGCCGGCCCCATCTCGTCGAAGAAGATGAACGGGCCGACGAGGCGCGCGGCGCGCGCGGGCAGCACGCGGCGCACGACGAGGTTGCCGATGTCGCTTTCGCGCGGCGTGAGCAGGGTCTTGATCGAGGCGGACATGACGGAAATCTCGTGACGATGACGGTGACGGTGGCGGGAAAGGCTCAGGCGATCGCCGTGTCGATCGCGATCGGGTGGGTGAGGATCTTGTGCACCGGGCAGGCGTTCGCGATCTGCAGCAGGCGTTCGCGCTGCTCGTCGGTCAGGTCGCCGTCGAGCGTGATGCGGCGCACGATCGTGCTGCCCGCGCTGCCCGATTCGTGCGCGAGCTTCACATGCACTTCGTCGAGCGGCCAGCCTTTTCGTTGCGCAACCATCTTAAGCGTGATCGCGGTGCACGCGCCGAGGCTCGACAGCAGCAGCGCGACGGGCGTCGGCGCCGCATCGCCGCCGCCGAGCGACGCGGGTTCGTCGGCGCGCCACTGGTGGACGCCATCGGTGAAGTGGACGAGGTAATCGACCGGGCCGATGCTCGCTTCGACGGTGAGTTCGCTCATGGCAATTCCAGGTGGGGAAGGGGGGCGGGCCGGCCGCGCATGGCCGGCCGGACGTTACGGTTCGAGCAGGCGCTGCAGCCGCAGCTCCTCGAAATCGAGTTCCGATTCTATGCGGTGCAGCACCGCGTCGTCGACCCGGCCGTCGCGATGCAGGTCGAGCAGCGCGTCGCGCGACACGCCGACCAGCTCGAGCTCGACGCGCAGCATCCGCGCGCGCACGTCCGCGGGCGCCGCACCGTCGCGGTGGGCGCGTTCGTTGAACGCGACGCGGCTCCGGTATTCGGTCAGCAGCCGGTCGAGCGACGCGCGTTCGAGGCCGGCGCCGCGCTGCTCGCGCGCATCGAGTTCGGCGAGCGCCGCGCCGAACGTGTGCGCACGCACCGCGTGTTCGGACATCGTGCGGCGCGCGGCCGGGCGCAGCTTCAGCACGCGGATCAGCGGCGCGAGCGTGCCGCCCTGCACGACGAGCGTCGCGATGATCAGCAGGAACGTGCTGAACAGGATCAGGTCGCGGCCCGGGAAGTTGGCCGGCAGCGCGATCGCGGCCGCGAGGCTCACGACGCCGCGCATGCCCGACCAGCCGAGCACGATGGCTTCGCGCCACGACCACGGCGCGTGACCCGCGCGCGGCGCGCGCAGGCGACCGGGCAGCCACATCGCGACGAATACCCACACCACGCGCGCGCCGATCGCGGCGGCCGTCGCCGGCAGCGCGACCCGCAGGCCGGCCATCAGCACCGCGCCTTCGTGGTTCACGCCCGCGAGGATCGCGTGCAGCGCGAGGCCGATCAGGATGAACACGAGCGCATCGAGCACGAACACGATCGCTTCCCACGTCGCCTTCGCCTTGATCCGCATGTCGGCGCCGAACACGCGATGCTGGCGCACGCCGAGCACGAGGCCGCAGGTGACGACCGACAGCACGCCCGAGCCGTCGACGGCTTCCGCGATCCCGTAGCTGCCCCAGGCCATCGCGAACGTCACGACGATGCCGAGCATCGGCTCGCGCAGGCGCTGCAGCACCCAGCACATCGCATGGCCGCACGCGAGGCCGACCGCGATGCCGATCAGCGTGAGCGAGAAGAACAGGCCGGTCGCGCTCGCGGTCGTGATCGTGACGGCGAGCGCGGCCGATACGGCCATCTGGTACAGCAGCAGGCCCGACGCATCGTTGACGAGGCTTTCGCCTTCGAGCACCGCGACGAGCCGCGCGGGCAGCGGGTGGCGCTGCAGGATCGCCTTCGCGGCGACCGCGTCGGGCGGCGACACGATCGCGCCGAGCGTGAAGCACGCGGCCCACGGCAGCGCGGGGTTCGCCGCATGCACGGCGAGCGCGACCGCGACGGTCGTGAACGCCACGGCGCCGAGCGCGAGCGACGCGATCGACGCGAGCTCCTGCCGGAATTCCTTCCAGGCGGTGTAGAACCCGCTCGACATCAGCAAGGGCGGCAGCACGGCCGCGAGCAGCAGCGCCGGGTCCATGTCGGGCACGCGCTTGCCGGCGACGGCGACCACGCAGCCGCCGAACAGCAGCACGACGGCCGGCGGAATCGACACGCGTTCGGCGAGCCACGTGAGGGCGCCCGCGCCGCAAATCAGCAGCAACAGGTAATGGAACAGCTCGACGTTGGTCATGCGCGGCGCAGGGTGGGGGCGCGCATCACGACGGCTTGCGTTCGTTCGTGCTGCCGCCGGGCAACGCGCCGAACATGTGCTGGCTGCACTTCGCATCGCGCCATGCGGTGTTCAGCCGATGGCCGGACAGCATGCGCCGCGCGACCGGCAGGATCTGTTCGCCGGCCAGCATGCCGAGCAGGCCGACGAGCGCGATGATCGGCGGCGCGGGCGAGTTCACGCCGATCGCGCCGTAGATGACGCCGGCGAGGATGCCGGCGAGCAGCGAGAAGACATGGGCTTTCATGATGGGCGTCTCGTGGTCTCTTGATCGGAGGATTGACGGCGACGCGTGCATCGCCGAGGTCCTGGAAGCGTATCGGGTTTACGTGAGGAAAAAAAGGGCGGATTGCCCTTGGTCGACCATCTATTCTGGAATCCGAGTGATTCCATTTTTTGGATGTTCGCGCCAGAGGATTGCGGTTTTAATCAATCGAGACAGACGACGCGGATTCGGCGTCGTACCGACTCGACGCCTCCCGCGTGCGCGGCGAGGCAAGACTCCCTTTCCGTTCAAAGGATGATCACGCCATGAGCAACCCGAAACTTGAAGTACTGACGCCGCACAACAGCCAGCTGATCTTCATCGATCAGCAGCCGCAGATGGCGTTCGGCGTGCAGTCGATCGATCGGCAGACGCTGAAGAACAACGTCGTCGGGCTCGCGAAGGCCGCGAAGGTCTTCAACATTCCGACCACGATCACGACGGTCGAAAGCGACAGCTTCTCGGGCCACACCTATCCCGAACTGCTCGACGTGTTCCCGAACCAGAAGACGCTCGAACGCACGTCGATGAATTCGTGGGACGACCAGAAGGTACGCGACGCGCTCGCCGCGAACGGCCGCAAGAAGGTGGTCGTGTCGGGCCTGTGGACCGAGGTGTGCAATACGACGTTCGCGCTCTGCGCGATGCTCGAAGGCGATTACGAGATCTACATGGTCGCCGACGCATCGGGCGGCACGTCGCAGGCCGCGCACGATTTCGCGATGCAGCGGATGGTGCAGGCCGGCGTGGTGCCGGTCACGTGGCAGCAGGTCCTGCTCGAATGGCAGCGCGACTGGGCGCGCCGCGACTCGTACGACGCGGTGATGGCAATCGCGAAGGAGCATTCGGGCGCATACGGGATGGGCGTCGACTACGCGTACACGATGGTCCACAAGGCAGCACAGCGTACCGCGACGCCGCACGAGTCGATTCCGGCCGTGCCGGCGAAGTAACGCGCCGTCGGCCGCGATCGCCGCGCGGGCTGCGGCGATCGCGTGCCGTCGGCCGTCGCGCGTTCAGGCGGCGGGCAGCGCCCACGGCGCGCGCGAGAAATGTTCGGCGAGGAATTCGAGCAGCACCGTCACGCGCGCGGCGCGCAGCATGCCGGGCGGCGTGACGAGGTTCACGTTGATGTCCGCGATCTTCCAGTCGCTCATCACTTCCTCGAGTTCGCCGCGCTGCAGTTCGTCCCACACCAGGAACTCGGGCTGAAGCGCGAGGCCGTGCCCCTCGATGAGCGCGGGCACGATCACGTCGGCGTTGTTGGAGCGGATGCGTCCGTGCACGTTTACGCCGAAGTCGTCGCCCGATGCCGGGTGACGAAAGCGCCAGTACTCGGGCGTCGGCAGGTTCGTGTAGGTGAGGCACACGTGCTGTTCGATGTCGCGCGGATGCGCGGGCCGGCCGTGCCGGTCGAGGTACGCGGGCGACGCGACGAGCGGCCGGCGCACCGCGCACAGCCGGCGCGAGCGCAGCGACGAATCGCTCAACTCGGCGATCCGGATCGCGACGTCGAAGCCGCCGGACACGATGTCGACGATGTGGTCGGTGAGCACGAGATCGACGTCGACGCGCGGATAGCGCTCGAGAAACGCGGGCAGCACCGGCGACAGATGGCGCAGCCCGAACGACATCGGCGCGTTCACGCGCACGAGGCCGTGCGGTTCCAGCGCTTGCGCGGTGGCCTCGCTCTCGATCAGTTCCGCATCGGCGAGCAGGCGGATCGCGCGGTCGCGCAGCAGTTCGCCGGTCGGCGTGAGCGACAGCTTGCGCGACGTGCGGTACAGCAGCATCGCGCCGAGACGTTTTTCGAGGCGCGCGATCGCCTTCGACACGGTGGGTTGCGATACGCCGAGCAGGTCGGCCGCTTTCGCGAACGAACCCGTCTCCGCGACGCGCGCGAAGATGGCCCAGGCTTCGAGATCAGGAAGGTGTTGCATGGTCGGAGCGGATGGCGGGGAAGCGAAACGGATGCGTTGCGCCGCGCAGGCGGCGTCGCGATGCCGGTGATTCTAATCCGGCCGGGAGAAAAAATCGTTATGGAATCTTATCTAATTTCATTGGGCGCCGGCCTGCTGATCGGCGTCGTGTACAGCGTGATCAAGGTCCGCTCGCCCGCGCCGCCGCTGATCGCGCTGATCGGCCTCGCCGGCATGCTGATCGGCGCGCAGGCCATCGGCGCCATCCGCCACTGGCTCGGCTTCTGACCGCATCGAGGATATGTCAATGAGCGCAACCGATACTCAACCCGATCTCATCCTGCACAACGGGCGATTCACGACGCTCGACCGCGCGAACCCCGTCGCGACGGCCGTCGCGATCAAGGACGGCCGCTTCGTCGCGGTCGGCGGCAATGCGGAGATCGTGCCGCTCGCGGGCCGCGCGACGAAGGTGGTCGATCTCGGCGGCCGCGGCGTGCTGCCGGGTCTGATCGACAACCACTGCCACGTGATTCGTGGCGGACTGAACTACAACATGGAACTGCGCTGGGACGGCGTGCCGTCGCTCGCGCTCGCGATGGAGATGCTCAAGCAGCAGGTCGCGATCACGCCCGCGCCGCAGTGGGTGCGCGTGGTCGGCGGCTTCACCGAACATCAGTTCGTGGAGAAGCGGCTGCCGACGATCGACGAACTCAACGCAGTCGCGCCGGACACGCCTGTGTTCATCCTGCACCTCTACGATCGCGCGTTGCTGAACGCGGCGGCGCTGCGGGTGGTCGGCTATACGAAGGACACGCCGGAGCCGCCGGGCGGCACGATCCTGCGCGACGCGGCAGGCAACCCGACCGGCCTGCTGCTCGCGAACCCGAACGCGACGATCCTCTACGCGACGCTCGCGAAGGGCCCGAAGCTGCCGTTCGAGTATCAGTACAACTCGACGCGCCATTTCATGCGCGAGCTGAACCGGCTCGGCGTGACGGGCGTGATCGACGCGGGCGGCGGTTCGCAGAATTATCCCGACGATTATGAAGTGATCCGCAAGCTGCACGACGCGGGCGAGATGACGATCCGGATCGCGTACAACCTGTTCACGCAGAAGCCGAACGCGGAGAAGGAAGACTTCGTGAACTGGACGAAGAGCGTCAAGTACCACGATGGCACCGACTACTTCCGCAACAACGGCGCCGGAGAGATGCTGGCGTTTTCCGCGGCCGATTTCGAGGATTTCCGCGTCGCGCGGCCGGACCTGCCCGCGCAGATGGAGGACGATCTCGAAGGCGTCGTGCGTGTGCTCGCGGAAAACCGCTGGCCGTGGCGCATGCATGCGACCTACGACGAAACGATCAGCCGCGCGCTCGACGTGTTCGAGAAGGTCAACGAGGACATCCCGCTCGACGGGCTGAACTGGTTCTTCGATCACGCGGAAACGATCACCGAGAAGTCGATGGACCGGATCGCCGCACTCGGCGGCGGCATCGCGGTGCAGCACCGGATGGCGTACCAGGGCGAATACTTCGTCGAGCGCTACGGCGCGCAAGCCGCGGAGGCGACGCCGCCTGTCGCGAAGATGCTCGCCAAGGGGCTCAAGGTGTCGGCCGGCACCGACGCGACGCGTGTCGCATCGTACAACCCGTGGGTGTCGCTCGCGTGGCTCGTGGCCGGCAAGACGGTCGGCGGTTTGCGCCTGTATCCGCAGCGCAACCTGCTCGATCGCGAAACCGCGCTGCGGATGTGGACCGAGTACGTGACGTGGTTCTCGAACGAGGAGGGCAAGAAAGGGCGGATCGCGGTGGGGCAGCTTGCTGACCTGGTGGTCCCGGATCGCGATTTCTTCGCATGCGCGGAGGACGATATCGCCGGCACGACCGCGTTGCTGACGGTGGTCGACGGGAAGATCGTATGGGGCGCGGGGCCGTTCGCGTCGCACGACGCGCCGATTCCGCCGGCGATGCCCGACTGGTCGCCCGTGCGCGAGTTCGGCGGCTATGGCGGCTGGGGCGCGACGCAGCGCAATGGCGCGCCGTTGCAACGCGCGGCGGCCGCTGCGATGTGTGCCTGCGCGAACGAATGCAACGTTCACCAGCATGCGCACGCGGGCGCATGGGCAAGCGCGTTGCCGACGGCTGACGCGAAGGGCTTCTGGGGCGCGTTCGGCTGTTCGTGCTGGGCGGTCTGACATGACGACGCGCACCGTCTACGGCACCCCCGCGTGGATCCGCGCGCTGCTCGCGCAGCCGTGGGTCCTGCCGCTCGCGCGCCTCGCGCTGGTGTCCGCCTATCTGCTCGGCGGCGTCGCGAAGGCGCTCGACTTCCACGGCGCGGTCGCGGAGCAGGCGCATTTCGGCCTGCAGCCGGCCGCGCTGTGGGCGGCGCTCGCGATCGCGGTCGAGATCGTCGGCTCGCTGTGCGTGGTGTTTCGCCGCTTCACGTGGCTCGGCGCCGGCAGCCTCGGCATGCTGACGCTCGTCGCGATGGTCGTGGCGAACGATTTCTGGAACCGTTCGGGCGCCGAGCACTTCATGGCGCTCAACAGCTTTTTCGAGCATCTCGGGCTGATCGCGGCACTCGTGCTCGCGACCGTGCTCGACGATGTGCGGCAATTGGCCGATGATGGCCGTTCCATTCGATGACGATGCAACCACCAGGAAAGCCTGTGATGAAATCCATTCGTTCCGTGCTGCTCGCCGCGATGCTCGCGGGCGGTCTTGCCTGCGCGCCGACGGCGTTCGCGAAACCGCCGGTGCCGCCGGCCGTCGCGCCCACGGTGGCCGTCGGTCCGCAGTACGACACGACGCACGTGTGCGTCGCGCCCGACGACTTCGACCGCTTCACCGACAGCTTCGTCGCGACGTTCGGCGGCAAGAAGTCGAAGCAGGGCGTGTTCCAGGTCACGCCGACGCCGAGCCAGACGATGTCGCAGCTCGTGCTGACGCCGGTCGGCACGATCTCGGTGTTCGGCTTCAAGACGCCGATCCCGTATCCGTTCTGCGCGGAGCGCACCGGCTATCTCGTGACCGACATGGACGTCGCGGTGAAGTCCGCGCGCGAGCACGGCGCCGACGTGATCGTCGACACGTTCCCCGATCCGATCGGGCGCGACGCGATCGTCACGTGGGCGGGCGGCGTGAACATGCAGCTGTACTGGCACACGCAGGCGCCGAATTACGACGCGCTGCAGACCATCCCCGAGAATCGCGTGTACGTGTCGCCGCAAAGCGTGCGCAAGTTCGTGCACGACTTCGTCAAGTTCTCGAAGGGCAAGGTGGTGTCCGACAACCTGAAGGCGCCCGGCATCGAGATCGGCCGGCCGGACGATACGTACCGCCGCATTCGCATCGAGTCGGGCTTCGGCAAGATGACCGTGCTCGTGACCGACGGCCATCTGCCGTACCCGTTCGGGCACGAAATGACCGGCTACGAAGTCGCCGATCTCGCGGCGACGCTGAAGCAGGCCGAAGCCGCGGGCGTGACGGTGCTCGTGCCGCCGTTCAAGTCGGACGGCCGCGACGCGGCGCTCGTGCAGTTCCCGGGCGGCTACGTCGCCGAAATCCACGCGAGCGTCGCGCGATGAAGCACGAGGACACGATCCTTGCCGCGGTGGCCGGCTTCGTCGATACGCTGAGCTTCGTCGCGCTGTTCGGGCTGTTCACCGCGCACGTGACCGGCAACTTCGTGCTGATCGGCGCGGGCCTCGCGGGCTTCGGCCAGGGCGTCATACTGAAGCTCAGCGTGTTTCCGGCGTTCGTGTGCGGCGTGATCGCGAGCAGCCTGATCGCGCGGTCGATGGCCGCGCGGCCCGCGTGGCAGGGCACGCGCGTGCTGCATACGGTGCAGGCCGTGCTGCTGCTCGGCTTCTGCGCGGCCGGCGTGTGGGCGACGCCCGTCACGCAGCCGGACAGCCTGGCGGCGCTCGTGGCCGGCATCGTCGGCACGTTCGCGATGGGCGTGCAGAACGCGCATCCGCGCGTGATCGCGCGCGCGGGCGGCGTGCCGAACACGGTGATGACCGGCAACGTCACGCAGGCGATCCTCGATGCCGTCGACATCCTGTCGCCCGGCACGGCGGACAACGTGCGTGCCACCGCGCGTGCACGCTTCGCGAAGATGCTACCGGCGATCGTCGCGTTCGCGCTCGGTGCGGCGGGCGGTGCGCTCGGGTTCCGCTATGTCGGATTCCTCGCGTTGCTGGTGCCCGTCGGCGCGCTCGCGACGCTCGCGCTGTGCGCGGCGCAATCGGCCGGTGCCCCCACGCAGGAGCGCGCATGATCGAGCGACGGAGGCGACGCCGCGGCCGCCGCTTCGAGCGGGCCGCGCGCGTGTCGCTCGTCGCGGGGCTGCTGTTCGCGGGCGCCGACGAGGCGTTCGCGGAAACGGCAGCCGCGTCGACTTCGGCTTCGACTTCGACTTCGACGCAAGAACCGGCGCCGGCATCGACCGCGTCATCGGCTTCGACGCCGGCCTCGACGTCCGCGGCCACCACGACCACCACGACCACCACGACACCGATGTGCACCGCCAAGCGGCCGACCGTCCTGTTCAACCGCTGGCAGGAAGACTGGTCGGTGCTCGCGAATCCGTGCGTGCCGCGCGCGCCGCTCGACGGGTTGAAATACATCCCGCTCGGCAACGATCCGTCATCCTATCTGTCGCTCGGCGTGAACCTGCGCGAGCGGCTCGAGACCAACGACGCACAGCTGTTCGGCATCGGCGCCGCGCAATCGGATACGTACTTGATCCAGCGCATCGAAGTGCACGCCGATGTGCATCTCGGCCCGCACTGGCAGTTCTTCGCGCAGTTGCAGGACGCGCGCGCGTTCGGCAAGAACACGGTGTCGCCGGTCGACAGGAACCCGGTCGATCTCGAACAGGCGTTCGCGACCTACACGGGCGCGCTCGGCGGCGGCACGGTCAAGTTCCGCGTCGGCCGTCAGGAGATGGCGTTCGACCTGCAGCGCTTCATCGCCGCGCGCGACGGCCCGAACGTACGGCAGGCGTTCGATGCGGTATGGGCCGATTACGAATACGGGAAGTGGCGCTTCATCGGCTATGCGACGCAGCCGGTGCAGAACCGCAACGCGTCCGATTTCGACGACGTGTCGAATCGCGATCTCACGTTCAGCGGCGTGCGCTTCGAGCGGCAGTCGGTGGGGCCGGGCGACCTGTCCGGCTACTGGTCGCGCTACAACCGCAGCAGCGCGCGTTTCCTCGATGCGAGCGGCCCCGAGCATCGCGACGTGTGGGACGTCCGCTACACGGGCACGCACGGCCGCTTCGACTGGGATCTCGAAACGATGCTGCAGACCGGCACGCTCGGCAACGCCACGATCGGCGCGTGGGCCGTCGGTTCGATCGCCGGCTACAAGCTCGACGCGCCGTGGTCGCCGCGCATCGCGCTGCAGGTCGACGCGGCGTCGGGCGACCGGCATCCGCGCGACGGCCGCGTCGGCACCTTCAATCCGCTGTTTCCGAACGGCTATTACTTCACGCTGGCCGGCTATACGAGTTACGCGAACCTGATTCACGTGAAGCCGTCCGTGACGCTGAAACCGTCGGCGAACCTGTCGTTGCTCGGCGCGCTGGGCTTCCAGTGGCGCGAGACGACCGGCGACGCCGTCTATCAGCAGCCGAACATCCCGGTGCCGGGCACGGCGGGCAAGGGCGGGTTGTGGACGGGCATGTACGTGCAGCTGCGCGCGGACTGGACGATCGCCGCGAACCTGATCGGCGCGGTGGAGGCCGTGCATTTCCAGGTCGGCGACGCGATCCGGCAGGCGGGCGGGCACAACGCCGACTACGTCGGCGTCGAGCTGAAGTACGGCTGGTGACGCCGGCGCGCGGCAACCCGCACGCGGCTTGAAAAAAGGGCAGCTCCGCGGAGCTGCCCTTCGTTCGTCCGGGCCGGCAGCGTGGCCGGCCCGTTCGCGGTGAGGGTGATGCCGTTACAGATTCGGCGACAGCGCGAGCGCGTTCGTCAGGTCGCCCATCGGCTGCGAACCGTTCGCCTTCAGTGCGTCATCGCGCTGCTGCAGGCCCGCGAGGCGCGGCAGCGAGAAGCGGCGCGTGATGAAGCGCAGGATCGAGCCCGTGTCGTACTGCGTGTGGTCGACGAAGCCCTTCTTCGCATACGGCGACACGATCAGCGCCGGAATGCGGGTGCCGGGGCCCCAGCGGTCGGCATTCGGCGGCGTCGCGTGATCCCAGAAGCCGCCGTTTTCGTCGTACGTGACGACCACGACCATGTTCTTCCATTGCGGGCTGGCCTGCAGGTGCGCGATCACGTCGGCGATGTGCTGGTCGCCGGAGGTCACGTCCGTGTAGCCCGGGTGCTCGTTCAGGTTGCCTTGCGGCTTGTAGAACGTGACTTGCGGCAGCGTGCCCGCAGCGATCGCCTTGATGAACTCGGCGCCGTTCGCGCCGCCGTCGAGCAGGTGCTGCGCGCGGCTCGCGGTGCCCGGCGCCTGGTTCGCGAAGTAGTTGAACGGCTGGTGGTGCGGCTGGAAGTTCGGCGTCGACAGGTCGGCGCCGTAGATCACGTTCGACGTGCCGTTCTGGCTCGCCTGCAGCGCCTGGCCCCATGCGCCGGAATACCACGCCCACGACACGCCCGCGTTGGTCATCAGGTCGCCGATGTTGGTCGCCGTTTGCGGCGGCATCGTCGACGGGTTGGCCGGGTCGGCGAGCAGCGGGTCGCCGCCCGTGGCCGCCTTGTTGCCGCTCGGCTGATACGCCGGCTGCATCGTGTTGATGCCGTAGAAGTCGGGCGTCAGCGCGCCGTCGTTGACGAACTTCGGCGGGCCGCTCAGCGCGGAAGCCGGCGAGTTCGTCGCGACCTTCAGCGACTTGCCGTCGGCGTTCAGCACGGCGATCTTGCCGGCCGCCGGGCTCTTGTCGGCGTTCGGGTAGTACGGCGCGCACGCGCAGATCAGGTACTGGTGGTTCAGGAACGAACCGCCGAACGCGCCCATGAAGAAGTTGTCGGCGAGCACGTACTGCTGCGCGACCTTCCACAGCGGCAGCTTCGACGGATCGGCCGTGTAGTGGCCCATCGTCAGGCCGCCCGCGTCGGTCCAGGCGGCGTACATGTCGTTCTTGCCGCCGTTGATCTGCATCTGGTCCTGGTAGAAGCGGTGCACGATGTCGCGCGTCGCGATGCTCATCGACTGGTTGAAGCCCTTCGGATCGTCGATCGCGAACGGCGCGTTCGGCAGGTTCGCCGTCATCGCCTCGGTCACCGCCGGCGTGATGCCGGTCGCGGTCAGGCCGCCCCAGATCTTCGGCAGCGTCGCCATCGTCGAGCCGTCGCGATCCTTCTGCACCGAGTTCGCGGCCGTCGCGTTCTGCAGACCGTTTGCGCCCGGGAAGTTGCCGTACAGGTTGTCGAAGCTGCGGTTTTCCGCGTAGATCACGACGACGTTCTTGACGGCCGACAGACCCTGCTGCGTGACGTCGTCGCCGCCGCAGGCGGTCAGGCTGAGCGCGGCCGCGAGGGCGATCGGCGTGTAGCGAATCCAGGCGTGCTTCTTCATGCGATGTTCTCTCTCATTCGTCGTTGGTCGCGTGTGGGAACCGGGTGGCGGGGAGGGCCGGCGCACGAACCTCGCGGTACCGCCCGGCTGCGCGCATTATCTGGAACCGATTTGACAGCCGGGTGTAGGGACGCTTTCAATTGACTGTCGGTCGAACGTCATCCAACGGTCACGGAACTGACATAAGCTCCGGCCGATTGCCCACCTGCCCACCGCTACCAGAACAACGACGATGCACACCCTTCTGAAAACCTTCGCGTCCGCGCGATCGCTGATCCCGGCCGCGGCGACGCTCGCGTTGGTCGGCGCGCTCGCGGCGCTCGCCGGTTGCGATGCGCAGCCCGGCACGACTGCATCGGCCGCGTCCGTCGTACCGGCGGCTCAGGCCGCTCCCGCCGCTCCGGCGGTCGCGCCGGCCAGCCAGCCGCAGACGCGTGCGCAGGTGTTCGAGGGCGTGAAGCAGATGACGGCGCTCGGCAAGCAGTTGTTCTTCGATCCGTCGCTGTCCGGGTCCGGCAAGCTCGCGTGCGCGTCGTGCCATAGCGCCGACCATGCGTTCGGGCCGCCGAACGCGCTGTCGGTGCAACTGGGCGGCGACGACATGCACCGCATCGGCTTTCGTGCGGTGCCGTCGCTGAAGTACCTGCGCGGCATTCCGCCGTTCAGCGAGCACTTCCACGATTCGCCGGACGAAGGTGACGAAAGCATCGACGCGGGCCCGACCGGCGGGCTCACCTGGGACGGCCGCGTCGATACGCGCGATGCACAGGCGCGCATTCCGCTCACGTCGCCGTTCGAGATGAGCAGTTCGCCCGCGCGGGTCGCGAAGGCGGTTCGCGCCGCACCGTATGCCGATGCGTTCCGCAAGGCATTCGGCGACCAAGTGCTCGGCAACGACCAGGCGACGTTCGATGCGGTGCTGCGCGCGCTCGACGCGTTCCAGCAGCAGCCGGCGCTGTTCGATCCGTACACGAGCAAGTACGACGCGTATCTGGCCGGCCACGCACAGCTCACGCCCGCGGAGCTGCACGGGCTGCAGCTGTTCAACGACGAGAAGAAGGGGAACTGCGCGAGCTGCCACATCAGCCAGCGCACGCTCGAAGGCGGCCCGCCGCAGTTCAGCGATTTCGGGCTGATCGCGATCGCGGTGCCGCGCAACCGCGCGCTGCCCGTCAATCGCGACCCGCGCTTTTACGATCTCGGCGCCTGCGGCCCCGAACGCACCGACCTGAAGGGACGCGACGAATTCTGCGGGCTGTTCCGCACGCCGTCGCTGCGCAACGTCGCGCTGCGCAAGACGTTCTTCCACAACGGCGTGTATCACTCGCTCGAGGACGTGATGCGCTTCTACGTCGAACGCGACATCCATCCGGAGAAGTTCTATCCGGTCGTGCACGGCAAGGTGCAGATCTACGACGATTTGCCGAAGCGCTACTGGCCGAACATCAACCGCGAAGCGCCGTTCGACCGCAAGCGCGGCGAGCAGCCGGCGCTGAACGCGGCCGAGATCAAGGACGTGATCGCGTTCCTCGGCACGCTGACTGACGGATATCAGCAAACGGGGGCGGCGGCCAAACCGTAGAAGGCCTTCACCGCAGCACGCATGCTATGCTCGCTCGCTGACGGGCGTGGTGCATGCCGTTCGCCGGCATGCACCGCACCGTTCGATCGAACATCCAAGGAGAACAACATGTCGATGCGTGCATCCCTTTCCGTCGTCACGCGTGTGCTGGCCGGCGCCGCGTGTGCAGCCGCGATGCTGCCCGCCCATGCCCAGAACAACCTGAACTTCCTGAACGACACGCCGATCAGCTATTTCAGCAAGACCGACCGCGCGTCGCTTTCCAGGGCGGTCGTGCAGGTGCGCGACGAAGGCAAGGACGGCGAGACCACGACGTGGCGGAGCAGCGGCCGCGGCACACAGATCGACGCGAAGCTCACGCCGAGCACGACGGAAACGGACGGCAAGACCTGCCGCGAAGTCGCGACCGAAATCGCCGCGAAGGGCCAGACGATGACGCTCAAGCCCGTCTACTGCAAGACGGCCGCGGGCAAGTGGCAATTGCAGAAGCGCTGAGCACACGCGTGATGAAGCGGGGCGGCGCGCCGCGCACCGTGTCGTGCGGCGTCGTGATCCTGGATGCGGCCGGCCGCGTGTTCCTCGCGCACGCGACGGACACCACGCACTGGGACATCCCGAAGGGGCAGGGCGAACCGGGCGAGACGCCGGCCGACGCCGCGCTGCGCGAACTGCTCGAGGAAACCGGCATCGAGTTCGCGCGGGCCCGCTTGCTCGATCTCGGCCGCTTCGCGTACCGGCACGACAAGGACCTGCACCTGTTCGCGGTGCAGGTGGCCGAAGGCGAGATCGATCCCGCGCAGTGCACGTGTACGTCGCTGTTTCCGAGCCGTCGCGACGGCTCGATGATTCCCGAAATGGATGCGTACCGCTGGACCGCGCCGGGCGACATCGACACCTATGCGAGCCGCAGTCTCGCGCGGCTGTTTCGCACGAAGCTGTCGCTCGCGGAGCTGCATCGGCGGTTGTCGGGCGCGTGAACGGGCGCCGCCGCCTTCCGTCCTTCGGCGCACGCGCATGAAAAAACCGGGCCGAGGGCCGGTTTTTTCATGATCAGGCAGCGGGGCGGCTTGCGAAGCCGCACGCCGCCGCGCGCAGCAGGCCGTCAGGCCGGCTTGCCCCAGCTGTCGCGCAGCCCGACGATCCGGTTGAACACCGGCTTGCCCGGCTTCGAATCGACACGGTCCGCCACGAAGTAGCCGTGGCGCTCGAACTGCAGGCGCGTTTCCGGCGCGATGTCGCCGTTGCCCGGCTCGACGTAGGCCTGCACGATCTTCTTCGAATCGGGGTTCAGCGCCTCGAGGAAGTTCGCGCCGCCCGCGTCCGGGTGCGGCTCCTTGAACAGGCGATCGTAGATCCGCACTTCGGCCGGCTGCGCATGCTTCGCGCTGACCCAGTGGATGTTGCCCTTGACCTTGTACGTGTTCGCGCCTTCGGTGCCCGACTTGCTGTCCGGGAAGTAGTTGCAGTGCACGGCCGTCACGTTGCCGTCGGCGTCCTTGTCGAAGCCCGTGCATTCGATCACGTAGCCGTAGCGCAGGCGCACCTTGTTGCCCGGGAACAGGCGGAAATAGCCCTTCGGCGGATTCTCGACGAAATCCTCGCGCTCGATCCACAGCTCGCGCGAGATCGGGAACGTGCGCACGCCGCGGTCCGGATGGTGCGGATGCACGGGCGCCGTGCACGCTTCCTCGAGGTCTTCCGGATAGTTGTCGATCACGAGCTTCAGCGGATCGAGCACCGCGACCGTACGCGCGGCCTTGTCGTCGAGGTCGTCGCGCAGCGCGCCTTCGAACACGCTCATGTCGATCCACGAATCGACCTTCGTCACGCCGATCCGCTCGCAGAACAGATGGATGCTCTCCGGCGTGAAGCCGCGGCGGCGGATCCCGACGATCGTGGGCATGCGCGGGTCGTCCCAGCCGTCGACGTGGCCTTCGGTGACGAGCTGCAGCAGCTTGCGCTTGCTGGTGATCGCGTACGTGAGGTTCAGCCGCGAGAATTCGATCTGTTGCGGCAGCGGGCGCGTGAACATGCCGGCATCCGCGAGTTCGTTCAGCACCCAGTCGTACAGCGGGCGGTGATCCTCGAACTCGAGCGTGCACAGCGAATGCGTGATGCCTTCGAGCGCATCCGAGATGCAGTGCGTGTAGTCGTACATCGGATACACGCACCACGCGTCGCCGGTGCGGTAGTGGTGCGCGTAGCGGATCCGGTAGATCACCGGATCGCGCATGTTCATGTTCGGCGACGCCATGTCGATCTTCGCGCGCAGCACGTGCTCGCCTTCCTTGAACTCGCCGGCCTTCATCCGGCGGAACAGGTCGAGGTTTTCCTCGGGCGAGCGGTCGCGGAACGGCGACGGCTTGCCGCCTTCGGTCAGCGAGCCGCGGTTCGCACGCATTTCGTCGGCGCTCTGGCTGTCGACGTACGCCTTGCCGCGCTGGATCAGCAGCTCGGCGAATTCGTACAGCTTGTCGTAGTAGTCGCTCGCGAAATACTGATGATCGACCGCGTCCTTGCGCCAGTCGAAGCCGAGCCAGCGCACCGCGTCGACGATCGAATCGACGTATTCGACGCTTTCCTTTTCCGGGTTCGTGTCGTCGAAGCGCAGGTGGCACACGCCGCCGTAGTCGCGCGCGACGCTGAAGTTCAGGCAGATGCTCTTCGCGTGACCGATGTGCAGATAGCCGTTCGGCTCGGGCGGGAAGCGCGTCTCGACGCGGCCGCCCCATTTGCCGGTGCGGTTGTCGTCGTCGATGATGTTGCGGATGAAATTGGAAGCCGCGGGGGCGTCGTTGCGTTCGGTGCTCATGCGGTTGGCGTCAGGGTTGTGTCGGCGCGTCGCGCCGGTTTAATCCTGTAATTCTACCTGACCGGGGTCCGTCCCGCGCGGCTTG
This sequence comes from Burkholderia sp. BCC0044, assembly GCF_902832955.1. Lineage (NCBI taxonomy): Bacteria > Pseudomonadati > Pseudomonadota > Betaproteobacteria > Burkholderiales > Burkholderiaceae > Burkholderia > Burkholderia sp. BCC0044. The sequence goes on along the minus strand of NZ_CADFDO010000001.1, from coordinate 968,032 downwards.
CCGGTCGGGCGCCGTCCGTTCGCGATGTGTATCTCAATATATCGAGTGTGTGTCGGCTGTAACACGACGTAAATCGGATTGCGGGCGCCGTTCGGCTTTTCCTATGATGGCTTTACCGATTCAATGCCGCCATTCGCAATTTTTGCGTGGCGGGAGGAAGCCAATAATCATGATGAAGAAGACCACTTTTCTCGTTCGTACCGCGGTGATCGTCGCGGCTCTCTCGCAACTCGGCGCCTGCGCGATGACGCATACGCAACGCAATGCCGGGATCGGCGCGGCCGCGGGCGGCGCGCTCGGCTACCTGATCACGGGCGGCCCGGTCGGCACGGTGGCCGGCGCGGCGGCAGGCGGCCTGGTCGGCGCCGGCGTACGCTGATTCACGCCGGCGGGCGCCCGCGACGCGGGCGCATCTGACCGCCGGCCCCTGGTCGTGACGCCTGCCGCCTCACCGCGTCACGACCCGCTCGAAGGTCACGCACATCCCCCGGATTTTGACAGGCACCATCAGGGAGAGGCGGGTGTGCGACACTGCGTCGACGCTACAACACGACTCCATTCGTCGACGAATCCTTCCATGACCGACCCCGTCGTTTTCGTCTTGCCGGGCTATGCCAATTCAGGCCCGCTTCACTGGCAAAGCCGCTGGGAGCGCGCCGATGCGCGTTTCGTGCGGATTGCGATGCCGGACTGGGACAGCGCGTTCCGCAACGGCTGGTGTCGCGCGCTCGACCGTGCGGTCGAAGCCGCGCGCGGGCCCGTGCTGATCGCCGGCCACAGCCTCGGCACGCTGACCACCGCATGGTGGGCGACCCGCTATGCACGCCCGGCCGCGCTCGCGAAGGTGCGCGGCGCATTGCTCGTCGCATTGCCCGACCCGACTGCGCCGGCGTTTCCGACCGACGCACACGGCTTCGGCCCGGTGCCGCACGAGCGGTTGCCGTTTCCGACCTGCGTGGTCGCGAGCAGCGACGATCCGTACGGCTCGCTCGCGTTTGCACGCGGCTGCGCGCACGCGTGGGGCAGCATGTTCCATGACCTCGGTCCGCGCGGCCACATCAACGCGGACAGCGGGCTCGGCGACTGGCCGCAAGCGCGCGGCTGGCTCGATGCGCTGGCGGTCGCGGGTTGACCGTGCCGCGCAAGGCGGATCGCAGGACCTTCAGATCGTCGGCTTCGCCTTTAACGCCGCAATCCGTTCGTCGTCGTCGCCGAGCAGCGGCGTAGCCGTGCGCGTCGGCAGTCCCCGAAGCACGTCGCGCCATCCGGGCACATCGCTTGGTGGGCGTGCGCGGGAGCAGGCTCATCTGCTATCGGACAGCGCTCCGAATTTCTGACGTGTCCGATATCGCTTGAAGCCGGTAATGGGTAGTCTGGCGGGCCATTCGACCAGACGGAAAGCCTCCATGCCAGTCCAGCCCGCACGATCGGACCGTACCAAAGAAAACAACGGAGCCGCGACGAAACGGATTCAGGTTGATCTGTCACGGCAATGCGTGGAAGCATACGAGGGGCGCGTTTGCGTGTTCCGCTTCGACTGCGTGACAGGCGACCGCGCGCACCCGACCGATCGGGGCACGTTCAGAATCCTCCGCAAGCACCACCCTTATCGCAGTCGCATGTATAACGTGCAGATGGATCATGCAATGTTCTTCACCACGGATGGCAAGGCTTTTCATCAATACCACGGCCCGATGCCGCTCGGCGTCGTGCGGCTGGCCCGCAATTCGGTGAGTGACCGGTTCGGCTCGCACGGATGTGTGCGGCTGAGTGAAGCCGATGCGCGGCAACTGTACGAATGGACGCCGGTTGGCACCATGGTGCAGGTGTCATGACGCGCGCGGCAACAGGCCGGGTCGTACGCGCGGCTGGCGTGGTGTTCGTCGCCGTGCTCGTTGGATTGGCTTGGCGAAGCATGGTCGGAAGTGCCGGCAGTCCCGCGCCGATCGCGCCGGGTACCGAAATACTCAGCGTGCAGCCGGATGAGGTGATGTCGTTCGTCTACACCGCGGGTACGCTGAGCGTGAACGCGCATCGCGTGCAGCCGGCGGCGCCATTCTCCGTGCGCGTCACGTTTGCCGATGGCCGTGCTGCCCGGCTGTGTGTCGCGCCACCTGGGTTGGCCGGTCGGCTCGCGCCGCTCACCACGCTGATCGCGCGCGGTAGCGTGCCGAGCGGCGCCGAGCTCGCGACTGCGTTCCCGACGCCGCTCGGCACGCTGGAAATGCGCGATCGTATCGCCTCCGAACCGCTTCCGGCATTGGTATTCCGGGGGGCGGCCGATACGGACACGGTGGCAGTCGCCGGCCTCCCGGGCGCGGGCGATCGCGCGATCGTCGTCGATCCGGCCGCGCGTGCCGCGCTCGCACTGCTCGCTGGCGGGTGCGATACGCTTGCGCGGCGCTGACCCCCGATATACCCGGCCGACACTGCTTGCGCGGGCCGTCGGGCCGGGTGTCACACGGGCTCAGATCGCCCGTTTCGCCTTCAACGCCGCAATCCGCTCGTCGTCGTAGCCGAGCATGTCGCGCAGCACGTCTTCCGTCTGCGCGCCGAGCAGCGGCGGGGCCGTGCGCGCGTCGGGCGGCGTCGCGCTCATCCGGATCGGGTTGCGCACGAGCTTCACGTCCGCGCCGCACGGATGCGGCAGCGATACCTGCATTCCGCGCGCGACCACCTGCTCGTTGTCGAACACCTCGTCGAGATCGTTGATCGGCCCGCACGGCACGCCGGCCGCTTCGAGCGCGCCGATCCAGTCGGCCTTGTCGCGCGCCTTCACCATCTCCGCGAGAATCGGCACCAGCGTGTCGCGGTGACGCACGCGCGACGGGTTCGTCGCGAAGCGCTCGTCGTCGGCCAGCTCGGGCCGGCCGCCGGCCTCGACGAACTTGCGGAACTGCCCGTCGTTGCCGACCGCGACGATGATCCAGCCGTCGCGCGTCTGGAACGTCTGGTACGGCACGATGTTCGGATGCGCGTTGCCCCAGCGCACCGGCGGCTTGCCGCTCGCGAGGAAGTTGGTGTTCATGTTCGCGAGCAGCGCGACCTGCACGTCGAGCAGCGCCATGTCGATGTACTGGCCTTCGCCCGTGCGGTCGCGGTGCGCGAGCGCGGCGAGCACGGCGATCGTCGAATAGAGGCCGGTCGCGAGATCGGCGATCGCGACGCCGGCCTTCTGCGGGCCGCCGCCCGGTTCGCCGTCGCGTTCGCCGGTGATGCTCATGAAGCCGCCGATCCCCTGCACGATGAAGTCGTAGCCCGCGCGGTGCGCGTACGGCCCCGTCTGGCCGAAGCCGGTGACCGAGCAGTAGACGAGATCGGGCTTCACCGCGCGCAGGGATTCGTAATCGAGCCCGTATTTCTTCAACTGGCCGACCTTGTAGTTCTCGAGCACGACGTCGCTCTGCGCGGCGAGCTCGCGCACGATCTGCTGGCCCTCCGGCGTCGCGATGTCGATCGTCACCGAGCGCTTGTTGCGGTTCGCCGCGAGGTAGTACGCGGCTTCGGCGGTATCCGCGCCGTCCGCGTCCTTCAGGTACGGCGGCCCCCAGTGGCGCGTGTCGTCGCCGGCGCCCGGGCGCTCGACCTTGATCACGTCCGCGCCGAAATCGGCGAGGGTTTGCGCGCACCACGGGCCCGCGAGCACGCGGGTCAGGTCCAGCACGCGGATATGGCTCAGGGCACCCATCGTCGAATCGTCTCCTTTCATGGCGGGCCTGCCTTGCCGGGCAAGGCCGATTGGCATGCCGAGCATCTTAAGGCGAATCGGCCGCGCGGGTGGCCTGGAGCCTGTTCCCGCTGATAACGGGCTTGCGCTGGCCCCCAGAAGGGCCGAGCGCAAGGAATGCGACGCCGTGAATACTCGATGTATTCGCAAGGAGCATGACGCGGCGATCGGCCCTTCTGGGGGCCAGCCCGACGAATGAAATTCTTCAAAAAATAGGGGAACGTGCCTTTCCGCCCGCATGGCGGCGTCGTTCGTCGTTGCAATAGCTACGGCTATTGCGCCTCCTTTCTCCTTGCCCTGCGGGCGGAAAGGCACGTTCGCAAGCCCGTTATCAGCGGGAACAGGCTCCGACCGGTCGTCCGGATGGCCGAGCCGCCTTGCCGGCGCTTTGCCCGGAAGCCGGCCCCGATCCCGTATAATCGATCGTTTCCGAATCCATGCCGTCGCGCGCCCCGCCTGGGGCGCCGGCGTTTGAAGCCGTCTTTGCCAGACTGTCCCCGCACGCCATGAAAGCTGCCGAAATCCGCGAGAAATTCCTCAAATTCTTCGAATCGAAGGGCCACACGATCGTCCGCTCGTCGAGCCTCGTGCCCGGTAACGACCCCACGCTGATGTTCACGAACTCGGGCATGGTCCAGTTCAAGGACGTCTTCCTCGGCACGGACCCGCGCCCGTACTCGCGCGCCACGACGGCGCAGCGCAGCGTGCGCGCGGGCGGCAAGCACAACGACCTCGAGAACGTCGGCTATACGGCGCGCCACCACACGTTCTTCGAGATGCTCGGCAACTTCTCGTTCGGCGACTACTTCAAGCACGACGCGATCAAGTTCGCGTGGGAGCTGCTGACCACGGTCTACCAGCTGCCGAAGGACAAGCTGTGGGTCACCGTCTATCAGGAAGACGACGAGGCGTACGACATCTGGGCGAAGGAAGTCGGCGTGCCGACCGAGCGGATCATCCGGATCGGCGACAACAAGGGCGCGCGCTACGCGTCGGACAACTTCTGGACGATGGGCGACACCGGCCCGTGCGGCCCGTGCACCGAAATCTTCTACGACCACGGCCCGGACGTGTGGGGCGGCCCGCCGGGGTCGCCCGAAGAAGACGGCGACCGCTACATCGAGATCTGGAACCTCGTGTTCATGCAGTTCAACCGCGACGCGCAGGGCAACATGACGCGCCTGCCGAAGCAGTCGGTCGACACCGGCATGGGCCTCGAGCGTCTCGCCGCGGTGCTGCAGCACGTGCACAGCAACTACGAGATCGACCTGTTCCAGAACCTGATCAAGGCCGCCGCGCGCGTGACCGAGATCAGCGACCTCACGAACAACTCGCTGAAGGTGATCGCCGATCACATCCGCGCGTGCTCGTTCCTGATCGTCGACGGCGTGATTCCCGGCAACGAAGGCCGCGGCTACGTGCTGCGCCGGATCGTGCGCCGCGCGATCCGCCACGGCTACAAGCTGGGCCGCAAGGGCGCGTTCTTCCACAAGCTGGTGGCCGACCTCGTCGCCGAGATGGGCACCGCCTATCCGGAGCTGAAGGAAGCCGAGCAGCGCGTCACCGACGTGCTGCGCCAGGAAGAGGAGCGCTTCTTCGAGACGATCGAGCACGGGATGTCGATCCTCGAAGCCGCGCTGGCGGACGTCGACGCGAAGGGCGGCAAGGTGCTCGACGGCGAACTCGCGTTCAAGCTGCACGATACCTACGGCTTCCCGCTGGACCTGACGGCCGACGTGTGCCGCGAGCGCGGGATGACGGTCGACGAGCCGGCATTCGACGACGCGATGGCGCGCCAGCGCGAGCAGGCGCGCGCGGCCGGCAAGTTCAAGGCCACGCAGGGCCTCGAATACTCGGGCGCGAAGACCACGTTCCACGGTTACGAGGAAATCGCGTTCGACGATGCGAAGGTCGTCGCGCTGTACGTCGACGGTTCGGCCGTCAACGAAGTGAAGACCGGCCAGGATGCGGTCGTCGTGCTCGACCACACCCCGTTCTATGCGGAATCGGGCGGCCAGGTCGGCGACCAGGGCGTGCTCGCGAACGCCGCGACGCGCTTCGCGGTGGCCGACACGCTGAAGGTGCAGGCCGACGTGATCGGCCATCACGGCACGCTGGAGCAGGGCACGCTGAAGGTCGGCGACGTGCTGCGCGCGGAAATCGACGCGCATCGCCGTGCCCGCACGCAACGCAACCACTCGGCCACCCACCTGATGCACAAGGCGCTGCGCGAAGTGCTCGGCGCGCACGTGCAGCAGAAGGGTTCGCTCGTCGACGCGGACAAGACCCGTTTCGACTTCGCGCACAACGCACCGATGACCGACGACGAAATCCGTCGCGTCGAGCAGATCGTCAACAACGAGATCCTGGCCAACGCACCGGGCATCGTGCGCGTGATGCCGTACGACGAAGCGGTGAAGGGCGGCGCGATGGCGCTGTTCGGCGAGAAGTACGGCGACGAAGTGCGCGTGCTCGATCTCGGCTTCTCGCGCGAACTGTGCGGCGGCACGCACGTGCACCGCACCGGCGACATCGGCCTGTTCAAGATCGTCGTCGAAGGCGGCGTCGCGGCCGGCATCCGCCGCGTCGAGGCGATCACCGGCGACAACGCGGTGCGCTACGTGCAGGAACTCGACGCGCGCGTGAACGAAGCGGCAGCGGCGCTGAAGGCGCAGCCGTCGGAACTGACGCAGCGGATCGCGCAGGTGCAGGAGCAGGTGAAGTCGCTCGAGAAGGAACTGGGCGCGCTGAAGTCGAAGCTCGCGTCGAGCCAGGGCGACGAGCTCGCGCAGCAGGCCGTCGAAGTCGGCGGCGTGTACGTGCTGGCCGCGACGCTCGATGGCGCCGACGCGAAGACGCTGCGCGAAACGGTCGACAAGCTGAAGGACAAGCTGAAGCGCGCGGCGATCGTGCTGGCGGCCGTCGAAGGCGGCAAGGTCAGCCTGATCGCGGGCGTCACGCCGGACGCGAGCAAGAAGGTCAAGGCCGGCGAGTTGGTAAACTTCGTCGCGCAGCAAGTCGGCGGCAAGGGCGGTGGTCGTCCGGACATGGCGCAGGCGGGCGGCACCGAGCCGGCGAACCTGCCGGGCGCGCTGGCCGGCGTGAAGGGTTGGGTCGAAGAACGGCTCTGATCGTCACACGACCGATGCGATGCCGTCGCCCTGACGGCATCGCGTGAATCGAAAAACGACCCGATCGGCAGGCGCTGGTCGGGTCGTTTCGTTTGTGCAGGCTGTGCGCGTGGATCGCTGCGGCGGCGCGCGAACCGGGTCAGGCCGGCACGGTCGCGGCCGGCTTCGCCGCGTCGCCGGGCTGCCGCGTGGCTTCGGTGAGCGCATCGCGCAGCGCGGCGAGCGCCGCCGACGCATACCCTCGCCGCCACCCGAGCAGCGTGTCGATGCCTGCGAGTTCGGGAATCGTGTGCGCGGCGACGTTGCCGGTCTCGGGCTGCAGATCGAGCACCGAACGGGGCGCGACCGCGATGCCCGCGCCGGCCGCGACGCACGCGACGATCGCGTGGTACGAGCCGAGTTCGAGCACGCGCGCCGGCTTCACGCCGTGCGCCGCATACCACTGCTCGACGTACTTGCGATACGCGCAGCCGCGCTCGAACGCGATCAGCGTCGGCAGGATCACGTCGCGCGGCGTACGCACCGGCGGATGGCCGCGCGGCGTGAGCAGCACGAGATCCTCGCGGAAGATCGGCACCGTCTCGAACGTGTCGGGCAGCGTGTCCGGCTCGGGCGGCCGCGCGAACAGCGCGGCGTCGATCTCGAAGTCGCGCACGCGGTCGATCAGGCAGCCCGTCGTGCCCGTCAGCAGTTCGAGCGACACGTCGGGCCACGCATGGTGGTAGCGCGCGAGGATGGCCGGCAGCCGGCTCGCGGCCGTGCTTTCCATCGTGCCGAGCCGCAGCCGCCCGCGCGGCGTGTCCTCGCGCACCGCGTCGCGCGCCTCGTCGGCGAGCGCGAGCAGGCGTTCCGCATACGGCAGCAGCGTCTGCCCGGCCGGGGTCAGCACGAGCCGGCGGCCGTCGCGCACGAACAGCGCCGCGCCGAGTTCCTCCTCCAGCTGCTTGATGCGCGTCGTGACGTTCGACTGCACGCGATTGAGCTTGGCCGCCGCGCGCGTCACGCCGTTCTCGCGCACGACCGCCCGGAAAATCGCCAGCGCCGCCAGGTCCATGATTCTCTCCAGGGGATGAGTCGATTCTCAATTATTCATTTTTCGAGAACGCTTGGTCAAGCTAGGATGGACCCATTCCGATTTCCGATCCGGCCGGCGCGCGCGCCGCGCCGGCCCATCCCGCCATGTCCCGCTTCAATGCCCTGACCGCCGCTGCCCGCGTGCTTTCGTCCGACCACGCCGACCGCCGTGCCCGCGCGGCCGCGCTGGCCTGCATGGTCGGCCTGGCCGTCGTGCTCGGCGTCGGCCGTTTCGCGTTCACGCCGCTGTTGCCGCTGATGCTCGCGGACGGTTCGATCGGGCTGAAAGCCGGCAGTTGGCTTGCGTCGGCGAACTATGCGGGCTATTTCGTTGGCGCGGTCAGTTGCGCGGCGCTGCGCGTCGCGCCGGCTCGGATGGTGCGCTTAGGGCTCGCGGCAACCGTGCTGCTGACCGCCGCGATGGGCGTCGGTCACGTGCTGCCGGTGTGGCTCGTCGTGCGCTTCGTCGCGGGCGTCGTCAGCGCATGGACGTTCGTGTTCGTGTCGCAATGGGGCCTGCGGCGGCTGGCCGAGCTGCATGCGCCCGAATGGAGCGGGGTGATCTATGCGGGGCCGGGCGTCGGCATCGTGGTGACGGGGCTGATCGGCAGCGCGCTGGCCGGCCAGCGCGCGGCGGTGGGCTGGCTGGGTTTCGCGGCGTTGTCGGCCCTCCTGTCGGTCGCGATCTGGCGCACGTTCGGTACGGCGCCGGCTCCCGAACGGACTCCGACCCCGGCGCGCGCACAGGCCACAACACCGCCGGCCGCCGCGCCGCATGCGGCCAGCGTCGCTCCGGCCACCCCGACGGCGCGGGCCGACACGCGACGCCATCGCGCGGACGCCGCGTGGCTCGTCGTGCTGTACGGCGCACCGGGCTTCGGCTACATCATCACCGCGACGTTCCTGCCGGTGATCGCGCGCGCCGCGCTGCCGGCCGCCTCACCGTGGCCCGACCTGTTCTGGCCGATGTTCGGCGCGGCGCTGATCGTCGGTGCGATCACGGCCGCGCGGCTGCCCGGGCACTGGGACAACCGGCTGCTGCTGGCGGCCGGCTGCGCGACGCAGGCGCTCGGCATCGCGGCCGGGATCGTATGGCCGAACGCGGCCGGTTTCTCGATCGGCAGCGCGTTGCTCGGCCTGCCGTTCACCGCGATCACGCTGTTCGCGATGCGCGAGGCGCGGCGCCTGCACGGCGAGCGCGCGGCCGGGCTGATGGGCTATGCGACCGCGTCGTACGGCGTCGGGCAGATCCTCGGGCCGCTCGTCGCGGCGCCGCTGGCCGCGCGTTTCGGGTCGTTTACGCCGGCGCTGTGGGTCGCGGCGGCGGCGCTGGTAGTGGGCGCCGCGGGCTTCTGCGCGACGGCATTGTCGCGCAACCCGCGTTGACGTTTGCGGCGGGCGAACATGGCCTGCGTTGACGCAGGCCGCAGGCGGTCAACGGGGCGGACGGGCCGGGGCAGGAGCCGATGCACACCCGGTCGACCGAGCCGGCGAACGGGATGTGTCGCGATGACCCGACGGGCCGGCCCGGCCATGCTCGCTCGCGTTCAACGATAGTCGAGCAGGATCAGCGCCGACGCGCGCACTGATCCGCCGCGCACGACGGGATCGGTCTGCACGTAGGAGGCGATCAACGGCAGCATGTAGGAACCCGCCTGTCCGTCGTACGGCGTGGGGCGTGACTGACCGAGGGGCACATATTCGTTTGCTACCGGGTTGAGCAGCCGGATGCCGACGCCCGCCGCCGTTGAGTCCGGTTGCAATGCGAGCGTACCGGGCAGATATTCGATGGCGGGGGTTGCCGGCTGAAACTGGTAGCCGATCTGGTTGAATCCGGCGGGACAGTTGTTGAACTGGACGACGAAAGGCGTGGCGCCCGTGCTGCTTCCGACGCCATTGAAGCTGGCTGCCGACGCATCCGACAATCTCACCGTCTGTGACGGAACCGTGCAGGTGCCGGCGATGAACCGGACCTCGGGCACGAGAAAGATCTGCGTGTAATCGCCGAACAGGCCGCTCTTGTAGTAGATGGTCACGTAGTTGCCCGCGAAGGTGGGCTTCAGCGTGCCGTTTTGCGGCGGCCGCCCGTCGAGGAACAACTGAACCTCGATGCCCGAGCGGACCGTCATGCGGGTCGTGTCCCTGAGTGCCACACCGTCGGCGATCACGCGCATCGACAGGCCGGATACGCCCGTCTCGATGTCGGGGCCGGGCGCAGTGCTGATAATGCTGCCTTTCGGATAGAGCTTCGAACTCGTCACTTCGCAGGTGGCGGCGTTGCAAAGTTGTTGCGGACTGTAATACTCGCGCGCCACGACCATGCCGGACGGTGCGCCGGACGGGATCGCGACCTTGTCTTTGCCGAAGCCGTACAGCGACGACGCCGCCGATGCGTGCGGCGACAGGCAGATGGCCACGCCGAGGAACGCCAGCCGCCGGGCAAGCCGTGCGGCCGCGAGGTAGCGTGGCGAGCGACGCGCCCACGCGCACGAATCCGTTACGACCGTACTTGCGCGGGTTCGGTGCTGCCGGCCACCCGGCTGGATCGGCAGCGTGTAACGGCGCCATCCCGCTGCGATCGTTTTCTTGATGTGCAATTGCATTTTTGCGCGGTGGCCAAAGAGTGGGAAAGGGGCGATTTTTTCATTCGATGTATCCCTCCGTGAATCGGACAAGTACTAAATTTTCGTTTTTATGGCGTTAGACCGGGGTGCACCGGCGCCTGGCCCGGCGATATCGCACGCGGCCGATGCACCGCGAGTGACCGACGCCCGGGCGCGGGCAAACTCGCTAGAATGAAGCCTTTCCCGCGCCGAGCGGGTGCCCGACGCGGCCCGCAGGCCGATGCCCGGCGCTCGCCAGATCCCCATCGATGACCACCGCCGACTACCGCTTTTGCCCGCGTTGCGCGAGCCCGCTGACCGAGCGTGCCGATCCCGACCATGAAGGCGGCCGCATCCGCCAGGCCTGCCCCGACGACACCTGCGGCTACGTGCACTGGAACAACCCGTTGCCGGTGGTCGCCGCGATCGTCGAACTCGACGGCAAGATCCTGCTCGCGCGCAACGCCGCGTGGCCCGAAGGGATGTTCGCGCTGATCACCGGCTTCCTCGAAAACGGCGAGACGCCCGAGGACGGCATCGCGCGCGAGGTGTTCGAGGAAACCGCGCTGAAGGCCGAGCACGTATCGCTCGTCGGCGTGTACGAATTCATCCGCAAGAACGAACTGATCATCGCGTACCACGTGCGGGCGTCGGGCACGGTGTCGCTGTCGCCGGAACTGCTCGAATACAAGCTCGTCGATCCGCCGCTGCTGCGCCCTTGGCGCGCCGGCACCGGCATCGCGCTCGCCGACTGGATGCGCGCGCGCGGCCTCGATTTCGACTTCGTCGACCGGCCGGGGCAGTGACGGGCCGGCCTGCCCGCAGCGTGTCGTCCGCCGTGCCGCGCGCGATTGCGGCGCGGTGCTGCGTTGCCTGCCGGCGCGTCGCGAGCTTCGGCCGCCGCGCGTCGTTCCAATTGTCCCCATCGTTCCCTTCGTCTCCATCGTCCTGAGCGCCATCGCCATGTCCGACAAGCCGCAGCCGCGTCCGCGCGACGCCTATCGCCACTTCCTGCCGATCACGACCCGCTGGATGGACAACGACGTCTACGGGCACGTGAACAACGTCGTCTACTACAGCTACTTCGACACCGTCGTGAACGAGTACCTGATCCGCGCGGGCGTGCTCGACGTCGAGCACGGGCAGACGATCGGGCTCGTCGTCGAGACGCAGTGCAACTACTTCGCGCCGCTCGTGTTCCCGCAATCGGTCGACGCCGGCCTGCGCGTCGTCAAGCTCGGCACGTCGAGCGTGCGCTACGAAGTCGGGCTGTTCGCGCAAGGCGATGCGTCGCCCGCCGCGCAGGGGCATTTCGTGCACGTGTACGTCGATCGCGGCACGCGCCGCCCGGTGCCGCTGCCCGACGCGCTGCGCGCCGCGCTCGAACCGCTCGCCACCTGACCGGACGCGGTGCACGCATTCGCGCTCCAGGCCTTCAACGGCCTCAGCTACGGCTTGCTGCTGTTCATGCTGTCGGCCGGCCTCACGCTGATCTTCAGCGTGCAGGGCGTGCTCAACTTCGCGCATGCGAGCTTCTACATGCTCGGCGCGTACGTCGGCTACAGCATCGCGGCCTTTGCGGGCTTCTGGCCGGCGCTCGTGCTCGCGCCGCTCGCGGTCGGGCTGCTCGGCGCCGGCTGCGAACGCGTGCTGCTGCGCCGCGTGCAGGCGCGCGGCCATACGAGCGAGCTGCTGCTGACCTTCGGTCTCGCGTACCTGATCGGCGAGGGCGCGAAACTCGCGTGGGGCCTCGCGCCGCTGCCGGCGCCCGTGCCGCCGCTGTTCGACGGCGCGCCCGCGAGCGTGTTCGGCCTCGCATTGCCGCGTTACCGGCTGTTCATGATGGCGATGTCCGCGACGATGCTGGTCGCGCTCGGCGTGCTGCTGCGCGCATCGCGCATCGGGCTCGTCGTGCGCGCGGCGCTCACGCATCGCGCGGCGGTCGAGGCGCTCGGCTACGACGTGCCGCGCGTGATGACGGCGCTGTTCGGCGCGGGCACCGCGCTCGCGGCGCTGGCCGGCGTGATCGGCGCGCCGCTCGCGGTGATCGAGCCGGCGCTCGCCGAAACCGTCGGGTCGGTCGTGTTCGCGGTCGTCGTGATCGGCGGCCTGGGCTCGCTCGGCGGCGCGTTCGTCGCGTCGCTCGCGGTCGGCTTCGCGCAGACCTTCGCGGCCGCGAGCGACACGTCGCTGCGCGACCTCGCGCAATGGACGGGCATCGCGCTGCCCGATAGCGTCGCCGCGGTGTCGATCGCGCAACTGGCGCCGCTGGTGCCGTACCTGCTGCTCGTCGCGGTGCTGGTCGCGCGGCCGCGCGGATTATTCGGCGAGCGTGTCGATGCGTAGCCGCGCCCTCGCCGCAGGCGTGCGCTGGGCGCTGTTCGCCGCGTGCGTCGCGCTGCCTGCGTGGCTGTGGCCGCATGGCGCGGTGCTCGGCTATCTCGCGCAGACGGCCGCGCTCGTCGTGCTCGCGCTGTCGTACAACCTGCAGCTCGGCACGACCGGGCTGCTGTCGTTCGGGCATGCGGCGTTCGCGGGCCTCGGCGCGTACGCGGCCGCGCACTGGTTCAATCACGTCGGCGGCCCGCTGCCGCTGTTGCCGCTCGTCGGCGGCGTGGCCGGCGCGGGCTTCGGATGCGTCGCCGGGCTGCTGGCGACGCGCCGTTCCGGCACCGCGTTCGCGATGATCACGCTCGGGCTCGGCGAATGCGTCGCGGCGGCCGCATGGAGCGTGCCCGCGTGGTTCGGCGGGATCGGCGGCGTGCCGATCGACCGCGCGAGCGGCGCGCCGTGGGGCAATGGGTATTTCGGCGCGCCGGCGCACGCGTATGCGCTGATCGCCGCGTGGTGCGTCGTGTCGGCGTGGGCGATGCATGCGCTGACGCGCACGCCGCTCGCGCGGCTCGCCAACGCGGTGCGCGACAACCCGGCGCGTGTCGCGGCGCTCGGCACCGATCCGCGCCGCGTGCGGCTCGCGATGGTCACCTGCGCGTCGTTCTTCGCCGGCATCGCCGGCACGCTGACGCTGATCGACGTCGAGATCGCGACGCCCGACAGCGTGTCGATGGCGCGCTCGGCGACCGTGCTGATCGCCGCGGTGATCGGCGGCACCGGCACGTTCTTCGGGCCGGCGGCCGGCGCGGCCGTGCTGACCGCGCTGAGTATCGGCGTCGCGGGCGTGTCGCGCGCATGGGCGCTGTATCTCGGCGTGCTGTTCGTCGCGATCGTCGTCGCCGCGCCGGGCGGGATCGCGGGCATCGCACAGGTGCTCGCGCAGGCGCTACGGCGTGGCGCGCCGGCGGTCGAGCGATGGCGCGTGCTGTGCGGCGTCGGCGCGTGCGCGTTCTGGGGCGTCGCGCTCGTCTGCGCGGCCGAACTCGGCTATGCGTGGCGCTTCGCGCAGGACGACGGCACAGGCCTCGCGTTCGGCGCGTGGGGCATCGACGCCGATACGCCGGCCGGCTGGGCCGTGGCGGCCTCGGCGGCCGGCATCGGCGCGCTGCTGTGGGGCTGGCGCGCGCGGCTCGGACATGGCGCGGCGGCCGGCACGCGGGAGGACGCGCGATGAACGGCAACGCGATCGCGCTGCACGGCGTCGTGCAGCGCTTCGGCGCGCAGACCGTGCTCGACGGTGTCGATCTGAGCATCGCGGCCGGTGAGCGCCACGCGCTGATCGGGCCGAACGGCGCGGGCAAGTCGACGCTGTTCGGCGTGATCGCCGGCGCGACGCGGCCGACGCGCGGGCGCGTCGTGCTGCACGGCGTCGAGTTGCGCGGGCGCGGGCCGGTCGTCGCGAGTCGCCTGGGCATCGGTCGCAGTTTTCAGCAGACGAGCGCGTTCGCGCGCCTGAGCGTGTTCGACAACCTGCGCTGCGCGGCGCTGCATGCGCCGGCCGAACGGCGGCGCTGGTGGAACCGGCTGCGCGAATCGGCGTCGGTCGATCTCGCGGCCGCGCGCGTGCTGCACGACATCGGCCTCGACGCGCGGCGCGACACGCCGGCCGGCGAACTGAGCTATGCGGAGCAGCGCGCGCTCGACCTCGGGATCGCGCTCGCGAGCGGCGCGCGTACGCTGCTGCTCGACGAGCCGACGGCCGGCATGAGCCGCGCGCAGGCGGCGCGGATGATCGCGCTGATCCGCGCGACGACGCAGGGCTGCACCGTGCTGATGATCGAGCACGACATGGACGCGGTGTTCGGTTTCGCCGAACGCATCACGGTGCTCGTGCGCGGCATGGTGGTCGCGACCGGCGCGCCCGACGCGATCCGCGCCGATCCGCGCGTGCGTGCCGCGTACCTGGGCGAGGGCGCCGCATGAGCGCCGTGCTCGACATTCGCGGGCTGCGCGCATGGTACGGCATGCGGCCCGTGCTCGACGGCGTCGATGTCGCGCTCGCGCCGGGCGAGACGCTCGCGCTGCTCGGCCGCAACGGCTCGGGGCGCTCGACGCTCGCGAAGGCCGTGATGGGGCTGGTACGCACGGCCGGCTCGGTGCGCATCGCCGGCGCCGAATGCGCGGGCGCGCGGACGTTCGAGATCGCGCGGCGCGGCGTTGCTTACGTCGCCGAAAGCCGCGACGTGTTCCCGCTGCTGAGCGTGCGCGACAACCTGCGGCTCGGTTTGCGCGGCGCGAGCGGTGCGGCCGAGCGTGCGGCGCTCGACCGCCTGTTCGACCGTTTTCCGCTGCTGGCCGCACGCGCGGACGTGAAAGCCGGGCGGCTGTCGGGCGGCGAGCAGCAGGTGCTCGCGCTGGTGCGCGCGCTCGCCGGCCGCCCGCGCGTGCTGATCGTCGACGAACCGGCCGAAGGACTCGCGCCGCTCGCGGTCGACGAGGTCGGCACGTGTCTCGCCGCGCTGCAGGCCGATGGCGTTTCGATCGTGCTGATCGAGCAGCGGCTGCAGCTCGCGCCGCGGCTCGCGCGGCGCGTGGCGGTGATGGGGCGGGGACGGATCGTCTACGACGGTGCGCTCGACGGGCTGGGCGGCGAAGTCGCCGACGCGTGGCTGAGCGCCGGTTGACCGCGCCCGGTCGATTGTTCGGCAAACTCCGCCAGTCAATTCGCGTCGAGCCGCTTTATCGCTGCGGTGCCGCACCGTACATTGCCAGTCAGGCCGGTCGCCATCCCAACGCATCGATGCATCGACGCATCGTCTCGGCAACCGGCGCCATCCATCGAACGTCTTCGGACTGAGGAATGAAATCATGAGCAAGCTGACAGGCAAGGTAGCGGTCGTCACGGGCGCATCGAAGGGTATCGGCGCGGCGATCGCGAAGGCACTGGCCGACGAAGGTGCGTCGGTCGTCGTCAACTACGCGAGCAGCAAGGCGGGCGCGGATGCGGTCGTGAGCGCGATCACCGAAGCGGGCGGCCGCGCGGTCGCGGTCGGCGGCGACGTGTCGAAGGCCGCCGATGCGCAGCGCATCGTCGATACCGCGATCGACACGTATGGTCGTCTCGACGTGCTCGTCAACAATTCCGGCGTGTACGAATTCGCGCCGATCGAAGCGATCACCGAGGAACACTACCGCCGGCAGTTCGACACGAACGTGTTCGGCGTGCTGCTGACCACGCAGGCGGCCGTCAAGCATCTCGGCGAGGGCGCGAGCATCATCAACATCAGCTCGGTCGTGACCAGCATCACGCCGCCGGCCAGCGCCGTGTACAGCGGCACGAAGGGCGCGGTCGACGCGATCACCGGCGTGCTCGCGCTCGAACTCGCGCCGCGCAAGATCCGCGTGAACGCGATCAACCCGGGGATGGTCGTGACCGAGGGCACGCACAGCGCGGGCATCATCGGTTCCGATCTCGAAACGCAGGTGCTCGGCCAGACGCCGCTCGGCCGCCTCGGCGAGCCGAACGACATCGCGTCGGTCGCCGTGTTCCTCGCGTCGGACGATGCACGCTGGCTGACCGGCGAGCGCCTGGTCGCGAGCGGCGGGCTGCGCTGAGTCGGCATCGGGGGGGCCGTGCGCGCGGCAACGTGCCCCGCGATTGCCGCGTCGCAGGCCCCCGCTGGCGCGGCATCCCCGCCGCGCAGCGTCGGTCGGGTTTGCGAAAACGCGAATTTCGATATTTAATTCCTCTGAAGTGATCCGGCGGGTTTGAACGGTTTGCATCCGGATGCAGACGGCGCACGTCGCTGGCCAGTCGAGCGAACATCGGCGGCGCGACGCTCGGCATGCGGCCGACGCCGACAGGGTTCGTTTTCGGGGAAGCGGGACATGAGACGTGCGGTCATCACGGGGATCGGCATTGCGTCCAGCATCGGCAGCGATGTCCCGACCGTGCGCGAAGCGCTGCGCGCGGGCCGCAGCGCCATCGTGTTTTCCGAATCGTTCAGGGACGCCGGATTGCGCAGTCACGTCTGGGCGCCCGTCGAGGCGCCCGCCGCAGACCGCGTCGACCGCCGGCATCTCCGATGGATGACCCCTGCCGCGCTGCAAGCATTCGCGTGCATGCAACAAGCGATCGACGACGCGCGGCTCCCCCCACACCTGGTGTCGAACGAGCGTACCGGCGTGATCGTCGGCAACGCGTGCGGGGTATCGCTCGGTTACGTTCATGCGGTCGATGCCATGCGCACGCGCGGCTTGCGCGGCGTCGGCGCTTACGACATCGTGCATTCGATGCCGTCCGTGCATGCCGCGTGCCTGGCCGTCGCGTTCGGCGTGCGCGGCGTGAGCTATGCGATCTGCGGCGCGTGCGCCGCATCGGCACAGTGCATCGGCCATGCGGTCGAATTGATCCGCGCGGGCACGCAGGACATCGTGTTCGCCGGCGGCGCCGAAGAACTCGGCTGGGAAATCGCGTGCCAGTACGATGCGATCGGCGCGTTGTCGACCCGCTTCAACGATACGCCGGCGCGTGCATCGCGCACCTACGACGCGGGCCGCGACGGCTTCGCGATCTCCGGCGGCGCAGGGATCGTCGTGGTCGAGGAAATGAACCATGCAATCGAGCGCGGCGCCCACGTGTATGCGGAAGTGATCGGCTACGGCACGACGACCGACGGCGTCGACATGGTCGTGCCGTCCGGCGAAGGCGCCGAGCGCAGCATGAGGCTCGCATTGCGCGGTATCGATTTGCCGATCGACTATCTGAACACGCACGGCACGTCTACGCCCGTCGGCGATATCCGCGAACTACGCGCGATCCGGAACGTGTTCGGCGAGGCCGCGCCGCCGTTGTCGTCGACCAAGTCGACGACCGGCCACGCGCAGGGTGCGGCCGGCGTGCACGAATTCATCTATGCGCTGCTCATGATGAACGGCGGATTCATTGCGCCGAGCATCAACATCGAGCAGCTCGACGATGGCGCGCGCGGCTTCGACATCGTCACCGTACCCACGCAGCGGACACTGACGACCGTGATGACGAACAGTTTCGGTTTCGGCGGCGTCAATGCGACGCTCGTGATGACGAACGCCTATCGCGCGCAGATGCAATAGCGACGCCGCATTCCTTTTCCCGAACTGCCGATTTCTCCCGGAGGTCTCGACATGGATGTTGCTCCCAGCCATCGCAGCCATCACCTTTCGTTGCGCGTGCCGTTCGCGGATGTCGATCTCGGCGGCGTCGCCTATCACGCGAACTACCTGCGCTGGTTTGATCAGGCCAGGATGGAATGGTATCGCGCCAACGGCATCGATCTCGCGCACATGATGGCCGAACTGCGAACCGGACTCATCGTCTGCCGCATCGAGACGGCGTTCCTGTCGCCGGCGCGTCACGACGAACCGTTGACGATCCGCACGACGCTGACCGAGCTCACGCGCGTGCGTATCGCGTTCCAGCAGGAGGTCTATCGCGACGATACGCTGCTGGCCAAAGGGCGAACGGGGCTCGCCGGCGTGAATCTCGACACGCTGCGGCCCGTTCGGATTCCGTTCGCGTTTCGCGTCGAATGAAAGACGCATGCCGTGGCGCTGTGCGGCCCGCAGGCCGCCGGCCGCGAACGGGCGTGATGCGTTACGCGCTCATCGCCAGCGCATTCGCGCCGACGTGCCATCGCAAGCATTCGACGACGAGCGCGTGATTGGCTTCGGAGCCGAGCCCCGCGATCGTCATCGCGCCGACGATGCCGGCCCCGGCGACCCGCAACGGCACGCCGCCGCCGTCGAGCGCGTAGTCGTCGTCCGACAGGCCCTGCGAGCGCAGCGACCAGCCGGCACGCCGAAAGCACGCGCCGACCGCGAGCGAACTCTGGCCGAACCGCAGTACCGTGTTCTGCCGGCGGCGGATTGCATCGCTGTCGTGCGCGCCGCTGCCGTCGAGCGCGCAGTAGAACAGCGGTGCGTGCCCGCCGACGATGCTGACCGCGATCGGCAGCCCGCGGCGCGACGCGAGGTTGACCGCGATTTCTCCGATGCGGCGTGCGACGGCGGCATTGAAGTGCGGCAGCGCCGGGTTCGACGCATCGTCGTCGAAGGCGTGGGGTTCGAGGCGAAAGGGGGGCGTCACCATGGCGGCTCCGTCGCGTTGCCGGCGCTGCACGCGCGTGCCGGGCGTCGCATCGTCACGGGCCGCGCGCGGGCCCGTCTTCCGTTCAGTGCTTCGGCGTGTCAGCGCTTCAGCGTTTCGGCGCCGCGTCGAGCATCCACTCGTGCGCGGGATCGTTCTTGAACGCCCACGCGCGGCTTGGGCCCGCCATCACGTTCAGGTAGTACAGGTTGTAGCCGTGCGGCGCGACCACCGGGTGATAGCCGCGCGGCACCATCACGACGTCGTGATTCTCGACCGCGCATGCTTCGTCGAGGCTGCGATCGTCGGTGTACACGCGCTGGAACGCGAAGCCCTGCGGCGGATCGATCCGGTGGTAATAGGTTTCCTCGAGCGAGGTTTCGTCGGGCGCCGCGTCGCGGTCGTGCTTGTGCGGCGGATAGCTGCTCGAATGGCTGGCCGGCGTGACGACTTCGACGACGAGCAAGCGGTCGGCGGCCGGGTTGTCGCCCATCAGGATGTCGCAGACGTAGCGCGTGTTGGTGCCTTGCCCGCGCACCGAGCGGCGCATCCGCTCGCCGTCGAGGCGCCGCACGCGCTTGTCGCCGCTCGCGTACGGCGCCGTGCACAGCGCGACTTCCGCATCGCGCGTCGCGACCAGCGTGACGGTCTTGCCGCCCGGCACGTACAGCGCGTCCGGCGACACGTCCTCGAACACGCTGTCGCGCTTGCCGAGCGCATCGTAGGTTTCGCCGTCGACGTCCGCGCGCACCGTGCCGGTCAGCACGACGACGCACAGTTCGCGCGTGCCGGTGTCGAGCGTTTCGGTGTCGCCGGCCTTCAGGCGCAGCGCGCGAAAGCCGACGTGCTTCCAGCCGGCCGATTCGGGCGTGACGTTGCAGATCTCGCGGTCGGCGGATGCCTTGACCAGCAGGGGAGAAATCGTCATGAAATAAGTCTCCGCAATGGGGTGGGGCGCGAACGCTCAGGCGCTTTCGCGCGAACTCACGCGCTCAACCGGTCGACGATCGCGCGCAGCGATTCGTAGCCTTTTTTCGCATACGCATAGCTCGGCGCGACGGCCGGGTCCTGCTCGGCCTCGACGACGAGCCAGCCTTCGTAGCCGGCGTCCTTCAGCGTGCGCAGCGTCGCGTCGTAGTCGAGCGCGCCGTCGCCCGGCACCGTGAAGGTGCCGTTGATCACGCCGTTCAAAAAGCTCCAGCCGTCGTTGCGCGCCTGGTTCACGACCTGCGGCCGCACGTCCTTGCAATGCACGTGCGCGACGCGCGACACGTGCTTCGTCAGCAGCGCGACCGGGTCGGCCGCGCCGCCGAAATACGCGTGGCCGGTGTCGAACAGCAGGAACACCTTCGCCGGATCGGTCAGCGCCATCAGCCGGTCGACGTCGTCCGGCGACTCGACGTACGCGCCCATGTGGTGATGGTAGGCGAGCTTGATGCCGTATGTGTCGAGCAGGTGCGCGCCGAACGCGTCGAGGCGCGCGGCATAGCGCCGCCACGCTGCGTCGTCGACGAAACGCGGCCGCTTCGCGACCGGCGTGTCGATGCTGCCCTGGATCGTGCCCGCGCATTCGCCGTACACGACGACCTTCACGTCGTTGTACTGCAGCTTCGTCATGTGCGCGCGGCAACGCTCGATTTCGGCCGCGACGGCATCGGCATCGGTCATGCCCGGCGCGAGCTCCGCGAGGAAGCCCGAATACCAGCCCGACACGCACACGAGCCCGAATTCGGCGAGCTTCGCCTTCAGTTCGGGGCCCGTCTTCGGAAACTTGTTGCCGAGCTCGAAGCCCGCATAGCCGATTTCGGCGCCTTCCTTCAGCGCCGTTTCGAGCGGCGTCTCGCCGCCGAGCGACGGCAGGTCGTCGTTCATCCACGACAGGGGATTGATACCGATGCGGACGTTCCAGCTCATGACGTATTTCCTGGTTCGAATGGTGTTGTGTCGGCGCGGCCGATGGAGAGGGTGAGCGGATCAGCGCCGCTGGCGGGTTTTCGCGTCGAGATACGCGCGGTGTGCGTCCGTGACGCCCGCGCGCTCGGACACCTGCGGCACCGCGACTTCCCACCACGCGCCGCCGTCGTCGGTCGTGCGGCGGTGCGTGGTGTCGATCACGAGCACCTGGCTGGTCGTCGCCGCACGTGCGCGCTTCATTTCGTGGCGCAGCTCGCCGACGTCGCGCACGTGCACGGCGTCGGCTCCCATCGAGCGTGCGTGCATCGCGAAGTCGATCGTCGAGCGTTCGCCGCCTTCGGGCACGCAGTCGTCGAGCATGTTGTTGAAGCTCGCGCCGCCGCAGTTGAGTTGCAGCCGCTCGATGCAGCCGTAGCCGCGGTTGTCGAGGATCACGACGATGATCTTGCGGCCGAGCATCACGGAGGTCGCGAGTTCGGCGTTGAGCATCATGTACGAGCCGTCGCCGACGATCACGATCACTTCGCGCTCGGGCCGCGCGAGCTTCGCGCCGAGGCCGCCCGCGACCTCGTAGCCCATGCACGAATACGCATAGTCCATGTGGTAGTTGCCCGGCACGCCGCTGCGCCACAGCTTGTGCAGTTCGGCCGGCAGCGTGCCGGCCGCGCAGACGACCAGATCGTCGCGCGCGCTGTCGCGCCCCGCGTCGGCCGCGGAGTCGCGCACCGCGCCGATCACTTCCGCGTCGTACGGCAGCGTGTCCTTCGGAATCCGTGTGGTCAGGTCCGTCACGCGCGCGTTCCACGCGGCGGCCTGGTCGCGGTTCGCGGCGGTCCACGCCGGGTCGGCACGCCAGCCGGCGAGCGCGGCCGACAGCTGGCCGAGGCCCGTACGCGCATCGGCCACCAGTTGCCGGCCGCGTTTCTTGCCCGCGTCGAACGGCTGCACGTTCAGGCTCAACAGCGTCGCGTCGCCGTAGAGCGCGTGCGAACCGGTCGTGAAATCCTGCAGCCGCGTGCCGACCGCGAACACGACGTCGGCCTGCGCGGCCGCGCGGTTCGCGGCGGGCGAGCCCGTCACGCCGATCGAGCCGAGGTTCAGCGGGTGATCCCACGCGAGGCTGCCCTTGCCGGCCTGCGATTCGGCGACCGGCACGCCGTGCGTGTCGGCGAACGCGCGCAGCGCGTCCCACGCCTGGCTGTACAGCACGCCGCCGCCGGCGACGATCAGCGGCTTCTTCGCGGCCTTCAGCACGTCGAGCGCATCGGCGAGTTCGAGCGCGTCGGCCGGCGGCCGGCGCATCCGGATCACCGGCGGCGCGAAGAAATCCTCGGGCCAGTCGTACGCGAAGGTCTGCACGTCCTGCGGCAGCGCGAGGCACACGGGCCCGCACTGCGCGGGGTCGGTCATCACCTGGATCGCGCGCGGCAGCGCGACGAGCAGTTGCTCGGGCGACGTGATGCGGTCGAAGTAGCGCGTCACGGGCCGGAAGCAGTCGTTCGCGCTGACGTCGCCCTGTTCGAAATCCTCGACCTGCTGCAGCACCGGGTCGGGCAGTCGCGACACGAATACGTCGCCGGGCAGCAACAGCAGCGGCAAGCGGCCGACGTGCGCGAGCGCGGCGGACGTGAGCATGTTGGTCGCGCCGGGGCCGATGCTCGACGTCGCGGCCATCATCCGCTGACGGAAATTCGCTTTCGCGAACGCGACGGCCGCATTGGCCATTCCTTGCTCGTTGTGCGCGCGAAACGTCGGCAGCCGGTCCTTCTCCGCATGCAGCGCTTCGCCGAGCCCGGCCACGTTGCCGTGTCCGAAGATCGCGAACACGCCGCCGCAATACGGCAGGATTTCGGTGCGGCCGTCGGGCTGGACGACTTCGGCGCGCAGGGCGGCCAGGTAGCGCACGAGCGCCTGGCTGACGGTCAGTCTTACGGTGGTGGTCATCGTCGGTCGATAGAAAGAAGTCGGGTGATCGTCACGAACACGGGCATCAGGCCGCGGCGGCGGGGCGCGCGCCGGCCCGGCGGCCCAGCCACGCGTCGACCAGTTGCGCGAAGTTGCCGGCGACTTCGTCGATCAGCGCCTGGTCGTCGATCCTGCCTGCAAACCAGTTCAGCGACGCATCGGCCCACAGCGTGCGCCCGACCATGAAGCCCTTGACGATCGGATTGGTCGCTGCGCGGAAGCTGTCGACGAGGTATTGCAGCGGCTGGTTCAGCCCGAGGATCACCGCGCCGCGGCAGTACGGGTCGCGCTCGGCGATCAGCGCGGCGAGCCGCGCCCAGCCGTCGGCGCTCAGCGGCGTGAGCTTCCACCATTCGGGTTTCACGCCGAGGTTGTAGAAGCGCGCGACCGTGCGCAGCACCGCGTCGTCCTCGGTGCCGGCCGGCGTGACCGCGCGCGGCGGAATCATTTCCAGCAGCAGCTCGTTGCCGCTCGCGCGGGTGGCTTCCCACAGTTCCAGCACGCGCTGCTCCTGCTCGACGCGCAGGTCGACGGGGTCGTCGGGGTGATAGTGGACGAGGCACTTCACGACCTGTTCGGTCGGCCAGTGCGTGAGCGACGAGCCGACCGAGCGCGTGTCATCGAAGCGCAGCGGCCGCGAGCCCGGCAGCTCGACCGGGCGGCCGACCCACCAGCCGCGCCCGGTGGCCGACGCGAGCGCGTCGCTGCCGTACGCGCCGCCGTCGATCAGCACGCCGACGTGGCCGGCGATCCCGCGATCGCGCTCGACCTGTTCGACCGCGCGCACGAGCAGGCGCTTCAGCGTCTTGATCCGCGCTTCGTCCGCGCCGGCCTGCACCGCGAGCTCGTAGAACTGGCTGCGATGGTCGAACGCCATCACGCACAGGTCGTCCCATTCGCGGCGCGCGACCGTCACGCGATGCAGGTGCGCGAGCGTGCGGTCCGCATCGACCTGCGGATTGCGGCTGCCGTCGAACCAGTGCGCGAGTTCGGCCGGCGTCGGCATCGCGGCCGAGCACGCGTGGCGCGACACGACGATCGCGCCGCACGCGTTCGCGATGCGCGTCGATTCGGCCCAGTCGCGCCCGCGCAGCAGCCCCGACAGCAGGCCCGACAGGAACGCGTCGCCCGCGCCCAGCACGTTGAGCACTTCGACGCGCTCGCCGAGAAAGGTCGGCGCATCGTCGATGCTGGCCGGAATGCCGCCTTCGATCACGCAGCAGCCGAGCGCGCCGCGCTTGACCACCAGCGTCGCGTTCGTGATCGCGCGCACCGCCTGCAACGACCCGATCAGGTCGTGCGGCACGCCGCCCGCGATCAGGAATTCCTCTTCGGTGCCGACCAGCAGGTCGAATTCGCCGAGCACCTGCTGCAGTTGCCGCGTCACCTGCGCGTCGGGCACGTAGCGGTTTTCGCCGGCGCCGCGCGCGGTCAGCCCCCACAGCACCGGCCGGTAGTCGATGTCGAGGATCCGCACGGCGCCGTGGCGGCGCGCATACGTCAACGCGGTCAGCGACGCTTCGCGCGTGCCCGGCGTCGACAGGTGCGTGCCGGTGATCGCCAGCGCGCGGCAACCGGCGATGAAGTCCTCGCTGATCTCGTCGGCGCGCACGGCCATGTCCGCGCAGTTCTCGCGCACGAACAGCAGCGGGAACGTATCGCGATCCTTCAACCCGAGCAGCACCAGCGCGGTGAGGCGCTCGCGGTCGGTCTGCAGCTGGCTCGTGTCGCAGCCTTCGCGCTCGAGCGTCTCGCGCAGGAAGCGGCCCATCTGCTCATCGCCGACGCGCGAAATCATCGCGGTCTTCAGCCCGAGCCGCGCGACGCCGAACGCGACGTTGCCCGACGAGCCGCCGAGATACATCTGGAAGCTGCGCGCGTCCTCGAGGCGGCTGCCGTACTGCTGCGCATAGAGATCCACGGCCACGCGGCCGAGGCAGGCGAGATCGATGGGGCGGTCACTCGGAAAGTTCAGCAGGCTCATATCACGTGTCACGCTCGCGGCCGGCGTTCGGCGCTGCCGGCAGATTAGGGGACCGGTCCCGTGGCGGCTGTCCGCGGCCTATGCCGCACGACACGAGGCTGCCTGCCACCGGGAGTCGGGCTACGGAACGGAGTCTAGACTTTTTGGAAATCCAGTTCCCTAGGTGAAATCACGTAGAAATAAATTTCCAAATTTTCGAGGAAGTGATCTACAGTTTCATCCGGATGCTTCAGTCCCGATCGGACCAGATCGGACTCGGCCCGGCGGCGCGCAACGCGCCGTCTTCCGCCCCCCGGAGATGAGGAGACAGATTGATCATGAAGACCAAGCTGATGGCCGTCGCGGCCGCCGCGATCCTGGCTGCGCCGCTCGCGCATGCCGAGAAGATCGGCGTGACGATGGCATCGTTCGACGACACATTCCTGACCATCCTGCGCAACAGCATCGCCGATTCGGCGAAGAAGGACGGCGTGACGGCGCAGATCGAGGACGGCGGCAACGACGTCGGCAAGCAGTTGAGCCAGATCCAGAACATGATCGCGCAGAAGGTCGACGCGATCGTCGTGAACCCGGTCGATACCGACGCGACGCCGAAGATCACGAAGATGGTGACCGCGGCGAAGATTCCGCTCGTCTACGTGAACCGCAAGCCGGTCGATTTCGACAAGCTGCCGGCCGGCGTCGCGGTCGTTGCGTCCGACGAAAAACAGTCGGGCACGCTGCAGGCGCGCCAGGTGTGCAAGCTGCTCGGCGGCAAGGGCGACCTCCTGGTGCTGATGGGCGAGCTGTCCAACGAATCGGCGCGCGCCCGCACCAAGGACATCGAGGACGTGATCGCGACGAAGGAATGTTCGGGCATGAAGATCGTCGACAAGCGCGAAGGCAAGTGGAGCCGCACGCAGGGCCAGGACATCACGATGAACTGGCTGAGTTCCGGCACGAAGTTCGACGCGATCGTGTCGAACAACGACGAAATGGCGATCGGCGCGATCAATGCGCTGAAGGCCGCGCGCAAGCTGACGCCGAAAACGGTCGTCGCCGGCATCGACGCGACGCCGGACGGGCTCGCGGCGATGAAGGCCGGCGAGCTGAAGGTGTCGGTCTACCAGAACGCGACCGGGCAGGGCGCGCAAGCCGTGGCCACGGCGCTCAAGCTCGCGAAGAAGCAGCCGGTCGATCGCTACGTGAACGTGCCGTTCGAACTCGTGACGCCGGAGAACATGAACCAGTACGCGAAGCACTGACCGGTTTTTCCGCTGAACTGCGCGGGCCCGGCGCGACCGGGTTCGCGCGCGACTTTCGAGGAACGTCCATGTTTACAGCCAGGATCGCGCGCTCGATGGCCAGCGAAAGCGCACCGGCCGCTTCGTCCGCCGCGCCGGGTTCGTCCGGTGCGCCCATGGCCGACTGCGTGCTCGAGGTGCGTGGCGTCGGCAAGTCCTTTCCCGGCGTCGTCGCGCTCGACGGCGTGCAGTTCCGCGTGCGCCGCGGCACCGTTCATGCGCTGATGGGCGAGAACGGCGCCGGCAAGTCCACGCTGATGAAGATCATCGCGGGCGTCTACACGCCCGACCAGGGCGAAATCCTGATCAACGGCGAACCGGTCGTGCTGAACGGCCCGCTCGATGCGCTCGACCGCGGCATCGCGATGATCCATCAGGAACTCAACCTGATGCCGTACATGACGGTCGCGGAGAACATCTGGATCCGCCGCGAACCGAAGAACCGCTTCGGCCTGATCGATCACGCCGAGCTGCGCCGCCGCACGGCCGCGCTGTTCGAGCGGCTGTCGATCGACATCGATCCGGAGACCGACGTGCGCACGCTGACGGTCGCGAGCCGCCAGATGGTCGAGATCGCGAAGGCCGTGTCGTTCGACTCGGACGTGCTGATCATGGACGAGCCGACCTCCGCGCTGACCGACAAGGAAGTCACGCACCTGTTCCGGATCATTCGCCAGCTGCGCGAGCAGGGCAAGGGCATCGTCTACATCACGCACAAGATGAACGAGCTGTTCGAGATCGCCGACGAGTTCTCGGTATTCCGCGACGGCAAGTACATCGGCACGCATGCGTCGACCGACGTCACGCGCGACGACATCATCCGCATGATGGTCGGGCGCGAGATCACGCAGATGTTCCCGAAGGAAGACGTGCCGATCGGCGACGTCGTGCTGTCGGTGAAGGATCTCTGCGTCGACGGCGTGTTCCGCGACGTGAGCTTCGAGCTGCGCGCGGGTGAAATCCTCGGTGTCGCGGGCCTCGTCGGCTCGGGGCGCTCGAACGTCGCGGAGGCGCTGTTCGGCGTCGTGCCGGCGACCTCGGGCGAGATCCGCATCGACGGCAAGCCGGTGCGGATCGCGACGCCCGCGCAGGCGATGAAGCACGGGATGGCGTTCCTCACCGAGGACCGCAAGGATTCCGGCTGCTTCCTGAATCTCGACCTGCTCGCGAACATGGAAGCGGCCGTGCTCAGCCGCCGCTACGTGAAGTTCAATTTCGTGCAGCAGGCGCAGTTGAAGCGCGATTGCGAGGAAATGAGCCGGATGCTGCGCGTGAAGTCGCCCGGGCTGCACGAGGAAATCCAGAACCTGTCGGGCGGCAATCAGCAGAAGGTGCTGATCGGCCGATGGTTGCTCACGCAACCGCGCATCCTGATCCTCGACGAACCGACGCGCGGCATCGACGTCGGCGCGAAGGCCGAGATTCACCGGCTCGTCAGCGCGCTTGCCGGCAAGGGCGTCGCGGTGCTGATGATCTCGTCGGAAATGCCGGAAGTGCTGGGGATGAGCGATCGCGTGATGGTGATGCACGAAGGGCGCATGACCGGCATCGTCGATCGCAAGGACGCCGACCAGGTCCGCATCATGGATCTCGCGTCGCGCTGAGCCGAAACAAGATTGGAGACAACTGAAATGGGCAACCTGAACCCGGTCGCGGATGCGCAGACCATGACACTCAAGTCGCGGCATACGAAGTGGCCGCCCGAACTGAGCATCTTCCTCGTGCTGGTCGGCATCAGCCTGTTCTTCGAGATCGTCGGCTGGGTCGTCGTCGGCCAGAGCTTCCTGTTCAATGCCGAGCGGCTCGAGATCATCGTGCTGCAGATGGCCGTGATCGGCATCATCGCGGTCGGCGTGAACCTCGTGATCATCACCAGCGGGATCGACCTGTCGTCCGGCTCGGTCGTCGCGGCGGCCGCCGTCGTGTCGGCGAGCCTCGCGCAGGTGTCCGACTTCCCGCGCGCGGTGTTTCCGCACCTCACCGATCTGCCGATCATCTGGCCGGTGCTGGCCGGCGTGTGCGTCGGGCTGCTGGTCGGTCTCTTGAACGGCACGCTGATCGCGCTGACGGGCATCCCGCCGTTCATCGCGACGCTCGGCACGATGGTCGCCGCGCGCGGCTTCGCGAAGTGGTTCACCAACGGGATGCCGGTGTCGATGCTGACCGACCCGTTCGCGGCGATCGGCGCAGGGGCGAATCCGGTGATCATCTTCCTGGTGGTGGCCGCGATCTTCCACGTCGTGCTGCGCTACACGCGCTTCGGCAAGTACACGTATGCGATCGGCGCGAACCGCCATGCGGCCGTCGTGTCGGGTATCAACGTCACGCGGCACCTGATCTTCGTCTATGCGATCGCGGGCCTGTTGAGCGGCATCGCCGGCACCGTGACGGCCGCGCGTGCGATCTCCGGCCAGTCGGGCATGGGCGTGATGTACGAGCTCGATGCGATCGCGGCCGTCGTGATCGGCGGCACGTCGCTGTCGGGCGGCCTCGGCCGCGTGACGGGCACCGTGATCGGCGTGCTGATCCTCGGCGTGATGACGTCGGGCTTCACGTTCATCCGCATCGACGCGTATTACCAGGAGATGGTGAAGGGCGCGATCATCGTCGCGGCCGTGATCGCCGACCAGTATCGCAACAAGAAGTCGCGTCGCTGATCGATTCAAAAACTATCGAAACCACGGAAATACCCGGGAAGAAGATGAAGATCGCTCTGGATCCCTACATGATTCGCCACCTGCCGCTCGATCGCCTGCCGCACGCGGTGGCCGAGCTCGGCTACGACCAGATCGAGCTGTCTCCGCGCAGCGATTTTCTCGACTGGTGGGTGATGCCGCGCGCGACCCGCGAACGCATGGCCGCGTTCCGCCAGGCGATGCGCGCGAGCGGCGTCGGTCTCGCGTCGCTGCAGCCGATGTACCGCTGGGCGAGCCCGTTCGACGACGAGCGGCAATGGGCCGTGCGCTGCTGGAAGAAGGCGATCGAGGTGGCAGTGGAGATGGAGTGCCCGTTGATGGTGTCGGAGTTCGGGCGCGGCGCGTCGCCGGAGCGCTCGGTCGGCGAGCGGCCGGGCGCGAACCCGAAGGAGCTGTGCGAGGCCGCGTGGTTCCGCTCGATGGACGAGCTGCTGCCGATCCTCGAGCGCGAGCGCATCGTGCTGTCGGTCGAGCCGCATCCGGAGGACTGGATCGAGCAACTGCAGCCGGCGATCGACATCGTGACCAATATCGATTCGCCGTCGCTGAAGCTGTCGTATATCGCGCCGCACACGTTCTACTACGGCGACGACATGGCCGCGATGATCGCGCAGGCCGCGCCGATCCTCGCGCACGTGCGCGTGGCCGACACGTTCGACCACCGCAAGAGCAGCCAGCTGCGCTACATCGTGAACCCGCCCGGCTCGAACCAGATCCGCGTGCACCAGCATCTCGACATCGGGCAGGGCGAGATCGACTGGGACGTGTTTTTCCGCGCGCTCGGCGCGGCCGGCTTCGACGGCGTGATGTCGTCGTGCGTGTTCGCGTGGGAAGACCGCGCGGAAGCGTCGTCGCGCTACATGCGCGACGCGATCCAGCGCTACGTCGATCGCCATTTCGATCGCACCGGGCGCTGACCGGCTGATGACCGATTGTTGACCGGCGCGGCACGGGCCGCGCCGCTGATGAACGAACGACTGGAGACAACTGCATGACCTTGCAAATCGGCGTGATCGGCTGCGGCGCGATCGGCCAGGACCACATTCGCAGACTGACCCGCACGCTGTCCGGCGCGCGCGTCGTGGCCGTCAACGACATCGATCCGCAGCAGGCGCGCGACGCGGTGACGAAGTACGGGCTCGACGCCGAGATCTACGGCGACGGCCACGAAGTGGTCGCGGCCGCCGACGTGCAGGCCGTGCTCGTCACGTCGTGGGGGCCGACGCACGAAGCGTTCGTGCTCGACGCGATCGCGCACGGCAAGCCGGTGTTCTGCGAGAAGCCGCTCGCCGTCACCGCCGACGGCTGCATGCGGATCGTCGAAGCCGAAGTCGCGCACGGCAAGCGGCTCGTGCAGGTCGGCTTCATGCGGCCGTACGACGAAGGCTATCGCGCGCTCAAGCGCGTGATCGACAGCGGCGAAATCGGCGCGCCGCTGATGCTGCATTGCGCGCACCGCAACCAGTCGGTCGGCGAGCGCTACACGACCGACATGGCGATCACCGACACGCTGATCCACGAACTCGACGTGCTGCGCTGGCTGCTGGGCGAGGACTACGCGAGCGCGCAGGTCGTCTATCCGAAGAAGACGCGCCATGCGTCCGCGCATCTCGCCGATCCGCAGATCGTGCTGCTCGAAACCGCAAGCGGCGTGCGCATCGACGTCGAGATCTTCGTGAATTGCCAGTACGGCTACGACATCCAGTGCGAGGTGGTCGGCGAGCAGGGCATCGCGAAGCTGCCCGATCCGCCGGCCGTCGGGCTCAAGCAGGCAGCGCGGCAGTCGGTCGAGATCATGACCGACTGGAAGGAGCGCTTCATCGCGTCGTACGACGTCGAGCTGCAGGCGTTCATCGACGGCGTGCGGCAGGGCGCGCTGACCGGCCCGTCCGCGTGGGACGGCTACGCGGCGGCGGTCGCGGCCGACGCATGCGTGCGCGCACAGAAGAGCGGCGCGGTCGAGCCGATCGCGATGGCCGAGCGTCCCGCGTTCTATCGCGGCTGACCCGTGGCCGCCTGCCACTTACTTGCCGGACCGACCGACATGACGATGAAGATTGGCTGCGCACCGTGCTGCTGGGGCGTCGACGACGTGAATAACCCGCACCTGCCGCCGTGGCGGCACGTGCTCGCCGAGGCCGCTCAGGCCGGCTACTCGGGGATCGAGCTCGGGCCGTACGGCTACATCCCGCTCGAGCTCGACGTGGTGAGCGCCGAGCTCGACCGCCAGCGTCTGAGCATCACGGCCGGCACGATCTTCGACGATCTCGTGTCGCCGGAGAACCTGCCGAACCTGCTGCGCCAGACGCGCGACATCTGCGCGCTGATCACGCGGTTGCCGAAGCTGCCGACGCAGGACGGCCAGCGCTACGCGGCGCCGTACCTGGTCGTGATGGACTGGGGCCACGAGGAACGCGACTACGCGGCCGGTCACGGCGATCGCGCGCCGCGGCTGTCCGACGAGCGCTGGGCGCGGATGGTCGACCATATCCGGCAGATCGCCACCATCGCGCGCGACGAGTTCGGCGTGCGCGCGGTAATCCATCCGCATGCGGGCGGCTACATCGAATTTGCGGACGAGATCGACCGGATCGTCGCCGACATCGAGGCCGATACGGCCGGCCTGTGTCTCGATACCGGCCACCTGTACTACTCGGGCATGGACCCCGAAACGTGGTTGCGCCGCCATGCGGCACGGCTCGACTACGTGCACTTCAAGGACATCGACGCGGCCGTGTACGACGCGGTGATGGGCGAGCACATCGCGTTCTTCGCGGCCTGCGCGCGCGGCGTGATGTGCCCGATCGGCACCGGCGTGCTCGACTACCCGGCGATCCGCCGCGCGCTCGTCGACATCGGCTATGCCGGCTACATCACGATCGAACAGGAGCGTGACCCGCGCAACGCCGGCACGAGCCTGCGCGACGTCGCGGCGAGCCGCGCGTTTCTCGCGTCGGCCGGTTTTGCATGACCCCCAGAACCCGCACCAGGAACACCACCATCATGATTGACGGACAGATTCTGCTTGGACATTCGATTCGCTGGGGCATGGTCGGCGGCGGCCTCGGCAGCCAGATCGGCTACAGCCACCGGTCGGCCGCGCTGCGCGACGGCAGCTTCCAGCTGGTCGCCGGCGCATTCGACATCGATCCCGAGCGCGGCCGCCAGTTCGGCGTGAAGCTCGGCGTCGCGGCCGAGCGCTGCTATCCCGACTACGCGACGATGTTCGACGCCGAGGCGCGTCGCCCGGACGGCATCCGCGCGGTGTCGATCGCGACGCCGAACAATACGCACTTCGAGATCTGCCGCGCCGCGCTGAACGCGGGGCTGCACGTGGTCTGCGAGAAGCCGCTGTGCTTCACGACCGAGGAGGCCGAGGCGCTGCAGCGCCTGTCGGTCGAGAAGAACCGGATCGTCGGCGTCGCGTACGGCTACTCGGGACACCAGATGATCGAGCAGGCGCGCGAGATGATCGCGCGCGGCGACCTCGGCGAGATCCGCATCGTGCAGATGCAGTTCGCGCACGGCTTTCACAGCGAGGGCGTCGAGGCCGCGAGCGCGGCTGCGCGCTGGCGCGTCGATCCGAAGTTCGCGGGCCCAAGCTACGTGTTGGGCGACATCGGCACGCATCCGCTGTACATCTCCGAGGTGATGGCGCCGGAGCTGAAGATCCGGCGGCTGATGTGTTCGCGGCAGAGCTTCGTGAAGAGCCGCGCACCGCTCGAGGACAACGCATTCACGATCATGGAATACGACACCGGCGCGATCGGCTATGTGTGGTCGAGCGCAGTGAACGCCGGCTCGATGCACGGGCAGAAGGTGCGCGTGATCGGTTCGAAGGCGAGCATCGAATGGTGGGATGAACACCCGAACCAGTTGCGCTACGAAATCCAGGGGCAGCCCGCGCAGGTGCTCGATCGCGGGATGCCATACCTGCATCCGCACGCATTGCGCGAAGACCGCATCGGCGCCGGGCATCCGGAAGGGTTGTTCGAAGCGTGGTCGAACCTGTACGCGCGCTTCGCGCTCGCGATGGACGCCGCCGATCGCGGCGACGCCGCGGCGGTGAAGGCGATCCGTATTCCGGACGTGCACGCGGGTGTCGAGGGCGTGCGCTGGGTCGAGAACTGCGTGCGTTCGGCCGACGCGGGCAGCGTGTGGGTCGACTATCGTTGAACGGGGAGGCCGGCTGCGCCGCGCTTCGCCGCGGCGGCCGGCCTCGGTACACACCCTGATCTTTACGACGCCGCGAGAGCGTTGGACAATCGCTCCCAGTCTTGCCGTGGAGCGTATGCAAGCGATGATCGAGCGCGTGGGAGCGAGCGGGCGGCGCGGGCCGTACCGCAAACGTGATTAAATTCGCCCTTCATGCATGTATCCAGTCGAGCCCCGGGCCGCGCCGGCCAGCCACGCGCGCGCATCGGGGCCGTCAACTTCGCGCTATCCGATGAGTTCATCCGAGAAACCTCCCGCCACCGTCGAGGCGTTCCTGCAGCACCTGACGCAGGAGTACGACGGCCTCAGTAATCGCCTGAAGGTGATTGCGCGCCACGTGGAAACGCATCGGGACCAGCTTGGGCTGGAAGGCATCCAGTCGCTCGCGGAGGCCTGCGGCGTCCAGCCGTCGGCCGTCGTGCGCTTCGCGAAGCACTTCGGCTTCTCCGGCTTCTCCGAGATGCAGCGGCTGTTCCGCGAAGGGCTCGCGCAGCAGATCGCGCCGGGCCGTGCGTACAACCTGCGCGTGCGCGACGTGATCGAATCGGGTTCGTCGAGCTTGCAACCGGAACAGATCGCCGACGAATTCATCAAGGGCAGCATCGCCGGGATGCAGCAGTTGCGGCAGACGCTCGATTCGCAGGCGCTCGCGCAGGCCGTCGACCTGCTCGCCGATACGCAGGCGATCTGGATCGCCGGGTCGCGGCGCGCGTTTCCGATCGCCGTGTATCTGGACTATGCGCTGCAGCACACCGACAAGCGCATCGGGCTGTTCAGCGCGCTCGGCAGCATGCATCTCGGCCAGATCCGGTCGGTGCGCAAGGGCGACGTGATGATCGCGATCTCGTTCATGCCGTATGCGGACGAGACGATACAGGTCGCGCAGCAGGCCGCGCAGCGCGGCGCACGCCTGATCGCGATCACCGACAGCCGGATGAGCCCGCTCGCGCGGGAGGCGGAAGTGACGCTGATGGTGCAGGACAGCGCGACGTTCGGCTTTCGCGCGCTGACGGCCACGATGGGCCTCGCGCAGAGCCTGTTCGTCGCGCTCGCGTACCGGCTCGAGCTGTCGTACCTGCCGACCGCCGACGGCGCGCACGGCACGAAAGCCGGTTGATCTCGACGACGGGTGCGCCGCCCGCCGAACGGATCGGCGGGCGGCGCACCGGCCGGCTTACTTCGCGGTCGGCATCGCGAACTCCGCGCCCTTGCCGATGCTCGACGACCAGCGCTGCATCACCGACTTCTGGCGCGTGTAGAAGCGCACGCCTTCCTCGCCGTACGCGTGCATGTCGCCGAACAGGCTCTTTTTCCAGCCGCCGAAGCCGTGCCACGCCATCGGCACCGGGATCGGCACGTTGATGCCGACCATGCCGACCTGGATGCGCCGCGCGAATTCGCGCGCGATGCCGCCGTCGCTCGTGAAGCACGACACGCCGTTGCCGAACTCGTGCGCGTTGATCAGGTCGACCGCTTCGCCGAAGTCCTTCACACGCACGCAGCCGAGCACCGGCCCGAAGATTTCTTCCTTGTAGATCCGCATGTCGGGGCGCACGTGATCGAACAGCGTGCCGCCGGTGAAGAAGCCGGCCTCGCGGCCCGGCACGCGCAGCCCGCGGCCGTCGACCACCAGTTGCGCGCCTTCGTTCACGCCTTGCTCGATATAGCCTTCGATGCGCTTGAGCGCTTCGCCGGTGACGATCGGGCCCATCTCGACTTCCGGCGACATCCCGTCGCCGATCACCAGCTTGCGTGCGCGCTCGGCCACCGCCGGCACGATCTTGTCGGCCACGTCGCCGACCAGCACCGCGATGCTGATCGCCATGCAGCGCTCGCCGGCCGAGCCGTACGCGGCGCCGATCAGCGCGTCGACCGCCTGCTCGATGTTCGCGTCGGGCATCACGACGAGATGGTTCTTCGCGCCGCCGAGCGCCTGCACGCGCTTGCCCGACTGCACCGCGCGCTGCTGCACGTAGGCCGCGATCGGCGTCGAGCCGACGAAGCTGACGGCCTGCACGTCCGGGTGGTCGAGCAGTGCATCGACCGCGCCCTTGTCGCCCTGCACGACGTTGAACACGCCGGCCGGGAGGCCGGCCTGCGTGAGCAGGTCGGCGATGAACAGCGCGGCCGACGGGTCGCGCTCGCTCGGCTTCAGCACGAACGTGTTGCCGGTCGCGAGCGCGACCGGGAACATCCAGCACGGCACCATGCACGGGAAGTTGAACGGCGTGATGCCCGCGACGACGCCGAGCGGCTGGCGCAGCGTCCAGTTGTCGATGCCGGTGCTGACCTGGTCGGTGAAGTCGCCCTTCAGCAGTTGCGGCACGCCGCACGCGAATTCGATGATGTCGATGCCGCGCGCGACCTCGCCCTGCGCGTCGGAGAACACCTTGCCGTGCTCGGCCGTGATGATCGCCGCCAGCGTGTCGCGGTGCTCGTTCATCAATTGCAGGAAGCGGTGCAGCACGCGCGCGCGGCGGATCGGCGGCGTGTCGGCCCAGGCCGGGAACGCGGCGTGAGCCGACGCGACGGCCCGTTCGACTTCGTCGTTGCCGGCCAGCGACACGCGGCGCACCGCGCGGCCGAGCGACGGGTTGAGGACGTCCTGGAAGCGGCCGCTGCGGCCGGCGACGGGCGCGCCGTCGATGTAGTGGCCGACGTCGGCGTCGGACGTGTACGCGGGAACCGTGGTCATGCGTGTCTCCTGGGGATAAGAGCGGAACAGCGCCTAGTCTAGGGAAACCGGCAGGGCGGGAGAAGGCCGCGAAACTTGATTCACTGTTCAGAATTCTGAATAATCGGTGGATGAATCAGCAAAATGTCCAGGCGCTCTGGCCGCATATCCATTCGCTGACGGTGCTGGCCGCGGCGGGCAGTTTCACGGCTGCCGCGCAGCGGCTCGGCATCAGCAAGGCCGCGATGAGCCAGCGCATCGCCGATCTCGAGAAGGCGGCCGGCGTGCCGCTCGTGCGCCGCACCACGCGCAGCGTGCGGCTCACCGATGCGGGCCAGACGCTCGTCGACAGCACGCGCGACGCGTTCGAATCGATCGGCCAGCACTTCGCGCGCGTGAAGGATCTCGCCGGCGAGCCGCGCGGGCTGCTGCGCCTGACGGTGCCGGTCGCGCTGGGGCGCCAGCAGGTCGTGCCGCACCTGCCCGATTTCCTGCGCCAGCATCCGGCCGTACAGATCGAGCTCGACCTGTCGGACCGCCTGCATTCGCTCACGCAGGAAGGCTTCGACCTCGCGATCCGCCATACGACCACCGCGCCGCAGACCCACGTCGCCTGGAAGCTGTGCGACACGCGTTCGCTGCTGGTCGCGAGCCGCGACTATCTCGACGCGCGCGGCGCGCCGCGCCACCCGAGCGAGCTCGTCGATCACAGCTGCCTGTGCTACCTGCGCGACAACGAGCCGGCCGCGTGGAGCTTCGAGCCGGACGGCCGCCGGCGCCAGCGCGTGAGCGTGCCGGTGCGCGGCAGTTTCGCGGCGAACAACAGCGAGGCGATGCGCGAGGCCGCGCTCGGCGGGCTCGGCATCGCGCTGCTGCCCGATTTCAGCGCGCGGCGCGATCTCGATGCCGGCCGGCTCGTCGCGCTGCTCGACGGCTGGCGGCCGTCGGGCGCGTTCGGCGACCACATTTTCGCGATCCGCCCGTACAGCCCGGTCGTGCCGAGCGCGGTGCGCGCGCTCGTGCGGCACCTGCGCGAACGGCTGGCAGGCGGCTTCTCCGGCGCGTGAGCCGGGCGCCGGCCGGCGCCGGGCCGTGGGCGGCCCGGGCACGCGCGGCGGCGCTGCGGTAAAATCGCGGCTTCCTCCCGCGCCGTGTGTGGCGCGTCATTCGAAGGTCGACAGCCGATGCAGATTCACAAGGAAGTGGACGCGCGCGGGCTCAATTGCCCGTTGCCGATCCTGCGTGCCAAGAAAGCGCTTGCCGATATGGAAAGCGGGCAGATCCTCAAGGTGCTCGCGACCGATCCGGGCTCGCAGCGCGATTTCGCCGCGTTCGCGAAGCAGACGGGCAACGAGATCGTCGAATCGACGACCCAGGACAAGATCTTCGTATTCCTGATGCGCCGCCGCTGAAGGCGCGCATCGCACGTCCCGCCGCGCCCGGCGTCCGTCCGGCCGCATCTGGCCGCATCTGGCCGGCCGCCTCCAGCCGGGCACCCCAGCCGACCGCCCCTAGCCGGGCGCCCCTCTCTGACAATTCTTAAACCTCGTTGCGTGACCGGCTGCGTATACTGACCCGGCCGGTCGTCCGCTCCCAGCGGAGGCGCCGGCCACGGTACGTCGCACGGCGGGCTCGGGGGCCATGCCTGATGCTACCGTCGTACAACGGGGAGAGGACATGTCCTTCAGACCAGGGACCCTTCGAAGTCCGTCCGGAGCGGAAAGCATCGCGCCCGTGCGCACCTCGGAATTGAGCCGGATCGAGCTCGATCCGCAACAGGACCGCCACGCGCGTGCCGCGCTGGAGGCCTATGCGGATTCGGCCGCAGCCGAGATGCCGTGGCTGGCCGAATGGCTGGACGAACGGCTGCGCGACGCCGCGCGGGACGACGGCGCGGGCCCGACCTACTGCGGTGCGACGATCGAACGCGTGTTCGATCTGGCGCAGGCATGGGCGGCGGGCCAGCCCGACTACGCGGCCAGCGCGTGGGAGCGCGTGCGCGACCAGCTGCAGCGGATGCTGGCGCAGCCGCCGCTGTCGGAGCGGCCGTCGCCACGCATGCCCACAGACGATTTTGCCGAGCCGGTGGCCGGCATCGCGGGCGCCGAATAGGCGTCCGGTTGCGCAACAGAAAGGATTATTCGAAGAAAGGGCGACAGTCCGCGCAATTTCTTGGCGAATTTCATACTACTATGATGAAATCGCCGGTTCGTCCGTGCCCCGTTTTTGAGATATTAAGCCGGGCTCGCCGGTTTGCGCAGGAGGCGCGAGCGGCGAACGACGGCTCGCCGGTCGGCATCCGGCGCCGCGTGCAGTCTGCGCGGCCGGGGGCGGGCGCGGGAGCCGAATGGACGAATCGACTTCGATTTGCGGGGTGCTATGAGAATTGCTGTACTGGATGACGATCCGGCCCAGACGGATTTCGTCAGTCAAACGCTGACGGCCGTCGGCCACACGTGCTATGCGTTCAAGGAAGGCAAGGCCCTGAAGAAGCGCCTGCAGCGCGAGACGTTCGACCTGCTGGTGCTCGACTGGAACGTGCCCGACATGTCCGGCGAGGAAGTGCTCAAGTGGGTGCGCGCCAACCAGACCGAGCACAGCCTGCCGATCATCTTCATGACGAGCCGCGACGACGAGGCGGGGATCACGCAGATCCTCAACGCCGGCGCCGACGATTACGTGGTCAAGCCCGTGTCGGGCCCGATCCTGCGCGCGCGCATCGGTTCGCTGCTGCGCCGCGCGTATCCGGTCAACGCCGAGGCGACCGTCCGCGAATTCGACCAGTTCCGTTTCGACGTGAACCTGAAGCAGGCGTACGTCGGCGACAAGGCCGTGAGCCTCACGCAAAAGGAATTCGAGCTCGCGCTGCTGCTGTTCCAGCATCTCGACCGGCCGCTGTCGCGCGCGCACATCCTCGACCTCGTATGGAAGCAGGCGACCGACATTCCGTCGCGCACGATGGATACGCACATTTCGATGCTGCGCACCAAGCTCGGCCTGCGACCCGAGAACGGCTACCGTCTCGCGCCGATCTACGGGTACGGCTACCGGCTCGAACGGGTCGGCCAGGGGGAACCGGAGTGACCACGCGAATCACGCAGCGCACGGCGAGCCTGTGCACGGCGGCGCTGCGCGCGGCCTGCGCGGTCGCGTTCGCGTTCGCCGCGCAGCAGGCCGCGGCGCAGCCGCCCGCCGCCGCGGGCAGGACGGTCGTCTATCGCACGCAGGCGGGCGACACGCTGTACGACGTCGCCGCGCGCTACCTGCAGGGCGCGGACGACTGGCAACTGCTCCAGCAGATCAATGGCGTGCCCGCGCCGAAGCGCCTGCAGCCCGGTATTGCACTGAAGCTGCCGGTCGCGCGCCTGCGCAAGGAAAAGCTCACCGCACACGTGATCGCGGTGCAGGGCACGGCCGAGCGCGCGTCCGGCGCAGCCTTCGCGCCGCTCGCGAACGATGCGACGCTCGCCGAAGGCGACCGCGTGCGCACCGGCGCGAACGGTTTCGTGACGATCGAGCTGGCCGACGGCACGCACATGAGCCTGCCGCCGGACAGTCAGCTCGACCTGAAGTCGCTGCGCCGCACGGTGCTGACCGGCGCGCTCGATCGCGAGTTCGAACTCACGCGCGGCTCGGTCGACAGCGAAGTCACCCACCTGAAGAAACGCGACGACCGCTTCCAGATCCGTTCGCCGTCGGTCGTGGCCGGCGTGCGCGGCACGCGCTTTCGCGTGAACTACGACGCGGCCGGCACGGCGTCGACGCGCGTCGAAGTGCTCGACGGCACCGTCGGCGTCGCGGGCGGCCGGCAGTCGGCCGACGCGACGCTCGTGCATGCGAACTTCGGCAGCGTCGCGACGTCGTCCGGCGCGGTCGGCGCGCCCGTCCAGCTGCTGGGCGCACCCGCGCTCGCGCATCCCGACAAGGTGCAGGACGAGCCCGACGTCGCATTCGACCTCGTACCGCTCGCGCAGGCGCAAGCGTATCGCGTGCAGCTCGCGCACGACGCGGGGCTGCTCGACCTGTTCCGCGAAACGCGCACCGATTCGCCGCGCGCGGTGTTCCGCGACGTGCCGAACGGCAACTACTTCGTACGGGTCGCCGCGATCGATACGAATGGTCTCGAGGGGCTGCCGCGCACCTATGCGTTCGAACGCCGCGTGATGGGGCTCGACGCGAGCGCGTCGCAGGGCGCCGGCGGTTACGAGTTCCGCTGGTCGCCGAACGGGGCGGGCAAGAACGCGCGTTACCGGTTCGTGCTGTCGCGCTCGAAGGACCTGAGCGCGCCGGTCGTCGACCAGGTCGGCCTGCACGCGCGCCAGATCACCGTCGCGCACCTGCCGCCGGGCGACTATTTCTGGGCCGTGATCGTCGAGGAATTCGAAGGCGGCAAGTTCTACGAGAAGACCAGTCCGGTCAGCGCGTTCACGTTGTCGCGCTGACCCGCGGCGCATGAAACCCGACTCCGTTTCTCCGCGGCGGCGCCTCGGCCGCCGCTTCCTGATCGAATGGATCGCGATCGGCTGCCTCGGGGTCGCGGTGATCCTCGCGTGCGCGCTCGGCCGCCTGTCGTCGAGCGTCGACGGGTTGATCTACGACCGGCTGCTGATGCTGCGCAGCCTGCCGCTGTCGCCCGACGTGGTCGTCGTCGACATCGACAACCAGAGCGTATCCGCGCTCGGCCGCTGGCCGTGGCCGCGCGACGTGCATGCGCGGCTGCTCGACACGCTCGCGCGCGCGCAGCCGGCCGCGGTCGTCTACGACGTGCTGTTTACCGAACCGTCGCCGGAGGATCGCGCGTTCGCGGACGCGATGAGCCGCGTGCCGACCTTCCTGCCGGTGCTGCTGAGCCCCGAGCAGGCGGACGGCACGCGATCGGTCGATCCGCCGGTCGCGGCGCTCGCGTCGCGCGCGACGGGGCTCGGCCATATCAACCTCGAAGTCGACCCCGACGGCATCGTGCGCAGCGTCGCGCTGTTCGAAAGCGACGGCCGCGTGCGCTGGCCGCAACTAATGGTGCCCGTGTATCGCGCGATCCAGGCCGGCCGGCTGCACCCGGTCGGCGGCGTGCCGGGCGCGAACGCGCACGACCTGTCGCGCGATGCGGCGGGCGAGGGGCGCTACCTGATTCCGTTCAGCCGCAACACGCCCGCGTATCCGACGCTGTCGTTCGACGACGTGCTCGAAGGGCGCGTGAAGCCCGACGCGCTGCGCGGCAAGATCGTCGTCGTCGGCGTGACGGCGTCCGGGCTGTACGATCGCTTCGCGACGCCGGTGTCCGGCGAGTTCGGCCCGCTGGCCGGCGTGTACATCCATGCGAACGTGCTCGACATGCTGGCGACCGGCAGTGCGATCTCGCCCGCGTCGCGCGCGGGGTTGTTCGCCGCGTCGCTGCTGCCGCTCGCCGTGTTGCTGGGCGGCTTCCTGATGCTGTCGCCGTGGCGCGCGCTGCTGCTGACGCTGAGTCTTGCCGCGCTCGCCGTCGTCGCGAGCCTGGCGCTGCTGTTCGAGGCGCGCATCTGGCTGACGCCGGCGCCCGCGATCTTCGGGCTGATCGCCGTCTACCCGATCTGGAACTGGCGGCGGCTGGAAATGACGATGTCGTACCTGCGCCGCGAGCTGCAGAAGCTCGCCGACGAGCCGCACCTGCTGCCCGAGGCGCCGCGCACGCGCAGCGTCGGCGGCGACGTGCTGGAGCGGCAGATGGCGCTGATGGCGCAGGCCGCGCAGCGCGTACAGGACATGAAGCGCTTCGTGTGGGACAGCCTCGACAGCATGCCCGAGCCGATCTTCGTGACCGACCTCGCCGGCACCGTGCTGATCGCGAACCACGCGGCGAAACGCTACGGGTCGCGGCTCGCGCTGCCGCTGCCGGAAGGGCGGCCGCTGCGCACCGCGCTCGGCGAGCTGACGTTCATGAAGACCGTCGACGGCAACACCGAGCACGACACGACGATCCGCGAGCACTGGCCGGCCGCGCTCGACCCGACGCTCGAGGCCGAGCATGACGCGATGGCGCGCGGCATCGAGGTGCGCGATCGCGACGGGCTCGACCATCTGCTACGCTACGCGGCGTGTACGAACGCGCAGGGCCGCGTGACCGGCTGGATCGCCGGCCTCGTCGACGTGACCGAGCTGCACGCGGCCGAGCGGCAGCGCGAGGAAGCGCTGCACCTGCTGTCGCACGACATGCGTTCGCCGCAGTCGTCGATCCTCGCACTGGTCGAGATCGAGCGCGACCGCGTCGAGAGCGACGCGATGCGCGGGCTGCTCGCGCGGATCGAGCGCTATGCGCACCGCGCGCTGTCGCTCGCCGACGAGTTCGTGCAGTTGGCGCGTGCGGAGTCGCAGGCGTACCAACTCGAGGCGACGAGCCTCGTCGACGTGCTGATCGACGCGAGCGACGAGGTGTGGCCGCAGGCGCAGGCGAAGCACATCCGCGTCGAGACCGACGTAGGCGCCGCCATGTGCTGGGTGCGCGCGGATCGTTCTCTGATCACGCGCGCATTCGTGAACCTGCTGAACAACGCGGTCAAATACAGTCCGTCCGACACGGTGATCACGTGTACGCTGACGGTCGAGCACGCATCGAAGCGGATGTTCTGTACGATTCGCGATCAGGGGTACGGCATTGCGCCGGAAGATCAGCGGCATCTGTTCGAGCGTTTCAAGCGATTCCATGCCGGCGAGCGGCCCGAAATCTCGGGTTCCGGGCTCGGCATGGCGTTCGTGAAGACGGTCGTCACGCGCCATGGGGGCAGCGTGTCGGTCGACAGCGAAGTGGGTGTCGGCACCGCGGTGACGGTGTCGCTGCCCGCGATCGACGAGCCGTCCGCCTGACAGGGCCGGGCGCGACGGCAGGCATTTGGGGAAAGCCATGAGAAAGGAATGGGCAGCGGCCGCGCTGGCGGCGTCGCTGTTGGCGGGTTGCGCCGGCGTGACGAGCGGCGTGAGTGCGGTCGGGCAGCCGAATGCATTTGCATCCGGCGCGCACGGTTACGATTTCGTGCGGACGGCCGCGCAGGCGGGCGATGCCGAGTACCGGCAGATCGAGACGCTCGTGCGCGACGAACTCGCGCGCCGCGGCTTCGATGCGCAGCCGCTCAAGGACGCGCGTTACCGGTTGTCGGTCGCGTATGCGACGCAGCCGGCGGCGGTCGCGGCGAGCGCCGCCGGCTGCGGCGCGGCGAGCAGCGCATGCGTGACGGTCGACGGGCCCGCGCCGCTCGCGGTGCCGTTCATGGGCCGCGTGTACCGCCACGTGCTGACGCTGCACTTCGTCGATGCGAAATCGGGCGCCGACGTCTATCGCGTGTCGGCGTCGCTGCGCGATCGCGATCCGGGCACGCAGCAGGCCGCGCCGGCGCTCGTGAAGAGCGCGCTGGCGAAGGTGCCGTTCGGCGATGGCAGCGGCTGGCTCGTCAAGACGAAAAAAGACGACGCGGGCGGCATGCCGGGCGTCGTCTCGGTGAAGCCGGCCGACGCACGCTGAAGCGCCGGCCGTGAGGTGAGGGCGGGCCCGCCGGGGCGCGCCCTTGCCGCGTTCAGACGGTCGGTTGTCCGCCGTCGCGCGTGCGCAGGTAGGTCTCGAACTCCGCACCGACTTCCGGGTGGCGCAGCGCGAATTCGACCGTCGCCTTCAGGTAGCCGAGCTTGCTGCCGCAATCGTAGCGCGTGCCCTGGTACTTGTAGGCCAGCACCTGTTCGTCGGCGAGCAGCGCCTGGATCGCGTCGGTGAGCTGCAGTTCGCCGCCCGCGCCGGGCTTCAGCGCGCGCAGGTGCTCGAAGATCCGCGGCTTCAGGATGTAGCGGCCGACCACGCCGAGGTTCGACGGCGCGACTTCCGGCGCCGGCTTCTCGACGATCGCCGACATCTTGACGATCGACTCTTCCCATTCCTTGCCGTCGACGATCCCGTACGACTTCGTCTCCGACGGCGGGATCTCTTCGACGCCGATCACCGAGCTGTGATAGTGGTCGAACACGTCGACCATCTGCTTCATCACCGGCGGGTTGCCGTCGAGCAGGTCGTCCGCGAGGATCACCGCGAACGGATTGTCGGCGACCAGCTTTTCCGCGCACAGCACCGCATGGCCGAGGCCGAGCGCTTCAGGCTGGCGCACGTAGAAGCAGTCGACGTGGCTCGGCTTGATGCTGCGCACCAGTTCGAGCAGCTTTTCCTTGCCGCGCGCCTCGAGTTCGGCCTCGACCTCGTACGACTTGTCGAAGTGGTCCTCGATCGCGCGCTTGCTGCGCCCGGTCACGAAGATCATCTCGGTGATGCCCGCCGCAATCGCTTCCTCGACCGCGTACTGGATCAGCGGCTTGTCGACGACCGGCAGCATTTCCTTCGGGCTCGCCTTCGTTGCCGGCAGGAACCGC
The DNA here is from genome assembly GCF_902832955.1 of Burkholderia sp. BCC0044. NCBI lineage: Bacteria > Pseudomonadati > Pseudomonadota > Betaproteobacteria > Burkholderiales > Burkholderiaceae > Burkholderia > Burkholderia sp. BCC0044. Next base: position 923,923 of record NZ_CADFDO010000001.1, on the reverse strand, counting down.
GTGCCGAGGCCGGCCACGGGGAATACCGCCTTGGTGACTTTCAACATGATCGAACCTTTATTCCTGTAATCGACTTGTCAGACGGTCTATGTTCACGTTCGCATTATAGTGAACGCAAATGACCTTACCGTTTGTTACGCAGGCAACCGATCGAGCTGCGCACGCAGTTTTTCGAGCGTGCTCTGGAATTCGGCGACACGTTTTTGCTCCTGTTCGACCACGGCCGGCGGCGCTTTCGCGACGAACGCCTCGTTGCCGAGCTTCGCGTTGCACTTTGCGATCTCGCCCGTCAAGCGCGTGATTTCCTTCGACAGGCGCTCGCGTTCGGCCGCGACGTCGATTTCCACCTTCAGCACCAGCTTGTTCGGGCCGACGATCGCGATCGGCGCGCCGTGCGCTTCCTTGTCGAGCGCTGCTTCGTCCACGAGGATCTGCACGTCCGACAGGCGCGCGAGCGCCTGGACGTACGGCGCGAACGAGCGCAGGCGCTCGGCGTCGCCGGCGGCCAGCAGCGGCACCTTGGTGGCCGGCGACAGGTTCATCTCGCCGCGCAGGTTGCGGCACGCGTCGACGATCGCCTTCAGGTCGGCCGCCCATTGCTCGGATGCCTCGTCGAGCTTCTGCAGGTTCGCGACCGGGTACGCCTGCGTCATCAGCGACGCTTCGCCCTCGGCCTTGCCCTGCGGATAGCGGCCGGCGAGCGGCGCGACCTTCTGCCAGAGCGCCTCGGTGATGAACGGGATGACCGGGTGCGCGAGGCGCAGCACCGTTTCCAGCACGCGCAGCAGCGTGCGGCGCGTCGCGCGCTGCTGTTCCGGCGTGCCGTTCTGGATCTGCACCTTCGCGAGTTCGAGATACCAGTCGCAGTACTCGTCCCACACGAACTTGTAGATGCTGCTCGCGATGTTGTCGAAGCGGTAATCGGCGAAACCCTTCGCGATGTCGGCTTCGGTGCGCTGCAAGAGCGACACGATCCAGCGGTCGGCCGCCGAGAAGTCGAGGTAGCCGCCGGGGCCGCAGTCGCCCGCGCCGCAAACTTCCGGCTTGTCGGCGCCGCAGTCGTGGCCTTCGCAGTTCATCAGCACGAAGCGCGTCGCGTTCCACAGCTTGTTGCAGAAGTTGCGATAGCCTTCGCAGCGCGCGAGGTCGAAGTTCACGTTGCGGCCGAGCGTCGCCATCGACGCCATCGTGAAGCGCAGCGCGTCGGTGCCGAACGCGGGGATGCCGTCCGGGAATTCCTTGCGCGTCTTCTTCTCGATGGTCGCGGCCTGCTTCGGGTTCATCAGGCCCGTCGTGCGCTTTGCGACCAGCGCCTCGAGGTCGATGCCGTCGACGATGTCGATCGGGTCGAGCGTGTTGCCCTTGCTCTTCGACATCTTCTGGCCTTCCGCGTCGCGCACGAGGCCGTGCATGTAGACGGTATGGAACGGCACCTTGCCGGTGAAGTGCGTGGTCATCATCACCATCCGGGCGACCCAGAAGAAGATGATGTCGAAGCCGGTGACGAGCACCGACGACGGCAGGAAATGCTTCAGTTCGGGTGTCTCGTTCGGCCAGCCGAGCGACGAGAACGGCACGAGCGCCGACGAGAACCACGTGTCGAGCACGTCCTCGTCGCGCTTGAGCGCGCCCGTGTAACCCTTCGCGTCGGCCTGCGCGCGCGCCTCTTCCTCGTTGCGGGCGACGAACACCTCGCCGTTCTCGCCATACCACGCGGGAATCTGGTGGCCCCACCACAGCTGGCGCGAGATGCACCAGTCCTGGATGTTCTCGAGCCACTGGTAATAGGTGGTCGTCCAGTTTTCCGGGACGAACTTGATCTGGCCGTCGCGCACGACGTCGAGCGATACCTCGGTGATCGACTTGCCCGGATGGAACGTGCCTTCCGGCGCCGGCTTCGTCATCGCGACGAACCACTGGTCGGTCAGCAGCGGCTCGATCACGACGCCCGTGCGGTCGCCGCGCGGCACCATCAGCTTGTGCGGCTTCACCGAGTCGAGGAAGCCTTGCGCGTCGAGGTCGGCGACGATCGCCTTGCGCGCGTCGAAGCGGTCGAGGCCGCGATACTGCTCGGGGCCGTTGTCGTTGATCTTCGCGTCGAGCGTCAGGATCTCGATCGGCGCGAGCTTGTGGCGCAGGCCGACCTGGTAGTCGTTGAAGTCGTGCGCGGGCGTGACCTTCACGACGCCCGTGCCGAACTCGCGGTCGACGTAGTCGTCGGCGATCACCGGGATCTCGCGGCCCGTCAGCGGCAGCGTGACCAGCTTGCCGATCAGGTGCGCGTAGCGTTCGTCTTCCGGATGGACCATCAGCGCGACGTCGCCGAGCATCGTCTCGGGACGCGTGGTGGCGACCGTCAGCGAGCCCGAGCCGTCGACGAGCGGGTAGCGGATGTGCCACAGGTGGCCGTTTTCCTCTTCGCTGACGACTTCGAGGTCCGACACGGCGGTGAGCAGCACCGGATCCCAGTTGACGAGGCGCTTGCCGCGGTAGATCAGTCCTTGCTCATACAGCGTGACGAACACGTCGCGCACGGCGGCCGACATCTTGTCGTCCATCGTGAAGTATTCGCGCGACCAGTCGGTCGATGCGCCGAGGCGGCGCACCTGGTCGGTGATCGTCGAACCGGATTTCTGCTTCCATTCCCACACGCGCTCGACGAACTTCTCGCGGCCGAGGTCGTGGCGCGACACGCCCTGCGCGTCGAGCTGGCGTTCGACGACGATCTGCGTGGCGATGCCCGCGTGGTCGGTGCCGGGCACCCACAGCGTGTTCTCGCCGAGCATCCGGTGATAGCGGGCGAGGCCGTCCATGATCGTCTGGTTGAACGCGTGGCCCATGTGCAGCGTGCCCGTCACGTTCGGCGGCGGCAACTGGATCGCGAAATCGGGGCGGGACGGATCGAATGCCGGGGCGGCATAGCCGCGTTTTTCCCACTCCGGCCCCCATTGGGACTCGATGGTGTGGGGTTCGAAACTCTTCGCCAGCGTGTTGTCGCTCATGGTTGGAAATTTGCCGAAAAATGCTTGTTGGAGACTTGAACCGCTCATTATAAATCGCCAGGCGTCGAGTGAGCCGTTCGCGGCTTACAGTCAGGTTCGTACGTGTCCAATTGCTGACGCGTGTTGGGACGGCTAACTTGCGGGTCTGGCCGCGGGTTTGAGTCGGGCGTTGGCTCCTTGCCGCACCGGTCCGCCGCCAGGTAAGGAGAAATGGAGTGATACGACCGACATTTGCCGCGGCCTGGGCGGCGTCAACGAAGATCTACGATCCGGCCCGTTCGGGCGAGAGAGTGGCGCAGGTGATAGGGGGCAGCGTCGCTGCGCATATCCGGGATAAAAAGAACCCTTGGCGGAACACATGCGCGGTTCGTATGAGCTATATCCTGAATGAAGCTGGCGTAATCGTCCCGTCCATGTCGGGCAAGACCAGAGAAGGAGCCGATCGCCGGCACTATTTCTATCGTGTCAGAGATGTTGTCTCGTTTCTGAAAGTTGTTTGGGGCGCGCCTCAACTCATTGCCTATCCACCGAGCGGTGGGGGCTCACTGGCGGGGAAATGCGGTCTTATCCTTTTCGAGGTGCATGGATGGAGTGACGCCAGCGGGCATGCGACACTTTTCAATGGACGCAAGTGCTACGACGCTTGCTATTTCAACGAGCCGGAGGCGAACTATCGCACTAGCCGCGCTTATTTCTGGGCGCTCAAATGAACATTTTTCGGATGGTCTGCGCCGTCGCGCTATGTTCGGCACTGTCTGCCGAAGCAGCCGATTCCGTCATGGCCGTGCGGCGCACCAATGCGGAGAATTACAAGGACAGGGCGTTGGCGGCGTGCCTGTCGCTCGCTTACCGGGGATCGCCGGCAGGCGAGGATGCCGATATCACCAAGAGTGCGTTCCTGGAATGGACTTATTACGATGAGGATAAAGGCGATCGGGCGGTCGAGCAGCTTGCAGAACGCTATTTGCGCCGCGATTACGGCAATCCCGTGGAAGGTTACGCCGGGGCAAAATTTGCTCTGCTGAAATGCCTGGACCTGTATCACGGCCCCGAACTCGCCGAACAAGTTCGCCGGTATGTCCCTCATCCCGACTGGATCGGCGACAAACCTGCTGCCCCGCGCACGAAATAACGCTGGTTACGCGTGCCGAAGCCGTCGCCGGCGGGAAAGGCGGCCTTGTTGGGCCGCGATGCCACATCGGTCGGTCACGGTATCGCGCGCCGCCGACTTATAATGTCGGGTCCGCATTTTTCTCGCCCGTTAGCCGCCGCTCCATGCCCGATCTGCTCGCCAATCTGAACCCCGAACAACTCGCCGCCGTCACGTTGCCGAACGAACCGGCGCTGATCCTCGCAGGGGCGGGCAGCGGCAAGACCCGCGTGCTGATCACGCGCATCGCGTGGCTGATCCAGCAGGGCTATGCGTCGCCGCCCACCGTGCTCGCCGTCACCTTCACGAACAAGGCCGCGCGCGAGATGATGGCGCGCCTGTCGGCGATGATGCCGATCGACACGCGCGGGATGTGGATCGGCACGTTCCACGGCCTGTGCAACCGGATGCTGCGCACGCACTGGCGCGACGCCGGCCTGCCGCAGACCTTCCAGATCCTCGACACGGCCGACCAGCTGTCCGCGATCAAGCGGCTGATGAAGGCGGCGAACGTCGACGACGAAAAGTACCCGCCGAAGAACGTCCAGTACTTCATCAACAACGCGAAGGAGCAGGGGCTGCGCCCGGACAAGGTCGATGCGACCGACAACTTCAACCGCAAGTTCGTCGAGCTGTACCAGGCGTACGACCAGCAGTGCCAGCGCGAAGGCGTCGTCGATTTCCCCGAGCTGCTGCTGCGCTGCTACGAGCTGCTCGCGTACAACGCGCCGCTGCGCGCGCACTACCAGGCGCGCTTCCGGCACATCCTCGTCGACGAGTTCCAGGACACCAACAAGCTGCAGTACGCGTGGCTCAAGATGCTCGCGGGCGGCGAGAACGCGATCTTCGCGGTCGGCGACGACGACCAGTCGATCTACGCGTTCCGCGGCGCGAACGTCGGCAACATGCGCGACTTCGAAGACGAATTCCGCGTGCGCAACCTGATCAAGCTCGAGCAGAACTACCGGTCGCACGGCAACATCCTCGACGCGGCGAACCAGCTGATCTCGAACAACGCGCACCGCCTCGGCAAGAACCTGCGGACCGATGCCGGCCACGGCGAGCCGGTGCGCGTGTACGAAGCCAGCACCGATTCGCAGGAAGCCGGCTGGATCGTCGAGGAAATCCGCTCGCTGATCAACACCGGCATGGCGCGCAGCGAAGTGGCCGTCCTGTACCGCAGCAACGCGCAGTCGCGCTCGATCGAGCACACGCTGATGTCGTCGGGCATTCCGTACCGCGTGTACGGCGGCCTGCGCTTTTTCGAGCGGCAGGAAGTGAAGCACGCGCTCGCGTACCTGCGCCTGATCGACAACCCGAACGACGACACGGCATTCGCGCGCGTCGTGAACTTCCCGACCCGCGGGATCGGCGCGCGCTCGGTCGAGCAACTGGCCGACGCCGCGCGTCTGTACGGCTGCTCGATGGCCGCCGCGATTCCGTACGTGACCGGCAAGGCCGGCACGAGCCTCGGCGGGTTCGCGAACCTGATCGCGAAGATGCGCGCCGACACGCAGCACATGAACCTGCCCGACACCGTCGAGCACATCGTGCGCGCGAGCGGTCTCGCCGATTTCTACCAGGGCGAGCGCGAAGGCCAGGATCGCCTCGAAAACTTGCAGGAACTCGTGAACGCGGCCACCGCGTTCATCGCCGAGGAAGGCTACGGGCTCGACACGCCGGCCCGCTCGATCCCGCTGCGCGCGGGCGCGATCGCGGCGCCCGAGCTCGGCGCCGCGACGGACGATCCGGCGGTCGAGGTGCTCGATCCCGCATCGCCCGCCGACCCGGCACAGAACCCCGACACGATGACGCCGCTCGCCGGCTTCCTGTCGCATGCGTCGCTGGAGGCCGGCGACAACCAGGCGCAGGCCGGCCAGGACGCCGTGCAGCTGATGACCGTGCACGCGGCGAAGGGGCTCGAGTTCTCGGCCGTGTTCATCACCGGGCTCGAGGAAGGGCTGTTCCCGCACGAGAACAGCGTGCTCGAATCGGACGGCCTCGAGGAAGAGCGCCGGCTGATGTACGTCGCGATCACGCGCGCGAAGGAGCGGCTCTACCTGTCGTTCGCGCAAAGCCGGATGCTGCACGGCCAGACGCGCTACAACGTGCGCTCGCGCTTCTTCGACGAACTGCCGGAGCATGTGCTGAAGTGGCTCACGCCGAAGGTCGAGGCCGGGTCGCGCTGGGGCGGGCGTTCGGACAACGCCGGCTACGGGCGCGACTGGTTCGCACGGCCGGGCGGCGGCAGCCGCGAGCAGATCGTCGATGCGGCCGTGTCCGCGCCGCTGCCGGCGTTCGCGAACAAGCAGCGCGCGGCCGACACCGGCTTCCGGGTCGGCCAGCAGGTGTTCCATACGAAGTTCGGCGAAGGCACGGTCACCGCGCTCGAAGGCAACGGCACCGATGCGAAGGCGCAGGTGAAGTTCAAGCGCCACGGCGAGAAATGGCTCGCGCTCGCGGTCGCGAAACTGCAGGCGGTGGAATGATGGACGTCGACCTGATCGTGACGCCTGCCGCGCGTCCGCTCGGCATTCTGGCCGCGCTGCCCGAGGAACTCGGCGACCTGATCGCCGCGATGCGCGCCGACGGCGCGATGAAGACGGTCACGCTCGGCCGCCGCGACTATCACGTCGGCACCGTGCACGGCGCGGCCTGCGTCGTCACGCTCGCGCGGATCGGCAAGGTCGCGGCCGCCGCGACCGTCAGCGCGCTGATCCACGTGTTCGGCGTGTCGGGCGTGGTGTTCACCGGCGTCGCGGGCGGCGTGTCGCGCACGGTGCGAGTCGGCGACGTCGTCGTGGCCGATACGCTGCTGCAGCACGATCTCGACGCGTCGCCGCTCTTTCCGCGCTACGAGGTGCCGCTGCTCGGCATCACGCGTTTCGCGACCGACGCGGCGCTGACGGCCCGCCTGCGGGCCGCGTGCACGCTGTTCATCGACGAAGAGGGCGCGCAGTTCGCCGAGTGCTTCGGGCTCGCCGGCGCGGCGCTGCACGCGGGGCTCATCATCAGCGGCGACCGCTTCGTGTCGAGCGAGCAGGAAGTGCTCGCGCTGCGCGACGCGCTGCCGGACGCGCTCGCGGTCGAAATGGAAGGCGCGGCGATCGCGCAGGTGTGTGCGGAACACGACGTGCCGTTCGCGCTCGTGCGCACGATCTCCGATACGGCCGACGATCACGCGACGCAGTCGTTCTCGCACTTCCTGTCGGCGATCGCGAGCAGCTATTCGTCCGGCATCCTCAAGCGTTTCCTGACGCTGCATGCGACGACGGCGGCCTGACGCCGCCGCCGAACAATTCCCATTCGAACCAGACGACTGGCCGCGGCGCGCACGCCGCCGTGGCCGGCCGTTCGTCATGCCTTTTTGCGCCGGCTGCTTTCGAGGTTCGGCAGGAACACCGTCAGCACGCCGATCAGCGGGAGGAACGAGCACACCTTGTAGACGAACGGGATGCTCGTCGCGTCCGCGAGCTGGCCGAGCACGGCCGCGCCGACGCCGCCCAGGCCGAACGCGAAGCCGAAGAACAGCCCCGCGACCATCCCGACCTTGCCGGGCATCAGCTCCGTCGCATAGACGAGGATCGCGGCGAACGCCGACGCCAGCACGACGCCGATGATCACGGTCAGCACGCTCGTCCAGAACAGGTTCGCGTACGGCAGCAGCATCGTGAACGGCGCGACGCCGAGGATCGACACCCAGATCACGTACTTGCGGCCGATCCGGTCGCCGACGGGCCCGCCGATCAGCGTGCCGGCCGCCACCGCCGCGAGGAACACGAACAGGTGGATCTGCGCGGCCTGCACCGACAGGTGGAACTTGTCGATCAGGTAGAACGTGAAATAGCTGTTGATGCTCGCGAGGTAGAAGTACTTCGAGAACACGAGCAGCACCAGCACGCCGATCGCGCCCATCACGCGGCCGCGCGACAGCGTCGGGTGGCCGGTCGAGGCGGCCTTCTTCTTCATCGACGGATGCTTCTTGTACCAGTGGCCGATCTGCGTGAGCACGATCATCGCGACGAGCGCGGCCGCCGAGAACCACGCGATGCTGTGCTGGCCGTGCGGAATGATCACGAGCGCGGCGAGCAGCGGCCCGAGCGCCGAGCCCGCATTGCCGCCCACCTGGAACACCGACTGCGCGAGCCCGTGCTGGCCGCCCGACGCCATCCGCGCGACCCGCGACGATTCGGGATGGAACACCGACGAGCCGCAGCCGACGAGCGCGGCCGCTACCAGCAGCATCGGGAAATTCGGCGCAACCGACATCAGCAGCAGCCCCGCGAGCGTGAAGCCCATGCCGACCGGCAGCGAATACGGCTTCGGACGCTTGTCGGTATAGAGGCCGATGAGCGGCTGCAGCAGCGACGCGGTGATCTGGTACGTGAGCGTGATCAGGCCGATCTGCGCGAACGACAGCGCGAACTGGCTCTTGAGCATCGGGTAGATCGCGAGGATCAACGACTGGATCATGTCGTTGAGCATGTGCGAGAAGCTGATCGCGCCGAGCACCGGGTAGACGGTGCGGGCGACGGGCGGTGCGGACGGCTGGGCGGCGGCTGCGCCGGCTCCGGAATCGAGGCTGGTTTCCATGTGAGCTGAACGAGTTGAGGTGGCGGGCGCGCTCTGTTGGGGATCGGCGCGTGGTTGATTTGTTGATGCGTCAAAGAAGTGTAATGTGGCGTATCGAGAATGTCAGGCCAAGTTTTATCGCGAATCGGACATTCATCGGACGGATCGGCCGCTGCGTGCTTTTTTGGACGGGTATAACGCTGGCGGCGCGTCCGTCCTTCAGCGGCGGCCGCGCCGGAGCCGGGTGCGTGTTTTTCCGGACTCAAGAAACGGCGGTGGCGGCCGTAGAACGACCCAATGACAACACGCGCGCCGCGCCTGGCACCGGCTACCCGCCGGGCGGGCGCAGGACGCGCGGCATGGCCTGCCATCGCGGGACCGCCGGGACCGACCTTTCCGGCAGCGTGATCCATACGGGGATAGTTCGATGAAAGCAGCATCTTTGCATCCACAGCCCGGTGCGGCAGCCGCCGCACCCGACGTTGCCGCCGGTCGTGCCGCACGACGTGCGCGCGCGGCGCGGCGCGAGCGTCGGCCGTGGACCGTCAAGGCGACGTTGCGCGCCGCATTCGCGATTCTGCTGGTTGGCACGCTCGCGATCGGCGTGTTTTCGCTGTGGCAGATCAGCCGGCTGAACGCGTCGATCGCATCGGTCTACGAACAGGGCCACGTCGCGAGCCGGGCGGCGGCGGAAGTCCGCGCCGAGGTGCTGCGCGCGAGCCGCGCGCAGAAGATGCTGCTGACCGCGACGACCGCGAAGGAGCGCGACGAACTCGGCGCCGAGGTGAGCGCGGGGCTCGCGTCGATCGGCCAGGCGCTCGGCACGCTGCAGCGCTATGCGGATCCGGCCGATACCGGCGATTCGGCGCGGCTGCACGCATTCTCGACGGCGGTCGGCGCGTGGAGCACGCATCTGCGCGATTTCGTCACGCTGGTGCGCGCGCAGCCGCTCGACCTGTCGCAGATGAACTGGCAGGTCGGCACGCAGGACGTGTCGCTGCTGGTCGAAACCGGCAAGCTCGAAAAACTCGTCGCCGAACTCGTGAAGACGCGCGGCGAGAAGTCGAAGGCGACGCTCGATGCGTCCGCGACCATTTTTTCGTCGTCGTTCGCGATGATCGCGGCGATGACGGCCGCGTTGATCGTGCTGGCCGTCGTGATCGCCGAGCGCGTCGTGCGCCGCCTCGCGTCGCAGCTCGGCGGCGAGCCCGCGCTCGCGAAGGAGATTGCCGCGGACATCGCGCGCGGCGACCTGACGCGGCCGATCGCGCTCGGCCGGCACGACCGCGGCAGCATGGTGCGCGCGCTGGCCGAGATGCAGACGGGGCTCGCGGCCACCGTGGGCGAGATCGCGGTGAGCGCCGAGGCCATCGCGGCCGCGTCCGGCGAGATCTCGACCGGCAACCTCGACCTGTCGCGCCGCACCGAGCAGCAGGCCGTCGCGCTCGAGCGCACCGCGGCCAGCATGGAGCAGCTCACGTCGACCGTGCGGCAGAACGCGGAGAACGCGCGGCAGGCGAGCACGCTCGCGGCCAATGCGTCGGCGGTGGCGGAGACGGGCGGTGAGGTCGTCGGCCGCGTGGTCGCGACGATGAGCGAGATCGACGACAGCGCGAAGAACATCCGCGACATCATCGGCACGATCGAGGGGATCGCGTTCCAGACCAACATTCTCGCGTTGAACGCGGCGGTCGAGGCCGCACGCGCCGGCGAGCAGGGGCGCGGTTTCTCGGTGGTCGCCGGCGAGGTTCGGCTGCTCGCGCAACGCTCGGCGACCGCGGCCAAGGAGATCCGGGAACTGATCGGCGCGTCGGTCGAGCGCGTGGCGAACGGCGCGGCGCTCGCGCACGACGCGGGCCGCACGATGGGCGACGTGGTGCGCGCGGTCAAGCGCGTGACCGACATCATCGGCGAGATTTCGGCGGCGTCGGACGAGCAGAGCGCGGGGATCGACGAGATCGGCCGCGCGGTCACGCAGATGGATGCCGGCACGCAGCAGAACGCGGCGCTCGTCGAACAGGCGGCCGCTGCCGCGAACGCGCTCGACGAGCAGGCCCAGGCACTGAAGGCGCTGGTCGGGCGTTTCCGTATCGCCGCGGCCTGAGCGTGCCGCGCGCCCCGGCGCTTACGACTTCTTCTGCTTGTCCGGATCGATGATGACCGTGCAGGTCGTGCCCGCCGACAGCACCACGTCGGCCGGCACGTCGTCGATCTTGATGCGTACCGGTACGCGTTGCGCCAGGCGCACCCAGTTGAAGGTCGGGTTCACGTCCGCGACGAGGTCGCGGCTTTGCGGATTGTCGCGATCGTAGATGCCGCGCGAGATGCTTTCCACGTGGCCCTTCATCACGCCGCCGCTCATCAGCCGCATTTCGGCCGGCGCGCCGATCTTCACGCGCGGCAGCTTGGTTTCCTCGAAGTAGCCGTAGACCCAGAACGAGTGGCTGTCGACGATCGCGAGCTTCGCCTGGCCGGCCACCGCGTAGTTGCCCTTGAACGTCTGCAGGTTCGTGATGTAGCCGTCGACCGGCGCGACGACGCGCGTGCGCTCGAGGTTGAGCTTCGCGGCGTCGAGCGCGGCGATCGCCTGCTGGTACTGCGCGTCGGCGCTCGACGCGCTGTGCACCGCGTTCTCGCGGTTTTCCTTCGACACGACGAGCGCATCGAGGTCCGCGCGGCGGGCCGCGTCGTCGCGGCGCATCTGCAGTTCCGCGCGACGGGCGGCCACGGCCGCCTGCGCCTGCTCGACCGCGATCTGGTAGTGCGACGGGTCGATCTGCATGATCAGGTCGCCTTTCTTCACGAGCTGGTTGTCATGCACGGGCAGCTCGACGATCGCGCCCGACACGTCCGGCGCGACGTTGACGATCTCGGCGCGCACGCGCCCGTCGCGCGTCCACGGATCGTCCATGTAGTGCACCCACAGCGAGCGCCCGATCAGGATCGCGACGAGAAGGATGACGGCGGTCGCGACGAAGCCGAAGAGTTTTCTGAGCATCATGATGGTTCGGAATCAACGGTAAACGGCAAGACTCAGTCCGCCGCAAATGCAGACGAGAAGGCAGGCCCGGAACAGCGACGGGTGCCAGACGAGACGGTAGAGGCCCGTATAGGCGAGCAGGCGGTCGACGGCCCAGGTCGCGATCGCGCCGAGGACAAACATCAGCACCACCGTCGGCATGTAGGCATCGAGAATGGCGATTTCACGCGGCATCATGACGAGGCTCCTGGTTGGGGACGCACGGGGCGGTTGCGATTGAGCGGCTCGAGCGGCGATTCCGGATCGAGCAGCGCGGTCCGCACGAAATGCAGGTGGCTCAGGATGCGCTGCAGCCGGTGGCGCTCGTCGCGCGACGGCTCGACCGCATCGAGCGTGTGCCGGGTCGCGTCGATCGCCGCATTGGTCGCGGCGAGCGTCGCGTCGAAACGCGCGGCGCTCGGCTTCGAGAACAGCGCCGACAGCGCGCTGCGCATCGTGTCGATCGCGCGCCGCCACGGCATCGCCGGTGCATAGCGCGGGTCGGACGGCAGCGTCGCGAGCTCGTGACGCAGGTCGATCGTCGCGTTGCCGGTTTCGAGCACCGCGAACATCCAGCGCAGCGCGTCGCGCTGCACGTCGGGCTGATCGGCCGACAGCGTGTGCGCCTGGTACATCAGGTCGCGCGCGCCGCTTTCGAAGCGCGTGCGCAGGCCCGCGAGCCGCGCGTGCCCGGCCGCGACGGCCTGGTGGCGCAGATCGGCGAACAGCCGTTTCTTGAGCCACGGCGCGGTCGGCGGGAACAGCACCGCGAACGCGATCGCCGACACCAGCATCGCCAGCACGAGCGCGAGCGAATCGTTCATGAAGCCGGTCGGATCGTAATGCGTGATGTTGTCCGGGCCGGCGAGGAAGCTGAAGAAGATCAGGTAGCCCATTCCGTAGCCGGCGAGCTTCGGCTTCAGCGTCATGAAGACGCCGATCGCAAGCAGCGGCGCGAGCGCGACGCACAGCAGCGGAAAGCCGTCGATGTGCGGATAGATGCCGAACGTCAGCAGGAAACCCGTGCAGACGGCGAGCACCGTGCCCATGCCCATCTGCGCGGACATCGCGGTCGGGCGCGGCGTCGACGACGCGAGCGCGCAGGTGGCCGCCGCCGTGAGCGTCATCGTCACGCCGCTCGGCCACGCGGTCTCGATCCAGAACCAGCCGAGCACGAGAATCACGGTCGCGGTGCGGATCGCCGCGATCACCATCGCCGTCGCATTGGTGCGCGGCTCGTAGCGCTCGATCCAGCGTTCGCGCTCGTGCATCGCGCTCGACAGCGACGCGTAGGTGGCCGCGTACTCGTGCAGGTCGGTGATGAAGCGGTACAGCAGTTCGGCGGCCGTATCGAAGTCGAGCAGCGGAAAGTCCGGCTGCGTTTCGAGCGCGGCGCGCGTCGCGCGGATGCGGCGGGGCAGCGCGTCGCGCCACGCGAGCAGTTGCGCGGCCGCGTGGCCGGCATCGGCCGACGTGCGCACCGGTTCGCCGGCGGGCGTCAGCAGCAGCGGGGCGATCTCGCGGAAGTACGGCTCGATCGCGTCGATCGCGGCCTGCGCGCCGGCCGCATGCAGCCGGTTCATCAACTGGTGCAGCGCATGGAAGCGGCTCGACGCGCTCATGAACTCGCTGTTCAGCCGCGCGAGGCGGCCGCTGCGCATCCGCGTGTCCGGGTCCTCGAACACGGCCATGCTGCGCGCGGCCTCGAACCCGACCACGTCGGCGACGAAGCGCGTATGGATGGTTTCGATATGCGCGCGGTCGAGCTTGCCCGACAGCGCCGCCGCGACGTAGTCGACGAAGCTGCCGAAGCGCTTGCGCACCGTCGTGCGCATCTGCTCGCTGGTGGTCTGCGGAAACACGAGTGCGCTGACCACGCCGGACGACACGATCCCGACCATGATTTCGGCCACGCGCGTCATCGCGCTCATGAACGCGCCGTCCGGGTGCTGCGACGCGGGCAGCCCGATCAGCGCGGTCGTGTAGCCGGCCAGCAGGAAGCCGTAGCTGCGGAAGTTGCGGTTGCGCGCGGCGCCGGCCGTGCACAGCGCGACCCACAGCGCGACCGCCAGCAGGAACAGTTGCGGCTGCTGCGGGAACAGCCCGACGAAGGTGAGCGTCGCGATCAGCCCGAAGATCGTGCCGGCGACGCGGTAGAAGCTCTTCGCGAGCACCGCGCCGCTTTGCGGCTGCATCACGATGAATACCGTCGTCATCGCCGTTTTCGGCGCGGGCAGGTCGAGCCGCATCGACACGCCGGTCGCGATGAACGCGGCGAGCAGCGCCTTGAACAGGTAGAGCCACGCGGCGCCGTCGGTGCGGGCCCAGTCGCCGAACGCGGCGGTCCAGGCCGCGAATGGACCGCCGGCGGGCGTGGAAGTGGGGGAGGAAGCTGACATGGCGACGCTCCGCGTTACCGTGCGACCGGCACGGCGGCCGGCGCAATGGCGCCGCCGGCGGTCGCGACCTGCGCGGGCCGGGCGGCGGCTGCCGCGGGCTGCGTGGCCGACGCGGCGGCGGGCGCAGCGGCGGCGTCCTTCGGCGGTTGGCCGCTCGACGAATCGCCGCCCGACGGATCGCCGCCCGGCACATCCTTGCCCGTCTCGACCCCACCCCCGAGCGCGGCCATCAACTGCGCGTGCGCAGCGAGGCGTTCCGCGTCGATGCGGGCGGCCGTTTCCTGCGCGCGCAGCAGTTGCTGTTGCGCGACCAGCACGTTCACGTAATCGGTCAGCCCGCGACGGAAGCCTTCGCGCGACAACTGATAGCTGCGATTGTTGGCCGCCACCGAGCGCGCGGCGTCCTTCTTCTGCGTATCGAGCGAGCGGATCCGCACGACCTGGTCGGCGATGTCCTTGAGCGCGCCGACGATCGTCTGGTTGTAGCGCTCGACCGCCTGGTCGTAGCCGGCATTCGCGGCGCCGAGCTGCGCCCGCAGCCGGCCGCCTTCGAAGATCGGCAGCGACAGCGCGGGGCCGGCCGTCCAGCCGCCGTTCATCGCGCGCAGGAAGTCGGTGAACGGCGCGGTCACGCCGAAGCCGCCGACCGTCGCGAGCAGGTCGATGTTCGGGTAGAACGACGCCTTCGCGACGTCGATGCCGCGCGCCTGCGCGTCGACCGTCCAGCGCGCCGCGACGACGTCGGGGCGGCGGCCGAGCAGGTCGGCCGGCATCGCCGACGGCAGGCCGGCCGGCGCATCGAGCGCCAGCTGCGGCCGCTTGATCGCGTCGCCGGCGCCCGGGCCCTTGCCGGCCAGTGCGGCGAGCTGGTGGCGCGCGAGCTGGATCGCTTCCTCATAGCTGTCGATCTGGCGCTCGTAGTCGGGCAGCGTCGATTCCGCCTGGCTCACGTCCAGCTGCGTGCCGAGGCCGGCCTGCAGCCGCTTGCGTGCGAGATCGGCAAGCGAGCGCTGCCGTTCGTACGTTTCGTGCGCGAGGTCGAGCAGCGCGTAATTCATCGACATGCCGACATACGCGCGCACGACGTTGACTTCGAGTTCGAGCTTCGCGGCCCGCGCGTCGGCGGCGCTCGCATGCGCGGTGTCGAGCGCCCGCTCGGTCGCGTTCTTGTCCTTGCCCCACAGATCGAGGTGGTACGACAGGCCGAGCGTGCCGGTATTGTTCCAGGTGTCGGTATCGGCGAGCGGCCCCGGCCCGTAGTACACGTTGTCGGGCCAGTGCTGGCGCATCAGCGACAGGTTGCCGTTGATTTGCGGCAGCTCGGCCGAACGGGCGACGCGCGCCATCGCCTGCGCTTCGCGCACGCGGGCCTCGGCCGCCGCGAGGCTCGGGTTGCCGGCCTGGGCGGCGGCGATCCACGCATCGAGCTGCGGATCGCGGTACGCGCGCCACCAGTCGGCGGCGGGCCAGCCCGCGTCGCGGTCGGCGGCGCGGATCGCCGCACCGGCGTCGAGCGCGTTCGCCTCGATGCGCGTGGACTGGGTGTGGTTGTCGCCCATGCTCGCGCAACCGGCCATTATTAATGAGACTGCAAGAACCGCCAGTGCGAGCGTCCCTTTTGTCGCCGGAGACTGCACGATTTTCTCCCTTTCGGATATAGATGAGTCGGAGGCGATTATATTTTTCGGCGATTCCTGAATAAACGGACAACGGTGCAAGTCATTTTTACGAATCCTGAGATAATATTTGTTGGACCCTGTGCAACAATCCCTCCGGATTCAAACGGGTAATCGGATGGATACGTTACAAAACATGCGGGTATTCGTCCGCGTGGTCGACGCGGGAAGCTTTACCGCGGCCGCCCAGCAGATGAATTCGACCACCGCCTACGCATCGCGCGCGGTCTCGGATCTCGAGGCCCATCTGCGCACGCGTCTCCTGAACCGCACGACGCGCCGCATCGCGCTGACCGAAGCCGGCGAGCGCTATCTGCAACGCTGCGAACAGATCCTCGCTTACGTCGACCAGGCCGAAGCCGAGGCCGGCGACGCGCATGCGCGCCCGTCCGGCAAGCTGAAGGTCCACTGCTTCACGAGCCTCGGCCAGCACTACCTGGTGCCGGCCATCGCGCGCTACCGCGAGCGCTATCCGGACGTGCACGTCGAGCTGACGCTCGCGCAGCGGATGCCCGACCTGCTCGACGAGGGATACGACGTCGCGATCGTCGTCGGCCGCGATCTGCCGGATTCGGGGCTCGTGTCGCAGCGGCTCGGCGAGAGCTACAGCGTCGTGTGCGCGTCGCCCGGCTATATCGAGTCGCACGGCGTGCCGCAGCGGCCGGCCGATCTCGCGCAGCACGTGTGCCTCGGGATGGTCGCGCCGGGCTTTCACTTCGACGAATGGGCGCTGGCGGGGCCGAACGGCAACGAGGTCGTGCCGATCACGGCGCCGCCGTTTCGCGTGAACGTCGCCGAGGCGCTCGCGGTGGCCGTGCGGGAGGGGATGGGCGTCGGCGGGCTGCCGCTCTATTCGGCGATCGGCTGGCTGCGCAGCGGGCACATCGTGCGCGTGATGCCCGAGTACCGGTCGCACGTGATGAACATCTACGCGCTGTATCCGTCGCGTCAATACCTCGACGCGAAAATCCGGACCTGGGTCGATTTCCTGCGCGAAGAGCTGCCGCTGACGCTCGAAGCGGACGAAGCGGCGCTCGAACAGTTCACGCGTGCGACATGACCGCGCGGTCGACCTCAATCTGACGAGATTTTTCCTTCACGCAACATTTTTTTACGAACGTGTGTCAGACAGTTTGATACTGTTGGAATTAACGAGATACACCACACCGGAGTAGCAATGGATACGCACCTGATGATCGGCCTTGGCGTCCTGCTGGGCGCTGCTGCCGCCGCGGCGGCGACCCGCGACCTGTTGCGTGCGATGAAGGCGAAGGCGCAGATGAAGCCCGTGCCGGTCCGCGTGCGTGAGCCGCGCCGCCCCGGCCGCTGATCCCGCCGTCACGTTTCAGGTCGGGCCGGCCGCGCGACGCGGCCGCCCGGGCCGGCGCTCAGCCGAGTTCGACGACCTTGTCCCACGCGAACGCGGGGTTTTCCCATTCGCCGGTGCGCCGGTGAAGGTAGCCACGCGGATTGCACACCACGCGCGTGCCGCCATCCGCCACGTAGTCGAATGACGTATGCGTGTGGCCGTGCAGCCACAGATCCACCGGCGGCCGCACCAGCTCCGCCATGTCCGTGACGAACCCCGCCGACGCCAGATCTTCCGCATAGCGTTCCGCCAGCGAGCGCCGGTGCGGCGCGTGATGGGTAACGACGATTGTCTTGCCCGCGAACGGCGCCGCCAGCTGCGTTTCCAGCCACGCGCGGCCTCGCCGGTGCAGCGCGATCGCATCGGCCGGCGAGAAATCCCGTTCCGGCGCGCTCGCTGCCCCATGCAATGCCGCATCGTGGGGCCAGGTCACCTGGATCAATCCCTTGAAATCGAGCATCACGCGCAGGCCGGCGTCGGTCGCGCGTGCGACGCTGGCTTCGTCCCGGCCGAACAGCGAAAAATCGGCCCAGAGCGTCGTCCCCAGCACGCGGAAGCGTTGCGCGGGATCGACGTAGACGCCGTTGTTCAGGTAATGCACGTTGTCGAGCGCATGTGCGGCATCGCACATCGCCGTCTCCAGCGCGCCGAATTCCCCGTCGTAATACTCGTGGTTGCCCGGCACGTAGATCACCGGTACCGCCGGGTCGAACGTCTCGGCGGCCCAGCGCAGGCCTTCCGCGTGATTGTGGATGTCGCCGGCCAGCACGACGAGATCCGCGTCGGCATGCGGGATCGCATCGGGCAGGTTGTTTTCGAGATGCAGGTCGGACAGGACGCGGACTTTCACGGGCTTGGCTCCGGAGTAGGCGGCTTCAGCGCAGGACCTTGCCGGGATTCATCAGGCCGCGCGGGTCGAGCGCGGTCTTCAGCGTGCGCATCAGCGTCGTTTCGACCGGCGACTTGTAGCGCTGCGCGTCGTCGATCTTCAACTGGCCGATGCCGTGCTCCGCGCTGATCGTGCCGTGGTGGCGGTGCACGTTGTCGTAGACGATCCGGTTGATCGGCTTCTGGAACGCCGCGAGGAACGCCTTCGGATCGCCGCCTTCGGGCGTCTGCACGTTGTAGTGCAGGTTGCCGTCGCCGAGGTGGCCGAACGTGACCATCCGAGCACCCGGCGCGGCCTGCTGGATCGCCGCGTCGGTCTCGTCGATGAAGCGTGCGACCGACGAGATCGGCACCGCGATGTCGTGCTTGATGTTGAGCCCTTCGTCGGCCTGCGCGAGCGGGATGTGTTCGCGCAGGTCCCAGAACGCACGCGATTGCGCGAGGTTCTCCGCCACCACCGCGTCGACCACGAGCCCGGCCTCGAACGCTTCTTCCATCAGCTTCTCGAACAGCGCGCGCGCATGCGCTTCGCTTTCGTTGTCGGACAGCTCCAGCAGCACCGTTTGCGCATGGGTTTGCGCGAACGGGTAGCGCAGTTGCGGATAGTGCTTGCCGACCAGCTGCATGCAGAAATCCGACATCAGCTCGAAGCCCGTCAACAGCGGCCCGGCCGCGCGCTGCGCGAGCGCGAGGAAATCGAGCGCCGCGTGCGGCGATTCGAGCGCGGCCAGCGCCGTGACCTGCGCGGCCGGCAGCGGATGCAGCTTCATCACGGCCGCCGTGATGATCCCGAGCGTGCCTTCGGCGCCGATGAACAGGTCGCGCAGGTCGTAGCCCGTGTTGTCCTTGCGCAGCCCACGCAGCCCGTCCCAGATCTCGCCTTGCGGCGTCACGACCTCGAGCCCGAGGCACAGCTCGCGCGCGTTGCCGTAGCGCAGCACCGCGGTGCCGCCCGCATTGGTCGACAGGTTGCCGCCGATCGTGCAGCTGCCTTCCGCCGCGAGGCTCAGCGCGAACAGCCGGCCGCCTTCGCGGGCGCGCGCCTGCACGTCGGCGAGGATCACGCCGGCTTCGACGGTGATCGTGTTGTTGTGCGGATCGAGCGCCCGCACGCGGTTCAGGCGCGCGACGCTCAGCACGACCTGGCTGCCGCTCGCGTCGGGCGTCGCGCCGCCGGCGAGGCCCGTGTTGCCGCCCTGCGGCACGAGCGCGACGCCGTGCGCGTTGGCGAGCTTCACGAGCGCGGCGACTTCGGCCGTGTTCGCGGGCCTCAGCACCGCACACGCCGCGCCCTTGTAGCGGCGGCGCCAGTCGGTCAGGAACGGTTCGGTATCGTGCGGATCGGTCAGCACGTGATCGGCGCCGATCGCGTCGCGGCACGCGGAAACGAAAGCTTCGGAGGACATCATCACCTTGTCGCGTAAGGGTCAGGACGCGGCGCGCGGTTTTTTCGCCGCGCGCTTGAACGGCGCGACGTAAGCGAGCGCCGCCACGAAGAAGCCGACGGCAAGCGCGGTCTCGCACCAGCCGAGCGTCGCGGACAGTCCGCGATCGGACATGCCGCGCACGATGCCTTCGGCAAGATAGACGAGGATCAGCATGCTCGCCCACTGCATCGTATAGATGTTACGCCGCCAGACGCCGGGCAGCGCGAGCGCGAGCGGCACGGCCTTGAGCATCAGCGCGGAGCCGCCGGGGCGCAGCGGTGCGAGCCACAGCTCCCAGGCGAGCGACAGCGCGATCAGCGCGACGAGACACGCGGCGGCGGCCAGCGCATAGCGCGGCCGGGCCGCGACGGCGGGGCGGGCGGGGGCGCTCATGCCGCCTCGGCGGCCTGGGCGCTGGCGAGGGCCGCAGCGGCGCGCGCGAGCCGTACGCCGAGCGCGGCCGCGAGCGCCTTCTCGTCCGCCGACAGCCCGCCGGGCGCCGAGCGGTCGTGCTGCGAGACGTGCGACGCGCCATACGGCGTGCCGCCGGTACGCGTCGTGCTCAACGCGGATTCGGTGTACGGAATCCCGACGATCATCATCCCGTGATGCAGCAGCGGCAGCATCATCGACAGCAGCGTCGACTCCTGGCCGCCGTGCAGGCTGCCCGTCGACGTGAACACGCTCGCGGGCTTGCCGGTCAGTGCGCCCGACAGCCATTGCGGCGTCGTGCCGTCGAGGAAATACTTGAGCGACGCGGCCATGTTGCCGAAGCGGGTGGGCGAGCCGAGCGCGAGGCCCGCGCACTCCTCGAGGTCGCGCAGTTCCGCGTACGGCGGGCCGTCGGCCGGGATGTCGGGGGCGGTGGCTTCGCAGACGGCCGACACGGGCGGCACGGTGCGGATGCGGGCCTGCATGCCCGGCACGCTGTCGATGCCGTTCGCGATCGCGAGCGCGAGATCGCGCGTGGCGCCGTGACGGCTGTAATAGAGGACGAGGATGTCTTTCATGGGCGACGGAGCCGCGTGCGGCCGCGCGCGTGCCCGGTGCAGTCGGCCCCTGCTGGAATCGAGCGGCTATTATAGGGGCTGAAGCCGTCGCGCAGCGCGGCGGCGGCGCGCCGTGACGCGCGCAGCCTCGAGAAGGAGAAGCCGTTTGCCGAAGTTGAGCGTGGATCTCGTCACCATCAAGCGCCTCGCGCAGTTCGCGGCCCGGCGCAGCGCCGAGGATCGCATCCCGCAAGTGGCGGGCAGTCTGACCTTCACGACGATGCTGGCGCTCGTGCCGCTGCTGACGGTCGCGTTCGCGCTGTTCACCGCGTTCCCGATGTTCGCGTCGTTCCAGATCTCGCTGCAGGGGTTCCTCGCGGATCACCTGATGCCCGCGCAGTTCAACATCCAGATCTTCAAGTACCTGAACCAGTTCGCGTCGAAGGCCAAGGGGCTGACGACGGCCGGCCTGATCGTGCTCGTCGTCACGTCGGTGATGACCATGATGACGATCGAATCGGCGTTCAACCTGATCTGGCGCGTGCGCAAGCCGCGGCCGTTCGCGCAGCGCGTGCTCGCGTACTGGGCGCTGATCACGCTCGGGCCGTTGCTGTTCGGCGTGAGCCTGTCGATCTCGTCGTACCTGTTCACGCAATCGCTCGCGTTCACCGGCGCGGGGCCGGCGACGTCGATGGTCGAGTGGCTGCTCGCGCTTGCATCACTGCCGTTGACGGTGCTCGCGTTCACGCTGCTGTACGTGTATCTGCCGAACTGCGCGGTCGCGTGGCGCGACGCGGTGATCGGCGGGCTGTTCGCGGCCATCGCGTTCGAACTCGCGAAGCGCGGCTTCGGCTACTACGTGCGGCGCATTCCGACCTATACGGCCGTCTATGGCGCCTTCGCGGCGCTGCCGGTGTTCCTGCTGTGGGTGTACCTGAGCTGGTTCATCGCGCTGCTCGGCGCGATGGTGGCGTCGGCGCTGCCGGCGATTCGCGTCGGCCAGTTCCACCGGATCCACTATCCGGGCAGCGACCTGCTCGACGCGCTCGAACTGCTCGCGCGGCTGGCCGAAGCCCGCGCGGCCGGCAAGCGCGGCTACACGGCGCTGCGGCTGGCGACGATGCTGCGCTGCGACATGGAAACCGCGCAGCGGTTGCTGACGACGATGGAGGAGCGGGAATGGGTCGCGCGGCTCGAGGGCGGCGACGAGATCACGCCGCGCTATATCCTGCTCGCGAACCCGGAGCAGTTGACGCTCGCGCAACTGTTCGACGTGCTGGTGATCGACCGTACCGAGCTGACCTATCAGCTCGAACGGCGCCGCAGCCACGTCGAAGGCGCGGCGCTGCTCGCGGTGCTGTCGAGCGACCGGTTCGACGTGACGCTCGCGTCGCTGATCGCCGAGCACCGGCTCGGGGGCGCGCAGTCGGCAGGTGACGCCGGACAGGCGCCGGGCGTGGCCGATCCGCACGCGCGGCCGCCGCGGCCTGCCTGAAGGCGGGGCCGGCGGCTACAGCGGGATCTTGCCGGTGCAGATGTCCTTGAACATCACCCAGTCGCCCATCAGGCTGTAGATCGGGTGCCGGAACGTGGCCGGACGATTCTTCTCGAAGAAGAAGTGGCCGACCCACGCGAACCCGTAACCGCAGACGATCGCCGCCGGCAGCCACAGCCAGTGGCCGGTCGCGACCGCCATCGCCACGCAGCCGATCACGCCGAGCGAGCCGATGAAGTGCAGCCGCCGCGACGTGAGGTTCTGGTGCTCGTTCAGGTAATACGGGTAGAAGTCAGCGAAGCTGGCGAATTGCTCCGTATGCGTATGCGCCATGGCCGTCTCCTCGGGCCGCTGTTCATGGGGCCATTGTGCGGCCGGCGGCCCGCGTCCGCAAGCGGGGCTGCGCCGGCCCGTGCTTTCCTTTTGACAGGCTTTCCGATAGGATCGAAAGAGATTTTGCATTCAAGCATGAGGGGACTACGATGCGCGTCAGCGATATTCTGAAAGTGAAGGGCAACACGCTGTTTACGGTGACGCCCGATAAGCCGCTGCGCGAAGCGGTCGATACGATGGCCGAGCATGACATCGGTTCGCTCGTCGTGATGGAGTATGGCGATCTCGTCGGGATGCTGACGTTTCGCGAGATCATCCTGCGCCTGCACGTGAACGGCGGCGCGATCGGCGACGTGCAGGTGCGCAAGGTGATGGACGAGCCGCTCACGTGCACGCCGGAAACGGACGTCAACGAAGTGCGCCGGATGATGCTCGAGCGTCACGCACGCT
Source organism: Burkholderia sp. BCC0044 (assembly GCF_902832955.1). Classification (NCBI taxonomy): domain Bacteria; kingdom Pseudomonadati; phylum Pseudomonadota; class Betaproteobacteria; order Burkholderiales; family Burkholderiaceae; genus Burkholderia; species Burkholderia sp. BCC0044. Next base: position 901,154 of record NZ_CADFDO010000001.1, on the reverse strand, counting down.
ACATGCCGGTGCTCGACAAGAAGGTGCTGATGGGCGTCATTTCGTTCTACGACGTCGCGAAGACGGTCGTCGAGGCGCAGAGCTTCGAGAACCGGATGCTGAAGGCGTACATCCGCGACTGGCCGGAATCGGAAGCCGAAGCGCACAAGCCGTGAATCGCGCCGCGCCCGGCACGTCGATGCATGGGCGCCGCCATCCGGCACGCGGCGGCGCAGGCTTGTCCTGCGCCGCCGTTTTTTCAACGACAACACGAGGCCCGCGCAGCATCGCCCAGACGATGCGCGCGTATTCCGAATGAGCGATCACACGCAAGTCTCCTCCGGCTCGCGCGGCGAACGCCGCGAGCACGCATCCCAGTTCGACCTGCTGCGCCAGCGTCGTTTCGCGCCGTTCTTCACGACCCAGTTCCTCGGCGCGCTGAACGACAACGTCTTCAAGATCGGCTTCACGTCGCTCGTCACGTATCACACCGCACGCTTCTCCGGCGTCGATGCGAAGACGGCCGCGTTCCTGATTTCCGCGATCTTCATCTTGCCGTTCGTGCTGTTCTCGGCCACCTCCGGCCAGATCGCCGACAAATACGACAAGGCGACCCTCACGCGCTTCGTGAAAACGTTCGAGATCGCGCTGATGCTGGTCGGCGCGGCCGGCTTCGTCACGCACAGCGCGACGCTGCTGTATCTGTGCACGTTCATGATGGGGATGCACTCGACGCTGTTCGGGCCCGTCAAGTATTCGTACCTGCCGCAGCATCTCGGCGAACATGAGCTGGTCGGCGGCAACGGTCTCGTCGAGATGGGCACGTTCATCGCGATCCTGATCGGCACGATCATCGGCGGCGCGGCCGCCGGCATCGAAGGCAGCGGCGAGCGCGTGCTCGCGGTGAGCGTCGTCGTGATCGCGCTGGCCGGGCGGCTCGTCGCGCAGCGCGTGCCGCCGACGCCCGCGCCGCAGCCCGATCTCGTGATCAACTGGAACCCGGTCAGCGAGACCTGGCGCAACCTCGGGCTCGCGCGGCAGAACCGCACGGTGTTCCTGAGCCTGCTCGGCATCTCGTGGCTGTGGTTCGTCGGCGCGACGTTCCTCACGTCGTTCTTCAATTTCGCGAAGGACGTGCTGTCCGCGAGCCCCGACGTCGTCACGGTCCTGCTCGCGACGTTCTCGGTCGGCATCGGCCTCGGTTCGCTGCTGTGCGAGCGGCTGTCGCAGCGGCGTGTCGAGATCGGCCTCGTGCCGCTCGGCTCGATCGGTATCAGCGTGTTCGCGATCGAGCTGTATTTCGCGAGCCACGCGCTGCCGTCGCCCGGCCATCTGCTGTCGGTCGGCGAGTTCCTCGCCGGTGCGCGCCACTGGCGCATCCTGGCCGACCTGTTCCTGCTCGCGATGTTCGGCGGCTTCTACAGCGTGCCGCTGTATGCGCTGATCCAGAGCCGCAGCGCGCCGACGCACCGCGCACGGATCATCGCCGCGAACAACATCCTGAACGCGCTGTTCATGATCCTGTCGGCCGTGATGGCGATGGGCTTGACCAAGGCGGGCGTCGACATCCCGGGGCTGTTTCTCGTCACCGCGCTGCTGAACGTGGTCGTCGCGACGTATATCTACCTGCTCGTGCCCGAGTTCCTGTTGCGCTTCGTCGCGTGGGTGCTCGTGCATACGTTCTACCGGATCCGCCTCGTGCACGCGGAGCGGATTCCGGCGGACGGCGCGGCGGTGCTCGTGTGCAATCACGTCAGCTACGTCGATGCGCTCGTGCTGGCCGCCGCGAGCCCGCGTCCGATCCGCTTCGTGATGGATCACCGGATCTTCAAGACGCGTTTCGCGAGCTGGGTATTCCGGCATGCGAAGGCGATTCCGATCGCGCCGCGCCACGAGGATCCCGCGATGCTCGCGCGTGCGTACGACCTGTGCGAGGCCGCGCTGAAGGACGGCGAACTCGTGTGCATTTTCCCCGAAGGCAAGCTGACGAAGACGGGCGACATCAACACGTTCCACCACGGCATCACCGAGATCCTGAGCCGCACGCCGGCGCCGGTGATTCCGATGGCGCTGCGCGGGCTGTGGGGCAGCTATTTTTCGCGGCATTCCGATGCGCGGATGCCGCGTCCCATCAAGCGCGGCGTGATGAGCCGGCTGACGCTGGCGGTCGGCGAGCCGATCCCGGCGTCGGTGGCGACGCCCGAGGCGCTGCAGGCGGCGGTGACCGAGCTGCGCGGCGCGCGGAAGTAGGCGGTCGCCGGTCCGGCGCGGGATGATCGATCCGCGCACCGGGCCGGGATGGCGGCCCCGGTTCGGCGGTCCCGAGCGCAGCGCCGACGGCCTGCGATCGCCGTACCGGCCTCGCCTCTGCCCTTATCCGCGGCCGGCCCGTGTGGTCTGAACGGTTCACGCGGCCCGCGGGCCCGGGACGGCTGGCATAATAGCGGTTTACCTCTTTTTCTCGACCGGCAAACGATCGGCCTGCCTGCGGCCCCGGCAGCGCATCGGTTTGCCCATTTCTCTTTGGGCGGTTCCATCATGTCCGGCAATACCCTCGGCACGCTTTTCACTGTCACGACCTTCGGCGAATCGCACGGTCCCGCGATCGGCTGCGTGATCGACGGCTGCCCGCCGGGGATGGGGCTGACCGAAGCCGACATCCAGATCGAGCTCGATCGCCGCAAGCCCGGCACGTCGCGGCATGTGACGCAGCGGCAGGAGGCCGACGAGGTCGAGATCCTGTCGGGCGTGTTCGAAGGCGTGACGACCGGCACGCCGATCGCGCTGCTGATCCGCAACACCGACCAGCGCAGCAAGGACTACGGCAACATCGTCGAGACGTTCCGTCCCGGCCACGCCGACTACACCTACTGGCAGAAATACGGCATCCGCGACTACCGCGGCGGCGGCCGCTCGTCCGCACGCCTGACCGCGCCGATCGTCGGCGCGGGCGCGGTCGCGAAGAAGTGGCTGCGCGAGCGCTTCGGGGTCGAGGTGCGCGGCTATATGAGCGGTCTCGGCGAAATCGACGTGCCGTTCGTCGACTGGTCGTACGTGCACGAGAACCCGTTCTTCTCGCCGAACGCGGCGGTCGTGCCGGAGCTCGAGGCGTACATGGACGCGCTGCGCAAGGACGGCGATTCGATCGGCGCGCGCATCGACGTCGTCGCGTCGGGCGTGCCGGTCGGCTGGGGCGAACCGGTGTTCGACCGGCTCGACGCCGATATCGCGAAGGCGATGATGAGCATTAACGCGGTGAAGGGCGTCGAGATCGGCGCGGGCTTCGACAGCGTCGCGCAGCGCGGCTCGGTGCACGGCGACGAACTGACGCCGGCCGGCTTCATCGGCAACCACGCGGGCGGCGTGCTCGGCGGGATTTCGACGGGGCAGGACATCACCGTGTCGATCGCGATCAAGCCGACGTCGAGCATCCGCACGCCGCGCCGCTCGATCACGAAGTCCGGCGACGAGGCGACGGTCGAAACCTTCGGCCGCCACGATCCGTGCGTCGGCATTCGCGCGACGCCGATCGCCGAATCGATGCTCGCGCTGGTGCTGATCGACCATGCGCTGCGCCATCGCGCGCAGTGCGGCGACGTCGAGACGGCCACGCCGAAGATCGCCGGCAGCGCGACCTGATCGAAGCGGCCGTGGCGCAGCGTGTCGCCTTGGCCGTCGAACGATGAATGCAAGCGGGGCGCTGCGTGATGCAGCGCCCCGTTTCGTTTATGGCGGTTCGCAGTGACCGACGCAAAACGCGCCGCTCGTGGCGGCGCGTTCCGGCAGCTTACATGTTCGGGTAATTCGGCCCGCCGCCGCCTTCGGGCGTGACCCACACGATGTTCTGCGTCGGGTCCTTGATGTCGCAGGTCTTGCAGTGCACGCAGTTCTGCGCGTTGATCACCAGGCGCTCGCCGCCGTCGTCGTTCTTCACGAACTCGTACACGGCCGCCGGGCAGAAGCGCGCCTCCGGGCCTGCGTACGTACGCAGGTTCACGTTCACCGGCACGCTCGCGTCCTTCAACGTCAGGTGCGCCGGCTGGTTTTCCTCGTGGTTCGTGTTCGAGATGAACACCGACGACAGCCGGTCGAACGTCAGCTTGCCGTCCGGCTTCGGATACTCGATCGGCTCGCACTGCGACGCCGGCTTCAGCATCTCGTGATCCGCGTGCTGATGATGCAGCGTCCACGGCACGTTGCCGCCCATCACCTTCTGCTCGATCCCCACCATCAGCGTGCCCAGGTACAGGCCCTTGGCCATCCACTGCTTGAAGTTGCGCGCGCGGTACAGCTCCGTGTACAGCCACGATTGCTTGAACGCGTCCGGATAGGCGTTCAGTTCGTCCGACTGACGGCCGGCCTGCACCGCGTCGAATGCGGCGTCGGCCGCCAGCATGCCGGTCTTGATCGCCGCGTGGCTGCCCTTGATCCGCGATGCGTTCAGGAAGCCCGCGTCGTCGCCGATCAGCGCGCCGCCCGGGAACACCGTCTTCGGCAGCGACAGCAGGCCGCCGGCCGTGATCGCCCGCGCGCCGTACGACACGCGCTTGCCGCCTTCGAGGAACGCGCGGATCGACGGATGCGTCTTGTAGCGCTGGAATTCCTCGAACGGCGACAGGTACGGGTTCGTGTAGCCGAGGCCGACCACGAAGCCGACCACGACCTGGTTGTTGTCCATGTGATACAGGAACGAGCCGCCGTACGTGTCCGACTTCAGCGGCCAGCCGGCCGTATGGATCACGAGGCCCGGCTTGTGCTTCGCGGGATCGATTTCCCACAGTTCCTTGATGCCGATCCCGTACGCCTGCGGATCGGCGTTCGCGTCGAGCTTGAACTTCGAAATCAGTTGACGGCCCAGATGGCCGCGGCAGCCTTCGGCGAACAGCGTGTACTTTGCGTGCAGCTCCATGCCGAGCTGGAAGTTCTCGGTCGGCTCGCCGTCCTTGCCCACGCCCATGTTGCCGGTCGCGACGCCTTTGACCGAACCGTCGTCGTTGTAGAGGATCTCCGCGGCCGGGAAGCCCGGGAAGATCTCCACACCGAGCGCCTCGGCCTGCTGGCCGAGCCAGCGCGTGACGTTGCCCAGCGAGATCACGTAGTTGCCGTGATTCTTGAAGTTCTCCGGCAGCGCCCAGTTCGGCGTGGTCACCGCGCTCTTCTCGGACAGGAACAGGAAGCGGTCTTCGCTCACCTCGACATCGAGCGGCGCACCGCGTTCCTTCCAGTCGGGAAACAGCTCGGTGATCGCGCGCGGGTCCATCACCGCGCCCGACAGGATGTGCGCGCCGATCTCGGAACCCTTCTCCAGCACGCACACGCCGATCTCGGTGCCTTTCTCGGCGGCCAGCTGCTTGAGCCGGATCGCGGCAGACAGCCCGGCCGGGCCGCCGCCGACGATCACGACGTCGTATTCCATCGATTCGCGCGGGCCGTATTGCTCGATGAGGCTTGCGGGGGTCATTGGCGTTCCTCTAACCGTTAGAATGCTTTTATTCGGGAGCGTATTGTCTGCGAAACGAAACGCTTGCCGCAACAACATGCGGGTAGATTAGCACGATCGTTCTATTTTTTGTGCTAGGGTAATGCCGCCCGGGCTGTGCCGTTCGGGCTGGCGCAACGATATCGAAAGGGGATGTGCAAATGGGTCGATCGATCAATCTGGAAGGCAAGGTTGCGCTGGTGACGGGCGCGTCGAGCGGCCTCGGGCAGCGTTTTGCGCAGGTGCTGTCGCAGGCGGGCGCGAAGGTCGTGCTCGCGAGCCGCCGCGTCGAGCGCCTGAAGGAGCTGCGCGCGGAGATCGAGGCGGCGGGCGGCGCCGCGCACGTCGTGTCGCTGGACGTGACCGACGTCCAGAGCATCAAGGCGGCCGTCGCGCATGCGGAGACGGAAGCCGGCACGATCGACATCCTCGTGAACAATTCGGGCGTGTCGACGATGCAGAAGCTGGTCGACGTCACGCCGGCGGATTTCGAATTCGTGTTCGACACCAACACGCGCGGCGCATTTTTCGTCGCGCAGGAAGTCGCGAAGCGGATGATCATGCGCGCGAACGGCGGCGGCAACGGCAAGCCGCCGTGCCGGATCATCAACATCGCGTCGGTGGCCGGGCTGCGCGTGTTCCCGCAGATCGGGCTGTACGCGATGAGCAAGGCCGCGGTCGTGCAGATGACGCGCGCGATGGCGCTGGAGTGGGGCCGCCACGGGATCAACGTGAACGCGATCTGCCCGGGCTACATCGACACCGAAATCAATCATTACCTGTGGGAAACCGAGCAGGGCCAGAAGCTGCAGTCGATGCTGCCGCGCCGGCGCGTCGGCAAGCCGCAGGATCTCGACGGGTTGTTGTTGCTGCTCGCGGCCGACGAGTCGCAGTTCATCAATGGCTCGATCATCTCCGCCGACGACGGCTTCGGCCTCGCGTGAGCGGATGACATTCAGCAACAAAGAAGACTGCAATGAGCGCTACTAGCGATTACTCCCCCGTTTTTGAGATGTCGATGCCGATCCGCTGGGGCGACATGGACGCGTTCGGCCATGTGAACAACACGGTCTATTTCCGCTACATGGAGCAGGCGCGGATCTCGTGGTTCGAGCAGCTCGGCATTGCCGGCGGCAACGGCGAGGGGCAGGGGCCCGTCATCGTCACCGCGTCGATGGAATTCCTCAAGCAACTGCACTATCCGGGCGACGTGATCGCCAGGATGTCGGCTGCGAAGCCGGGCCGAAGCAGCTTCGACACCGGGTTCGAGCTCACGCGCGCGGACGATCCGCAGCATCTCTATGCACGCGGCAACGCGCGCTGCGTGTGGGTCGACTACGCGCTCGGCAAGTCGGTGCCGCTGCCGCCCCTGCTGCGCGACACGATCGAGCACGCGCTGGCGACGAAAATCGGCTGAGGCGCATACCGGCAGTCCGCGCATACCGGGTCGCCGGTGGCGCGCCGAGCCCGTCGTTTCCGTCAATCGGCCGCCGTGTGCGGCCGATCGTCATTTGAGCGCCTGCATCCCCTGCGCGGTCACTGCCCGAGCAGGCGCTGCAGCAGCTCCGGCGTATTGTTCGTCCCGTATTTGCGCATCAGCCGGGCGCGGTAGATGTCGACCGTGCGCGAGCTGATGTCGAGCACGCGCCCGATCTGCTTGCTGGTCTTGCCGGTCGCGAGCTGGGCGGCGATCTCGCGCTCGCGCGGGGTCAGCTCGACCGCGACGCGGCGCGTCGCGCTCAAGTCCTCGAAGGTCCAGACGCCGGCCGCGAGCGGCGCGGTGCGGTCGAGCGCGCGGCCCGTCACGTGGCACCAGAACAGTTCGCCGTCCGCGCGCTTCATGATTCTGTCGTCCGAGTAGACGCCGTTCGCGACCATCACGCGGGCGATGCGCTCGCCGATCCGCTGGAATTCGTCCGTCGACGGGTAGAGCACCTCGTACGATTTTCCGGTCAGGTCGGCCCGCGCGCAGCGGAAGATCGACGCGAGCGCGTCGTTGCAGTCCTCGATCACGCGGTCGCGCGACAGCACGAGGCCGAGCGGCGCGAGGTGGAAGGCGGTCTGGTAATCGAGAGCGGGCATGGCGCAGGAGGCGGAGGGAAATGCTTATGTATTTTTGCGTATTGTGCCGCATCCGTGCCGCATCGTACCCTTTCAGGCATCTCGCGGCGTTCGTCGCGACATAAAAAAGCGTGCCTCGACGCAGGCATCGCCGCGCATGCATAGAATGGTGCGGCGGGCTTGCGCCACGTGGCGCGTGAACCGGTTTTGCTGGTTTCCATAGAGGAAGGGACAACAGATGAACAAAGTCTATCCAAGCGCGGCTGCCGCGCTGGAGGGGATCGTCCGCGACGGACAGACCTTCGCGGTGGGCGGCTTCGGCCTGTGCGGCATTCCCGAGGCGCTGATCGCGGCGTTGCGCGATTCGGCCGTCAAGGGCATCACCTGCATCAGCAACAACGCGGGCGTCGACGGTTTCGGCCTCGGCCTGCTGCTGGAAACGCGCCAGATCAAGAAGATGATCTCGTCGTACGTCGGCGAGAACAAGGAGTTCGAGCGCCAGTACCTGGCCGGCGAACTCGAGCTCGAATTCACGCCGCAGGGCACGCTCGCCGAAAAGCTGCGCGCGGGCGGCGCGGGCATCCCCGCGTTCTTCACGAATACCGGCTACGGCACCGTGATCGCGGAAGGCAAGGAAACGCGCCAGTTCGGCGATCGCCACTACGTGCTCGAGCCGTCGCTGACGGCGGACGTCGCGCTCGTCAAGGCGTGGAAGGCCGACAAATCCGGCAACCTGATCTATCGCCGCACCGCGCGCAACTTCAATCCGATGTGCGCGATGGCCGGCAAGATCACCGTGGCGGAGGTCGAGGAGATCGTCGAGAACGGCACGCTCGATCCGGACCAGGTTCATACGCCGGGAATCTTCGTGCAGCGCATCGTGCTGAACGCGACGCCGGAAAAACGCATCGAACAACGCGTCGTACGCGCGAAAGGAGACTGACATGGCCTGGAATCGTGACCAGATGGCCGCGCGCGCGGCGAAGGAACTGCAGGACGGCTTCTACGTGAACCTCGGCATCGGCCTGCCGACGCTCGTCGCGAACCACGTGCCGGAAGGCGTGGAGGTGTGGCTGCAGTCGGAGAACGGCCTGCTCGGCATCGGCCCGTCGCCGACCGAAGACGAAGTCGACGCCGATCTGATCAACGCCGGCAAGCAGACCGTCACGACGCTGCCCGGTTCGTCGATCTTCTCGTCGGCCGATTCGTTCGCGATGATTCGCGGCGGCCACATCAACCTGGCGATCCTCGGCGCGATGCAGGTCAGCAAGCAGGGCGATCTCGCGAACTGGATGATCCCCGGCAAGATGATCAAGGGGATGGGCGGCGCGATGGACCTCGTCGCGGGCGTGGGGCGTGTCGTCGTGCTGATGGAGCATGTCGCGAAGGGCGATCAGCACAAGATCCTCGACGAATGCAACCTGCCGCTCACGGGTGTCGGCGTGGTCGACCTGATCATCACCGATCTGGGCGTGATCGAAGTGACGCCGGCCGGGTTGAAGGTGCTCGAGCTCGCCGATGGCGTGAGCGCCGACGAGATCCAGGCGAAGACGGGCGCGCCGCTCGACGTCAGCGCCGTGGCCTGAGCACTACCCTGGTGCGTCATTTTCGACGCCCCGCGTTCCTGACGGAGCGCGGGGCGTTTTGTCGTCACGCGCGTGCATCACGCAATCGCGCCGCCGCCGTCGATCAGGACCGTCGAACCGGTTGCATAAGGCGTGGCCGCCAGATACAGGATCGCCTGCGCCTGACGCCTCGTCATTCCGAAGCGGTTTACAATCGTTTGCATCGGGCGTCGCAAGCGTTGCCCCGCGCGTCGCCCCCCGTTCGACAGGATGCCAACGATGCCAACGACCCCAGCGAATCCCCCGGTTCCCCGCCAGCGGCGTGTGCAGTGTGCGAGCGCGGCCGGCCTTCACCACGTCGCCTATACCGAGTGGGGCGACCCCGCGAATCCGCGCGTGCTCGTCTGCGTGCACGGCCTGACCCGCTCCGGGCGCGATTTCGACCGGCTCGCCGCCGCGCTGTCCGATACGTATCGCGTCGTCTGCCCCGATGTCGCCGGGCGCGGCCGGTCCGACCGGCTGGCCGATCCGCGGCTCTATGCGATTCCGCAATACGTGGCCGACATGGTGACGCTGATCGCACGGCTCGACGTCGAATCGGTCGACTGGTTCGGTACGTCGATGGGCGGCCTGATCGGCATGGCGCTCGCCGGGCTGCCCGGTTCGCCGCTGCGCCGGATGATCGTCAACGACGTCGGCCCGCGCATCGAGCCCGATTCGCTGACGCGCATCGGCGAATACCTCGGCGTGCAGCCGCGCTTTGCGACCGAGCAGGAGGGGATCGACTACCTGACGTCGCTGTCGCTGCCGTTCGGCGCGCTGAGCGCCGACGAGTGGCGCGAGATCAACGGGCCGCTGCTGCACGAGCTCCCCGAAGGCGGCTGGACGATGCGCTACGATCCGCGCATCGCCGAGCCGTTCAAGGCGACGACGCCCGAACTGGCCGCGCTCGGCGAGGCCGCGCTGTGGCGCGCGATCGAGACGACGGACGCGGCGCTGCTCGTCGTGCGCGGCGAGACGTCCGACCTGCTGTCGCGCGAGACGGCGGCCGAAATGGTCCGTCGCGGCCGGCATGTGACGCAGGTCGAGATTCCGGGTGCGGGCCACGCGCCGGCGTTCGTCAGCGCCGACCAGATTGCGCTCGCGCGGCGGTTTTTCGTCGAAGGCGGCGCATAAACGCGTCATAATATGCGGTTCGGCGGCACGCGGGCCGTGCCGCCGCCCGATTCCCTACCCATCACGACCGGAACATTTCATGGCAGTCATTCGTCACCACGTCGGGGCCCGTCTCTCCGAAACCGCGATCCACAACGGTACCGTGTATCTGGCCGGCCAGATCGCCGAAGACACTACGCAGGACATCCGCGGCCAGACGCGCGAAGTGCTCGGCCACATCGATCGCCTGCTCGCCGAAGCGAACAGCGACAAGGCGCATCTGCTGTCGGTGCAGATCTACATCTCGGATCTCGCGAACTTCGAAGGCATGAATGCGGAGTGGGACGCATGGGTGGCGGAAGGCAACACGCCGCCGCGCGCGACCGTCGAGGCGAAGCTCGCGGATCCGGCGCTGCTCGTCGAGATCGTCGTCGTCGCCGCGCAGCGGAGCTGAGCGTTATCCGACGATGACCGTATTCCGGCAGGCCGTGCAATGACCGAATCCGTTTCCGCCTCTCCCGTCGCGGCGCCGTCGTTCGACGACGTGCTCGCGTTCGTGCGCGAGCGGGCCGGCGACGTGCGCCTGTCGTCCGGCGAGCTGCTCGCCGACCACTCGGCGGGCACGGCGGCGATCATGCGCACGCTGAACGTCGATCCGCACGCGATGCAGGCCGCCGCGCTGTTCGTGCTGACGCCGCACCTGAGCGACCCCGAGCGCGAGCTGACCGAGCGTTTCGGCGACGAAGTCGCGCGGCTCGTGGCCGACGTGCGCAAGCTGTTGCGGCTCGGCACCGTCAGCCTGCGCGCCGCGCAGAACGCGAAGCCCGACTCCGGGCGCGACGCGGCGGAAGAGCGGCGCACGCAGATCGAGGCGCTGCGCAAGATGCTGCTCGCATTCGCGCAGGACATCCGCGTGGTGCTGATCCGGCTCGCGTCGCGGTTGCAGTCGCTGCGCTACTACGCGGCCGCGAAGCTGGATCCGCCGCCCGACGTCGCGCGCGAGACGCTCGAGATCTATGCGCCGCTCGCGAACCGTCTCGGTATCTGGCAACTGAAGTGGGAGCTCGAGGATCTCGCGTTCCGCTTCGAGGATCCCGTCACCTACAAGCGGATCGCGAAGCTGCTCGACGAGAAGCGCATCGAGCGCGAGGCGTACGTCACGCAGGCGATCGCGCGGCTGCAGCACGAGCTCGCGCAAGCGCACATCCAGGCCGACGTCAGCGGCCGGCCGAAGCATATCTACAGCATCTGGCGCAAGATGCGCGGCAAGGAGCTCGATTTCTCCGAGCTGTACGACGTGCGCGCATTCCGCGTGATCGTGCCCGACATCAAGGATTGCTACACGGTGCTCGGCATCGTGCATCACCTGTGGCAGCCGGTGCCGAAGGAATTCGACGACTACATCTCGCGGCCGAAGCCGAACGGCTACAAGTCGCTGCATACGGTCGTGATCGGCGACGACGGCCGCGCGTTCGAGGTGCAGATCCGCACGCAGGAGATGCATCGTTTCGCCGAGTACGGCGTCGCCGCGCACTGGCGCTACAAGGAGGCCGGCGCGCGCGGCTATGGCGGCCAGTTCTCGGCGAGCGACAAGTACGACGAGAAGATCGCGTGGCTGCGCCAGTTGCTCGCATGGAAGGATGACGTCGAGGACGGCACCGAGGTGTCGGGCGATCAGGCGTGGGCGCAATTGCGCGAGACGTCGCTCGACGACGACCACATCTACGTGCTGACGCCGCAGGCGCGCGTGATCGCGTTGCCGCAGGGCGCGACGCCGGTTGATTTCGCGTACCACCTGCACAGCGAGCTCGGCCATCGCTGCCGCGGCGCGCGCGTCGACGGCGTAATGGTGCCGCTGAACACGTCGCTCGCGAACGGCCAGACGGTCGAGATCGTCGCGGTGAAGGAGGGCGGGCCGTCGCGCGACTGGCTGAACCTGCAACTGGGTTACCTGAAGAGCTCGCGCGCGCGGCAGAAGGTGCGTGCGTGGTTCAACTCGATCGAGCAGGAAGAAAACATCGCGCACGGCCGCGCGCTCATCGAAAAGACGCTGCAGCGCGAGGGCAAGACGTCGGTCAGCCTGGACAACCTCGCCGCGAAGCTCGGCTTCAAGTCGCCCGAGGAGCTGTTCTCGGTCGTCGGCAAGGAAGAGTTCAGCCTGCGCAACGTCGAGCATGCGCTGTCCGATGCGCCGCCGCCGGAACCGGCGCCCGAGGCGCCGGCCGATTTCGAGAAGCGCAGCAGCGGCGCGAGCGTCGCGCACGGCGCGTCGACCGGCGTGCTGGTAGTCGGCGTCGACGCACTGCTGACGCAGCTGGCGCGCTGCTGCCGTCCGGCGCCGCCCGATCCGATCAGCGGTTTCGTCACGCGCGGCAAGGGGATGTCGATCCACCGCAGCGACTGCCCGACGTTTCGCCGGATGGTCGAGCGCGCGCCGGAACGCGTGCTGCAGACGACCTGGTCGGCCGACGTGCTGGGCGGGCGCGGCGCATCCGTCTATCCGGTCGATCTGATGATCGAGGCGAGCGATCGGCAAGGGCTGCTGCGCGATATCTCCGAAGTGTTCGCGCGCGAAAAGATCAACGTCGTGGGCGTGAAGACGCAGAGCCGCCGCAATGCGGCCTTCATGCAGTTCACGGTCGAGGTATCGAATTCGGCGCAGGTGCAGCGCGCGTGCACGCTGCTCGGCGAGGTGCAGGGCGTCGTGCGGGCAGGGCGGAAATCCTGATGGGGTTGGAACCGCGTTATTTTGCTGCGGCCGCATAAAACACTTGCCAAGCTGGTAGCCACTTCATATAATCTTAGCTTCTCTAGGCTCGTAGCTCAGTTGGTTAGAGCACCACCTTGACATGGTGGGGGTCGTTGGTTCGAATCCAATCGAGCCTACCAACGAATCGAGAATGCCCGGCTTCCGGGTGTTCGATGCAGTACACAACTCAACGCGAACAAGGCGAATACGGTTATGACACCGCGAACGTTGACCGAAACCACTTCGGAGCGACGCTAGTCGAGGAACGTTTTCGCCCTTTCAGGTTGAGTGAAGTATCGAATGCGGCCCCTCGAAAGCGGGGCCGCATTTTTTTTGTCGCGAAATTTTCACGCGTGAGTTCGATCTCGCGTACCTGGTCTGCCGCCCACTGTCGGCATCACGGAGAATGCTATGGTTTCGATACGCTTGCCTGACGGCTCAGTTCGACAATACGAGCATCCGGTGACAGTTGCCGAGGTTGCAGCCTCGATCGGTCCCGGCCTTGCGAAGGCTGCGCTTGGTGGCAAGCTCGATGGCGAGCTCGTGGATACGTCGACGGTGATCGACCGCGACGCGTCGCTCGCGATCGTCACGGACAAGGATGCCGACGGTCTCGACATCATCCGTCACTCGACCGCCCACTTGCTCGCGTATGCGGTGAAGGAGCTGTATCCGGACGCGCAGGTGACGATCGGCCCGGTGATCGACAACGGTTTCTATTACGACTTCTCGTACAACCGCCCGTTTACGCCGGAAGATCTGGAGAAGATCGAAAAGCGCATGCAGGAGCTCGCGAAGAAGGACGAGCCGGTCACGCGCCGTGTCGTGTCGCGCGACGAGGCGGCCGGTTACTTCCGCAGCATCGGCGAGAAGTACAAGGCCGAGATCATCGAATCGATTCCGCAGAGCGACGAAATCAAGCTGTACTCGCACGGCGGCTTCACCGATCTGTGCCGCGGCCCGCACGTGCCGTCCACCGGCAAGCTGAAGGTCTTCAAGCTGATGAAGGTCGCGGGCGCGTACTGGCGCGGCGATTCGAAGAACGAGCAGCTGCAGCGCATCTACGGCACGGCCTGGACGAAGAAGGAAGACCAGGATCAGTACCTGCACATGCTGGAGGAAGCGGAAAAGCGCGACCACCGCAAGCTCGGCAAGCAGCTCGACCTGTTCCACATGCAGGAAGAGTCGCCGGGCATGGTGTTCTGGCATCCGAAGGGCTGGGCGCTGTGGCAGCAGGTCGAGCAGTACATGCGCCGCCGCGTGAACGACGCCGGCTATCTCGAGATCAAGACGCCGATGATCATGGACCGCTCGCTGTGGGAAGCGTCGGGCCACTGGCAGAACTATCGCGAGAACATGTTCACGACGGAGTCGGAGAAGCGCGACTACGCGATCAAGCCGATGAACTGCCCGGGCCACGTCCAGGTGTTCAAGCACGGCTTGCGCTCGTACCGCGACCTGCCGCTGCGTTACGCGGAATTCGGCTCGTGCCACCGCAACGAGGCGTCGGGCGCGCTGCACGGCCTGATGCGCGTGCGCGGCTTCGTGCAGGACGACGCGCACATTTTCTGTACGGAAGACCAGTTCATCTCGGAATCGATCGCGTTCAACACGCTGGCCATGAGCGTGTACAAGGACTTCGGTTTCGATCACATCGACATCAAGCTGTCGCTGCGCCCCGACCAGCGTGCGGGCACGGACGAGACGTGGGATCGCGCCGAGCAGGGTCTGCGCGACGCGCTGACGGCCTGCGGCCTCACGTGGGAAGAATTGCCGGGCGAGGGTGCGTTCTACGGCCCGAAGATCGAGTACCACATCAAGGACGCGCTCGGCCGCTCGTGGCAGTGCGGCACGCTGCAGCTCGACATGGTGCTGCCGGAGCGCCTCGGCGCCGAGTACGTGGCGGAAGACAACAGCCGCCGTCGGCCGGTGATGCTGCACCGCGCGATCGTCGGTTCGATGGAGCGTTTCCTCGGCATTTTGATCGAGCACCATGCTGGTGCAATGCCCGCCTGGCTCGCGCCGTATCAGGCAATTGTGCTCAATATCGCCGAAAGTCAGGCCGAATATGCGCAGGCTCTAGCCCAATCGTTGCAAAAACAAGGGGTTAGAGTGGCGGCGGATTTGCGCAACGAGAAGATTAGCTATAAAATACGCGAGCACACGCTGGAAAAGGTGCCTTATCTCCTCGTCGTGGGCGATAAGGAGCGTGATGCGCAAACGGTAGCCGTGCGTGCCCGTGGCGGCGTCGACCTTGGCGTAATGCCGGTCGAAGCCTTCGTTGAGCGTCTGCAGGAAGACCTGCGCTCGTTCAAGTAACCGCCCTGGCAGCGCGGCTCGTTTTTTTAATTTTTAGAGGAAACGTAACATCGCTACTGATAAGTCGTCGCACCGCATCAACGGTGAAATCACTGCGCCGGAAGTGCGCCTGGTCGGGATCGAGAACGAACCGCTCGGTATCGTAAAACTCGCTGATGCTTTCCGTAAATCGGAAGAACTGGATGTTGACCTGGTGGAGATCGCGCCGCAAGCGGTGCCGCCGGTTTGCCGTCTGATGGATTACGGCAAGTTCAAGTACCAGGAATCGAAGAAGCAGCACGAAGCGAAGCTGAAGCAGAAGGTCATCCAGGTCAAGGAAGTCAAGTTCCGCCCGGGTACCGATGACGGGGATTACAACGTCAAGCTCCGCAATCTCGTGCGCTTCCTCGAAGAGGGCGACAAGACGAAGATCACGTTGCGTTTCCGCGGCCGCGAAATGGCTCACCAGGAAATCGGTATGCGGATGCTCGAGCGTCTGCGCACGGATCTCGAGGAAGTCGGCCAGGTCGAGCAGATGCCGAAGATGGAAGGGCGCCAGATGATCATGGTGCTCTCGCCGAAGAAAAAGAAGTAACGGGCCCGCGCGCGTCGCGCGCAGGTTCGACAGTGGTTCGGCGCGTTGCCCGGTCAGGGCGGCGCGCCAACGATGACGGCGGCTGCGCAAGCGGGCGCCGTACACAAGTGGACTGGGTTTCGAAGGGCGGGTCAAGGGCGCAAGCCAACCGCACACCCATCGCCATCTAATAAACTGGAGTTGTTCGTCATGCCTAAGATGAAGACCAAGAAGAGCGCTGCAAAGCGCTTCGTGGTGCGTCCGGGCGGTACCGTCAAGCGCGGTCAAGCCTTCAAGCGTCACATCCTGACCAAGAAAACCACGAAGAACAAGCGCCATCTGCGCGGCGCAACGGCAGTTCATGATTCCGATCTGAACTCCGTCCGCGCGATGCTCCCGTTCGCGTAACCCCTCAACTGATACTCCAAGGAGAGAAACATGCCTCGAGTCAAACGTGGGGTAACCGCACGGGCCCGCCACAAGAAGATCATCAACCTGGCCAAGGGTTATCGCGGCCGCCGCAATAACGTCTACCGCATCGCCAAGCAGGCGGTGATGCGCGCTGGTCAGTATGCGTACCGCGATCGCCGCAACAAGAAGCGTGTGTTCCGCGCACTGTGGATCACGCGTATCAACGCGGCAGTTCGCCAGCACGACATGACCTACAGCGTGTTCATCAACGGCCTGAAGAAGGCGTCGATCGAACTCGACCGTAAGGTCCTGGCCGACATGGCGGTGTTCGACAAGGCTGCTTTTGCTGCGATCGTCAAGCAGGTGAAAGCCGCCGTTGCAGCCTAATTGCGAAATTAGCACTGCGTGGTTAGTTGCAGCGAGGTTCCGGTAGTCTCGGCCGCTGCAGCGAAAACGGGGCTCTTCCGAGCCCCTTTTTTGTTTGGCGAGGCCATTTCGCTCGCCAAGACCGAATGACGTTGGAAATGATGGGATCTATGGATCTGGACCAGATTGTCGCCGACGCGCAGCAGTCCTTCGAACAGGCTGCCGACATCACCACGCTCGAAAACGAGAAAGCTCGATTTCTCGGCAAATCGGGTGCGCTGACCGAGTTGCTCAAGGGCCTCGGCAAGCTCGATCCCGAAGCACGCAAGACCGAAGGCGCACGCATCAACGTCGCGAAGCAGCAGGTCGAAGCCGCGCTCACCGCCCGTCGCCAGGCACTGGCCGACGCGCTGCTGAATCAGCGCCTCACCGCCGAAGCGATCGACGTGACGTTGCCGGGCCGCGGCGCCGGTGCAGGCAGCCTGCACCCGGTGATGCGCACGTGGGAGCGTGTCGAACAGATTTTCGGCTCGATCGGTTTCGACGTGGCCGACGGCCCCGAAATCGAGACCGACTGGTACAACTTCACGTCGCTGAACAGCCCGGAGAACCATCCGGCGCGTTCGATGCAGGACACCTTCTACGTCGAAGGCAAGGATGCCGACGGCCGCCAGCTCCTGCTGCGCACGCACACGAGCCCGATGCAGGTGCGTTATGCGCGCATGAACCGTCCGCCGATCAAGGTGATCGCGCCGGGCCGCACGTACCGCGTCGACAGCGATGCGACCCACTCGCCGATGTTCAATCAGGTCGAGGGGCTGTGGATCGACGAAAACATCAGCTTCGCCGACCTCAAGAGCGTCTATACCGACTTCCTGAAAAAATTCTTCGAGCGCGACGACATCCTCGTGCGCTTCCGTCCGTCGTATTTCCCGTTCACGGAACCGTCGGCCGAGATCGACATGATGTTCGAGCAAGGCAAGAACGCCGGCAAGTGGCTCGAAATTTCCGGTTCGGGGCAGGTGCATCCGACCGTGATCCGCAACATGGGCCTCGACCCCGAGCGCTACATCGGTTTCGCGTTCGGCAGCGGCCTCGAGCGCCTGACGATGCTGCGCTACGGCGTCCAGGATCTGCGGCTGTTCTTCGAGAACGACCTGCGTTTCCTGCGCCAGTTCGCGTAACGCCGCTCGCCGTGCCGACCTGTGCCCGCGCACGCCCCGCCGGACGATTCCGACGGGGCCCGGGCGTCGATCTAACCTGTTTCGAACGTAGACATCCATGCAATTCCCTGAATCCTGGTTGAGAACCTTTGTCGACCCGCAGCTGACGACCGACGAGCTGTCGCACGCGCTGACGATGGCGGGGCTCGAAGTCGAATCGCTGAGCAAGGCTGCGCCCCCGACGTCGAAGATCGTCGTCGGCCGCGTGCTCGAAGTCGTCAAGCATCCGGATGCGGACAAGCTCAATGTCTGCCAGGTCGACGCCGGCACCGGCGCGACGCTGAACATCGTCTGCGGCGCGCCGAACGTGGCGCCCGGCATCAAGGTGCCGGTCGCGCTGGTCGGCGCGGAACTGCCGCCGGCGGAAGAGGGCGGCAAGCCGTTCGCGATCAAGCTGTCGAAGCTGCGCGGCGTGGAGAGCCAGGGGATGCTGTGCTCGGCGCGCGAGCTGAAGTTGTCCGAGGATCACAGCGGGCTGCTGATCCTGCCGGAAGATACGCCGATCGGCCAGGACATCCGCGAAACCCTCAATCTCGACGACACGATCTTCGAAATCAAGCTGACGCCGAACAAGGCCGACTGCCTGTCGGTGTTCGGCATCGCGCGCGAGACGGCCGCGATCACCGGCGCGCCGCTGACGCCGGTCGACATTCGCCCGGTGAACGTCGAGCTCGACGAAACGCTGCCGGTGCGCATTGCCGCGCCCGATCTGTGCGGCCGCTTCTCGGGACGCGTGATCCGCGGCGTGAACGCGCACGCGAAGACGCCGCAGTGGATGGTCGAGCGTCTCGAGCGTTCGGGCCAGCGCAGCGTGTCCGCGCTCGTCGACATCTCGAATTACGTGATGTTCGAACTCGGCCGCCCGTCGCACGTGTTCGATCTCGACAAGATCCACGGCGGCATCGAAGTGCGCTGGGGCAAGCGCGGCGAATCGCTGAAGCTGCTCAACGGCAACACGGTCGAACTCGACGAAACGGTCGGCGTGATCGCGGACGACCGTCAGGTCGAAAGCCTGGCCGGCATCATGGGCGGCGACAGCACGGCCGTCACGCTCGATACGACCAACATCTACCTGGAAGCCGCGTTCTGGTGGCCGGACAGCATCCGCGGCCGCGCGCGCAAGTACAACTTCTCGACCGATGCGGCTCACCGCTTCGAGCGCGGCGTCGACTACGCGACGACCGTAGAGCACGTCGAACGCATCACGCAACTGATTCTCGAGATCTGCGGCGGCAAGGCCGGCCCGGTCGACGATCAGGCGGTAAACCTGCCGCAGCGCGCGCCGGTGAAGATGCGCGTGTCGCGCGCGAACCGCATCATCGGCGTGAAGATCGACGCCGACGAGATCGCGAACATCTTCACGCGCCTCGGCCTGCCGTTCGAGCGTGAGGAGGACGCGTTCCTCGTCACGCCGCCGTCGCACCGCTTCGACATCGAGATCGAGGAAGACCTGATCGAGGAAGTGGCGCGCATCTACGGCTTCGAGAAGATCCCGGCGCGGCCGCCGGTCGCGACGAGCGAAATGCGCGCGACCCACGAGACGCGCCGTTCGATCCACGACATCCGTCACGCGCTCGCCGCGCGCGACTACGCGGAAACCGTCAACTTCAGCTTCGTCGATGCGGAGTGGGAGCAGGATTTCGCGGGCAACGACAACCCGATCCGGCTGCTGAACCCGATCGCGAGCCAGCTTTCGGTGATGCGCACCACGCTGTTCGGCAGCCTGATCGCCGTGCTGCGCCACAACCTGAACCGCCGCGCCGATCGCGTGCGCGTGTTCGAATCGGGGCGCGTATTCGTCGCCGATCCGTCGGTGAAGGCCGGCGAACTGGCGGTCGAAGGTCATGCGCAGCCGAAGCGCGTCGGCGCGCTGGCGTACGGTCCGGCATTCGACGAGCAGTGGGGCATCGCGACCCGCGCGGTCGATTTCTTCGACGTGAAGGGCGATCTCGAGGCCCTGCTCGCGCCGGCGGTCGCGCGGTTCGTGAAGGCCGAGCATCCGGCCCTTCATCCGGGCCGCAGCGCACGCATCGAAATCGACGGCCGCGCGGTCGGCTGGATCGGCGAGCTGCATCCGCGCCTGATGCAGAAGTACGAGCTGCCGCACCCGCCGGTGATGTTCGAGATCGACACGGACGCGCTGATTGCCCGTGCGCTGCCCGCGCCGACCGACGTGTCGAAATTCCCGCCGGTCCGGCGCGATATCGCCGTTGTCGTCGATCAGGCGGTCGAGGTTCAGGCACTTTTCGACGAAATGAAGAAGGCGCTTGCCGAAGAGGCCTGCCGATTCGTTCAGAAGGTTGTACTCTTCGACGAATTTCGTGCAAAATCAAATACTTCCGGTGGTCTTGCCGCGAACGAGAAGAGCCTTGCCTTCCGCGTCACGCTGCAGGACGCGGCTGGCACGCTGCAGGACGAGGTCGTCGATCAGGCGATCCAGACGCTGGTCGAGCGGATGGCTCGTGCCGGTGCGCGCCTGCGCGGCTAAGGAGAGGGCCCGCCCGTTCGCGGGCGGCTTTTTTCCATCGTAAGTTTTGATTCAACGCGCTGTATGGCAGATATGAACGACATGACCTCGAGTGAATTCGAAGCCCTCCTGACGGCGCAACGCAGCGCGATGAACCGCGACGCTTCGGCGCCGGCGTCCACCGAGACGCCGACGTTGACGAAGGCGGAACTGGCGGAGCTGCTGTTCGACAGCGTCGGGCTGAACAAGCGTGAAGCGAAGGACATGGTCGAGGCGTTTTTCGAAGTGATCCGCGATGCGCTCGAAAACGGCGAAAGCGTCAAGCTGTCGGGGTTCGGCAATTTCCAGCTGCGCGACAAGCCGCAGCGTCCGGGCCGCAATCCGAAGACGGGCGAGGCGATTCCGATCGCGGCCCGCCGGGTGGTAACCTTCCACGCGAGCCAGAAGCTGAAGGCGCTGGTCGAAAACGGCGCGGAGTAAGACGCGCGCCCACGCCCCGCGCGGCTGCCGCGCACCCTTACCGACGGTTAACCGATGACCACCACGGTTGAGAAAGTCGTCTTGCCTCCGATTCCCGCGAAGCGCTACTTCACGATCGGCGAAGTCAGCGAACTGTGCGGGGTCAAACCGCATGTGCTGCGTTACTGGGAACAGGAATTCACTCAGCTGCGGCCGGTGAAGCGGCGCGGCAACCGGCGGTATTACCAGCATCACGAAGTGCTGCTGATCCGGCGGATTCGCGAGTTGCTGTACGAGCAGGGCTTCACGATCAACGGCGCGCGCAACCGGCTCGATTCGCCGGGCAGCGAGCGGGCCGCGGCGGCGGAGCCGGTCGAATCCGGCGCGCAGGCCGTCGATGCGCGCGGGGCGGTCAGGCCGGGCGCGAACGTCGATGTGATCGCGTTGCGGCAGGCGTTGCTGGACGTGATCGACGGACTGAAACACGACTGAGCGCACGGCGCGCAGGATGCATTGGAAAGCCCGGTTGGCGACCTGCCACCGGGCTTTTTTCATGCGGGTCGCGCCTGCGGATCAGCGCGACGCGAGCGGATTCTTCCGGCCCATGTCGACGACCAGCGTGCCGTCCGGCAGCATCCGCACCGAGCCCTGCGCGACCTGGCTGCGGTACCCGTACAGGTCGAACCGCATCGGGCCGGCCTCGGCCGAATTCCGGATCAGCGCGCGCACGTTCAGCTCGAGCACGTTGAACATCTTCATGTCGCCGCCTTCCATCCACATGTAGCTCGGCGCATCGATCTGCGGCCGCTTCGGCGCGGGCGCGCCCGCTGCGCGCCGGAACGTCAGACGCAAGCCGTCACGCTCGACCGTTGCCTGGCCGAGCTTGCCGTTCAACACGGGCGGCGGGAACACGGTGTACTGGTCGAGCACGAGCGTGTCGCCGCGCAGTTCCGCGCCGCGCCGTTGCAGCGGCGTCAGCGACGAGAGCTCGATGCCGAGCGAGCGCAGCAGCGTCGCCTGCGGGATGCCGAGCACCGACACCTGCGACGGCTTGAATGCGAGGTGGCGGTCGTCGAGTACCGTCAGCGAGCCCTTCATGTCGGTCGGCAACCAGACGCCCGGCACGTGATTCCACAGCTTGATGCCGCCCTGGACGCGCAGGTTCTGGCCGTCCGCGCTCAATTGCAGGTCGTTCAGCGAGCGCGGCGAATAGTCGAGCAGGTAGTTGTTGAAGAGCGCCGACATCGCCTTCCACGACTCGACGACCGTGCCGCCGAGAATGCGGATGTCGTACTGGTTCGGGTCGTCGAGATCGACGGGTTCGCCGGCACGCTTCGACACGAGCTCCACGTCGAGATCCTCGACATGGAAGCCGATATCGCCGGACAGGTTGAAGTCGACGTTGCGCAGATGGATCGTCGGGTTGCGGTTCGACACGTGCCGTTCGTTGAACGGTGTCGTCGACGTGCGCCGCATCGCGACCTTCTGCATGCCGGGCCGCACGGCGTCCGCCGCGAGCGCATACGCTTCCCAGTGCTGCCGCACGTCGCGCAGCGCATTCTGCTGCGCGGCGAGGAAGCTGTCGTTCAGGCGCGCCGCTGCGTTGCCGAGCAGCGCGCCGCTCGCCGGGCCCGTATACGAAGGCATCCGGATCGCCATCGCGCCGCTTTCGTCGAAATTGAAGTAGCCGGCCGACACCTGGTCGCGATAGTGATACAGGTCGAACACGAACGTCTGGTCGCGCTTCGACGCGTCGAGCGGACCGATCAGGATGTCCGCGTTCATCGGCATCGAGCGCATGAACTTCACGTCGCCGCCGCGGATAACCATCGCCTGCTGCGGCGCGTTCGCGGGCATCGCGAAGCCGGCATGCGTGCCGTCGTCGAGCTTCAGGTCGAGGCCCGCCGGCGTCACGCGCAGCGCGGTGATCGTGAGCTTCAGGCGCGGCGGCGGCATCAGCTTGTCGACGGCCATCACGAGATCGTCGCCGGCGAGTTGCGCGATCGGCGTCTGCACCTTCAGCAGGTCGGCCATTTTCACGTTGGCCGCGCGCATCACCGGCTGCGCGTTGAGCCCCGACACGCGCACGCCGGTCGGATGGAACACGAGTTGGCTGCCGTCGCGGATCGCGAGCGTGCCGGTCAGCGAGAACGGTACCCAGCCGTCGCGCTGCATCTCGCCTTGCAGATGGATCACGCCGTCGCCGGCCGACACCGCGAGCTTGCGCAGCGGCGCGTTGCGATAGCCGAAGATGTAGGTGTTGAAGAGGGCGGTCAGCTTCGCGTTGTCGAGCGTGACCGTGCCTTCATGCACGTCGATCTCGAAGCTCGTCGGATCGTCGAATACGATCGGCGCGCCGGCCTGCGTCGGCACGAGCGTGGCCGACAGCTGATGGATGAAGAAGCCGAGGTTGTTGACGACGCGGAAATCGACGTCGCGCAGGAACGTCATCGCACCGTTCTGCCCCGAGTCGCGCAGCGTGAACGGGCGCGGTTGCGTGAGGCGGATCGACGCGAGCGACGGTACGGTACGCGCGACCTGCTGCTCGTGCGCGAGCCGCTCGGCCTTGGTCCGCTCGATCTTCGTCGATGCGGCGGACGGGGCGCTGTCGCGCTGCGCGGTCGATTCCGCGCAGCCGGCGCAGAGCAGGGCGAGCGCCAGCGCGCCGCAGCCGAACACGCGGGATGTCGTGTGCGACATCGGGGCGGCCGTGCGTCGCAGGCCGGAAATCCAGTCGAAAATTGCCAAAGGCGAGCGATGGCCGCGCCGGACCGTATTCCGCATCGTCTGTCTCCATGTCTTGTCTTGATCGACGGCGGCGCGCGCCACTGCACGGCGCGAGCGTCGATGCCGTGCAGTGTGTCATAGCGCGCTAGAGCCGCGTTACCAAACAACGGGCGTCCGGCTGCGGTGCCCGGGCGGGCTGCCGGACAACGGATTCGCGGTGGATGGCCGGCCGGATCAAACGGTCGTTCGGTTTGTCCGGACCGTCGGTCGGCGTCCTTCAAGGCGACCCTGAAAATCCGCCGGCGGCGTTGGCCGGCGCGGGTTTCACCGGATGCCGAAGGGGCGCGGCCCCGGGCATCGACGGATACGATCGGGGAAGGCGGCGAGGTAAGATCGGCATCAGCGGCGAATTCGATATCACGACACGGCAGCCATCACGGGGAAGCGCCATGGACCTGAAGGAAGTCGACGTACTGGGTGCGGGGGTGGGCGATCACTGGTACTACGCGTCGAAGGCGAGCGCCATTCGCCGGTTCCTGGGCGCGTCGGGCGCGAACCGGATACTCGACGTCGGTGCGGGCTCCGGCTTTTTCTCGAAGCATCTGCTCGAGCGCACGCAGGCGACGGAAGCATGGTGTGTCGATACGAGCTACCCCGACGACAGCGACGGCGAGGCGGCCGGCAAGCCCATCCACTTTCGGCGCGCGGTCGATCGATTCGATGCCGATCTCGTGTTGCTGATGGACGTGCTCGAACATGTCGACGACGACGTCGGGCTGCTGACGCAGTATGTGAAGGGCGCGCCTTCGGGCAGCCGGTTCCTGATCACGGTTCCCGCGTTCCAGTTCCTGTGGAGCGGCCACGACGATTTCCTCGAGCACAAGCGCAGGTATACGCTCGGCGGCCTCGAGGACGTGGCCCGGCGTGCGGGGCTCGACGTCGAGCACGGCGCCTATTATTTCGGCCTCACGTTTCCGCTCGCGGCCGCACTGCGGCTGGGCGAACGGGCGCGTTCGCATCCGCGCGAGCCTGCGTCGCAATTGCGCCGTCATCATCCGTTCGTCAACGGCGTGC
Organism: Burkholderia sp. BCC0044; assembly: GCF_902832955.1. Taxonomy (NCBI): domain Bacteria; kingdom Pseudomonadati; phylum Pseudomonadota; class Betaproteobacteria; order Burkholderiales; family Burkholderiaceae; genus Burkholderia; species Burkholderia sp. BCC0044. The sequence goes on along the minus strand of NZ_CADFDO010000001.1, from coordinate 876,567 downwards.
TCAAGACGATCTGCCGCATCGAGTTGCCGATGTTTCGCTTCAACCGCGTCGCCGGCTTGACGGTCATCTGCGTCGCACGCAAGCGGTGACGGCGATACGTGATCGGTGCCGCGGATTGCTTGCATCGGCGCGATCGCGCCAAAAAATTTCACGAGAACATTCACAAAATGCATGCGACCCGTTCTAAATCGGGAAACTGTCTGTTATAATTTTTTTCTTTCGGGGCGTAGCGCAGCCTGGTAGCGTACCTGCATGGGGTGCAGGTGGTCGGAGGTTCAAATCCTCTCGCCCCGACCAGACAAGAACCCGCGTCAGTTCAAGCTGACGCGGGTTTTTTCTTGGCCGTCGCTTTTTTGCACATCGCAGCGCGGCCCCGGTAAAATGCAAGGTTGATCCACGGAAAGCGCCGTGATTTAGCGGAAGAGGATTCCCCGAACATGACTGATCTTCGTCTTACCATGCGGTTCGCTGCAGTGCTCGCCACCGGCGCGCTCGTCGCCGGTTGCGGTACGTCGTCGCCCACGAAAGTGGACTACAAGAGCGATTCGAAATCGAAGGAAGCGTCGCTCGCAGTGCCGCCCAACATGCTCGACGAGACGGCCGATCAGCGTTCGCTGCCGCCCCAGGGCGGCGCGACTTCCCTGTCCGCGCTCAAGGAGGTCCAGCAGGCCGCGCCCGCGCTGGACACCGTCGCGCCGGCCGTGGCCGGCATGCATATCCAGCGCGACGGCACCGAAAGCTGGCTCGTGATCGACGGCAAGCAGCCGGCCGCCATCTGGCCGCAGGTTCGCCGTTTCTGGCAGGAGCAGGGCTTCCTGCTCGTCGTCGACCAGCGCGACAAGGGCGTGATGGAAACCGACTGGAACGAAACCCATCCGCAGATCAACGACGGCCTGATCCGCAGCGTGATCTCGAAGGCGATGGGCAATTCGTACGTGACGGCCGAACGCAACAAGTACCGTACGCGTCTCGATTCGGCGCCGAACGGCGGCACCTACGTGTTCATCAGCCAGAAGGGGATGCGCGAGGCGATCACCGGCGCGAACAACGATTCGAGCAAGTGGGAACCGAAGCCGAACGATCCGGCGCTCGAGACGGAATACCTGAAGCGGCTGATGGCCGTGCTCGCGCAGAACGAGCAGCGCGCGAAGAACGGCGAGCCGCCGATCGCGAACATCAAGGACAACGCGGTGCCGAAGGACAAGAAGGCGGATGCCGACGCGTCGTCGAAGGCCGCCGCGGCGATCGCCGCGCAGAACGTGTCGCGCACGTCGGCGCAAGGCAATGACGCGGCTGAAGCGGCCGTGCCGTCCGAAGTCACGCTCGGCGAGCCGTACGACCGGTCGTGGCTGCACGTCGGTCTCGCGCTCGATCGCGCGAACTTCACGGTCGACGATCGCGATCGCTCGAAGGGCCTGTACTTCGTGCGCTATGTCGATCCGAAGGATCTGAGTTCGGCCGAGCAGGGCTTCTGGAGCCAGCTGTTCCATGGCAAGAAGGAAAAGCAGGCGAAGCAGTATCGCGTCAACGTGAAGGCGCTGACGGCCGATCAGACGCGTGTCGCGGTCGTCGACGATGCGGGCGCGATCGATACGTCGTCGCCGGCTCGCCAGATCATGGGGTTGCTCGTGAATCAGCTCCGCTGATCCCGGCGTTTCCCGCACCGTTGAAAAGCCCGCCCTTCGGCGGGCTTTTTTCATGGTCGCTCGCCGGCGCGTGCGAGTTGTCGAGGGGTGCGGCCCCGCCCCGTGACGTTACGTAACATTCGAGCGTTACGACGACAGAACACGTGTCACATTGTCGCCGATCTAAAAAATTGTCCTTATAAATCAATGGAGTGCCGGGTGCGTGATGCCTGGCACGCAACCTGCTTTATAGGTTGGAATCGTCAGGACAGGGAGGATTGGCGTCAGAGTCCGGGCATGCGCCGCGAGCGCCTGAACAAACGGTATCGACGCCTTCACATGCCGACGCGTCAAGCGTCCGCACAACAGATGACGATCCGCGCCAGCGTGCGGATCTCGATGGCCCCGTCGCCTATCCTCGTAGGGCGACGGTTTCGCCCGCGCTTCTCTGAAGCGCGGGCTATTTTTTTTGTGCCGTCGTCATGCCGTATCGGCGTCGCCGATGCGCGGTGCGGGATTCGCGTATTCTCGGACTTTTTCGGATGAAGGAGGCGGGAATGGCGGAAATTGCAGTCGTGGCGCTGATCGCGGCGAAGCCGGGCGCCGAGGAAAAGCTGCGTACCGTGCTGGAGGGAATCGTGGAGCCGACCCGCAACGAAGCCGGCGCATTGCAATACGACCTGCACCGGGATCTGAAGGAGCCCGCGCGGTTCGTATTTGTCGAGCGTTGGGAGAGCGAGGAGGCGCTGGCCGCTCATGCGCGTTCCGCGCATATTCTCGCTTATCGCGAAGCGGCCGCGGACTGGATCGAGCGTTCCGAAATCCGCGTGCTGTCGAAGCTCGTCTGAGCGCGAGCCGGGTGGGGCGACCGGACGTGTCCGGTCGCGGCGGCGCGTCAGTGCGTCAGTGCGACGTGCCGGGTACGTCGAGGATCAGGATGATCGTCCAGTCGGCGTCGCCGTCATGGTGATACTGGCGCTCGGCAACGATGAACGGTTGCTGCTTGCCTTGCGGGCCGAGGAACAGCACGTCGCCCTCCATCGGCAGGCACTCGATCGGCGGCAGCGCGAGAAACGCGTCCGCCGAGCCGCGGGGCATCAGTTGCTTGATCTGGCGAGTGGCGGCTTCGGTCCACTCGATGTCGAGTTGAATGTTGCTCATGCTGTCCTCCGCACCGGGGTGCGCACGGGTGGAAAATTTCGGTGCGCGACTTTAGCACAGCGCGCAGGCGCCGCAACCAAAAAAGCCGAACCCGGTTGCCCGGATTCGGCTTTTCGCTGGAGCGGTGCCGCCGAACTTACTGGCTGGCAGCGTCTGCAGCCTTCGCCTTCTTGGCGGCCTTCTTGTGATGCGCAGCCTTCTTGCCGTGGTGATGCGCTTCCTGCGCCGCCGGCTGAGCCGCTTCGGCCGCTTGCTGCTGTTGCAGCGCTTGTGCACGCTGCTCGATCTCGGCGATCTTGGCCGGATCGGTGATGGTCTGGATCTGCGTGCTCTCTTGCGCATACGCTGCGCCAGTCAGCGCCGACATCGCTACCAGGATAGCCAGGGACGTCTTCTTCATTGCTTTACCTCCGCTAAGTGGTGATGAACCCGAGTGTTGCCGTTTTGTCTGGCGACTGCAATCGAGTGCGTGTCGAGTGTAACAAAAGTGACGGATCAATGTGCACCGGATCGCCGCACGACGCAAGGCCCCGTTGAAGTCGCGCAACACTTCACACACCTCGTCACGCGTGTGCCATCCACGGCGGTGCAGCGATTTTCGCGGCGGGTTTCGCGCCGTCGTCAAAACCAGCCGAGCCAACGATACACGTGGAATTGCGCGATCCCGACCAGCTCGTGCAGCGCCTGCTCGGCGTTGGCTACATTGCGCCAGCGCGGCAGCCAGCCCGTCTGCGCGCGTCGGAGATTCGCATAAACGGGCTGCGGATCGATGCCGAAACGGCGGAAATCGAGCAGCGCCCGGCGCATCTGGTACGACGACGTGACGAGAATGCGCGCGTCGTCATACTGTGGGCGTAGTATAGACGCAGTGAATTTCGCGTTTTCGTAGGTTGTGCGGCTGTTCGGTTCGAGCACGAGGTCGGCCGGCGCCACGCCTTGCGCGACGAGCAGGCGCCCGTAGACGGCCGCTTCGCTGTCGCCGTGATGCTGCGGGTCGCCGCCCGACATCACCACGGTGCAGCGTTCGGCCTGCTGCCGGCACGTGCGGTAGAGCGCCGCAACCTTGCGGATGCGCGCGGTGCCGTCGGGCGGCGGCTGCAATCCGGCATCGGTGCGGTGCGTGCCGGCGCCGATGAGGATCAGCGTGGTGCGCCCGTGCATGTCGGGGTGCTCGACCGGCGTGACGCCGGCCTCGGTCCACGCGATCAGCGGCGCCGCGAGCCAGCCCGTCGCCAGCAGCCAGAACAGCACGGCGGCGGCGATCGAAATGACGCGACGCTGCTTGCGGCAGAGCATGAAACCGATGAAGAGAAGTACAAATGAATCGAACAGAATCAATTTGATTGGGGTATGGTGTCTTTTTATGGACGGCTGACGATACGGCCCTGACGCGACGCCGAACAACGTCGGCCTCCAGAATCGGTGGCGGTTTCGGCGGGCGGAGACCCCGCCCGGGACGCCGCTTCGCATTGTCGCTGCACTTTAAGAAAGAATCGAGATGGCCACGTATTCCAACGAAGCGGTGCTCGACGCATTGAGACGAGTGCAGTACCGCCAGGTACCGTGGGCACGCCGCCCGGGCGTGTTCGAGTATCTCCGTTCGCTCGGGCTGATGGACACGGTCAGGCAGAAGACCGTCGCCCCCGCACCGGGCTTCCATGCACCGGTCGACATCGCCATACTGACCGACAGCGGTCGAGCCGAATTCTCGCGCCTCGAGCGCGCCGAGAAATTACTTTCCTGGACTGATCGCCGCATGGACGACTACGCATTGAGCGAAGCGAGCGCCGTGGCGATTCTCGAAAGCCGCCTGTAGCGGGTCTTCATCCCATTCCGTGCAGCGTCGCGCAGGGCCGGCGGCGCAAAAAAAGCCCGTATCGCGAGGATACGGGCGTACCGGATACTTTTGCTGCTGCCACGCTGTGCTCATGGCAACGATGTGACTCGCCGCATGCGGCGCAGTTCCCGGATGCGGGCATTTTCTTTGGCGAAATCTCGAAATCGGCAGGACTACGGATGACGCGACATGCCCGGCGGCTGTGAGCCGATCCGCGCCCGCGCATTGCTGGCGATGTCGCCGCGCAAGTCGCCGCGCGGCACGGTTTGCCGGCTGGACGGATTGGCGGGCGGCGGCTGGCGGAGGGTGGTGCGGTGATCCTGCTGGCGATGGGGCGGCTTCACGCGATCGTCGGCGTGGACAGGAGCGCTCAGCGCCACGGAAACGACAATGCCGCATGCAACGAGCAGTGACATTGTTTTCATGGCGGGGCTCCCTTCAAGCCGTCCGTGCGGCCTGTTGATATTTCGCTAAGGTAAGCGTGGGAGTGCAGGCTTGCTGTAAATATTGGTAAATAGATGTTTCGCGGCACGACAACGACGGCAATCGACGGCAAGGCATGCGTCGCAACAAGGTCGCGTCGCAGAAAGAAACCGGGCGGCCGAAGCCGCCCGATCGAGCATTCGTTACGCCATCTTGACGGGTGCGCGCCAGGATTCCGGATTGGTCCAGAAGGCGCCGCGCAGCCGGTCGCGGCTCGGCGGCGCGGGCGGCTTCGCCGCGCTTGCGCCGATGCGTCCGCGCAGCGAAATCTGCCGGCCGCTCGTGCCGAGTCGTTTCACGATTTCGGCGAGCGTGCCGTCTGCCTGCCATTCGTCGAAGCGGCGACGGCAGGTCGGCGGGGACGGATAGCGGCCCGGCAGTTTCGACCAGCCTTCGCCCGTCGACAGCACCCACAGCACGGCGTTGACTACCGACCGAGCTTCCACGCGGGGGCGGCCGCGCCGCTCACTCCGCGCGGGCTCCGAGCAAAACAGACCCTCGACCAGCGCCCACTCGTTATCTCTCAAATCGTCGAACAGCATCATGTCCTCACCTCAGCGAAGCTAACTCCGGTGCGCTGCCCTGCGCCGCGCACTCTTCAAGCACTCGATCTCGAGTGCCGGGTGGGGGCGTCCGGTTGGCCGGCAGCGGCGTTTCTGCTCTTCCGTCCGACGTAACCTGCACCCTGTGCGCAAGGTAATGCACGAAGCGTGCCATGTCGGAGGTGAATCCCCCGAGAGCCGCTTGGCAGCGAGCTAACGGCTAAGTCAGCTAGGGGCGTATAAGACGCCAAAATAACCCGTCAGCAAATCGGGACAATCACCAATCTTGTGCAATTCGCCCATGTCACGTGCGTTTGCGAATGTATTGCACCGCAGCGAAACATGAGCAATGGGTGTCCGATCATTCGCCGAAGCCGGTTCCGAGCATTAAAATCGTGCATCGATATCGACGATTGATGAGGTCCGGACATGAACGTTACGCTGCGCCAGCTTCGCGTATTCATCGAGGTCGCGCGGCTCAAGAGCTTCAGTCGGGCGGGTGACGAGATCGGGCTCACGCAGTCCGCCGTCAGCCGTTGCGTGCGCGAGCTCGAGGCCGAACTCGGGCTGAAGCTGATCGACCGCACGACGCGCGACGTGCAACTGACCGACGTCGGCGGGAACCTGATCGCGAGCGTGTCGCGCCTGCTCGACGATCTCGACGACACGCTGCGCGAGATTCGCGAAATCGGCGAGCAACGCCGCGGGCGCGTGATCGTCGCGGCAAGCCCGACGATCGCATGCAGGCTGATGCCGCGCGTGGTGGCGTCGTGCGAGCGCCAATTCCCGTTCGTGACGCTCGGCTTGCGCGACGACGTGCAGAGCGACGTGCTGCGCAAGGTGAAATCGAGCGAAGTCGACTTCGGCGTCGTGATCGGGCCGTTGACGGTCGCCGATCTCGTCTGCGAGCCGCTGATGACCGATTCGTTCTGTCTGGTCGCGCGCGCCGACCATCCGCTCGCGGCGCGCGCCGAGGTGCCGTGGACGGCGCTGGACGGCGAGCGCCTCGTGCTGCTCGATCATGCGTCGGGCAGCCGGCCGCTGATCGATGCGGCGCTGGCCACGCATCGCGTCAACGCGACGGTCATGCAGGAACTCGGGCATTCGGCGACCGTGTTCGGGCTGGTCGAGGCCGGTGTGGGCGTGAGCGTGCAGCCGTGGCTGTCGCTGCCGCTGCCCGCCGGCTCGACGCTCGTCGCGCGGCCGCTCACGCCGCGCACCGAACGCACCGTCGAGCTGGTGCGCCGCCGCGACCGGTCGTTGTCGCCGGCCGCGCAGGCGATCTGGGAGCTCGTGCGGCAGATGCCGGCACGTGCCGAGGATCTCGACTGACGCGCATCGGCGCGCGCCGGTCGGGCTTGCCGGCCGGTACACTACGCGGATCGTGTTCCTCGGCGGTGGTCCTGGATGACGCATTCCGCAGGTTTTTTCCCGGCGAACGATGAGCCGGCGGCGCGCACCGCGGTGCATGCGCTGCGTCCGTCGCTGATCCGCGAGGTCGCAAACGCCGGCTTCGGCGTGCCGGACATGCTGCCGTTCTGGTTCGGCGAATCCGATCGCGTGACGCCGGACTTCATCCGCGACGCCGCGGCGGCGGCGCTGCGCGACGGCGCGACCTTCTACACGCACAATCTCGGCACGGCGCCGTTGCGCGACGCGATTGCGGCCTATGTCGGCGCGCGTCACGGCGCGACCGCGACCGACACGGTCGCCGTGACGAGTTCGGGCGTGAGTGCGCTGATGCTGGCCGCGCAGATGCTGGTCGGGCCGGGCGACCGCGTCGTCGCGGTCACGCCGCTGTGGCCGAATCTCGTCGAGATTCCGAAGATCCTCGGCGCACAGGTCGAGTGCGTGCCGCTCGGCTACGGCGACGCGGGCTGGCAGCTCGACCTCGGCCGGCTGCTCGCGGCGCTGACGCCCGACACGCGGATGCTGCTGATCAATTCGCCGAACAACCCGACCGGCTGGACGATGTCGCGCGACGATCAGCAGGCCGTACTCGCGCATTGCCGTCGTCACGGCATCTGGCTGGTCGCCGACGAGGTGTACGAGCGGCTTGCCTTCGCCGAGGGCGGCGCGCCGTCGTTTCTCGATATCGCGTCTCGCGACGAGCGGGTCGTGGTCGTGAATTCGTTCTCGAAGGCGTGGGCGATGACGGGCTGGCGGCTCGGATGGCTGATTGCGCCGGCATCGCTGATGGGCGACCTGTCGAAGCTCGTGGAATACAACACGTCGTGTGCGCCGGGCTTCGTGCAGGCCGCGGCCGAGGTCGCGTTGCGCGACGGCGAGCCGTTCGTGCGGTCGTTCGTCACGGCGCTGCGCGACGCGCGCGACCACCTGGTCGCCGCGCTGCGGACGCTGCCGGGCGTCGAGGTGCCGCCTCCGCCGGGCGCGATGTACCTGTTCCTGCGGCTGCCGGGCGCGACCGACAGCCTCGCGTTCTGCAAGACGCTGGTGCGCGACGCGGGGCTCGGCCTGGCGCCCGGTCGCGCGTTCGGCCCGGAGGGAGAGGGGTTCGTGCGCTGGTGTTATGCGTGCGATCCGGCGCGGCTCGACGCGGGCGTCGAGCGGCTGCGCCGGTTCCTTGCGCGCGGCGCGGACGCCCGCTGAAGCGGGGACGGAGCGGACGCGCCGTCCGGGCGGCGGCCTGTTCCGCTCATCTTTACGCACCGGGCAATTTTGCGTAATATGGCGCTCAGTCACGCGGTTCCGTCGTTGAGCCGTGCTGTTCCGTCCGGTTTGGGCCTGGCCTGAAGTTGGTTCGCCGCCCCCGGTTCGTGCTCCCATCAATATGACCGATCAGAATCGGGCGAGCGCGTCTTCCGTTCCTTTCGTCTGTTTGTTGATCCGGTTCGTTTGACCACAGGGTCTGGCCTAGCTGCATGAATACCCAAGAGGCGAAGATCGTCCTCGAGACTGCTTTGATCTGCGCGCAGGAACCGCTGAAGCTCGGCGATTTGCGCAAGCTCTTTGCCGACGGCGTGTCGGCTGACACGGTCCGCACGTTGCTCGAAGATCTGAAACAGGATTGGTCCGGTCGCGGTGTCGAACTGGTGGCGCTGGCGACGGGTTGGCGCTTTCAGAGCAAGCCGGCGATGCGTCATTATCTGGATCGCCTGCATCCCGAGAAGCCGCCGAAATATTCGCGCGCGGTGCTCGAAACGCTCGCGATCATCGCGTACCGGCAGCCCGTCACGCGCGGCGACATCGAAGAGATTCGCGGCGTCACGGTCAACACGCAGGTGGTCAAGCAACTCGAGGATCGCGGCTGGATCGAGGTGATCGGTCATCGCGACGTGCCGGGGCGTCCGGCGCTGTACGCGACGACCAAGCAGTTCCTCGACGATCTCGGCCTGAAGGCGCTCGACGATCTGCCGGCGCTCGAAGAGCCGGCCGCGAACATCGAGGCCGCGCTGCTCGCGCAGCAGGCGATGGATTTCGACGGTGACGTACCGGGGGCCGACGAGGCAGCGGGCGACGTGCCGCAGCCGCTGGCGGACGAAGCGCTCGCCGGCGAGTCGGCCGACGTGCCGGACGACGTCGCGTCGACGCAGGAAATGCCGAGTCGCGATACGCTCGATGCCGATTGCGGGCAAATGGAGCATACGGAACATACGGAACAGGTTGGTGCCGAAGCAGTGCCGACCGGTGTGCAGCCCGAGCCGCAACGTGCGGATTGGAGCGAGGAAGATCGCGAGCCGGCCGCCGAAGCGGCTGCCGGAGACGGAGCGGAAGCGGCCGGCGACACGCCCGGCGAGGCCGATCAGGCCGACGCCTCCCGTTCCCGTCCCGCGGACGACGAGACGCTGGACGACACGTCCGACAGTCTCGCGGATGCCGTACGAAGCGCCAGTGCGCCCATCGGCGCCGACGCGTTGCCGGACGACGAAGCAGAACCCGAACAGCGTCGCGCCTGAACGCGGCCAACTTCTTGCCGCGCCCGCGCCGGGCGCGAGACCTGACATTTTGAGGTTGTTTTGACAGATATCCACGATATTGAATCGTCCGCGCCTGCCGTGCAGGCAGCGCGTGCCGACGATGCGCCGGAGCAGGATGCTTCGGCCGCGGGTGGCGACGAGCGTCCCCGCCGCGGTCTGCGGCGCGGGCCGCGCAGCCTGATCGCGCGGCGTCGCGCGGCGGCCAAGTCGAAGGGCGCCGAAGGCGAGCAGCCGGGTGCCGAGGGCGCGGATGCGCAGCCGGCCGACGCTGCCGACGCGCCGCAGGCGCGTGCGCCGCGCAAGGAAGGCGCGGCCAAGGGCGGTCGCAAGCCGGCCGGCAAGCGCGAAGGCGCGGCGGCGGCCAAGGGCGGCCAGGCTGCTCAGGGTCGTCGCGGTGCAGCGAAGGCTGAAGGCGGCCCGGCGAAGGCGGCGGAAGGCGATGCGTCCCAGGACGAACTGTTCGCGTACGTGACGTCGCCCGCCTTCGACGCGGACAACTCCGCGGGTGGCAGCGGCGTGCGTGCGCCGATGCTGCGCCGCGGCCGCGCCCAGCCGGCGAACAAGCGCGTGCTGTCGCCGGACGACGACGCGCCGAAGCTCCACAAGGTGCTGGCGGAAGCGGGCATGGGTTCGCGCCGCGAAATGGAAGAACTGATCGTCGCCGGCCGCGTGTCGGTGAACGGCGAGCCCGCGCACATCGGCCAGCGGATCATGCCGACCGACCAGGTGCGGATCAACGGCAAGCCGGTCAAGCGCAAGCTGCCGAACAAGCCGCCGCGCGTGCTGCTGTATCACAAGCCGACGGGCGAGATCGTCAGCCACGCGGATCCGGAAGGCCGTCCGTCGGTGTTCGACCGTCTGCCGCCGATGAAGACGGCGAAATGGCTCGCGGTGGGTCGTCTCGACTTCAATACCGAAGGTCTGCTGATGCTGACGACCTCCGGCGACCTCGCGAACCGCTTCATGCATCCGCGTTACAGCGTCGAGCGCGAGTACGCGGTGCGCGTCGTCGGCGAGCTGGCCGAAGGGATGCGGCAGAAGCTGCTGCACGGCGTCGAGCTCGACGACGGTCCGGCGAATTTCCTGCGCATCCGCGATGGCGGCGGCGAAGGCACGAACCACTGGTATCACGTCGCGCTGGCCGAGGGCCGCAACCGCGAAGTGCGCCGGATGTTCGAGGCGGTCGGCCTGATGGTGAGCCGGCTGATTCGTACGCGTCACGGCCCGATTCCGCTGCCGCGCGGCCTGAAGCGCGGTCGTTGGGAAGAGCTCGACGACGCGCAGGTGCGCAAGCTGATGGCGACCGTCGGCCTGAAGGCGCCGTCCGAGGAGAAGGGCAAGCGCGGCGGTGCCGGTCCGGCCGAGCGTCGCCAGCCCGATCCGATGGAGACGTCGATGGGCTTCATCAGTCGCGAGCCGGTGCTGACGACGCACGGGCAACTCGACCAGCCGCGTCGCGGTGGTGGCCGACGCGGCGCGCCCGGCCTGCCGGGCCTGAGCGGCTACGGCAGCCTGCCGGTTGCGCCGTCGGGTTACGGCAACCGCGCGGGCGGCGGCCGTGATGGCAACCGCACGGGTGTCGGCCGCGACGGTAACCGCACGGGCGGCGGTCGCGACGGCAACCGCGCAGGCGGCGGTCGCGATGTCGACGGCAATCGCGCGTCGTATGGCGCAGGCCCGAAGCGCGATGGCGCGGGCGGCAAGCGCGGCGGCAGCAAGGGCGGCGGCAATCGCAATCCGAACGGCAATCGTGCCGAAGGCGCCGGCAACGGCGGCCCGCGCGGCGGTCAGCGTCCGCAGCGCAGTCGTACGCGTAGCCGCTAAGCGCCTGTCGATGGCGTGCGGCGGCGCGAAGCCGCCGGCTCGCCGGCCTGGCCGGCGTCCGGCCGGTTTTGTCGATACGGCGCATCGCGTTGACGGGTTTCGGCTGCCTCCATGTCGCGTGCCGCGACAACGACGATCGCCGGTACGGTAGGGTGGTGCCGGTCGATCGGGCCGTCCGATTTCGCATTTTCGGTCCGTAAAGGCAGCCGACGCGCTGCTTTTACCGGCTGGCTTGGCGTTTGCGCCAAAAATCGCTATAATCGCGGAGTCGCTGGGCGTACGGATTCAATGTGCGGCTCAGGTGCGACCACCAGTAAGAAGATGGGCGTTCCGCCCATTTTTTTTTGCTGAAACGGTTAGGCATCTCGGGTAGCGCTTCCTGCGCCGGCTAAGGCGCGCGCCCGCGGGTGTAATCGCGAGCGGCGGGCGCGAACACCTGAGAGGACACTGTGCAACTGACGGAACTGATAGAAACCACGGTCACCGGGCTCGGCTACGAGCTGGTGGAACTCGAGCGCACCGGGCGCGGCATGCTTTGCATCTATATCGATCAGCCTGCCGGCATCTCGCTCGAAGATTGCGAAAAGGTTACGCGTCAGCTCCAGCACGTCTTGACGGTCGAAAATATCGATTACGAACGGCTCGAAGTCTCGTCCCCGGGGCTCGACCGCCCGTTGAAGAAACTGGCCGACTTCGAGCGCTTCGCCGGCAGCGAAGTTTCCGTGACCTTGAAAAAGCCGCTGGACGGGCGCAAGACGTACCGGGGCATTCTGCACGCGCCGAATGGCGAAACGATCGGTTTGGAATTTGAGGGGAAGAAGGGCGAGGCAGCCATGCTGGATTTCACGCTGGCCGATATCGATAAAGCCCGCCTGATTCCGCAAGTTGACTTTAGGAGCCGCAAATAATGAGTCGCGAAGTGTTGATGCTGGTGGATGCGCTGGCGCGCGAGAAAAACGTCGACAAGGATGTGGTGCTGGGCGCCCTCGAGGCTGCGCTCGCGTCCGCTTCCAAGAAGCTGTTCGACGAAGGCGCCGAAATCCGCGTCCATATCGATCGCGAAAGCGGCGAGCACGAAACCTTCCGTCGCTGGCTCGTCGTGCCCGACGAGGCAGGCTTGCAGGAGCCGGATCGCGAGATCCTGCTGTTCGAAGCACGTGAGCAGAAGCCCGACGTCGAAGTCGGCGAGTATGTCGAGGAACCCGTTCCGTCGATCGAATTCGGTCGCATCGGCGCGCAGGCCGCGAAGCAGGTGATCCTGCAGAAGGTGCGCGACGCGGAACGCGAGCAGATCCTGAACGACTACCTCGAGCGCGGCGAAAAGATCATGACGGGTACGGTGAAGCGCCTCGACAAGGGCAACTTCATCGTCGAATCGGGCCGCGTCGAGGCGCTGCTGCGCCGCGATCAGCTGATCCCGAAGGAAAACCTGCGCGTGGGCGACCGCGTGCGTGCGTACATCGCGAAGGTCGACCGCACCGCGCGCGGCCCGCAGATCGAGCTGTCGCGCACGGCGCCCGAATTCCTGATGAAGCTGTTCGAGATGGAAGTGCCGGAAATCGAGCAGGGCCTGCTCGAGATCAAGGCGGCTGCCCGCGATCCGGGCGTGCGCGCCAAGATCGGCGTGATTGCCTACGACAAGCGGATCGATCCGATCGGCACCTGCGTCGGCATCCGCGGCTCCCGCGTGCAGGCCGTGCGCAACGAGCTCGGTGGCGAAAACATCGACATCGTGCTATGGTCGGAGGATCCCGCCCAGTTCGTGATCGGCGCGCTCGCGCCGGCAGCCGTCCAGTCGATCGTCGTCGATGAAGAAAAGCATTCGATGGACGTCGTCGTCGACGAGAACGAACTGGCTGTCGCGATCGGCCGCAGCGGTCAGAACGTTCGCCTTGCCGGCGAGCTGACCGGCTGGCAGATCAACATCATGACGCCGGACGAATCCGCCCTGAAGCAGGGTGAAGAACGCGACCGGCTGCGTGCACTGTTCATGGCGCGTCTCGACGTCGACGAAGAAGTTGCCGACATCCTGATCGACGAAGGCTTCACGAGCCTCGAAGAAATCGCGTACGTGCCGCTCAACGAAATGCTCGAAATCGAGGCGTTCGACGAGGACACCGTGCACGAACTGCGCAACCGCGCACGCGACGCGCTGTTGACGATGGCCATCGCGAACGAAGAAAAGGTCGAGAACGCAGCGCTGGATCTCAAGAGCCTCGACGGCATCACGCCGGAGCTGCTCGCGAAGCTGGCCGAGCACGGCGTGCAGACGCGCGACGATCTCGCCGAGCTGGCTGTAGATGAACTGGTCGACATGACCGGAATGGAAGAGGATGCCGCTAAGGCGTTGATCATGAAAGCACGTGAACATTGGTTCCAGTGAGAAATGACCATGGCGCACTGATTTGATGGCGGCCGTACGGCCTGACCCGATGCTAACCGCAAGGAATCGGTCCTTGCACTAAGAGGAATGAATGGCGAGTAACAACGTAGCCCAATTTGCCGCGGAACTGAAAATGCCTGCTGGTGTGCTGCTCGAACAGCTGCAGGCAGCGGGCGTCCAGAAAGCGAGTGAAGACGATGCGCTGTCCGAAACGGACAAGGCGCGTCTGCTCGATCATTTGCGCAAGTCGCACGGCGCAACTGACGGCGACAAGCGCAAGATCACGCTGACCCGCAAGCATACGTCGGAGATCAAGCAATCTGACGCGACGGGCAAGGCTCGCACCATTCAGGTCGAGGTTCGCAAGAAGCGTACGTTCGTCAAGCGCGACGACGTGGCCGAAGGTGCGGATCAGGGTCAGGCGCAGGTCGCCGAAGCGGACGACGATGCGGAACTGAAGCGTCGCGAGGAAGAGGCGCGCCGCGAGGCCGAGCTGCTCGAGAAGCAGGCGCAGGAGCTGCGCGAGCGCCAGGAACGCCTGGAGCGCGAGGAAGCCGAACGCCGCGCCCGCGAGGAAGCGGCCGAGGCCGAGCGCCGTCGCGCCGAGGAAGAGGCAGCGGCGAAGCGCACCGCGGCGGAAGCCGCCGCCGCGCAGCAGGCGGCAGCCCAGCAGGCCGCCGCAGCCGAGCAGGAAACGGCGCCGACGCAGTCCGCGCAGGACGAAGCACGCGCGGCCGCCGAACGTGCGGCGCAGCGCGAAGCGGCGAAGAAGGCCGAGGATGCTGCTCGCGAGGCAGCCGACAAGGCGCGCGCCGAGCAGGAAGAGATCAGCAAGCGTCGCGCGGCGGCGGAAGCCGAAGCACGCGCGATCCGCGAAATGATGAACACGCCGCGCAAGGCCGTGGTCAAGGCAGTCGAACCGCCGAAGCCGGTCGAGCCGCCGAAGCCGGCGGAAGCGAAGGGCACGCTGCACAAGCCGGCGAAGCCGGAAGGTGCGCAGGCGCGTCCGGCCGTGAAGAAGCCGGCGGGCGCTGCTGCGCCGGCCACGACGCAGGCGCCGGCAGGCGCGGGCGACCGCAACAAGAAGCCGGGCGCCGGCAAGGGCGGTTGGCAGGACGACGCGGCGAAGCGTCGCGGCATCAAGACGCGCGGCGATTCGAGCGGCGGCGTCGACCGCGGCTGGCGCGGCGGCCCGAAGGGTCGCGGCCGTCACCAGGACAGCTCGACGTTCCAGGCGCCGACCGAACCGATCGTCCGTGAAGTGCACGTGCCGGAAACCGTGTCGGTTGCCGATCTCGCGCACAAGATGTCGATCAAGGCCTCCGAAGTCATCAAGGTGATGATGAAGATGGGCCAGATGGTCACGATCAACCAGGTGCTGGACCAGGAAACGGCGATGATCATCGTCGAGGAACTGGGCCACCGCGCGGTTGCCGCGAAGCTGGACGATCCGGAAGCGCTGCTCGTCGAAGGCGAAACCGGTACCGATGCGGAGCAACTGCCGCGTCCGCCGGTCGTCACGGTGATGGGTCACGTCGACCACGGCAAGACCTCGCTGCTCGACCACATCCGCCGCGCGAAGGTTGCCGCGGGCGAAGCGGGCGGCATTACGCAGCACATCGGCGCGTATCACGTCGAGACGCCGCGCGGCGTCATCACGTTCCTCGATACGCCGGGTCACGAAGCGTTCACGGCAATGCGTGCACGCGGCGCGAAGGCGACCGACATCGTGGTGCTGGTGGTGGCGGCCGACGACGGCGTGATGCCGCAGACGAAGGAAGCGATCGCCCACGCGAAGGCGGGCGGCGTGCCGATCGTCGTCGCGATCAACAAGATCGACAAGCCGGACGCGAACCTCGATCGCGTCAAGCAGGAACTGGTCGCGGAAGGCGTCGTGCCGGAAGAATACGGCGGCGATTCGCCGTTCGTGCCGGTATCGGCCAAGACGGGCGCGGGCATCGACGATCTGCTCGAGAACGTGCTGCTGCAGGCCGAAGTGCTGGAACTGAAGGCACCGGTCGAAGCGCCGGCCAAGGGCATCGTGATCGAAGCGAAGCTCGACAAGGGTAAAGGCCCGGTCGCGACGATCCTCGTGCAGTCCGGTACGCTGAACCGCGGCGACATCGTGCTGGCGGGTACGGCCTACGGCCGCGTCCGCGCGATGCTCGACGAGAACGGCAAGCCGACGAAGGAAGCCGGCCCGTCGATCCCGGTCGAAATCCAGGGTCTGTCGGAAGTGCCGGGTGCGGGCGAGGAAGTGATCGTGCTGCCGGACGAGCGCAAGGCGCGTGAAATCGCACTGTTCCGTCAGGGCAAGTTCCGCGACGTGAAGCTCGCGAAGCAGCAGGCCGCGAAGCTGGAAAGCATGCTCGAGCAAATGGGCGAAGGCGAAGTGCAGAACCTGCCGCTCATCATCAAGGCAGACGTGCAGGGCTCGCAGGAAGCGCTCGTGCAGTCGCTGCTCAAGCTGTCGACCGACGAAGTGCGCGTGCAGATCGTGCACAGCGCGGTGGGCGGCATCAGCGAAAACGACGTCAACCTGGCAACGGCATCGAAAGCGGTCATCATCGGCTTCAACACGCGTGCGGATGCACAGGCGCGCAAGCTGGCCGAAGCGAACGGTATCGACATCCGTTACTACAATATCATCTACGACGCAGTGGATGAGGTGAAGGCGGCGATGTCGGGCATGCTGGCGCCGGAGAAGCGCGAAGTCATCACCGGCATGGTCGAGGTGCGCCAGGTGTTCAAGGTGCCGAAGATCGGCACGGTCGCCGGCTGTATGGTCACCGACGGTATCGTCAAGCGCTCGTCGTCGGTTCGCGTGCTGCGCAACAACGTCGTGATCTTCACGGGCGAACTCGAATCGCTGAAGCGCTTCAAGGACGACGTGAAGGAAGTCAAGCAAGGCTTCGAGTGCGGTATGTCGGTGAAGAACTTCAACGACGTCGTCGAGGGCGACCAGTTCGAAGTCTTCGAAGTGACCGAAGTCGCACGTACGCTGTAATCGTCGCGTATCGGCTCTTGGGCGGGGCAGGCTTGGGCCTGTCCCGCCCATTTTCATGGTGGCGTGCCGAAGTGGCCGCCGCTTCATCCTGATAAACGGATCACGGATCGATCATGTCCAGGAAACGTACTTCCCCCAATCGCAACGTTCAGATCGCCGATCAGATTCAGCGCGACCTGTCCGAACTCATCATGCGCGAGGTCAAAGATCCGCGCATCGGCATCGTGACCATCCAGAGCGTGGAACTCACGCCGGACTATGCGCACGCGAAGGTCTACTTCACGGCGCTCACCGGCGATCCGGACAAGACGCAGGAGGCGCTGAACCATGCGTCGGGTCACCTGCACAACCTGCTGTTCAAGCGCCTGCACATTCATACGGTGCCGACGCTGCATTTCCATTACGACCAGACGATCGAGAAGGCCGTCGAAATGTCGCGCCTGATCAAGGAAGCGAATTCGACGCGCGCGAAGGACGACGACGAGGCCGACGCGCCTGCCAAGGACGATTGAGCTCGACCGCCCTATGACGAATGCAGCACCCCAACGTCCGCGCGTGCCCCGGCGCGTGCTGGACGGCGTTCTCCTGCTCGACAAGCCGATCGGCCTGTCGAGCAACGATGCGCTGATTCGTGCGAAGCGCCTGCTTCTCGCGAAGAAAGCCGGTCACACCGGCACGCTCGATCCACTGGCTTCGGGCCTGTTGCCGCTGTGCTTCGGCGAGGCGACCAAGTTCTCACAGGACTTGCTCGACGCCGACAAGACCTACGAAGCGACGATGCGTCTCGGCCAGCGCACGGCCACCGGCGACGCGGAAGGCGACGTGATCGACACGCGGCCCGTCGAATGCGATCGTGCGGCGGTCGAAGCCGCGCTGGTGCGCTTCACCGGCGACATCGTGCAGGTACCGCCGATGTATTCGGCGCTCAAGCGCGACGGCAAGCCGCTGTATGAATACGCGCGCGCGGGCCAGACCGTCGAGCGGGAAGGCCGTAACGTGACGATCCATGCGCTGGATCTGCTCGCCTGCGAGCTGCCCGACGTGACGTTCCGCGTGACCTGCAGCAAGGGCACGTATGTGCGCACGCTGGCGGAGGATATCGGTGAGGCGCTGGGTTGCGGCGCGCATCTGACGATGCTGCGTCGCACGGGCGTCGGTGCGCTGACGCTCGAGCATGCGGTGACGCTCGATGCGCTGTCGGACGCCGCCGAATCGGCGCGCGATGCATGGCTGCAGCCGGTCGATGCGCTGTTGTCGACGTTTCCGCTGGTGCGGCTCGACGAAGCTGGCGCGAAGCGCTTCCTGCACGGCCAGCGCCTGCCGTTGTCGGCGCTCGAACCGATCGACGCCGCCGATGGCGAGCGCGTGCGCGTGTACGACGCCACGCGGTTGCTCGGCGTGGCGCGCAAGGCGAATGGCGTGCTCGCGCCTGAACGGCTCGTCGTAACGGCTCAATGACGCAGCAGCGCACGCACGTGCGCGTAGCAGAATGAAAAAAGCCCGGTCGGTGACCGGGCTTTTTGTTTTGGCGTGACCGCGCAGTGCTGCGCTGCCTCGAACGTGGCGCTCAGTGCGCAGCCGACGCCGCCGCACCCGCATCGCCGCCGCCCGCGCGTTCGGGCTTCGTGATCCAGATCAGTCCGATCAGCAGCACGAAGATCGCTGCCGAAATGTAGAACAGATCGTTCACGCCGAGCTGCGCGGCCTGCTGCGTGGCCATGTTGTTGATCAGGCCGTGTGCCTGCTGCTGCGTGAGCCCGAGGTTGCCCATCTGCGTGACGGCCTGGTTGAACGTCGGGTTGTACGGGTTCGTCTGCTCGACCAGTTGCGCGTGGTGAAAGTTGTTCCGATGATCCCATGCGGTCTGGAAGATCGACGTGCCGATGCCGCCGCACATGATCCGCACGAAGTTCGACAGGCCGGACGCCGCCGGAATGCGGTGGCCGGGCAGGCCGGACAGCGTGATCGACACGAGCGGGATGAAGAAGCCGGCCATCGCGATACCCTGCACGAGCGTCGGCAGCGTCAGCGACCATTCGTCGACACCGGTCGTGTAGCGCGAACGCATCCAGAAGCACAGCGCGAACGTGAGGAACGCGGCGGTCGCGATGTAGCGCGGGTCCGTGCGCGGCAGGAACTTGCCGGTCAGCGGCGACAGCAGGATCGCGAACAGCCCCACGGGCGCCATCACGAGGCCCGCATCGGTCGCCGTATAGCCGATCTGGGTCTGTAGCCACAGCGGCAGCAGCACGAGGTTGCCGAAGTAGAGCCCGTAGCCGACCGCGAGCGCGATCGTGCCGCCCGTGAAGTTGCGCATGCGGAACAGCGACAGGTCGACGACCGGATGTTCCGCGGTCAGCTCCCAGATCACGAAGAACGCGAACGAGATGACCGCGATCAATGCGAGCGCGACGATCGTGGTCGACGCGAACCAGTCGAGATCCTTGCCCTTGTCGAGCATGATCTGCAGCGAGCCGACCCACAGCACGAGCAGCGCGAGGCCGACACCGTCGATCGGCGCGCGGCGCACCGTCGATTCGCGCGTCCGGTAGATCGACCAGGTGGCCAGCGCGGCGGCGATGCCGACGGGGATGTTCACGTAGAAGATCCACGGCCACGAATAATTGTCCGAAATCCAGCCGCCGAGGATCGGCCCCGCGACCGGCGCGATCAGCGTCGTCATCGACCACAGGGCGAGCGCCATCGGCGCTTTCGCGCGCGGATAGCTCGACAGCAGCAGCGATTGCGACAGCGGAATCATCGGGCCCGCGACCGCACCCTGGAGCACGCGCGACGCGAGCAGAAACGGCAGGCTCGGCGCGAGCCCGCACATCCACGACGAGATGACGAACAGGATGATCGACGCGAGGAACAGGCGCACTTGCCCGAAACGGTCGGTCAGCCAGCCGGTCAGCGGCACCGAGATTGCGTTCGCGACCGCGAACGACGTGATGACCCACGTGCCCTGGTCGGACGACACGCCGAGGTCGCCCGAGATGGTCGGGATCGCGACGTTCGCGATGGACGTGTCGAGCACGTTCATGAACACCGCGAGCGAAACCGCGATCGTCCCGAGCAGGAGTTGCCCGCCCTGCAGGGGCGGGTAGGAGACAGGAGCCTGTGCCATGTCGGTTGCCTTTCCGGAGTCGGAACGGTTACATCATTTTCGCGGCGGTGTTCTGCTTCGCCGCGACCGGCGCCGATGCGTTGCCGCCTGCGTTCTCGGCGATGATGCGCGCGATTTCGGCGTCGGCTTCGTCGCCGTATTTCGCGAACACGTTGGTCTCGTAGACGGTGTTCGGCGCGTTGACGAGCTGGTCGCCGCGTTCGTCCTTGATGTCCACGTCGACCTGCATCGACAGGCCGATGCGCAGCGGATGCTTGTCGAGATCCTTCGGGTCGAGCTCGATCCGCACCGGCAGGCGCTGCACGACCTTGATCCAGTTGCCGGTCGCGTTCTGCGCCGGCAGCAGCGAGAACGCCGAGCCCGTGCCGGCCGAGAAGCCGACGACCTTGCCGTGGTACGTGACCGACGAACCGTAGATGTCGGCCGTCATCTCGACGGGCTGGCCGATGCGCATGTGCTTGAGCTGGACTTCCTTGAAGTTCGCGTCGACCCACACCGCATTGAGCGGCACCACCGACATCAGCGGGTTGCCGGGCGACACGCGCTGGCCGACCTGCACCGAGCGCTTCGCGACGTAGCCGGTGACCGGCGCGGGCAGCACGTTACGCGCGTTCGCGAGGTACGCGTCGCGCACCTTCGCGGCGGCGGCCATCACGTTCGGGTGCGATGCGATCGTCGTGTTCGCGGTCAATGCGCGATTCGATGCGAGCTGCTGCTGCGCGGCGTCGACCGATGCCTGCGCGGCCTTCACCGCGTCGCGGGCGTGCGAGATTTCTTCCTGCGACACGGCGCCCGTCTGCGCGACGGCGAGGCGGCGACGCAAGTCGTCCTGGGCCTTCGACAGGTCGGACTGGCGCAGCGCGACTTGCGCGCGGTACTGGTCGTCGTTGACGAACAGGCCGCGCACCTGGCGCACCGTCTGCGCGAGGTTCGCTTCCGCCTGCTGCAGCGCGACCTGCGAATCGGCCGGGTCGAGCACGACGAGCGGGTCGCCGGCCTTGACCGTTTGCGTATCGTCCGCCTTCACGGCGATCACGGTGCCGGTGACCTGCGGCGTGATCTGCACGACGTTGCCGTTCACGTACGCATCGTCGGTGTCTTCATGGAAGCGGGCGACGAGGAAGTAGTACAGGCCGTATGCGATGGCCGCGATCACGATGACCGCGACGAGCAGCGTCATCATTCGTTTGCGCTTGTTGTTGTTCTGCGGCTGCGCGCTGGCGGCGTTTTGTTGGTCGCTCATGGCGATTTTCTCCGTCCGTTATTTCGAGTGTCTGCGTAGTGGTGGCGCCGGCTCAGTTGGCGGCCTGTTTGGTCGGCGTGGCGGCATCGGGCGCGGCGAGCGGCGTGCCGGTCGCGTCGAACCCGCCGCCGAGCGCCTTGATCAGCGCGAGCTGCATGTCGCGCCGGCGCATCTTCAGGTTGGTCACCGTCTGCTCCGACGCGAGGCGGTTGCTGTCCGCCGTCAGCACCTGCAGTTGCGGCGACAGGCCGGCCTTGTAGCGGATGACCGCGAGATCGTACGCGCGCGTCGATGCGTCGAGCGCACGTTGGGCGTCGCCCATCTGTCGATCGACCGCGCGGATCGACGCGACCTGCGTGGCGACGTCGTTCAGCGCGCTGATCAGCGTCTGGTTGTAGTTCGCGACCGACAGGTCGAAGTCGGCGTAGCGGCCCTTGAGCTGCGCGCGCAGCGCGCCGGCATCGAAGATCGGCAGGTGGATCGCCGGGCCGAACTGCGCCTGGCGGCTCGCGAAGTTCAGGAATTTGCCCCAGCCGAACGCATCGAAGCCGAAGCCGGCCGCGAGGTTCACGTCGGGGTAGAACTCGGCCTTCGCTTCCTTCACGTCGTGCATCGCGGCTTCGACCTGCCAGCGCGCGGCGACGATGTCGGGGCGGCGCGACACGAGATCGGCCGGCAGATTGCCGGGCAGCGTGACGTCGCCGCTCGGGTTCAGCACGGGCGCCGCGATCTGCAGCCCGCGATCCGGGCCCTTGCCGAGCAGCGCGGCGAGCTGGTAACGCACCGTCGTGATCTGGCCGTCGAGGTCCGACAGCGAAGCCTGGGTCGTCGCGATGTTGCCGCGGGCCGTCTGGCGTTCGACGTTGGTGTCGAGGCCGGCCGAGACGCGGCCGTCGGTGATCTTGCCGACCGTCTCGCGGTTGGAGATTTCCCGTTGCGCGATGTCGCGCAGCGCATAGAGCTGCGCGAGCGAGTTGTAGGTGCGCGCGACCGACGACGCGAGCGTGATGCGCGCCTGCTGCATGTCGGCTTCGGCGGCCTTTTCCTGCGATACGGCCGTGTGCAGGCGCTCGCGGTTCTTGCCCCACAGGTCGAGTTCCCACGATGCGCTCGCGAGCGCGTTGTTCTCGCTGTACCACTGGCCGCCGTACGGGGGCGGGAACAGCGCGTTCGACGAATACAGCTCGCGCGTCCATGAGTAGCTGGCTTCGGCCTTCGGCATCAGGTTCGAGCGCGACGATTCGATGTACGACGACGCCTTCGCGATGCGCGCCTGCGCCTGCGCGATCGACGGGCTGCCCTGCAGCGCTTCGTCGATCAGCTTCGGCAGTTGCGGATCGCCGAACTGGCTGGCCCAGTCGAGCGCCGGCCACTGGCCGCCCTGGGCCGGCAGGCTCTGGGCGGATTCGAATTGCGACGCGGGGGCGATCTGCTTGTCGCTCTTGATGCCGATGTAGTTCGCGCAGCCCGCCAGCGCCAGCGCGGCGACCGCGGCGGCGACGGCGGCGCGGCACGACCCGGCGCGCACGGACAACGGGGAGGATTTCATCGCGCTGACCCCTGACTCGGAATGAATGATGGACACTGCAAGGATTTCCTTACATTAATCTGTCAAAAGTAATTGTTATGGCAACTATTACGTGATGCTACCGGCGGCCGTCTCGCAATAGTTGCTGAGAATGCGGCGCAGCATGCTCTTCAGGAAGCCGACTTCTTCCGGCGTAAACCCGTCCAGCACCTGGTCGAGCACGCTGCGGAAAATGGGCGGCAGCCGTTCGGCCAGCGCACGGCCTTCGTCGGTGAGCTCGAGGCGCACGACCCGCCGGTCCTCGATGCTGCGCACGCGCGACAGCAGGCCGCGTTTCTCGACCCGGTCGAGCAGGCGCGTGACCGCGCTTGCGTCGATCCCGTATTCGCGCGCGAGTTCGGCGGCCGTCGAGCACTTGCCGACCGCGATCATGAACAGCATGCTCGCCTGCGTGCCCGTGATGCCGAGCTCTTCCTGCGTGCGCTGCGTGACGAGGTTGGTCATCACCGACTTCACGCGCGACATCAGATAGCCGACGCTGTCGTTCATCTGATACGTGGACAGCGGCGAAACGGGCGGTGGGGTAGGAGAATCCGACATAAAACCCTGAAGCTGCAATAGTTGACTAGGCAGCAGTATAGGTACAATTGCTTGCCGCGGCAAATGTTAATCGAACGGCAAGACGTGCGCTGTGCCCGGCGAGAATCCCTTATCCCGATAAGGTTTTTCGGCCGGCGTCGGTGATGCGCAAGGGAGTTGGCTGTTGCGGAAGGGCGGGCGAAACAGTCCGTTTTGCTGCGTTGCAACGCGCGGGTCCGCTCTCGACACGCACACGTGCTATAATTTGAGGCTCTCCAAGCTGCAACGCGCGCGCCCCGTGAAAACGAGCGCGCGCGTTTGCGCGTTCAAACGATTTCCAGGTTTCTATGACCCGCGCCCTTCGCAATATCGCCATCATCGCCCACGTCGACCACGGCAAGACCACGCTCGTCGACCAACTGCTCCGCCAGTCCGGCACCTTCCGCGACAACCAGCAGATTGCGGAGCGGGTGATGGACTCGAACGACATCGAAAAAGAGCGCGGGATCACGATTCTCGCGAAGAACTGCGCGGTCGAATACGAAGGCACGCACGTCAACATCGTCGACACGCCGGGGCACGCGGACTTCGGCGGCGAAGTCGAGCGCGTGCTGTCGATGGTCGACTCGGTGCTGCTGCTCGTCGACGCGGTCGAGGGCCCGATGCCGCAGACGCGCTTCGTCACGAAGAAGGCGCTCGCGCTCGGCCTGAAGCCGATCGTCGTCGTCAACAAGATCGACCGTCCGGGCGCGCGGATCGACTGGGTGATCAACCAGACCTTCGACCTGTTCGACAAGCTCGGCGCGACCGAAGAGCAGCTCGACTTCCCGATCGTCTACGCGTCGGGCCTGAACGGCTACGCGTCGCTCGACCCGGCGGCGCGCGAAGGCGACATGCGCCCGCTGTTCGAGGCGATCCTCGAGCACGTGCCGGTTCGTCCGGCCGATCCGGAAGCGCCGCTGCAGCTCCAGATCACGTCGCTCGACTATTCGACGTACGTCGGCCGGATCGGCGTCGGCCGCATCACGCGCGGCCGCATCAAGCCGGGCCAGCCGGTCGTGATGCGCTTCGGCCCTGAAGGCGACGTGCTGAGCCGCAAGATCAACCAGGTGCTGTCGTTCAAGGGTCTGGAGCGCGTGCAGGTCGAATCGGCCGAAGCAGGCGACATCGTGCTGATCAACGGTATTGAAGACGTCGGCATCGGCGCGACGATCTGCGCGGTCGACACGCCGGAAGCGCTGCCGATGATTACCGTCGACGAGCCGACGCTGACGATGAACTTCCTCGTCAACTCGTCGCCGCTCGCCGGCCGCGAAGGCAAGTTCGTGACGAGCCGCCAGATCCGCGACCGTCTGATGAAGGAACTGAACCACAACGTCGCGCTGCGCGTGAAGGATACCGGCGACGAAACGGTGTTCGAAGTGTCGGGCCGAGGCGAACTGCACCTGACGATTCTCGTCGAGAACATGCGCCGCGAAGGCTATGAACTCGCCGTGTCGCGTCCGCGCGTGGTGATGCAGGAAATCGACGGCGTGCGTCACGAGCCGTACGAGCTGCTGACGGTCGACGTCGAGGACGAACACCAGGGCGGCGTGATGGAAGAGCTCGGCCGCCGCAAGGGCGAAATGCTCGACATGGCGTCGGACGGCCGCGGCCGCACGCGCCTGGAATACAAGATCTCGGCCCGTGGCCTGATCGGCTTCCAGAGCGAATTCCTGACGCTCACGCGCGGCACGGGCCTGATGAGCCACATCTTCGACTCGTACGCACCGGTCAAGGACGGCTCGGTGTTCGAGCGCCGCAACGGCGTGCTGATCTCGCAGGACGACGGCGCAGCGGTTGCCTACGCACTGTGGAAGCTGCAGGATCGCGGCCGCATGTTCGTGAAGCCGGGCGACGCGCTGTATGAGGGCATGATCATCGGCATCCACAGCCGCGACAACGACCTCGTCGTGAACCCGATCAAGGGCAAGCAGCTGACCAACGTGCGTGCGTCGGGTACCGACGAAGCCGTGCGTCTGGTGCCGCCGGTCCAGATGTCGCTGGAATACGCGGTCGAATTCATCGACGACGACGAGCTCGTCGAAGTGACGCCGCAGTCGATCCGCCTGCGCAAGCGCTTCCTGAAGGAGCACGAGCGTCGCCGCGCGAGCCGCGAAGGCGCGGTCGACTAAGCATCGACTGTTCCCGTGCACGACGAAAAGGCTGCCTTCGGGCAGCCTTTTTTGCAGCTGCGCATCGTGCAACCGGATTGCCTGCAAAACACTGTTCCCGCGGGTCGTGGCAATCCGGCAAAACCCCGCCGCGCGGTGCTTTCGGGCACATTTCGCCGTGAGCTTCGGTATCGGTTCTGTGATATGCTGCGCGCACGCAAGTTTTAGGTCCTTCCAAGCAAGACTTGATTCGCAATCCGCTAAACGGTCAGGCCGTGTCGCGGAAGGTTGAGTAACCCGCTATTTCTCGAGAAGCTCGAAGAAAGGTGAGCGTAAAATGTCAGATGTAATGAAGCAGTTTCAGCTGAACTCCTATCTGTTCGGCGGCAATGCTTCGTACGTTGAAGAACTGTACGATGCATACCTCAACAATCCGGCATCGGTGCCGGAGAACTGGCGCGAGTATTTCGACGCGTTGCAGAACGTGCCTGCAACCGACGGCTCGAATGCCAATGACGTCGCTCACTTCCCGATCGTCGAATCGTTCGCCGAGCGCGCGAAGGCCAATGCCTTCATCCCGCGCGAAAGCACCAGCAATCTGGCGACCGCGCGCAAGCAGGTGCACGTCCAGTCGCTGATCAGCGCCTACCGCTTCCTCGGCTCGCAATGGGCCAACCTGGATCCGCTGAAGCGTCGCGAACGTCCCGCGATTCCCGAACTCGAACCGGCTTTCTACGACTTCTCCGAAGGCGACCTCGACCAGACGTACAGCGCAAGCAACCTGTACTTCGGTTTCGACCAGGCTTCGCTGCGCGATATCGTCAAGGGCCTGCGCGACACGTACTGCGGCACGATCGGCGCCGAGTACATGTACATCAGCGATCCGGAGCAGAAGCGCTGGTGGCAGGAGCGCCTGGAGTCGACCCGCGCGACGCCGTCGTTCTCGATCGACAAGAAGAAGCACATCCTGAATCGCCTGACGGCCGCCGAAGGCCTCGAGCGCTACCTGCACACCAAGTACGTCGGCCAGAAGCGCTTCTCGCTCGAAGGCGGCGAAAGCTTCATCGCGGCGATGGACGAAGTCGTCCAGCACGCGGGCAAGAACGGCGTGCAGGAAATCATCATCGGCATGGCCCACCGCGGCCGTCTGAACGTGCTGGTCAACACGCTGGGCAAGATGCCGGCCGACCTGTTCGCCGAATTCGAAGGCAAGCACGTCGACGACCTGCCGGCCGGTGACGTGAAGTACCACAAGGGCTTCTCGTCGGACGTGTCGACGGAAGGCGGCCCGGTCCACCTGTCGCTCGCGTTCAACCCGTCGCACCTCGAAATCGTGAACCCGGTGGTCGAAGGTTCCGCGAAGGCGCGGATGGACCGTCGCGGCGACGAAGACGGCCTGCAAGTGCTGCCGGTGCAGATCCACGGCGACGCGGCCTTCGCCGGCCAGGGCGTCGTGATGGAAACGCTGAACCTCGCGCAGACGCGCGGTTACGGCACGCACGGCACGCTGCACATCGTCATCAACAACCAGATCGGCTTCACGACGTCCGACCCGCGCGACGCGCGCTCGACGCTGTACTGTACCGACGTGGTCAAGATGATCGAAGCGCCGGTGCTGCACGTGAACGGCGACGATCCGGAAGCCGTCGTGCTCGCGATCCAGATCGCGATCGACTACCGGACGCAGTTCCAC
This sequence comes from Burkholderia sp. BCC0044, assembly GCF_902832955.1. Lineage (NCBI taxonomy): Bacteria > Pseudomonadati > Pseudomonadota > Betaproteobacteria > Burkholderiales > Burkholderiaceae > Burkholderia > Burkholderia sp. BCC0044. The sequence continues at coordinate 849,444 of NZ_CADFDO010000001.1, read as the reverse complement.
AAGGATGTCGTGATCGACATCGTCTGCTTCCGCAAGCTGGGTCACAACGAGCAGGACACGCCGGCGGTCACGCAGCCGCTGATGTACAAGAAGATCGCGCAGCACCCGGGCACCCGTGCGCTGTACGCCGAGAAGCTCGTGCAGCAGGGCGTGATCACCGCGGAAGACGCCGACAACTACGTGAAGGCGTACCGCAAGGCGATGGACGACGGCCACCACACCGTCGATCCGGTCCTGTCGAACTACAAGAGCAAGTACGCGGTCGACTGGGTTCCGTTCCTGAACCGCAAGTGGACGGACGCAGCCGATACGGCCGTGCCGCTCGCCGAACTGAAGCGCCTGGGCGAACGCATCACCACGGTCCCGGAAAACTTCAAGGTTCACCCGCTCGTCGAGCGCGTGATCAACGACCGCCGCAACATGGCGCGCGGCGACCAGCCGCTCGACTGGGGCATGGGCGAACACCTCGCATTCGCGTCGCTCGTCGCATCGGGCTACTCGGTGCGCCTGACGGGCCAGGACTCGGGCCGCGGCACGTTCACGCACCGTCACGCGGTGCTGCACGACCAGAACCGCGAGCGCTGGAACGACGGCACGTACGTGCCGCTGCAGAACATCGCCGACGGTCAGGCGAAGTTCACGGTGATCGACTCGGTGCTGTCGGAAGAGGCGGTGCTGGGCTTCGAATACGGTTACTCGACCGCCGAGCCGAACACGCTCGTGCTGTGGGAAGCGCAGTTCGGCGACTTCGTCAACGGCGCGCAGGTCGTGATCGACCAGTTCATCTCGTCGGGCGAAGTGAAGTGGGGCCGCGTGTCGGGTCTCACGATGCTGCTGCCGCACGGCTACGAAGGCCAGGGTCCGGAACACTCGTCCACGCGGATCGAGCGTTTCCTGCAACTGTGTGCCGATCACAACATGCAGGTCGTCCAGCCGACGACGCCGGCGCAGATCTTCCACCTGCTGCGCCGCCAGATGATCCGCCTGTTCCGCAAGCCGCTGATCGTCGCGACGCCGAAGTCGCTGCTGCGTCACAAGGAAGCCGTGTCGGACCTGTCGGAACTCGCGAAGGGTTCGTTCCAGCCGGTGCTGGGCGAAACCGACGGCGGCATCGACGCGAAGAAGGTCAAGCGCGTGCTGGTGTGCTCGGGCCGCGTGTATTACGACCTCGTCGCGCATCGCCGCGAAGCGAAGGCGAACGACGTCGCGATCATCCGTATCGAGCAGCTGTATCCGTTCGCGCACAAGCAGTTCGAAGCCGAAATCAAGAAGTACGAGAACGCGACTGAAGTGGTCTGGGTGCAGGACGAGCCGCAGAACCAGGGCCCCTGGTTCTACGTCGAGCACCACCTGAAGGAAGGCATGAAGGAAGGGCAGAAGCTGGCATACAGCGGCCGTCCGGCTTCGGCCTCGCCGGCGGTTGGCTACTACGCGAAGCACTACGAGCAGCAGAAGGCCCTGATCGAAGGGGCATTCGGCCGCCTGAAGAGCGCATCGATCGCGAAATAACCGACGTCAAGCGAAACGGGAAGGCGCGCGGCGCTTTCCCGTTCCTTTTGGCCCGCCGGGCGCGTCGCGCGCCACATCGGCCGAAGGAATCGCACGAACCTCGTCATACCCCAGATTAAGCATCCAGGAAAATCACATGGCTATCGTAGAAGTCAAAGTCCCCCAGCTTTCGGAGTCGGTGTCGGAAGCCACCATGCTGCAGTGGAAGAAGAAGCCGGGCGAAGCAGTCGCGCAGGACGAAATCCTGATCGAACTCGAGACCGACAAGGTCGTCCTCGAAGTGCCGGCGCCGGCAGCGGGCGTGCTCGCGCAAGTGCTGCAGAACGACGGTGACACCGTCGTGGCCGACCAGATCATCGCGACGATCGACACCGAAGCGAAGGCGGGTGCTGCAGAAGCCGCGGCAGGCGCCGCCGAAGTCAAGCCGGCGGCAGCGCCTGCTGCAGCCGCACCGGCCGCCCAGCCGGCTGCCGCGACCGCATCGAGCTCGGCTGCCGCATCGCCGGCCGCAGCGAAGCTGCTGGCCGAGAAGGGCCTGTCGACGGGCGACGTCGCAGGTTCGGGCCGCGACGGCCGCGTCACGAAGGGCGACGCGCTGGCCGCAGGCAGCGCACCGAAGGCTGCTCCGGCCGCCGCACCGGCGAAGACCGCCGCCGCGAAGCCGGCGCTGCCGGAAGTGAAGGTGCCGGCGTCGGCAGCGACCTGGCTGAACGACCGTCCGGAACAGCGCGTGCCGATGTCGCGCCTGCGTGCGCGTATCGCCGAGCGTCTGCTCGAATCGCAGCAGACCAACGCGATCCTGACAACGTTCAACGAAGTGAACATGGCTCCGGTCATGGAGCTGCGCAACAAGTACAAGGACAAGTTCGAGAAGGAACACGGCGTGAAGCTCGGCTTCATGTCGTTCTTCGTGAAGGCGGCCGTGCACGCGCTGAAGAAGTTCCCGCTCGTGAACGCGTCGATCGACGGTAACGACATCGTCTATCACGGCTACTTCGACATCGGTATCGCGGTCGGTTCGCCGCGCGGCCTCGTCGTGCCGATCCTGCGCAACGCGGATCAGCTGAGCCTCGCCGAGATCGAGAAGAAGATCGCCGAATTCGGCCAGAAGGCGAAGGACGGCAAGCTGTCGATCGAGGAAATGACGGGCGGGACGTTCTCGATCTCGAACGGCGGCGTGTTCGGCTCGATGCTGTCGACCCCGATCATCAACCCGCCGCAGTCGGCCATCCTCGGCGTGCACGCGACGAAGGAGCGCCCGGTCGTCGAAAACGGCCAGATCGTGATCCGCCCGATCAACTATCTCGCGCTGTCGTACGACCACCGCATCATCGACGGCCGCGAAGCCGTGCTGTCGCTCGTCGCGATGAAGGATGCGCTGGAAGATCCGGCACGCCTGCTGCTCGACCTGTAAGCCGAGTCTCACCGCATCGACCCGTTCCGCGGGTTCGCGCCCACGCGCGAACCCGCGGGCGTACAAGTAGAAAGGATTGTCATGTCCAAGGAATTTGACGTCGTCGTGATCGGCGCCGGCCCCGGCGGCTACATCGCCGCGATTCGCGCCGCGCAGCTCGGCAAGACCGTTGCCTGTATCGAGAAGTGGAAGAACCCGGCCGGCGCGCTGAAGCTCGGCGGCACCTGCCTGAACGTCGGCTGCATCCCGTCGAAGGCGCTGCTCGCGTCGTCGGAGGAGTTCGAGAACACGTCGCATCACCTGGCCGACCACGGCATCACCGTCGACGGCGTGAAGATCGACGTCGCGAAGATGCTCGGCCGCAAGGATGCGATCGTCGAGAAGATGACGAGCGGGATCGAGTTCCTGTTCAAGAAGAACAAGATCACCTGGCTGAAGGGCCATGGCAAGTTCACCGGCAAGACCGACGCCGGCGTGCAGATCGAAGTGAGCGGCGAGGGTGAAACCGAAGTCGTCACCGCGAAGAACGTGATCATCGCGACGGGTTCGAAGGCGCGTCACCTGCCGAACGTCCCGGTCGACAACAAGATCGTGTCGGACAACGAAGGCGCGCTGACGTTCGACGCGGTGCCGAAGAAGCTCGCCGTGATCGGCGCGGGCGTGATCGGCCTCGAGCTCGGCTCGGTGTGGCGTCGCCTGGGTGCCGAAGTGACGGTGCTCGAAGCGCTGCCGGCGTTCCTCGGCGCGGCCGACGAAGCGCTCGCGAAGGAAGCGGCCAAGCTGTTCAAGAAGCAGGGCCTCGACATCCATCTCGGCGTGAAGATCGGCGACGTGAAGACGACCGCCGACGGCGTGTCGATCGCTTACACGGACAAGGACGGCAACGCGCAGACGCTCGACGCCGACCGCCTGATCGTGTCGGTCGGCCGCGTGCCGAACACCGACAACCTCGGCCTCGAAGCCATCGGCCTGAAGGCGAACGAGCGCGGCTTCATCGACGTGGACGACCACTGCCGCACGGCGGTGCCGAACGTCTACGCGATCGGCGACGTGGTGCGTGGTCCGATGCTCGCGCACAAGGCGGAAGACGAAGGCGTGCTGGTCGCGGAAGTGATCGACGGCCAGAAGCCGCACATCGACTACAACTGCATTCCGTGGGTGATCTACACGTACCCGGAAATCGCATGGGTCGGCAAGACGGAGCAGCAGCTGAAGGCGGAAGGCCGCGAGATCAAGACGGGCAAGTTCCCGTTCTCGATCAACGGCCGCGCGCTCGGCATGAACGCGCCGGACGGTTTCGTGAAGATGATCGCGGACGCGAAGACCGACGAACTGCTCGGCGTGCACGTGATCGCGGCGAACGCGTCGGATCTGATCGCGGAAGCCGTGGTGGCGATGGAGTTCAAGGCGGCGTCGGAAGACATCGCCCGCATCTGCCATCCGCACCCGTCGATGTCGGAAGTGATGCGCGAAGCGGCGCTCGCCGTCGACAAGCGCTCGCTGAACAGCTGAGCGCGGTATAGCGCCGGCCGGCTGTCGGCTGGCGCAGCCGTCTCATGACGAAGGCGGGCGGGTTTTTCCCGCTCGCCTTTGTTTTTTCCGGTTTGCCCTGATGAACGTCACCGAATACTACACGCGCGAGTTGACCACGCGCGGCTATCAGTCCGATCCCGCGCAGCGCGCGGCCGTCGATCGTCTGCAGCATTGCTTCGACGAGTGGGTCGACTACAAGGCGCGCCGCTCGAACGCGTTCAAGAAGCTCATCAATCATCCGGATCTCCCGCGCGGCGTCTACATGTGGGGCGGCGTCGGCCGCGGCAAGAGCTTCCTGATGGACAGCTTCTACGCGGTGGTGCCCGTGCAGCGCAAGACGCGCCTGCATTTCCACGAATTCATGCGCGAAGTGCACCGCGAGCTCGAGGAACTGAAAGGGCAGGCCGATCCGCTCGACGAACTCGCGCGGCGTATCGCGAAGCGTTACCGGCTGATCTGCTTCGACGAGTTTCACGTGTCGGACATCGCCGACGCGATGATCCTGTACCGCCTGCTCGACCGCCTGTTCAACAACGGCGTGCAGTTCGTGATGACGTCCAATTACGATCCCGACGACCTGTATCCGGACGGCCTGCATCGCGACCGCATGCTGCCCGCGATCGCGCTGATCAAGGACAAGCTCGACGTGCTCAACGTCGACGCAGGGGTCGACTATCGCCAGCGCACGCTCGCGCAGGTGAAGATGTATCACACGCCGCTCGGCGCGGAAACCGATCGCGAACTGCGCCATGCATTCGGCAAGCTCGCGGCCGTGCCCGATGAGAGCCCGATCCTGCATATCGAGAAGCGCGAACTGAAGGCGCTGCGCAAGGCGGACGGCGTCGTGTGGTTCGATTTCGCGACGCTGTGCGGCGGCCCGCGTTCGCAGAACGACTATCTCGAACTGGCGAGCCGCTTCCATGCGATCGTGCTGTCCGAGGTGCCGCAGATGTCGCCGCGGATGGCGTCCGAAGCGCGCCGCTTCACGTGGCTCATCGACGTGCTGTACGACCACAAGGTCAAGCTGCTGATGTCCGCGGCCGTGCCGGCCGAGGCGTTGTACGTCGAAGGGCCGATGGCCAACGAATTCGCGCGGACGGTCTCGCGCATCGTCGAGATGCAGTCGAAGGAGTATCTCGAAACGCCGCGCCGCATCGTCGATACGTCGTTGACCTGAGTCGATGGCGGACGCTGCAATTGGCGGGAATTAAACGTCAATTTCGGTTAGATTCCGCCAATCCTCGGGTATTTTCGGATTTGTCTTATATTCATCGTCGAGGTGAGCCGATATCGTGGTGTCATGGTAATTAAGGCTGGAGACGTCCATGACACCGTATCGCGATTTGACCGACCACGAATGGCGCTGCGTCGCGCCGCTTCTGCCCGAAATGCAGCCGCGCACCGAGTTGCGCGGCCGGCCGTTAGCCAATACGCGAGCCGTGCTGAACGGTGTGCTCTGGGTGATCTACAGCGGCGCGACCTGGTCGGCCATGCCGCGCCGTTACCCGTCGTATCAGACATGCCATCGCCGCTTCAAGGTGTGGCACGAAACGGGCACGCTGATGAGCGTGATGCGTGAGCTCTATGGCGACGCCGGCATGAATCTGTGCAACGAACTGTCGTCGCGGATGCGCAAGCACACGCAATCGAAGGCGGCGGAAGCGCGTAGCAACGCGGCACCCGCGTATCGTGCGCCGGGCAGCTATGCACCGGATGCGATGAAGCACGCGGCGTGATGCCCACCGGGTTTCGTTGTGCACGCACCAAAACAAATCGGCCTGGCGACGTCGTCGCAGGCCGATTTTTTCATTGAGCCGGGCTGAACCGCGCGGTTCAGCGCGTACTGCGTTATTGCTGGCGAACCCAGGTCTGCGACCGGCCCAGCAGCGACACGCCGATGTAGCCGCGCACCACGAGCTTCTGGCCGCCGTCTTCAAGCGTCATCTTGCACTTGTAGACCTTGCCGTTCTCCGGGTCGAGAATGTTGCCGCCATCCCAGTGGTCGCCTTCCTTCTTCATCGCCTTGATGATCGTCATGCCCTTGATGAGCTGATCCTTGCGCTCGTCCGTGCACGCGGTGCAGCGGCGATCGGGCGTATCGTTCGCACCGAGGCCCTTGACGACCTTGCCCGTCAGCGCGCCGTCGCCGTCCTCGGCGATCTGCACGAGTGCCTTCGGTTGATGGGTGTTGTCGTCGATCGTCTGCCACATGCCGACGGGGCTGTCGGCTTGCGCGAACGTGGGAGCGGCGCATGCGAGCAGGGCGCCGGCGATGGCGATTGCACGCAACGGGCGGGTCAGTTGAATCATTGTCTTCCTCCTTGTTTTGCATGTCTGTTCGATTCGCTCGCACGACCGTCTGCATGGGGCGGGCATGTTGCGAGCTTCGCCAGAATACGTGAAACCGTGCGCGGCGTTTGATAGAGGGGACTCTAATCGAAACAGCCCGCGTGACGCGGGCTGTTTCGTGACTTTGGTGACCGATCAGTTGAGCTGATACGAGAACGCGGCGTTGATGCGCGGGCTGCGTGACGCGCTTTCGACCGGTGCGTCGCCGACCGGTTTGGCGACGTTCAGGTCGAGACTGTAGTAGCGGCTGTCCGTGAGCCGCACGCCGATGCCGACCGACGACATGCGGTTCGGCGATGGCGTGCCCGCGTGCAGGTACACGCGTGCCATGTCGTATGCGATGTACGGCGTGATCGATTTCAGATACGTCCAGCCCGGCGTGAAACCACGGTTGACTTCGAGCGACATCCCCCAGCCCGAGTCGCCCGACGTTTCGCCGGGCTGATAGCCGAGCGCGTAACGGGTCGAGCCGAACGAGATCTGTTCGGACGTCGGCAGCGAGTCGGGACTGTATTGCCCGGTCAGCGAAACCGACGTGCCGATCCGGAACGGCCATTCGTTCGTCTGCGTGAAGGTCGCGCCGGTGCGAACGAAGGTCAGCGAGATCGGGCTGTCCACCGAGGTCGTCGTCGTACCGATAGTAATGTCCTGCGCTTTCGATGCGCCGAGGATGTTGAAGCCCTTCGCGACGTTGACGCTCAGTTTCTGTACCTGTTTCGGCTGGACGCTCGTGTAGTCGAGCTGCATCTGCAGCACGCGGACCTGCGAGCGCGTGTCGATGGAGTTGCCGGTAATTTTGTTCTGGTAGCGATCGTCGTTGTGGGACGCATAACCCGACACGGTGCCGAGCAGGCTGCGCTGGTTGTTCAGCAAGATCGGATAGGACGCCGAAAGACCAAGCTTCTCGTTCTTGACGGTGCGCTCGACGGTCGACGGCAGCCCCGGGTTGTCGGTCGGCTTGCCGCGATACGTGCTGGCATCGAGGCGCGTGATCAGGCCGTTGCTGCCGACGGGCACCGCGCCGCTGAACGCGAAGTAGGTCTGCTTGTCGCGTCCCGGCGGCGCGAGCGCCGAGATGCTCAACTGCTCGCCGAACGACGTGAGGCCGTTTTCGGTCGCGGTGATGAGGCCCTGGACGCCCGGGTGGTTGAAGTCGATCCCCGTGCTGACGTTGAACGGCTTGCGATCGACCGCGAGTTCGAGCGTCGTCGCGCCGTCGGTGGTTTGCGGCGGCGGGACGTTCGCCTTCACCGTGAGGCCGGGCAGCAGGCCGAACGTGTTCACGTAGCGCTCGAACGTCGCGCGGCGCAACGGGCGGTCGGCCGTGATGTGCGCGGCGATCGCGCGAATCTTCGATTCCATCGCGCCGGGTTTGCCGGTGACCTTGACGTCCGACACGTAGCCTTCGACCACCGTGATGCGCACGACGCCGTCCTCGAACGTCTGCGCAGGAACGAACGCGAACGACAGCGCGTAGCCGCGCTCCTGGTACAGCTTCGTCACGCCGTTGGCGGTTTCGATCAGCTCGCCGATCGTGATGTCCTTGCCGACGAGCGGCGTGAAGCGGCGCGTGATTTCCTCGAACGGCACCGACTTCACGCCTTCGACCTGGAACGTCTTCGGCGTCAGGTGCCGCGACAGCAGCTCCTGCAATTGCGGCGCTTGCGGCGCGACCTGAACGGTGACGTTCGGGCCTGTCTTCGGTGCGTTGATCTGGGGAAGGGAGTCGAGCGGATTACCGCCGACGCGCGTTTGTGCCTGTGCCGTGCCCGCTGCCGCGATGGCGAGCAGCATCATCCATCTGTCGAGTCTGGATTTCATTGTTCTTCCTCGTAGGCCTTGCTTTTCGTCTTCTTTGTAATGCCGGCGCGCGACACCTGGATGTCGCGCGCCGCGTGCCGCCATGCCGGTTGTGTTCGTACGGCCGCGCCATTCGCTCCGGCTGCGATGATGCGGCCGTCCTCCTTACTTGCCAACGCTACCCAGCGTACCCAGCAACCCCGTGACCGGTGCCAGCAGGCCCGTCGAACCGCTGCCCGACGATGCCGTACCCGACACGCTGCCGACCAGCGACGTGACCGGCGCGAGCGGGCTCGAGCCCCCGGACCCTGCTGCACCGCCCACTGCTCCGGTGACAGTATTCAGCAAACCGGTGACGGGCGCGAGAGGGTTTGCACTGCCTGCGCCACCCGTTGCGCCGCCGAGCGTGCCCGTGACCGTCGACACGAGATTCGTGACGGGGGCGAGCGGGCCGCTGCTGCCGCCTGCTGCGCCACTCAGTGCGCCGGTCACCGTGGAGACGAGGCCGGTCACCGGCGCGAGCGGGCCGCTGCCCGAGCCGCCCGTTGCGCCGCCGAGCGCGCCCGTGAGCGAGCCGAGCGGCGTCGAGCCGAGACCCGACAGCAGGCCGCCGAGCGGGTTCGTCGAACCGGAACCCGACGACGAGCCGTTCTGGACGGTTGCCGTCGAGCCGCCGACGAGGCTCGTGATCAGGCCGGGAATCGGTGCTGCGCCGTTCGGGCCGTTCGGATTGACGAGGCCGCCCGCGTTGGTCACGGTGTTGCCGACCGCGGTCACGAGCTGGCCGACGTCGCCGACGAGCGGCTGACTCGACGTACCGCCGACCTGCTTGCCGGCCGAGCTGATGGCGCCGCCGATCTGGCCGAGCAGGCCCGACACGGGTTGGCCGAGGCCGGTCGTCGTGCCGACCTGCTGCGTGACCTGGCCGGCCGTGATCACGAGCGGCGTGATCGCCGAGCTGATCGGTTGCGTGACCTGTTGCACGGCGCCCGACGACAGCGTCGAGCCGATCGTCGTGCCGGCGGCCGTCAGGCCGTTGGCGACCGTGTCGAGCACGGTGCCGACCGGCGTCGTGACCGGCGCGAGCGGCGCGAGTGGGCCGGTGCCCAGCGCCTTGACCGTCGAGCTCAGGCCGGACACCGTGTTGCTGGTCGCTCCGACGACGTTGCCGAGACCGGCCACCGTGGTGCCGACCGGGTCCTTCGTCGAGCCGATCTGCCCCAGGCCGTTGCTCAGCGCATCGGCTGCCGCATTGATGATCGTGCCGGTGCTGGACACCGTGCTGCCGACGCCCTTCGTCACGCCGTCGCCGAGGCCTGGCAGGCTGATGTTGCCGACCGTGCTGCCGAGGTCGCTGGCCGTCTGGCCGACCGTGCTGATGACGCCCTTGGTGCCGGTCGACGAGCCGCTGGTGCCGCTGGTGCCGGACGTGCCGCTCGTGCTCGGGTTGTTGTTGTCGTTGCTGCTGGTCGGCGGCGAGCTGACGCCGCCACCGCCGCAGGCAGCCAGCAGGCACGCTGCGGCGAAGGCGGTGAGGGGCGCGCGCCACTGGCGCAGGGCGACGGTCGTGATGGAACGTTGCTGGGACATGATGGACTCCTCGCTGTCTTTTCGATGAATGGATGCCGGATTACTTGCCGTGCGTGCCGCCGAGCAGGCCGCCGATCAGCGACGTGACGGGCGCAAGCGGATTCGACGACGAGCCTGCGTTCGTGACGGCACCCGTGCCGCCGCTCAATGCCGGTACGCCGACCGTGCTCGTCACCGTCGACACGACGTTCGTGACCGGGGCGAGCGGGCTGCTGCCGCCTGCGCCGCCCGTCGCGCCGCCGAGGGCGCCCGTGACTGCGCCGAGGAGACCCGTGACTGGGGCGAGCGGGCCGCCGCTGCCGCCTGCTGCGCCGCCCAGTGCGCCCGTGACCGTCGACACGAGGCCCGTGACCGGCGCGAGCGGACCGCCGCTGCCGCCTGCTGCGCCACCGAGTGCGCCGGTGACCGTCGAGACGAGGCCGGTGACCGGTGCGAGCGGACCGCTGCCGCCGCCTGCTACGCCGCCGAGCGCGCCGGTGACCGTCGACACGAGACCCGTGACCGGTGCGAGCGGGCCGCCGCTGCCGCCCGTTGCGCCACCGAGTGCGCCGGTGACCGTGGAGACGAGACCCGTGACCGGTGCGAGCGGGCCGCTGCCGCCGCCCGTTGCGCCGCCGAGTGCGCCCGTGACCGTCGAAACGAGGCCGGTGAGCGGCGCGAGCGGGTTGGTCACGCCGCCGGTGCCGCCCGTGAGCAGGCCGCCGACGGCCTTCACGGTGTTGCCCGTCGACGAGACGGTGTTGCCGAGGCCCGTGGTGACCGGGTTGCCGCCCGTCGATGCGAGCAGGGCGCCGGCCTGGTTCAGCCCGTTGCCGACCGTGCCGAGCAGCGTGTTGACCGGTGCGCCGAGGCCGGTTGCCGAGCCGATCGTCTGGGTCGTCTGGCCGACCATCGTCGTGATCGGCGTGATGGCCGAGCTGACCGTTTGCGTGACCTGCTGGATCGGGCCCGTCGACAGCGCGTTGGTGAGCGTGGTGCCGCCGTTCGACACGGCGCCGCCGAGCGTCGACACGAGGCCGCCGACGGCGCCCGTGACCGGCGCGAGCGGCGACAGCGGGCCGCTGCCGAGGCTCGTGACCAGGTTGCCCGTTTGCGTGACTGCGCCGCCGAGCTGATTGACCACGCCGCCGGTGCTGGCGACCGTGATGCCGACCGGGTCCTTCGTCGCGCCGAGCTGGCCGAGACCGCTGCCGAGGCCGTTGCCCAGTGCGGTGACCGCGCCGCCGACGCTTTGCACGATGCCGCCCGCGGCTTGCGTGGTGGCCGGATTCACGCCCGGCAGCGTCTGGCTGCCGATGACGGAGCCGAGACCGGAGACGGTGCCGCCGGCATTCGTGATGATGTTGCCGGTGCCTGCGAGGACGGTTCCCACTGGATTCGCCGACACGCCCGAGGTGCCGGACGTACCGCTCGTGCCCGAAGTTCCGCTGGTGCCCGACGTGCCGCTCGTACCCGAGGTTCCGCTGGTGCCGGACGTGCCGCTCGTGCCCGAGGTCCCGCTGGTGCCGGAGGTACCGCTCGTACCCGAGGTGCCGCTCGAGCCGTTGCCGCCCGACGTGGAGATCGTATCGCCGCCGCCCGAGCTGGAGCCGCCGCCGAGGCCCTGGCTGATGGAGCCGGAGCCGCCGCACGCGGAGAGGGAGAGCATGGTTGCAACGGTGGCCGCGATCAGAGTCGTCCGGAGCACGCCATGAGGGATAACCTTAGTGTCCATTTCTTCCTCGCATTAAAGATGTGTTGTGAACTGCATTGTGTTGAGTGGTGCGAGGACTACTCTGCAACTGTCGTGCCATTTCGATGCCCGACGGTTCGACAACAGGTTTTAAACGAGGCAATTCCTTGTCGGAAAAGGAAGTTACGGGAGTTGAAAGATTGTTGAATCTGTTTAAGAGCAGATGAATGAGAACGGTTTCGGCCGTTTCGTAACGTAACGTCACAACATTGGCGTTACGCGTGCGGCGTAACGTGGGGCCCGCGCAGGCTTGGTGGACGTGGCAATGGTTTTACTGGTGGATTAGGTGTGCACATCTAACCTATCGTAAATCCTATGTGTAAGTCGTACCGAAACGCCGTACAAATATGTTGTGCTTCCGGTCGTTTTTTTCCGCCAGAGTGGTTAAAAGAGGTTGGAATTTAAATAGGAACGGATATAGAATCGGGAGCAGATGTAAGCAAATGTACGGTTCGGTACACTACGTTCGAGGAGGAGCGCTATCGCGAATGTTAACTTGCATCAAATCGTGAGCAATGCCCTTCGGGGCGACCTATAAAGAAAGCGCACCCGACTGACGCTACAGCAGATGTGGCGAACGGTTGGGGCAAAACGGCCAGATATGCGGGGACGTATACGTATAAAAGGCCAGAAAACGTAAATACAGGCACGAGGAATAAAATGAAAGCAATCATCAAGCGTTTCCTTAAGGAAGAAGACGGGGTTACCGCAGTCGAGTACGGTCTCATCGCCGGACTTATCGCAGTTGCTCTCGTCACTGCCATGAGCACGTTGACGAACGGCATCTCGGGGGCGTTCACCTACATCGCGAGCAAGCTGCCGGCGGCATAACGAACGAGCTTCGGCTCTTTTCCCTGTTGTTAGGGGCGCGGATTGCTTCGGCAATCCGCGCGGTAAGTTTTGCCGCTCGGGGCGTAAATGATCCTGCTAACTGGCGTCGGGGTTTTCCTCGCGTGGGCGGTGCTCGTCGCGCTCGAGGATATCCGTCATAGGCGTATACCGAATTCACTGGTGATCGGTGGGTTCGTATCTGCATTTGTGCTCGCCGGGCATAATCCATTCGGCATTTCCGTGAACCAGGCGCTGATTGGCGTACTGGTCGGCTTTCTCAGTCTTTTCCCGTTTTTCGTGCTGCGCGTGATGGGTGCCGCGGATGTCAAGGTATTCGCGGTGCTGGGCGCGTGGTGCGGTCCGTATGCGCTGCTGTGGCTCTGGATCGTTGCGAGCCTGCTTGCATTCGCGCACGCCGGCACGCTCGTCTTCGCCACCCGTACGCCGGTGTCGGCGTTGTGGCATCGGCGTTCCCCGACGATGGAAATCGCCGGTTTCCGGGCGTCGCCCTATGCCGCGTTTCTCGTGATCCCCGCGGCGCTGTGGTGTCTGTACCGGATCGCGACCGGGGGAATGCAATGACGGTCGTTCGTCCGGTATCCGGCATGCGGTGTCGCGAACGCGGCGCGACGGCGATCGAATTTGCGCTGATGCTGCCGGTGTTCTTCCTGATCCTGTACGCAATCATCACGTACGGGATGATCTTCGCGGCCCAGCAAAACCTCACGCTTGCGGCAACGGAAGGCGCGCGCGCCGCGCTGAACTATCAGCAGGTCGGCGCGGCCGGGTCGGTGCAGGCAGTGCAGCAAGCCGCGCTGGCGGCGCGGGCCCAGGCCGCGTGCACGGCCGCGACCAACCTGACCACCTGGCTGAAAGGGGCGACATGCTCGTCCACGCAGCAAGGCAGCTGTTCGTACGACCCGACGATGCTGTGCGTGCAGATCACGCTGACCTATCCCTACGCGCAGAGCCCGCTGATCCCGTCGTTCCCGCTGCTCGGTTCGCTGTTGCCGGTGCCGTCGACACTCACCGGAACCGCGATGGTGCAGATCAGCCCGGTCAACATCATATAGACGGCAGCAACGGCGTCGAGCCGGGTCGAGGGCGCCCGGCCGGCAACGTTGCGCGGAGAATTCAATCGTGAGTAGCGGGGAAACATAACAACACCATGGCCAACAACCTGACCAAGATCATTGCGGGCTTGCTGATCGCGATCGCGATACTGCTCGGCGTCTATGCGTGGATGCTCGGTCGCAAGCCGGCCGACGTCGCGCCGGTTGCGTCGACGGTCGCCACGCGGAGCGTGCCGGTCGTCGTGACGACGCGGCCGTTGCAAGCCGGCCAGCCGATTCCGGCCGATGCGCTGAAGGTCCAGCAGTCGACCGCCGCGCCGCAGGGGGCGTTCGCCGATCCGCTGCAACTGGTCGGTCGCATCCCGGCAGCCGACATTCCCGCGCAGGCGGCCGTCGTCGCGAGTGCATTGTCGTCCGGCCTCGCCGAGCAGATCGCGCCGGGAGAGCGCGCCGTCGCGATCAAGATCGACGAGACCAACGCGGTCGGCAACCGTGTGCGGCCCGGCAACTATGTCGACGTGTTCCTGAATCTGAAGCGCGACGGGACCGGCGTGGCGATCGGCGGGACATCGGCCGAGATCGTGAATACCCAGGCGCGGCTGCTGATGTCGAAGGTCCGCGTGCTGTCGTTCGGCGATGCGACGACCGAGCGAGACAGCTCGAACGGCTCGGTGGTCGGGACGCGGACCGCGGTGCTGGCCGTGCCCACTGCACAGGTCGACGCGCTGACGCTCGCCGAGCAGAGCGGCCGGCTGGTGCTCGCGCTGCGTAACCCGCGCGACGACGATGTCGCGACGCAAACCGTCGCGGTTCGTGTCGGCGACGACAAGAGCCCGTCGGCGCTTGCCGCGGCCGGCATGGTGCTGGGCGAGTTGTCGAAGAGCGCGACGACGCCGGCGCCGGCGCCGCGTGCGGCGCCGCGGGTGGTCGCGCGGCATCCGGGCGGCGGCAGCATCGAAGTGATTCGGGGTGGGCGGACCGAAACGGTCGCTTATTGAGCGGGACGAAGACGGCAAAACAATGAAAAAGAAACTGATTGGTTTGGCTATTGCATTGAGCGCGCTGGCGATGCCGCCGCTGTCGGACGCGGCCGACACGAGCGGCACGATCAGCCTTGCGGTCGGCGCGCAGCGGCAGCTCGCGACGGGGCGTGCGCTGCAGCGGGTCGCGGTCGGCGATCCGTCGGTGGTCGACGTGCTCGTCGTGAAGGGCGGGCGCGGCGGCGTGCTGCTGGTGGCGAAGAGTGCCGGTGCGACGAACGTGATGGTCTGGGAGCGCGGCCGCGACGAGCCGACCGTCTATAACGTGAACGTCACGAGCGGCGCGGCGCGGGCACTGCTGGACGGCACGTCGCCGAGCGTGAACACGTATAGCGGCACGACGGTGATCGGCGGTGCGTCCGGGACGCTCGACGGGCATCAGCGTGCGGTTCATGCGGCGAAGACGGTCGGCGGCAAGGACGGGACGACGCTCGATGCGTCGACGATCTCCGGCAAGAACGTCGTGCAGGTCGACGTGCGGGTCGTCGAATTCAGCCGCTCGGTGCTGAAGCAGGCGGGCCTGAACTTCTTCAAGCAGAGCAACGGCTTTGCGTTCGGGGCCTTCGCGCCGACCGGGCTGACCTCGATTACCGGTACGCCGGGCGGCTCGCTCACCTACAACACGAACGTGCCGATTTCGTCGGCGTTCAACCTCGTCGTCAATTCGGTGTCGCGCGGATTGTTCGCCGACCTGTCGATTCTCGAGGCGAACAACCTGGCCCGCGTGCTCGCGCAGCCGACGCTCGTCGCGTTGTCCGGCCAGAGCGCGAACTTCCTCGCGGGCGGGGAGATTCCGGTGCCGGTGCCGCAATCGCTCGGCACGATCTCGATCGAATGGAAACCCTATGGCGTCGGGCTCACGGTCACGCCGACGGTGCTGAACCCGCGGCGGATCGCGCTGAAGGTCGCGCCCGAGTCGAGCCAGCTCGACTTCGTGCATTCGATCACGATCAACGGCGTGCAGGTGCCCGCGTTGACGACGCGGCGCGCGGACACGACGGTCGAGCTCGGCGACGGCGAGAGCTTCGTGATCGGCGGCCTGATCGACCGCGAGACCACGTCCAACGTCAACAAGGTGCCGTTCCTGGGCGACCTGCCCATCATCGGCGCGTTTTTCAAGAATCTGAGCTACCAGCAGAACGACAAGGAACTCGTGATCATCGTGACACCGCATCTCGTTGCACCGATCGCGCAGGGTGCACCGCTGCCGGCGACGCCGGGCGAGCTGTCCGAGCAGCGCGACGGTCCGGTGTGGCGTTCGTACCTGGGCGGCATCGCATCGCCGGACGCGGGGCCGGGGTTCTCGAAATGAGCGCGCCGAATCGTTACCGGACCGCGCAGGCCGTCGCGCACGACGCGATGCCTTGCTTCATTGGGAGTATCCAAGATGAATGCGAGAACCTATTCTTTGGCTGAGCCCGCCGTCACCGATCACTTCGTCTGCGCATCCTCGCTCGCGGAGCATGTGCACTGGCTGTCGCAGTCGCTGGTGTCCGCCGGCGCGGTCGAAGGCGTGCCGCTCGACGGCGCCGCGCTGTCGCAGCGTATCGGCGTGTTGAATCCGGCACTGGTATTCATCGACTTTTCCGGTGATTGCGCGGCGGCAAGTACGGTGGTCGCCGCGGTACGCGTCGCGCATCCGGGCGTGCCGGTCGTCGCACTGGGCTCGCTCGCGCAACCGGAAGGGGCGCTCGCCGCGCTGCGCGCGGGCGTACGCGATTTCGTCGATTTTTCCGCACCGGCCGACGAGGCACTGCGGATCACGCGCGTGTTGCTCGACAACGTCGGCGAGCCGGCCAACCGTCACGGGAAAGTCACCGCGTTGCTCGGCGCGCGCGCCGGGATGGGCGTGAGCACGCTCGCCGCGAACCTGTCGGTGCTGATGCAGCGGCGGCCGGCCGAGCCGGCACGCACGGCGGCGCTGCTCGATCTCGGGCTGCCGGCCGGCGACGGCGCGTTGTTCCTGAACACGCGCTGCGAGTTCCATTTCGTCGAGGCCGTGCGCAACCTGCGCCGGATCGACCGCACGTTCGTGACGACCGCGCTCGCGCGCCACTCGAGCGGCGTCGCGCTGACGACGCTGCCGCCGAACCTCGCCGAGCTGCGCGACGTGGCGACGGCGTCGTGCGCGGCGTTGCTGAACCGGCTGCGGGCGTTCTTCGATCACCAGATCGTCGATCTCGGCGGTTTCCCGAATCGCGAATTCATCGCGCAGGTCGTGAACCTGGCGGACGAAGCGTGGCTGGTTTGCGACCAGGGCGTGGCGTCGGTCGTGTCGGCCGTCGAGATGCTGGACGGGTTGCGCGAGGCAGGCGCGGCGACGGACCGGATCCGGCTCGTCGTCAACCAGTTCGACACCGAGCTCGGGCTGATGCCCGCGCAGATCGCCGAACGGCTCGAACTGCCGCTGCTCGCGACGCTGCCGTCACGGCGCGTGTCGATCGGGCATGCGGCGAACCAGGGCAAGCTGATCGCCGAGGTCGCGGAACGCGATCCGTACGTCCGCGCGCTCGGGCCGCTGGTCGAGCGCCTCGCGGGCGCGCCGGCGCCTGGGGCGACACAGCGTGCGGCCGGCGGCCTCTCGGCGCTCAGGCGAATCATTCAATCCTCAACGAAGCGGTCGTAAGCGATGGCACACGACATTCAATTTGCCGACGGCGCAGCGCCGTTCTCGCAAACGCAACAGTTCCACGACATCAAGAATGCCGCGCATGAGCATCTGCTCACGCGGATCGAGGAGCTGGGTGCCGAATTCGGCCGGTGGTCGCGACAGGCGATCAACCAGTTCGTCGATCTCGAAATCGACAGCTTCGTGCGGCTGCGGCGCATCCCGCTCAACGAGAGCGAGGTGCGTGCGGTGGCCGAGGCGCTGACGAAGGAGCTTGCCGGCTTCGGGCCGATCGAAGACCTGTTGGCGGACCCGCACGTCGAGGACATCCTGATCAACGGCTACAACGACATCTACGTGTCGCGCCACGGGATCCTGTCGAAGCTGCCGATCCGCTTCACCGACAACGCGCATCTGCTGCGGATCGTGCGACGGATCCTCGCGCCGGTCGGCCGGCGGCTCGACGAATCGAACCCGATGGTCGACGCGCGGCTGCCCGACGGCGGGCGGGTCAACGTCGTGATCGAACCGCTGTCGATCGACGGCCCGGTCGTGTCGATCCGGAAGTTCCGCAAGGATCCGCTGAAGCCCGAGGACCTGCTGGGCAACGGCACCTACAACGAGGAAATCGGCCGGCTGCTCGAGGCGGCGGTCGACGCGCGCTGCAACGTGCTCGTGTCGGGCGGCACCAGTTCGGGCAAGACGTCGCTGCTGAACGCGCTGGCGTTCCACATCCCGATGGCGGAACGCGTCGTGACGATCGAGGATACGGCCGAACTGTCGCTGAATCACCCGCACGTCGTGCGGCTCGAAAGCCGCCCCGGCGGGTTCGACGGCAGCGGCATCGTGTCGATTCGCGACCTGCTGCGAAACACGCTGCGGATGCGGCCGGACCGGATCATCGTCGGCGAAGTGCGCGGCGGCGAAGTGCTCGAAATGCTGCAGGCGATGAATACCGGCCACGACGGATCGATGGGCACCGTGCACGCCAGCTCGCCGCGCGAATGTTTGTACCGGCTCGAGATGCTGGCCGGTTTCGCCGGTTTCCAGGGTACCGAGGCAAGCCTGCGGCGGCAGATCGCCAACGCGATCGACTTCATCGTGCAGATCGGGCGGCTGTCCAATGGCCGCCGCCGCATCCTGTCGATCACCGAAGTCACCGGGATGTCGGACAACATCGTATCGACGCAGGAGCTGTATCGCTACGAGGCGCGCGTCACGCCGGAGGGCGAAGAGATCGATCATTGGGAGTCGCTCGGCATTCATCCGCATTCGCCGAAGCTGGCACGTTTCCGCAGCACGCTGGTGGCGTCCGGCGGCGGTGGGTTCGGCGGCAACTTCGGGCGAGGCGGGGGCTTCAATGTCTAGCGCCACCTTGCTCGCGCTGATGTTCGCGCTGATCTGCGCGGCGGCCGGGCTGCTGCTGTGGCGCGGCAGCCAGGTGCGGGAAGGGCGTGCGCATGCGCAGCGGTTCTTCGACAGCCGGCTGGGACAGGGCGCGCGCCCCACCGCCCCGGCTGCCGACACGCGCCCCGCGCGCAGCCCGGCGGCCGGTACGGCGAACGCGCAGGAGCCCGAACAAGGGTTCGCGCGCTGGCGCGCGTCGGCGTTCGACGCATGGGCGGTGCTGTCCGACCGTGCGGGCCTCGATGAAGCACGCCCCGGCCTCGTGCTGGCGCTTGCGGTCGTCGTGCTGCTCGCGTTGTGGGCCGGCATGGCCGGCGGCGTGCTCGCCGCGGCGGCCGCGGTCGTGGCGGGCAGTGTGCTCGTCGTGCTGTGGATCACGTCGCGCATCAGCCGGCGCCGGCTGAAGATCGTCCGTCAGTTGCCGTCGTTTCTCGACGGGATCGTGCGTCTGGTGACGCTCGGGAACAGCGTGCCGGCGGCGTTCCAGTCGGCGCTTCAGACGGCCGAGATGCCGCTGCGCCGCTGTCTCGACGACGTGTCGCAGATGCTGCGCTCCGGCGTCGAGATCGATCGCGCGATGCTGCACATCGCGCACACGTACCGTATCCGCGAATTCGAACTGGTCGGCGCGGTGCTGCGTCTGTCTGTCCGCTACGGCGGCCGGGCGGACGTGATGCTCGACCGGATGTCGACCTTCATGCGCGATCTCGAGCAGGCGGAACGCGAACTGTCCGCGATGTCGGCCGAGACCCGGCTGTCTGCATGGGTGCTGGCGCTGTTGCCGATCGCGGTCGGCAGCTTCGTCATCGCCACGAGCCCGCGCTACTTCACGGCGATGTGGAACGACGATGCCGGGCGTCAACTGGTGTATCTGGCGTTCGCGCTGCAGGCGATCGGCGGTTTCTGGCTGTTCCGGCTCGCGCGGCTGAGGTGAATCGATGGATGCAAACCGTTTAGGCGCGCTTGCGCTGGTGCTCGGATCGGTCGGCGTGCTGCTGCTTGCCGGGCTCGCGATCGTTCGCATCGTGCTCGTGCAGCGTGCCGAGCGTGCGCTGATGCATGCGCTCGACCGCAGGGCCGCCGCAGTCGAGGCGGCCGCCGCGCGTGCCGGCTCCGCCGAACCGGCGCGCGAGGCAGCGGCGCCTGCCGCGCCGCGTGTCCGTTTCGCGGGGCTGCGCGAACGCTTCGAAGACGTCGGGATGCGGTGGCTCGAGACCGGCTTCAGCCGGTATCTGATCGCCGACGAAGATCGCCAGCTGCTCGAGCAATGCGGGTTCGTCGACGTGCGCGCCAGAGCGCTGTTCGTCGGCGCGCGCATCGTCTGCGCGATCCTGCTGCCGGCGCTTGCCGCGCTGGTGCTGATCGGCCGCGGACAGCAGGCGCGCTGGCCGCTGTGGATTTCCATTGCGCTCGCGACCGGCTACATGCTGCCGAAAATCTACGTGCGGCGGCGCGCGACCGCGCGCCGGCAGAGCATCGCGGCCGAACTGCCGCTGCTCGTCGACATGTTGCGGCTGCTGCAGGGCGTCGGCCTGTCGCTCGACCAGAGCATCCAGGTCGTCACGCACGATTTCCAGACGATGTTGCCGGTGCTGTCGTGGGAACTCGGCGTCGCGCAGCGGCAGTTCGCGGCCGGCCGTACGCGCGAGCAATCGCTGCACCGCCTGACGAACAGTTTCGACAACGAGGATCTGCGCGCGATCGTGCGCTTGCTGATTCAGGTCGACAAGCACGGCGGCGCGGTGCAGGAGCCGCTGAAACAATTCGGCGACCGTTTGCGCGAAGGGCGTCGCGCGACGCTGCGCGAGCAGATCGGCCGCCTGACGGTGAAGATGACCGGCGTGATGATCGTCACGCTGTTGCCGGCACTGTTGATCGTGACGGCGGGGCCGGGGATCATGACCGTGCTGTCCGCGCTCGCTGCGATTCAGCGCTGATGCGGCATGAGGGGAAGGAGCGACACAAGATGAATCGATTGGGGTGGGTTCGCACGATCGCAGGCGCGACGGCGTGCGCGTTGCTTGCCAGCGGGTGCGCGATGTTCAAGGAGTCCGGATACGGAATCGGTGCGCAGGCCGAACGCGGCGCGCTGATGCAGGCCGCCGCCGACAAGAATGCGCCGCCCGATACGCCGGGCATGTATCTGGGCCTGATCGAGCGGATGCAGGGGCAGGGGCTGTATTTTGCGTCGCTTGCGCACATCGATCAGTACGAGAAGCAATATGGCGCCTCGCCGGACACGATCCTGCTGCGCGCCGATGCGTTGCGGGCGACCGGCCAGTACGACGCCGGCGTGGCCGCCTATACCCAGTTGCTGACGACGCCGCTCGCCGCGCGCGGCTATCGCGGGCTGGGCCTGACCGCCGGCGCCCGCGGCGATTTTGCGCTGGCCGCGCAGCAGCTCGAACAGGCGACGGCGCTTGCGCCGACCGATGCGGCGACGTTGTCCGATCTCGCGTATTCGAAGATGCGCGGGGGCGATCTGGCAGGCGCACGCGTGCCGTTGCTGAAGGCGGCCGAACTCGAGCAGAAGAACCCGAAGATCCTCAGCAACTTCGTGCTTTACCTGCTCGCGACCGGTCATGCGAAGGACGCGCGGCGGCTGATGGATCAGCAGAAGCTGTCGCCCGCGGTGCGCAGCCAGATCCGCGACGACGAGACGAAGGTCGCGGCCGCGATGCGCGCGAAGCAACGCGCCATCGCGTATGCGCCGGCCAATGCGTCCGTGCCGTCGGTGGCGAGCAGCGACAATTTCGATCTTGCCGTGCCGCTGCTGCAGCGTTTCGCGCGATGACGACGATATTCACGGAGGCCATCATGTTTCACCTTTCCTCAATTCGCGTGCGGGCCGTGGGCATCGCGTTCGCCTGCTCGCTGAGTGTGGGCGTCGCGCATGCGCAAGACGACACGCCGGCGTCCGAAATCGGCCATGCGACCAGCTCGCTGCTCGACCTGCAGCGTTCGAATCGCGCGGCCGCCACGCCGCAACCGATCGACGGCGCGGCCGGCACGTATGCCTATCAGCGCTACATCGACTCGTTCAAGACGCCGATTCCGCAGTGGTTCGGCACGATGTCGGCGTCGGGCGGCGGCAGCAGCGGCGGCAGCGGCAGCGGCGGACTGTCCGGCGGCGATCTCGCACGCTGACGGAGCAAAACGGTGACTACCCGGCACAGTGGCGGCACGATCGGCCGCGCGTCACGACAGCGCGGCGCGTTCTCGGTGATGGCGATCATCGCGACGCTGATCGCCATCACGACGCTTGGCGCCATTGGCGTCGGTAATCTCTTTTACCAGCGTCGGGACGTGCAGCGGATTGCCGACATGGCCGCGCTCGCGGCCGTGCAGCGCATGGATGACGCCTGTTCGCAGCCGACTGCCACCGCGACCAGCAATGCGCAGTCGAACGGGCTCGATGCGTCGAACGGCGACACGATCAACATCGAATGCGGCCGCTGGGATACGTCTGCCAACCCGGCACCCAGCTACTACGCCGCCGCGACATCCGGGACCACGCAGTTGAACGCGGCCAAGGTGGTCGTCACGCGGCAAGTGCCGTTCTTCTTCGTCGGACCGCCGCAGACGGTGTCCGCGGTGTCGACCGCGCGGTCGACGAACATCGATACGTTCTCGGTCGGCGCGACCCTGGCCGCGCTGGGCGGCGTCGGTTGCGCGGGCGGATCGGCGCCGACGTCCGGCAATCCGGGGCTCGTCAACGGGCTGATCGGCGCGCTGCTCGGCGCCAACCTGAACCTGAATATCGGCTCGTATCAAGCGCTTGCCTGCACGAACGTGACGGTCGGCGACCTCGTCGTGGCGGCGGGTGTCGGCACGGTCGATCAACTGCTCGCGCTGAAGCTCACGTTGCCGCAACTGCTCCAGTTGATGGTGAAGGCGGCCACGCAGACGTCCGTCGTCAACGCAAGCCTGCAGGCGAGCATTGCTACGCTGCAAGCGATCGTGAACGCGAACGTTCCGGGGACGTCGATCGGCCTCGGCGGCGCGGGCGGCTTGCTGAACGTCGCGCTCGCGGATACGCAGGCGGCGCTCAACGCGCAGGTCGATCTGCTCGATCTGCTGATGGTCGGCGCGGAGATCGCGGCAACGGGCAAGCCGGCGGTCGTGGTCAACGTGCCGTCGGTGAATCTCGGCGGGCTGACGGGGACGCAGCTGCAGGTGCAGATCATCAGCCCGCCGTCGATCGGCATCGGCGAGGGCGGGAAGGATCCGGTGACGGGAACGTGGCGGACAACGGCGTCGACGGCGGCGGTGGGTGTGTATCTGAATGTCGATCTTGGTACGGCGCAGCTGCCGCTGCTGGGTGCTTTGCTGGCGTTGCTGAACGTGAACGTCGATGTCAATCTGCCGATTTATCTGCAGGCCGGTACCGGCACCGCGACGTTGAACTCGACGCAATGCGCTTCCACGCAGACGGCAAGCACGGTCGCCATTACTGCGCAACCGGGCGTGGCCAATCTGTGCATCGGCAAGCCGCCGCTCGATTCATCCGGCAAGATCAGCCTGTCGTCGAATTACAGCTGTACGTCGCCTGCACAAATCATCAATGCGAGCGTCATAGTCGGACAGTTGACGGTGTCCATGTCCAACGTGTCCGTCCAGGTGCAGGGTGCATCGCAATCGCATACCTTCAATGGCGTGCCGGGAATCGATGCCAACTACTGGACGGTAAACTCGAACGCACTGGGTTCGGCGCTCAGTTCCGCATTGGCGCAACTCGCGGCCGCGAACATTACTGCCAACGTTTCCGTGTTTGGTGGCAACTCAGCGTCCGTTCCCCTGAACTTCGCCTCCACCTTGCTCACGTTTTTGACCGGCCTGCTCAGCCCGCTCCTGTCGGGTCTCGACGCAGTCCTCGTTCCGCTGCTGAATCTGCTCGGCGTCCAGGTCGGCGCGGCGACGGTCCATCAGATCTCGCTCAATTGCGGGGTCGCCCAAACGGTTTACTGAAGAAGCAGATCAGATGAGAAATACGCCCGCAATCGAAGAGCTCGACCTGTACGTCTGGGAAGGCAAGGCGGACATCGTCGACCGCGTCGCCCGGTGCATGGCGAGCTTCGACGTCGAAGTGATCCGCGCCGACAACGCGGCGGTCTCGCCCGAACGCGCCGCGTTGCGGCGGTCGCTGGCGATCATCAGCGTGACGATGATCGAAGGCGGCGCGGCATTCCTGCGCGACTGGCAGGCCAACATCGGCATGCCGGTCGTCTGGGTCGGCGCGGCGCGCGGCAACGACGCGTCGCAATATCCGCCCGAGTATTCGCACATCCTGCCGCTCGACTTCACGTGCGCCGAACTGCGCGGCATGATCGGCAAGCTCGTCACGCAACTGCGCGCGCACGCGGCCGAAACGTTGCAGCCGTCGGAACTCGTCGCGCACTCCGAATCGATGCAGGCGCTGCTGCACGAAGTCGATACGTTCGCCGACTGCGACACGAACGTGCTGCTGCACGGCGAAACCGGCGTCGGCAAGGAGCGCATCGCGCAACTGCTGCACGAAAAGCATTCACGCTATCGGCACGGCGAATTCGTGCCGGTGAACTGCGGCGCGATTCCGGACGGCCTGTTCGAATCGCTGTTCTTCGGCCATGCGAAAGGATCGTTCACGGGCGCGGTTGTTGCGCATAAAGGCTATTTCGAGCAGGCGGCCGGCGGCACGCTGTTCCTCGACGAAGTCGGCGATCTGCCGCTGTATCAGCAGGTCAAGCTGCTGCGCGTGCTCGAGGACGGCGCGGTGCTGCGGGTCGGCGCGACGGCACCGGTCAAGGTCGATTTCCGTCTGGTCGCGGCGAGCAACAAGAAGCTGCCGCAACTCGTGAAGGATGGGCTGTTCCGCGCCGATCTCTACTACCGGCTCGCGGTGATCGAGCTGAGCATTCCGTCGCTGGAAGAGCGCGGTGCGGTGGACAAGATCGCGCTGTTCAAGTCGTTCGTCGCCGAGGTGGTGGGCGAGGAGCGGCTCGCCGAGTTGTCCGACCTGCCGTACTGGCTCACGGATTCGGTCGCGGACAGCTATTTCCCCGGCAACGTGCGCGAACTGCGCAACCTCGCCGAGCGGGTCGGCGTGACGGTGCGGCAGACGGGCGGCTGGGATGCCGCGCGGTTGCAGCGGCTGATCGCGCACGCACGCAGCTCGGCCCAGCCGGTGCCGGCGGAGAGCGCGGCCGAGGTGTTCGTCGATCGCAGCAAGTGGGACATGAACGAGCGCAACCGCGTGATCGCGGCGCTCGACGCAAACGGTTGGCGGCGTCAGGACACGGCCCAGCAGCTTGGCATCAGCCGCAAGGTATTGTGGGAAAAAATGCGCAAGTATCAGATATTCGACGAAGAGCCCGAGACCCGCGAAAGCGAGTAATTAATGAGATAAAATCGCGGTGAATTACAACGACTCGGGCGGGAATAAAACTTCATGAGCCATATGACGGGGTTGGGGCGGTTGAGCGTGTTGCTCGCGGTGGTGGGAGGCATGCAGGGCGCGTTCGCGCAGGGGCTGGCAGGCAGCGATTCGTCGGCGGTGCAGCAGGCGTCGGCGCCGGTGGCCGCGATTCCGGCGATCGATTCGCAGGCGCAGACGTCGGTGCAGCCGCAGGCCGGCGAGTCGACGGGGCCGAGCACGGTTGACGATTTGCAGCGCCAGATCCAGGCGCATTCGCTGACGGAAATGCGCACGAGCTACAACGGCAGCTACGGCGCGAGCCTGCTGTTCAACGTCAAGGACGGTGCGTATTTCGTCGCGCTGTTCCAGCAGAAGGCGTTCTGGCGCGTGATCAAGACTTACGACGAAACGCGGGCGGAAGCGATCTACCGCGATTTCTCGCATCAGGCCGAGCGGCTGGCCGTCGACGAACTGCGGGCGGCGAAGCTGGAATCGCAGAAGGCGCAGATGGACAAGCAGATCGAAGTCACGCAGGATCGCGCGCGGCGCCTGCAGGCGGACATCTCGATCGCCCGCCAGCAGCAGGCGGCGGTGGCGGATCGCCAGAAGAACGTGCGGAGCGAAACGGCGGCGCTGCAGGCGCAACAGGCGCAGCTTCAGGCGCAACTGCGGGCGTTGCAGCAGCAGGTGCGTTCGCTGCAGCGCGAGGCCAACGCGGGCCTGCCGACGACGGCACGCTGAGCTCGATGACGGCGACGGCGGTGCGGCGACGTGCCGCGCCGGCCGTATCAGTGAAAAGGGCAAGCCGATTGGCTTGCCCTTTTTGTTTTACTGGCCGTCCGGCACGATTCGCCGGCGGCGCGTCACGATGACCGGCCCATTGCCGCCGCGGGAATCCGACGGCGCGGCGTTGCCGGACGCGTCGCCGGTGTCGCGCGGCGCGCTGTAGCTTTCGCGCGGTTCACGCGGCTCGCGCGGTGCGCCGTAGCCTTCGCGCGGCTCGCGCGAGCCGTAACCCTCGCGCGGTTCGCGCGAACCGTAGCCTTCACGCGGCTCGCGGGAGCCGTAGCCGCCGTCGCCGCGCGATTCGCGCGGGCCGCCGTGCGAGCCGTACGGGCTGTGACCGCCGCCTTCACGGCCGCCGGGGCGACCGCCGGTGCGCGGGCCGCGGGGGCCGCCGCCGCCGGGGCGCGAGCCGCCCGTGTCGAGCTGGATCGTGGAAATCGCACGCTTGTAGATGCCTTGCAGACCCACGGGGGTGCGCAGCATCACCAGATACTGGTCGAACGACTCGATACACCCCGTCAGACGAATGCCGTTGACGAGATAGATTTCAACACGCTTACGTTCCTTGCGCGCCGAATTGATGAAGTCGTTTTGCGGATGGGATTCTGCGGGATTGGCCATTGAGGTGCGGCAGGAGCCTGCGTCAGAGAATATGTTGTGCGTGTGTGTGTGGCGTGTTCGTCCACAAGCCGTTTGGCGGAATTCTACCCTGTTCGATAGGGGAGCGCGCAGTCGTGATTGTGTCGAACCGTAACCCACTATAGACGCTCCGGCGTATTTTCGCGATTAGACCGAATGGCCAAAGCCGTTTGGTTACGTCGCGTTACGACTCTCGCAGCCCCGTATCACCCCGGTGTGCGCGCCGCGCTTACATTGATCGCGCAAGCCGGGCGGGCCGGCTTATCAGGGGTGCGGAGCATGAACAAGAGGCAAGTGGCAGCGGTGATCGGGAGCACGGCATTGCTCGTGTCCGGCAGTGCAATGGCGGGGCATGTGGATCTGTCGGTCGGCATCGGCGTACCGGTCGCGCCGGTCTATGTCGAGCCGGCGCCGGTCTATGTGGCGCCGCAGCCCGCCGTCGTCGCCTATCCGGGCTACGGATACGGCTATTACGGCGATGACGACGACGATCGCTACCGCAAGTGGCGCAAGCACTATTACAAGCACTGGCATCGGCACCACGGCGACGACGATGACGATTGAACCCGCGGCTCGCGTCGGTCGCACGCGTCAGAACGCGTAGTCGGGGTTTTTCGGGTCGAATGCGGTGTCGTCGAGGGGCGTTGGCGCGATTGTCTCGATGACGATCCGCTCGAAGATCCTGCCGTCGTTGTCATAGGACTCGACGGTCCGGAAATAGGGTGCGTGCAGGTCGAGCCCCAGCACTTCCTTTTTCGCATAGAACTGCGGCCGGCCGGTCGGCGTTTCGTAGGTGAGCGCGACGACGCGTACGCCGCCGATCGTTTTGGCCTCCACGTCGGTCGGCCGCTGCACGCCGGCTTCCAGGTATTTCTTCCCTTCGGTCAGGTACAGGTTCGCGATGAACTCGGTGCCGAGATCCTTCACCTGGTGATTCGACTGGGCGCGCGCCAGCGCGCCGTCGATCGCCGTCCACAGCGGAATCTTGCCGAGCAGGCCGCCGAGGTGGCCGTACATTTCGTCCTTGCGCTGCGTCGTGTCGTAAATGGTTTCCTGTCCGGCATGCGCACCGCCCGGCAGCCATTTCGCATACACGCGCAGCGGCTCGCGGGTCGTCTTCACGAGCATGCGGTCGGGCGTATCGGACCATTTTCCGCTGATGCGCTCCTGGCGCACCATCGTGAACTGGTAGGACGGATAGCCGTTCGGGCCGTTACGGATATAGAGCGGCACGGCGAGCGGATCGAGCCCCTTGAAGAGCGCGGTGAGCGTCGCGTCGTCGAGTTGCGCGAGCGTGCCGCGCTGGGCCGCCGTGCGCAGCCAGCGCGCCTGTTGCGCCAGCGGCTCGCGCGTGACCTTCGCGAGGTCCGCCGGCAGCGCGACCGCCTGGGCCGCGCTCGCGGCGCCGACCGTTTCCTGTGCATGCAGCCCGGCTTGCGCGAGCGACAGCACGCACGCGACGGCGGCCGCGGCGGCATGCCGCGCGCGGCGTTTCATGCCTTCGTTCATCGACAGCGTCTCCCGAAGCGATGGATCGTTCAGGCTGGTTCAGCCTTGTTTAGCGGCGTTGATTTTGGCGAGTTCCTCGTCGCGCAGTGCGCGGCGCAGGATCTTGCCGACGTTCGTCTGCGGCAGCGCGTCGCGGAACTCGACGAATTTCGGCATCTTGTAGCCGGTCAGGTTCTTGCGGCAGTGCGCGAGCACGTCCTCGGCCGTCAGCGACGGGTCGCGGCGCACGACGAACACCTTGATCCGTTCGCCCTGGACCTCGTCCGGAATGCCGATCGCCGCGGCTTCGCTGATGCCGGGATGCATCACGAGCACTTCCTCGATCTCGTTCGGATACACGTTGAAGCCCGACACGAGGATCATGTCCTTCTTGCGATCGATCAGGCGGATGAAGCCGCGCTCGTCCATCACGCCGATGTCGCCGGTGGCGAGCCAGCCGTCGGCGTCGATCACCTTGGCCGTCTCGTCGGGGCGCTGCCAGTAGCCGCGCATCACCTGCGGGCCGTGCACGCACAGCTCGCCCGGTTCGCCGATCGCGGCCCAGGTGCCGTCCTCGCGGCGAAAGCGCACGAGGGTCGACGGCGCGGGCAGGCCGATCGAACCGCTGAACGCGGCCATGTCGTTCAGGTCCACGGGGTTCATCGTGACGATCGGCGAGCACTCGGTGAGGCCGTAGCCTTCGACGACCGGCCGGCCCGTCACCTGCTGGAAGCGCTCGGCGACCGCGCGCTGCATCGCCATCCCGCCCGCCATCGCGAGCTTGAGCTTCGAGAAGTCGCGCTTGCGGAATTCCTCGTTGTCGAGGAACGCGTTGTACAGCGTATTGATGCCGGTGATTCCCGTGAACGTCTCGTGACGGATGATCTTCATCACCATCGTCATGTCGCGCGGGTTCGCGATCAGGATGTTGCGCCCGCCGAGCCCCATGAAGATGAACGCGTTCACCGTCAGCGAATAGATGTGATAGAGCGGCAGCGGCGTGAGCACGGTCTCGACGTCGCCCGACACCTGGTCGGCGATCCACGCCTTCGCCTGCAGCAGGTTCGCGATCAGGTTGCCGTGCGTGAGCATCGCGCCTTTCGCGACGCCGGTCGTGCCGCCCGTGTACTGCAGGAACGCGAGATCGTCGCGCGTGGTCTGCACCGGCTGCGGCTTGCCGCGCGCGCCGAGCGCGAGCGCGGAACGCAGCCGGATCGCCTGCGGCAGGTGGTAGTCCGGCACGAGCTTCTTCACGTGCTTCAGCACGAAATTGATCAGGCGTCCTTTCGCGTTGAAGCCGTCGGCGAGCAGGTCGCCGAGCGCGGTGACGACGATGTGCTTCACCTGCGTTTCCGGCAGCGCGTCCTGCAGCGTGCGTGCGAAGTTCTCGAACACGACGATCGTCTGCGCGCCGCTGTCCTTCAACTGGTGCGCGAGTTCGCGCGCGGTGTAGAGCGGATTCACGTTGACGACGATCGCGCCGGCCTTCAGCGTGCCGAACAGCGCGACCGGATACTGGAACGTGTTCGGCAGCATGATCGCGACGCGGTCGCCGGGCTTCACGCCGAGGCTTTGCAGATATGACGCGAAGGCGTCGACCTTCTGCGCGAGCGTCCGGTAGGTCATCGATGCGCCGGCGCTCACGTACGCGACGCGATCGGCGAAGCGGGTCGTGCATTCGTCGAAGAACTGCACGAGCGACGCGTATTGCGTGACGTCGATCTCGTGCGGGACGCCGGGCGGGTACGACGCGTACCAGACGGCGTCGGTGTTCGGCGGAATCTGGGCCGAGCTGGGTGCTGCGGAAGATGACATGACGTGTCTCCGGTCTTGGCTCTCGGCGCGGGCCCGCGCGTCAGCGCCTGCCCATGCCCCGTGCTTCGCGGCCGGCCGGCGCGGGCGTCTCGACGCCGCGCCTGACCGCGCGTATCAATCAAATCGTGAACAGGAAGCCGCGCGTGGCCTCGCGCACTCAGTTCGTGGAATGCAGCGTGGCCGCCTCGGCGGCTGTCGTGCCCGACTGCGGCAGCCCGAACGCTTCGCTTGCGCCCGCGTCGTCGAGCACCGCCGCGAAGATCGACAGTTGCGCGCTGTCGGGCATCGGCGCCTTCAGCGCGGCGACGATCAGCGACGACAGCCGCGCGATCATCTGCACGTCGTTCATCGTGCGGCCTTGCGAGAATTCATCGATCAGGCTTTCCGTTTCGGCGCCCGCGAGCGCGCCGGACAGCGCGCCGATCGCGAAGTGCAGCCGCCAGCCGAGCTCGGTGCGCGGCAGGTGCGGCAGCGCGCGCTGGAACGCGTCGAAGAAGCGGCCCGCGACGCTCGCGTAGTGCGCGGTCAGGAAGTTGCGCACGAACGGCGAAGGATCGGTGTACGCACGGCCGATCAGCCGCAGGAACCCGGGCCCGCCGCGTTCGGGGTTGCGCGACGCCTTCAGCGCCGGAATGAACATCGCGCCGAGCACGTGCTCGCAGGTGATGTGCGTGCCGAGCTGTGCATCGAAGCGGTCGAGGATGCCGAGGCGTTCCTGGTTCAGCTGGTCGAGCCGGCGCGACAGCATCGCGTGGATCAGCGCTTCCTTGCTGCCGAAGTGGTAGTTGACCGCGGCGAGATTGACCGTCGCGCGCGACGTGATCTGCCGCATCGACATCGCTTCGAAGCCATGTTCGATGAACAGGTCCTCGGCCGCATCGAGAATGCGCGCCTTCGTCCCGCCGGTCTGCCGCGTGCCGGATGACCGTGCCCCCGACGGCCGTCCCGCAGATGGCCGCCCCTCCTGACTTACTGCCATGTTCCGCCTCCCATGCCGGTTTCCCGGCCGCGAACAGGTGATTTGATTATCTGATTCAAACAGTCGTTTTTATTAAGATAAAAAATCGCGGGCGGACCGGGCAAGCGCGGAATCTGGATCAATTCCTCTAGTTCGATGTGCAGGTGCGGAAAGCGCGGCACCCGCTCACGGCGGGGCGGGGCGCGCGCGATGATGCGGTGCCGCAACGTGCGGGTTCACCCGGCGGTGGTACGCGTATTGACCGATTGCGTCATGTCGATGCCGCGCCGCTCGCGGCTGAACAGGATCAGCACGGCGATCGCGACGGCGACGATGCCGGCCACGAGCGCGAGCGCGAAGCCGTAATTGTCGTGGTTCGATACGGCGAGCGACGCCTGCATCGTCGCGTTGCCCGACGCGAGCAGGTTGCCGAGCTGGTAGACGACGCCGGGGAAGGTCGCGCGGATCTCGTCGGGCGAGATCTCGTTCAGGTGAACCGGTATCACGCCCCACGCGCCCTGTACCGAGATCTGCATCAGGAACGCGCCGGCGGCGAGCGCGATCGCGCCGCTCGAGAACGCCCACAGCGGCAGCACGGGCAGCGCGATCAGCGCGGCGATGAAGATCGCGCGGCGCCGGCCGATCCGCTCGGAGATCGCGCCGAACGACAGGCCGCCGACGATCGCGCCGATGTTCAGCACGATCGTGATCCACGACACGGTATGCGGATCGAAGTGATGCTGTTCGCGCAGGAAGGTCGGATAGAGATCCTGCGTGCCGTGCGAGAAGAAGTTGAACGCGGTCATCAGCACGATCGCGTAGAGCGTGAGCTTCCAGTTCTGCTTCAGCGTGGCGCCAAGGCTCGGGCGTGCTTGCTTCTCCATCTGCTTCCATGCGGGCGATTCGGGCACGTGCGCGCGCACGTACAGCACGAGCAGTGCGGGCAGCACGCCGACCATGAACATCCCGCGCCAGCCGATGTATTGATAGAACAGGCCGAACACGACCGACGCGAGCAGATAGCCGCTCGGATAGCCGGCCTGCAGCAGCCCGGATACGAAGCCGCGCGCGTGGGTCGGCACGGTTTCCATCGTCAGCGCGGAGCCGACGCCCCATTCGCCGCCCATCGCGATGCCGAACAGCGCGCGCAGCACGAGCAGCGCGGTCAGGCTCGGCGCGAAGCCCGACGCGAGCTCGAGCAGCGAATAGCACGCGATGTTGACCATCAGCGTCGGGCGGCGGCCGAAGCGGTCGGCGAGCCGGCCGAAGATCAATGCGCCGAGCGGGCGCATCGCGAGCGTCAGCGTGAGCGCGAACGCGACGGCGGGGATCGTCGACGCGAATTCCGCGGCGATGTCCTTCAGCACGAAAACCATCAGGAAAAAATCGAACGCATCGAGCGTCCAGCCCAGGTAGGCGGCGATCGTGACGTTGCGTTGCTCGCGGGTCCAGCTCATGTCCGG
Source organism: Burkholderia sp. BCC0044 (assembly GCF_902832955.1). NCBI lineage: Bacteria > Pseudomonadati > Pseudomonadota > Betaproteobacteria > Burkholderiales > Burkholderiaceae > Burkholderia > Burkholderia sp. BCC0044. Next base: position 817,015 of record NZ_CADFDO010000001.1, on the reverse strand, counting down.
GGTCTCCTCGTTGGCTTGCGCGCTCGCGATCCTGCATGCGGATGGCGCCCGGCTCGCGCGCGGCGCGGGGCACTGATCGAGTGTAGGCTTCCGCGCTGCGCGAGGTGGGGCGCGATAACCGCGAATCGGGAATAATCCCTACGAAATGCACTGTTTCGGAAATGGAAACGGAGCCGCGCGAGGCAGGCGACAGGTCTCTGTATCATTCCGGAAGGCTTTTTGTATCCGTTCTGTAATGCGTTCGATGCGCATCGCCACCGAGTCAGGAGTCCCGATGAATGACCGTTCCGCCGACACGTTGCCCGTACTCGAAACCGAGAGGCTGTGGCTGCGTCCGCGCGTGCTGGCCGATCTCGATGCGTGCATCGAGATGGATCGCGATCCCGAGGTCACGCGCCACATCGCGGGCCCGTGGCACGACCCCGTCGAGCATCGCCGCTTCGTCACGCACCGGATCACGTGCGACTATCCGCCGGGCCTCGGCTACTGGTCGATCTTCGAGAAGGCCGCGCCCGACGTGTTCATCGGCTGGATCCTGCTGATTCCCGACTACAAGGACGGCTCGCGCGACGTCGAGATCGGCTGGCGGCTCGTGCGTGCGACGTGGGGGCGCGGCATCGCGAGCGAAGCCGCGATGGCCGTCGTGCGGCATGCGTTCGACACGGTGCGCCTGCCGCGCGTGATCGCCGATATCGCGGAGGCCAACAGCGGCTCGCTGAACGTGGCGCGCAAGCTCGGCATGCGGCGCGTGAGCATCGTGCACGACGGCATTCCTTACATTCGGCATCGTCTCGAACGCAACGATTTGCGCGCGTAGCGCGGCGTCGTGCACGCGGCGTGTGTCAGAGATCGTCAACCGAACGCGCATCGCATTCGTGACGTATTAACGGCGCGCATGATCAGGAGTATCGTTGCCGGAATTTCGCAACATGGGGTACGACCATGGCACTCGGCAACGACGTTCATCTCATTCCCGTCAGGCTCGACGCGCTGCGTCCGACCCAGATGACGGTGGGCTATCGCGAAGTCAAGGCGAAGCGCAAGCACTGGAAGGCGTTGAACAAGCGCGCCCGCCAGGCCGCGATCGACTCGCACTGGTTCCCGGCCGTGCTCGGCCCGGACGGGCTGCACTACATCACCGATCATCATCATCTCGGCCTCGCGCTGATCGAGGAGGGCGAGGCGCGCGTGAACGCGATGCTGCTGAAGGATCTGTCGTGGCTCGACGACACGATCTTCTGGCGGATGATGGAACACAACCAGTGGGTGCATCCGTTCGGCCCGGACGGCTCGCGGCGCGACTATGCGCATTTGCCGAAGGCGTTGACGGGCCTCGAGGACGATCCGTACCGCAGCCTCGCCGGCGAGTTGCGCACGGCGGGCGGCTATGCGAAGGACGCGACGCCGTTCAGCGAATTCCTGTGGGCCGACTATCTGCGCCAGCACGTGTCGCTCGACCAGATCCGCAAGAACTTCGCGAAGGCGCTCGACGTCGCGCTGCATCGCGCGCACGACCAGGATGCGCGCTATCTGCCCGGCTGGTCGGGCGTGATTGCCGTCAAACCCTGACCGGCGCACGGCGCCGACCGCCTCATGACGACTGCTCCGATTCGCCCCGACGCCGGGCCGCAGCATCCCGACCATTTCGCGGCGCTCGACACGCCGCCCGCGCCGCGCACGCGACGCATCGGCCTCGATGCGCTGGCCGGTCTGTCGATTGCCGGCCTGCTGATTCCCGAGGCGGTCGCGTATGCGGGGCTCGCCAACCTGCCGCCGCAGGCCGGCCTGATCGCGCTGCTGTCGGGGCTCGTCGTCTATGCGCTGACGGGCAGCAGCCGCTTCGCGATCGTGTCGTCGACGTCGTCGTCGGCCGCGGTGCTCGCGGCGACCGTGCTCGCCGAATCGGGGATGGCGCTGGCCGCGCAGCTCGCGCTCGCGGCGGCGCTCGTCGCGATGACGGGCGTGCTGTTCATCCTGGCCGGCGTCGCGCGGCTCGGCGGCATGTCGGATTTCGTCGCGCGGCCCGTGCTGCGCGGCTTCACGTTCGGTCTCGCGCTGACGATCGTCATCAAGCAGTTGCCGAAGATCCTCGCGATTTCCGTGCAGCACGGCGACGCGCCGCACGTCGCGCTCGACCTGCTCGCCGGCGCGCCGCACGCGAATCTCGCGAGCGTCGTGCTCGGCGCGACCGCGCTCGCGCTGCTGTTCGTGCTCGGGCGCGGCGCGCGCGTGCCGGCGACGCTCGTCGTGATCGTGCTGTCGATCGCGGCGGGTTACGCGATCGACTGGCAGCGGTACGGCATCGCGATCGTCGGCCATATCGACTTCCGGCACCTCGAATTCGGCCTGCCGCGTCTCGACCGCAATGCGTGGATGCAGACGGTCGAGCTCGCATTCGCGCTGATGCTGATCCTGTATGCGGAATCGTACGGATCGATCCGCAACTTCGCGCTGAAGCACGGCGATACCGTGTCGCCGAACCGCGACCTCGTCGCGCTCGGCTGCGCGAACCTCGTGTCGGGCCTGCTGCACGGGATGCCGGTCGGCGCCGGCTATTCGGCGACGTCGGCGAACGAGGCGGCCGGTGCGCAGTCGCGCTTGGCGGGCCTGTGGGCGGCCGGCGTGGTCGCGCTGATCGTCTGGCTGCTGCTGCCGCAGCTCGCGCGCACGCCCGAGCCCGTGCTCGCGGCGATCGTGATCTTCGCGGTCAGCCACTCGCTGCATCCGTCCGTGTTCCGGCCATATTGGGCCTGGCATCGCGACCGGCTCGTCGTGATCGCGGCGCTGCTCGCGGTGCTCCTGCTCGGCGTGCTGCACGGGCTGCTCGCGGCCATCGGCGTGAGCCTGCTGCTGACGCTGCGCAAGCTGTCCGAGCCGAACGTCAGCGTGCTCGGCCGGCTGCGCGACAGCCACGATTTCGTCGACGTCGCGAGCCATGCCGATGCGAAGCCGGTGCCGGGCGTGCTGATCGTGCGGCCCGAGGCGCAACTGTTCTTCGCGAACGCGGACCGGATGCTCAATCGCGTGCGGGCGCTGATGAAGGCCGCGCCGGACACGCATACCGTGATGGTGAGCCTCGAGGAAACGCCGGATGTCGACGGCACGACGATCGAATCGTTGCGCACGTTCGCGGCCGAATGCGCGGCGCGCGGGCTGCGGCTCGCGCTCGTGCGGCTCAAGGTGCACGCGTTGCATGCGCTGCGCCGCGCGGCGGACGATACGCTGCACGACGACGCGATGTCGGAACTGAGCGTCGATGAAAGCCTGCAACTGCTGCGGGCCGGCAGGCCGCCGAACGGTGGCGACGGCAGCGACGGTACGGGCGCCGCGTGACGGCGCGGCGCGTCGGCGCCGTCTATTGCGAAAGCGCGGCGTTGGCGGCGGTGCGTTCGATCATGTCGGCCACTTCCGCGGCCGTCGGCGCATAGGCGCCTGCATGTTCACAGGCGACGGCCGCGCACGCGGCCGCGTAGCGCAGATGCTCGGCGGCCGACGCATCGGGGCGAGCGAGCTGGCTCGCGAGCCAGCCGCCGATGCTCGCATCGCCGCAGCCGACCGTGTCGGCCACCTCGGCCGGGAACGCGGGCTGGAACAGCACGGTATCGCGATGCAGCAGCTGCATGCCGGCTGCGCCGCGCGTGACGAGCATCGTCGCGTCGGGTGCCCACGCACGCAACTGCGCGAGCGCGGCCGCTTCGTCGAGTTCCGGAAACAGCCCGCGCAGATCCTCGTCGGATACCTTGATCCAGTCGGCGAGCGCGGTCAGCCGGCGCAGCGTGTCGCGATACGAGGGCGCCGCCATCGGCGCACGGAAGTTCGGGTCGAACGAGATCCGCTTGCCGGCCGCCCGCGCGGCGTACGCGAGTTCGATCAGGCGCGATGCGAGCGGCTCGCGCACGACGCCGAGCGAGCCGACGTGCACGATGTCGGCCGCATCGAAGGCGCCGGCGGGCAAATCGGCCGGATCGAACGCGAGATCGGCGCTGTTTTCGCCGATGAAGAAATAATCGGGCGGCTGCTTCGACACGACCATCGCGAGCAGCGGGGCGCGGTCGACCTGCCGAATGAAGCGCATGTCGAGCCCCGCGTCGGCGCTCTTGCGCATCAGCTCGTCGCCGAAGGTGTCGCGGCTGACCGTGCCGGCGAAGGCCGTCGGCACGCCGAGTCGCGCGCCGACGCGCGCGACGTTCCAGCACGAGCCGCCGGCGACGCTGTGCCAGTGCCGTGCGTCGTCGCGGATGAAATCGGTCAGCGCTTCGCCGAAAACGATCAGGCGGGGAAACGTCGTCGTCATGTTGAAACCTTGTGCCGCGGCGTCGCGCGCGGCCGTACGGCGGTTGATCAGAATCTGGACAATCGGGCGGTGCGGGCCGTCGCGCGCGGCGACGCGGCCCGGCACCGCCCGGCCTCGCGGGCGATCGCCGCGATCAGCGCGGGGAGCTCCAGCCCTTGTAGGTCTTCACGTTGTCGCGCGTGATGAGCGTCGGCTCGATCAGGATCATCGGATTGGCCGGCTTCTGGCCGTTCATGATCCCGTAACCGACGTTGACGGCCTGTTGCGCCATCGCCCACGGGTCCTGGCTCGACGACGCCTGCACGAGCGTGTTCGACTTCAGCGCGACCTCGATGTCGGGCGCGCCGTCGACCGACGTGATCACGACGTTCGGGCGGTTCAGCTGTTTCGCCGCGAGATCGCTGCCGATCGCCTGCGGGTCGTTGATCGTGAACACGCCGTCGAGCTTCGGAAAGCGCGTCAGGTAGCCCTGCATCGCGTTCATCCCGCCTTCGCGCGAGCCCTTGCCGTCCTGGTCGCTCGACAGCAGCTTGATGCCGGCGTTTTTCGCGAGCACGGCCTTGCAGCCGTTCACGCGATCGATCACGGCCGACACCTGCGGGCCGTTCTCGATGATCACGTTGCCCTTGCCGTTCAGCTTCTTCGCGAGGTAGTCGCACGCGAGTTCGCCGGCCTTCACGTTGTTGGTCTGCACGGTCGCGTTCGCGCCGGCCGCCGCGACGTCCACCGCGACGACCGTGATGCCGGCCGCCTGCGCCTTCTTCACGGCCGGCTCGATCGCCTTCGGATCGGTCGCGTTGAGCAGGATCATGTCGACGTGCGCGGAGATGAAGTTGTCGATCTGCGTGAACTGCTTGTTCAGGTCGTAGTCGGCCGATACGGCCGTGACCTTCGCGTTCGGGTTGAGCTGCTTCGCGCGCGCTTCGGCGCCTTTCACGATCGTGACGAAGTACGGGTTGCCGAGCGAGCCGACCGTGACGCCGATCGATTTCAGCGGCTTGTCGGCTGCCTGGGCGGCGGCGCCGAAGGCGAGTGCGCAGGCGGCGGCGGTCAGGGCGGCGGTGTGCTTGAACATGTCGTTGTGTCTCCGTGAGGTCTGTTGGCGAACGGGCGCAGGAGGACCTGCCTGCGCCGCGATGGTGGAACGATGGGGAAGAAGTATCAGGTACGGGCCGAGTCGCGCTGGCGATAGCGGTCGAGCGCGACCGCGCCGATGATCACCAGCCCCTTGATGATGTATTGCCAGATATCGGACACGCCGAGCAGCACGAGGCCGTTGGTCAGCACCGCGATGATCAGCGCGCCGATCAGCGTGCCGACGATCGAACCGACGCCGCCGACGAAGCTCGTGCCGCCGAGGATCACCGCGGCGATCGCGTCGAGTTCGTACGACTGGCCGAGCTGCAGGCCGTTGGCCGCATACAGGCGCGCGGCCGACATCACCGCGCCGAGGCCGGCGAGCAGGCCCGACGCCGCATACACGAACAGCTGGATCGCGCGCACGTTGATGCCGGACAGGCGTGCGGCTTCCGGGTTGCCGCCGACCGAATAGATCCGCATCCCGAGCACCGTGCGGCGCAGGATGAACCACGAGATCGCGATCACCGCGCACGCGATCACGACGAGCCACGGCACGCCGACGATCGAGCCGTTGCCGATGAACGCGAACGGCAGTTGCGGGTTGAACACGGTCGTGTCGTTGCCGATCAGGCGCGCGACGCCGCGCACGGCCGTCATCGCGCCGAGCGTGACGATGAACGGCGGCAGGCGCAGGAACGAGATCAGCCCGCCGTTGATCGCGCCGAACACGAGGCCGACGACGAGCGCGAACGGCACGCCGAGCCAGCCCCAGCCGGGAATGGTCGACGCGATGAGCGCCGCGACGGCCGCGGCGGCGAGCACCGAGCCGACCGACAGGTCGATGCCGCCCGTCAGGATCACGAAGGTCATGCCGGCGGCGAGCACGATGTTGATCGATGCCTGCTGCGTGACGATCGACAGGTTCTGCAGCGTGAAGAAGCCATCGGTCAGGAAGCCGAAGCCGACGCACAGGACCAGCAGCACCGGCAGCATGCCGGCCGTGCGGATCAGCGATTGCATGCGGGCGCGATGATCGGCGCCGCGCATCAGGGGCGTACGGTTGGCGACCGGGTGGGCGGTCGCGGAAGCGAGGTTCCGCTGCTTGGTCGGGTTGATCATTTCGGTAGCCTGAATGTGAGAGTGAAATGAAAAGGGGCGGCGCTCAGTGCGCGTCGGCCAGTTCGGCCTGCGAGCCGGTGGCGAGCGCGATGATCGCTTCCTGTGTGATCGGCGTATGCGTGTGTCCGCCGAGTTCGCCCGCGATCTCGCCTTCGCGCATCACGAGCACGCGGTCGGCGACGCCGATGATTTCCGGCAGTTCGCTCGAGATCACGATCACGCCCACGCCGGCACGGGCCAGTTCGTTGATGATCCGGTAGATCTCGGATTTCGCGCCGATGTCGACGCCGCGCGTCGGTTCGTCGAGGATCAGCACGCGCGGCTTCGTCTCGAGCAGGCGCGACAGCAGCACTTTCTGCTGGTTGCCGCCCGACAGCGCGCCGACGTTGACGTTTGCATGCGGCACGCGGATCGACAGCGATGCGATGGCGTCGCGCGCGCGTGCGGCGCCGCGGGCCAGATCGAGCGCGCCGAGCCGCGCATCGCGGTTGCACACCGAGATGTTGATGTTGTCGCGCACGCTCATGTCGAGGAACAGGCCCTGGCGCTTGCGGTCCTCGGTCAGGTAGACGAGCCCCGCGTCGATCGCGTCGCGCGGCGAGTGCGCGCCGAACGTGCGCTCGCCGAGCTTCACGTTGCCGCGCACGCGCGGCTCGGCGCCGAAGATCAGCCGCGCGAGCTCGGTGCGGCCCGCGCCGACGAGCCCCGCGATGCCGAGCACTTCGCCGGCATGGAGGTCGAGACTGCAGCCGCGCACCCGCGCACCGTCGGCGATGTCGCGCACCGACAGCAGCAGGTGGCCGGGGTCGTACGGCGCGTGTTCCTTCTTGTAGAAGCCGGAGATGTCGCGGCCGACCATCATCGCGACGAGCCGCTCGGCCGACAGCGCCTCGCGCTCCAGCGTGCCGACGTACGCGCCGTCGCGCAGCACCGACACGCGATCGGACAGTTCGTAGATCTCCGCCATCCGGTGGCTGATGTAGATGATCGCGAGGCCTTCCTCGCGCAACTGGCGGATCAGGCTGAACAAGTGCTCGGTTTCGCGCGACGACAGCGGCGTGGTCGGTTCGTCCATCACGAGGATCCGGGCGCGCGTATGCACGGCGCGCGCGATTTCGACGAGCTGCTGTTCGGCGATCGACAGCGTGTCGACGAGCGTGTCGGGGCCGAACGGGGCGCCCAGGCGCGCGAGCACGTCCTGGCAGCCGCGCGCCATCGCCGCGCGGTCGATCGTGCCCCAGCGCCGGTTGCCGCGGCGCAGTTCGCGGCCGATGTAGATGTTTTCCGCGACGCTCAGGTTCGGCGACAGGCACAGCTCCTGGTAGATCACCGCGACGCCGGCATCGCGCGCGGCGAGCGGGCCGTCGATGTCGATGCGTTGGCCGTCGATCAGGATCTCGCCGCCGGCGTCGGCGCGGTAGGCGCCCGACAGGATCTTCATCAGCGTCGATTTGCCCGCGCCGTTCTCGCCCATCAGCGAATGGATCTCGCCCGGATAGACGGTCAGGCTGACGTTGTCGAGCGCGCGCACGGCCGGGAACGTCTTGCTGATCCCGCGCATCTCGAGCAGCGGGCGGGGCGACTCAGAACGCGACATGGTGGACCTCCTGCGAATCGGTGCGGGCGCCCTTGAGGATGCCGGCCCGCGGGGAGAAGTTGAAAAACATCGGCAGCGTGGCGGCGCCGATCGCGCCGGCATCGGCGCCGAACGTGCCGCGCACGAGGACCGGCGTGCCGCGCGCCTCGGGCGCGGTGGCCACGAGCGCCGCGCGCAGGCGGGTCGTGAGCGCGTCGAGCAGGCCCGCGTCGGTGTCGGCGTCGATCACGACCACCGGCGCGTCGATCACGCACAGCACCGAGCGCAACGCCGGCGCGAGCGCGTCGACGCAATCGTCGATCCATTCGTCGACGGCCGGCAGGCCGCGGGCGATGCAGGCTTCGAGATCGGCGCGGTTCTCGACCGTCTCGCCGTGATGGCGCAGGTGGCGCACGAGCGCATGCAGCGACGCGCGCGCGAGCAGGATGTCCCACCGGCCGCGCGGCGGCGGCGCGGACGCCAGCCCGCTCGGCGGCACCGGAATCACCGCGATGTCGCCGGCATTGCCGGTCACGCCGCGCAGGCAGTCGCCGTCGATCGCGATGCCGCCGCCGATCGCCGGCCCGATGAACAGGTAGACAAAGTCGTCGCACTGCCGGCCGTACCCGTAGAACAGTTCGGCGATCGCGGCCGCGTTGCCGTCGTTTTCGCCGAATACGGGCAGCGACAGCGTGCGGCCGAGGTCGGCCGCGAAATCGACGTCTTCCCACGCGCGGAACGTGTCGGGCGCGAGGCCGAGCTCGCGCATCCACGCGCCGAGGTTGTACGGCTGCGCGACGCCGACGCCGGTCAGGCGCGCGCGTTCATGGTCGGGGAGCAGGGCCTGCATCGCGTCGATGTCGTGACGCACGATCTCGAGCACGTCGGCGGGCGGGGGAAGCAGCGTGTCGTGCGAGCGGCGGCCGAGCACGTCGCCCGCGAAATTGACGAGCGCCGTCTCGATGCGCATCCGGTCGAGATGGACGCCGATGCCGAACGCGCCGCGCGGATCGAGGCGGATCAGCGATGCCGGTTGGCCGCGCTGGCCTTCGGTGCGGCCCGCGAATTCGATCAGCTTCGCGTCGGCGAGGGACGCGATGATGCTGCCGACCGCCGTCCCCGTCATGCTCGCGAGACGGGCGAGGTCGGCCTTCGATGCGCTGCCCGCGCGGCGCAGCGTCTTCAGCAGCAGGCGCTCGTTGTAACGGCGCACGTTGGCCGAATTGCTTCCTTGGCCGAAGTGCGGGCTTCTCATGGCGTCTCCTTCCATGTCGCACCGCTTGGCGGCGCATTAAATAAATCACGTTGATTTATTTAACCGCGTGAACGGCGGTCTGTCAGCCTAGGGAAATCCCGGTCGTATCCGGGAACGGCAGCGTGGCTCGGGCGCCCGCGGCTCGTTTCGGGACCGGGAATTTCGAATTCGTCTGATGGATTTGCTGCCGGCCGCGCGTCACGATTGCCGGCTCGGCTGCATGCGACAGCACAGCCGGAAGAGGGCGATGTCTGCGGGTGCCGCATGATGCGGGGCCGGCAGCGTCGGTCGTTCATCGTTCATTGGGCGCAGTGCGGCGGGAGCCGTCCGGCGTCTGCACTTGGGAGTAACGCCATGCATCGTACGACGCGGCCTTCGGTATCGCTGCTCGATCCTTATACCGGCAGCGAACCGCTGCCGCTTTACACGACGACGGTGACGGTCACCGGCGGCGAAGCGGCCCACGGACGTTCGTCCGGCCACGCGCGTTCGACCACCGGCGAACTCGATGTGTCGTTGCGCCTGCCGGTTGAATTGGGTGGCGCGGGCGGCGGTACGAATCCGGAGCAGTTGTTCGCGGCCGGCTTCGCGGCGTGCTTTCATGGCGCGTTGACGCTGGTTGCGATGCGGCGCCGGATTCGGCTGCCGCCCGATCTCTCGATCACGGCCAGCGCAACGTTTCAGCGCGATCCGGCGGATGGCCTGTTTGCGATCGCGCTCGATCTCGAGGTCGGCATGCCGGGCGTCGGCGGAACTGCCGCGCGCGAGCTGGTCGCGGAGACGGAGGCGATTTGTCCGTACGCGAAGATGGCGAGGGACGGGATTCAGCACGTCGTGCGCGTCACCGGGACGGTGTAATCACGACGCGACCGCGGCTGCGCTTGCGAGCGCAGCCTTTCGAGCCTCGCGCAAAGCGCGCAGGCGCTTTGCTTCCTGGGCGAAAAATGAAAAAGGCCGGCTAAAAGCCGACCTTTTTATAAATCAAGTGGTGCCCAGGAGAGGACTCGAACCTCCACGATGTTGCCACCGCTAGGACCTGAACCTAGTGCGTCTACCAATTCCGCCACCTGGGCACGTTTCGCTTGCTGCGATGCGAAGACCGCTATTGTAGCGTGCTGACGGAGTCTGTCAACACAATTTCATCCGGGACGATAAAAATAGTGTGCGCGGGGCGCGGCGCGATCGTCATGCGCCGATCGGTTCCGCGCGCTTCGCGGTGAAATTCCAGCGCTCCGCCTGGCTGGTATCGACGCGAGCGGGCAGCAGTCCGGCCGCCAGGAACGTATCGGCGATCTTCTGTTGTTCGCCGAAGTTTTGCGTGGCCACCGCGCGGACGAGGTAGCTGCGTCGCGCATTCGCCCGCGCGATTGTCGCGGCATCGAGCCCCCAGATCGGCGCGAGCGTGTTCGCGGCCTCCTGCGGATGGTCGCGCAGCCACGCGCCGGCCTGGGACAGTTGGTCGAACAGAATCTGGACGACGTCGGGGCGCGCGGCGGCAAAGCTGCTCGATGCGAGGTAGTAGCGCTGGTACGACGCGAGTCCGCTGCCGTCGGCCAGGATCCGCACGTCGGGATTCCGGTCGACCGACGCGACATAAGGGTCCCACGTGATCCATGCGTCCACGCTGCCGCGCTCGAATGCGGCGCGGCCGTCCGCGGGCGTCAGGTAATGGATCGCCACATCGGCGGGCGCGAGCTTCGCGCGGGCGAGCGCGGCGAGCAGCAGGTAGTGGCTGCCGGCCGCCTTCGTGACCGCGATACGCCGGCCCTTGAGATCGGCGAGCGTGCGCAGCGCGCTGTCCCGCTTGACGACGATCGCCTGCGCCTTTGGCGAAGGCGCCTCCTGCGCGACGTACACGAAACGCGCATGCGCGGCCTGCGCGAAGACCGGGACCGTATCGGCCACGTCGGCGCTGAAGTCGACGGCGCCGACGTTGAGCGCTTCGGTCAGCGGCAATCCGCTCGCGAATTCATGCCATGACACGGTCAGGCCGAGCGGCGTCAGCGCCTGCTCGAGCGTGCCGCGCGTCTTGAGCAGCGTGATCAGCGTCGACGACTTCTGGTAACCGATGCGCAGTGCGGCCGGCGCGTTCTCGGCGTGCGCGCGGACACCGGCGGCCGTGAGGCCCGCGGCCAGCATCGCGCGTGCGAATGCGCGGCGGTTCATCGACGTCATGAAGGGGGGCTCCTCGTTGGATGCGTTGAAAGCGAGGCGGCTAACGTAACAACGGGGACGGCGATTGATAACCGATAAATTCTGCTATCGATCGGAGCGGGCGACATAAGGGCCGAAGGGAGGCAGTCGCGATGCGGGTGCCGAAATGAAAAAAAGGCCGGCTAGAAGCCGACCTTTTCAAAAACAGATGGTGCCCAGGAGAGGACTCGGTCACCCCTGCGCGACCCCGGCTGCGCTTGCAAGCGCAGCCCTTCGAGTCCTCGCGCAAAGCGCACAGGCGCTTTGCTTCCTGGGCTTGAAATGAAAAAAGGCCGGCAGAAGCCGACCTTTTTAGAAAACAGATGGTGCCCAGGAGAGGACTCGAACCTCCACGATGTTGCCACCGCTAGGACCTGAACCTAGTGCGTCTACCAATTCCGCCACCTGGGCACGTTTCGCTTGCTGCGATGCGAAAGACCGCAATTATAGCGGCTCCAAAGGGGCTGTCAACACAATTCCATGAGGGCTGGCAAAAATATTCCTTCCCCGCTCGATCGACCGCTCATGCTTCGCTGGATCCCCTCGTTACGCGGCGTAATTTCGGCGCAGCGGTCGTGTATCGGCGCTAGCCGACCTTCGTAGTCCATCGTCCGGTGACGGAGCCCGGGGCAACAGATTTGCGCTCCATCCACGTCATCGACACCACGCTGAATGTCGAGGGATGAGACAAGTACTAAAGTGGTGATAAATCATATGGGACAAGAGATAATTGAATCTGTCACTTGAAAAAAATCAAAGCGATTCGAGCAACATGTCGGTCTGGTAACCGGCAGCCGCATGCGGCGCGGTTGTGTTGAGGAACCCGAGCCCGCCTGCACGGTAGTCGCGAGGCGGGATCGCCCGTGCGACGAAGAATGCGGCCGATTCGCCGCGAGACAATTCAGGAACGCGCACCCATCGAACTCGGGCAAATAAAACAATAACGAGGAATGCCATCCCATGCCTGACTGGCTCAATCGAGTCTGGAGAATCGCGACATCCGCGCGGCCCGCCGTCTGGCCGCTGTCGGCCGGCGTCGCGTTACTGGCGGCGCTCAGCTGTACGCCGGCGGCCGAGACGCTGCTGTCTCCGCTCGACCGTCTGTACTGGAATCTGGTCACGACCGGCGTCGACTACGGCGCGCGCGACGATGTCGTCGTCATCTCGATCGACAAGAAGACGGTCGCCGAACTCGGTGGCGATGCAAGCTATACGCGCGCCGCCCATGCGCAAGTGCTCGATCGTCTGGGCGGCGCATCGAGCGTCGTGCTCGACATGACGATGTTCAGCCCGGCGCGCGGCGACGACGCGCTCGTGGCTGCGCTCGCCCGGCACGGGCGGGTCGTGTTGCCCGCCCACGTGTCGCCGGAGGGCACGCGCGCCGACACCGTGCTGCTGCCCGCGCCGCGGTTGCGCGGCGCGGCGGCGGCCGTCGGCCAGCGCAGCGTCGTGCTCGGCAGCGACCATCTGGTGCAGGGCATCGTGCCGTACGTCCGGGACGGCGATTCGGATCGCGAACTGTCGCATGTCGCGCTGGAGGCGATTCGCGTCGCGGGGGTGTCGCTGCCGGCCGGCGACGTGCGCCTCCACGTGCAGGATCACGTGTCCAGGATGGGGCATGTCGAAGCGAGCTCGCTCGCGCTGCTCCTGCCGGCGCGCTTCGATCTCGAGCGCTATTCGTACGTCGATGTGCTGAAGGGGCGAATCCCCGAATCGGCGTGGCGCGGCCGCATCGTCTTCGTCGGCGACACGATGTCCGATCTTTCGGGCGTCTACGACCTGTCGACGTCGGCAGACGGACGGCTGCGCCGCGTCGAGGTGGACGCGCTGATGACGCAGGCACTGATCGACGGCCACATTCAGTGGCGCGAGCCGATGGCGATCCGGGTTGCCGTCAGCATCGCGGTCGCGACGGGGATGCTGCTGATCTGCCTGCTGGTGCCGGGCTGGCGCATGTACGCATTCGCGCTCGGGTGGCTGGCCGCGTTCGTCGCCGCCGAAGTGATGCTGCTCGTGCATGGGTCGTACTGGACACCGATCGGGCCGTTGCTTGCCGTGTGCGTCTTGATTTTCGCAATGTGCGGCTGGCGGCGTGCCGGCAGCCTGCGGGCGTTCCTGCTGAGCGAATACGGAATGCTGCGCGGGCTGGTCGGCCAGCACGCGTTCGTCGGCTTGCCGCCCGCGGCCGACGCGGGCAGCGCACTGCCGACGACGGATGAAGTCGAACTCGCGATGCAGCGCATTCGCGAATGGCGCACGGCCTATGTCGACATGATCGAGACGCTGCCGTATCCGATTTTCGTCGAACAGCGTGGCGAGATGCTGATGTGCAACGCCCGCGGCCGCGCGATGCTGGCCGCGCTCGACGCCGACGGCGACGCGGCGGTACGGCGCGTGCTGTCGATCGTGCGCGACGAAGTGCTGACCGCGAAGGCGAGCGGCAAGATCCATTCGGCCGAGCTCGCGCTGAACGGGCGCACGCAGATGGTGATGGTGACGCCGTTCGGCGACGGCGACCGGCACAGTTCGACGGCGAGCATGATCTGCCTCGTCGATATCCACAACATCAAGGCCGCGGTCGAAAGCGACCGGCGGACGCTGCGGCACATGGCGCACGATCTGCGCAACCCGCTGTCGACGGTGCTGTCGCTGCTCGAGGAGCGACACCAGACCGACGGCGCGAGCGACGAGGATTTCCTGGCCGACCTGCACAAGCTCGTCGACTACAGCCTGCGCGTCGCGCAGGATTTCACGCAGTTGTCGCGCGCCGAGCACCTCGACACGCAAGCGTACGTGCCGATATCGGTGAACGACCTTGCGACGGAAGCCGTCGATCATGTCTGGCACGGCGCGAACGCGAAGCGCATCCGCGTCGAGGGTCCGCATTACGAGGGCGACGACGTGTTCGTGCTCGGCAATCGCGACATGCTGCTGCGCGCGTTGACCAACCTGCTCGACAACGCGATCAAGTACTCGGACGAAGACACGGTGGTCGACGTGTGGATCGATGCCGACGACCGGCAGGCGTCGGTGACGGTGCAGGACCAGGGGATCGGCATCCCGGCCGACGCGATGCCGCGGCTGTTCGAGCCGTTCTTTCAGGTCGACGGCATGTATCGCGACGCAAGCGGCGGCGTTGGCCTCGGGCTGCCGTTCGTGAAGGCGGTGATCGAGCGCCACGGCGGATCGGTCGAGGTGACGTCGGCGCCGGGGCAGGGCAGCCGCTTTACCGTACGCTTGCCGAGAACCGCCGCGCAAATGCTCGACGACGCGTAAGCGCCGAGTGCCGGCGCGGTAGCGCGGGCGTGCGCTTTGCCGAAGTCGGGCGAGAATTGAAACCGGGTCGATGAAAGGCCGGATCCTGTACTGCATGGGGTCCGGCCTTTTTGCGTTCGGGTGGTGCGTTCGTCACGACGGCGAAGATCGAGGCCCAGGCAGCGCGTCGAATGACGTCGCGTGTGCCTGACTGGAGCGAAAGGAGGCGCGAAAGGGTTGCGTGCGTCTTGCTGTCGTACCCCATGGCGCTTACCGCACGACGGCGATGCCGCGCATGCCGGCTGGCGATGACGGTCCGCTGGCCAAGTCCTGTCGGCGATGGAGCGCGCCATCCGGCGCGTTTGCTGGCCGACCCGATGAAGCACGGAAGCACGCGCAGTAGCACGACAAGAGCCGGAAACCGACACCGGCAACGGACACGGAAAGGGAAGCGGCCACGCATCGCCGGCTCCAGAAACGAAAACGCCCCCGCACGAGGCGAGGGCGATTCCGGGCATTTGCCGTTGTGCGTCGTCAGACGCGGGTTTCACATCGGCCGGGGCGCCGCGAAGGCGCGGCCGGCCGGACCTGGGACGTGGTCGGTCTTACTCCTTGTGTTCCTCCCATGCCTGGTCCCATGCGGTGCCCTTGCCCGGCTCGTAAGCCCAGGCCGCCATCGAGCACCAGTTGGTGTACGGGAACGGCTTGCAGCGGTACAGCTTGCCGTTGTTGGAGACGACGTCGCCGGCGTTGTACTTCGTCCCTTCCTTGTACTGCGGGTGGTCGCCGCCGCCGTTGCCGCCGCCTTCACCACCGCCATTGCCGCCACCTTCACCGCCGCCTTCGCCACCACCATTACCGCCACCTTCGCCGCCGCCGTTACCGCCGCCGTCACCGTGCAGCGTCCACGCGTCGTTCCACGCGAAGCCCTTGCCCGGTTCGTATGCCGCCGGCGCGCCGGAGCACCAGCCGCTGTACGGGAACGGCTTGCACTGGTACAGCTTGCCGAGGTTCGACACGATGTCGCCGGCGTTGTATTGCGTCCCGGCCTTGTACGCCGGGTACTCGCCGCCGCCATTGCCGCCGCCTTCGCCGCCACCGTTGCCGCCGCCCGTATCCTTCGCCTTCACGAGGACCGTGTGTTTCGCGGTGCTCGACAGCTTGCCGTCGCTGACCGTGACCGAGAACGTGAACGACTGGTCCTTCGCGAGTTCGGGCGCGTTGAAGTTCAACGTCGCGCCGGTCGGCGTCGCGTTGATGCCGGTCGGGACGTTCCACTTGAAGGTCAGCTTGTCGCCGTCCGGGTCGGTCGACTTCGCGGCTGACAGCGTCACGGCCTGAGCGGCCTCGACCGTCGCCGGGCCGCCGAGATGCGCGACCGGCGGACGGTTTTCAGCCGGCGGCGGTTCGACCGTCGCTTCCGCCTGCGCGGTCACGACCATCTGCGCCGTATCCTTCAGCCCGGCCGGGTCGGTGACCGTCACGCGGAACGTGTACTTCGTGTCCTGCTTGACCGACGGCACGTCGACGCGCGCCGTCGCGCCCGTCGCATCGACGAGCTTCAGCGGATCGCCGCCGACCTGTTCCCACTTGAAGCTCAGCTTGTCGCCGTCGGGGTCGCGCGACTTCGACGCATCGAGCGTCACCGTCTGCGGCCCGGTCACCGTCACGTCGGCGCCCGCGTGCGCGACCGGCGGATGGTTTTCGGCACCACCGCCGCCTTCGTCGCCGTGGCCGAGGCCCTTGTGCATCGCGTTCAGGATGTCGCCGTTGTCCGCGTCGATTTCCCACGAGAACAGGCCGCCCAGCTGATGCGCGCGCACGTAGTCGCCCTTGGCGAGGACCGAACGCTCGTCGTCGAACGTGAGGAGTTCGCCGGTGCCCTTGTTGAACACGTACGGCGCTTCGGCCGTCTGGTCGTAGTGGTATTCGTAGCCGTTGATGCCGGCGTTGTTCGGCCCGATCATCTCCGCCTTGAGCTTCTTGTAGTCGAGGATGCCCGCTTCCCACTGGCCCTTGTGCGGGCCCGTCGCGGTGCCGGTGAACGGATTGCCGTCGGCATAGCCGTGCACGCCGTTCCAGCCGCGCGCATACGCGGCCGCGCCGACCACGAGCTTCTTCGGATCGACGCCCTGCGCGAGCAGCGCCTTGATCGAGTTGTGGGTCGTGTACGCGGTGTCCGGCTTCCAGTTCGGCGCGTACAGCGCGGTCTGATGGCCGAGATCCTTCAGACTGAACGCACCGTAGAAGTCGTACGTCATGTCGAAGATGTAGTCCATGTACTTCGTGGCTTCCTTGTAGTTCACCACGTCGATCTTGTCCTTGCCCGCGCCGATCGCCGACGTCAGCTCGTAGGTCCTGCCGGTTTCCTGCGACAGCTTGTCGAGCATCTGGCGCAGCTCCTTCATCAGCGTCACATACAGCGGGCCGTCCTTGACCGGATCGCCGAGCGACGGATTCACGCCCTTGCCGCCGGGGAATTCCCAGTCGATGTCGACGCCGTCGAAGAACTTCCACGTGCGCAGCAGTTGTTCGGTCGAATCGACGAACACCTTGCGCTTCGCCGGATCGTGCATCCCGAAGAACGGGTCGGACAGCGTCCAGCCGCCGATCGACGGCAGGATCTTCAGGTTCGGGTTGCGCTTCTTCGCGGCCATCATCTGGCCGAGCACGCCCTTGAGCTTCGAATTCGCGGTCTGGCCCGGCAAGGTCTTGGCCATCTCGCCGTAGGTGTCGTGGATCGCGACGCTGTAGTCGGGCAGGCCCTTGCAGCTTTGCATCAGCGTGTTGAACGAGCCCGGCAGGTCCTTCGCGAGCGATGCGTTCACGTCCGCGCCGCCGCAGATCGGGATGAAGCCGTACAGCATGTGCGTGAGGTTCTCGACCGGCACGTTGTCGACGTTGAACTTGCGATCGTAGATCGACCAGGTCGCGAAGTAGGTGCCGACGACCGAGCCGGTCGTGTTCGCATACGGCTTGTGGTTCTTGCTTGCGTTGTTCGGCAGGTCGTCCGCCAGTTCGGAAATCGTGTCGAACACGACCACGTCGAGCGGCGCGCTGTCGGTCGATGCGCCGTTGGCGTCGATCACGCGGACCTGCATCTTCTTCACGCCGGGCGTCTTCACGTTCGCGACCACCTGGCCGCTTTGCGTGCCGCCGGGCGTCATCCTGACCTCGGACGCCGGATCGACGACGCCGTTGACCACCGCGACCGCCTTCACGGCGGTGCCGTTGCTCCAGATGTCGAACGGCAGCGGCACGTCGACCTTCTTGTTCAGCTTGACGAGGTCCTTGTATGGCTTGACGCCTGCGCTCTGAATGTCGATCTCGACGAAGCCGTGCGGCTGCGACGTGATTTCGTACTGCTTCAGGCTGGGTTTGCCGGGCGCGGCCAGCGCGGCGTTCGCGAAGCTCAGTGCGCTGGCCGCCGCGAGCGCGGCATAGGCAACGTGCGCACGACGCAGGGAGCGGCGGCGGATCACGATGTCGGGAGTACGTTTATGCGATTTCAATTTGATGACCATCCATCCAGGTGTTGAAAAAGAGTGCGGGAAAGCGAGCACATTCTTTTTCGAGGGCGGCATGGCGGCAACGATTCTCAACGCAATCTAAAAGCGAGCGGGCAGGGGACGACGAATCGTTGAGAGATCGTTCAGGAAGGTACGCCGACGCGCGGCGCCTGACGATACTGCACCCGGCGTTTCGTCAGCAGGACATGCGTCACGCACATTCCGGCGGATCGCTCGCGATTCGCTTAACGAGGCAACCCATTCAACGCTCAACCCAACGGAATCAGATGAGAACCCGATCAGCTAAAAAGACCCTCTTCACCCTGTCGCCGCTCGTAGCGTGCGCGTCGATGTTCTTCGCGCAAGCCGCGTTTGCCCACGGCTACCTGTCGGAGCCGCCGTCGCGCGGCCTGCTGTGCAGCGCGAAGGCGGGCAAGATCGAAAACTTCAACTGCGGTTCGGTCACCTACGAACCGCAAAGCATCGAAGGCAAGCAGGGCTTCCCGGCAGCCGGCGCGCCGGACGGCGAGATCGCGAGCGGCGGCGTGACGCAGTTCAGCGAGCTCAACGAGCAGTCGGTCGATCGCTGGAAGATCACGGACATCAAGCCGGGCGCGCAGCAGTTCAAGTGGACGTTCACCGCGCCGCACGTGACGAAGGAATTCAAGTACTACTTGACGAAGCAGGGCTGGAATCCGAACGCGAAGCTCACGCGCGAGCAGTTCGACCTGACGCCGTTCTGCACGATCGACGGCGGGATGAAGAAAGCCGACGAGATCGGCCCGCACGGCTGCACGATCCCGTCGGACAAGAAGGGCCATCACGTGATGCTGACGACGTGGCACGTCGGCGATACGGCCGGCATGTTCTACAACGTGGCCGACCTGAACATCACCGACGCCGGCGGCCCGACCGATCCGGGCAAGCCGAACTGGTCCAACGTCGGCAGCATCGCGCCGACGATGGACCTGAAGACTGGCGACAAGGTCACGAACCGCGTGTTCAAGTCGGGCGGCGAAGTGCCGTCGATGAAGACCACGGTGACGATCGGTTCCGCGCAGCAGGGCGAGCGCAACATGTGGCCGATGCTGCTCGCGAAGGAAATCAACCGCACACAGGCGGCGAACCTGATCGCCGGCGTCGAGCGCGACGGCCGCATCGAGCCCGCGCTCGGCAAGAACGACGTGTTCTCGAAGAGCACCAGCGGCATCGTGCGCACCGAGACGACGATCGATCACCAGCCGGAAGGCGGCCTCGACGAAGGCTTCAGCATCTCGAACAACGGCGAGTTCAAGATCCAGAACGGCAAGGCGACCGCGAAGTTCTTCCTGAAGTTCAATCACGCGAAGGACACGAACGTCACGGTGAAGGTCTATGACGCGGCGAATTCGCTGGTCGGCTCGAAGTCGTCGACGATGCGCATGCAGGGCGACGTGAACGTCGACATCGCGAACGCGAAGGCGGGCGACCACACGGCCGTGGCGACGTCGCAGATCGACGGCGGCACGCTGAAGCAGGAAACCACCACGTTCAAGCTGACCGGCGAATCGGGCGGTGGCGAAGGCGCGCAGTGCCAGGCCGCATGGAAGCAGGGGACGGCCTACACGGGCGGTGCGAAGGTGCAGCACAACGGCCGCACGTACGAGGCGCGCTGGTGGACCCAGAACGAGGTGCCGGGCGATCCGGCATCGACGGGCGCCGACCATACCGGCAAGGTGTGGAAGGACGTGGGCCCCTGCAGCAAGTAACGACCTGACAAGGAGATGACGTAAGCCGCGCGCAGCGATGCGCGCGGCTTTTTTCGTTGACGCGGGGCCGCGAATCGACCGATTCAAAACCGGCTTTGATATTTCGTTGATGAAGGTGGTGACGCTTCCCTTCGCCCGGGAAAATGACGTCATCGATCGGCGCTTTCCTTCATTCGAACCCGTCTCTCCGAAAGCGCCTCACTCACCTGCCGTCTGCAACACGACGGCCCCCGGCCGCGACGCCGCGCCGGGATCTTCACAGAGGGCAAACGACGTGAAACAGAACTACCGGAAATGGGCAACGCGCCGCGGCCAGCAGGGCTTCACGCTGCTGGAGCTGCTGGTCGTGCTGCTGATCATCGCGCTCCTGGCCGGCTATGTCGGTCCGAAGCTGTTCTCGCAGGTCGACAAGGCGAAGGTCAAGTCGACCGAAGCGCAGATGAAGACGCTGGGTGACGCGGTCACGCAGTTCCGGCTCGACACGGGCCGCTATCCAACGGCCGACGAAGGGCTCGACTCGCTGGTCGCGCAGCCGCAAGGCAGCGACGGCTGGAACGGTCCGTACCTCGCGAAGGCCGTGCCGAAGGACGGCTGGGGCCGCGCATACCAATGGAACGTGCCGGGCCGCGACGGCGAGGCGGAGATCGTGTCGCTCGGACGGGACGGTCGTGTCGGCGGGAGTGGTCTCGATGCGGACCTTGTCCATGGCATGTAAGGGTCCGCGCCGCTGGATCGCGGGGGTGGCGCTGTTCGCCGCCTGCGTATCCGGCGCCGCGGCCAAGGATTGCTGGACCCGGGCGGGCGACCGGCACGGCATCGATCCGTTGCTGCTGGTCGCGATCGCGAAAGTGGAATCCGCGCTGAACCCGCGCGCGATGAACTGGAACCGGAACGGCACCTACGACATCGGGCTGATGCAGATCAACAGTTCGCATCTGCCGCGTCTCGTCAAGGTCGGCGTGACGCACAAGCGCTTGATCGACGAGCCGTGCACGTCGATCGACACCGGCGCGTCGATTCTCGCCGGATTCATCGACCGGCACGGCTATACGTGGAACGCGGTCGGCGCGTACAACGCCGGGTCGTCGGCGAAACGGGAGCCGGCGCGCAAGACGTATGCGACCAAGGTCTGGCGCGAGTACCGCGCGCTGACGAGCGATCGCGATGCGAGCCTCGCGCTGCTCGACGAATGGCGGAGGTAGCGATGGACGCATTTCGGGTACGCGTGCTTGCCGCCGGCAAGGTCACGCAGCAGGCGGTCGAAGCGGCGAGCGAGACGGACGTGCGCGCGCGCTTCGCCGCGCAGGGCGCGGTCGTGCTCGAGGTGCGGCGCGATACCCGCTTCGGGCGCCGCAAACGGGCGCCGAAGTTCGCGCTCGCGCTGTTCCTGCAGGAACTGTCGACGCTGCTCGACGCGGGCCTCGTGCTGATCGAGGCGCTCGAGGCGCTGCGCGACAAGGCGGATTCGGGCCGGGACGCGAAGCACGTGATCGACCGGATCCTGGCGGTGATGGTCGAAGGGCAGCCGTTGTCGAAGGCGCTCGCGCAGCAGCCGGCCATTTTTCCGCCGCTGCTCGTCGCGACGATCGAATCCTCGGAGGGCAGTGGCCAGTTGCCGGTCGTCCTCAAGCGCTATCAGCAATACGAAGTGCGAATCGAACAGGTTCGCAAGCGCGTGATCGGCGCGCTGATCTATCCGGCGGTCGTGATCGGCGTCGGCATCGCGATCCTGCTGTTCATGGCGTTCTTCGTGATTCCGCGTTTCGCCGTGGTGTTCGAATCGCTCGCGACGCTGCCGGCGACGGCCCGCGCGATGCTCTGGTGGGCAAATCTGCTGCGCGAGAACGGGATGGCGGTCGGGCTCGCGGTCGCGGCGTCGTTCGTCGGCGCGGCGCTGGCGCTCCGCTCGGCTGCGTTCAAGCGTGCGGTGCAGCGCCTGATGTGGCGTGCGCCGAAAGTGCGCGACATCTGCGCACTGTTCGCGCTCACGCGGTTCTACCGGACCGTCGGCCTGCTGATCGCGGGCGGCACGCCGGCGATCGTCGCGCTGGAGCTGTCCGGCAAGGTGTTGCCCGAGCACTTTCGCGCGCGGCTCGCCGTCGCGCTGAACGAGATGCGCGCAGGGCGGCCGGTCGCGGCCGTGCTCGCCGCGCATGGATTGACGACGTCGGTCGCCGAGCGGCTGTTGCGCGTGGGCGAACAGAGCGGCGACCTCGGCGGGATGTGCGAGCACATCGCGCAGTTTCACGACGGCGCGCTCGACCGCGCGATCGAGATGCTCAGCAAGGTGTTCGAACCGGTCCTGATGCTCGCGGTGGGCGCGACGGTCGGCGCGGTGGTCCTGCTGCTCTACATGCCGATCTTCGAATTGGCCGGCAGCGTCGGATAGCGATCCGGCCCGATGAGGCGTTCGCGATTCCACTGTCCAACTGGAGAAAATTCAATGAAAACGGAACACATCGTTCAACGCTGGCAGTCGGAATCCGACGCGTCAGGCGTCGACTTCGCGCAGTATGTCGCCGGGCTGCTGAGCGCCGATGCGACGCTGCTCGCGCAAGCGGCCGCCTGCCTCGGCATCGGCGCGGTCGATGCGGATGCGCTGCGCGCGGCGCGCACGCGCTTCGACCTGCTGCCGCTGCACGACGCGCTGACCTGGCGCGTGTTGCCGGTCGAACTCGACGGCGCGCCGTGCGTGGTCGTCGCCGATCCGTTTGCGCGCCACGTGCGCGACGAACTGCTTGCGCGCTTCGGCACGCGGCCGGTCGAACTGGCGATGAGCGCGCCGGGTGAAGTCGAGCGGCTGCTCGGCGACATCGAATCGAGCGAACGGCTGATGGACGACGTGACGATCGATACGCAGGGCGATTCGCTCGCGCAGGCGATCGAGTCGATCTCGCTCGCGAGCATCGCGAAGGACGAAAGCCCGATCATCCGGCTCGTCAACACGACGCTTTACGACGCGCTGCAGAGCCGCGCCAGCGATATCCATCTCGAAGCGGTGCCGGACGGCCTGTCGATCCGCTACCGGATCGACGGCGTGCTGCAGTCGATCCGCCGCATTCCCGGGCTCGAGGCGGCCGCGCAGACGCTGTCGCGTCTCAAGGTGCTCGCGTCGCTCGACATCGCGGAGAAGCGCGTCCCGCAGGACGGCCGCTTCAAGGTCGTGATGCAGGGCCGCGAAATCGATTTCCGCGTGTCGATCATTCCCGGCACCCATGGCGAAAACGCGGTGATGCGCGTGCTCGACAAGTCGCAGCGCGGCGACAGCGTGAGCCTCGACGTGCTTGGCTTCGATGCGCCGACCGCGCGGCGCGTGCGCGCGCTCGCGCATCGTCCGTACGGGCTGATGCTCGTGACGGGGCCGACCGGCAGCGGCAAGTCGACGACGCTGTACGCGGTGCTGTCGGAGGTCAACACCGGCGACGACAAGATCATCACGATCGAGGACCCGGTCGAATACGAGCTGCAGGGCGTGCTGCAGATTCCGGTCAACGAGCGCAAGGGGCTCACGTTCGCGCGCGGGCCGCGCTCGATCCTGCGTCACGATCCCGACACGGTGATGGTCGGCGAGATCCGCGACGAGGAGACCGCGTCGATCGCCGTGCAATCCGCGCTCACCGGCCACCGCGTGCTGTCGACCGTGCACGCGAACGACGGGTTCAGCGTGATCGACCGCTTCATCTACATGGGCGTGGAGCCGTCGACGTTTCTCGAGGCGCTGAACGGCGTCGTGTCGCAGCGCCTGGTGCGGCGGATCTGCGCGAACTGCGGCGACGCGGCCGCGGACGGCGCCGCGCTGCGCGACGCATCGCTCGACGAGTTGAAGCGGGTCGTCACGCCCGGCGCGGGCTGCGACACGTGCCGCGGCACCGGCTATCACGGCCGGATCGGGCTCGCGGAAGTGCTGACGCTCGACGCCGCGATGAAGGTCGCGTTGCTCGAACGCTCGATCGACAAGCGTACGCGCGCGCTCGCGGACAACGCCGACTACCAGTCGATGCGCGACGCGGGGCTGGCGGCGATTCGCGCGCGGTTGACGACGTTTCAGGAGGTGCAGCGTGCGATCGCCGTGGAATAACGCCGTCGCGGTGCTCGACGCGGACACGCTGCGCGTGTGGACGAACGACGGCTGGCGCGCGCGTCGCGCCGGCCCGCCGCAGGTCGTCGTCGCGCACGACGGACTGCCGGCCGACGCGCTGGCGCAGGTGCTGGGCGACTTGCCGAAGCAGCGCCTGCCGATGTGCAACCGCCTGCGGATCGTCGTCGGCCATCCGTGGACGCATGGTGTCGTGCTGCCCTGGCAGGACGGGCTGGTGTCGGACGCGGCGTGGGACGGCTATGCGCGTGCGCTGTTCGCCGCCCGCGCGCAGCGCGGCGCGCTGCGCATCCGTATCGAAGCCGGGCGGCACGGCCGCGCGCGCCTCGCGGTGGCGGCCTGCGACACGTTGCTCGCGTCGCTCGCGACCGTGAGCCGCGCCGCCGGCTGGCGGCTCGTCGGCGTGCGCGATGCGCTGTCGGCGTCGCTCGCGCTGCATGCGGGCCGCCTGAACGCGGAAGACAGCCGCTACGCGCTGTTGCAGCCGCGCGTCGTCACCTGCGTGTTTCGTCGCGCGGGCGAGTGGGCCGACGTGGTCACGCTGCCGCGTGCGGGTGGCCGTCGGTTCGACGACTGGTTCGCCGCCGCCGCGCTGATGGCCGGGCAGCCGCTGGCCGGCGCGGCCTTCGCGAGTGCGTTCGACGGTGCACCGCTGGCCGCGGACGGCGTCACGCTGCTCGACGACGACGACAGGCGGCGCGACGTGCCCGTGTGTGCGTCCGGAGAGCCGGCATGACACGTCTCGCCGAACTGGATTTCGCTGCGCCGCGCGCGCGCGTCACGCCGTGGGCGGCCGTTGCGCTGTGCTGCGCGTTGCTCACCGGCGCGTTCGCCGCGAGCGAATGGTCGCGCGTCGACCAGCTGCGCGACGAAGTCGACCGCATCGAAAGCCGGATCGACCAGCGCAAGCGCGCGATCGAGCGCGAGCAGCGCCGGCAAAAGAGCATGACGCCGGAGCAGCGCCGCATCGAGCGCGTGCTCGCCGAACAGAAGGCGAGCGCCGCGGGCTCCGGGCTGTCGGTGGTCGACTGGATCGAACACGCATGGACGCCGCAAATCGCGCTGAAGTCGCTGACGGTCGACAAGGCCGGCCGCGAGGCGCGCATCGAAGGCGGCGCGGCGGAGTTGTCGCACATCTACATCTTCGTCGATCGCCTGAACGACCGTCACCCGGACCGCAAGATCGGCCTGCTGCAGCACCGCACGAAAGCGGAGGACGGCAAGAACATCTTTCACTTCAGCCTGAGCATCGAACACCCATGACGAACCTGAAAGCAATCGACACGACGGCGCTCGCCGCGCGGCTGCGCTGGGGCGCCTACGCGGCGACCGCCAAGCTCGGCGTGCCGGGGCTGCTGGCGGGCGGACTGGTCGTCGCGCTGATCGGCGCTCACGCACTGCACCTGCAGCCGGCCGGCGAGCGGCTCGAGGCCGAGCGTTCGGCGCGCGCGGCGGAACTGGCCGCGCTGCCGAAGCCGGGCAAGCAGGCCGGCGCCGGCGGCATGACGCTGCAGCAGGTGCAGCAACTGCGCAGCAGCGAGCAGGCGTACTCGATTTTCCAGATCCTGTCGCAGCGCGGCATGGACCGCAAGCACGCGACCTATCGCCGCGAAGTCGAGATGAAGGGCAAGCTGCGCCGGCTCACGATCAGCATCGCGCTGAGCGGCAGCTATGTCGGGCTGCGCGAAGCGATGCGCGAGATCGCGGACCAGCCGATGGTGCGCATCGAGGGCGTGTCGATCGAGCGCGACCGGATCGACAGCGCCACGGTCACCGCCGACCTGCGGGTCAGCCTGCTGGGGCCCGATACATGATGCGCGCCGTCCTGATCCCGCTGGCGCTCGCAGTCGCCGCCGCCTGCCTCTCCGGCGGCAGCGCGGCGCACGAGCGCGGCAGCCCGGCGCCGATCGTCGACGTCTTCCCGGCGCAGAGCTGGGCGTCGCTCGGCGCGGAGCCGGCGCGCGACGACCCGCCGCCGGTCGCGGCGCCGGAACCCGCATCCGAACCGGAACCGCCGTCGCTGGACACGCCGATCGACGCAGCGCCGGCCGCCGCCGTGCCGTTCGAGATCGCCGGAGAGTGGCGCGAGAGCGGCCAGCGCATCGTCGTGCTGGAGGGCGTCGGCAAGACGTTCCTGCTGTGCGGCTCGCGCTGCGGCGTGCGCGACGCGGTGCGGCCGGGCGACGAGATCGCCGAAGGCTACCGGCTGAAGAAACTGGGCGAACAGGGCACGGTGATCGTGACCCGCGACAGCACCGATGTCGAGCTGTCGCTGCCCGTCCCGACCCAATGAACCCCGAATCCAACCTGTGCCGAACACCATCATGAAACGTAAAGTCAGTCTGTTGCTCCTGATCTCGGCGCTTGCGCTGACAGGATGCGCAAGTACCCCGTTCAATGCCGCGCCCGATGCCGCCGCGACGCCCGCCGAACGACTCGGCACGCTACAGCGACAGCAGGCCGCCGCGCCGGACGACATCGCCGTCACGACCGCCGTCGAATTCAGCCGGCAAGCGTATGTGCGCGCGGAGCTGAAGGAAGCCGACCGCCAGGTCGCGCAGGGCAACCACGCGGCCGCGATCGATCACCTGGAGAACGTGCTGGGCGAGGACCCGGGCAACCTGAAGGCCAGCCAGGCGCTCGAGCAGGTCAAGCGCGGCCAGCAAATGGCGGTCGAGCTCGCGCGCGCGCAGCGCATCGGCGGCGAGAAGCCGCAGGAGGCGCTCGAGATCGCGCGGCGCATCCTCGCCGAGCAGCCGAACCACGCGGAAGCGAAGCGCCTGCGCGACACGATGCTGCGCCAGTCGCAGGCCAGCCGCGCGGTGCGCCCGCAGTTGTCCGACGCGCTGCGCAAGCCGGTGTCGCTCAATTTCAAGCAGCAGCCGCTGGCCAACATCTTCGACGTGATCTCGCGCGTGTCCGGCGTGAATTTCGTGTTCGACCGCGACGTGGACACCAGCCAGGCCGCGACGCTGCTCGCGGAGCGCACGACCGCCGAGGACGCGATCAACCTGCTGCTGCGCACCAACCAGCTCGAGAAGAAGGTGCTCGACAAGCACACGCTGCTCGTCTACCCGTCGCAGCCTGAAAAGGCCCGCAACTACACGGAGTTCGCGATTCGCACGTTCTTCCTGTCGCATGCGGACGCCAAATCGGTGATGGCCGCGCTGCGCCAGATGGTCAAGCCGAAGGACGTCTACGTGGACGAGCGGGTGAACGCAGTCGTCATGCGCGACACGCCGGAGACGATCCAGGTCGCGGAGCGCGTGGTGATGGGCCTGGACATCCCGCAATCCGAAGTGACGCTCGACGTGCAGGTGCTCGAGGTGAACATGAACGACAGCCTCGATTTCGGCGTCCAGTATCCGGGCAAGATCCAGTTCAACGCGCTCGGCGGCGTGGAGGGCGGCGCGCTGACGCTCGGCGACCTGCTGCGCCTGAATCGCGACCGCGTCGGCGTGTCGAGCGAATCGGGCGGCCTCGCGCTCGCGATCGATCTGCTGCAGAAACAGGGCAAGACGAAGACGCTTGCGAACCCGAAGATCCGCGTGCGCAACATGGAGAAGGCGAACATCAAGATCGGCGAGCGTGTGCCGATCGTCACGACCACCAACGCGAACGGCGTCGTGACCGAATCGGTCAGCTACCAGGACGTGGGCCTGATGCTGAAGGTCGAACCGCGCATCAGCCTGAACGAGGAGGTGAGCGTCAAGGTGAACATGGAGGTCAGCAGCATCCTGTCGAAGGAAACCACGAAGACCGGGCTGGTCGCCTATTCGCTCGGCACGCGCAACGCCGAGACGCTGATGACCGCGAAGAACGGCGAAACGCAGATCCTTGCCGGCCTCGTCAAGCGCAATGAAAGCGACAGCATCGCCGGGCTGCCGGGCGTATCGGGCCTGCCCGTGCTCGGCCGGCTGTTCGGCTCGAACGGCCGCAGCAACGAGCGCTCGGAGATCGTGCTGCTGATCACGCCGCATATCGAGCGCAATCTCGACCTGCCGCTGTCCGCGGTGACGACCTTCCTGTCGGGCACCGAGTCGCGCGTGACCACCGAAGCGCTGACGCTCGAGTCCGCACAGGCCGTGCCGGCGCGCCTGCCGTCGCCGAACGGCCCGGATCTGGACGCGCCGATCGAGCCGTCGCGGCCCGCGGGCAACCGCGCAGCCGCGGAGTCCGACACGGCCGAGTCGGCCGAGCCGGCCGACGCGCAACCGCAGGCGCCCGCGGCGGCCCGGCAGGACGACACGGCGAGCCCGGCAGTCGAGCGCGGCGCGCGCGGCACGGGCATGATGCGTACGCGTGCCGCGGCCGGGTCGCAGCCGGTTGCGGCCGTCAAGGTGGCCGCGGCCGCCTCGGCTAACACGGCTGCGGCGCACCGCCCGACGGCGCCGCTGCGACAGGAGGCAACGCACGCGGCCGCCACGCCGGCGAAGCCTGCCGGCCTGCGCGCGGAAATCGCGATGGCGCGAATCGAGCTGGATCGCGCGAGCGACGTCGGCGGGGCATCGCGGCGCGCACGACCGGCCGCGCTCGAGCATGCCGGGGCACCCATGCCGGACGCACAGGCGACGGCCGCCGCTGCGCCGGCGCGCGGCGAGCACCGGGTCGCCGCAGCGGTGCGCTCGCTGATCGCCACGCTGCAGGCATTCGTCGATCGCTTCGTGGGCGAGCCCGCACCGGCTGCGCCGCTGTACGCCGACGCGCCGATGCTGCTGTCGCGTGCGCGGGGCGTCGCATGAGCGTCCGTCGACGCGCCCGCGCGCGCGGCTTCACGCTGATCGAGCTGATGGTGGCGATGTCGCTGCTCGCGTTGCTCGCGACCGTCGCGCTGCCGTTGACGGATCTCGTCAAGCGTCGCGCGGACGAGGCCGAGCTGCGCCGCGCGCTGGTCGTGATCCGCTCGGCACTCGATGCGTACAAGGAGGCGGCGAACGACGGGCGGGTCGAGCGCAGCGTCGACGCGAGCGGCTACCCGGCCGACCTGCGCACGCTCGTCGACGGCGTCGACGACAAGAAGTCGCCGGACGGTGCGCGGCTGTATTTCCTGCGCAAGCTTCCCGCCGATCCGATGTGCGAATGCGACGGCAAGGCGCCCGAGGACACATGGGAAACGCGCAGTTACGCGAGCGATCCCGATTCGTTTTCGTCCGGCGACGACGTGTTCGACATCCGCTCGACCAACCGCAAGGAGGGCCTCAATGGCGTCCCGTACAACCAGTGGTAGCCGTGCGCGCCGTGCCGCCGGCTTCACGCTGATCGAGCTGCTCGTCGTGATGGCGATCATCGCGGCGCTCACCGCGTTCGTCGCGCCCGGCTACCTGAAGCAGGGCGACCGCGCGAAGGAAACGGTGCTGCGTCACAACCTGAACACGCTGCGCCAGTCGATCGACGACTACCGGGCGGATCACGGCCGCGATCCCGCCACGCTCGAGGCGCTGGTCGAGCAGCGCTACCTGCGCGAGCTGCCGCTCGATCCGGTCACCGGCAAGCGCGGCTCGTGGCGGACGCAGGCCGGCGAGACGGGCGGCATCGCGGACGTGAAGAGCGGCGCGAAAGGGCGCGCGCTCGACGGGAGCGACTATGCGACGTGGTGATCGGCGCGGCGGCTTGTGCAAGCAGCGCGGCATCGCGTATCTCGGCGTGCTGATGCTGGTCGCGGCACTCGGGCTCGGCATGACGCAGGCGGCGCGGATCTGGACGACGGTGCAGCAGCGCGAGCGCGAGGCGCAGCTCCTGTTCGTCGGCGACCAGTTTCGCGCGGCGATCGCAAGCTACTACAATGCGGCGGGAGGCAGCCGCTATCCGGCGTCGCTCGACGCGCTGCTCGAGGATCGTCGCGGGCTGCCGACGGTGCGTCACCTGCGGCGCCTGTACGCCGATCCGCTGACCGGGTCGACGCAGTGGGGGCTCGTGAAGGCGCCGGACGGCGGCATCATGGGCGTGTTCAGCGAGGCGCCGGGCCAGCCGCTGAAGCGCCACGGTTTCCCGGCGCGGTACGACGCGTTCGGCGACAGCGGCGCGTACAGCGAATGGACTTTTGTTTATCTGCCGCCCGCTCCGGTCGACGCAGCGGCGAACGGGCCCGGAGACGGGGCGGCGTACTGAGATCAGGACGAACATGATTGTCGCAATACTCGAAGACATCGTGACCCAGGCCGGCGTCGTGGCCGGCTGGCTCAACAAGGCGGGCTACGACACGGAGGTGCGGCACGACGGCGACGGCTTCATCGAACTGGTGCGCACGCAGCGCGTCGACGTGCTGCTGCTCGACTGGGACGTGCCGGGCAAGTCGGGGATCGAGGTGATGCGCTGGGCGCGCGAATCGTTCGCCGACGCGCTGCCGATCATCATGATGACGCAGCACGACGGCGAGAACGACATCGTGTTCGGTCTCAACAGCGGCGCCGACGATTACCTGATCAAGCCGCTGCGCGAGCGCGAGCTGGTCGCGCGCGTGAATGCGCAGGCGCGCAAGTACTACCCGGAGACGCAGCGTGCGAAGGTCGTCGAGGTCGGCAAGTTCGCGCTCGACGTGAGCGCGCATGCCGCGACCGTGGACGGTGCGCCGGTCGAACTGTCGCTGCGCGAGTTCGAGGTCGCGCTGATGCTGTTCGAGAGCGTCGGACGGATCGTGTCGAAGGACATGATGATCAAGCGCATCTGGGGCGTGGTCGACCGGAAGTACGACGCGACGCTCGCCACCTACGTGAGCAAGCTGCGCTCGAGTCTCGGGCTGCGGGCGAAGAACGGCCTCGTGATCACGACGGTCTACAACTACGGATACCGGCTCGAGCGGGCCTGAGCGCCGGGCCGGATAGCGGCCGCTTCATCTCCTGATCCGGCGACGCCGGGGCGATGCACCGCCTCGGCTCGCTGACCTTCCGTCACCGTTCGGCATCGCAACGATGCACGTGGTGACGCTGCCGCGACGCGCGGCGGCGCGCTTCGCGATCCATTCATCCCCCCTGTTTTTCGTCTGTCATTGCCCACCGGTTCGAACGGCACGTTCGGCCATGCCGGTGCGAGATCGCGTTCGCGCGCAGCGCGCGTGGGGCGCCTGTCGGGGATCGTTGAGGATCTCTTCACATTTGTTGGGTTGCGGCAAGCGGATCGGAATAATGCCTGTGAACTCGACGGGTTCGCGGTTCCGCTGTCCGGTACCGGCAGTGAAGCTCCTTACTTTTTCCCCAGACATTCGATGAAACAGTTCCAGAAACCTTTCGTGCTGCTCGCCCTGATGGCGGCATTCGGTTCGACGTCCGCGCTCGCGGCGGACGGCACGGTCAACTTTCACGGCAAGATCGTCGCGACGACCTGCAAGATCGACAACAGCAATATTCAGGTGCCGCTCGGCGCAATCGGTATCGACCAGCTCGCCGAGGCGGGCCGGGAAAGCCGTCGCGTGCCGTTCCAGATCGCGCTGAGCGAGTGCAACGAGCAGTTGAGCGGCGTGCGTGCGCAGTTCGAAGGGCTGTCGCACGGCGAAGATGCGACGCTGCTCGCGGTCGGCACCGGCGGCAAGGACGACGCGAAAGGCGTCGGTATCCAGTTGATGCACGAAGACGGCAAGCAGATCGGCATCAATACCGAGTCCGACACGCTCCAGCTGACGCCGGGCAGCAACGTGCTGAGCTTCGCCGCGAACTACGTTTCGACGTCGGACCAGACGGAGGCCGGCGAGGCGAACGGTACGGCGTCGTTCACGCTGAACTACCGTTGAGCCGAGGGGGCCGCCCGATGACGCACCGCTTCGTACCCCGCCTGGTTGCCTGCATGCTCGGGCTGTGCATGACCCACGGCGCGCTCGCGGGCATCGTGGTGGGCGCGACCCGCGTGATCCTGCAGGAAGACCGGCGTGAGGCCGTCGTGCCCGTGAAGAACACGGATGGCCAGCCGTACGTCGTGCAGGCGTGGATCGACGGCGGGCCCGCGCAGGCCGGCGCGAAAGCGCCGTTCTTCGTCACGCCGCCGCTGTCGCGGCTCGATCCCGGCAAGGAAAACCTGCTGCGCGTGATGCGCGTCAAGCACGCACTGCCGGCCGATCGCGAGTCGATGCTGTGGCTGAACGTGAAGGAAATCCCGGTCGCGGCGAAGCAGGAGAACGTGCTGCAGATCGCGATCCAGACGCGGCTCAAGGCGTTCTATCGCCCGCAGGGCCTGACCGGCTCGGCGGCCGACGCACCGGCGGCGCTGACGTGGCGCATCGTGCCGTCGAGCGACGGCGCGATGCTGCAGGTATTCAATCCGACGCCTTATCACGTCACGTTCGCGAAGATCGGCATCGAGGCGGGGGCGACCGAGGACGTCGATCTCGAGACGGCGCCGCCGTTGCAGGCGACGACCTACCCGCTGCGCAACCTCCGCGCGCTGCCGGCGCAGCCGGTCGCGCTGCGGTTCAGCACGATCAACGACTACGGCGCCGTGACGCCGGCCGTCACGGTGACGGTGCCGGCCGACGCCACCTGACGCGACGCGGTCGCGCAGCCGCGGCCGACGAGCGCTTCACGATCCGCTTTCACGACCTTTTCATCATTCGGACCTCACGCGGCGCGCGCTGATCCGGCGTGCGCCGCGCCTTTCGTTCATGACACGACGCCTTCACCTGCTGCGCCGATGCGTGCTCGCGCTCGCCTCGACCCTCGCGATCGGATTGCCGATCGCGGGCGGGTCCGCGCACGCGCAGACGGCATTCAATCCCGCGTTCCTCGCGTTCGGCAACACGCAGGCGGACGTGGATCTCGACGCGTTCGCCGAAGCGAACGTGCTGCTGCCCGGCATCCATCCGGTCGAGGTGGCGGTGAATGGCGAATCGTACGGTCTGAACGACATCCGCTTCGAGCGCGACGCCCGCGACGAGTCGGTGCGGCCGTGCCTGGCCGCCGCGCAACTCGATGCGTTCGGCGTGAATCTCGCGGCGTTTCCGCGACTCGCCGGTGCGGATGACGATGCGTCCGTCTGCCTGGACCTGCGCGACGCGATGCCGGACGCCACCGTCACGGTGGACCCCGATCGCCAGGCGCTGTCGCTGACGGTCCCGCAGGCGAAGATGAAGCGGGTCCCGCGCGGCTCGGTCGATCCGTCGCGCTGGGACAGCGGCATCGACGCGATGCGCATCGACTACCGCGTCAACGCCGCGCAGCGGCGCTACGGCGACCTGCCGTCGGGCCACGCGACGGAAGCCTACGGCAGCGTGCGCGCGGGCCTGAACCTCGGCGCGTGGCGCCTGCGCGGCAGCGCGATGGCGAACCGCAACGCGTCCGGTTTGCAGACGCAGTTCTCGAACGCCTATCTCGAACGCGACATCCCCGCGTGGCGCAGCCGCGTGACGCTCGGCGACAGCTTCACGTCCGACAGCGTGTTCGACAGCGTGGCCTTCCAGGGCGTGCAGCTCGCGTCCGACGACACCATGCAGCCGGACAGCCAGCGCGGCTACGCGCCCGTCGTGCGCGGCATCGCGCAAAGCCATGCGAAGGTCGAGATCCGTCAGAACGGCTATCTGATCTACAACAGCTACGTGCCGCCCGGCCCGTTCGAGATCGACGACCTGTATGCGGTCGCGTCGAACGCGGATCTCGAGGTGACGATCATCGAGGCCGACGGGCAGGCGCGCAGCTTCATCCAGTCGTCGGCGAGCATTCCGACCCTGCTGCGCCAGAACGCGTGGTCGTATCGCGCGGCCGCGGGCCGCCTGCGCGCCGATTCCGGCCGGCCGCAGTGGTTCGCGTCGGCGAGCGCCGCCTATGGCCTGCCGGGCGAGACGACGATCTACGGCGGCGCGACTTTCGCGAGCGGCTATGCGGCGCTGGCGGCCGGGGTCGCGCGCAACATGGCGCGCCTGGGCGCGGTATCGGTCGACGTCACGCATGCGCGCCACCGGAACCATGCGGGGCAGGCGGGGGCCGGCAGCGCCGCGCGCCTGATGTTCGCGAAGGCATTCGCGGCCACCGGCACCGAGCTGCGCGCCGCGCACCATCATTATTCGGACGGCTATCGCAGCCTGTCCGATGTCGCGGTGCGCTACGCGGCGTCGGTCGACCGGTGGGCGTATCGCGCCGGCAAGCGCAGCCGCAGCGAGCTCAGCGTGTCGCAGAACCTCGGACGCGCGGGCTCGCTGTACGTCAACGCGAGCCGGCGCACCTATCGCGACGGCGCGGGCGAAGACCGGCTGGTGCAGCTCGGCTACTCGGGCAGCGTGTCGCGCGTGTCGTACAACGTGAGCGTCAGCCACGAGTCGCGGGCCCGTGGCGCGAGCAGTCGGCAGGTGTCGCTGAACCTGTCGCTTCCGATCGGCGGCGGGCGCACGGCGGCGCCTCGCGCGTACGGCAGCGCGACGCTGATCGCCGGCACTGCCGGCACGGAGCAGCGCGCGGGCGTGTTCGGCACGCTGCTCGCCGACGATAGCCTCAGCTATGGCGTCGACGCCGATCGATCGACGAACGGCCTGGGCGGCGCCCTGAACCTGAACTATCGTGCGACGGCCGGCCAGTTCTCGGCCACCCACAACCAGGCGCGCGGCGGCTCGCAGACATCGGTCAGCGCCGCGGGCGGCGTGCTCGTGCACGGCGGCGGCGTGACGTTGTCGCAGCCGCTCGGCGAAACCGTCGCGCTCGTGCGCAGCGAGCGCGCGGCTGGCGTCGGCGTGGTGGCGCACGCCGGTGTGCGTACCGACCGCGCGGGTTATGCGGTCGTGCCGCATGTCACGCCGTACCGGCAGAACCGCATCGCATTGCGGACCGCAGAGCTCGATCGCCGGCTCGAGATCCGCAACGCGATCGTGCACGTCGTACCGACGCGCGGGGCGGTCGTGCTGGCGCCGTTCGAGGTCGAGGCCGGGCGCCTGATGCTCGACCTGGCCGACGACGCGGGCAAGCCGGTGCCGTTCGGCGCGGCCGTGCTGACGACGGACGGCAAGGCGGTCGGCATGGTCGGCCCGAATGGTCAGGGCTTCGTCACGGGAATCGACCGCGCCGGCGACCTGCTCGTGCGCTGGGGTGTGCGTCCGGACGAACGCTGCGCGCTGTCGTACGACATGGGCGAATCGACCGCGCATCGCAATTTTCCCGAACTCGCGGCCGTCTGCTCGCGCGCGCATCCCGCGCTCCGGGCCGACGCTGCGTCAACTTCGTCATCCCGATCATGAAATCCTCGACTTTCCGATTTGCCGCGCGTCTGCGCCGCTGGGCGGCGCTCGTCGCGCTGACGCTCGGTACCGCGCCCGCGTTCGCCACGTGCCTGAGCGCGCCCGAAGACTTCAATCCGCTCGAGTTCGGCCCGATCGCGGCCGACAGTGTCGAGGCCGGCGGCATCGTCGCGTCGGCGCGTTTCACGCTGACCGTCACCTGTTCGCGCAACGGCCAGAACGCGCCCGAGCCGCGCACGTTGCGGTATTCGAGCGAGTTCGGTCCGCTATCGGGCATGAGCCTCTGGGCGAGCAACCTGCCCGGGCTCGCGCTTCGCGTGGCGCGCGATGGAGAGGATCTCGGCGGCAAGACCGACGGGTTGCTCGGCGTGCACCCGGGCGACGGCACGGCGCGCGAGTTCGTGATCGACGTGGAGCTCGTCAAGACCGGGCCGGTGACGCCCGGCTTCCTGCAGGGGCAGGTGCTGAGCGTCGATGCATCGGCCGCGATCGGCGATCCCGACCACAACGTGGTGCACAAGCACATCACGAGCAGCTACGTGCGCGGTGTCGCCTGCACGGTCAATACCGATTCCAGGCATCTCGTCGTGCCGCTCGGCGCCGTGCCCGCGAACGCTTTCGATGGTCCGGGCTCGACCCGTGCGTCGCGCGAATTCGCGATCAACCTGACCTGCAGCCCGTATGGAGAGGCGCGGCCGACGCCGCTGTCGATTCAGCTGCTCGGCGAGACGGTGCCGGGCACGGCGGACGTGCTGAAGCTGCATGGCGACGCTGCCGCGCAAGGGGTCGGGATCCGCGTGCTGAAGGACGAAGCGCCGGTGACGTTGAATGCGTGGCACAGCCTCGGCGAGGCGACGGTCGGTGCGACCACGTTGCCGTTCACCGCGCAGTACTACCAGTACGGCGAGCGCGTGACGGCGGGTTCGGGCGATGGCGTGATGACGTTCCTGATCGAGATGCGCTGACGCCGGCTGGCCACGGGTGCTCGTCCGTACGCCGGCCAACGCCGAACCGGGTGTTTTGAAATCGTTGAGGATGCTTATCCGTACCGGAATCGACGTCGATAATTTCATCCACTTATCCATCGCAACACTGCAATGGCAATCGATAAAGGATGAATCATGCATACGGTTTCTCAGACCCGTTTTCGGCAAGCGTCTTCGGACGACGGCCGCTACGATCGCTTTTCCCGCGCACTGCACTGGATCTTCGCGGCCGTGATCCTGTACACGATGGTGGCCGGATTCGCGCTGCACTTCATTACCCAGCCGGACGTCTGGCGTTTCGTGTCGACGCTCAACATGTCGCTCGCGAGCAGCCTGATCGTGCTGTTTCCGCTGCGCTACGTGTGGTCGTTCTTCCGCCGGACGCCGCCCGACATCGCGTCGATTCCGTCGAAGCAGCGCTCGATCGCGCATCTGGTGCACTCGCTGATTTACGCGCTCGTCGCGTTCGTGCTGTTCAGCGGCTTCGTGATGGTGCCGGACGGCTACTGGCTGTTCTGGGCGGTTTATGTGAATACGCCGTTCAGCGCGGGGCCGGTGACCGAGCACTGGTTCGTCCTGCACAAGATCGGCTGCTACCTGCTCGCATTCCTGGTGGCGGCGCATGCGGGCGCCGCGCTCAAGCACCATTTCGTGTCGAAGAACGGCGTGCTGAAGCGCATGCTTTGACGAGCGTGCCGCGGTGAGTCGATGAAGGGAAGGCTGGTGCGCAAGCACGTACGGCCCGGTCGACTGGCGGCGTGCGCGGGCAAACGAAAAAAGGTCGGCTTTCGCTGACCTTTTTGAATTCCGGGGGCGCTTTGCTTCGTGGCGCTCGAAATGAAAAAAGGCCGGCTAGAAGCCGACCTTTTTAGAAAACAGATGGTGCCCAGGAGAGGACTCGGTCACCCCTGCGCGACCCCGGCTGCGCTTGCAAGCGCAGCCCTTCGAGTCCTCGCGCAAAGCGCGCAGGCGCTTTGCTTCCTGGGCTTGAAATGAAAAAAGGCCGGCTAAAAGCCGACCTTTTTATAAATAAAGTGGTGCCCAGGAGAGGACTCGAACCTCCACGATGTTGCCACCGCTAGGACCTGAACCTAGTGCGTCTACCAATTCCGCCACCTGGGCACGTTTTGCAGTAGCTGCTTGCTGCAAAGAAGCGAAATTATAGCGCCCCAATTATTCCTGTCAACACTTTTTTGCGATGCATCGTAAACCGGCCGCCGCCGCGCGTGCCGGCGGCATTCCCGTCATTTGGCGACACAAGGCGGGTGATAGAATGACCCGCCGCCGTCAATATAGAACTGTCAGACGGACACCTCTATGTTGATGCCGTGCACCATCAGTCAACGCAACGAGAACAATCATCGACAAACCCTTGAGCAAATATCCGTACCCCATTCCGAGCCGTGAAGAGATTCTCGGCGTGCTGCGTACGAGCGACGCGCCGCTGGCCGCCAACGACATCGCCGAAGCCCTGTCGATCAAGCGTCAGGAGCGCGAGGGGTTCTTCCGGCGTGTCGCCGCGATGGAGCGCGACGGCCAGATCCGCCTCGACAAGCGCGGCCACTACCAGTTGACCCATCCGTCGAATTTCGTCGCGGGGCGCGTGCAGGGGCATCGCGACGGCTACGGGTTCGTGATCCGCGACGACGGCCAGGACGACCTGTTCTTGCCGAACGGCGAAATGCAGAAGGTGATGCACAACGACCGCGTGCTCGCGCGGATCGTCGGCTACGATCGCCGCGGCCGGCCGGAAGGGCATGTCGTCGAAGTCACCGAGCGTGCGAACAAGCGCGTGATCGGCCGCCTGCTGAACGAGAACGGCGCGCTGATCGTCGCGCCGGAAGACAAGCGCATCGGCCACGACATCCTGATCACGCAGAACGTGAAGAAGGCGAAGGTCGGGCAGGTCGTCGTCGTCGAGCTGACCGATTTCCCGAGCCGCCATTCGCAGCCGCTCGGCCGTGTCGTCGAAGTGCTCGGCGACATCGACGATCCGGGCATGGAAATCGAAATCGCGGTGCGCAAGTACGGCGTGCCGCACGAATTCAGCCAGCCGGCGCTCGACGAAGCCGCCGCGCTGCCCGACAAGGTGCGGCCGGCGGACCTGCGTTTCCGCGTCGACCTGCGCGACGTGCCGCTCGTGACGATCGACGGCGAGGACGCCCGCGACTTCGACGATGCCGTGTACTGCGAGCCGGTCAAGGTCGGCCGCGGCGACGGCTACCGGCTGATCGTCGCGATCGCCGACGTGTCGCACTACGTGCAGCCGGGTAGCGGGCTCGATGCCGACGCGCTCGAGCGCAGCACGTCGGTCTACTTCCCGCGCCGCGTGATCCCGATGCTGCCGGAGAAGCTGTCGAACGGCCTCTGTTCGCTGAACCCGCAGGTCGACCGCTGCGTGCTCGCATGCGACATGGTGATTACCGCGCGCGGCGAGATCAAGGCATACCAGTTCTATCCGGCCGTGATCCATTCGGCGGCGCGCCTCACGTACACCGAAGTCGCGGCCGTGCTGTCGAACACGAAGGGGCCGGAGGCCGCGCGCCGCGCGGATCTGCTGCCGCACCTGCAGGATCTGTACGGCGTCTACAAGTCGCTGTTCGCCGCCCGTCAAAAGCGCGGCGCGATCGACTTCGACACGACCGAGACCTACATCGTCTGCAACTCGCAGGGCAAGATCGAGCAGATCGTGCCGCGCCAGCGCAACGACGCGCACAAGCTGATCGAGGAATGCATGCTGGCCGCGAACGTCTGCGCGGCCGATTTCCTGAAGCGCAACAAGCATCCGGGCCTGTACCGCGTGCACGCGGGGCCGACGCCGGAGAAGCTCGAGAACCTGCGTGCGTTCCTGCGCGGCATGGGCCTGTCGCTCGGCGGCGGCGACAAGCCGCATGCGAGCGACTACGCGGCGCTGATGGCGCAGATCCGCGACCGGCCGGACGCGCAGATGCTGCAGCCGATGCTGCTGCGCTCGATGCAGCAGGCCGTCTACAGCCCGGACAACATCGGCCACTTCGGTCTCGCATACGAGGCGTACGCGCACTTCACGAGCCCGATCCGCCGCTATCCGGACCTGCTCACGCACCGCGCGATCTACGCGATCCTGTCGGGCAAGAAATACACGCCGAAGGCGCCGGAAGGCTTCGAGCTGAACACCGCGCTGTCGCCGCGCGCCCGCGCGATGCAGCAGGCCGACGACGAAGCGCGCGGCCGTTCGCGCTCGAACACGGCGATCTGGGAAGAACTCGGCCTGCACTGCTCGGCGAACGAGCGCCGTGCGGACGAGGCGTCGCGCGACGTCGAAGCGTGGCTCAAGTGCTACTTCATGCGCGACAAGCTCGGCGAGGAGTACGGCGGGATGGTGAACGGCGTGACGTCGTTCGGCATCTTCGTGCAGCTCGACACGCTGTTCATCGAAGGGCTCGTGCACGTGACGGAGCTCGGCTCGGACTACTTCCAGTACGACGAGATCAAGAACGAGCTGCGCGGCGAGCGCACGGGCATCCGCTATCGCCTGTCGGATCGCGTGCGCGTGCAGGTGAGCCGCGTCGATCTCGACGCGCGCAAGATCGATTTCCGCCTCGTGCGCGATACGCCGGTGAAGGCGCCGCGTCCGTCGCCCGCGCCGGCTGCCGGTGTCGATCGCAACGGCGGCGGCCCGCGCGTGCGTGCGCTGCCGCCGGTGGAGGAAACCGTGCCGCGCCGCAAGCCGGCCGCGAGCGCGCCGAGCGTCGCGGTGAAGGAAGCGCGCGCCGCGCGTGGCGCCGCGAAGAAGAAGGGCGGCGGCGGTGGCGGCGGCGCACCCGCGAAGCCGACTGCGAAGAAGCCGCGCGCCCGCAAGAAGTATTGAGCGTTCGGGGCGGCGTTCGCGCATGCCCTGCAGTATCGAGAGACGCCGCGTCACCGGTCATCGGCCGGCCACGCGGCGCTTTCCTTTTCCATGGATCGCGGCTGCGCACGTCGCGCGGCCGCACGTTTGATCGAAGGTTGTTCCAGTCATGTCACGTCTGAAGGTTCTTTACGGTTTTCATGCGGTGACCGCACGTTTGCGGCACGATGCATCGACGGTGGCGGAGGTGCTGTACGACCAGACGCGCCGCGACCGCCGCATGCAGGACTTCCTGCACACCGCGAAGGAAGCGGGCGTGCGGCTGATCGCGGCCGACGAAACGCGCCTGTGGGGCCTCGCGCACACCGAGCGCCACCAGGGCGTCGTCGCGCGCGTCGAGGACATGCCGCTCGCGCAGAACCTGTCCGAGCTGCTCGACGGCATCAACGGGCCCGCGCTGCTGCTGGTGCTCGACGGCGTCACCGATCCGCACAACCTCGGCGCGTGCCTGCGGGTCGCCGATTCGGCCGGCGCGCACGCGGTGATCGCGCCGCGCGACCGGGCGGTCGGCCTGAACGCGACCGCGGCCAAGGTGGCGAGCGGGGCGGCCGATACGGTGCCGTACATCACGGTGACGAACCTCGCCCGCGCGCTGCGCGAGCTGAAGGAAGCCGGCGTGTGGATCATCGGCACGTCGGACGAGGCGTCGGCGACGCTCTACGATACGAAGCTCGACGGCCCGGTCGCGCTCGTGATGGGCGCGGAAGGCGAAGGCATGCGCCGGCTCACGCGCGACACCTGCGACGAAGTGATGAGCATCCCGATGGCCGGCAGCGTGGAAAGCCTGAACGTGTCGGTCGCCAGCGGCGTGTGCCTGTACGAGGCCGTGCGCCAGCGGCGCGTGAAGGGCTGACCTCCGGGCTGCCCCCCGGGGCTGCCCGTGGGCCGACCCGGCCCGTCCCGCGCGCGATGCGCGGGCGTCGAACGACCCGAACGACGCGTGCCGCGATGCAAAGCGGCACGCGGTTCTCCGGAACCCGCGACCGATGACCCTGTTTCGTGTTGGCGTCTCCTGCGCCGTGCTTGGGCTGCTGGCGGCCTGCACGTCGCCGTCGCTCGTCGAACGCGGCACCTACTACGCCGACACGAGCCTGCACGCGCGCGGCGCCGATTCGCGGATCCGCTTTCTCGTGATGCATTACACCGAAAGCGACGAGACGAAATCGCTGCGTACGCTGACCGGCGATTCGGTCAGCGTGCACTACGTCATCCCGCCGCAGCCGCGCACCGAGCGCGGGATGCCGGTCGTCTACCAGCTCGTTCCGGAAGCGCGGCGCGCGTGGCACGCGGGCGTCAGCGAGTGGCAGGGCACGACCGAGCTGAACGCGGTGTCGATCGGCATCGAGAACGTGAACCGCGGCCCGCTCGACGCACAGCAGCGCACCTGGCAGCCGTATCCGCCCGAACAGGTCGACGCGCTGGTCCGCCTGTCGAAGGACATCGTCGCGCGCTACCGGATTCCGCCGACGCGCGTGGTCGGGCACAGCGACATCGCGCCGCAACGCAAGATCGATCCCGGCCCGCTGTTCCCGTGGCATGCGCTCGCGCAAGCCGGCGTCGGCGCATGGCCGGACGACGCGACCGTCGCCGCGCGGCTCGGCGGCCGCGACCCGCACGCGCCGGTCGACGTGCGCGAACTGCAGCTCAAGCTTGCGCGCTACGGCTACGACGTGCCGACCGACGGCGTGCTCGACACGCGCACGCGGCGCGTGTTCGCGGCGTTCCAGATGCATTTCCGGCCGTCCGATTACGCGGGCAATCCGGACGCGGAAAGCGACGCGATCGCGCAGGCGCTGCTCGACAAGTACTTCCCCGGCACGCAAGCGGCGGACCCCGCGCCGGCGGCCGACATGCGCTGAATACGCGGCGTATCGCCCGCCGAAAAACGCGGGGGCGTGCGCCGACTCCGGTAAACTGGCGGTTTTCCGCAATCCCGCAGCATTACCACGCCATGACTCAAGACGAACTCAAACGCCTCGTCGGCCAGGCCGCCGCCGATTACGTGATCCAGAACGTGCCGGAAGGCGCCGTGATCGGGGTCGGCACCGGCTCGACCGCCAACTGCTTCATCGACGCGCTCGCCGCCGTCAAATCGCGCTATCGCGGCGCCGTGTCGAGCTCGGTCGCCACGACCGAACGCCTGAAATCGCACGGCATCAAGGTGTTCGACCTGAATGAGATCGATTCACTGCAGGTGTACGTCGACGGCGCCGACGAGATCGACGCCGGCGGCGCGATGATCAAGGGCGGCGGCGGTGCGCTGACGCGCGAGAAGATCGTCGCGTCGGTGGCCGACACGTTCGTCTGCATCGCCGACGCCAGCAAGCGCGTGCCGGTGCTCGGCGCATTCCCGCTGCCGATCGAGGTCGTGCCGATGGCGCGCACGGCGATCGGCCGGCGCGTGACCGCGCTCGGCGGCGTGCCCGTGCTGCGCGTGACGAAGGACGGCGCGCCCTACATCACCGACAACGGCAACGAGATCATCGACGTGAAGGGGCTGCAGATCGCCGATCCGCGCGGTTTCGAAGCGCAGGTGAATGCATGGCCGGGCGTCGTGACGGTCGGCCTGTTCGCCGAGCGCGGCGCGAATCTGTGCTTGCTCGGCACGGAAAACGGCGTTGAAACGATCGTTTATCCGGCTCGCTGAAACTGAATGAGAAGCAGTCCGTAACGGCGCGGTATCGGCTGTCATGGATTGGATGGTTAAATCTTGTGGAAACCGGGGTCCGGCAGGCGCGGCGCGCTTCCCGGGCCTTTTTTTTAGCCGTATAAATCACCTCGTTCAAAAGAGGGATAACCCTGTCAGGTGTTTACCAGATAGCGAAATATCGTCGAACTCATCAACTTATAGATCATAAGAACAGAGTAGTAACCAGGGCCGGCGGAACTGCGGAGCAGGTGTTCGCAAATCGACGCACGGGGAGGTGTCATGGAGCAGGGCAAAGACCGGTCACTGGTCGCCAAAGTGATGGATGGGCTTGTCGCGGGTATCGTCGAAGACAAGTACGGCGGCATCTTGCCGCCGCAGGACGTGCTGTCGAAAGAGTTCGATGTGAGCCGCACGGTGATGCGGGAAGCGTTGTCGATGTTGCTTGCGCGCGACATGCTCGACGTGCGTCCGAAAGTCGGGACGCGCGTGCGGCCGATGCGCGACTGGCGGATGATCGACGAAGACGTCGTGAGCTGGCGATTTCGGGCAAAGCCCGATCCGCAGTTCATGCGCGACGTCATCGAATTCCGGATGCTGATCGAACCACGCGCGACCGCGCAGGCGGCGGTGCGTGCGACGGCGGCCGACATCGCGGGCATTCGCGAAGCGTTCGATGCGTTCAAGGTGCTGCAGCCGGGCGACCCCGGCTACGACACGGCGGACGAGCTGCTGCATACGCGGATCGTCCAGGCGAGCGGCAACCAGTTCTTCCAGCAGATGGCGGCGATCGTGCGCGGAGCAGTGCGTCTCGTGAATCCGCGCGTCGTGCAGAAGGAAGGCGCGCACGACATCGCGGTGAAGGCGCATGCGCGCGTCGTCGATGCGATCGAACGGCGCGACCCGCGCGAAGCCGAAGCGGCCTCGCTCGCGCTGATCGATTTCAGCGCGGACGAGATTTCGCGCGATTTCTCGGTCGACGTGCCGGTGCGTGCCTGACGCGGCGCGTGTCGCTCATCCTCGTGCCGCCGGGCCGTTTATCATGAGGGCCGGCCGGCAGCGTGCCGGCCACCGCCATACGACCGACACGGAAAATCAGGATGAACGACAACGACCATCGCCCGGTGCGCTTCGGCATCGTCGGTGCAGGCAGCATTGCGCGCCGCTTCGCGCAAAGCCTCGCACATGTGCCGGGCGCCACGCTCGCCGGCGTCTGGGCGCGCCGCGCCGACGCGGCTGCCGCCTTCTGCGGGGCATACGGCGGCACGCCTGCCGCGAGCCTCGACGCGCTCCTCGCGAGCGACGAGATCGACGCGGTCTACATCGCGACGCTCCATGACAGTCACGCGCAGTACACGCTGGCCGCCCTGGCTGCCGGCAAGGCCGTGCTGTGCGAGAAACCCGCGGCGCTGAACGCCGCGCAACTCGACACGGTGCTGGACGCGGCGCGCGATGCCGGGCGGCTCTTCATGGAGGCGATGAAGCCGCCATTCTTCCCGCTGTACCGTCGGTTGCGCGCGCACTTGCGCGACGATCCGATCGGCGAGATCCGGCTCGTGCGGGCCGGTTGCGCATCGTCGTCGATGCCGGACGACCATTCCGTCTATCGGCTCGATCGCGCGGGCGGCGCACTGCTCGACATCGGCATCTACGAGGCGTTTCTCGCCGTCGACTGGCTCGGCGCGGCGCGCGACGTGCAGACGCTCGGCCGCGTCGGCGCGACGGGTGTCGACCTGTTCGCGAGCCTGAACAGCGTGCATGCGAACGGCGGGATCGCGCAGCTCTTTTGCGGGCTCGACGTGATGGGGCGCGGCGATGCGCTGATCGCCGCGGCGGGCGGCCACGTGACGATTCACGAGAAGTGGTGGAACCCCGAGCGTGCGACGATCCGCTATGCGGACGGGCGCACCGTCGAACTCGACGCACCGGCCGAAGGCGGCGGGCTGAACTACGAAACCGCGCATTTCTGCGACCTGCTGCGCGCGGGCGAGACCGAAAGCCCGATCATCACGCACGACCATTCGCGACAGATGATCGTGATGACCGATGCGGCGCGCGCCGTGC
This sequence comes from Burkholderia sp. BCC0044, assembly GCF_902832955.1. Taxonomy (NCBI): domain Bacteria; kingdom Pseudomonadati; phylum Pseudomonadota; class Betaproteobacteria; order Burkholderiales; family Burkholderiaceae; genus Burkholderia; species Burkholderia sp. BCC0044. The sequence goes on along the minus strand of NZ_CADFDO010000001.1, from coordinate 772,161 downwards.
TCGGCGTGCGCTATTCGGGCGAATAGGGGGAACAGGCGGGAAGGAGGGCGTCGGGCCCGCGAGCGCGGCCCGGCGCGACGGCGCGGCTCAGTGCCGCGACGGCAGCGACAGGCGCTTTTCGTACCAGCGCTGCACCCATTCGAGGATCTGGCACAGCACCCAGTACACGGCCGCGGCGGCGAGATAGAGCGGCAGCGGCTGATAGGTCGCGGCGATCACTTCCTGCGCGCTGCGCAGCAGTTCGGTCACGGTGATGACGGACACGAGCGACGTGTCCTTGATCAGGCTGATCAGGCTGTTCGACAGGCTCGGCACCGCGATGCGCAGCGCCTGCGGGCCGATCACGTAGCGCAGCGTCTGCCCCCACGACAGCCCGAGGCTGTACGCGGCGAGCCACTGGCCGCGCGCGATTCCGTTGATCGCGCCGCGCATGCTTTCCGACATGTAGGCCGCGACGTTCGCGGACAGCGCGATCACGCCGGCCGGCGTCGGGTCGAGCGAGATGCCGAGGCTCGGCAGCCCGTAATAGATCACGAAGATCTGCACGAGCAGCGGCGTGCCGCGCATCAGGCTCACGTACGCGCGCGCGAGCCACGCGAGCGCATTGACCCAGATGCGCTCGAAGCCGTCGAGCGCTTCGCTTTGCCGGATGCCCATCATCGCGAGCACGACGGCGCCAAGCAGGCCGAACACCATCGACAGCACGGCGAACTTGACGGTCAGTACGGCACCCTGGGCGAGCACCGGCAGCGATTGGACGAGCAGGGACGTTGTCGACATGGAATACGAGGCGAATGCGTGCGCGAAAGCGCAATCATAAACCGGACCGATAAAACAAAGGGCGGCATCGTTGCGGATGCCGCCCTTTCCGGCCCGCCGTCAGGCGGGAAATGCAGGCGTGCTTACTTGATCGGTTTCGTCACGTCGATGCCGAACCACTTGTCGGAGATCTTCGTGAACGTGCCGTCGGCCTCGAGTTGCGTCATCGCGTCGTCGATCGCCTTCTGGAACTTCGGGTTGCCCTTCTTGAACGGGATGCCCGACGGGTTCGCCGAACCGACGTTCGCGCCCGGGCGCAGCGGCAGCTGCGAGTTCTTCGTCAGGTACGCGAGCATCAGGCGGTCGTTGAGCGCCGCGTCGAGGCGGTCGGCCGCGAGATCGCGCAGGTACTCGGGCGCGCCCGGGTACGTCTTCACGTCGATGCCCGGCACCGATTTCGCCATGTCCATGTAGTTCGTGCCGAGCGCGACGCCGAGCTTCTTGCCCTTCAGGTCTTCCAGCGACTTGAACTCGCGCGCGTCGTCCTTGCGCTGGATCAGCTGCGCGGACGAGTACGTGTATGCCGGCGAGAAGTCGAGCGTTTCCTTGCGCTTGTCGGTGATGCCGACCTGGTTGGCGATCACGTCGAACTTGCCGGCCTGCAGGCCCGCGATGATGCCGCTCCATTCGGTCGTCACGAATTCGGCCTTCACGCCGAGCTTCGCGGCGACGGCCTTCGCGATGTCGACGTCGAAGCCGACGAGTTCGCCTTGCGGGTTCTTCGAGTTGAACGGCGGGAACGTACCTTCGAGGCCGACGCGCAGCGTGCCGCGCTGCTTGACCTGGTCGAGGAGGTCGGCCGCATGCGCGGTGGCCGCAGCGAACGACGTGCCGATCACGCCGGCAACCAGCAGCTTCTTCAACAGCGAAAATTTCATCGTGTGTGTCCTTGCCCTGTCCGGGTCAATGATTCTGATCGTGAAGTCGATGATAGCAAAAATACTATCGAAAACTAAATATAGTTTGCTTATGGCTATATTACGCACTGCGTTCGCGGGCGATCGCCTTCACGCATTCGGACACGAGCGCCGGGCCGCGATAGATGAAGCCGGTATAGAGCTGGACGAGCGCCGCGCCGGCCGCCAGCTTCGCACGAGCGTCCTCGCCGGAGAAAATGCCGCCGACGCCGATGATCGGCACGTCGTTGCCGACTTCGGCGTGCAGCTTGCGGATCACTTCGTTCGACGCGTCGAACACGGGGCGGCCCGACAGGCCGCCGGCTTCGTCCGCGTGCGGCAGGCCCTGGACGGCCGCGCGCGACAGCGTCGTGTTGGTGGCGATCACTGCCTCGATCTTGTGGCGCAGCAGCGTGTCGCCGATTTCCTTGACTTGCTCGTCGTCGAGATCGGGCGCGATCTTCAGCGCGAGCGGCACGAGCTTGCCGTGCAGGTCGGCGAGGCGCTGCTGCTTGTCCTTCAGCGCGGCGAGCAGCGCGTCGAGCTCGCCCGCGCCCTGCAACTGGCGCAGGTTCTTCGTGTTCGGCGACGAGATGTTGATCGTCACGTAGCTTGCGAACGGGTACACGCGCTCGAGGCAGTACAGGTAATCCTCGGCGGCGCGCTCGATCGGCGTGTCGGCGTTCTTGCCGATGTTCAGGCCGAGGATGCCGCGATAGCGGGCGGCCTGGACGTTCTTCACGAACTGGTCGACGCCGTGGTTGTTGAAGCCCATCCGGTTGATCAGCGCCTCGGCCTGCGGCAGCCGGAACATCCGCGGGCGCGGGTTGCCGGGCTGCGGGCGCGGCGTGACCGTGCCGACCTCGATGAAGCCGAAGCCGAGCGCCGCGAGGCCGTCGATGGCCGCGCCGTCCTTGTCGAGGCCGGCCGCGAGGCCGACCGGGTTGCGGAACGTGAGCCCCATCACGGTGCGCGGCGCGTCGGGCACGCGGGCCGACAGCGCGCAGGCGAGGCCCGTGCGTCCGGCCGCGCCGAGCGCGCGCAGCGTGAGGTGGTGAGCGTCTTCCGCATCCATTTTGAACAGGGATGCGCGGGCCAGCGGGTAGAGGGAACTGAACACGGGAATGGGGCGGACGGCCGAAATGAATGACAACCCGCTATTTTACCGGGAGTTGCGCGGCACGGGCATGCTTCGCTTCGTAGCCGCCGCCGCGCGCGTCAGCCCGAGCCGGAATGCCCGCCCGGCAACGGTGCGCGCGCGAGCGCCGCGTCGACGGGCGGCAGGTCGATCCGTTCCGGATCGAGTGTCTTCCAGCGGCCGTCGATCAGTCCTTCGAGCGGATGGAAGTTCGCCTTGTAGGCCATCTTCGGGCTCTCGCGGATCCAGTAGCCGAGGTACACGTAGGGCAGCCCGAGGCTCTTCGCCTGCTCGATCTGCCACAGGATGTTGTAGGTGCCGTAGCTCGTGTGCCGGTCGTCCGGCTCGAAGAACGTGTAGACCGACGACAGCCCGTCGCCGAGGATGTCGATCATGCTGACCATCCGCAGCTTGCCGGGTTCGCCGCCCGGTGCGTCGAGGTCGCGGAATTCGACGAGGCGCGAATTGATCCGGCTTTGCAGCAGGAACTGTTCGTACTGGTCGCGGCTGTCGCGATCCATGCCGCCGCCCGCGTGGCGTGCCGACTGGTAGCGCATGTAGAGCGCGTAGTGCTCTTCGTCGTAGTGCAGCGGCGACACCGTCGCGACCAGCGCGCGGTGCCGCTTCCACATCCTGCGCTGCGTGCGCGTCGGCGCGAACTCGCCGACCGGCACGCGCACCGGCACGCATGCGCGGCAGCCGTCGCAGTACGGGCGGTACGTGAAGACGCCCGAGCGGCGGAAGCCGGCCTTCACGAGTTCGGTGTAGATGTCGGAATTGATCAGGTGGCTCGGCGTCGCGACTTGCGAGCGCGCGATGCGGCCGTCCAGGTAGCTGCACGGATAGGGCGCCGTTGCATAGAATTGCAGCGCCGAAAGCGGTGAAAGCGGCAGCTCAGTCGGGTGAGTCATGGGCAGCTCTCGATGCAGGGAAGGAGTGCCGCGCTAGCGCTCGCTCCCGGTGGGCGCCGCCGTTTCGGCGGGGCTCGTCAGCGCGGCGAGCACGCGCTTGTCGAACTGCCACGGAATCGGCGGTTCGGCTACCGCGCGGCGCACGTGAGCGACAAAGGCCTTGCGTGCGATCTCGCGGCCGCCGAGCGACGCTAGATGCGACGTATTCTGCTGGCAGTCTATCATTTCCAGCCCCTGCTCGCGAAGGTGCGCGATCAGCGCGGCCAGCGCGATTTTCGACGCATCGGTCGCGTCCGCATACATCGACTCGCCGAAAAACATCCGGCCGAACGACACGCCGTACAGGCCGCCGACGCGGCGCCCGTCGTGCCACGTCTCGATGCTGTGCGCGTTGCCGGAGCGGTAGAGCGACGTGTAGGCGTCGATGATCTCGGCGGTGATCCAGGTGCCGCGCTGCCCGCGGCGCGGCGCCTGCGCGCAGGCGCGCATCACGCCGGGAAAGTCGTGATCGACGCGCACTTCCCATTCCGGCGTGCGCAGCACGCGCTTCAGCGTCTTGCGCAGCGACGGCGATACCTTGAATTCGGCCGGCACGAGGATCATGCGCGGGTCGGGGCTCCACCACAGCACCGGCTGGCCGTCCGAGTACCACGGGAAGATGCCGCGCAGGTACGCGTCGATCAGCCGCGACGGTAGCAGGTCGGCGCTCGCGGCGAGCAGCCCCGGCGCGCCGGTCGCCGGACCGAGCGCACGTTCGATGGACGGAAACGGATCGTCCGGGCCGAGCCAGGGAACCATGGGTGCGGGGCTCAGCCGTTGCGCAACGAGCGGAAGATATCGCCGGTGTGCACGCCGTAGTCGCCGGCGGCGCGATCGGCGAAGAAGAAGCGCAGCGTCTGGCTGACGGTCGGGAACGCGATCTCGTCCCACGGGATGTCGGCTTCGTCGAACAGTTTCACTTCGAGGCTTTCCTCGCCGGCTTCGAAACCCGGGTCGGTGAGCCGCGCCAGGTAGAACAGATGGACCTGGTGCACGTGCGGCACGTTGAGCAGCGTGAACAGGTTCTGCACCTCGACGCGCGCGCCGGCTTCCTCGAGCGTTTCGCGTGCGGCGGCTTCCGCGGTCGTCTCGCCCATTTCCATGAAGCCCGCCGGCAGCGTCCAGAATCCGTAGCGCGGTTCGATCGCGCGGCGGCACAGCAGGATCTGGTCGCCCCAGACCGGCACCGTGCCGACGACGTTGCGCGGATTCTGATAGTGGATCGTGCCGCAGTGATCGCAGACGAAGCGCTCACGGTTGTCGCCCGGAGGAATGCGCGCGAGGACTTCGTGACCGCAGACGGAGCAGAATTTCATGTCGAGTGGAAGGGACGAGGTGATGCGAGTGTATCACCGGCCCGCGGCATTCTTGAACGCCTGCGCATGCGGCGGCGTGTCGTGCGAAACGGCGGGCGCACGAGCGAAGAGGGCACCGCGTTCGGACGCGCGAAAACAAAAAGCCCGGCGCGAGGCCGGGCTTTTTGCGAAATTCTGGACGGTTGGTTGCGGGGGTAGGATTTGAACCTACGACCTTCGGGTTATGAGCCCGACGAGCTGCCAGACTGCTCCACCCCGCGTCCGTCGAAGAAATGAATTATAAGGAGTTCCCCGAACGCGCGCAAGCACTTTCTGACAATCCCGTGTCGCGTCTGGTGGGGACGGTGCGCTGGGCGCGTGCGCTAGAATCGAGCGGTTTGTTTCGTCACTTCGGCAGCGGGGCCCTGCGCGATCGCATCGGCGCCGCTGCGACTCTCATTACTGCATCGACGGATTCATGGATATCGCTCACGATCTGCAATCGATCGGCGCGCAGGAACAGGCGCTCGTGTTTCCCCATTTCGACCCGGCCCGCGCGTGGGCGCTCGGCAACCGGATGCACGCGCTCGCGACGTCGCGCGGCCATGCGATCGCAATCGACATCGTCACGTTCGGCCAGCCGCTGTTCTACGCGGCGCTCGCCGGCGCGACGCCCGACAACGCCGACTGGGTGCGCCGCAAGCGCAACGTCGTCGCGCATTTTCGCCGCAGCTCGTACGCGATCGGCCTGCGCATGCAGCAGGCCGGCGCGACGCTCGCGGACAAGCACGGGTTGCCGGTCGCCGAATATGCGTCGCACGGCGGTTCGTTTCCGCTGACCGTCGCCGGCGCCGGCGTGATCGGCTCGATCACCGCGTCCGGGCTCCCGCAGCGCGCGGACCACGAGTTCGTCGTCGAGGCGCTGTGTGCGGAACTCGGTCACGACTACGCGGTACTGGCCCTCGCAAGGAGCTGAGCGATGCAACTGCCCGGTTACGCATGGCTCGCGATCGCGATCGTCGCGGAAGTGATCGGCACGTCCGCGCTGCGCGCGGCGGACGGCTTTACGCGCTTGTGGCCGTCGGTCCTCGTCGTCGCCGGTTACGGCGTCGCATTCTACTGCCTGTCGCTCACGTTGCGCACGATGCCCGTCGGCATCATCTATGCCGTCTGGTCGGGCGCCGGCATCGTGCTGATCACGCTCGTCGCGATGCTGCTCTATCGCCAGGTGCCGGACGTGCCGGCGGTGATCGGTCTCGGGCTGATCATCGCGGGCGTCGTGGTGCTGAACCTGTTCTCGAAGATGCAGGCGCACTGAGCGTGCGACTGCCGTTTGCCGGATGACCGTCATGACCGATTCCACTCCCGCCGCCGCTTCCGCCGAATCCGCCCAGCCCGACGTGCGCGCGTATGTCGCGAACCGCATCGGCTTTCTCGAACTGAACCGGCCAAAGGCGCTGAATGCGCTGTCGGTCGGCATGATCCGGCTGATGCAGCAGGCGCTCGACGCATGGCGCGACGATCCCGACGTCGTCGCGGTCGTCGTGCACAGCCCGCATCCGCGCGCATTCTGCGCGGGCGGCGACGTGCGCTTCTTCCACGACGCGTGGCAGCGCGGCGACCGCGATGCGGTCGACACGTTCTTCATCGAGGAATACACGCTGAACCATGCGATCTTCACGTATCCGAAGCCGTACATCGCGCTGATGCACGGCGTCGTGATGGGCGGCGGCATGGGGATTTCGCAGGCGGCGCGGCAGACGGGCGGCCTGCGCGTCGTGACCGACTCGACGAAGATGGCGATGCCCGAAACGCGCATCGGCCTGTTCCCGGACGTCGGGATGAGCTGGTTTCTCGCACGCACGCCCGGCGCGATCGGCCGCTATCTCGCGGTGACCGGCGTGACGCTCGACGCGGCCGGCGCGCTGTACGCGCAACTCGCCGACGTCTATCTGCCCGATGCCGCGCTGCCGGCGCTGCTCGACACGCTGCGCGGCGCGCGCCTCGACAGCGGCGCGCAGGCCGTCGCCTGCGTGACCGACGCGGCAGCCGCGCACAAGGTCGTGCCGACGCCCGACACGTCGGCGCTTGCGGACGCGCGCGCCGGGATCGACCGGCATTTCGCGCAGCCCGACCTCGACGCGATCCTCGCGTCGCTCGACGCCGAGCAGGATTGCGCGGCCGTCGACGGGTGGGTCGAGAAGGCGACCCACGCGATGCGCGAGCAGTTGTCGCCGCTGTCGATGGCCGTGTCGCTCGAAGTCGTCGAACGCGCGCGCGGCGCGACGATGGCCGATTGCCTGCGGCGCGATCTCGATCTCACGCGCTCGACCTTCGCGCACGGCGACGTGATCGAAGGCGTGCGCGCGCTGATCGTCGACAAGGATCAGCAGCCTGTGTGGCGTTTCAAGTCGGCCGCCGACGTCGGTCGTGCCGACGTGCTCGCGATGTTCGGCAGCCCGTGGACGCCCGACACGCATCCGCTGCGCAAGCTGAAGGACTGACGTCGATCGGGCTGACGCGCGCGGCCGATCGACGCGCGACACGGAAACGAAAAGGCCGTGTGCACGATGCACGCGGCCTTTTTCATGGAAGTCGGTCGGCCTGAGGCCGAAGGGTACGTCGTCCGCGCCGGCGTTATTCGTCGCCCGCGTCGTCCGACATGAACGCGCGCATGAACACGAGCGCGCCGAAACCCCACACCGCGTTCGCCGCGAAGCCGGCCGCGAGCACGGGCATCATGTTGCCCGACGGCCAGATGCCGCGCAGCGGATCGATCGCGAACACGCGGGCGGCCGTCAGCACGATGCCGCCGAACACGAGCGCGCCGATCCACGATGCTTCGCGTTCCGGCGACACGCGCAGCAACCACGCCATCGGAATCGCGCAACACGCGCTGATCAGCGCATTCGCGACAAATTCAGGAATGCCGAGCGGCGCGAACGGTTGTGTCGAGAAGCCGGTTGCGGCGATCAGGTCGGCCGTGTGGAGGAGGGCGAGCGTGGCCTCGCGGAAGAACAGCGCGGCCAGGAAGCCGGACAGGAACGGCAGGATGACTTTCTGCATCGATGAGTGCACCGCAGGCGCGCACGGCCGGGGCCGGGCGCGCGGAGTTATTCGGATAGGTGCGCCATTATAGGGCCCGGCCGCGGCGATATTCGCTCCAGCGTCGTGCTAATCACGAAAGCGGAAAACCTAAGCTCAAAAAAATCGTTCCAAAGCCCTGTACCGATCCCTAGACTGATTTCCCAGAAACAGCCGTGCAATCGCGTCCTCGTCCGCGGCACGGCCTGACCGGCGAGCCATCCCGATTCGAATGCACACCATGCATGCGTCGCTCATCCGCGACGCGAGCAGGGCGATGCTTTTTTCAAATTTCGGCAGTGACAGTCAAGCAGGAGCAGCAGATGAATGTGTTCTGGTTTATCCCCACGCATGGCGACAGCCGCTATCTCGGCACGGCCGAAGGTGCGCGCGCCGCGGACTACGATTACTTCAAGCAGGTCGCCGTGGCGGCGGATACGCTCGGCTACGAAGGCGTGCTGCTGCCGACCGGCCGTTCCTGCGAGGATGCGTGGGTCGTTGCGTCGAGCCTGATTCCTGCGACGCAGCGCCTGAAGTTCCTGGTCGCCGTGCGCCCCGGCATCGCTTCGCCGGGGCTGGCCGCGCGGATGGCCGCGACGTTCGACCGCCTGTCGGGCGGCCGCCTGCTGATCAACGTCGTCACGGGCGGCGATGCGGCCGAGCTCGAAGGCGACGGCCTGTTCGCCGATCACGACACGCGCTACGAGATCACCGACGATTTCCTGAACATCTGGCGCGGGCTGCTCACCGCGTCGCACGACAACGACGGGTTCGACTACATCGGCAAGCACCTGCAGTCGAAAGGCGGCAAGGCGCTTTATCCGCCCGCCCAGCATCCGCATCCGCCGCTGTGGTTCGGCGGCTCGTCGCCGGCCGCGCACGCGATTGCCGCCGATCACATCGATACCTACCTGACCTGGGGCGAGCCGCCCGAGGCCGTCGCGAAGAAGATCGCCGACATCCGCGCCCGTGCCGAGGCGCGCGGCCGCAAGATCAAGTTCGGCATCCGCCTGCACGTGATCGTGCGCGAGACCGAGGACGAGGCATGGCGTGACGCCGATCGGCTGATCAGCCGGCTCGACGACGACACGATCGCGCGTGCGCAGAAAGCGTTCGCGAACATGGATTCGGAAGGCCAGCGCCGGATGGCCGCGCTGCACGGCGGCAAGCGCGGCGGCCGCGAGTCGCTCGAGGTCTATCCGAACCTGTGGGCCGGCGTGGGGCTCGTGCGCGGCGGCGCCGGCACGGCGCTCGTCGGCAATCCCGAGCAGGTCGCGGAACGCATGCGCGAATACGCGGATCTCGGCATCGAGACGTTCATCCTGTCCGGCTATCCGCACCTCGAGGAATCGTATCGCTTCGCGGAACTCGTGTTCCCGCTGATCAAGGGCAAGGGTGCGGAGAAGGCCACCGGCCCGCTGTCGGGGCCGTTCGGCGAGATCGTCGGCAACAACTATCTGCCGAAGACGGCCCAGAGCTGAGCGACGGAGGCCTGCGATGACAACGAAAACGTCGACGACGGGCGTCGCCGTGGCCGCCCGCGCGTGGCGCGGCGTCGCGCCGTGGCTCGTGCCGCTCGCGTTGCTGGTGGTGTGGGAAGTCGGTGCGCGCACCGGCTGGCTGTCGACCCGCGTGCTGCCCGAGCCGGTGGCGGTCGTGCGCGCGGCCTGGTCGCTCGTGACGTCGGGCGAAATGTGGGCGAACGTGAAAGTGAGCACGTGGCGCGCGCTGTTCGGCTTCGCGATCGGCGGCGGCGTCGGTCTCGCGCTGGGGCTTGCGACCGGGCTGTCGAAGGCCGCCGAGGTCGCGCTCGACTCGACGATCCAGATGATCCGCAACATCCCGGCGCTCGCGATGATCCCGCTCGTGATCCTGTGGTTCGGCATCGACGAGAAGGCGAAGCTGTTCCTCGTCGCGCTCGGCGTGTTCTTCCCCGTCTACATCAATACGTATCACGGCATCCGCTCGGTCGACGCGAACCTGATCGAGATGGCGAAGAGCTACGGCGTGCGCGGCTTCGCGCTGTACCGCGACGTGATCCTGCCCGGTGCGCTGCCGTCGATCCTCGTCGGCGTGCGTTTCGCGCTCGGGCTGATGTGGGTGATGCTGATCGTCGCGGAAACGATCTCCGCGCAGTCGGGCATCGGCTACATGACGATGAACGCGCGTGAATTCCTGCAAACCGACGTGGTGGTGGTCGGCATCCTGCTGTACGCGGTGCTCGGCAAGCTGGCCGATGTGCTGGCGAAATGGATCGAGCGCGTGACGCTGCGCTGGCACCCCGCCTATCAATCAGGAGCAAAGGCATGAATGCGACGACTTCGGCGGCTGCCTATGGCCCGCTCGCCGGCGCAGACCTCGAGGCCGAACTGGCGCAGGCCCGCGTCGCGGACGGCGATGCGCGCGAAGCGGCGATTCTCGAACGTGACGGCAGCGCATCGGTCGTGCCGCTCGCGCGGCGGCGCGCAGGCGGCCCGGCATCCGACGACGCGGTCACGCTGTCGGGCGTCAGCAAGCGCTTCGGCGCCCGTACGGTGCTCGACAACGTCGAGCTCGGCATCGCGCGCGGCAGCTTCGTCGCGATCGTCGGCCGCAGCGGCTGCGGGAAATCGACGCTGCTGCGTCTCGTCGCGGGGCTCGAGGAGCCGAGCAGCGGCGCGCTCGTGACGCGCGGCGAGGGCGGCGGCGCGCTCGATACGCGGATCATGTACCAGGATGCACGCCTGCTGCCGTGGAAGAGCGTGCTGCAGAACGTGATGCTGGGCCTCGGCCGCGGCGCGCGCGACCAGGCCCGCGCGGTGCTCGACGAAGTCGGGCTGCTGGAACGCGCGAACGACTGGCCCGCGCAACTGTCGGGCGGCCAGCGGCAGCGCGTCGCACTGGCCCGCGCGCTCGTGCACCGGCCGCAACTGCTGCTGCTCGACGAGCCGCTCGGCGCACTCGACGCGCTCACCCGCATCGAGATGCATGCGCTGATCGAGCGCCTGTGGCGCGAGCATCGGTTCACCGCGCTGCTCGTCACCCACGACGTGCAGGAGGCCGTCGCGCTCGGCGATCGCATCCTGCTGATCGAGCAGGGGCGGGTGGCGCTCGACCAGCCGGTGCCGCTCGACCGGCCGCGTGCCCGCGCGTCGGCCGCCTTCGCGGCGCTGGAGGATCGCGTGCTGAAACGCGTGCTCGCCGGCGGCCCCGGCGCGGCCGATCAGGACACGGAGCATGAAGCAGACAAGGTTCGACCGGTCGGGCAGATCCGCTGGGCCGTTTAATTCCGGGCGGCTCCGGCCGCCCGTTCTGAGACTTTTTTCTTCGGAGCGATCATCCCGATGAGCATCACCGCAATCAACGTACGTAACCAGTTCAAGGGCAAGGTCAAGGAGATCATTCGCGGGTCCGTGGTCTCCGAAGTCGACGTCGAGACGCCGTTCGGCATCGTCACGTCGGTGATCACCACCCGTTCGGTGGACGAACTCGAACTGAAGGTCGGCGCGGAAGTCGTCGCGCTCGTGAAGTCGACGGAAGTCTCGATCGCGCGTCTCTGAGCGCGCGGGTCGCGCGTCGGTGCGGCGCCGCCGGGCAGGCAACGTGCCCGGCGGCGCCGCATTGCGTTCGCGCCGCGCGTTTGCCTCGGTATTCGAGTGCCGGACGAAGTGCTAGGATGGAACGACACCGATGCCGGAGGCCAACGCATGACCCCCATCCTTTCCCCCGAAGCCATCGAGGCGCTGAAATGGATCGACCAGTTCGGCGACAGCCGGCCGGTTCCCGCCGCGTTCGACGACGTGGTCTATGCGTTGCTGAATGACGGGCTGATCTATCAGGCGACGGCCGACCGGGTCGACCTGACGGCCGATGGCCGGGCGTTTTTGTCCGACGAATACGATTGAGCGTGCGGCGCCGGCCGCGCACGCGGCCTGGCGCGGCGTCGCCACGGAGCGTGCGATGGAACCGAGAGGCAGCGACCTCGGCGATTTCAGCGAGCCGTACCGCGGTTTCGAGATCGAGGTGAAGACCGAGCAGGTCTGGGACGGCGAGCATGCGCACTACCGCGTGCTGCAGGGCGATGCCGTACGGATCGACTGGCGGCTGGTCAAGGTCGACGGGATGCTGCTCACCGAGCGGCGCGTGATCGAGCGCGTGTTCGACGAGGCGCGCCGGGCGGTCGATGGGGAGCTGGGCGACCGGTAGCGCGCGTGTCGGGCGGGCATCGCCGGTATTGCGGTAAAATAACAGGTTGTTTCCGCGCCGCCTGGCCTGTCGCCCGAATTCCATGTCCGTTCCGTCCTCGCTTCCTCCCCGCCGTGTATCCGTCGCGCCGATGCTCGACTGGACCGACCGCCATTGCCGGTCGTTCCACCGCACGCTGACGCGCAATACGTGGCTATATACGGAGATGATCACGACGGGCGCGCTGCTGTTCGGCGATGCCCAGCGGCATCTTGCGTTCACGCCGAGCGAATCGCCGGTCGCGCTGCAACTGGGCGGCAGCGAACGTGACGACCTCGCGCGCGCGGCGAAGCTCGGCGAGCAGTGGGGCTACGACGAAATCAACCTGAATTGCGGGTGTCCGTCCGAGCGCGTGCAGCGCGGCGCGTTCGGTGCATGCCTGATGAACGAGCCGGCGCTCGTCGCCGACTGCGTGAAGGCGATGCGCGATGCGGTGTCGGTGCCGGTGACGGTCAAGCACCGGATCGGTGTCGATGCGGTCGAGGATTATGCGTTCGTGCGCGACTTCGTCGGCACGGTGGCCGAGGCCGGTTGCGAAACCTTCGTCGTGCATGCCCGCAACGCGATCCTGAAGGGGCTGTCGCCGAAGGAGAATCGCGAGATCCCGCCGCTCAAGTACGACTATGCGTATCGGTTGAAGCGCGATTTTCCGTCGCTGGAGATCGTGATCAACGGCGGCATCACGACGCTCGATGAAGTCGCGCAGCATCTCGAGCACGTCGACGGCGTGATGCTCGGCCGCGAGGCGTATCACAACCCGTACGTGCTGGCGGAGGTCGATGCGCGCTTCTACGGGTCGACCGCAGCGGTGCCGACGCGCGAAGAGGCCGAAGCGCAACTGATCGCGTATTGCGCGGCCGAGTTGAAGCGCGGCGCCTACCTCGGCGCGATCGTGCGGCACGCACTCGGGCTGTATCGCGGCATGCCGGGCGCGCGCGGCTGGCGTCGCGTGCTATCCGACAACAAGAAGCTCGCGCGCGGCGATCTGGCCGTGTTCGACGAGGCACGCGCACATCTGAACGAAGCCGAAGAATTTTTTGAAAAAAAGGCTTTGCAAGATTCAAAAGTGTTCGTATAATCTTGTTCTTCGCTGCTGAAACAAAACAGCGAAGCGAAGAAAGCAGTATCAGTGGTGGCTGTAGCTCAGTTGGTAGAGTCCAGGATTGTGATTCCTGTCGTCGTGGGTTCGAGTCCCATCAGCCACCCCAAAAAATTCAAGCAAAAAGCCCGGTTCATTGAGCCGGGCTTTTTGCTTTCTGGCGTTCGGACACAGCCGTCGTGTGTCTTGGTCACGGCGTCTTTAACGAAGTGGCATCCCCGTATTCAACGAAACCACCGCGATGCCATTTCGGCCTTGCGCTTCAAAAGAGCGGTTGCGTAAAGCGCGCTGCGCGACAGCAACATCAGGCGCATGTAAAGGGACACCCTTTGCACAAGAGAATCAAATGCAATGGCGATGAATTCGACGGTTACGAAATCATCGTCGAGTCCGTGCAGCCGGCACCGGGCAGCATGTGGACGCCGAACATTCGGGTTGGTAAAGACGGAATCGAGCCGCCCCGGCGATATGACTTCGATATCGACTATCAGAAATCGGGCGAAGCAAGGAGGGCGGGTGTCGAAGTCGAGCGCGTGTTCGTGCGTGGTATCGGCCGATACCACCGCTTGTCCGGCATCTGCAATGTGATGCCGAAAAAGCCCGGTCCCGCTTCGTATCGCGTTTCCTTGTCGTTGCGCCGACAACGTTCGTACCACTTTGCCCGCAGCGCTTCCCTTCCCGCCTAAGGTTCCCGCCCGCCATGCCGTTATCTTGCCTGGACAGCCCTCGTGCCTCGAATGCTGATCCGTTTTCTTGCCTGCTCGCGCAACACGCGAGCAGGCTTTTTTCGTTTACGCCCGTTCATAACCGGCTGATTGGCGGAATCGAACAGGGGCTTGGCGCAAACCGACAAAGCGCAACAGTCTTACATGCGTGTAATGTATGACCTTCCTCGTGCCCTCATGCTTTACAGGGCCGTTCGATCCCGACGACCGGAGAAGGTGTCGGGATTTTTTTTGCCCACGTGCCGCGCCCCGACGATGAGCCCTGCGAAATGCATCCCGCGAAGCACGGTATATTTTGCGCAGACACATGCCGATCAAGAGAAGCAGCACAAGGAGTGGCTACCGATGCCGGACACCCGGACCATACTGCGCGACGCGACGCCCCACGACGCGAACCACATCGCTCGCCTGCACACGCTGAGCTGGCAAACCGCCTATAGCCACATCCTTCCGGCCACCTATCTGTCCGACGAGGTGCCGACGGAGCATGCGATCCGGTGGCGCAAGTATTTCGATCGCGACGAGAGCGAGTGGGGCCTCGTGCTGATCGCCGAGTCGAACGGCGAGCCCGTCGGCTTCGTCAGCGCCGAGCGCCCCGTCGATCCGGCGCTGGGTGTGCTGCTCGACTGCCTGCACGTTCATCCTTCGCATCACGGCAGCGGCACGGGCAAGCGCATGATCGAAGCCGTTCGCGCATGGGCCCGGTCGATCGGCGTGGACAAGGTCCATCTGCAGGTACTGGAGGGCAACGTGCGTGCGATCGGGTTCTACGAACACAACGGCTGGCAATGGGTTGGTGTCGAAACGAGCCGCATCGGCCAGACGGAAGTCGCCGACCGGATTTACGCGATCCAGGCTTGAATGCTTGCCGGCATCGATGCGAGCGACGGCAAGCGAGTGCAACGGCGCCTGGCTGCTATGGAAGCGCCCGGTGAAAGCCGAACGGACTTTGTCGTCACTCGCCGCAATACCGCACGAGCAAATCGGCTTCGGTCTCGTGGATTTCGACGGGCAAGATCGTCGCACCGGCATAGGCGAGATAGCGCGCGCGATGCTGGCCGTTACGGAACGATGCGACGCCGATTTTCGACAGGCCGGGAATGCCGAACAACGTCCGCGTTCTCGTCTCGCGAAATGTGATGAACGGCATGTCCGGAATCCGGTCCCGGTCCGGATTGAGGAATTCGCGAATGCCCGCGGCTTTTCCGGGCGCCCAGTACTGAACCGACGGCAGCACGTAGTCGGTGGTGTCGCGGTCGGCGCAGGCCAGCAGTTTCTTCAGGTCGATCGTTACGACCCGATGTCGAGAGTCGTCGGACGAGAATACCCGCTTGAGGTGTGTGTAGGCATAGGGAGCGTGCCCGGGAAGCTGGACGATCCAGACGTCTACGCCGCCTTGTCGTGCGAGAGCGAGCGTCATTATTTCCTCTGGTGGCGCAAGCGGTTTTCTTTGTGATTCGAGTTTAGCAGCGCGATTGCGGCTACGGAGCAGGTCGATGCAGGAAACAGGAAAACGGAGCGACTGACGGCTCAACCGGCGAAAAGAACGAAGGCGGTCATACGCTGACGGTCCATATCGACAGGCCGCGAGAATATCGCGATACTGCCGGCGAGAATGAAGCCCGGCGCGACATTCACGCAAGATTCACGCTGTATCGCGAAGCACGTCAGGCGCCAAGCATCATGAAAATCGAGCGGACACATTGAACGGAGAAGCCGTGCCATCGAAACTCGAGATCGAATATCTCGATTACCGTTTCACGGCAACGCTCGAAATCACGGAGTCCGGCCGTACCGCCGTTGTCGACAGGCAGCTCGAATCCGAAGTGCGCAGCAAGGCGCTCGGGTGGATCGTGTTCGATCGTTTTCTCGAGCGAAACGATTTCGCCGATGAGGCGGACGCGCGCGCCAATCTCGTCGGCTGGCTGGAGCGGCTTGTCGATCCGAGGCCCGTCGCATCGGCCGAGATTGCGAAGGCGAGCGCGGTGGCAGCCGGCGCGGTGGCGGCGGATGCGTCGACAGCAGAAATCGTCGGTGACGCCGCTATCGAAATCGTCAGCAATCTCGACTGGATCGATATGGTTTCCGATTGGTTTTCCAGTGGCTCGTTATAGCGACGAACTCGTGTTTTCATGACGCAGATCATTGTGCGCGCGAAATTCCGAACAAAAAGACGCGATGGAAATCGCATCGTGCGAAAAAAATAGAATAATCCTGCTTTGACAATATCCACGGCTTACCGGAAACTGCGCCCGGAACTGAAAAGTCGACTCGAATTAAAACAAAATAAAACGCCGGAATGAAAAGACGAACGCCGTCGACCGGCTCGCCGTCAGCGAGGCCGGCGAGCAATGCGTCGCGCTTGAATCACGACGGTATTCGCCGGCATACGAGCATGCCGGTCGCCGTCACGTCGTCACTAAAGGGTGAGTTGCCGCACAGACCGTCGCGCGACCCGCGATCACAATTTGACCGGTTGACCGTTCTTCCCCGGCCCGGTCAACCATTTCCCCGCTCGCTCGTGCAGGAGCGGGGGCTTTTTGCCCCCCGACGCCGGAAGGCTGCGTCGGCGGAACCGGACAGGCGTTCGGCGGGCTGCGCGACGGCATTCGTTCGCACCCCGACATCCGTTCGCCCGATCCGCACGAATCGCTTTCCTCGTGCCTGAGCGAACCCTCAGGCCCATCGCCGGTTCTTGCCGGCGATGCCTTGATCCCGGCGGCGCGCAACAACGCTGCCGGGATGTTTTTTGCGTCGCATGCGCGACGTCACGTCACGCGCCACGGGCATGGGGCTCAGCTCCCCCCGCCTGTTCGACGCTCGTTTCCCATCCGTCGTAGTCCCCGCCGAGCGCGCGTATCTCGCGATTGAGCGCGATCGTATGGCGCGTGATGTCGGCGAGCGTCATCGTGCCTTCGTGCGAAAACCGCACCGCCGACTTGCCGTCCTCGGTCGGCGCGACCGATTCGACCGGATAGCCTTTCGCTTCGGCCCAGTCCGCGAACTGGTGCGCGTCGCTCGGGTCGGGGAAGTACGCCCAGTGCATCACGCGCCGGCTCACGTCGGGCGCGTCGCCTTGCTGCCGCAGCGCATCCAGCGTGCGCATGTCGCGCATGATCAGCCAGTCGTCGTCGGTCGGGTAGAGCGTCTGCCAGTATGTCGTCTTGTCGGGGTCGTCCTGATGGGCGTACTGAAGCGCATAGGTCGTCTGGTCGGCCAGCGAGTCGACGATCTCCCCGGCCGCCTCTTCGTCGAACGGCACGTAGAAAAGAAAATCCCGGTTGCCGTCGACGGTGATCCGGCCGACCTGCACGCCGCCTTTCGCGGTGATCGCGGCGTCGAGCAGATCTTCGATCTTCGCGAGATCGGCGAATTCGTCGCCGGTCGGCAGACCTTCGGGCGACGGATGCGCGAAGGGGACGCGCACGCTGAGCAGCGACGTGCGCGGATCGCCTTCGGCGATTTCCGCAAAGCCGTGGTTGAAGCTGATGAAAGCCTGATGGTCGCCCATTCTGGCAGGGAAGGTTCCCCAGGCGTCGCTCATGTGTTTCTCCCGTACACGATTGTCTGTTGACGGTTGCAAAGCGTCCCAATGTATCATCGAAAATCGGGTTGGCCGGCGCCGCACACATGAAGCCGCGCACACGGTCGCGGGCCGTGCGCGCCGCGCAGGCGAGGTCCGGGCTGTTCGTCGCCCGCCGCTTGCATGCGGCAGGCCGCAAAAATTCAAAGGAGATGCCGATGTCGACGTTTGCGGTGAATGGTGTCCGAATCGATCCGCTCAGCGCGCGCGTGACGCACGTGCGCTGGGCGGCCGTGAACCCGGCCGATCGCTCGTGGGCGGCGACGCCCCGCGAGGCCCCGGTGGCGGACGTGGCGCGCGCGCTCGCGTCCGGTAACGATGTTCGCGTGATCTTCTCGGCGTCGGACACCACCGCAATCGGGCCCAGGCTGAAACGCGTGCTGTATCGCGACGCGTCGGAAGGCATCGAGCTCGACATCGATGCAACGAACGAGTCGCGCACGTTGCGCGATCTGCCGCAGATCTGACTGCGAGCCGTTACCCGAACCGAATCGCACGAACGCGCTCATGACCATGCCCAGATCCGCCATCGCCCCGCTGGCATTCGCGCTTTGTCTGGCGCTTGCCGCCTGTCAGACCGCATCCGGGCCTGCGCCCGTGCAACCGTCGCCCGAGACGGCGTCGGCGACCGTTCCTGCCTCGTCGCCGCCGGCCGCGCCGATTCGCGGCATGGGCGTCGCGCCTCATCTGGCCGGGCAGAGCCACTGGGCGACCGGTGAATGTACGACCAACGGTACCGTCAAGGTATGCAATTGACCGACGTCGGCGCAACGGCGCGTGCTTCGCGCAAACGGGATCGGCATCCCGGCGTGCCGCCCGCGCCGATGGGCCGGCGGCCGTCGACACGAGCCGGCGAGCAATGAACGACGAACGCGAAACGACGGATTCCGGCTGGCACGTCGATCCCGTCGCGGGAACGGTCACCGGCGCGTTGCCGGTGACGCTGGCGGTCGACAGCCGCAGCCTGAAAAGCAGGGCGGTCGTGTGCGCGGCGCTGGCCGCGGCGAGCCTGGGCGGTTATGTGGCCGCGCCGACGCTCTGGCCGGTGGCGGCGCTGGCCGCGTTGCTGGGGCTGGCCAGTGCCGCGTTGTTCGTCTCGTCGCGGCGCAAGCTGGCGCTGCAGGTCGACGAGACGGGTTTCCGGCTGATCGGTTCCGCCCGCGAAAAACCCGTCACGCCGTGGCGCGACGTCACTGAATTCCGGATCGTCAGCGTCGCCGGAAATCGTTACATCGGCTATCAGTTCTCCGCCCATTCGTCGCGCACGAAGGTGCCGGGCGGCGTGATGCTGCCGATTGCCCGGTTTGCCGATCTTCCGCTCGACGCGGTGGCCGCGTTGCTGGAGGCCTGCCGACGGCAGTTCGGCCTGCCGGACTAGCCGGCCGACCGAGCTGGCGAGGCCCGATGGGGCGCACTGCGCACCGCGTCGCTCGACCCAACAAAAAAATCCCGTGTGCCGTGTCGATTTCCGCGGGAGTCGTCCGTCGTAGCATCGGAGGCGTGCGCATCGCGCGTCCGTCCCGATTTTCGATACGACAACCGACTGAAGGAGCGACACCATGCCCACGTCCGTGAAGCCGATCCCGGAAGGGATGCGCACGCTGACCCCGCATCTGATCTGTGCGGGCGCAACCGCGGCCATCGATTTCTACAAACGCGCATTCAATGCGACCGAACAGTTTCGCCTCGCGATGCCCGACGGCCGGCTCGCGCATGCGTGCCTTGCGATTGGCGATTCGACGCTGATGCTGGTGGATGAAATGCCCGAGCACGGTGCGCTGGGCCCGAAGGCGCTGAAAGGCACGCCCGTCTGCCTGCATCTGTACGTGCCGGACACCGATGCGGCGATCGCGAAGGCGGTCGAAGCCGGCGCGACGGTCACGATTCCGGCCGCCGACATGTTCTGGGGCGATCGTTACGGGCAGGTCGAGGATCCGTTCGGGCATCGCTGGTCGCTGGCGACGCATCAGCGCGACCTGACGCCCGAGCAGATCGCGGACGCAATGGCCAGCGCGCCGCCCTGCGGCAGTTGAACCGGCGCCGTCGCACGACCGCGGCCGGGCGGCAGCGCGGCGGCTTGATCCGGCGCGCCGGCCTGGCTCATCCGCGGGTCATGCGCCGGCCGTCCTGCCGCGCGGCTTGTGTTCGTCCATCCGGCGATCGGCCGATGCTAGTCGGTCGGCCGCGGTGCGATGGCGTGCCGGATCATCGGCAACGTGGCGGACCGAGCTGCCTCGTCGGCCGGTTTCGGTGCGATTTGCGTGAGCCTTGTCTCTTGTCTCTTGTCTCTTGTCTCGTTGGCCAGGTCGGTCCATGGTTCGTACGTCGAACTGTGTTGCGCATGGTTCGATGCGTCGCCTCGCTGCGCGTCCCGCCGCGGCGGTGATCGGGCTCGTGAGCGTCGGTGAAGATGCGGTAAGAAGCGGGTGTCATCGGCCCGTGTTTCGTCCCGATGCGGAATCGGACGGGCGATACCTCAAGGTGCGCGTCGCCACGCCGTAAACAGGACGAGACCAATCATTCATCGCCTCCCATCGCACCATGGTTCGAATTCTGTACGCGGGCTATCTCGCGTTTGCGCTGTATCTCATTTACCCGCTGGTTCAGAACACGCTGATGTTCAGCACCGATTGCGTGCGCAGCGTGCTGCCGATGGGCGACCCGGGCTCGTCGGCGAATTCGGCCAGCGGGGTGGACGGGCACGTGAACCGCTGTGTGTCGAACACGCATGCCGGCGCAGCGACCGGGCGCGTGCCTGACATCCATTGAACGCGGCGGCGTCGCGCGTGACGGGCGCTTCGCGACGCGGCGCACTGGCCATTCGGCCGAATTGAACATCGCGCCATGCTCGCCGATCATCTGCAACACGGTGACGCGAATGTGAGCGGTGGAGCGGCGAGCGCGTGTCGCGCGTCAGTAGCTGGAGCGGTACGGCGTGCCCTGGTCGAAGCGGCTTTGCCAGTGCGTGAGGTAGCGCGACGCGAGTTGCGGATTGTTCCAGACCACGACGACGTTCTCGGAGTTGCGGCTCGCCGCCGACGCACTGTAGTTGAACGAACCCGTTTCGACGTGCTCGGCGTCGATCACGAGGTACTTGTCGTGATGGATCGCATAGGCGTCGATCGTGCGCGTCGGGATGCCCGCGTTGACGAGCAGGTTCAGTGCCTGCTTGCTGCTCTTCGCGCGGTTGCCCTTGTCGTCGACCACCACCGCGACATTGACGCCGCGGCGCTTGGCGGCAAGCAGCGCGCGTGCGACGGGCGGCGACGTGAACGAGTAGGCGGCGACCCGGATCGAGCTGCGCGCTGCGCCGATCGCTTTCAGTACGAGCGCCTCGGCGCCGCCGTCGGGCGAGAACGCCGATTCGACGACCTGGGTCGCGGGTGCTTCGTGAGTGGGAGCCGGCAGCCATCGCGACACGAGATCGATCGCTTGCTGGAGCAGCGATTCGCTTTGCGTCTTGCCGAAGGCGGCGAACGGGGTGGCGAGCAGGGAAGCGGCGAGACAGGCGGCAGCGAGGCGATTGCGCGGCAACATCTTGGACAGCGAATAATTTCGAGACAGCGGGCCGTGAGTGTAACGCACGCATGGCGGCCCGGTCACGTGCGGATGCGAAGCGAGGGCGTGCGCAGGGATTGGCAGCGGTGGACAGGGTGACGCAAAGTTGCGTTATGCAGCCGGTGCGGGCGAGCGGGCGATCAACGCACAGCGATAGTGCCGGCGATGGCCGGCGATTGCGTTTGCCGTTGCAGCGCACGGGCGTGCGAACGATGCGTGCCCCGGCGGGCGGACTGCCACTCGATGCGGCTTGTGGCCCAAACGTATGTCTAGCAGGCGCGTCCGAACGACATCCGCGCGCAACGTATCGTCAATCCGTGGATGCGGACGCCTCGGTCCCGTCGGACGCAATCCATCCGGGCCCCGGCTCGGGCTGCACGTCGCGTGCGTCGAGCGGTTCGCCGCACGCCGAGCATACGGTGACCGCGTGCATCAGTTGCCCGCAGGCCCGGTGGCGCAATTGCACCGGCGGCCCCTGGCCGTCGTCCTTCCAGCGATCGCCCCACGCCATCAGCGCGAGCAGGGCCGGGTAGAGATCGAGGCCCTTTTCCGTCAGCCGGTATTCGAAGCGCGGAGGGCGCTCCTGATACGCGCGCTTCACGAGCACGCCTTCGTCGACGAGCCGCGCGAGCCGTTCGGCCAGCACGTGGCGCGTCAGGCCAAGCTGGGCCTGGAACGCGTCGAAGCGGCGGCAGCCGAGGAATGCGTTGCGCAGGATCAGCATGGTCCAGCGGTCGCCGAGCACGGCGAGCGTGCGCGCGACCGAACAGTTCAGCGTGCCGATGTCATCCCATTTCATCAGTTGCTCCGAGAAACCCCGTCCTTCAGGACGGGGAGGAAAGGAGCGCCGCTGTTGACAGGCAGCTTCTTCCACGGGTTAGGATCACCGGCATGATTCTTGTCTATCGCTACCGTGTGAAGTCGCTCAACGGACTGCTTAACAAGCAGAGCCGCGCGGTGAACTACGTCTGGAACTTCTGCGATGACACGCAGAAGCACGCGCTGCAGTGGAACAAGAAGCGGCCGACCGGTTTCGACCTGAACGTGCTGACGACCGGCAGCAGAATAAGAGAGTGGGCCTGTAGTGACTGTGGTGTCGAGCATGATCGTGATATCAACGCTGCGTTGAACATTCTCCGATGCGGACGTGCATCGCCAGGTGTGGGAATCCTCCCCCTTTAGGAAGAGGAGGACGTCAACGTCGAGTCTCTTGCCTGTTGCGGCGGTCTTGCGGCGGTTCAGCGAAATAGCGGGTTCGATTATAGAACCCGCCTTCGGTTGCAACGGGCCCGGTCGCGTTGACAACGACCGGTCTCGCTGACAATAATGAGTTCCAATTTAGAACTTACTCGCGCGGCGACGCGCTTTCAACCCGGAGACAACCCGATGAATCCGCTTTCCCTGTCTGGCCTCGACCTGCTGCGTGCCGCCGTGTCGGGCGACGCGCCCCTTGCGTCGATTTCCGAGACGATCCCGATGCGTCCGCTCGACGTCGAGCTCGGTTACGTGAAGTTTTCGGCGCGGGCGGACGGCCGGCACCTGAATCCGCTGGGCGGCGTGCACGGCGGGTTCGCCGCGACGGTGCTCGATTCGGTCACGGGGTGCGCGGTGCATTCGATGCTCGACGCGGGCGTCGGTTACGGCACCGTCGATCTGCACGTGAAGATGCTGCGGCCCGTGCCGCGCGACGTCGACCTGATCGCGGAAGGGCGCGTGATTCACCTGTCGCGTTCGCTGGGCGTCGCCGAGGGCACGCTGAAGACGCCGGACGACAAGATCGTCGCGCATGCGTCGGCGACCTGCTTCATCCAGCGGCCGCAGTGACGAAGGGCGGCGGGGCCCTCGTCCGGGCCCGGGCGTGAGCGCACGGGGCAGCGCCGAAGGCCGCTTGTAAGCATGCGCGTCGCCCAACTGAAGCCGTCGCTTCAATGTGATAGCGTTCCTGCTTTCCACCGACGCGACAGGAACAGCATGGAATACCGCACACTCGGCGATTCGGGCATCGAGGTCAGCCTGATCGGTCTCGGCACGATGACGTGGGGCGAGCAGAATTCGGAGCGCGACGCGCACGAGCAGATCGACTACGCGCTCGGGCAGGGCGTGACGCTGATCGACGCCGCGGAGATGTATCCGGTGCCGCCGAAGCCCGACACGCAGGGCCGCACCGAGCAATACATCGGCACCTGGATCGCGCAGCATCGCGCGCAGCGCGAGCGCATCGTGCTCGCGACGAAGATCGCGGGGCCGGCGCGGCAGCCGCACAATCCGCGCCATATTCGCGGCGAGGGCAACCAGTTCGACCGCAAGAACCTGACCGAAGCGCTCGACGGCAGCCTCAAGCGTCTGCAGACCGACTACGTCGATCTGTACCAGTTGCACTGGCCCGATCGCAGCACGACCACGTTCGGCCGGCCCGCGTATCCGTGGGTCGACGACGCGTACACGGTGCCGATCGAGGAAACGCTCGGCGTGCTCGCGGAATTCGTGAAGGCCGGCAAGGTGCGTGCGATCGGCGTGTCGAACGAAACGCCGTGGGGTGTCGCGCAGTTCCTGCGCGCGGCCGAGAAGCTCGGGCTGCCGCGGATCGCGAGCATCCAGAATCCGTACAGCCTGTTGAACCGCACGTTCGAAAACGGGCTGTCGGAATTCACGCATCGCGACGGCGTCGGCCTGCTCGCGTATTCGCCGCTCGCGTTCGGCTGGCTGTCCGGCAAGTACGAGAACGGCGCGCGTCCGGCCGGCGCGCGCATCACGCTGTTCGAGCGTTTCCAGCGCTACAGCAAGCCGCAGGCGGTCGACGCGACGTCGCGTTACGTCGCGCTCGCGCGGCGACACGGGCTGTCGCCCGCGCAACTGGCGCTCGCGTTCGTCAACAGCCGCCCGTTCGTGCGCAGCAACCTGGTCGGCGCGACGTCGCTCGAGCAGTTGAAGGAGAACATCGGCAGCATCGACGTGACGCTGTCCGACGAGATCCTCGCCGAGATCGACGCGCTGCACGAACAGCAGCCGAACCCGGCGCCGTAAACGGCGCGCGGCCCGCGCGGCAGCGATGCCGCGACGGGCCGCGATCGGTTGCATCGACGGCGCATCGCCGCGCCGTCGTTTCTCGCGTCAACGCATCTTCAGCCGCGTGCGCGCAACGAACAGCGCGGCGAGGCTCAGCAGCGCACATCCCATCAGGTAGAGCGCCGGCGACAGCCGGTTGCCGGTCGTGCTGATCAGCCAGGTGATGACGAACGGCGCGAAGCCGCCGAACAGCGTGACGCCGGTGTTGTAGCTGACCGCGAGCCCGGTGGCGCGTGTCTGCGCCGGGAACAGTTCGGCCATCAGCGCCGGCAGCGCGCCGCAGTACATCGCCTTCAACGCGCCGATCCAGACCAGTGCGGCGAGCATCGTCGCGAACGACGCGTGGCGCGTGAGCCATGCGAACGTCGGCCATACGGTGACCAGCATCAGCACGGCCGCGACCGCCATCATGCGGATCCGCCCGGTGCGGTCGGACAGGTGGCCGACGACCGGCGTGACGAGCGTCAGCACGAAGCCGGTCGCGAGCGTCGCCGCGAAGCCCGTCGATGCCGGCAGCCCGAGCTGCTTGATCGCATAGGTCGGCATGTACAGGATCATGTAGTTGATCGCGGTCGAGATCACGAGCGCGCCGATCGATAGCAGCAGCCGCAACTTCTGGTCCGCGAACAGCTCGCGCACCGGCGCTTCGGAGCGCGCCTGCGTCTTGAACTCGATGCCTTCGTCGACGTAGCGGCGGATGTACAGCCCGACCGGGCCGATCGCGAGGCCGAACAGGAACGGCACGCGCCAGCCCCAGCTTTCGAGTTGCGCGGTGGTCAGCGTGGCCGTCAGCAGCGCGCCGAAGCCCGACGCGAGCAACGTCGCGAGGCCCTGGCTCGCGAACTGCCAGCTCGACATGAAACCGCGCCGCTGCGGCGCGTGCTCGACGAGGAACGCGGTCGAACTCGCGAATTCGCCGCCCGCGGAAAAGCCCTGCATCAGCCGCGACAGCATGATCCCGAGCGGTGCGAGCATGCCGATCGATGCGTAGGTCGGCATCAGCGCGATCAGCAGCGTGCCGACCATCATCATCGCGATCGACAGCAGCAGCGATGCCTTGCGGCCCGCGCGGTCGGCATACGCGCCGAGCACGAAGCCGCCGATCGGCCGGATCAGGTAGGACAGCCCGAACGTGCCGAGCGTCAGCATCAGCGACGTCGCTTCGCTCGTGGCCGGGAAGAACAGCTTGGCGATCGTGACCGCGAAGAAGCCGTAGACGATCAGGTCGAACCATTCGAGCGCGTTGCCGATCGACGCGGCGAAGATGATGCGGCGGATTTTCGCGGCGCTGGGGCGCGCGGCGTCCTGCGCGGTGAGGGTGGTCGTATTCATCGTGTGTGCAGGTCCCGTGAAAGGGGCGAAGCGCGTTACAGGGCGGCGCCGGCCGCGGCGGATGCCGCGCGGCGAACGGGCGGCGCGTCGTCGCCGAGATCCCAGAAGAGGCCGGCCATCATCTGCAGCCCCTCGCTGACGACGCTCGCGAGCAGATGCTCGTCGGGTGCGTGCTGCGAGCACGCCGGGTACGAGTGCGGCACCCACAGCGTCGGCAGCCCGAGCGTGTCGGCGAACACTTCGTTCGGCAGCGTGCCGCCGAGATTCGGCAGGATCGCGGGCTTCTTGCCGGTGGTGCGCGCGAGCGACGCGACGGCCCAGCGGACCCACGGATCGTCCGGCGGCACGCGCGTCGCCGGTGCGCCGCGTTCGACGTCGATCTCGACGTCGGCGAAGCCGTGCGCATCGAGGTGCGCGCGCAGGTGCGCCTGCAGCGCTTCCCAGTCGGTGCCGACGACGAAGCGCAACTGGCAGTGCGCATACGCGACGGGCGGGATCGCGTTGACGGGATGCTCCGGATTGCCGGCCTTGAACGCGAGGATCTCGAACGTGTTCCAGCCGAACACGCGCTCGGCGGCGGACAGGCCGGGCTCGCCCCAGTCGGCGTCGAGCGCCGGGTCGCCGGGGCCGCCGCCGACGGAAAGATCGGCGAGCGCGTCGCGCACCGCGGCCGGGATCGGTGGCGGGCGCAGCCCCGCGACGCGAATCGCGCCGCGCGCGTCGACGAGGCTCGCGAGCGCATGCGCGAGCACGATCGCCGGGTTGCGCAGCAGCCCGCCCCAGTTGCCGGAGTGATGCGCGCCGTCGCGGGCGCGCAGGCTCAGCCTGAAGTTGACCGCGCCGCGCGAGCCGAGGAAGACCGTCGGGCGCGCGGCGGCGATGCGCGGGCCGTCGGACGCGATCAGCACGTCGGCCGCGAGCGCGTCGCGCTCCTGGCGGCACAGAGCGTCGAGGCCCGGGGACCCGGTTTCCTCGCCCATCTCGATCAACAGCTTCGCGTTGAAGCCGAGCCGGCCGCCGCGCGCGTCGAGCACGCTCGCCAGCGCGGCCAGGTTGATCGTGTGCTGGCCCTTGTTGTCGGCGCTGCCGCGGCCGTACCAGCGCTCGCCGTCGGCCGTCAGTGTCCACGGCGACAGCGGCGCGCGCCACTGCGCGTCGTAGCCGCGCACGACGTCGCCGTGGCCGTAGATCAGCACGGTCGGCAGCGCGTCGTCTTCGTGGCGCGACGCGAGCAGGAACGGGCCGCCGCCGTCGACGGGGTTGTCGACGATCCGCGACGTGAAGCCGAGGCGGGCGGCCTCGGGCGCGATTTCGTCGGTCAGATAGGCGCGCAGCGCGGCTTCGCTGCCGCTTTCCTGGCTTTCGGTGCGCAGGCCGACGCGGCGGCTCAGGGTCGTGAAGAACGCACCGGATTCGAACTGGTTCAGCGCGTGCTGGATGGCGGCGGTACGGCTCAAATCGTGTCTCCTCGGTCGGGTTCGCTGCGCGCGGGCCGCGCAGGCAACGTGAAGTGCGATCGATTCTAGAAAGCCGGTTTTTTTGTCACAATGATCGAATTTCGAACCTTTCTTTGCCGAAAAGGCAAAGCAGCGCGGCCGGATGCGGCGCGGAGACAGAACGATGGCGGCTTTCCTGCATGGCCTGGGGTTGCGGTATTTCGTCGAGGTGGCGCGTACCGGCTCGATCAGCGACGCGTCCGCGCGGCTGCACGTGGCCGTGTCGGCGATCAGCCGCCAGATCGCGAAGCTGGAGAGCGAGCTCGGCGCGCCGCTGTTCGAGCGGCGACCGCGCGGGATGGCGTTGTCGGAGGCGGGCGAGCGGTTGCTGGCGTTCGCGCAGCGCAGCCTGCTGGAGGCCGAGCACGTGATGAAGGACATCGGCGGGCTCGACGCGCTGCACGGCAGCCTGCTGAAGATCGCGTGCTCGGAAGGGTTTGCGATCGACTTCCTGCCTGCCGTGCTCGCGAGCTTCAAGGCCCGCCACCCGGGCGTCGATTTCACCGTGTGGGTCGTATCGCCGGCGGACGCGACCCGGCGCGTGCGCGACGGCGATGCGGACATCGCATTGACCTTCAGCCTCGCGCCGGAGAAGGGCGTGCGCGTCGACCACACCGAGCGCGCGCCGGTCTTTGCGCTGGTCCGGCACGATCACCCGCTCGCGGCCCGCAATGCGGTGTCGCTCGCCGATGTCGCGCCGCACGCGCACGTGCTGCCCGAGGCCGGCACGACGGTGCGCCAGCTGATCGACATCGCATGCGCGCTCGACGGGCTGCTGCTCGAGCCCGAGCTGACGAGCAACAACACCGCGGCGATGTACGGCTACGCGCGCCGCACGGGCGCGGTGATGTTCACGGGGCTGCTGTCGGTGCGTGACCGTTCCGAGGCGGACGGGTTCGTCGTCGTGCCGATGACGAACCCGCAACTGCGCGAACGCAGCATCCAGGTGCAGACGATGGCCGGGCGCGATCTGCCCGCGTCGGTGCGCGCATTCCGCGATCATCTGATCGACGCGATGCAGGCCGCCTCGCCGCCGCCGACCGCCGCGCGAGGCCCGGGACGCCGGGCCGTGAGATAATCGTCAATCCGCCTTCCGTGCCCATGCGGCTCCTCGAGCCGCATCGCCCCTGTTCGACGCCAAATTGAAGAACCTGATTGTCACCCTCGATCGCGCCGGCGAGTTCGACGAGATCATCGACGTGCGCACGCCGCTCGAGTTCGCCGAGGACCATATCCCCGGCGCGCTGAACGCGCCCGTGCTCAGCAACGAGGAGCGCGTGCTCGTCGGCACGATGTATCGCCAGGTGTCGCCGTACGAGGCGACGCGCGTCGGCGCGGCGATCGTCGCGCGCAACATCGCGCGCCATCTCGACACGACGTTCGCCGACCGGCCGCGCAACTGGCGGCCGCTGATCTACTGCTGGCGCGGCGGCAAGCGCTCGGGCTCGATGACGACCTGGTTCAACCTGATCGGCTGGAAGGCGCGCCAGCTCGACGGCGGCTACAAGGCATACCGGCAGTCGGTGTGCGCGACGCTCGACTCGCTGCCGACGCGCTTTCGCTACATCGCGCTCGTCGGCCATACGGGCTGCGGCAAGACGCGGCTGCTGAACGCGCTGCGCGACGCGGGCGCGCAGACGCTCGATCTCGAAGCGCTCGCATGCCATCGCGGCTCGCTGCTCGGCGCGCTGCCGGGCAAGCCGCAGCCGAAGCAGAAGGGGTTCGATTCCGGGCTCGTCGAAGCGCTGGGGCGTTTCGACCCTCAATGGCCGGTGTTCGTCGAATCGGAAAGCCGCAGGATCGGGCTCGTGCAGTTGCCGATCGCGCTGATCGAAGCGTTTCACGCGGGGCCGTGGGTGCAGGTCGAAGCGGCGCACGACGAGCGGATCGCGTTCCTGCTCGACGATTACGCGCACCTGTTCGACGAACCGGACGCGTTCAAGGCGCAGCTTCATCGGCTGATCGGCCTGCACAGCCGCGAAGAAGTGACACGCTGGAACGGGCTGATCGATGCCGGCGCGCGAGCTGATTTGTTCACCGAACTGATCGACAGGCATTACGATCCCGCCTACGCGCGCACTTACCGCGCGACGTACAACAAGCCGAACCGCGCGCTGACCTTCACGTTCCGGCCCAACGCGGCCGACGTGCGCGAGCAGGCGCGCCGGCTGCTGGCCGAACTTGCGCAAGCCGGGTTGCCCGCATCGGCCGCGCTCGCCGCCGGCACGCCATCCGAAACCGACCAAGACCCATCAACGACCACCACACGATGACGACCACACGCACTCAACCGAATCCGGCCCTCGGCTGGATGACCTTCCTGCTGATCGCGGTCGCGGGGCTGTTCTATGTGAAATGGTTCCCGTACTACAACAAGGCGTTCGTTGCCGCCGAGCATCATTCGATCGGCCAGTCGATCCTGATGGGCACGTCGGCGGCCGCGCCCGAGCCGTCGCTGAAGGCGGCGCTCGACTACGCGTGGGCGTACGGCAAGGCGATCTGGCAGGCGATGGTGCTCGGCCTGCTGCTCGGCTCGGCCGTGCAGGCGCTGCTGCCCGCGCACTGGGTGGCGCGCGTGCTCGGCCGCACGGGGTTCGGCAGCGTCGCCGCGGGCGGGCTGCTGTCGCTGCCCGGGATGATGTGCACGTGCTGCGCGGCGCCGGTCGTCGCGGGCCTGCGGGCGCGCCATGCGTCGCCGGGCGGCGCGGTCGCATTCTGGCTCGGCAATACGGTGCTGAACCCGGCCGCGCTGGTGTTCATGGGCTTCGTGCTCGGCTGGCACTGGAGCGCGCTGCGCCTCGTGCTCGGCATCGCGATGGTGTTCGGGATCGGCTATCTGCTGAACCGCATCGCGCGTCCCGAAGACCGCAGCATCGACGATGCGCAGCTCGCCGCGCTGGCGGCCGAGCAGGCCGCGGCCGGCAATCCGTTCGTCCGCTGGATGAAACTGCTCGCGCGCATGGCCGTGCGGCTCGTGCCCGAATACATCGTGCTCGTGCTGCTGCTCGGCGCCGCGCGCGCGTGGCTGTTTCCGCATATCGGCCCGGACATCGGCAATCATCTCGGCTGGATCGTCGCGTTCGCGGTCGCGGGCATGCTGTTCGTGATCCCGACGGCCGGCGAGGTGCCGATCATCCAGGCGATGCTGTCGCTCGGCATGGGCGTCGGTCCGGCCGCCGCCTTGCTGATGACGCTGCCGCCGATCAGCGTGCCGTCGCTCGCGATGCTCGCGCGTTCGTTCAAGCCTTACATGCTGGCGATCGTCGCGACGCTCGTCGTCGCGTTCGGGATCGCGAGCGGCTTGCTCGCGATCGCGTTCGGGTTCTGACGACGCGGGCGACACGCCGGCCCGGCGCAATCGTCGCATTCGTATTCACCCGGCGCCGCCGCTTCACGCGTGCGGCGCCCTTTACAAGAAGCAAACAGGAAAACGCATGACCCAACCGAAGATTCATCCTCGACTCGAAAAGGCGCTGACGCGCGGCGATCTCGCGATCCGCCAGGCCAATTCCGCGCGGGCGACTGCCGTGCTCAACGCACTCGGCACGATGATCATCGAGGCTTCCGCAACGATCGGCGTCGAGGCCAGCATCGACATTCCGCAAGGCGATCGCATTTACGATCCGGTCAACGGCCTGTGGCCGCAGAAGATGCTGGTGTCGTTCGACGGCCCGGTGGACGAAGCCGACAAGGAAGAGCTGCGCACGGTCTATCTGGTGGCCGACGATCCGGGCACGCAGTTCCGCGTCGAATGGCATCGCGCGGACGGCAAGCTCGGCCGCCAGGAAGGCGGCCCGCTCGCGACCGTCGCGTTCCTGACCGACGTCGAAATTCCGTGGAGCGACGACGACGAATAACGTCGTCGCATGAAGCTGGCGCCCGGTGCCCGGCGCGCCGGCCGTCAGCGCATCATCCGGCGCCGGAACAGCCACGCGGACAGCAGGAACCCGCCGACCGCGTAGCCGGCGAGCACCGCGACGTGCAACGCGACGTCGGTCGCCGGCCGGCCGAGCATCGCAGGCCGGATCAGCTCGACCGCGTTCGCGAGCGGCAGCGCGTGCGCCGCGTGCTGCGCGAGCGGCGGCAACTGCGTGATCGGGAAGAACACGCCCGACAGCAGCAGCATCGGCGTCAGCACGAGCGTCTGATAGAACATGAAGAAATCGTAGGACGGCGCGAGCGCCGTGACGATCATCGCGATGCTGGCGAACGCGAGGCCGGCCAGCGCGATCACGGGCAGCGCCGCGAGCATCGACGGAAACTGCGCGTAGCCGAGCCCGCCCGCGACGAGCATGATCGCGCCCCCCGACAGCATCGCCTTGCTGGCTGCCCAGACGATCTCGCCGAGCACGATGTCGCCGAGCGCGAGCGGCGTATGCATGATCGCTTCCCACGTGCGCTGCACGTGCATCCGCGAGAAACCCGAATACATCGATTCAAAGCTCGCGGACATCATCACGCTCGAGCCGACCGTGCCGGCCGCGAGGAACGCGATATACGACACGCCGTCGACATGGCCGAGCATCAGGCCGAGCCCGAAACCCAGCCCGAACAGATAGATCATCGGATCGGCCAGATTGCCGAACATCGACGCGAGCGCGAGCTTGCGCCACACGAGATAGTTGCGCCGCCAGACGGCGACCCAGTTGCTGGCGTTCGCCGGCATCGCGATCGCAAAGCGCGATTCGCGCGGCGGAGCCGACGGCGTGGTGGCGGAATAGTTGCGGACGTCCATGGTCGATCAGTCCTGCATCTCGCGGCCCGTGAGCCGCAGGAACACATCCTCCAGATTGGCCGGACGATGCAGATAGCGCAACCCCGTGCGGCCCTTGAGTCGTGCGCTGACCGGTTCGGGGTCGGTCACATAGCAGAACAGCGTCTCGCCGCTGATCTCGGTGTGCTTCGCGAATGCCGACAACTCGTCGCGTAGCGCGGCCGGATCGGGCCCGTAGATCTCGATCACGTCACAGCCGATCTCCGATTCGATCAGCGCGTGCGGCGCGCCTTCGGCGATCTTGCGGCCTTCCTCGATCACGCACAGCCGATCGCACAGGCGCTCGGCTTCCTCCATGAAATGCGTGGTGATCAGGATCGTCTTGCCGCGCGCGAGCAGCGAACGCAGCCGCTCCCACATCAGGTGCCGCGCCTGCGGATCGAGGCCCGTCGTCGGCTCGTCGAGCACGAGCACGTCGGGGTCGTTGACGAGCGCGCGGGCGAGCGTGAGGCGGCGCTTCATGCCGCCCGACAGCTCGCCGACCTTTGCATCGGCCTTGTTTTCCAGCTTCGCGAATTCGAGCAGCGGCGGCACGAGCGCGCGTGCGGCCTGCGCCGACATCCCGAAATAGCGGCTGAAGACGAGCAGGTTTTCACGGACCGTGAAGTCGGGGTCGAGGTTGTCGAACTGCGGGACGACGCCGACCCGCCGGCGTGCATGTCGCGCACGCGATGGAACCGGTTCGCCGCACAGTGAAATGGTGCCCGCATCGGGATGCGCGAGGCCGAGCAGCATCTTCAGCGTCGTGGTCTTGCCGGCGCCGTTCGGCCCGAGCAGGCCATAGCATTCGCCGGCCTTCACGTTGAAGGACAGACCGTTGACGACGAGCTTGTCGCCATAGCGCTTTTCGACGTTGCGTAAATCGATCGGTGCGACGGACATGGGCGTGTTGTCGTTGTAAGCGGGCGCGTTCCGCTGCTCTGTGCGTGGCCGGTGTGCGAACGGATCGCGCGAATGCGTGTCACACGGGCATGGCCGAAGCATACGACGCCGGCACGAGGCAGCCCGCTGGCGATGGAACGGGCCATTCTAGTGCATCGGCTGCCTCGCTTCAGGGCATGCCTGCACGGTGCGATGCAAGTGCGCGCCGATCGTGCACCGCATCATCGCGCACGCGCCGCACGGGGCGAATCAGCGTTTTCCATCCCTTGCGTCCTGAATTGCGGCGCACCATGATGAATGCGTAGGGTTCGTTGTCGCGATAGGGAGGCTTCATGGCTAGCTACAACAAGATTTTGCTGTGTTACGACGGCACGCTCGAAGGGCGCAAGGCGCTGCGTTACGGCGCCAATCTCGCAATGGACCTCAAGGCCGAAACACATTTGCTGTCGGTCGTCGACATGCGTTCGAGCATTGCGCAAAGCGCGGGTTTGCTGACCGATGTCGCCTGCGGCCGCTTCGAGGAAACCGCGCGCGAAATCCTGCAGGAAGGCGTGAACTGGCTGCGCGAGCGCGGCGTCCAGGCCGAAGGCCATTTTGCGTTCGGTTACCCGATCGACGAAATCGCGAATCTCGCGTCGGAATTGAAGGTCGATCTCGTCGTCGTCGGCCACCGGTGCCGCAGCGGATTGTCGAGATGGTGGATGGGGTCGGGCAATACGCAACTGCTCGATCGCGTGAACTGCAGCATCCTGGTCGCGTGTTCGTCGGCGGAAGAGCAGAAGGCCGAAATTGCGCGCGAGCGCGAAGCGGCCATCGCGAACGGCCAATGATCTAAAAGCTGGATGACCGCCTGACCGGCAATGCGTGCCGGTCAGGCATCGCACTGCATCGGCGGTGCGCACGTCGAGCACGGCCTGCTATGCATGCAGGTCGATCCCGGACAATTTCCACGAGAACAGCCCGAAGCGGTGGAAGATCGCCGCATAGCGCGTGCCATCGGCGCTGCGCTGGTACGTCACGACGAATTCATCGATATTTCGGTAGCCCGCGCTAGTTTGCTGCTGGCGCGGCGCTGGCGTTGCTTCGCTCGGGCTGGCCGGTGCGGTGGGCGCCGGTGCCGGCGACGATGCCGCCGAAGCGGCCGCGTTGTCGCCCGGTACGCCGGCGCTTGCCTGCGCTGGATTGGCGGGCGGTGCGGCAGGCGGGTTGCCGGGCGCATTGCCTGCTGGCGGCTGGTTCGACCACTCAGGCGGACGCTCGCCCGGATTGCCGCGCGGCGGCAATCCGCTCATCAGCGCGGCGACGCCTTCCGGGGTCGCGTACGCGTCGACCAGCGGGCCGATCAGCGCGGACCCGATCAGCGCGCCCAGCACCGCGAACGGGTTGTTCTTCTTCACGGCGTCGATCCGGCGCATCAACTCTTCCGTGACCTGCTGCTTCAGGCTGATGCGCAGCGACGGAAAGTCGACGTACTCGCTGATCGCCTGCGCATCGCGCGCATCGATCGCCGATTTCAGGCGACCGAGCGCGACATACGGCGACGCGTACGCATAGCCGAGCGCCCCAATCAGGGCGACGACCAGCGCGACGATCAGCAGGGGCTTGAGTCGCCATGCGCGGCGCGACGATCCAGTCACGTTGCCTCCGGTGCGGGAAGGTTCCGCAATCAGAGACCGCCCGGCGTGGCCGATCGTTCCTCTGCGATGCAGTGATCGATCATCCGGCACACGGCATCGATCGTGCCCACCATGATCAGGCGCGACCGGCCGTGATAGACGCGCACCGGCGCGCGGCGCGCGGGTTCCGCGTGATTCAGGCCGGCGTTCAGCGAGACCCGCGCGAACGCGGGGAGCGCTGACGGCAGCAGGGACGCCTGCCGTTCGACTGCGACTTCTTCTTGCACTGGCGCCGCCGCGGACAGCGGTGCGCAGGGCGTGCGGCCGCGCAGATGACGCAGGCGACCGAATTGACGGAAAGGCAGCAGGCGGGCAAGGCGTTCCATGATGTTCTCCTGGCGAGACGGAATGTCAGAGTTCGCCCGAGCGAATCAGCCCGACGGCGATGCCTTCCAGCGCGAAATCCGCGCTGCCGGCCTTGACGAAGATGTTTTCGTAATCCGGGTTCTCCGCGATCAGCTCGAGGCCGCCCGGCCGGCGCATCAGGCGCTTGACCGTGACGTCGTCGCCGAGACGCGCGACGATGATCTGGCCGTCCTTCGCTTCCGTGCGCTTCTGCACGGCGAGGAGGTCGCCGTCGAGAATGCCGGCGTCGCGCATCGACAGGCCGCGCACCTTCAGCAGATAGTCGGGCTTGCTGGTGAACAGCGCGGGATCGCACGCGTAATGCTGCGAGATGTGCTCCTGCGCGAGGATCGGGCTACCGGCCGCGACGCGGCCGACGAGCGGCAGCGACAGTTGCATCAGGCCGGCGTGCGGCAGCGTGAACTGGTGCGGGGCGTCGTCGATGCCGAGCAGCCGGATGCCGCGCGATGCGCCGGCCGCCAGCTCGATCACGCCCTTGCGCGCCAGCGCGCGCAGGTGCTCCTCGGCCGCATTCGGCGAGCTGAAGCCCAGTTCGGCCGCGATCTCGGCACGGGTGGGCGGGAATCCGGAGCGCTCGATCGCGCGACGGATCAAGTCGAACACTTGCTGCTGACGGGCGGTGAGTTTGGTCATGGCTCAACTGTATGGATAGACAGTGAGCTGTATTTTTATACAGTACTTGGTGAATTTCAAGTGTTACTTGAGGTTCGACGCGATCGCGCCGGTTCGGGCGTGATTTCGCGACGTCCAAACGCCGGTTTGTCCGCCGCAACCGTCCATCCCGTCTGCGTTAGCACTTTTGAGTATTAAAAAATAAGGAACGATTATTTTTAATCATGTAACCCGTTCGATAGACTGGCCCGACATCGCAATACCGACAACACTGGAGAACCAAGGATGGCGAAGCGCAATACGGGGCTGGTGGGCGGAGTGGGCCGCCTGATCGCAACACTCGCGCTGGGCGCGGCGGCGGCGCTGGGCGTCGCGACGCATGCCCAGGCCGATACGACCTTCCTGAACGTGTCGTACGACCCGACGCGCGAGCTGTATCAGGATTTCAACCAGGCGTTCGGCAAGGAGTGGAAGGCGAAGACGGGCGAAACCGTCAACTTCAAGCAGTCGCACGGCGGTTCGGGCGCGCAGGCGCGCTCGGTGCTCGACGGCCTGCAGGCCGACGTCGTCACGCTGGCGCTGGCGTACGACATCGATGCGCTCGCGAACAAGGGGCTCGTGAACAAGGATTGGCAGAAGCGCCTGCCCGATAACGCGTCGCCGTACACGTCGACGATCGTGTTCCTCGTGCGCAAGGGCAATCCGAAGGGGATCAAGGACTGGGACGACCTGACCAAGCCGGGCATCTCGATCGTCACGCCCAACCCGAAGACCTCGGGCGGCGCGCGCTGGAACTACCTGGCCGCATGGGCATACGCGCTGCACAAGCCGGGCGGCAACGAGCAGACGGCGAAGGAATTCGTCACGAAGCTCTACAAGAACGCAGGCGTGCTCGATTCGGGCGCGCGGGGCGCGACGACGAGCTTCGTGCAGCGCGGGATCGGCGACGTGCTGATCGCATGGGAAAACGAGGCATTCCTGTCGGTCAAGGAATTCGGCACCGACAAGTTCGAGATCGTCGTGCCGTCGGTGAGCATCCTGGCCGAGCCGCCCGTCGCGGTGGTCGACAAGGTGGTCGACAAGAAGGGCACGCGCAAGCTGGCCGAGGCGTACCTGAACTACCTGTACAGCCCGCAGGGCCAGGAAATCGCGGCGCGCAACTACTACCGGCCGCGTTCGAAGAACGTGCCGGCGGAGCTGACCAAGCAGTTCCCGAAGCTGAAGCTGTACACGGTCGACGACACGTTCGGCGGCTGGACGAATGCGCAGAAGACGCATTTCGCGGACGGCGGCGTGTTCGATTCGATCTACAAGCCGCAGTAACGCCATAACGACAAGCGGCGCGCCACGACAGCGCGCCGCATCCCCGACGGGCCGCCGGCGCGATTCACTGCGCCGGCGTTTGCGTCGGACCCGTGAGCAGCATCGACCCAGCAAGAGCATCCGATGACGACGTACATCTTTCGCAAACCGAGCGCGCTGCCCGGTTTCGGCGTGACACTCGGCATCACGGTGGCCTATTTGAGCCTCGTGGTGCTGATTCCGCTCGCCGCCACGTTCCTGAAGACCGCGACGCTGTCGTGGGACCAGTTCGTCACCGCCGTCACGTCGCCGCGCGTGCTCGCGTCGTACCGGCTGACGTTCTCGGCCGCGCTCGGCGGCGCGCTGATCAACGCCGTGTTCGGCTTCCTCGTCGCATGGGTGCTGGTGCGCTACACGTTCCCGTTCAAGCGGCTCGTCGACGCGATCGTCGACCTGCCGTTCGCGCTGCCGACGTCGGTGGCCGGCATCTCGCTCGCGGCCGTCTACGCGACCAACGGCTGGGTCGGCCAGTATCTGGCGCCGCTCGGTATCAAGATCGCGTTCACGCCGGCCGGCGTGCTGGTCGCGCTGACCTTCATCGGGCTGCCGTTCGTCGTGCGCACCGTGCAGCCGGTGCTCGAGGATTTCGAGCGCGAGCAGGAAGAAGCCGCCGCGTGCCTCGGCGCGTCGCGCTGGCTGACGTTCCGCCGCGTCGTGCTGCCGGCCGTGCTGCCGGCGCTGCTCACCGGTTTCGCGCTGTCGTTCGCGCGCGCGCTCGGCGAATACGGATCGGTGATCTTCATCGCCGGCAACGTGCCGATGAAATCCGAGATCACGTCGCTGCTGATCATCACGAAGCTCGAGCAGTACGACTACGCGGGCGCGACCGCGCTGGCGGTCGTGATGCTGGTCGTGTCGTTCCTGATGCTGCTGCTGATCAACACGCTGCAGTGGTATCTGCAGCGTCGGACGAGCAAGGGCGCGAGCGGCCCGGCGCCCGCCACCGTCACCGCCGCTGCCGCCGCCGCCGCCGCAGGAGGCCAGCAATGAGCCAGGAGGCCACCGTCGTGCTGAAAACCCCGTCGCCGGCCGCGCGCGCCACGAAGCGGCTCGACCCCGTCAGCGAGTCGCGCGTCGTGCGCTGGCTGCTCACGGGCATCGCGCTGGCGTTCCTCGCGTTCTTCCTCGTCGTGCCGCTCGCCGCGGTGTTCGTCGAGGCGCTGCGCAAGGGCGTCGGCTTCTATTTCGAATCGCTGGCCGATCCCGACGCGTGGTCGGCGATCAAGCTGACGCTGACCGTCGCCGTGATCGCGGTGCCGCTGAACCTCGTGTTCGGCGTGTGCGCATCGTGGGCGATCGCGAAGTTCGAATTCCGCGGCAAGGCGCTGCTGACGACGCTGATCGACCTGCCGTTCTCGGTGTCGCCGGTGATCTCGGGCCTTGTGTACGTGCTGCTGTTCGGCGCGCAGGGCTGGCTCGGGCCCTGGCTGCAGAACCACGACGTGCAGATCATCTTCGCGGTGCCGGGCATCGTGCTCGCGACGATCTTCGTCACGTTCCCGTTCGTCGCGCGCGAGCTGATTCCGCTGATGCAGGCGCAAGGCACCGACGAGGAAGAGGCCGCGCGCGTGCTCGGCGCGTCGGGCTGGCAGATCTTCCGCCGCGTGACGCTGCCGAACGTGAAGTGGGGCCTGCTGTACGGCGTGATCCTGTGCAATGCGCGCGCGATGGGCGAGTTCGGCGCGGTGTCGGTCGTGTCCGGCCACATCCGCGGCGTGACCGACACGATGCCGCTGCACGTGGAGATCCTGTACAACGAATACAACTTCGCGGCGGCGTTCGCGGTGGCGTCGGTGCTGGCGCTGCTCGCGCTCGTCACGCTCGCGCTGAAGCTGATCGCCGAGCGTCATCTCGCCGCCGAACTGGCCGATACGCACGACGCCGTTCCCGCACATGCCGGCCCTGTCGGCGCCGTTTCGTCGAAATCGTAAAGAGGCAACCAGAATGGGTATCACCGTCCGTAACCTTCAGAAGCGCTTCGGCGATTTCACGGCGCTCGACAACGTGTCGCTCGACTTCCCGCCCGGCGAACTGGTCGCGCTGCTCGGGCCGTCCGGCTGCGGCAAGACCACGCTGCTGCGCGTGATCGCGGGCCTCGAGCACGCGGACGCCGGCCAGGTCGTGCTGCAGGGGCTCGACGTCGCGTCGGTCGGCGCGCGCGACCGCCAGGTCGGCTTCGTGTTCCAGCACTACGCGTTGTTCCGCCACATGACGGTGTTCGAGAACGTCGCGTTCGGGCTGCGCGTGAAGCCGCGCCGCGAGCGGCCGTCGGAAGCAGCGATTCGCGAGAAGGTTCACGAGCTGCTGAAGCTCGTGCAGCTCGACTGGCTCGCGCAGCGCTATCCGTCCGAGCTGTCGGGCGGCCAGCGCCAGCGCATCGCGCTCGCGCGCGCGCTCGCGGTCGAGCCGAAGGTGCTGCTGCTCGACGAACCGTTCGGCGCGCTCGACGCGAAGGTCCGCAAGGAACTGCGCGGCTGGCTGCGTCGGCTGCACGACGACCTGCACATCTCGACGATCTTCGTCACGCACGACCAGGAAGAGGCGCTCGAAGTGGCCGATCGCATCGTCGTGCTGAACCGCGGCCACGTCGAGCAGGTCGGCAGCCCGCAGGACGTCTACGATCATCCGCAAAGCGCGTTCGTGTACGAGTTCCTCGGCGCGGCGAACCGGCTGCCGGGCACGGTGGCCGGCCGCGGCTTCGTCGCCGAGGGCGCGGCCGCGCCGATCGAGGTCGACGCCGATTTCGCGGGCCCCGCGAACGCGTACGTGCGGCCGCACGATCTGCAGCTGTGGCCGGTAGGCGAAGGGCACCGCGACGGCATCGCGGTGGACGTGCGGCGCGTGATTCCGCTCGGCGGTTCGGTGCGCGTGGAGCTCGAGGCGCGCGCGGGCGGTGCGCTCGAGGCGGAACTCGACCGCGACGCATGGCGCGCGCTTTCGCTGCAGGTCGGCGACGGCGCGACGGCCGTGCCGCGCGCCGTGCGGGTATTTCCCGCGCGTTGACGAGACAATGCAGGGCAGAGGGCGGGATTCGCTCCGATTCGACAATCAAACAACGACAGCCTAAGAGGCATACCCATGAATTTTCAGCAATTGCGGTTCGTGCGCGAAGCGGTGCGCCAGAACATGAACCTGACGGAAGTCGCGAACGTGCTGTACACGTCGCAGTCGGGCGTGTCGAAACAGATCAAGGATCTGGAAGATGAGCTGGGCGTCGACATCTTCATTCGGCGCGGCAAGCGGCTGACGGGGCTCACGGAGCCGGGCAAGGCGGTGCACCAGTTGATCGAGCGGATGCTGCTCGACGCCGAGAACCTGCGCCGCGTCGCGCGCCAGTTCGCCGATCAGGACAGCGGCCACCTCGTCGTCGCCACCACGCACACGCAGGCGCGCTACGCATTGCCGAAGGTGATCCGGCAGTTCACCGACGTGTTCCCGAAGGTGCATCTCGCGCTGCGCCAGGGCAGCCCGCAGCAGATCGCGCAGATGATCCTGAACGGCGAGGCCGATCTCGGCATCTCGACCGAGGCGCTCGACCGCTATCCGGACATCGTCACGTTCCCGTGCTATTCGTGGCATCACACGGTCGTCGTGCCAAAGGGCCATCCGCTCGTCGGCCGCGAGAACCTGACGCTCGAGGAAATCGCCGAATATCCGATCATCACGTACGACCAGGACTTCACGGGCCGCTCGCACATCGACCAGGCGTTCTCGCAGGCGGGTGCCGTGCCCGACGTCGTGCTGACCGCGATCGACGCGGACGTGATCAAGACCTACGTCGAGCTCGGGATGGGGATCGGCGTGGTCGCGGCGATGGCCTACGACCCGCAGCGCGACACGGGGCTCGTCGCGCTCGACACGCAGCACCTGTTCGAGGCGAGCACGACGCGGGTCGGGCTGCGCAAGGGCGCGTTCCTGCGCGCGTATGCGTACCGGCTGATCGAAATGTTCGCGCCGCATCTGAACGAAGCGGAAATCGCCGGGCTGTTGCGCGAAGCCGTTTGACCCGCGCGTGTCGTGCGCTGTCCGGGCGGATGCCGCGGACGGCGCGCGACCCGCAGCACGCGTACGTTGGCGTACACCGTATCGCGCCGCGCGGCGGCTGGGACTGCCGCCGTCACGCTTGAAGCATCAGCCCCAAGGCTTTCGGTCAGATGCGTCGCGTCAGGCGACGATCGACCTACCTTTCTTGCCGACAGAAAAACAAGAACAACCAGCCACGCCGAACCTCGGCGCGGACCGCAGATCGGCAGCCCTTCTCATTCACGAAGCACCGCCTTCCGAATCGCCGGTTCGGCCACGGTCGACGACATATCGGCACGGCGAATGCCGTCGATCCGCATGGCGATCGCGTCGTTCGCGACGAATCGCTGCATCCTCGGCCCGCCGCTGCAAGGTACTTCGACGAGCCGCCGCCGACGTCGCGAGTGTCGTATTTGCGCGTCGTGAAGC
Organism: Burkholderia sp. BCC0044; assembly: GCF_902832955.1. Lineage (NCBI taxonomy): Bacteria > Pseudomonadati > Pseudomonadota > Betaproteobacteria > Burkholderiales > Burkholderiaceae > Burkholderia > Burkholderia sp. BCC0044. The sequence goes on along the minus strand of NZ_CADFDO010000001.1, from coordinate 730,772 downwards.
GCGCTCGCGCGCTCCGAATAAACCCTTAAATATTGATTAGACAGGTTGCGCGCCGAAGCGAATCGGTACAGCATAGCCTTCACTCCGCCGGCGTCCCGCCGGCGGTGGCGCGTCAACGACAGCACGCGCCAGGCAGTCGGCCGTCTGCCTCGCTTCCATTCCGTGGTACCGACAGCAGCATCGATGGCCATTGCCCGGGTAGTGTGGCGCAAACGTTTGCTCACATTAAAACAACAACCAAACAACAATCCGGCCTTCGGGCCAGTCGCCAGGAGATGTGTATGAATGTCCGCTTTCGCCGTCGCTTCCTGACCGCCGCGCTCGCCGCCGTCGCGGTGGCCGCCGCACCGGCTGTCCACGCGCAATCCGCGGCCAAGCCGAAGGTCGCGCTCGTGATGAAGTCGCTCGCCAACGAGTTCTTCCTGACCATGGAAACGGGCGCGAAGGAATACCAGAAACACAACGCGAACCAGTTCGACCTGATCACCAACGGCATCAAGGACGAGACCGACACCGCGAACCAGATCCGCATCGTCGAGCAGATGATCGTGTCGAAGGTCGACGCGATCGTGCTCGCGCCGGCCGATTCGAAGGCGCTCGTGCCGGTCGTGAAGAAGGCCGTCGACGCCGGCATCGTCGTCGTGAACATCGACAACCGGCTCGATCCCGACGTGCTGAAGTCGAAGAACCTGAACGTGCCGTTCGTCGGCCCGGACAACCGCAAGGGCGCGCGCAAGATCGGCGACTACCTCGCGAAGCGGCTGAAGGCGGGCGACCAGGTCGGCATCGTCGAAGGCGTGTCGACGACGACCAATGCGCAGCAGCGCACGGCCGGCTTCCAGGACGCGATGAAGGCGGGTGGGATGAAGGTCGTGTCGGTGCAGTCGGGCGAATGGGAGATCGACAAGGGCAATGCGGTGGCCGCCGCGATGCTCAACGAATACCCGAACCTGAAGGCGCTGCTGTGCGGCAACGACAACATGGCGATCGGCGCCGTGTCGGCCGTGCGCGCGGCCGGCAAGCAGGGCAAGGTGCTGGTGGTCGGCTACGACAACATCAACGCGATCAAGCCGATGCTGAAGGACGGCCGCGTGCTCGCGACCGCCGACCAGTACGCGGCGAAGCAGGCCGTGTTCGGCATCGACACGGCGCTCAAGGCGATCGCCGAGCATCGCAAGCAGGCCGACCTGTCCGGCGTGGTCGAGACGCCGGTGGATCTCGTGACGAAGTAACGCCGCGCCGGTCCGGCCGCCGCGCTCAAGAATCCGGCGCGGCGGCCGTTATCCGGTGTGAGCGCGATCACGGCCACTGCATGCACATGCACTTGTGAGCGTCATACCCGCGCGCCGCGTGCGCGCGGCCGCAACCAGGATCGCGATGGAACCGACCTTCCAACCCTCCCGTTCAGCCCACCCCGTGCTGTCCGTCTCCGGCATCGGCAAGACCTATGCCGAACCCGTGCTCGCCGACGTCACGCTGACGCTCGACGCGGGCCACGCGCTCGCGCTGACGGGCGAGAACGGCGCCGGCAAGAGCACGCTGTCGAAGATCATCGGCGGGCTCGTCGACCCGACCACCGGCACGATGCAGCTCGGCGGCGAGGCCTATGCGCCGGCGAGCCGCACGCAGGCCGAGGCGCTCGGCGTGCGCATGGTGATGCAGGAGCTGAACCTGCTGCCGACGCTGAGCGTCGCCGAAAACCTCTTCCTGAACCGCCTGCCGCGGCGCTTCGGCATCATCGATCGCGCGCGGCTGCGCGACGACGCGCGTGCCGCGATGGCGCAGGTCGGGCTCGACGCGGTCGACCCCGATACGCCGGTCGGCGCGCTCGGCATCGGCCATCAGCAGATGGTCGAGATCGCGCGCAACCTGATCGGCGACTGCCGCGTGCTGATTCTCGACGAGCCGACCGCAATGCTGACCGCGCGCGAAGTCGAGCTGCTGTTCGAGCAGATCGACCGGCTGAAGTCGCGCGGCGTCGCGATCGTCTACATCTCGCACCGGCTCGAGGAGCTCGCGCGCGTCGCCGAGCGCGTCGCGGTGCTGCGCGACGGCCGGCTCGTGCATGCGGGCGACATGGCGGCGACGACGTCCGACGGGCTCGTCACGCTGATGGTCGGGCGCGAGGTCGGCGAACACATCGATCTCGGCGCGCGCCGCTTCGGCGCGCCGCGGCTCGCCGTATCGGGCCTCACGCGCGGGACGGCCGTGCGCGACGTGTCGCTCGAGGTGCGCGCGGGCGAGATCTTCGGGATCTCGGGGCTGATCGGCGCGGGGCGCACCGAGCTGCTGCGGCTGATCTACGGCGCCGATACGCCGGACGCCGGGACGATCGCGGTCGGCCAGCCGCTGAAGCCGGCGCGCATCGCGTCGCCCGTCGATGCGGTGAAGCTGGGCATCGCGCTGATCACCGAGGATCGCAAGGGCGAAGGGCTGCTGCTGTCGCAGTCGATCACCGCGAACGTGTCGCTCGGTCAGCTCGACCGGCTCGCGCGCGGCGGCGTCGTCGATTCGGCACGCGAAACGGCGCTCGCCGAGCGACAGATCGATGCATTGCGGATCCGCACGCACGGGGCGGCGCAGCCGGTCGGCGAACTGTCGGGCGGCAACCAGCAGAAGGTCGTGATCGGCCGCTGGCTCGCGCGCGACATGGGCGTGCTGCTGTTCGACGAGCCGACGCGCGGGATCGACGTCGGCGCCAAATTCGAGATCTACACTTTGATGGGCGCGCTCGCGCGCGAAGGCCGCGCGCTCGTGGTCGTATCGAGCGACCTGCGCGAGCTGATGCTGATCTGCGACCGGATCGGCGTGATGTCGGCCGGGCGCATGACCGCCGTGTTCGAGCGCGGCAACTGGACCCAGGATGCGCTGCTGGCCGCGGCATTCGCCGGCTTCGGCCGCGAGACGCCGGCGGCGGCCATGCGGCATCCGGACGCGGAGCAGGCGCGCGGCGCCGCTCCGGGCACTTCGACGACAGGACCACAGCAATGACCCAGCCTCCCGTTTCCCCGACCGACGCAGGCGCGCAGCAGGACGTGACGGGGCGCCGCGCGCGCACGCTGTCCGGCACGCGGCTCGGCCTGTCGAACTATCTCGGGCTCGCCGGCGCGCTGGCCGCGATGATCGCGCTGTTCTCGGTGCTGAGTTCGCATTTCCTGACCTACGACACGTTCAGCACGATCGCGAACCAGATTCCCGATCTCGTCGTGATGTCGGTCGGGATGACCTTCGTGCTGATCATCGCCGGGATCGACCTGTCGGTCGGCTCGGTGCTCGCGCTCGCCGCGTCGATGGTCAGCGTCGCCGCGCTGAAATGGCAGTGGGGGCCGCTGCCGGCCGCGCTGATCGGGATCGCGGTCGCGACCGTCACGGGCTCGCTGACCGGCGCGGTCACGGTCGGCTGGCGGATTCCGTCGTTCATCGTGTCGCTCGGCGTGCTGGAGGCCGCGCGCGGCCTCGCGTACCAGCTGACGAATTCGCGCACCGCGTATATCGGCGACGCGTTCGATTTCCTGTCGAACCCGATCGCGCTGGGCATTTCGCCGGCGTTCCTGATCGCGGTCGCGGTGATGATCGCCGCCCAGTTCGTGCTCACGCGCACGGTGTTCGGGCGCTATCTGGTCGGGATCGGCACGAACGAGGAAGCGGTGCGACTTGCGGGGGTTAACCCGAGGCCGTATAAAATCCTCGTATTCGCGCTGATGGGCGCGCTCGCGGGGCTCGCGTCGCTGTTCCAGATTTCGCGGCTCGAGGCGGCCGATCCGAACGCGGGGGCGGGCCTGGAACTGCAGGTCATCGCCGCCGTCGTGATCGGCGGCACGAGCCTGATGGGCGGGCGCGGCTCGGTGATCAGCACGTTCTTCGGCGTGTTGATCATTTCCGTGCTGGCCGCGGGGCTGGCGCAGATCGGTGCGAACGAGCCGACGAAGCGGATCATCACGGGTGCGGTGATCGTGGTGGCGGTCGTGCTCGATACGTATCGCAGCCGGCGTACGCGCGTGCGGTAAGAAGACAGACAGAACAGACCAGAGAGAAACGGGAAATGGCGACGATCAAGGATGTGGCGGCCATGGCGGGCGTGTCGTTTACGACCGTCTCGCACGTGGTGAACAATTCGCGGCCGGTGTCCGCGGATGTGCGTGCGAAGGTCGAGGGCGCGATCCGCGAGCTGAATTACGTGCCATCGGCCGTGGCGCGCTCGCTGAAGGCGCGGGCGACGGCGACGATCGGCCTCGTCGTGCCGAACAGCACGAATCCGTATTTCGCCGAGCTGGCGCGCGGCATCGAGGATCAGTGCGCGGCCAACGGCTATTGCGTGTTCTTCTGCAATTCGGACGACGATCCCGTGAAGCAGCGCAACTACCTGCGCGTGTTGCAGGAAAAGCGCATCGACGGGCTGATCGTCGCGTCGGCGGGCGAGGACGCGGTGCTCGCGCAGACGCTCGCGGATATCCACGCGCCGCTCGTCGTCGTCGACCGCAACATCGAGGGGCTCGCGGCCGATCTCGTGCAGATCGACCACGAGCGCGGCGCGTACCTGGCGACGCGCCACCTGCTCGAACTCGGACACGCGAAGATCGGCTGCATCACCGGGCCGACCGACACCGCCGTCAGCGCGATGCGCGTGCACGGCTTCATCCGCGCGATGGCCGAGCGCGGGGTCGACATCGTGCCGGGCGCGATCGCCGAAAGCGATTTCTCGTGCCTGGGCGGCTATCACGCGGCGTCGCGGCTGTTCGAATCGGTGCGGCCGAGCGCGATCTTCGCGGGCAACGACCTGATGGGCGTCGGCGCGCTGCGCGCGGCGGCCGAGCGCGGGATGCGCGTGCCCGACGATTGCTCGATCATCGGCTTCGACGATATCGAATTTTCCCGTTACACGTATCCGGCGCTGTCGACGGTCGGCCAGTCGGTGCGCGCGCTCGGCGAAATGGCCGCGCAGACGCTGATCGAACGGATCGGCGGCGGTTCGACCGCGGTGCCGAGCCGCCGCCGCGTCGTGTCGCCGCGCCTCGTGCTGCGCGAATCGACGGCAATCTACCGGGAGCCGGCCGCACCGGGCGCTCGCGCATGACGGCGAACGCAACGGGCGCCGGCCGCGTGACGGTGGTCGGCAGCCTCAACATGGATCTCGTCGTACGCGCGCCGCGGCTGCCGCTGCCGGGCGAAACGCTCGCCGGGCACGCGTTCGCGCAGGCGGCGGGCGGCAAGGGCGGTAACCAGGCCGTCGCCGCCGCCCGGCTCGGCGCGCAGGTCGCGATGATCGGCTGCGTCGGCGCGGATGCGCACGGCGCGGCCTTGCGCGCGGGCCTCGAGGCCGAGGGCATCGACTGCACGGGGCTCGCGACGAGCGCATCGGCGTCGACCGGCGTCGCGCTGATCGTCGTCGACGATGCGAGCCAGAACGCGATCGTGATCGTCGCGGGCGGCAACGGCGAGGTCACGATCGACACGATCGCGCGGCACGAGGCCGCGCTGGCGGCGGCCGACGTGCTGATCTGCCAGCTCGAGACGCCGCCGGACGCGGTGTTCGCGGCGCTGTCGGCCGGGCGCCGGCTGGGCCGGACGGTGGTGCTCAATCCGGCCCCGGCCGTCGCACCGCTGCCGGACGGCTGGCTGCCGCTCGTCGATTACCTGATCCCGAACGAGGTCGAGGCGGCCGCGCTGACCGGGCTGCCGGTGCGCGATCCGGCGGAAGCCGAAGCCGCCGCGCGGGCACTCCAGGCCGGCGGCGCGCGCAACGTGCTGGTCACGCTCGGCGCGCGCGGCGTGCTCGCGCTGACGGCCGACGGCGCCGCGCGGCACTATCCGGCGCCGGTCGTGCAGGCCGTCGACACGACGGCGGCCGGCGACACCTTCATCGGCGGCTTTTCCGCACGGCTCGCGGCCGGCGCGGACGTCGACACGGCCATCCGCTTCGCGCAACGCGCGGCGGCGCTGTCGGTCACGCGCGCGGGCGCGCAGCCGTCGATTCCGACGCGCGCTGAACTGGCCGACCAGGCCTGATCCCAGGATTCCGGGTCCGCATCGCGGCCGGTTCGTCGCACGAGACGGCCGGCCGCGCGTGCGCGTGCCCGCGCATCGCTGCCTTTTCCTCCCGTTGTCGAACCGGCCCGAATTGGCGCGAATTGTTCAGTGAATTGTAATGTTCAGACGAATAATTCGAAAAAATGGGCTGAAATCCGTCAAGTTGTGCGTGGCGCGGTCGTAAATGAGTCAAGTGAAGCAATGCTTCGAGCCAACGGGCGCGGCCCGTTCATGACGACGCAACACAGGATGGATGATGGTGTTCAGGAACCTGACGATTCGTGCGCGCATCGGTTTGACGATGGCGTTTCTGGCGGTACTGCTGGGTGTCACCGGCGTGCTCGGTCTGTACGGGATGACGCGTTCGAACGATTCGACGCGCGAGATTTTCACGAACCAGATGCCGAGCGCGGTCGACGTGGCGGTCGCCGAAGTGTTCGCCGCGCGCGAGCGCCTCGCACTCGACCGGGCGGCGCTGCTGGCCGGCACGCCCGACTCCACGGCCGCCATCGAGCGCAGCCGCGCGATGCGTGGGCAGTCCGACGCATGGTGGCAGAAATACCTGGCGCTGCCGCGCGGCATGGACGAGGACCGGCTCGCACAGGACGTCGCCGCCCGGCGCAAGGCGCTGCAGGACAGTTGCGACGCGTTCGCGACGGCGATCGGGACGGGCGATCACGACCAGATCGGCGGCGGCGCGAAGCAGCTCCAGGCGCGCTATAACGATCTGGCCGTGGCCGGCGAAGCGCTGCGCACCTTCCAGTTCACCGACGCGCAGGCCCGCTTCGATCGGGCGGAATCGGTGTTCGAGACGATGCGCGTGCTGTCGATCGTCGTGCTGCTGGCCGGCATCGGCGCCGCGGTGCTGTCGTGGCTGACGCTGAGCCGTGCGATCGGCCGCCCGATCGCCGATGCGCTGTCGCATTTCGACGCGATCGCCGCGGGCGACCTGCGCCGGCCGATCGTCGTGGACCGGCGCGACGAGATGGGCCAGTTGCTGGAAGGTCTCGCGCGGATGCAGCGCGGGCTCGTCGACACGGTGCGCACCGTGCGCGGCGGCAGCGAGTCGATCGCGACCGCGGCCCGCCAGATCGCGGCCGGCAACACCGACCTGTCGTCGCGCACCGAGGAGCAGGCCGCCGCGCTGCAGGAAACCGCGTCGAGCATGGAGCAGCTGACCGGCACCGTGAAGCAGAATGCGGACAATGCGCGTCAGGCAAGCTCGCTGGCCGCGAATGCGTCCGACATTGCAAACAAGGGCAATACGGTGGTCGGCCAGGTGGTCGGCACGATGGGCGAAATCAACGACAGCTCGGCGAAAATCGCGGACATCATCGCGATCATCGAGGGAATCGCGTTCCAGACCAACATCCTTGCGCTGAATGCGGCCGTCGAAGCCGCGCGGGCGGGCGAGGAAGGCCGCGGCTTCGCGGTGGTCGCCGGCGAAGTGCGCAGCCTCGCGCAGCGTTCGTCGAGCGCGGCGAAGGAAATCAAGGCGCTGATCGACGCGTCGGTGGAGCGCATCCGGACCGGCTCGACGCTGGTCGACGAAGCCGGGCGCACGATGAGCGACGTGATCGGCGCGGTCCAGCGCGTGACGGACATCATGGGCGAGATCGCGGCGGCCTCCGAGGAGCAGAGCAGCGGGATCGACCAGGTGGCGCGCGCGGTCGCGCAGATGGACGAGGTCACGCAGCAGAATGCCGCGCTCGTCGAGGAAGCGGCGGCCGCCGCGCAGTCGCTCGAGGAACAGGCGGCCCGCCTGCGCGAAACGGCGGCGGTATTCCAGCTCGACGACGAAGCGGCGCGAGCGGGCACCGTCGTTGCGGTAGCCGCGCGTCAGGCGCCGCGCGCGCTTTCCGCGCCGGCCGCGGCACCCGCACCGGCGGCCGCGCGTATCGAACGCGATGCCGCGCCGAAACGCGCGGCCGCCGCGACACCGGCGCGCAAGCCTGCCGCCGCATCGGCTGCGCCGGCGCCCGCACCGGCCGCCGCGACCGTCGGCGGGGACGACTGGGAGACGTTCTGATCCGCGCGACGCGCGTATCTATCCCCATTTGGTGACGAACGACGCCCGCGCTCCGCGGGCGTCGTCGTTTCCGCGACAAGTGAAATGTGACAGCGCGCACGCTCGATCGTGCATCGGCACGTGCTCGTGCGTCGTGCGTCGTGCGTCGCGCACCGACGGATTCGCGGGAATGCGCGGCGTGCGCGTCATGTTCCCGCGTTCGTCGTACGGGTATGTCCGTAAGGGCGTGCGAAAAAAATTTGTAACGGTGCGCGCGGCGTGTCATCGCACGCGACTGCTCGAACGTATAGGGATGAAGGGCAGAGGTGGCGACGTCGGAGATGTCCAACGCACGAGACGTTTCGATGTTCGACGAGACGCGGCGGATGCAGTTTCTGCGGCTCGGGAGGTCGATTGTAAAACGACGAAATGCGTTGTCCAAGCGGTGTTGTCGAGAATGACGAACTTCATACGAAGAGTTCGTGAAAAAAAATAAGAAAGGGTTTAGGATGAATTCGAACGCGCTTGCTTCTGCGCAGTCATACGAAGGCAGGCCCGTCTTCAGACTCAGGCGAGGGAGGTAGCATGGATATTTACAGCAGCTTCGCGAACCGCTTCGAAAAAACGCGAGAGGAAGAGCTCTCGCTGGAGGAGTATCTCGCGCTCTGCAAGAACGATCCATCCGCGTACGCGACGGCTGGTGAACGCATGCTGGAAGCAATCGGGGAACCTGAACAGATCGATACCCGCAACGACCCGCGCCTGTCGCGGATCTTCGCGAACAAGGTCATCAAGGTGTATCCGGCATTCCGTGAGTTCTACGGAATGGAGGAGGTGATCGAGCAGGTGGTCGCGTACTTCCGCCACGCTGCGCAAGGTCTTGAAGAGAAGAAGCAGATTCTCTATCTGCTGGGCCCGGTGGGCGGCGGCAAGTCGTCGATCGCCGAGCGCCTGAAGCAACTGATGGAGCGCGTGCCGTTCTATTCGCTGAAGGGCTCGCCCGTCAACGAATCGCCGCTCGGGCTGTTCGACTACGACGAGGATGGTCCGATCCTCGAGGAACAGTACGGCATTCCGCGCCGCTACCTGAAAAGCATCCTGAGTCCGTGGGCCGTCAAGCGCCTGCACGAATACAACGGCGACATCCGCCAGTTCCGCGTGGTGCGACGCTATCCGTCGATCCTGCGGCAGGTCGGCATCGCGAAGACGGAGCCGGGCGACGAGAACAATCAGGACATCTCGTCGCTGGTCGGCAAGGTCGATATCCGCAAGCTCGAACAGTATGCGCAGGACGATGCCGACGCATACAGCTACTCGGGTGGCCTGTGCCTCGCGAACCAGGGCCTGCTCGAATTCGTCGAAATGTTCAAGGCGCCGATCAAGGTGCTGCACCCGCTGCTGACCGCCACGCAGGAAGGCAACTTCAAGGGCACCGAAGGTTTCGGCGCGATTCCGTTCGACGGCGTGATTCTTGCGCACTCGAACGAATCGGAGTGGAAGGCGTTCCGCAACAACCGCAACAACGAGGCACTGCTCGACCGGATCTTCGTCGTGAAGGTGCCGTACTGCCTGCGCGTGTCGGAAGAGATCAAGATCTACGAGAAGCTGATCCGCAATTCGTCGCTGGCCGAGGCCGTATGCGCGCCGGGCACGCTGAAGATGATGTCGCAGTTCTCGGTGCTGTCACGGCTGCACGAGCCGGAGAATTCGAGCCTGTTCTCGAAGATGCAGGTGTACGACGGCGAAAACCTGAAGGACACCGATCCAAAGGCGAAGTCGTACCAGGAGTATCGTGACTACGCGGGCGTGGACGAAGGGATGACCGGCGTCTCGACGCGCTTCGCGTTCAAGATCCTGTCGCGCGTGTTCAACTTCGATACGAGCGAGGTCGCGGCGAACCCGGTGCACCTGATGTACGTGCTCGAACAGCAGATCGAACGCGAGCAGTTCCCGCCGGAAACCGAGCAGAAGTACCTGTCGTTCGTGAAGGACGTGCTCGCGTCGCGTTACGCGGAGTTCATCGGCAAGGAGATTCAGACGGCCTACCTCGAGTCGTATTCGGAATACGGCCAGAACATCTTCGATCGCTACGTCACGTATGCGGACTTCTGGATCCAGGACCAGGAATTCCGCGATCACGACACGGGCGAGAGCTTCGACCGCGCCGCGCTGAACGCGGAGCTGGAGAAGATCGAGAAGCCGGCCGGGATCAGCAATCCGAAGGATTTCCGCAACGAGATCGTGAACTTCGTGTTGCGTGCACGGGCGGCGAACGCCGGCAAGAACCCCGTGTGGACGAGCTACGAGAAGTTGCGCGTCGTGATCGAGAAGAAGATGTTCTCGAACACCGAGGAACTGTTGCCGGTCATTTCATTCAACGCCAAGGGTTCGGCGGAGGAGCAGCGCAAGCATGAGGACTTTGTGAACCGGATGGTCGCGAAGGGCTATACGCCGAAGCAGGTGAGGCTCCTTTGCGACTGGTACCTGCGCGTGCGCAAGTCGTCATGACGCGCGCGGTATCGCGCCCGTACGGCGAGTCCGTCCGGGCGCTTTCAGAGGCGCCGCCCGCATGACGGCAGACGGCATGCGCGGCGAGTGCCCCGGCAGATCGACTTTCGAGCGGGAGACCGGGAGTGCTTCATCAAATCATCGACCGCAGGCTGGCCGGCAAGAACAAGAGCATCGCCAATCGCGAACGCTTTCTGCGTCGCGTCAAGAACTACATTCGTCGTGCCGTGTCCGACGCGGTGCGCGACCGTAGCATCAAGGATATCCAGAGCACGCAGAGCATCACGATCCCGCGCAAGGACATCGCGGAGCCGAATTTCCGGCACGCGCCGGGCGGGCGTCGTGAATACGTGCACCCCGGCAACGAGGACTACGTGCGCGGCGACAAGATTCCGCGTCCGCAGGGCGGCTCGGGTGGCGGCGGCAGTCAGGCGAGCAACGAGGGCGAAGGGCAGGACGACTTCGTGTTCGAGCTGTCGCGCGACGAGTTCATGCAGTACTTCTTCGACGATCTCGAACTGCCGCGCCTCGTGAAGACGCACCTGCTGACGGTGCCGAGCTGGAAGAACGTGCGCGCGGGCTGGTCGGCGGAAGGCACGCCGAACAACATCGACGTCGTGCGTTCGCTGCGCAGCGCGCTCGGCCGGCGCATCGCGCTCGGCTCGCCGCTCGTCAACGAGCTGCGCGAGCTCGAGGCGCAGCTCGAAGCGCTGAAGAGCGACCCCGAGGACCGCCGCGCGGAAATCGCGACGCTCGAGGCCGAGATCCATCACCTGAAAGGGCGCATCTGGCGGATTCCGTTCATCGATCCGTTCGATCTGCGCTACATCAACCGCGTGAAGCAGCCGCAACCGTCGAGCCAGGCCGTGATGTTCTGCCTGATGGACGTGTCGGGCTCGATGGACGAGCAGCGCAAGGATCTCGCGAAGCGCTTCTTCATCCTGCTGTACCTGTTCCTCAAGCGCAACTACGAGCGCATCGAAGTGGTGTTCATCCGCCACCACACGCGCGCCGAGGAAGTCGACGAGGACACCTTCTTCCATTCGACCGAAAGCGGCGGCACCGTGGTGTCGAGCGCGCTCGAACTGATGCGCAAGGTGATGGACGAGCGCTACTCGCCGACCGAGTGGAACATCTACGGCGCGCAGGCGTCCGACGGCGACAACTGGACTGACGATTCGCCCAAGTGTCGCAAAATCCTGGAAGAGGATATCCTCACCAAGACGCGTTACTTCGCGTATATCCAGGTCGCGCCGGAAGAGCAGAATCTGTGGCTGGAATACGCGCAACTGGCCCTGTCGCAACCGCATCTCGCGATGAAAAAAGTGGAATCGGCTGCGGACATTTACCCGGTGTTTCGCGAATTGTTCGAAAAGCAGGTGGAAATGTCATGACGACCCGCCATCTGCACAACGAGTCGCGCGGCTATGAGCCGCGCCCTTCCGGCGACGACACGGCCGGCCCTGCCGCACCGCAGCAACGCGGGCAGGCCGAACCACCACCGCCGCCGGCCGCCGACTTGCCCGGTTCCGGGCAAAAGGAAGCGCGTATGAACGTTGCCGAACGCAAGCCGTTGCCGTGCCCGTCCGACTGGACGTTCGAATTGCTCGAGGAATACGACACGCACATCTCGCAGGTCGCCGAACAGTACGAGCTCGACATCTACCCGATCCAGCTCGAACTGATCAGCGCCGAGCAGATGATGGATGCGTATGCGTCGGTCGGGATGCCCGTCAACTACCGTCACTGGTCGTTCGGCAAGCACTTCCTCGCGACCGAGAAGAGCTACCGCCGTGGCCAGATGGGCCTCGCCTACGAAATCGTCATCAATTCGAACCCGTGCATCGCGTATCTGATGGAAGAGAACACGATGACGATGCAGGCGCTCGTCATCGCGCACGCGGCGTATGGGCACAACTCGTTCTTCAAGGGCAACTACCTGTTCCGGCTGTGGACCGACGCGCACGCGATCATCGACTATCTCGTGTACGCGAAGAACTACGTCGCGGAATGCGAGGAGCGCTACGGCCTCGATCGCGTCGAGGAACTGCTCGACTCGTGCCACGCGCTGATGAACTACGGCGTCGACCGCTACAAGCGGCCGCAGAAACCGTCGCTGTCGAAGGAAGCGGCGCTGCGGCGCGAGCGCGAGGCGTATCTGCAGTCGCAGGTCAACGAACTGTGGCGCACGCTGCCGGGCAAGAAGCCCGAGCTGACGGAGGAGCAGGACGATCGCTATCCGTCCGAGCCGCAGGAGAACCTGCTGTATTTCGCGGAGAAGAATGCACCGCTGCTCGAACCGTGGGAGCGGGAAGTGATCCGCATCGTGCGCAAGATCGGCCAGTATTTCTATCCGCAGCGGCAGACGCAGGTGATGAACGAAGGCTGGGCGACGTTCTGGCACTACACGCTGCTCAATACGCTGTACAACCAGGGGAAGCTGGAAGACGGCTTCATGATGGAGTTCCTGCATTCGCACAGCAACGTCGTCTACCAGCCGCCCGTCACGAAGCCGTACTACAGCGGGATCAACCCGTATGCGCTCGGTTTCTCGATGATGAGCGACATCCGCCGGATCTGCGAAGCGCCGACGGAGGAGGACTACAAGTGGTTTCCGGAGATCGCGGGCACGCCGTGGCTGCCGGCGATGCACTACGCGATGCGCAACTTCAAGGACGAGAGCTTCATCGCGCAATACCTGTCGCCGAACCTGATTCGCGAGATGCGGCTCTTCTCGGTGCTCGACGACGACATGCGCGATTCGCTCGAGGTATCGGCGATCCACGACGATTCCGGCTACCAGTACGTGCGGCAGGCGTTGTCGCGGCAGTACGACATCCATCATCGCGAGCCGAACATCCAGGTGTGGGCGGTGAACACGCGCGGCGACCGCAGCCTCACGCTGCGCCACTTCATGACCGACAACCGCCATCTGTCGAACGACAGCGACGAAGTGCTCAAGCACATGGCGCGGCTCTGGCAGTTCGACGTGTATCTGGAAAGCGTCGACGAGGCCGGCACCGTGCGCAAGCGCTACGAGTGCCGCTACGTGCCGCCGGAAGTGCGCGTGTGATCGTCGCCGCAGTCGGAAATGCTTGCATCGGACGCCAGCCTTCGGGCTGGCGTTTTCATATGAAGCGCGCGCGACGGGAGAAAAATTTTCTACATCGGGACGAACCCGGAGCGCCTGTTACTTTACATTTCGCTAAAATCCCGTAGCGCCGTGCGCCCGGAACCGGTGCCACGTGCGACCGCACGCGGCGGCCCCCAGCCGTCTCGCCCAGAAAGCACTAAAAGGAACAGACCAACCCATGGACGTCCAGACCGACCAAGCTGCGCTGTCCGCGCATGACACCCGGCGGCGCGTGTTCGCCATCGTCGGCGCCTCATCGGGCAACCTCGTCGAGTGGTTCGACTTCTACATCTACTCGTTCTGCGCGCTGTACTTCGCGCCGGCGTTCTTTCCGAGCGGCAACACGACGACGCAGCTGCTGAACACGGCCGGCGTGTTCGCGGCCGGCTTCCTGATGCGTCCGATCGGCGGCTGGCTGTTCGGCCGCATCGCCGACCGTCACGGCCGGCGCGCGGCGATGATGATCTCGGTGCTGATGATGTGCGGCGGGTCGCTCGTGATCGCGGTGCTGCCGACCTATGCGCAGATCGGCGCGCTCGCGCCGGCGCTGCTGCTGGTCGCGCGCCTGTTCCAGGGCCTGTCGGTGGGCGGCGAGTACGGGACGAGCGCGACCTACATGAGTGAAGTGGCGCTGAAGGGCCGTCGCGGCTTCTTCGCGTCGTTCCAGTACGTGACGCTGATCGGCGGCCAGCTGTGCGCGCTGCTGGTACTCGTGATCCTGCAGCAGACGCTGTCGGCCGGCGAGCTGAAAGCGTGGGGCTGGCGCATTCCGTTCGTGGTCGGCGCGGCGGCCGCGCTGATTTCGCTGTACCTGCGGAAATCGCTCGACGAGACGTCGACGAGCGCATCGCGCGACAAGAAGGACGCCGGCACGATCCGCGGCGTGTGGCAGCACAAGGGCGCGTTCTTCACGGTGGTCGGCTTCACGGCCGGCGGCTCGCTGATCTTCTACACGTTCACGACGTACATGCAGAAGTACCTCGTGAACACGGCCGGCATGCACGCGAAGACGGCCAGCAACGTGATGACCGTCGCGCTGCTCGTCTACATGCTGATGCAGCCGGTGTTCGGCGCGCTGTCGGACAAGATCGGCCGCCGCACGTCGATGATCCTGTTCGGTTCGTTCGCGGTGATCGGCACGGTGCCGCTGATGCATGCGCTGAAGGACGTGACGAGCCCGGTGGCCGCATTCGTGCTGATTACCGTTGCGCTGGCGATCGTCAGCTTCTACACGTCGATCAGCGGCCTCATCAAGGCCGAGATGTTCCCGCCGGAAGTGCGCGCGATGGGTGTCGGCCTGTCGTATGCGGTCGCGAACGCGATCTTCGGCGGGTCGGCCGAGTACGTCGCGCTGTGGTTCAAGTCGATCGGCAGCGAGGAAACCTTCTACTGGTACGTGACCGTGCTGTGCGCGATCTCGCTGATCGTGTCGTGGCGCATGCGCGATCCGAGCAAGGAAGGGTATCTGCGTCACGAGCCGTGATCGGCGGCGCGTTGCGCGTACTTGCATGATGACGAACGTCCCGCCGGTTGGCGGGACGTTTTTTTTGCGGCGTGCGATTCCGCAGGCGGCGGCATGAGCGTGCCGCGTCATATCGATATGGAAATCGATTCGTTGTCCGTGACGGGCGATTTCCTTAATCTGACTGCGTAGTTCGTGTGACACCTCCTTGACTGGGATTCGCGCCCGCTGCTTGCAGCGGGCGTCTTTTTTTTGTGCGGGGCGGTGCGTGCCCGCCGCCCGCGCGCCTCATCACGAAACCCGCTGAGCAAAGCACCATTTGTTGGTTCGAATTCGCCGCACGCGCTGATACGTTAGCGGCTTCGCGACGACACACTTCGTCGCGATGTGCTTCTAACCGTGCCGCCGCGCGATCCGCGGCGGCCTCCATAACAATTCAGGTCGTGCTCATGAAAATCAACACGCTCGCTACGTGGCTCATCGGGGTCGCGCTCGTTACCGCAGGTACCGCCGCGCATGCGGATCGTCTGGACGACATCAAGAAGGCCGGCGTGCTGCGCGTCGCGACCTTCGACAGCAATCCGCCGTTCGGCTATGTCGACGCGAAAAGCAACCACATCGTCGGTCTCGACGTCGATTATGCGAAGGCGCTCGCCGACAAGCTCGGCGTGAAGCTGCAACTGCAACCGACCAACCCCGCGAACCGCATTCCGTTCCTGACGTCCGGCAAGGTCGATCTCGTGCTCGCGAACTTCACGATCACCGACGAGCGTGCGAAGCAGGTCGACTTCAGCATCCCGTATTTCTCGTCGGGTCAGCAGTTTCTCGCGAAGAAGGGCGTGCTGAAATCGGCCGATCAGCTGAACGGCCTGCGCGTCGGCGCGGACAAGGGCACGACCAACGAAATCACGCTGCGCGAGAAATTCCCGAAGGCGACGATCGTCGCGTACGACGACACGCCGTTCGCGTTCGCCGCGCTGCGCGCCGGCAACGTGCAGGCGATCACGCAGGACGGCCCGAAGCTGATCGGCCTGCTCGCGAACGTGCCCGACAAGCAGAACTACGAGATCCCGGCGTTCACGATCTCGAACGACTACATGGGCGTCGGCGTGCCGAAGGGCGAAACGCGCCTGCTCGGCTTCGTCAACGACACGCTGAAGGGGCTCGAGACGAACGGCCGCGCGGCGCAGATCTACGACGCATGGTTCGGGCCGACGACGAAAACGCCGCTCACGCGCATTTTCCGGATCGGCGACAAGACCTGAATCAGGCCAAGGCCGCACGCGCGCCGCGTTTGCGCCGGTATCCCGGCGTCGCGGCGCTTTTCGTTTTCTTCCGATCGCGCGTTTTGCGCCCGTAATACGACATGCTCGGGTTGGCTCCCAAATATCTGTCCTGGCTCTGGCAGGGCTTCCTGCTGACACTCGGCCTCGCGGCCGCGTCGGCCGTCGCCGCGACCGTCGGCGGGCTGCTGCTCGCCGTGATGCGGCATGCGCGCGGCACGGCGCCGCGCGCGGTCGCCGCCGCATACGTGGTCGCGTTCCGCAACACGCCGCTGCTCGTGCAGTTGCTGTTCTGGTATTTCGGCGTCGCGTCGTTGCTGCCCGAAACGTGGATCGCATGGCTCAATGCGCGCCATGCGGTGAGCGCGGGCCCGCTCACGCTCGCGTGGCCGTCGTTCGAATTCGTCGCGGGCTGGTTCGGCTTGAGCGCCTATACGGCCGCGTTCGTCGCCGAGGAATGCGAAGCCGGCCTGCGCGGCGTGCGGCGCGCGCAACACGATGCGGCGGCCGCGCTCGGCCTCACGCCGATGCAGTCGCTGCGCTACGTGGTGCTGCCGCAGGCCGTGCGCATCGCGCTGCCGCCGCTGTTCGGCCAATACATGAATCTCGTGAAGAACTCGTCGCTCGCGATGGCGATCGGCGTGGCCGAGCTGTCGTATGCGTCGCGGCAGGTCGAGACGGAGACGTTCCAGACCTTCGCCGCGTTCGGTGTCGCGACCGTGCTGTACGTCGCGGCGGTGGCCGCGATCGAGGCCGGCGCGTATGCGGCCACGCAATGGCGCGACCGGCTCGGAGCGGGGCGCTGACGATGGATCTTTCGCTGTTGCTCTCGAATCTGCCGTACCTGTTGGTCGGCGCGTTTCCGGACGGCCCGCTCGGCGGCGCCGCATTGTCGCTGGTGCTGGCGCTCGCGTCCGCGGTCGCGTCGGCCGTGCTCGGCGCGGCACTCGGCGTCGCGATGGCGCTCGCGCGCGGCCCGGCGCGCATGCTGCTGCTCGCGGTCATCGGCTTCTTCCGCGCGATTCCGGTGCTGATGCTGATCTTCTGGACGTATTTCCTGATGCCCGTGCTGCTGCACATGGACGTGCCGGGGCTCGCGACGGTCGTGTGCGCGCTGGCGCTGATCGGCGGCGCGTATCTCGCGCATGCGGTGCATGCGGGGATCGTCGCGGCGGGCGACGGGCAATGGCAGGCCGGGCTGTCGCTCGGGCTCACGCGCTGGCAGACGGTGCGCTACGTGCTGCTGCCGCAGGCGATCCGGATCATGACGCCGTCGTTCGTCAACCAGTGGGTCGCGCTCGTGAAGGACACGTCGCTTGCGTATATCGTCGGCGTGCCGGAGCTGTCGTTCGTCGCGACGCAGGTGAACAACCGACTGATGGTGTATCCGGCGCCGATCTTCCTGTTCGTCGCGCTGATCTATCTGGTGCTGTGCACGTCGCTCGATGGCGCGGCGCGGTGGCTGCTGTCGCGCCGCCCGAGGGCGTGGAGCGTCGACGATACGGCGGTCGAACAGGTCAAATCCCTGCGATAACGTAACCCCTATAAGTAGTTGAAAGAGATCTGATTACGGGGCGCGTGCCGATTCAACCTGGCAATTCTGTCAGGGATTTTTTTGAGATGATGCGTGAGGTAAGATTCGCGCGGATTGCGATTAACTATACCGTCGATAGTTGCAGTCGACGGAGTATGTCGTTATCCAAAATATCAAGATAGTCGGATTGGCGTGGCAGTAATTGAGCGACGTATCGAGTTGTTTCGTCCGTCGTATCTCGGCAACGATTGACACTCTTTGACGCTGCCTTTTCACGGTTTCGATTAGATTCCATGCGATGTTCGAGGCTGTGAGGGCGGATCGAACGAAAATCGCGAGTAGACCAAGGTATGAATAAAAACCATTATCGGCTGGTGTTCAGCCGCGTGCACGGTATGTTGGTCGCAGCGGAAGAAACGGCCAGCTCGGCGGGGAAAGCAAGCGCAGGTGAAACGCGGCGTACCCTCAATCGCAGCGGTGTGCAGGTAGTGACGCAATTCACGTTGCGTCTTGCCGCATTCGGCGCGCTGATTGCCGCAGGCGCGATACCGATGTGGGCGCACGCACAAATCGTCGGTGCGGGGCCGAATGCACCATCGGTAATCCAGACGCCCAACGGCCTGCCGCAAGTGAATATCAACAAGCCGGGCGGCGCTGGCGTTTCGCTGAACACCTACAACCAGTTTGACGTGACGCATGCTGGCGCGATCCTGAACAACTCGCCGACGATCGTCAACACGCAGCAAGCGGGCTATATCAACGGAAACCCGAACCTGGGTGCGGGGCAGGCGGCGCGCATCATCGTCAACCAGGTCAACAGCACGGCGGCCAGCCAGATCAAAGGGTACGTCGAGATAGCGGGAAGGCGTGCGGAGATTGTGCTGGCCAACCCTGCCGGTATCGTCGTGGACGGTGGCGGGTTCATCAATACCTCGCGCGCGGTCCTGACAACTGGCGTGCCGCAGTTTGGCGCGGACGGATCGTTGACGGGCTTCAATGTCAATCGTGGCCTGGTGACCGTGCAAGGTGCGGGCCTGGATACTTCGAATGTTGATCAGACTGACATCATCGCTCGCGCTGTCCAGGCTAATGCCGCGATCTATGCGAAGAATCTGAACGTGATTGCCGGTACGAATCAGGTTAATCACGACACGCTTGCCGCGACGCCGATCGCCGGTGACGGTCCTGCCCCGGCTGTCGCGATCGACGTGGCTCAGTTGGGTGGCATGTATGCCAACAGGGTGTTTTTGGTTGGCAACTCCGCAGGCGTGGGTGTCGCGAACGCCGGGACGATCGCGGCGCAGGCAGGCGATCTGACGTTGCAGTCGGACGGCCGGCTCGTGCTCACGGGCAAGACGACCGCGAGCGGTAACCTCGCGCTGTCGGCCTCCGGCGGTATCCAGAACAGCGGCACGACGTATGCGCAGCAATCGCTGTCGGCCAGCACAAGCGCTGATCTTACGAATACCGGGACGCTCGCGGCGCAGCAGAATACAACGGTCAACGCCGGGAGCCTCAACTCGACTGGCACGCTCGGCGCGGGCGTGAACAGCGACGGTTCTGTCGCGCACAGTGGCGACCTCAACCTGACGGCGTCGGGCCAACTGACCGCGACCGGCCAGAATGTCGCGGGCGGCAATGCATCGCTGACGGGCGGCAGCATGAATCTCGCCGGCAGCCAGACCGCCGCGAACGGCAATCTGTCGCTGAACGCGACGGCCGGCGACGTGAACCTGTCGAACGCGACAACGAGCGCACAAGGTGCCATTCAGGCGAACGCATCGGGCACCGTGATCAACGATCACGGCAGCCTGTCGAGCGGCGGCGGTACGACGTTGACCGGCGGTAACCTGTCGAACCAGGGCGGGAAGGTATCGTCACAAGGCCCGCTGGCGGTGAATGTCGCCGGCCAAATCGCCAACCAGTCCGGCGAACTGGTATCCGAAAGCACGGCGGACGTGCGTGGCGGCGCCATCGTGAACAACCAGGGCACCCTTCAAAGTGCGGCCGGCATGACGGTGGCCGGTGCGTCACTGGATAACACGGCGGGCCGAATTACGTCGCTCAACGGCGACGGTTTGTCGGTGACGACCAGTGGCCAGTTGACCAACGCCGCAGGGACGACCGCGAACGGCGCGCAAGGCGGTGTGATCGGCGGCAACGGCGATGTGTCGGTCCAGGGCGCAAACGTTGTCAACCGCGGCGCGATCACATCCAACACGAATCTGCGGGTATCGGGCCAGTCGGTCGACAACGGCGGCGGCACGCTGCAGGCCGCGCAAAAGGTGGCTGTCGACGCAGGCGCGCGCTTGGTCAACAACGGCGGCTCGATTGTCGGTCAGGCGGCTGTGCTGACTGGTACGACCCTCGACAACAGCGCCGGCACCGTGCAGGCCGAGCAGATGTCGTTGAACGCGACCGACCTCGTGAATCACGGCGGCACGATCACACAGACCGGCGCCGGAGCGATGAGCGTGAACGTGTCGGACATGCTCGACAATTCCAGCGGCGGCACGCTGCAAACCAACAGTACCGACCTGACGCTCGCCCCTGTCGCACTCGTCAACGATGGCGGCACGATCACGCATGCGGGCAACGGAACGCTGACGCTCGGCGGAGGTACGGGTTCCGTGTCGAACGTAGGCGGTTCGATCGCGAGCAACGGACGCGTCGTAGCCCAAACCGGCGCGCTGAACAACACATCGGGCTCGTTCAACGCGCAGAACGGACTGACGGCAACCGTCGCCGGCACGCTGAACAATGCGAGCGGCAAGCTGTTGTCGAACACGGATCTGAGCGTCACCAGCGGTACGCTCGCGAACGACGGCGGCCAGATCGGCGCGAGCACGAACGCGACGATCCACACGGGCTCGATGACGAACCAGGGCGGTTCGATCGTCGCGCCGAACCTGTCGGTCACCGCCGATTCGACGCTCGACAACAGCGGCGGCAAGCTCGAGGCCAATCAGCTTGCGCTGGCGGCCGCGAACCTCGTGAACCACGGCGGGACGATCACGCAGTATGGATCGTCAGCAATGGGGATGAACGTCAGCGGCACACTCGACAACTCGGCCGCCGGCGTAATCCAGACCAACAGCACGGACCTGACGCTCACGCCGGCCGAGTTGAACAACGCGGGCGGCACCATTACGCATGCCGGCACCGGCACGCTGACGATCGCGCCGGGCCAAGGATCGAGCGCACTGAACAACGCGTCGGGCACCATCGTGACGAAGGGGCAAGCCGTCGTCAATGCGGCTTCCTGGAACAACGCGAGCGGTATCCTCGCCGCGCAGCGCGGCATCAACGCCACGATTGCGGGCGACGTGAACAACGCACAGGGCCTGCTGCGATCGGACGCGTCGCTGTCGTTGAAGAACGGCGGCGCTCTGTCAAACCGAGGCGGCCACATCCAGGCGGGGCAATCGATTGCGGGCGACACCAGCACGCTCGCCATTGAATCGGCCTCGATCGACAACGCGGACGGCGCCATTGTCGACCTGGGCGCGGGCAAGATGACGGTGCAAGGCGGCAACCAGATCGCCAACAGTCACGCCGGCGGCGTCGCGGGCATGGGCGCGATTACAGGCAACGGCGATGTAACGGTCAGCGCGGCGTCGATCAGCAACACGCAAGGCGGTCAGCTCAGCGGCGCGTCGCTGCATGTTCAAGGCAACGCCTTGGACAACAGCGGCGGCACGATCGGCAACGTCACGAATTCGAACGGCGACGTGGACGTGACGACGACCGGTGCGATCACCAACACGAATGGTCAGATCAGCTCGACGCACGACCTGTCGGTCGCGGCGGCCACGCTGCAGGGCAGCGGCACATACAGCGCGGCGCATGATGCGAACGTGAACCTGCAGGGCGATTACACGGCGGCATCCGATACGCAGTTCAACGTCGGTCACGATCTCGCCTTCACGCTGCCCGGCACCTTCACGAACAACGCGAACCTGCAGTCGGTCAACAACCTGAGCGTCAACGCGGGCAACATCGTCAACGTGGGCGCTCTGACTGCCGGCGGCCTGTTGCACACGCAATCGACCAACCTGATCAATACCGGCGCGCTCGTGGGCGCCAGTGCCTCGCTCAACGCGACAAACACGATCTCGAACCTCGGGCCGACCGCGCTGATCGGTGCATCGGACAGCAACGGCACGCTTGAAATCTTCGCGCACGACATCGAAAACCGCGATGACATGACCGCGACCGGTTCGATGGCGACGACCGCCATCTTTGGCATGGGCAAGGTCGTGCTGGCGGGCGGCAAGGACGCGAGCGGCAATTACAGGAACGCCGCGCTGGTCAACAACGTGTCCGCGCTGATCCAGTCCGGCGGCGACATGGAACTGCACGCGGACAAGATCACGAGCACGCGCCGCGTGATGAAGACCTCGACGAGTTCGATCGATCCATCGCTGCTCGGCCAGTTCGGTATTCCGATCAGCGGTCGCACGGGCCAGGTCGGCGTGAAGGATCCGGACAGCATCGGCGGCGTCTACACCGAGCCGCCTCACGGCGGTCAGTGGAACAGCACGTATCAGTTCACGACCTACTATGCCGACAGCGCGACGGCGACGACCGTGACGGACATCAGCCCGGCCGCGCAGATCGTGTCGGGCGGCAAGATCGATGCGTCGTCGGTCGGCATGCTGAAAAACTACTGGAGCAACATCGCCGCGGTTGGCGACGTCAAGATGCCGGGGCACTACGACGCCGACGGTTGGGCGGCATCCGGGCAGAAACTGCCGGGTGTGTCGGTTTCCTACTCGGGCCAATATCACTACAACAACTACGACAATTCCGAACACGACTGGCAACTGCCGTTCGGCAACGCGCCGTTCGTGACAGGGCGGCCAGGCGGTTACACGCAGGCGGCACCGGCATCCATCAAGGATTACACGCTGCCAGGCTATTTTTCGACGCTGAGTTCCAACGGCACGATTTCCGGCACGGGCGTCAGCGTCAGCAACACGGCTGGTAACGCATCGATTCCGTCGCTCGGCTTGCTGCCGGGGCAGTCTGTGCCGGGTCTCACACCGACCAATTTGAGTGGTAATGCGAGCGGAGTGAAGTCGGGGGCGTCGTCGGTGCACGGCGGTCCGCAGGCGCCGGTCGATCCGATCGTCGCGAGTGCGACCGCGTTGAATGTACTGAACCACCTCACGATTCCGCAGGGCGGGCTGTTCAAACCGACCACTGCGCCGAACGCAAGCTATGTGATCGAGACGAATCCGGCGTTCACGAACCAGAAGAACTTCATTTCGAGCGACTACTTCTTCGGGCAGCTCGGCGTCGACCTCACTCACATCCCGAAGCGACTTGGTGACGGCTTCTACGAACAACAGCTCGTGCGCAACGAAGTCACGGCGCTGACTGGGAAGGCGGTGCTCGGGCCATACACAGACTTGCAGACGATGTATCAATCGCTGATGGCAGCAGGCGCGGATCTGTCGAAGTCGCTCGATTTGCCAATCGGCGCGAGCCTGTCTCCCGAGCAGGTGTCGAAGCTGACCAGCAATGTGATCCTGATGGAAACGCGCGTGGTCGACGGTCAGTCGGTGCTGGTGCCGGTCGTGTACCTTGCAAAAGCCAGCCAGCAGAATGTCAACGGCCCGCTGATCAGCGCGACGAACATCGATTACCAGAACGCGCAGTCATTCACGAACAGCGGCACGATCAAGGCGGACAACACGCTGGCGATTCAGGGCAAGCAGATCGACAACGCATTCGGCGCACTGCAAAGCGGCGGGTTGATGTCGTTGAAGACCGAGAACAACATCGACCTGACGTCGTCGAGCGTCAAGGCGGGCAGTCTGCAGCTGGACGCCGGGAAAGACCTGATTCTCGATACGGCGACGAAGACGAACACGCGCGTGAGCCGGGACGGTGCGACGAGCGTGGTGACGACGCTCGGACCGACCGCGAAGCTGGACGTTGCGGGCAACGCGTCGATCGTCACCGGTGGCAACTTCCAGCAGAACGCGGGCAACTTGTCGGTCGGCGGCAATCTCGGGATGAACGTCGGCGGCAACTGGGATCTCGGTGCGGTCCAGACGGGCGAGCACAAGATCGTGCAGCGGGCGAACGGCGTGTCGAACACCGACATCAACAAGGTCACCGGCAGTTCGGTGACGGTCGGCGGGCAGTCGAGCATCGGCGTTGGCGGAGACCTGACGGCCAAGGGCGCGCAGATCGACCTCGGCCAGGGCGGGACGATCGCGGCCAAGGGCAACGTAACACTCGGCGCGGCAAGTACGACATCGACGGTGAACAGCAACAGCTCGGGCAGCGACAGTCACGGCAGCTACGCGGATAGGCTGCACACGTCCGATCAGGCGCTCACAGGCACCACGCTCAAGGGTGGTGATACCGTCACATTGGCGTCGGGCAAGGATCTCACGATCAGCGGCAGCACGGTCAGCCTGGATAAAGGCAATGCGAACCTGATGGCGAGCGGCGATGTGAATATCGGCGCAGCAACCGAAACGCACGTGCTGAACTCGCACGAAACGCACAGCCACAGCAATGTCGTGAGCGGTGTGCAGGTTGCAAGCGGCATCGACCAGACGGCGACATATAGCCAGGGCAGTACGGTGTCGGCCGACGGCGTCAACATCGTCAGTAACCGCGACATCAACGTAACGGGCAGCAACGTCGTTGGCACGAACGACGTGACGTTGCAGGCGACGCGCAACGTCAACATCACGACCTCGCAAGACACGACTCAATCGTCCAGCTATTTCGACAAGAAGGAATCGGGTCTTCTGACGAATGGTGGTTTGTCGGTGACGGTAGGTTCGCGCTCGGCCGCGCAACAAGATCAAAGCAGCTCGGTGACGAATCAGGGGAGTGTGATCGGGTCATCGCAGGGCAATGTCACGATCCAGGCCGGAAAGGATGCCACGATTACCGGTAGCACGATTGTGGGAGGCCGGGATGTCGGAATCGCCGCTCAAAACGTGACGGTAAATGCCGCGTACGACACCTACAAGGACGCGCAGTCGCAGCAGTTCAGCCAGTCGGGTTTGAGTGTCGGATTGGGCGGCGGGCTGGTCGGACTCGGTCAGTCGATGGCAGGCGCCGTCCGCCAAGGCCAGCAGTCGGGCGATTCGCGCCTCGCCGCAGTACAGGCCGTGGCGGCTGCCGAACAGGCTTACCAGAACCGCGGCGGGATCAAGGACGCGGCCAATGCCCTGTCGAACGGGAGCGTGAGCGAAGCCGCCAAGGGCGTTCAGGTACAGCTCAGCATCGGGTCGAGCCATAGCAGCAGCAATGCGACGACATCGATCTCGAGCGCGAAAGGTTCGTCGATCATAGGCAACGGCAACGTCTCCATCACCGCGACGGGCACACCGGACGCACACGGAAACGCTCAGGCGGGCACCGGAAACATTGCGATGACGGGAGCGTCAGTGCTCGGCAAGAACGTCGAGCTCGACGCCAACAACGCGATCACGCTGCAAAGCGCGCAGAGCACCGAGCAGAGTACGAGCTCGAACAGTTCGACCGGCTGGAATGCAGGCGTGGCGATCGGCGTGGGCAAGAATACCGGGATCAGCGTCTTCGCGAATGGCTCGAACTCGCACGGCCAAGGCAACGGCGACAGCGTCACGCAAACCAACTCGACGGTGGCGGCAGGCAATTCGCTAACGATGAAGTCGGGCGGTGACACGACGCTGGCGGGCGCCAAGGTGTCAGGCGACAAGGTCAAGGTTGATGTCGGCGGCGACCTGACGATGACGAGCCTTCAGGATACGTCGAACTACAGCAGCAACCAGCACAACACGGGCGTCAGTGGCAGCTTTACGTTCGGCTATGGTGGCGGCGTCGACGCGTCGATCGGCCATACCAGCATCGACGCGAACTATGCGTCGGCGAACCAGCAAACCGGCATCCTGGCAGGTAAGGAGGGGTTTGACGTCAATGTTGCAGGCCACACGCAGCTCAACGGCGCGCAGATCGCGAGCGCGGCGCCGGCTGACAGTAATACGCTGACGACCGGCAGCCTCGGATTTACCGACATCCAGAACAAGATGTCTTATTCGGGCTCGTCGGAAGGTTTTTCGACGTCGGGTGGGCCGAGTTTCGCGCAGACGGGTGATAGCGCGAGCGGTGTCACGCATGCCGCGGTGAGCCCGGCGAAGATCGTCGTGAAGTCGGATGAACAGAACGGCACGGACAGCACGGCCGGGTTGTCGCGCGACACCGCGAACGCGAACCAGACAGTGGAGAACACATTCAACCTGCAGAAGGTCCAGAACAATATGGCCTTTGCGCAGGCGTTCGGCAAGGTCGCGACGTTCGCGGTGGCGGAAGCGGCGACTCAGCTGGAAAACAGCAGCCCGCAGATGAAGGCATTGTTCGGCGAAGGCGGTGCGGGTCGCGACGCGCTGCACGCCGCAGTGGCGGCGATCGGGGCAGCGCTGTCGGGTGGCAACATCGGCGGAGCGGTCGCAGGTTCACTGGCCGGTGATGTGCTGCAGTCCCTGGCGCAGCCAATCATCGATCAGACTGTGAGCCAGTTGCCGCTGAGCGCGCAAGCCGCCGCGCGGAATGCGTTGAACGAGATCGTGGCGACGGCGGGCGGTGCGGCGGCTGGCGCTGTCGCAGGTGGCGGATCATCCGGTGCGCTGGCCGGTGCAGGGTCGGCCGTCAACAACGAGCTTTACAATCGGCAGCTTCACGTAGAAGAGGTGAAGGTTGTCGAGCAGCTCGCGAAGGAAAAGGCGCAGGCGGTATGCCGTGGCGATTCGAGTTGCGTGGCGAAGGCAACGACCTACTGGACCGACATGCTCGAGCGCGCGGCCAAGGGGATGGTCGACGACACCGCCAACAAGGAAAACATGGCGTATCTCCAGACGTTGATCCAGACGGCGAACAATCCGACCAGCGAAGGCGCAATGGGAGGCCTCAGCGCCTACCTGACGAACCTTCAGACGGCGCAAGACATGTTGTCGCAGTATATGGGCAAGCCGATTCTGGTACGCGGTTCGCCTATCATCTCCGACGGTTCGGCGCAGACGTATTTCAGTGCGACACCCGAGCAACGTTCCAATCAAAGCCTGAATGCCATATTGGGCTCGCTGCCTGGCTCGATCGTGCCGGGTGCAAGCCAGCGCGATCAGAATCGAGTGGATTCCTTCGCCACGCAAAACGGCTCCGTGAAACCCGATTACACGATCGAGGAAACGGTCATCGGCGGTATCCTTACCAACAAGATCGCGTCGACGGTCGCCCGCGTGGGTGAGTCGATTGATGTTTGGTTGGCGGGACCGGTGAATCCGACAGGCAAAGGATTCATCAGCACCGGCAAGGTGACGATGGAGAGCATGCCGGTGAAATTGAATACCGCGGAGCAAGGCGTGCTGTCACAACTCGACCAGCTGCCGTCGAAGGATTTGCAGGGGCAGGCCCGTGAATATGTGGCGAACAACTACTTCGTGCGCAACGGCTTTACTCCACTGGATGGTAAGTGCGGCGTCAATTGCTTTGACGGCGTCTACATCAAGGGTGACACGGTATATATCAACGAAGTCAAGCCATTGAACGCGAACGGATCGGTCCAGCTTAATGGCCCATCCGGTAGCTTGCCAACGCAAATGACTGATGGATGGATTGATAGCGCAGTTGCCCGTCTTCGAAGTGGAGATGCAAATCAAAGAGCAACCGCCGACGTGATCCAGAAGGCAATTGATAGTGGCAAACTTGTAAAGGTCGTTACGGGTGTTAATTCTAATGGTGCAACACTTGTGAAGATAAAATAAGGTGTCGAAATGGATGCAGAGACGATTAAGCGGAAATCTTTTGGATTTGATGCAGCTATGCGGCATATTCCGGAGATTTCAGGAAAGATCCGCAATCGGATCAAGCCTATTGATTTGAAGCGCTGTTATGATGGACTTTCGAGAGATCACTCCGTGGTCGGACTTTATGATTATTTTGTCAATGGCGATATGCCGTCGCTCAAAAATAATTTATACGTTTCGTGTGTTCTCAAGTTGACTTCCCTCGCCATAAGCGAGGATCGCTTCGAGCTGCAAACACCAGATTACTTATTGTACTCGATGATGTCGGACTCCAATGCGATGGTCCAGGCGTTCTCGGTCGCCTCACCTCAGGGATTCGTGAGTGCAAGAGAAGATCCATTAAATAACCAGTTCTATGTTCACATGCTTCAGTTGGCTATGATGGGCGACGATGTTTCTCTAGCTGACAAGATTCGCCGAATGGCGAAGAACGGACGGAAGCCGCTGAGAACTGAATGCGAGCGTGGTGAGGATTTTTTCTCAACGTTGATTCGTGGCGATAAAGAAGGGCTTGAGCAAATCATTCGCACTGACGCTTCACGCAAGTCGGAGCACGTGTATACAGAGGATTATTTTTCATTCTTGGCCGTACTGGAGGCGAAACTGTGCTGGCGCCGAGGTGTTTTTGTCGAAGTCGATCATCCGCTGGTGCCAATGGAGCTGATGCCGGTGAAGCCTCTCGATCACTACGATGACGTCTACGACTTTCTGAAACCCGGTTGGATGCCTCCTTCGCAAGGACTGATCGGCCGCGTTTCCCGGTGGTTTAAGACATGATCGATCGACGTCCCGTGACGCTGAGGTAATGATGAAGAAAGCCAAATGGTCGGCGGCTCTGGCGTTTGTCATGTCGACGCTTCTCGCGGCATGCGAGACCGTGCCACCTGATGCTCCTCCGCGTCCTCCGCCGAAACCGGAAATGGAGCCCGTGTTGCCATCGTGGTCGAGCACGATCTGGGTCATGGGCTTCTGGAAATGGAGCGGTACCGAATGGGTTTGGATTCCGGGGCATTTAGCACCCAAGCCATAAAATCGAACGAACAAGACCACATTTATGACAATCCGTACCCCGGTCGTGCTGCTGTCGGCCGCATGGCTGATTCCAATGGCCGTGTCGGCGCAAGAAGCTCCTCGCCCGATCATTTCGGGCAACGACCAGCAAATCCGACAGCAGGAAGAAGCGCGCGAGCGCGAACGGACCGTCACAGCGCCCGGGGTGCGTTCGAGCGTAACGGCGAGCGCAGGGTATCCAGCGCTGCCATCCGAAACGCCGTGCTTTCGCATTGACCGTTTTGCGCTCGATGTACCCGATGCGCTGCCTGCCTCGCTGAAGTCGCAAGGCGCATCGGCGTTGCCCATGGATCGCTTCGCGTTCGCGCGTGAATGGCTTGAGCACTACACCGGCCAGTGCGTCGGCAAACTGGGCCTCGACATCCTCGTCAAGGGACTGTCGCAAGCGATCCTCGCGCGCGGGTACGTCACGACGCGTGTGCTACTTCCTGAACAGGATCTCTCGACCGGTATCCTGAAGTTTTCACTGATCCCGGGTGTGGTTCGCCACGTGCGCTTCGCCGACGAGAAACTGGGCGGCACGTGGAAGACCGCATTTCCAACGGGCGACGGCGAACTGCTGAACCTGCGCGATCTCGAACAGGGCCTCGAGCAAATGAAACGCGTGTCGAGCCAGGACGTTTCGATGCAAATCGTTCCGGGCGAGCTGCCCGGCGAAAGCGATGTCGTACTCGACGTGAAGCGAGGCAAACCGTGGACCGTCGTCGCGTCCGTCGACAACTCCGGCACGCGTGCGACTGGCAAGCTGCAAGGCAATCTGTCGCTCGGCATCGACAATCCGCTCGGCCTGAACGACATTTTCAACGTCGGCGTGAGCCAGGATCTGGAATTTGGTGACAAGCGCCTCGGCTCGCACGGCTGGAACGGCTTCTATTCGATCCCGTGGGGCTACTGGACGGCCACGCTGTCCGCTTACACGAACACGTACTACCAGCAGATTGCGGGCGTGAATCAGACATTCGTCGCGAGCGGCAATTCAAAGACGGTCGATTTCAAACTGGCCCGCGTGCTGTCGCGTAGTCAGAACGACGTGTTCGGCGCGTACGTTCGCCTGTCGCGCCGATTTGGACAAAGCTTTATCGAAGACACCGAGATCTCGCAGCAGCGCCGCAACAACACGATGATCGAACTCGGCCTGACCGATCGTCACTACTTCGGCGGCGCGCAGTTCGACGGCTCACTTGCATATCGTCAAGGTGTCGGTGGGTTGGGCGCACAGGATGATGTGCTAGCGGCGGGTGGCGGGCCGACCTATCGCTTCAAGATGGCGGTGCTCGACGCGAACTTGTCGGTGCCGTTTGCGATCGGTAAGCAGCCATTCCGCTATGTCGGCACATTCCACGGCCAGTACACCGGAAACACGCTTTATTACATCGACGACTTGACGATTGGCAGTCGCTATACAGTGCGCGGTTTCGATGGCGAGACGATGCTCGCCGCAGCACGCGGCTTCTACTGGCGCAACGAATTGCAGGCGCCGATCGGGCAGACGGGGCAGGCAGTGTATGCGGGACTCGACTATGGTCGCGTATGGGGGCCGCAGCCTGTCGTCCTAGTCGGGACGCAACTGGCGGGTGCTGTGATCGGCGTGAAGGGGAGTGTCGGCACGCGATTCGGAGCCTATGCGTACGATCTCTTCGCGGGTACGCCTG
This sequence comes from Burkholderia sp. BCC0044, assembly GCF_902832955.1. Classification (NCBI taxonomy): domain Bacteria; kingdom Pseudomonadati; phylum Pseudomonadota; class Betaproteobacteria; order Burkholderiales; family Burkholderiaceae; genus Burkholderia; species Burkholderia sp. BCC0044. The sequence goes on along the minus strand of NZ_CADFDO010000001.1, from coordinate 700,279 downwards.
TCTACAAGCCGTCGGGTTTTCCGACTGCGCGAGTGACGCTCGGTTTTCAGGTGACTGCTCAGTTCTGAAGACAATGAGACAAGATACTTCTCCGACACGTATACGTCGTAAGCCAGATGTTGCATATGCCCGTCTGGTCGAGATTGCCGCCGAACGGGGGCTTACGCTTCTGACGCTCGAATGGCGAGGGCTGAAGTCCTACTATGAATTCCGCTGCGAATCGGGCCATGACTTCACGCGCATAGGCACTGTTGCGATGCGAGGCACGATAACTTGCCTCCAGTGCGAGCAAGTGCGCGTGCAGGACCGCTTTCAGGAACTGCTGAGTGAACGCGGTCTTGTTTGTCATGAGGGAGCCTATCTCGGTCAAACGGCGCGGCAACACTTCACCTGTCTTTCTGGACACGAATGGACTACTGAGGCTCGCAAGATTTTAGACGGCCATGGATGTCCACGATGCGCAAAAGTCGAGTTGGCTGCGTGTCTCCTACATTCCGATGGCTTGAAACGTCTTCATGAGGCGGCGACGGAGCGTGGCGGTCGTTGTCTGACTGACACCTATATCGGTATCGCCGCGCATTACGAATGGGAGTGTGCCGAAGGCCATCGATGGATAGCAGTGGCTTACCGAGTCGTCGACGGCGGATGGTGTCCGCTCTGCGCTCGAATCAGGCATGGAGAACAGCAACGCGATCCGAACGGGCTGCAGCGATTGCAGGCCGCGGCGGCGCTGCGCGGCGGACAGCTTCTCTCGACGGAGTATCGCCTGACGAATTCGAAGTACCGATTCCGATGCGCACGCGGACATGAATGGACGACGTGGGGGCACATAGTGCTTGGCGGGGCATGGTGTTGGCATTGCGCGAATCTCGCGAAGCGCCGAACGATAGAGGACATGCAGGCGGTTGCAGCTGCGCGCGGTGGTCGATGCTTGAGTACCGAATATCACGGCAATCGAGTCAAATTGACATGGCAGTGCGCACACGGGCATGTGTGGAACTCAATGCCTAACACGGTGATCAATCGTGGCGCGTGGTGCCCGAACTGTTTTCGGTTGCGAATCACACGGGATCCGGCATTGCGCCGGCGCTATGACCTTGAGGGGTAGCGCGAACCACCGGCGGTCTCGGGCGCAGTCTACATTCGGCTTGCGCCAAAACAAAACATTGGCTCAAGCCCGTGATCAACTGACGGTGCAGAGAACAGCGGCGGAGCATTTTGACCGCACGCTCTTCTGCAACCAGGATTGTGTGCCTCGGAGTCAGCTTCGTTCCGCCGAGTAGTGCGTATCGAACACCGCACGCAGCGTCGACGGACCGGTCGCGAAATCGCCCCACAGCGGCCCGTCGTTCTGCGCGAACGCGAACGGCGTGGTGCTGATCGACGCGAGGCGCAAGCGCCATTGCGCGGCTTCCTGGCGGAACGCGGTGAGCTGCATGTCGGACAGCGCCGTCTGCGCGCTGGCCAGCGTGACGAGCGGATCGACCGGATCGTTCGCGACACGTACCTCGAAATGCAGGTGCGGGCCCGTCGCCGCGCCCGTCATCCCGACCGAGCCGATACGTTGCCCCTGCTTCACCGTTTCGCCGGTCTTCAGCCCGCGAGCGAACGCGGACAGGTGCGCGTAGTACGTCGAATAGCCATCCGCATGATCGACGATCACATAGCGGCCATAGCCGCCCGGATCGGTGCCGACGAACGACACGACGCCGTCGGCCGCCGCATCGACCGGCGTGCCGCTGGGCGCGGCGAGATCGACGCCCGTATGGAACGCCATCGCCTGCGACAGCGGATGGATGCGCTCGCCGAAGAACGAGCTGATGCGCGTCCACTTGACCGGCATCGTGAACGCGGCGGCTTCGAGCGGCGAGCCGTCGAGCGCGTAGTACGCACCGTGCGCGGCGCCCGGCGCGCGGAACCAGATTGCGCCGAATGTGCGGCCGGCGACGCGCAGCTCGAGCGCCGTGAGGCGCGGCGAGCCGTCGTTCGTGTCGAACGCGACGCGGTAATAGTCGCCGCGCTGCGCACTCGCGCGCATCGCGACCTTGCCGGTCACGAGATCGCCGAGCTGGATGCGCACTTCGGGCGGCACGTCGAGACGGTTCAGCGTATCGGACAGCGTGAGCTCGATGTCGCCCGCGCGCATCCCTTGCTGGCGTTCGGGCGACGCGAACTGGAACAGGCTCGCGTAGCCGAGCATGTCGTTGCGATGCGCGCTGAGCGGCGCGAACAATCCCGGCTGCAAGCTGCGATCGACGTGTTCGTTGCGCTCGCCGATCGTGCGCGCGAGCTCGCTCGTCACGAAATGCTGCGCGGTGGGAAACGGCGTATCGGACAGCACGCGCTGCGGCAGCGCGGCCGTGCCCGAATCGACGGCGCCCGGCAGTTGCGACACGGCCGGCAGCGCGGCGGCGAGGCCGAATGCGGCGAGGGCGCCGAGCACGGCGGCCGGCACGAGCGCGCGCACGGCGCGCTGCGCGCGACCGGGCGCGACGGCATCAGGGGTTGCGACAGACTTCACCAAGGTGTCCACATCCAGGAAAGCGGTTCAAAGGGGTGTGGGCGGGGGCCGCCGGCGGCACATCCGTCGAACGGCGACGGGGCGGGCGGCGTGCGTGCAACAAAACAGGCCCCGCCAGGGGCCTGTGTCGTTTCCCGTTCGACCCAACGCGCGGGGCGGGCCCGCTTCGAACGGCGGCGTGCATAGCGGGTCGAACCCGGTTATCACGAAGACGCTAAAGAAGGATGACAGCGTCAGTCTACCGATGTTCCGCGGAACGTTAAAAATTTTAAAGAGGGTCAGCTCGTTCGTTTCGCAGTGCGGTAAATCGGGTTAAATCAGCATTTGTTACGATGATTCTCGTCAGTCCGGCAATTTCTGCGCGCGTCGGCGCAGCGCGGCGGATGTGCGGACGGCGTCGAAGCCGGCATCGAGCATCGCCTCGGCGTCGTTCCACAGATTGCCGCGCAGCCGGTTGGTCCAGATCATCGACGCGAACACGCCTTCGAGCAGCGACACGAGATAGACGGCGGCCAGATGTACGTCGAGATCGGCGGCGACTTCGCCGGCCGCGATCGCGCGGCGCAGCAGCGCCTTCGTGATCCGCAGCATCTGCAGCTCGAGCAGCATGCGGCGCCGCTGCAGCGCGCCGTTTTCCTCGCTCTGCTCGCACTTCGTATAGAGGATCACGAGCACGCGCTGCATCGGGCCCGGCTCGCCGCATTCCTGCAGATAGTGCGACGCGGCGCGCCGCAGCGTCGCGAACGGCGGCAGGCCGTCGCCCGCGTCGAACCCTTCCGACGTGCGCGCGAACGCGCGGTCGCACATCGCCAGACACACTTCCATCTTGTTGCGGTAGTGGCCGTAGACGGCGCCGCGCGACATCCCGGCGGCCTCGGCGAGGTCCGCCATCGCGGTTTGCGCGACGCCTCGCTCGAGCAGCACGAGCTCGGCGGCGTCGAGGATCCGGTGCTTGATGGCGAGCGATTCTTCCCGGGTCTTGCGGGCCATGTCGTGAAATTCCTTACAGTTCGCTGTCGTTTTATTGAGACAGTGTGCCAGCGGGATTGAAACCGCATGTATTTAATCAGTCGTGACTGATTATAATCGGCCACCCTGAGCCGCCGCATTGTATCGGCGGCGAATGATCCGAGGTCAGAACATGAATAACAAACGCACCCTGTGGCGCCGCATGCGGCTGGCGCCGTTCGCGCTCGCGGCCGTGCTCGCCGTGGCCGGATGCGGAAAGGGCGACAAGGATGCCGCGCCGGAGACCGCGAAGCAGGCCACCGTCGTGACGGTGCGCCCGACGGCCGTGCCGATGACCGTCGAACTGCCGGGCCGGCTCGACGCCTACCGGCAGGCGGAAGTCCGCGCGCGGGTCGCGGGCATCGTCACCGCGCGCACCTACGAGGAAGGCCAGGAAGTGAAGCAGGGCGCGGTGCTGTTCCGCATCGATCCCGCGCCGCTGAAGGCCGCACGCGACGCCGCGCAGGGCGCGCTCGCGAAAGCGCAGGCCGCCGCGCTCGCGGCGACCGACAAGCGCCGCCGTTACGACGATCTCGTGCGCGACCGCGCGGTGAGCGAGCGCGACCATACCGAAGCCGTCGCGGCCGATACGCAGGCGAAGGCCGAGGTCGCATCCGCGAAGGCCGAACTCGCGCGCGCGCAACTGCAGCTCGACTATGCGACCGTCACCGCGCCGATCGCGGGCCGCGCACGGCGTGCGCTCGTGACCGAGGGCGCGCTGGTCGGCCAGGACCAGGCGACGCCGCTCACGACCGTCGAGCAGCTCGATCCGATCTACGTGAACTTCTCGCAGCCGGCCGCCGACGTCGATGCACTGCGTCGCGCGGTGAAGAGCGGGCGCGCGACGGGCATCGCGCAGCACGACATCGCGGTGACGCTGCTGCGCGCCGACGGCACCGCGTATCCGCTGAAGGGCAAGCTGCTGTTCAGCGATCTCGCGGTCGATCCGACCACCGACACCGTCGCGATGCGCGCGCTGTTCCCGAATCCGGAGCGCGAACTGCTGCCGGGCGCGTATGTGCGGATCGCGCTCGACACGGCGGTCGACCAGCGCGCGATCCTCGTGCCGCGCGACGCGCTGCTGCGTACCGCCGACCGTACGTCGGTGCGTGTCGTCGGCGCGAACGGCAAGGTCAAGGACGTCGAGGTCACGGCCGACCAGATGAGCGGCCATGACTGGCGCATCACGCGCGGCCTCGCGGGCGGCGAGCGCGTGATCGTCGACGACGCCGCGCAGTTCGCGCCCGATACGGCCGTCAAGCCCGTCGAGAAGGCGCCGCCGTCGAAGGCGCCGCCGGCAGTGGCCGCGTCGCAGGCGGCCCCCCGTCAAACCTGACCGGTTCAAACCAACATGGCACGTTTCTTCATCGATCGCCCCGTCTTCGCGTGGGTGATCGCCATTTTCATCATGCTGGGCGGCCTGTTCGCGATCCGCGCGCTGCCCGTCGCGCAGTACCCGGACATCGCACCGCCCGTCGTCAGCATCTATGCGACGTACCCGGGCGCGTCCGCGCAGGTCGTCGAGGAATCGGTGACCGCGCTGATCGAGCGCGAGATGAACGGCGCGCCGGGGCTGCTGTATACGTCCGCGACGAGCAGCGCGGGGGCCGCGTCGCTGTACCTGACGTTCAAGCAGGGCGTGAACGCCGATCTCGCGGCCGTCGAAGTGCAGAACCGGCTGAAGACGGTCGATGCGCGCCTGCCCGAGCCGGTGCGCCGCGACGGCATCCAGGTCGAGAAGGCCGCCGACAACATCCAGCTCGTCGTGTCGCTGACGTCCGACGACGGCCGGATGACCGACGTGCAGCTCGGCGAATATGCGTCGGCGAACGTCGTGCAGGCGCTGCGCCGCGTCGAGGGTGTCGGCAAGGTGCAGTTCTGGGGCGCCGAATATGCGATGCGGATCTGGCCCGACCCGGTGAAGCTGGCCGGGCACGGCCTCACCGCGTCGGACATCGCGTCGGCCGTGCGTGCGCACAACGCGCGCGTGACGATCGGCGACATCGGCCGCAGCGCGGTGCCGGACAGCGCGCCGATCGCGGCGACCGTGTTCGCGGACGCGCCGCTGAAGACGCCGGCCGATTTCGGCGCGATCGCGCTGCGCGCGCGGGCCGACGGCGCCGCGCTGTTCCTACGTGACGTCGCGCGCGTCGAGTTCGGCGGCAACGACTACAACTATCCGTCGTACGTGAACGGCAAGGTCGCGACCGGGATGGGCATCAAGCTCGCGCCGGGCTCGAACGCGGTGTCCACCGAGAAGCGCGTGCGCGCGACGATGGACGAGCTGTCCAGGTACTTCCCGCCGGGCGTGAAATACCAGATTCCGTACGAGACGTCGTCGTTCGTGCGCGTGTCGATGAACAAGGTCGTCACGACGCTGATCGAGGCCGGCGTGCTGGTGTTCCTCGTGATGTTCCTGTTCATGCAGAACCTGCGCGCGACGCTGATTCCGACGCTCGTCGTGCCGGTCGCGCTCGCGGGCACGTTCGGCGTGATGTATGCGGCCGGCTTCTCGATCAACGTGCTGACGATGTTCGGGATGGTGCTCGCGATCGGCATCCTCGTCGACGACGCGATCGTCGTCGTCGAGAACGTCGAGCGGCTGATGGTCGAGGAGGGGCTCGCGCCGTACGACGCGACCGTCAAGGCGATGCAGCAGATCAGCGGCGCGATCGTCGGGATCACCGTGGTGCTGACGTCGGTGTTCGTGCCGATGGCGTTCTTCGGCGGCGCGGTGGGCAACATCTACCGGCAGTTCGCGCTGTCGCTCGCGGTGTCGATCGGCTTCTCGGCGTTCCTCGCGCTGTCGCTGACGCCCGCGCTGTGCGCGACGCTGCTCAAGCCGGTGGCCGGCGACCATCACGAGAAGCGCGGCTTCTTCGGCTGGTTCAACCGCCTGGTCGCGCGTTCGACGCAGCGCTACGCGACACGCGTCGGCGCGATGCTGAAGAAGCCGCTGCGCTGGCTCGTCGTGTACGGCGCGCTGACCGCGGCGGCCGCGCTGATGCTCACGCAACTGCCGACCGCGTTCCTGCCGGACGAGGACCAGGGCAACTTCATGGTGATGGTGATCCGCCCGCAAGGCACGCCGCTCGCGGAAACGATGCAGAGCGTGCGCGCGGTCGAGTCGGCGATCCGCCGCGACGAGCCGACCGCCTATACGTATGCGCTCGGCGGCTTCAACCTGTACGGCGAAGGGCCGAACGGCGGGATGATCTTCGTCACGCTGAAGAACTGGAAGGAACGCAAGGCCGTGCACGATCACGTGCAGTCGATCGTCGCGCGCATCAACGAGCGCTTCGCGGGCACGCCGAACACGACAGTGTTCGCGATGAACTCGCCGGCGCTGCCCGATCTCGGTTCGTCGAGCGGCTTCGACTTCCGGCTGCAGAACCGCGGCGGGCTCGACTACGCGACGTTCAGCGCCGCGCGCGAGCAACTGCTCGCGGCGGGCGGCAAGGATCGCGCGCTCACCGACCTGATGTTCGCGGGCACGCAGGACGCGCCGCAACTGAAGCTCGACATCGATCGCGCGAAGGCGTCCGCGCTCGGCGTGTCGATGGACGAGATCAACACGACGCTCGCGGTGATGTTCGGCTCGGACTATATCGGCGACTTCATGCACGGCACGCAGGTGCGGCGCGTGATGGTGCAGGCCGACGGGCGGCACCGGCTCGATCCGGACGACGTGAAGAAGCTGCGCGTGCGCAACGCGCGCGGCGAGATGGTGCCGCTCGCGGCGTTCACGACGCTGCACTGGACGCTCGGGCCGCCGCAGCTCACGCGCTACAACGGCTATCCGTCGTTCACGATCAACGGCTCGGCCGCGGCCGGCCACAGCAGCGGCGACGCGATGAGCGCGATCGAGCGGATCGCCGCGACGCTGCCGGCCGGCATCGGCTACGCGTGGTCGGGGCAGTCGTTCGAGGAGCGGCTGTCGGGCGCGCAGGCGCCGATGCTGTTCGCGCTGTCGGTGCTCGTCGTGTTCCTCGCGCTCGCGGCGCTCTACGAGAGCTGGTCGATTCCGTTCGCGGTGATGCTGGTGGTCCCGCTCGGCGTGATCGGCGCGGTGCTCGGCGTGACGTTGCGCGCGATGCCGAACGACATCTATTTCAAGGTGGGGCTGATCGCGACGATCGGGCTGTCCGCGAAGAACGCGATCCTGATCGTCGAGGTCGCGAAGGATCTCGTCGCGCAGCGCATGTCGCTCGTCGACGCGGCGCTCGAGGCCGCGCGCCTGCGGCTGCGGCCGATCGTGATGACGTCGCTCGCGTTCGGCGTCGGCGTGCTGCCGCTCGCGTTCGCGTCCGGCGCCGCGTCCGGCGCGCAGATGGCGATCGGCACCGGCGTGCTCGGCGGCGTGATCACGGCGACCGTGCTCGCGGTGTTCCTCGTCCCGCTGTTTTTCGTGATCGTCGGCCGCCTGTTCGACGTCGGCCCGCGGCGGCGCGGCGGCGCGCAGCCGACGACGATGGAGGGTTCTCAACCATGATGTTCGCGCTGAATGCACGCGCCGCGCGGCGGGTGCCGGTCGCATTGGCCGCCGCGCTCGCGCTCGCCGGCTGCTCGCTCGCGCCGCGTTACGAGCGCCCGGTGGCGCCGGTGCCGGCGAGCTATGCGCCGGTCGACGGCAGCACGACGCCGGCGGCCGAACCGGCCGCCGCGCAGGATGCCGCGATGCTCGACGACTGGCATGCGTATTTCACCGATCCGGCGCTGCAGGCATGGATCGACGCGGCGCTCGCGAACAACCGCGACCTGCGGATCGCGGCCGGCCGGCTCGAGGAAGCGCGCGCGCTGTACGGCGTGCAGCGCGCGGATCGGATGCCGTCGGTCGATGCGACTCTCGGCTATGAACGCGCGCGCCAGTACGACCCGGTCGTGCGCGAAAGCGCGATCAGCGGGCTGTATCGCGCGGGCGTCGGTGTCAGCGCGTACGAGCTCGACCTGTTCGGCCGCGTGCGCAACCTGTCCGACGCGGCGCTCGCCGAATACTTCGCGACGGCCGATGCGCAGCGCACGGTCCGCATCGGCGTGATCGCCGAAGTGGCGGGCGCGTACGTTTCCGAACGATCGTTGCACGAGCAACTGGCGCTCGCTCAGCGCACGCTCGAAGCCCGCGAGCGGATGGCCGCGCTCACGCAACGCCGCTATGCGGCCGGCACGAGCGACGCGATCGAGCTGCGCTCGGCCGAGATGCTGGTCGCGTCCGCGCGCGCGTCGCAGGCCGCGCTGCAGCGCGAGCATGCGCAGGCCGTACGGGCGCTGCAACTGCTGGCGGGCGATTTCGCGCGCAACGTGCCCGACGACGCGACCGCGCTCGACACGCTCACGATCGCGCCGGTGGCGCCGGGCGCGCCGAGCGCACTGCTCGAACGGCGGCCGGACGTCCGGCAGGCCGAGGCACGGCTGAAGGCCGCGAACGCGAACATTGGCGCGGCGCGCGCGGCGTTCTTCCCGCGCATCGCGCTGACGACCGACTACGGCTCGGTGAGCGACGCGTTCTCGAGCCTGTTCGCGGCCGGCACGAGCGTGTGGACGTTCGCGCCGCGCATCACGCTGCCGATCTTCGCGGGCGGCCGCAATCACGCGAACCTCGACGTCGCGCACGCGCGCAAGGACATCGCGGTCGCAGAATACGAGAAGGCGGTGCAGACCGCGTTTCGCGAAGTGGCCGATGCGTTCGCCGCGCGCGACTGGATCGACCGGCAGCTTGCCGCGCAGCAGGACGTGTATGCGGCGGACGGCGCGCGGCTGAAGCTCGCGGAGCGCCGCTATGCGGGCGGCGTCGCGACCTATCTCGAACTGCTCGATGCGCAGCGCAGCACGTACGAGTCGGGGCAGGAGCTGATCCGGCTCAGACAGCTCAGGCTCGCGAACGCGATCGCGCTGTATCGCGCGCTCGGCGGCGGCTGGGCGCCGGCCACGGCATCGGCGGAGGTCGCGGCGTCCGCGTGACGTGCGATTCGTTGCCCGCCGCCGCGGCGTGTCGGGCGACATGACGGCGGCCGTACGATTCGACGTGCGGCCGCCGTTTCGACGGGGCATGCCGCCCGCCGTATCGCCGATCGTCATCGGCGCTTTCTCTCGCTGTTCAGCGCGCCCTTTTCCTCTCTCGACAGGGCGGAAGCGCGGCTTCCGCCACCACCCGCATCCGGCGATCGATCGTGTCGCCCGCCGGCGCAAACGTGTGCCGCGCCTCTTCCTTTTTCATCTCGTCCAATCCGGCATGCCAGTCATGTTCCGGCGGCCGCACATCCGCACGATTCAAGATCTGTAATTGACGATCCAATTAATCAATGTATTGGAATTAATGGCGGCGACAAAGTGCCGCGGTAAAACGTTTGTATGCTTTTCGCAATCGTTTGCGCGATAAATCCGTATTGATGAAATGCCATCGTTAATTTCCTGTCAGTTGAAAATGATTCGATATTCGCGTTGTAATCGGGCAACGATGGCGGCGCTGGACATTGTTTTGTCCTTTGAGTGGCCGTCTCGCGCAAGCCGACGCCGACAAGGCCGGGCGTGGCGGCGATGATTATGGGCAGGAAATTCCCTTGATCTTCAATCGGTTCCGGAAAATAAAAAAGGACTGCGGATAAAAAATCCGGGATTGAAGATCGAAAGGAAAGAATCGGGTTTTAGAGCGATAAATCGAACATTGTCAGAAGCATTTGACAATGATTTACAGAAATCTTTCACGGTTATCTCGATAATGCCGCCTCGTGTCGGACGGGAGCCACCACACGCTGCCGTTTGTGTCCGCCACGTCATCCATTCCATTTGCAGTCCTTACGGGAAACGTCATGAAAAAATCCATCCTGTCCGCTGTTGCACTCGCGGCCCTGTCCACCTCGGCCTTCGCAGCGGGCACCGGCACGATCAACTTCACGGGCGAGATCGTCGCGGGCGCATGCGGCATCGATGCGGGTTCGGTCAATCAGACCGTGCAACTCGGCAAGGTGCCGACGCATACCTTCACGAAAGCGGGTGACAAGTCCACGCCGGTTGCCTTCCAGATCAAGCTGACGGATTGCGACACCAGCGTCTCGAAGCAAGCGAAGTTCACGTTCACGGGCACGTCGAACGCCACGCAGCCGAAGCTGCTCGCGACGATCGGCTCCGCGACCAACGTCGGTATCCGCCTGCAGAGCGCGTCGGGTGAAGACCTCGACAACGGCGTCGAGCAAGCTGCGCCGACGATGCTGTCGAACGGCGACAACGTCGTGAAATTCGCGGCACGCTACGAAGCGACGGCCGCCGGCGTGACGGCGGGTACGGCCGACGCCGTCGCCAACTTCACGGTCCGCTACGAATAAGCGTCCGTGCCGGAGGAGGGGTGCGTGCATCCCTTCCTCCTTCTTCTTTCCGCCTGTTTTCCTTCCCCTCGGACTTCCGGTAGCACCGCGTGCGAATCAGACATTCCTTCCTTTGCGTCTCCGTGCTGGTGGTCGGCAGCCAGAGCCATGCGACGGAATTCAATTCGTCGTTCCTCGACATCGACGGAACGAGCAACGTCGACCTGTCGCAGTTCTCGCAAGCCGATTTCACGCTGCCCGGCGAGTACATGCTCGACGTGCAGGTCAACGACCTGTATCTCGGGCTGCAGCCGATCGAATTCGTGGCCGTCGATGCGACGGGCGCGGGCAAGCCGTGCCTGCGACCGGCGCTCGTCGCGCGGTTCGGCCTGAAGCCGTCGCTGGTCAAGGACCTGCCGCGCTTCCGGGGCGGCAGTTGCGTCGACCTGGCTGCGATCGAAGGGGCGACCGTGCGTTACCTGAAGAGCGACGGGCGGCTCAAGATCACGATTCCGCAAGCCGCGCTCGAATTCACCGATTCGACCTACCTGCCGCCGGACCACTGGTCCGAAGGAATTCCCGGCGCGATGCTCGACTATCGCGTGATCGCGAACACGAACCGCAACTTCGGTGCGGGCGGCGGGCAGACGAATGCGATCCAGGCGTACGGGACGGTGGGCGCGAACTGGGATGCATGGCGCTTTCGCGGCGACTACCAGGCGCAATCGAACGTGGGCAATACCGCGTACGCGGACCGCACGTTCCGCTTCAGCCGGCTTTATGCGTTTCGCGCGCTGCCGTCGATCCAGTCGACGGTGACGTTCGGCGACGACTACCTGAGCTCGGACATTTTCGACACGTTCGCGCTGACGGGCGCGTCGATCCGCAGCGACGACCGCATGCTGCCGCCGTCGCTGCGCGGCTATGCGCCGCTGATCTCGGGCGTCGCGCGCACCAACGCGACCGTGACCGTGTCGCAGGCCGGCCGCGTGCTGTACGTGACGCGCGTGTCGCCGGGCGCGTTCGCGCTGCAGAACATCAACACGAGCGTGCAGGGCACGCTCGACGTCGCGGTCGAGGAAGAGGACGGCAGCGTGCAGCGTTTCCAGGTGACGACGGCCGCCGTGCCGTTCCTCGCGCGCACCGGCCAGTTGCGCTACAAGGCCGCGGTCGGCAAGCCGCGGCTGTTCGGCGGCGCCGGCATCACGCCGTTCTTCGGCTTCGGCGAGGCCGCATACGGGCTGCCGCTCGACTTCACGCTGTACGGCGGTTTCATCGCGGCGTCCGGCTATACGTCGATCGCGCTCGGCATCGGCCACGATTTCGGCGCCTTCGGCGCGGTATCGGCCGACGTCACCCGCGCCCGCGCGCGCCTGTGGTGGAACGGCGCGACGCGCAACGGCAATTCGTACCGCGTCAACTATTCGAAGCACTTCGACTCGCTCGATGCCGACGTGCGCTTCTTCGGCTACCGTTTTTCGGAACGCGAGTACACGAACTTCGCGCAGTTCACCGGCGACCCGACGTCGTACGGCCTCGCCAACAGCAAGCAGCGCTATTCGGCGACGATGTCGAAGCGTTTCGGCGACACGTCGACCTATTTCTCGTACGACCAGACGACCTACTGGGCGCGTGCGTCCGAGCAGCGGGTCGGCCTGACGCTCACGCGTGCGTTCTCGATCGGCACGCTGCGCAACCTGAACGTCAGCGTGTCGGCATTCCGCACGCAGAGCGCGGGCACGAGCGGCAACGAGTTCTCGGTCACCGCGACGCTGCCGATCGGCGGCCGCCACACCGTCACGTCGAACCTGACGACGGGCAACGGCAGCACCAGCGTGAACGCCGGCTACATCTACGACGATCCGGCCGGCCGCACTTACCAGGTCAATGCGGGCGCGACCGACGGCCGCGCATCGGCGAACGCGAGCTTCCGCCAGCGCACGTCGGCGTACCAGCTCACCGCGCAGGCCTCGACGCTCGCCAATGCGTATGCGGCCGCGTCGCTCGAAGTCGACGGCTCGTTCGTCGCGACGCAGTACGGCGTGTCCGCGCACGCGAACGGCAATGCGGGCGATACGCGGCTGCTGGTATCGACCGACGGCGTGCCCGACGTGCCGCTGTCCGGCACGCTCGCGCACACCGATTCGCGCGGCTACGCGGTGCTCGACGGCATCTCGCCGTACAACGTGTACGACGCGACGGTCAACGTCGAGAAGCTGCCGCTCGAAGTGCAGGTGACGAACCCGATCCAGCGCATGGTGCTGACCGACGGTGCGATCGGCTTCGTGAAGTTCTCCGCCGCGCGCGGCAGCAACCTGTACCTGACGCTGACCGATGCGGCCGGCAAGGCGCTGCCGTTCGGCGCGTCGGTGCAGGACGCGGCGAACGGCAAGGAGCTCGGCATCGTCGGCGAGGGCGGTGCGGCGTTCCTGACCCAGGTTCAGCCGAAATCCGTGCTGGCGGTACGGGCGGGCGAACGCACGCTGTGCACGATCGACGCCCTGCCGAACCAGCTCCAACTCGAAGGCACGCCGATTCCGGTGACGTGCCGGACACCCGGCGAGTCGCATGCGGCGGCCGCGCGGGTCGACCGATGATTTTCATGGATCCAGCGATGAAGAACCTTTTCTCCCTTTCTTTCCCGCGGCGCGCGCTGTGCGTGTTCGCGACCGTCGGCGCGGTGCTGGCAGGCGCCGCGCATGCGGCGATCGTGCCCGACCGCACGCGCGTGATCTTCAACGAAGGCGAGCAGGCCGCGATCGTGACGATCACCAACAAGAGCACGACGTATCCGTATCTCGTGCAGTCGTGGCTCGAGGACGCGAAGGGCAACAAGACCACGTCGCCGCTGATGGTCGTGCCGCCGCTGCAACGCATCGAGGCGAACGAGCGCAACGTGCTGCGGATCGCGAAGCTGCCGGGCACCGAGCTGCCGGCCGATCGCGAAACGGTGTTCTACCTGAACATCCGCGAAGTGCCGCCGAAGACCGACACGCCGAACACGCTGCAGATCGCGCTGCATACGCAGATGAAACTGTTCTACCGGCCGAAGGCCGTGCAGCCTGCGCGCGACGAGGACTGGACGCTGCCGATGACGTTGCGCTTCGATGCGGCCGCGCACAAGCTGGTGTTCGACAACCCGACGCCGTACCACGTGACGGTGGTCGACGTGAGCGCGGGCGCGCAGAAGACGCCGGTGCCGATCGAGCCGACGATGGTGAGCCCGATGAGCACGGCCGACGTGCCGTTCAAGGTCGCGACGCCGTCGACGCTGTTCGTCACGCACATCGACGATTACGGCGGCCAGGTGGCGGTCGAGTATGCGTGCGAGGCCGGTGTGTGCAAGAGCGTGAAGAAATGAGCGGGGGAATACGCGATCGGGTGTCGCCGGCCGCATGGTTGCGCGGGGTCGTACTCGTGCTGCTGGTCGCGGCGGTGCAGCCAGCATGGGCGCTGCGCTGCCTGACCAACAGCGGCGCGACTTCGTTGACCGAGCCGATCGGCGGCGTGGCGTCGTATCCGACCGACGCGCCGGACGGCTACGTGATCTGGGTGTCGCCGGTGCGCACCACGTCGGGGTATTGCTACAAGGATCTGGGTGACGCCGGCAGCCTGAAGGTGGTCGACAACATCTACTTCTACGCGAATCCGAATCGCACGGACCCTGCCGCGTGGGGGCTCGAGATCGGCATCCGCTACAAGGGCATCGATTATTTCGACAAGACCAGCAATCGCGGCGGCGGGGTGTTTACCGGGTATTCGGTGCCGCCGTGCAGCCGGTACGACTTCGACCGGGGGCGTTGCCAGCGGACCAGCATCAGCATCGACTACCAGGTCGTCGTGCGCAAGAAGGGCAACTGGGTCCAGCCGCCGAGCGATATCTATACGGTGTTCCAGTTCGACGGCGAGTTCGGGCTGAATGCGTTCGGCACGAGCTTCCAGTACCGGCTGAGCGGCCTGCGCAACCTCAAGCCGACGCCGTGCTTCGTCGACGTGCTCGTGACGCCCGAACCGGGCATCGTCAATTTCGGGCAGGTGCAGGCGGTCGGCAACGGCTTCCTGCCGGCGGTGCCGCGCAAGCGGTTCTCGTTGTCGTTGACCAAGAAGTGCAACGTCGCGGTGCGGGTGGACGGGTATTTCGAAACGAGCTTTCCGGTTCAGAACGGTTTGCTGGTGCCGGCGAAGGACAGCAATTTCGGTATCGGCATCGAGGACAGCCAGGGCAAGGCGATTCCGTTCAACGAACAGTTCACCCTCGCGCAATTCCCGTCCAACGTGATGAACCAGAGCGTATTGATGGACGCGGTGCTGAAGTCGTTCGGGCCGCCGAAGATCGGTCGGTTCGACGCGACGGCGACGATCCGCTTGTTCATCTATTGATAGGGACGGCGACGCCGGGGCCACATTCCTCCGCACGGCCCGCGATGCGCGAGCAGAGCGCACGTGGATTCCGATGAGGCGGGCACCCGCGCAATTCGAGCCGCCAAAACGAAAAAAGCGCCGGCGTGCCGGCGCTTTCCCGCGTCTGCCGCGCGATGCTCAACGCACCCAGTGGCACACCCGGTGATGGTGATGCTCGAAGTGACACACGCGGTGCGGATGCGCTTCGGCGATGGCCGGCACGAGCACGGCAGCGGCCACGGCGGCGGCGGCGAGGGTTTTCAGTAGCGTCTTCATGTCGAGGTCCTGTCGTTCAATGATGGATCAAGGGTGCGCAGCGGCATCACCACTGCGGCCGTGGTTCGTCGCGGCGGTCGTCACGGTAGTCGTCCCGACGATCATCGCGGCGATCGTCACGCGGGCCGGCATGCCGGGCTTCCCAGTCGCGGCGCTCCCAGTAGCGATTGCCGTCCCAGTAACGATCGCCATGCCAGCCGATCGTGACTTCGGCAGGGCCGGGGTAGGCGACGCAGCCGGTGAGCATCACGCTCGACAGCGCGCCCACCAGGACGGCGGATAACACGATGGATTTCATGTTGTTCTCCCTTGGAAACGGCAAGTCGATCGTACGAGCCCTCGAAATTTCACGTGGTAAGAAGTTGCTACCGCCGATGACACGTGCAAGCCCGTCGTCAGAATCGCGAAAGCATGCGTCGGCGAAGTGCAAGCCGTCTGCGCCGCGCAGACGCGTACCTGTCCGCCCGGGCAGCGATTCCGGCAATTGTTCAGACAAATCCTGACAACCTGAGGGGTCATCCTGTAATCGGATTGAGAATGATTTGCGTTTACGTTAAATTCCCTTATCTCGGAATTTGACGGAGCAGATCGATGGCCATGGCGGAAGTGCTCGACCGACCGGCGGCGGCAGCGGCAAACCCGTTCCTCGGCAGTTATCCGGACCTGCCGCCGCGCGCCGCGCCGCGTGCGCGCCGGGCGTCCGAGCCCCGTGCGCAGGGCGCGCTGCTCGACGTGCTGATCTCGCATCGCGCGATGCTCGTCAACGTCGCGCGCGGCTTCGTCGGCTGCGCGAGCCGCGCGGAGGACGTCGTGCACGACGTGTTCGTGAAGCTCGTCGAATTCCCGAACCAGGACGCGGTGCGCCAGCCGGTCGCGTACGTGACGCGGATGGTGCGCAATGCGTCGATCGACGCGTGCCGCCGGCAAAGCCTGGAAAACGTCTATCACACCGAAGAAGACGACGGCTACGACGTGCCGTCGCCCGAGCCGACGCCGGAAGCCGCGCTGATGACGCGCGATACGCTGCGGCGCGTGTGGGCCGCGCTCGACGACCTGCCGGCGCGCAGCCGTGCCGCATTCGAGATGGTGCGGCTGCGCGAGGAGACGCTGCAGACCGCGGCGCGCGCGCTGAACGTGTCGCAGACGCTCGTGCATTTCATGGTGCGCGACGCGGAGCGCCACTGCGCGGAATGCCTCGACGCGTGCCATCGCGGCGTCGCCTGCCCGGTGTTCCTGGGCGGCCGCGCACGGCGACGGTAAAAAAACGCGCCGGCCAACCGTCTATCAGACAGGAGCGGCCGAATTCGCCGCTTCGCCTCCTTCAACCGCCCAGCGATTTCCGATCATGACGCAAGCCCCGACGCCTTCCGCCGACACCGACGATCTCGTCTATACGGTCGTCATCAACGACGAAGAACAGTATTCGATCTGGCCGACGTTCCGGCCCGTGCCCGCCGGCTGGCGCGAGGTCGGCGTGAGCGGCCCGAAGGCCGACTGTCTCGCACACATCGAAACCGTCTGGACCGACATGCGCCCCGCGAGCCTGCGCCGCGCGATGGACGGCGAGCGCGCGACGCGCGCGTCGTGACCTGCTGCGCCGCGCGGGTGCGGCGCGCCACCTGAAGAGGACGTTGCATGACCCTGCTTTCGTTGCCGACGCTCGACGATCTGCGTATCGAGCCGGGGCTGCCCACCGTCGTGTCGCCGCGCGGCGACGACGGGATGTCGATCGACGACGTCGCGCCGCTCGCGCGCGAGATCGCGGCCGACACGCTCGAACGGGCGGGCGGCGTGCTGTTCACGGGCTTTCGCGTGCCGTCGATCGACACGTTCCAGCAATTCGCGGCATCGTTCGGCGATCCGCTGATCGGCTATGAATACGCGTCGACGCCGCGCAGCCAGGTCGAGGGCGCGGTCTACACGTCGACCGAATATCCGCCGCACCGCGCGATTCCGCTGCACAACGAGCAGTCGTACACGCGCGAATGGCCGCTGCGGATCTGGTTCCACTGCGCGCTCGCCGCGCCGAAGGGCGGCGCGACGCCGATCGCGGACAGCCGCGCCGTGTACCGCGCGCTCGATCCGGCGCTCGTCGCGCGCTTCGAGAAGCGCGAGCTGCTGTACGTGCGCAATTTCGGGCAGGGGCTCGATCTGCCGTGGCAGCAGTCGTTCGGCACCGACGAGCCGGCCGAGGTCGAGCGGATGTGCGCGGCGCGCGGCATCGAATGCACGTGGCGCACCGACGATGACGGCGAGCTGCTGCTGCGCACGCGCGAACGCTGCCAGGCCGTCGCGCGGCATCCGCGCACGGGGGACCGCGTGTGGTTCAACCAGGCGAACCTGTTTCACCTGTCGGCGCTCGACGACGACATGCAGGAAGCGCTCGTCGATGCGGTCGGGCTCGAGAACGTGCCGCGCAACGTGTATTACGGCGACGGCGAACCGCTCGAGGCCGACGCGCTCGCGCAGATCCGCGGCGTGCTCGACCAGCAGCGCATCGTGTTCCCGTGGCGCACCGGCGACGTGCTGATGCTCGACAACATGCTGACCGCGCATGCGCGCGACCCGTTCGAGGGGCCGCGCAAGGTCGTCGTCGCGATGGCGCAGAGTTACACGGTCCCGCGCGACCGAACGGAGGATTGATGACGCGTCGTACCGCCGCGCTTGCCGCGCGCGGGCTGTCGGTGGGATATCGCGACCATGTCGTGATCGACGGGCTGGACCTGTCGATCGCGGCCGGCCGCGTGACCGCGCTGTGCGGACCGAACGGCTGCGGCAAGAGCACGCTGCTGCGCACGCTCGCGGGCCTGCAGCCCGTGCGTGCCGGCCATGTCGACGTGAACGGCAAGCCGCTCGCGTCGTTTCGCCGTCGCGCGCTCGCGCGCGAGCTGACGATGCTCGCGCAATTCAACCAGATTCCGTCGGGCCTCACGGTGCGCGAGCTCGTCGCGTACGGGCGCTATGCGTACGGCGGCTTCCTGCGCGGCCTGTCGCGCGCCGATCATGCGGCGATCGACGAGGCGCTCGACACGAGCGGCCTTGCGGACGACGCGGAGCGCGACGTCGGCGCGCTATCGGGCGGCGAACGCCAGCGCGCGTGGATCGCGATGGCGCTCGCGCAGCAGGCGCCGATCGTGCTGCTCGATGAACCGACGACCTATCTCGACATTCATCACCAGCTCGACATCCTCGATGCGCTGCGTGCGCTGAACCGCACGCGCGGGCTCACGATCGTGTGGGTGCTGCACGACCTGAACCAGGCGGCCGCGTACAGCGACGAGATCGTGCTGATGCGCGCGGGCCGCCTCGTCGCGCAGGGCACGCCCGACGCGATGCTCGAGCCGGCGCGGCTGCGCGCGGCGTTCGGCGTCGAGATGCTGAAGCTCGCGCATCCGCAGACGGGCGCGCCGATGTGCGTGCCGGCCTACGGGCCGTCGACCGACGGCGCGCCGCAGGTAGCCGGCGTCTTCGACCGGGATCTCGCCGTATGACGACGTTCGCGATGCGCAAGCGCCTCGCGGCGACGGGCAGGGGGGCGACCCGCGGGCGAGCCGGCGCGATCGGGTTCGGCCTCGTCGCGTTGATCGCGCTGCTCGCGGCGCTGCGGATCGCCCCCGATCTGCGCGTGTGGTGGGACGCGGCGCCCGGCAGCGATGCCGCGTCGCTCGCGCACGTATTGCTGTTCGACCTCAATTTGCCGCGCGTCGCGGCCGCGCTCGTCGCGGGCGGCTGCCTCGGCATCGCCGGCGCACTGTTCCAGTCGCTCACGCGTAATCCGCTCGCGTCGCCCGACCTGCTCGGTGTGACGGGCGGCGCGCAGCTCGGGCTGCTCGCGGCGATGCTGGTGCCGGCGCTGGCGGGCGTCGCGTCGGTGCCGCTGTTGTTCGTCTGCGGGCTCGCGGCCGCCGCGTGCGCGATCGTCGCGGCCGGCGGCTGGCGCGCGACACCGTTGCGGCTCGTGCTCGCGGGCAGCGTGTGCATGCTGCTGTTCGCCGCGCTGTCGACGCTCGTGCTCGCGTTCTTCGAGCAGAACATCGCGGGCGCCGCGCTATGGACCAACGGCAGCCTTTATCAACCGGGCGCGACGGGCCTCGCGCTCGCCGCGCGCTGGCTCGTCGTGCCGCTCGTCGCGCTGCCGTTCGTGATCCGGCCGCTGAATCCGCTCACGCTCGGCGACGATGCGGCGGCCGCGGCCGGCGTGCGCGTCGATGCGACGCGGCTCGCCGCGACGATCGTCGCGGTCGCGTTCACGAGCGTGGCCGTCAGCATCGCGGGCCCGCTGTCGTACGTCGGGCTCGTCGCGCCGAACCTGCTGCGCCAGGTGCGCGGCGCGCGCGCGGCGCGGCTCGGCGTGCTGGTGCCGCTGTCGGCGCTCGCCGGTGGCGCGCTCGTGCTCGTCACCGACAGCGCGGTGCTCGCGTCGGGCCTCGACGCGACGCTGTCGACCGGGGTCGCGATCGCGCTGGTCGGCACGCCGCTGATGCTCGCGATGATCCGGCGCGGCGCCGCGTGGTCGGGCGTGCTGCATGCGGATGCCGAACGCGCGGCGGGTGGCGGCTCGACGCGGCTCGTCTGGCCGCTGCGCACCGTGCTGTTCGTCGTGGCGGGCGTGCTGGTTGTGTTCGTCGGCGTGTCGGCCGGCCCCGAATGGCTGTCGCCCGCACGCTGGTCGGCCGCGCTGTCCGGTCAAGATGCGCTCGCGCGGATGCTGATCGATCTGCGCATGCCGCGTCTGCTGTGCGCACTGCTCGCCGGCGCGTTGCTTGCGGTCAGCGGCGTCGCGATGCAGAGCGTCGTGCGCAATCCGCTCGCGGGCCCGGAAGTGCTCGGCGTCACGCAGGGCGCGGGGCTCGTCACGCTGTTCGCGTTGTCGACGTGGCCGCTGATGGGCCACGTGACGCTTGCCGCCGCCGCGCTGATCGGCGGCGGGCTGTCGCTCGCGATCACGCTCGCGCTGAATCACCGGCATCGCTACGCGCCGCTCGCGGTCGCGCTGACCGGCATCGTGATCGGCGCGCTGTGGACCACGCTCGCGCAATGGCTGATCACGCAGGAAAGCGTGCAGCCCGCGCGCTTCGTCGTGTGGCTCGTCGGCGGCACGTACGGCCGCAGCTGGGGCGAGGTGTCGATGCTGCTGCCGTGGTGCGTGCTCGCGGTGCCGGTGTTCGCGTGGCTCGCGAAACCGCTCGACATGCTGGCGCTCGGCGACGATCAGGCAGCCGCGCTCGGCCTGCCGGTGGCCGCGCTGCGGCCGCTCGCGCTGACGATCGCGACGCTCGCCGCATGCGCGGCCGTCGCGGCGGTCGGGCCGGTCGGCTTCATCGGGCTGATGGCGCCGCACGTCGCGACGATGCTCGGCGCGCGCCGGCATCGCACGCGGCTGTGGCTCGCGGCGGCGTGCGGCGCGCTGATCCTCGGCGTCGCGGATCTCGCGGCGCGCACCGTCGTCGCGCCGCGCGAAGTGCCGGCCGGCGTGCTGACCGCGCTGATCGGCGCACCGTACCTGCTCGGGCTGCTGATTCTCGAGGGGCGCCGCGCCCGGCGCGCGGGACGATGACGCCGTCGCCCGACGGCGCGCGCGCCACGCGCTTTTCCGCGTTCGCGCCGGAACCGTTCGCCGAACACCTCGACGTCGTCTGGCTCGGCATGCCCGACGATGTGCGCGCGCCGGGCCGCATCGTCGTGCCCGTCAGCGCGTTGCCCGAACACCGCGACGCCGTGCTCGGCGCGATGGTCGACCATTACGGCGGCGATCCCGCGCAGCATGCGCGCGCGCTGATGTCGCAATGGAGCAAATACTATTTTGGCCGCGCGGCGCCGGCCGGCGTCGTCGCCGCGCTGACGCTCGGCCGGCCGCTCGACATGACGCCCGAGCGCACGTTCGTCGCGCTCGACGACGGGATGCCGGCCGCGCTGTATTTCGCGAGCGATGCGCTCGGCGCGCCGTGCGACGATCCGGCGCCGCGCTATGCGGGGCTCATCGCGCATCTCGGCGCGGTGATCGACCTGCTCGCGGCGATGGGCCGCGTCACGCCGCGCGTGCTGTGGAGCAACGCCGGCAATCTGCTCGACTACCTGCTCGATACGTATCGTTCGCTGCCGTGCGCGGCCGATCCCGTCCGCGACGCGGACTGGCTGTTCGGTTCGACCTGCGTGCGCGGCGAGCCGAATCCGCTGCGCGTGCCCGTGCGCGATGCCGTGCCGCGCTCGCCGCTGCTGCCGACGCCGTTTCGCGCGCGCCGCGTGTGCTGCCTGCGCTACGAAATTCCTGGAGAAACGCAACTGTGTGGAAGCTGCCCCCTGCTACTGACGATGGACGATGCGGCGCTGGCCGAGCAGGACGCGATCCGGTGACGCACGTCGGCCGCCGGCACGCGCTTGGCACGCTCGCCGCGGCGTTCGGCGCCGCATGCTGCGGCGCGTTTTCCGCGTCGGCGGCGGCCGTTTCCGTGGCCGGGGGCGCCGGCGGTACGCAGGGCACGGTGTCGCTGGCCGGCAACCCGGTGGTGTCGCAGGCCAGCGCGAAGATGCCCGTGCGGCCGCTGCGCGTGGTCGCGCTCGACTTCATGTTCGCGGAAAGCGTGATCGCGCTCGACCTCGTGCCGGTCGGGATGGCCGATACCGCGTTCTACCCCGGCTGGCTCGGCTACCGGAGCGAGCAGCTCACGCACGTGACCGACATCGGCTCGCGGCAGGAGCCGGGGCTCGAGGCGATCGCGGCGGTCAAGCCGGACCTGATCATCGGCGTCGGTTTCCGGCACGCGCCGATCTTCGACGCGCTCGACCGGATCGCGCCGACGATCCTGTTCCAGTTCAGTCCGAACGTGTCGGAAGACGGCGTGCCGGTCACGCAGCTCGACTGGATGCGGCAGATCTTCCGGACGATCGGCGCGGTGATGGGGCGCGATGCGCGCGCGCAGGCGGTCGAAGCGCAACTCGACGCCGGCATCGCGCGCAATGCGGCGCGGCTCGCGGCCGCGGGCCGCCACGGCGAGCGCGTCGCGCTGCTGCAGGATCTCGGCTTGCCCGATCGTTACTGGGCCTATACGGGCAACAGCACGTCGGCGGGCCTCGCGCGGGCGCTCGGGCTCGACCCGTGGCCGAAGAAGCCGACGCGGGAAGGCACGCTGTACGTGACGTCGGCCGATCTGCTGAAGCAGCGCGACCTGGCCGTGCTGTTCGTGACCGCGTCGGGGATGGACGTGCCGCTGTCGGCGAAACTCGATTCGCCGGTGTGGCGTTTCGTGCCCGCGCTGCGTGAGCATCGGATCGCGCTGATCGAGCGCAACATCTGGGGGTTCGGCGGCCCGATGTCGGCGCTGAAGCTGGCCGAC
Organism: Burkholderia sp. BCC0044; assembly: GCF_902832955.1. Lineage (NCBI taxonomy): Bacteria > Pseudomonadati > Pseudomonadota > Betaproteobacteria > Burkholderiales > Burkholderiaceae > Burkholderia > Burkholderia sp. BCC0044. Next base: position 677,441 of record NZ_CADFDO010000001.1, on the reverse strand, counting down.
GTGATGACCGACACGATGTTGAAGCTGCCGGCCGTGCGTTGAGCATGGCGCGTTGAGCGGCGAACGATGCAGCCGTTGACGGGCAGGGCGTTGTGATCCGTCTGACGACGAGTGGCTTCCGTCTTTCCTTTTCGCTACACGTCAGCCGAATTCCCCGCTGAAACGACAATCGCCGACACACTGCCATTGCAGCGTGTCGGCGATTTTTTCGATCCGACTGTCGTTGTCCTGTTACGCGCTCAGCGCATCGACGCCAGCCTGCGCCCGCAGGCGCGCCGGTTGCGTGTCGCTGACGATGCGCCCGTTGTCGAGCTTCAGCAGACGGTCGGCGAGATCGAAGTAGCGGTCGTCGTGCGTGATCACGATCACGGCCTTGCCGCGCGCGCGCAGCTCGGGCAGCAGTTGCTCGTAGAACACGGCCTTGAACGATGGGTCCTGATCAGCCGCCCATTCGTCGAACAGGTAGAACGGGCGATCTTCCAGATACGCGACGACGAGCGCGAGCCGCTTGCGCTGTCCGGTCGACAGCGCGCGGGTCGAGAACGCGCCGTCGACCACTTTCACCTTGTGGTCGAGCGCGAGTTTCGCGACGAGCGCGTTCGCCCGCGCATCGGCCTGCGCACGGGACGGATCGTCCGGGTCGACGATGCCGAGCAGCGCATCGAACAGGTGGAAATCGTTGAACACCGCGCTGAAGCGCTGTCGGTAGGCCGCGCGCTCGCGCCAGCCGATCGTGCGGCCGTCGACCTCGATCGTGCCTTGTTCGGGCTCGTACAGCCCCGTCAGCACCTTCGCGAGCGTCGTCTTGCCGCTGCCGTTGCCGCCGACGATGAACACGAGTTCGCCCGGCTTGATCGTCAAATCGATCGGCCCGATGCTGAACATCCGTTCGTCGCGTTCGTGGAAATACGCATGCGTGACGCCGCGCAGCGTGACCGCGCCGGCCGGCGGCACGTCGGGCGCATCGGCCGCGGGCGGCACCGTGCGCAGCGCGCCGAACTCGGCCATCACGCCTTCGATCCGCCCGAGCGACACGCGCGCCGCATTGACGGTCGGCAGGTTGTTCAGCAGGCCGTCGAGCGGCACGAGCATGAACAGGAACACGACGACGTAGCCGGCGGCCGCGGCCGGGTCGGCATGCACGCCGAGCTGCGGCCAGAACGACGCGACGCCGAGGAACACGTAGAACAGGAAGATGATCCAGCCGACCCCGACCGCATACGCGCTGAACGCGCGGCGGCGGTGGTCGCGCACCTCGCCGATCGCGGCGCCGAGCTGGCCGTCGACGAATTGGCGCGCGCGCGCATCGTGCAGCTTCAGCTCCTTCGCGCCGGAGAACAGCGAGCCGAGATAGCCGAACAGGCGGTCCTGCGCCTGGCCGGCGGCTTCGAGCGCGGCGATCGCGCGGCGGTCGCCGGTGTGATAGCCGAGCGAGCCGGCGACGATCGCGGCCAGCGCCAGCACGCACACGGGCCAGGACAGCCACGCCAGATAGCCGAGGCAGCCGAACACGATCGAGCCGTGCATGACCAGGTTCGGCAGCGCGAAGAACAGCATCGACACGTTGGTCGCGTCGTCGGTCAGCACCGACTGCACGGGCGCCGCGCCGATCCGCTCGATGTCGCGCAGTTCGGCCGCGCCGACGCGCCGCGCCAGATGCACGCGCAAGCGCGCCATCGTGTCCTGCGACAGGCGGGCGAACAGCGTGCCCGACACGATCCGCGTGACGAGCGCGATCACCGCGCACAGCGCGAAGCGCCACGCGAGCGACGCGTCGGCGGCGCCCGGTTGCGACAGCGCGCGGTTCAGCGTCGCGACGAGCAGCACGCTCGCGACGCCGTTGAGCACGCACGCGGTGAGCGCCAGCGTGAGCGACACGCGGCTTTCGCGCAGCAGTGCAAGGATCAGGCGCGCCGCGGGGCGGCCGGGGGAAGCGTCGAGGGACGGCGGGGAGGAAGGCTCGTGGGCGGCTGTCATCGGCAACGTCGGTAAAGGGAAGGCAGGCAATAACGCGGAAACGGCAAATCTGACGCGAAAGCGGCGGGCGGGTGAGCCCGTTCCGGCTTTCCTCCCTGATAGACGAACGGGCCGCACAAATATTTAGCGACATCGTCAAAAAAAGTCGTCTTACGCACTTCGCGTGCAAAACGGTAAAAAATCGGCCGCGTCGTTCGTCACACCAGTGAAGCCGCCCCAAGCGGCCCCGAGACTTGGCCGAAGCGGCCGGACCGAAGGACTTCATGCACATGACGAGTTTCCCGACTGCGCTGCATCACCGAATCCGCGAACTGGCGCGCATCGCGCCCGACGCGCCCGCCATCGCGGTGCCTTTCCAGAACGACCTGCGCCTGTCGCGCGGTGCGCTCGATGCCCGTGCATCGCAACTCGCCCGGCAACTGCGCGCGGCCGGCGTCGGCGCCGAAGTGCGGGTCGGCGTGTGCGTCGAACGTTCGGTCGAACTGTTCGTCGCGCTGCTGGCCGTGTTGAAGGCTGGCGGCGTGTTCGTGCCGCTCGATCCGCGCCATCCGGCCGCGCGCCTCGACTGGATCGTGCAGGACGCGCACCTGCGGCACGGCATCGTCGACGCCGCCGGCCGCGCGGCGCTCGGCACGCCGTTCGAACACGCGTTCGACGCGACGGTGGAAGCATCGGGCGTCGCGCACGATCACGCGTTCGATGACGACACTGTGACCGTGCATCCGCGGTCGGCCGCCTACATGATCTATACGTCGGGCTCGACCGGCACGCCGAAGGCGGTGGTCGTCGAGCACGGGCCGCTCGCCGCGCATTGCGACGCGCTCGCGGCCGCGCTGCCGATCGAGGCCGGCGACCGTCTGCTGCATTTCGCGTCGGTCAATTTCGACGCCGCGCACGAATGCTGGCTCGCGCCGCTCGCGGTCGGCGCCGGCATCGTCGTGGCGCCGCCGCAGCCGTTCGCGCCGGTCGACGCGCATGCGCTGATGGTGCGCGAAGCAGTCAACGTCGCCGCGTTTCCGCCGGCGTACCTGCGCGAATTCGCGGCCGTCGCCGCGCGCGACGGCGTGCCGCCGGCGTTGCGCGTGCTCGCGTTCGGCGGCGAAGCGCTGCCGCAGCAGGCATTCGAATTCGTGCGTCGCACCTTCCCGGCAGTCCGCCTGATCAACGGTTACGGCCCGACCGAGGCCGTGATCTCGCCGATGCTGTGGCCGGTCGAGCCGGGCGAGACGCCGGTGCTGGCCGCGGACGACGCGTATGCGTCGCTGCCGATCGGCCGCGTGATCGGCCCGCGCGTCGCGCGCATCGACGGCGCCGACACCGACGGGGTGGGCGAACTGCTGCTCGGCGGTGTGTGCGTCGCACGCGGTTATCACGGTCGCGCGGCGCTCACGGCCGAACGTTTCATTCCGGATGTGGACGGCGAACCCGGCGCGCGCGTTTATCGCACCGGCGACCTGGCACGCCTGCGCGACGACGGCGCATACGATTATCTGGGCCGCCTCGACGATCAGGTCCAGGTGCGCGGCGTGCGCGTGGAGCCGGCGGAAATCGCCGCGTGCCTGCGCTCGCACCCGGCCGTCGCCGACGCGGCCGTGATCGCCGACACCACCAACGGGACGACGCGGCTGATCGCGTGCGTCGCGCTGCGCGCGGCGGCCGACGATGCCGCATTGAAGGCGCACGTGGCCGCGCAATTGCCGGCCGCGTGGCAGCCGCACCGGTTCGTGCGGTGCGATGTGCTGCCGTACACGCTGAACGGCAAGCTCGACCGTGCCGCGCTGCGCGAGCGGATTGCCGCCGCGCGTGACACGTCGCAAGCCGCCGGCGATGCGCCGCGCACGCCGACCGAACAACAGATCGCGGGGCTGTGGCAGACGCTGCTGGGCCTCGACGTCACGCCGTCGCGCGACGATCGTTTCTTCGCGCTGGGCGCCGATTCGCTCGCCGCGATGCAGTTGCAGGCCGCGATCCGTGCGGCCGTGCGCGTGAACCTGCGGCTCGACACGCTGTTCGCCGATCCGGCGCTCGCCGAGCTGGCCGAAGCCGTCGATCGCGCGGAACGCGAGACCGGCGAACCGCTGGCCACGATTGCCGCGCGCCGCGCGCCGGCCGATGCGGCCGTGTCGGGTGCGCCGTACGTCGATCGTGCGGCATCGCTCGCCCAGCAACGCTTCTGGGTGCTCGCGCAGACGCGCGACGCAAGCGCCGCATATCACATCGCCGCACACTGGACGATCGACGGCGTGCTCGACCGCGACGCGCTGCAGCGCGCGCTCGATCACGTGATCGGGCGGCACGAAGCGTGGCGCACGACGCTCGTCGACAACGACGACGGCGTCGTGATGCAGCGGATTCATGCGCATCTGCCGGTGTCGATCGCCTCGGTCGACCTGCGCGACCAGCCGCCGGCCGCCCGCGACGCGCAAGCCGCGCGTCTCGCCGAGCGCGACGCGGCCGAGCCGTTCGACCTCGCACACGGCCCGCTGCTGCGCGCAACACTCGTTGCGCTCGCCAATGACCGTCACCGCCTGCTGCTGACCGCGCATCACGCGATCACCGACGGCTGGAGCTCGCGCTGCGCGTTCGACGAACTGTCGGCTGCGTATTGCGCGTATGCCGAAGGCCGTGAGCCGTCGCTGCCTGCATTGCCGATCCAGTACGCCGACTACGCGGACTGGCAGCGCGACATGCTCGCCGGCGGCGAGGGCGAGCGTCAGCTCGCGTACTGGCGCGACGCGTTGCGCGACGTGCCGGGCCCGCTCGCGCTGCCGGCCGACCGGCAACCGGGCGCGACGCGCACGCTGCACGGCGCGCGCGTGTCGGTGCGCCTGCCCGATGCGGTCGCGGCCGACGTGCGGCAACTCGCCCGCGACGCACAGGCAACGGTCTTCACGGTGCTGCTGGCCGCGCTCGACGCATGGCTGTCGCGCCTGACCGGCGAAACGGACGTCGTCGTCGCGGTGCCGGTCGCGCATCGTCAGCGCCCCGAAACGCGTGCGTTGCTGGGTCTGTTCCTGAATACGGTCGCGCTGCGCGTGCGCGTGGCGCCGACGCTGCCGTTCCGTGCGCTCGTCGACGCGGCGCGTACCGCGGCGCTCGACGCGGTCGCGCACCAGGACGTGCCGTTCGAGCGCGTCGTCGACGCGGTGAAGCCGCCCGTCAAGCGCGGCGACGAATGGCTGCGCGTGAAGTTCGCGCAGCAGTTCGACGCACGGCACGACAGCGTGCTGCCGGGCGCGACCGCAGTCGCGACGCCGGGGCCCGATCTCGCCGCGCGTTTCGATTTCGCGCTGGATTTCACCGACGACGCGAACGGCGTCGAACTGGTCGCGGCCTATGCGACCGACTGCATCGAGGCCGATACCGCGCGTGCGTGGCTCGACAGCTATGCGGCGCTCGTCGCGTCCGCCGCCCATGAACCGAACGCCACGACGGCCGCGCTGCCGTGCGATGCCTCGGCTGCGTCGCGCCAGCCGCGCGACGGCCGTGCGCTGCGCATCGAACATGCCGATATCGTCGCCGTATTCGCCCGGCAGGCGGCCGCCTATCCGCATCGCGTCGCGCTTTCCGACGCATCGGCATCGCTGACGTTCGCCGAACTCGACGACGCATCGAACCGCATCGCGCGGGCGCTGACGCAACGCGGCGTGGCCGCCGAAACGGCCGTCGTCGTCTGCATCGAGCGTTCGGCGCGTTTCGTCGTCGGCCTGCTCGGCGTGCTGAAGGCCGGCGCGCTGGCCGTGCTGCTCGACCCCGCGCAGCCGGCCGCGCGACTCGCCGCGGCGGCGGCCGACTGCGGCGCAAGCTGGGCGCTCGTCGCGGAGCCGGCCGCATGGCCGGCCGGCATCGACACGCAGCCGCTCGACGTCGACGCGCTCGCGCAGGACGCGACGCTCGCCCATGCGGCCGGCGTGCGCGTCGCACCGCACCCGGAACAGGGCGCGTACCTGATCTACACGTCGGGCTCGACCGGCACGCCGAAGGGCGTCGTCGTGTCGCACGGCGCGCTGGCCGACTACGTGCAGGGGATGCTCGACGAACTCGCGTTCGCGCCCGACGCATCGTTCGCGATGGTCTCGACGGTCGCCGCCGATCTCGGCCACACGACGCTGTTCGGCGCGTTGTGCGCGGGCCGCACGCTGCACCTGCTGCCGGCCGCGTGCGCGTTCGATCCGGACCTGTTCGCCGACGAAATGCGCCGTCGCGACGTCGGCGTGCTGAAGATCGTGCCGAGCCACCTGCAGGCGCTGCTCGACGCGCGCGTGCCGGCCGACGTGCTGCCGCGCCACGCGCTCGTGACGGGCGGCGAAACGCTGACGTGGGCGCTCGTCGCGCGGCTGGCCGCGCTCGCGCCGGCGTGCCGCGTGATCAACCATTACGGGCCGACCGAAGCGACGGTTGGCGCGATCGCGTGCGACACGGCGTCGATTGCCGCCGATGCACGCGATCCCGCGAGCGGCGTGCCGCTCGGGCTGCCGCTGCCGAATGCGCGCGCGCTGGTGCTCGACGCGTTCGGCGCATGCGTGCCGGCCGGCGCGACCGGCGAGCTGTATCTGGGCGGGCCGGGCGTCGCGCGCGGCTACCTCGGCCGCCCCGCGCAAACGGCGGAGCGCTTCGTGCCCGATCCGTTCACGCCCGGCGCGCGGCTGTATCGCACGGGCGACCGCGTGCGGTTGCGCACGGACGGCCGCCTCGCATTCCTCGGCCGTATCGACGATCAAGTGAAGATTCGCGGCTACCGTGTCGAGCCGGGCGAGGTGAGTGCGGCCGTGCGCGCGGCCGGCCCGATCGCGCAGGCCGAGACGCTCGCGATCGAGCACGATGGCCGCCTGCGGCTCGCGACGTTCGTCGTGATGCGCGACGGCGCGGCATTCGACGAAGCCGCGGTGCGCGCGGCGCTTGCCGCAACGTTGCCCGACTACATGGTGCCTGCGCAATTCGTCGCGCTCGCGCGTCTGCCGGTGACGGCGAACGGCAAGATCGATCGCGCGGCATTGCGCGAACTGGCCGCCGTGCCGGTAGCGGTCGCATCCAGCGATGCGCCGCAGGGCGCGGTCGAAACGGTGCTCGCCGACGTCTGGCAGGCCGTGCTGAAGGCGCCGAAGGTCGGCCGCGACGACAACTTCTTCGAACTTGGCGGCGATTCGATCCTCGTGCTGCAGGTGATCGCCCGTGCGCGCAAGCGCGGCGTGCGTTTCACGCCGAAGCAACTGTTCGACGGGCCGACGGTCGCCGAACTCGCGCGCATCGCGAAAACGGATGACGCGGCTGTTGCCTCGAACCCGGCGGTTGCGCCTGCAACGGTCACGCCGGCCGCCGCGCCGATCCTGACGCCCGCGCAGCAACGCTTCTTCGCGCTCGATATCCCGAACCGCGGCCACTGGAACCAGTCGGTATCGTTCGACGTGCGCGGCGCGTTCGACGCGGACGCATTCGCCCGCGCATTCGACGCGTTGCTCACGCATCACGATGCATTCCGCCAGCGCTTCGCGCGCGGCGCGGACGGCACGTGGCACGCGAGCGATGCGGCGAAGCCGTACGACGCGCTGCCGTTCGTCGAAGTCGCCGCACGCGACGAAGCCGACGCGCTGGCACGCTTCGACGCGCTGCAACGCCGTCTCGACCTCGGCAACGGGCCGCTCGCCTGCGCATGCGCGGCACGACTGCCGGACGGTTCGACGCGGCTCTATCTCGCGATTCACCATGCGATCGTCGACGGCGTGTCGTGGCGCATCCTGCTCGACGACCTGGACACCGCCTACCGCGCCGCATGCGAACGCACGCCGGTTCGCCTGTCGCAGCCGGGCCTGCGCGCGGACGCCTGGGCCGCACGGCTCGCCCGCGCGGCAACGGAACCGGCGTCGCCGTTCGCGGGCGAAGCCGCCTACTGGGCCGGCATGGCGCACGGCGACGACATCGTGGCCGATCACCCCGACGCAGCGGCGACGAACGCCGATGCAGCCGTCGTCGTGCAGACGATCGACGCGGCATTGACCCGCGCCGCACTGACCGACGCGCACGCGGCCTATCGCACACAGACGATCGAGCTGCTCGGCGCGGCGCTCGCGCTGGCGCTGGCCGGCGCGCGCGGCGCCGCATCGTGCCGGGTCGAACTGGAAGGCCATGGCCGCGAAGCGCTGTTCGACGACGCGGAGGCCAGCCGCACGATCGGCTGGCTGACGAGCCATTACCCGGTGACGCTGCCGGTCGAAGCGACGGCCCGCGACACGCTGGGCGCGGTCAAGGACACGCTGCGCGCGGTGCCGCACAAGGGGCTCGGCTTCGGCGTGCTCGCGCACTACGGCGACGCGGCCACGCGTGCGGCGCTGGCCGCCGTGCCGCGCCCGCGCGTCACGTTCAACTATCTGGGCCAGTTCGACGCGCCGCGCGATGCCACGCTCGTTCCGCGTTTCGGCGGCACCGGTGTCGAGCGCGATCCTCGGGGGCCGGTCGGCAATACGCTCGCGATCCATGCGTACCTCGACACGGACAGCGACGGTGCGCGCACGCTGAAAGTGCATTGGGTCTACGGTGCGCCGCAATTCGAACGCGCGACGATCGATGCGTTCGCCGAACGCTTCGCTGCAGCGCTGCGCGATCTCGTCGATGCATGCGCGTCACGCGTCGCGCATCGCGGCGCCGGCGCGACACCGGGCGATTTCCCGCTCGCGCAGGCCGCCGGCCTCACGCAGGCTGCGATCGAGCGCGCGCCGCTCGACTGGCGCACGATCGACGACGTGTATCCGCTGTCGCCGATGCAGCAGGGCATCCTGTTCCATGCGCTGTTCGCACCCGGCCACGCGAGCTACGTGAACCAGCTCGTCGCGACCGCGACCGCGCTGGACGCCGACCGGCTCGCGGCCGCGTTCGACGCGTCCATCGCACGTCACGACATCCTGCGCACGAGCGTGATGCCGGACGAGGCCGCGCCGCTGCAGTGCGTGCATCGTCACGCACGCATGCCGGTCGAGCAGCTCGACTGGCGCACGCGCGGCGACACGCTCGATGCCGATTTCGATGCGTGGCTCGCGGCCGACCGCACGCGCGGCTTCGACTGGCGCGAGCCGCCGCTGATGCGGCTCACGCTGATCCGCGTGACGGACGACGCGTGGCGTGTCGTCTGGACGCGTCATCACGTGCTGCTCGACGGCTGGAGCACCGCGCGCCTGCTCGCCGACGTGCTGCGCGACTACCGCGACCCGGACGCCGTGTCGCCGTTCGCGAGCCGTCCGGCGCTGCGTTATCGCGATTTCATCGCATGGCTCGGCACGCGCGACCGCGACGCCGACGAGCGCTTCTGGACCGAACGCCTGGCGCGGCTCGACGCGCCGACGCTGATCGCGGAACGCACGGCCGACCGCGCGGATGCCGAGATGGTCACGTGGCGCGCGACGCTCGATGCCGACACGACGGCGCGCGTCGCGCAGACCGCCCGCGCGCTGAAACTGACCGTCAACACGCTGGTGCAGGGCGCGTGGGCGCTCGCGCTGCAGCGGATGACGCATCAGCCGGCCGTCGCGTTCGGCGCGACCGTCGCCGGCCGCCCCGATGCGCTCGCGGACGTCGATTCGGTGCTCGGTCTTTTCATCAACACGCTGCCGGTCATCACCGCGCCGGCGCCGCAGCAACGTGCGGCCGACTGGCTGCAAACGCTGCAACGCGAGAACGCGGCGGCCGCCGAACACGCGCACACGCCGCTCGCCGACATCCAGCGCTGGGCGCGCGGGTCGGGCGGCGCACTGTTCGACACGCTGGTCGTGTTCGAGAACTATCCGGTGGACGAGTCGGTGCGCGACGCCGATCCGCGCGCGCTGGCGTTGAGCGGCGTACGCAGCATCGAAGCGACCGATTTCGCGCTGACGCTCGTGATCGAAAGCGGCGCCAAACTGACGATCGACTACGGCTACGACACCGCACGCGTCGATGCGCGTCAGGTCGAGACCTGGCATCGCGCGTTCGCTTGCGCACTCGATGCGCTGGCCCGTACGCCGGACGCGCTGCTCGGCACGCTGTCGATCGCCGACGACGCGACCCGCGACGCGCTGGCTCGCGCGCAGGACACCGCGCAAACATGGCCGGACGCGCAGCGCCAGCCGCTGCATCTGCAATTCATGGACGCCGCGCGCGCGACGCCCGACGCGATCGCGCTCGAATACGCGGACGCTCACGGCCGCGTGCAGCGCGCGACCTATCACGAACTCGACGCCGCTACGTCGCGCATCGCGGCCGCGCTGCGCCGGCGCGGCGTGCAGCCCGACACGCCGGTCGCGCTGTGCGTCGAGCGCTCGTTCGACATGGTGATGGCGCTCGTCGGCGTGCTGAAGGCCGGCGCAGCCTACCTGCCGGTCGATCCCGACTATCCGGCCGAGCGCATTGCATATCTGCTGCGCGAAGCGCGGCCGGCCGTCGCGATCACGCAGGCGCATCTGCGCGAGCAGGTCGAAGCCGCGCTGGGCGACGGCGCCGATACGCAATTGCTGACGGTCGCGGACCTGCTGGCCGACGAAGCGAGCGATATCGACGAAAACACCGTCGCGATCGACGACGCACAGCTCGCGTACCTGATCTACACGTCCGGCTCGACCGGCAAGCCGAAGGGCGCCGGCAACACACACGGCGCGCTCGCGAACCGGATTGCATGGATGCAGCACGCGTACCGGCTGACGCGCGACGACGTCGTGCTGCACAAGACGCCGTTCGGCTTCGACGTGTCGGTGTGGGAATTCGTGTGGCCGCTCGCGATCGGCGCGAAGCTCGCGATCGCCGCGCCGGGCGACCACCGCGATCCGGCCCGTCTGGCCGCCGCGATCCACGCGCACGGCGTGACGGTGCTGCATTTCGTGCCGTCGATGCTCGCCGCGTTCGCCGCGCATCTCGACGATTTCTCGGCGGCCGCGCAATGCGACAGTGTGCGCCTGATCGTCGCGAGCGGGGAGGCGCTGGCGCCCGAACTCGTCGCGAAGATGGCGCGCCTGTTGCCGAACGCGACGCTCGTGAACCTGTACGGGCCGACCGAGGCCGCGATCGACGTGTCGCACTGGACCTGCGGCCCCGACGACGCGAACGCGGTAGCGGTGCCGATCGGCCATCCGATCGCTAACCTGCAACTGCACGTGCTCGATGCCGCGTGGCAGCCGGTGCCGGCCGGCGCGACCGGCGAACTGTATCTCGCGGGCGCGGGCCTCGCGCGCGGCTATCTCGGCCGTCCCGCGTTGACCGCCGAGCGTTTCGTGCCCGATCCGTTCGTGCCGGGCGCCCGCATGTACCGCACCGGCGACCTCGCACGCCGGCGCGCGGACGGCGCGCTCGACTATCTCGGCCGCGTCGACACGCAGGTGAAGCTGCGCGGCCAGCGGATCGAGCCGGGCGAGATCGAGGCGCTGCTGCGCGCGGCGCCGGGCGTGAACGATGCGGTCGTGATCGTGCGCGACGAACAGCTGATCGGCTATGTCGCGCGCGGCGACGCCGGCCCGCTCGACCGTGCGGCGCTGCTCGACGCACTGCGTGCGCAACTGCCGGCGTACATGGTGCCGTCGCAGTTGATCGAGCTCGATGCATTGCCCGTTACGCCGAACGGCAAGTGCGACCGCCATGCGCTGCCCGCGCCGGTGCGTGAAGCAACCGAAGCCGTCGAACTCGCGACCGACACCGAGCGCGCGCTCGCCGACATCTGGCAGCGCGTGCTGCACGTGGACGCGATCGGCCGCGACGACGATTTCTTCCTGCTCGGCGGCCACTCGCTGCTCGCGACGCAGGCCCATGCTCAGGCGAACCTGCACTGGGGACTCGCGCTGCCGCTGCGCACGCTGTTCGACACGCGCACGCTGGCGCGCTGCGCGGAAGCGATCGACGCGGCCTGCGCGGCCCGCGGCGCGACCGATGCGGCGAGCGCGATCGACGCGCTGCTCGGCGAACTGGAAACCCAATAAGGACGACGGATGACGAAGGTTCAACCCGACTGGCTCGCGCTCGCGACGCGTTTCGCGCAACTGCCCGACGCGCAGCGCGCGGTCTTCATCGACAAGCTCGGCGCGGCCGGCATCGACTTCCGCGTGCTGCCGATCCCGCCGCGCACGCCGCGCAGCGACCGCGTGCCGGCGTCGTTCGCGCAGACACGGCTGTGGCTGCACGCGCGGCTGATCGATGCGCCGGACGCGTATCACATCACCGAGCGCCTGGCGCTGATGGGCCCGCTCGACGTGCATGCGCTGCGTCTTGCATGCGATGCGTTGATCGCGCGCCATGAGGCGCTGCGCACGACCTTCGACGAAGCGCAGGACGGCGTCGCGCAGACGATCCACGCGCCGCTGCGCTGCCCGTGGCGCGAAACCGATCTCGAAGCGTTGCCGGACGCGCAACGTGCAGCGCGCGCGGAAGCCGTCGCGACGGCCGACGAAGCCGAGCCGTTCGATCTCGGCACGGCGCCGCTCGTGCGCGCGCATCTGGTGCGCTTCGACGCGACGCATCACTGGCTCGCACTGACCGTCCATCACATCGTGTCGGACGGCTGGTCGTCGGGCGTGATGCTGGAAGAACTCGCGGCGTTCTATCGCGCGTATGCGTCCGACCGGCCGGTGCCGCTCGCGCCGCTGCCGATCCAGTACGCCGACTACGCGCTGTGGCAGCGCCGCTGGCTCGATGCGGGCGAGCGCGACCGTCAGCTCGCGTTCTGGCGCGAACGGCTCGATCCGCAGCGCGGCGTGCTGACGCTGCCGGGCGCGACCGCGCGGCCGGCCCGTCGCAGTGCGCGCGGCGCGCGCCATGTGTTTTCGCTCGACGCGCGTATCGGTGCGCAGTTGCGCGCGTTCGCGGCCGCGTCCGGCGCGACGCCGTTCGCGGTGCTGCTCGCCGCGCTCGATGCGCTGCTGGCGCGTGCGACCGGCGACGCACGGATCTGCGTCGGCGTGCCGGCCGCGAACCGCGAGCGCGCGGAAGTCGCCGGCCTGATCGGCTTCTTCGTCAACACGCTCGCGATCGACGTCGACGTGCCCGCGCACGGCGATTTCTCGTCGCTGGTCGCGCGTACGCAGCGCGCGCTCGTCGACGCGCAGATGCACCAGGACGTGCCGTTCGAGCAGGTGGTCGATGCGCTCGGCGTGCCGCGCAGCGCGAGCCACCATCCGCTGTTCCAGGTGATGGCCGCGTACGGCGAACGCCGCGCGCTGCCGGCGCTCGGCGCGGCGTCGGCCGCGTTGCTGCCGTCCGGCACGCCGTCCGCGAAATTCGACCTGACACTGTCCATCGAAGCGACATCGGACGGTACGTTCGACGCAGCCTTCATCTACGCGCTCGACCTGTTCGACGCGGATGCGATCGCGCGGCTGGCCGCGCGTTTCGTCACGCTGCTGACCGATGCGCTCGCGCGCCCGGATCTGCCGATCGGCGATCTCGACTGGCTGCCTGCCGACGAACGCGCACAGCTTTTCGCATGGAACGCGCCGGCCGGCGCGACCGATGCCGAGCCGTTCGTACCGGTGCATGCACGCATCGCCGCCCATGCGCACGCGCGGCCCGACGCACGCGGCGTCGCCGATATCGATCGCGCGTTGACGCGCGGCGAAGTGGATGCGCGTGCCGCACGTTTGGCGCGCCATCTGGTGGCGGCCGGCGTACGCCCCGAGATGCGCGTCGGCGTCGCGCTGCAGCGCTCGGTCGACCTGCTCGTCGCGCTGATCGCGGTGCTGAAGTCGGGCGCCGCGTTCGTGCCGCTCGATCCGGCTCACCCGCGCGAGCGGCTCGCGCAGATCGTCGGCGATGCGAACATCGCGCACGTGCTGACCGACGCCGCGAGCGCCGCGTCGCTGCCCGACTTGCCTGAACTGCGCATCTGGCGTGCGGACGAAATCGATGCGCTCGACGAAGCCGCGCACGTCGCGCTGCCGGACGTGCTGCCCGGCCATGCGGCGTATGCGATCTACACGTCGGGCTCGACCGGCAAGCCGAAGGGCGTGATCGTCGACCACGCGTCGTTCGCGCTGCATTGCGCGGCGATCGCCGAGCGCTACGGCGCGGGCGAGAACGACGTGTTCCTGCTGTTCCAGTCGGTCAATTTCGACGGCGCGCACGAAGGCTGGTTCTCGCAATACATGTCGGGCGCCGCCGTGTCGGTGACGGCCGACGTGCTGTGGCCGCCCGCGCAGACCTGCGCGATGATGATCCGCGACGGCGTGACGATGACCTACGTGCCGCCCGGCTGCGCGGCCCAGCTCGCCGAATGGGCGCTCGCACATGGCGCGCCGCCGACGCTGCGTTCGCTGACCGTCGGCGGCGAGGCGACGTCGCGCGAGGCGTTCGCGATGCTGCGCCGCGCGCTGCCGAACGTGCGCGTGGTCAACGGCTACGGCCCGACCGAGACGGTCATCACGCCGACGCTGTGGATGTTCCGGCCCGGCGACGATCTCGCGAAGCTCGGCGACGCCGCGTATCTGCCGATCGGCACGCTGGTCGGCGCGCGCACCGCGCACGTGCTCGACGCGCGGCTGCATCCGCTGCCGGTCGGCGTGATCGGCGAACTGTACCTGGGCGGTGAGGGGATCGGCGTCGCACGCGGCTACCTCGACCGTCCGGCGCTGACGGCCGAGCGGTTCGTGCCCGATCCGTATGGCGCGCCGGGCGCGCGACTGTACCGCACCGGCGACCTCGTGCGCCGCCGCGCGGACGGCGTGTTCGATTTCATCGGCCGCGTCGATCACCAGGTGAAGCTGCGCGGCCTGCGCATCGAACTCGGCGAAATCGAAGCGCAGCTCGCCGCGCACGACGCGGTGCGCGAAGCCTGCGCGGTCGTGCACGGGCAGGGCGCGCTCGCGCAGCTCGTCGCGTACGTCGAGCTGACCGCCGAAGCGCAGGCGGCCGCGCAGCCGGTCGAAGCCGCGACGCTCGACGCGCATCTGCGCCGCACGCTGCCCGACTACATGGTGCCCGCGCAACTGATCGTGCTCGACGCGCTGCCGCGCAACGCGAACAGCAAGGTCGACCGTGCGCGGCTGCCGGCGCCGGTGCGCGTCGAACGCGTGTACGAGGCGCCGCACGACGGCGACGAAGCCGCGCTCGCGGCGATCTGGTGCGACGTGCTGAACCTGGAACGCGTCGGCCGCGGCGATCACTTCTTCGATCTCGGCGGCCATTCGCTCGCGGCCGTGCGCGTCGCGACGCGCGTGGCCGAGCGGCTCGGCCGCGACGTGCCGGTGCGCGCGCTGTTCGAGGCGCCCGTGCTCGCGCAGTACGCGCTGCAGGTGGCCGACGCACCGCGCGCCGCGCATACCGGCGCCACGGCGCCGGGCGTCGCGCTGGCCAAACCGGACGCGCACGGCGTGTGGCCGTTGTCGCCCGCGCAGCTCGGCCTGTGGTTCCTGTGGCGCGCGCAGCCGGACAGCGCCGCGTACAACATTCCGGTCGCGCTGCGCGTGCGCGGCCCGCTCGACGTCGATGCGCTGCGCGCCGCGTTCGCCGATGCGGCGGCCGTGCATCCGGCGTTGCGGGCGCGGCTCGTCGTCCGCGACGGCGCGCTGCCGGGCCAGCGGATCGAGGAAGACATTGCCGTCGACCTGCCGGTGATCGACCTGTCGGCCCAAGCCGATGCACTGGCCCGCGCCACCGCGCTGACCGACGAGGACGCGCTCGCGCCGTTCGATCTCGCGACCGACGCGCCGCTGTGGCGCGCCCGCGTGTTGCGGCTCGGGGCGGACGACCACGTGCTGTCGGTGACGATCCACCACATCGTGTCGGATGGCGAATCGATCGAGCTGTGGCTCGACGCGGTGCGCGCCCGCTATGTCGCTCGCGTGCAGCGCAACGCCACGTCGGCCGCCCAAGCCATTCAACCGGCCACCCAACCGCTCGTGCTGCCCGCGCCGTGCCATCCGGCGCGGGTCGCGTACTGGCGCGATGCGCTCGCCGATCTGCCGTCGCGCGTATTGCCGCTGCGCGCCGACGCGCCGGCCGTGCCGCAATGGCGCGCGGCACGCATCGCGTTCGAGTTCGATGCGCAGCTGATTCGCGCGGCGCGCGACGCCGCGTCGGCCTCGCACGCGACGCTGCCGATGCTGCTGCACGCGGCGCTCAATACCGCGCTGTTCCGCGCGACGGGCGCGGCCGACCAGCCGGTCGGCGTGCTCGCGTCGACGCGCGAGCTGACGGGCGACGCGGCGCGCGCCGCGCTCGGCCTGTTCATCAACTCGGTCGTCGTGCGCACGCGGATCGACCCGGCCGCGCGCCGTGCGGACGTGCTCGCGCAAGTGCGCGACACGGCGCTCGCCGCGTATGCGCATGCCGACGTGCCGTTCGCCGACGTCGTGGCCGCGCTGCGTGCGCCGCGCGCCGCGCAGGCCAATCCGCTGTTCCAGGTGATGTTCAACTACCTGCGCCCGACCGGCGCCGCCGCGCGCGACTGGGCCGGCCTGTCGCTGGCCGGATTCGACGACGTGCGCCATCGCGTCGTGTTCACGCTGGAGCTGGACGTCGTCGAGCATCCGGACGGCCGCGTGAGCGCCGCGTTTTCGTATGCGGACGAACTGCTCGCGCGCGATTTCGTCGACGCGCTCGTCGATCTGTACCACGACGAAGTCGCGCGTTTCGCCGGCGCGTCGGAGGCGGCGCTCGGCGCGCCCGATGCGTGCGCAGCCAAGCCCACGCACCCTGCGTTCAGCGCCCACGCCAAAGGATCGACACGGCCCGACGCGATGCCGTCGCAGGCCGCCGCCACGCTCGCCGCGCTGTGGTCGGACACGTTCGCGACGGCCGCCCCGGAGCCCGATGCGGACCTGTTCGAAGCCGGCGCGACGTCGTTCGACGTCGTGCGCTTCGTCGATGCCGCAAGCCGTGCCGGCCATGCGCTGACGGTCGCCGACGTATTCGCCGCGCCGACGCTCGCGGCGCTCGGTGCGCGGCTCGATGCACAGGCGGAAACGGGACAGGAGGCGCGCCATGCTGGCTGAAGTGCGCCCGGACGGATTCACGATGCTCGATACCTATCGCCTCGCGTTCGCGGACGGCCTGTTCGCCGCGCGCGACGGCGCGGAGATCCGCGTCGCGCAGGGCGACGGCATCGGCGCGCAGTTGCTGCGCGCGCAGCTCGGCGACGACGGCGCGCTGCGCCTCGTCGCGTACAACCATCGTGCGGCGCCGGCCGACCAGCGGCGCGCGCTGCTGGCCGCGCTGGCCGCGGCGTTCTCGGACAGCGCGCGCCACGCGGCGATCCGGCTCGACCCGGCCGCATGGCCGGCCGTCGCGCTGGATGCGCTGCGCGCGAGTGGCGTCCTCGCCGACGGCGGGCGCTGCATGCGCGACGGCTGGGCGCAACAGGCCGACCTGTGGCGTGTCGGCCCATCTCTGCCGTGCGCGACGCTGCCGACGATCACCGATGGCCGGCGTCATCCGCGCCGTCCGCCCGCACCGCGCGGCGACGTCTATGCACGCGACCTGCCGGCGCTCGGCGTGCGCTTCACGCTGCGCGGCTGGCAGCCGGCCGAGGACGCCGAGCGGCTCGCGCGCTGGTTCGACGAGCCGCGCGTGCGCGACGGCTGGCCAGGTGCACAGCCCGCGCAACGCAGCGCGGAAGGCACGCAGGAAGCCGACCCGCACGTGACGCCGCTCGTCGGCTGTTTCGACGGCGAGCCGTTCGCGTATTTCGAAGCGTTCTGGCTGAAGGAGGACGCGCTCGCGCCGCACGTCGCGGCGCGCGACTACGACCGCGGGCTGCGAATGCTGGTCGGCGAGCCGCGCTGGCGCGGCGCGCACCGCGTGGCCGGCTGGCTGCCGTCCGTCGTGCATTACCTGTTTCTCGACGACCTGCGTACCGAAGCGGTCGGCTGTGCCGTTCCGGCCGGCCACACGCGGGTTGCCGACCATCTCGCGCGGCATGGCTTCGCGCGGCAGCGCCGCCTCGCGCTGGCCGACGCGCAGCCGCTGTGGATGCGCACGCTGCGCGAGACGTTCTTCTCCGGCCGTCACGTCTGACGGGCCGGATTCACCGATAAAGGGAGCTGAGAGACATGCAGAGAGAAACCGTATTCGACCTGATCGGCGTCGGCTTCGGGCCGTCGAATCTGGCGCTGGCCGTGCGCCTCGCGGAGCGCAGCGGCGCGCACACGCTCGCCCATTGCTTCATCGAGCGCCAGCCGGAATTCGGCTGGCATCGCGGGATGCTGCTCGACGACTGCCGGATGCAGATCTCGTTTCTGAAGGATCTTGTCACGATGCGTGATCCGAAGAGCCGCTACACGTTCATCAACTACCTGTTCGAACGCGGCCGGCTGAACGAATTCATCAACCTGAAGAACTTCTATCCAACCCGCGTCGAATTCCACGACTACCTGAGCTGGGTGGCCGACGCGTTCGACGATCGCGTCCATTACAGCGAGACCGTGCTGGGGATCGAACCCGTGCGCGGCGACGGCGCGAAGATCGACGCGCTGCGCGTGCTGTCGCGCGACGCGGCCGGCCACGAGCGCCAGCGCGTCACGCGCGCGCTGTCGGTGGGCGTCGGCGGCACGCCGGCGATTCCCGATGCGTTTGCCGCGCTCGGCCGCGACCGCGTGATCCACTCGTCGACGTACCTGACCGACATCGACCGGCTCGTCGCGTCGCCCGACGGCGAGCGCCGCCGCGTCGCGGTGATCGGCGCGGGGCAGAGCGCGGCCGAGGTGTTCATCGACCTCGCGCGCCGCTTCCCGCACGTCGACGCGAGCCTCGTGATGCGCGCGGGCGCGCTGAAGCCGGCGGACGACAGCCCGTTCGTCAACGAAATCTTCAGCCCGGAATTCACCGACGTCGTCTATGCGCAGCCGCACGACGCGCGCCGCGCGCTGCTCGAGCGCTATCGCGACACGAACTACGCGGTGGTCGACCGGCCGCTGATCGAGCAGATCTACGAAATGCTGTATCTGCAGCGCGTCGACGGCACGGCGCGTCATGCGCTGCTCGCGAACAGCGCGATCGAGGCCGCGACGCGCGGCGCCGACGGCCGCATCGAGCTGACGCTGCGCGACCGGCTGAACGGCGCCACGCGCGTCGAGCGTTTCGACGCGCTCGTGCTCGCGACCGGCTACCGCCGCGACACGCATTCGGCGCTGCTCGAAGGGCTCGCGCCGCACCTGGGCGATGCGCTCACGCGCGGCGACGTGACGCGCGACTACCTGCTCGCGACGCCCGAGCACTTCGCGCCGCGCATCTACCTGCAAGGCTGCTGCGAAGACAGCCACGGCCTGTCCGACACGCTGCTGTCGGTCCTGGCGCGCCGCGCCGACGAAATCTGCGCGTCGCTCGAAGACGGGATCGCGCCCGCGCATGACGAAGGCGCGGCCCGGGCCACGCATGAAAAACGACCGAACAACGGGGTGAGCGCGAGCCGGATGGCTTTCGCTCTTTGACAAAGGCGCGGTCGGAGACCGCATGAAAAAAGTGGAGCAGAAGAAGATGGAGTGGGCAACAGGCACGCGTTTGCGTGCGATCGCAGCCGCGGCAAGCGTCGCGTTCGGTGCGGCAGCGGCAGGGCACGCATACGCCCAGACGGCGCCGGCCGTGAACGCGGGCGCCGCGGCGTCGGCCAGCAGTGCACAAAACGGCGCGACGGCGACGACGTCGAACGGCGCGCAAAACGGCACGCTGCCGGCGATCACCGTCAACGCGGCCTCGGCAAGCGACGGCACGGTCGGGCTCGTCGCGAAGCGCAGCACGACGGGCACCAAGACCGACACGCCGCTCAACGAGATCCCGCAGACGATCAACGTCGTCACCGCGCAGCAGATCGAGATGACCGGCGCCACCGACGTGAACGCGGCGCTGCGCTACGTGCCGGGCTTCTCGTCGTACGGGTCGGACAACCGTTCCGACTGGTACGCGGCGCTGCGCGGCTTCACGCCGACCGCCTACGTGAACGGGCTGCAGGTGCCGAACACGCTCAACCTCGCGAGCTGGCGCGTCGATCCGTACATGATCGACAGCATCAGCGTGCTGCGCGGGCCGACCTCCGTGCTGTACGGCGCGGGCGATCCGGGCGCGATCATCGACGTGCACACCAAGCTCGCCGACGGCGAGCGCGTGCGCGAAGCGGGCGTGCAGATCGGCAACTATGCGCGCAAGCAGTTCATGATCGACGTCGGCGACAAGCTCGACCCGGACGGCAAGTATGCGTACCGGTTTGTCGGCGTCGCGCGCGACGGCAACGCGCTGACGGGCCCGAACAACGACCAGCGCGTCGCGCTCGCGCCGTCGTTCCGCTGGCGCCCGGACGCGGATACGTCGCTGACGCTGTCCGCGACCTACCTGCAGGACTGGGGCGACATCTCGTCGAACTTCCTGCCCGCGCAGGGCACGGTGCTGCCGAACCCGAACGGCCAGATCAACAAGGACGTCTACGAAGGCGACGGCAACTTCAACTACTACCGCAAGAAGCAGTGGTCGGTCGGTTACCAGTTCGAGCGCAACCTGACGCCGGCCTGGACGTTCCGTCAGAACACGAGGCTGATGCACCTGTCGCTCGACAACGGCTCGGTGTTCGGCAACGGCTTCGTCGACGGCAGCACGACCGACGTGTCGCGCTGGGCCGGCGTGTTCCAGATGAACTACAGCCGCTTCGACATCGACAACAACCTCGAGGGCCGCTTCGCGACCGGCCCGCTGCAGCACACGCTGCTGCTCGGCTTCCAGTACAACCGGCAGACCGCGACCGACAGCGAATGGCTCGCCGCCGCGCCGCCGCTGAATATCTACAACCCGGTGTACCAGCCGGTCACGACGGCGGTGTTCACACCGGACGCGACGTTCCGCACCAACACGTACACGACGATGAACACGTTCGGCCTGTACGCGCAGGACCAGGTCAAGTGGAACCGCTGGACGCTGACGCTCGGCGGCCGCGAGGACTGGGTCAACATGCGGATGGACGATCGCGCGGGCGGCACGTCGACGAAGGCGGACGTCACGGCGTTCACCGGCCGCGTCGGCCTCACGTACCAGGGCGATTACGGGCTGTCGCCGTACGTCAGCTACGCGACGTCGTTCAACCCGCTGATCGGCGTGAGCCTGGTCGGCGGCGGGCTGCCGCAGCCGACGCGCGGCAAGCAGATCGAAGCCGGCCTGCGCTGGCAGCCGCCCGGCAAGAACCTGATGCTGAACGCGGCGATCTACCAGATCAACCAGACCAACGTGCTCACGTCGGCGCTGCCGAGCGAGGACCCGACCGGCACGAAGTCGGTGCAGACGGGCGAGGTGCGTTCGCGCGGGATCGAGCTGAGCGCGACCGGCAAGGTCACGCGGAACCTGTCGGTGATCGCGTCGTACGTCTATCAGGACGTGAAGAACGTGCAGGCCAACGACGTCTCGCTGAACAACTGGCCGGTCGACATTCCGCGGCCGCGCCAGATGGCGTCGCTGTGGACCGACTGGACGTGGTACACGGGGCCGCTCGCCGGCTTCGGCCTCGGCGGCGGCATTCGCTACCAGAGCGCGTCGGCCGGTGCGGCCGACAACTCGCTGACGGTATCGAGCGTCACGCTGTTCGACGCGGGCCTGCATTACGACGTGCGTAACTGGCGCTTCGCCGTGAACGGGACGAACCTGTTCAACCGCCATTACATCAGCGGTTGCCAGTCGAACAACGTCTGCATTTTCGGGAACGACCGGACGGTGATCGCCACCGCGAAATACAACTGGTGACGTCGTGCGCCGCGGCTCGCCGGCCGGCCCTCGTGGCCGGCGCGGGCCGGCCGCGGCGCCTTCGTCCGCTTTTCCACGACGCATCCATGCCGAAGAAAAATCTCGTCTACATCCAGTCGCTGCGCAACGGCGCGGCCGATCGTGCCGGCCAGCCGGTCGCTTATCGCGGCGGCACGCGCTACATGAAGGCGCCGCTCGAATTCCTCGTCGAGCGCCTGAACGATTCGCCGCTCGGCGAACGCTACACGCTGCGGGGCGTGATCATCGACGACGACGACGGGTCGCCGGCCGACCGCGCGAAAGTGGCCGATTACGGCTTCGCGCGCACGCCGGGCCGCCCGTGGATTTTGCCGGAAGGCCTGACGGTGCAGGGCCGGCCCGTCGACGAGCTGTTCTGCACCATCCCGTCGACGTACCGGCGGCTGCCGCGCGACGCGCGTGAGCGCGCTGCGGCCAAACAGGCGTTCGAGCGCCGCGTGCTCGAGCGCCTGCTCGAACTCGACGCCGACGTCGTCGTGCTCGACGGGCTGCTCGTGATCCTCGACGAACTCGTGCGGCCGGGCGCGCGCTTTCACCGGCGCATCGCGAACATCCACCCGGGCATCACGGCCGACGATTCGCCGTACCAGCGGCGCGGCGCGTGGGCGACGCTCGACGCGCTGCACGGCGCACGCGGCGAACGGGTCGACTGGGCGACCGGCGCGACCTCGCGCGTCGAACCCGTGACGATGACGGGCGCGTCGTTCCACTACGTCGACAACGGTATCGATTCCGGCGAGGTGATCTGCGACGTGCTCGACACGCCGATCGCGCCGGACGACACGATTCTCGAACTGCGCTGGAACAATTTCCAGCGCAGCCTGTTTCCGGCGCTCGAGCGCGGGCTGCACGTGCTCGCCGATCGCCACGACGCGGGAGCATGGTGATGCAAGACACGCTGACGAAACCGGCCGGCGCCGCCGATGCCGTCGAAGGTGAAGTGGCCGTGGCGCTCGATGGCGCCGCGCACGGGCAGGCGGCGGCCGTCGTCGAGCATGCGCTCGACGCATGGCGGCCCGACGACGCGCCCGACGCGCTGCTCGCGACGTTCGTCGCGCTGTTCAACACCGACACGCGATACGACGCGGCGACGATCACGGTGCCGCTCGGCGGCGCCGATGCGACGGCCGTGGCATCGTACGTCGCGCGGGCGGTGCGCGAAGGCGTGATCGACGGCGCGCAGGTCGCGGGCGACACGCTGCGGCTCACCGTGTCGCGCACGACGTTCTGGCAGAACCCGCGGCCGTGGCTGAAGGCGCCCGCATCGGGCGGGATGCCGCTGCGCTACACGATCACGAACGGCCATCGGCATCCGGTGCGACCGCCGTCGCCGGCCGGCGAGATCTATGCGCGCGCGATGCCGCAGGTCGGGATGACGTTCAGCCTGCGCACCGTCGACATCGACGCGCACGCGGACCTGTTCAGCGGCTGGATGAACCTCGACCGCGTCGCGCATTTCTGGGACCAGCGCGGCACGCGCGACGAGCATGCGGCGTATCTCGCCGAACGGCTGGCCGACCCGCACATGCACCCGATGATCGGCTATTTCGACGACACGCCGTTCGGCTATTTCGAGTTCTACTGGGCGAAGGAGGATCGCCTCGCGCCGTTCTACGACGCACACGACTACGATCGCGGGCTGCACCTGCTGATCGGCGACTCGCGGTTCCAGAGCGCCGGCAAGCTGCATGCTTGGTGGAGCGGGGTGCTGCACTACATGTTCGTCGACGAACCGCGCACGCAGCGGCTTGTCGGCGAGCCGCGCGTCGATCACGTCCGGCATATCGCGTACATGCACCGGCTCGGGTTCTACACGCTGAAGGAATTCGATTTCCCGCACAAGCGCGCGGCACTCACCGTGATCGAGCGCGATACGTTCTTTGACACTTTCCGGTTGCCTTGACGGGGTCCGGGGGGCGTGGCGTCGGGCCGACAGTGTACGCGGCCTTGCGATGCGCATGCATCGGCCGTCCGATATATGGACCGCGCGGCCTGCGTCATGAAGAATGGGACGCTCTTCTCATCGACGACAGGCCGGCAGCATGAATCAGACATCCTCGACAACGTGGGACGCAACGGCGAACTCGCATCCCGTCAAATTGACATATGCCAGCATATGTCTAGAATGGGCGCATCGTACTCCCATGGAGTGGCTCATGCGCACCGTTTCCATTTTCAAGAACGCCCGTAACCAGGCAATCCGCATCCCGAAGGACATGGAGTTCGAGGGTGTCACGGAACTCGAGATCCGCCGCGAGGGCGATACGCTGCTGTTGCGGCCGGTACGCCCCACGTGGCTGTCGTTCGCGAACGAACCGCTGGCCGACGCCGATTTCCTTGCCGAACGCCTGGCCGTCATCGAGTCCGGTCGTTTCGACCTGTCCGGCGATGCCGATGCGCCGTCGGAGTCCAACCGGTGACCACGCTCTACATGCTCGATACGAACATCTGTTCGTTCATCATGCGCGAGCGGCCGCCCGTGGTGCTGTCGCGGTTGCAGTCGTGTGTCAACGCGCAGCACCGGATCGTCGTGTCGGCCATTACCTACGCCGAGATGCGCTTTGGCGCGGTGGACAAGAAAGCGTCCCCGAAGCACGCGGAACTCGTCGCGGCCTTTGTTTCGCGACTCGACGGCGTGCTGTCGTGGGATTCGGCGGCGGTCGACGCCACCGCCGCGATTCGCGCGGATCTCGCCGTGCGCGGCACGCCGATCGGCGCAAACGATGCGTCGATCGCCGGGCATGCGATCGCGGCCGGCGCGGTGCTCGTGACGAATAACGGTCGTGAGTTCAATCGCGTCGAGGGGTTATCCGTCGAAGATTGGGCCGCTTGAGCCGGGCGAGCGGCAGCGTCGTCATCTTGCCGGCGTGCGTCACGTCACCGGTGGCGGGCAGGCGGCCCGGCAAGAAAGGCGCTGCGGAACGCATCGAGATACCGGTCGGCGTCGTCGTTGAATTCGCCGGGCAACAGCGCGAACGCGCGGGCCTGCAGATCCTGCCCGAGCATCGCGTAAGTCGCGTCGTCGGATAACAGCGCGTGAATGGCGTCGCGCGTGTGCGGTGACGCGAGCCGCTTCGCGTCGCGTGCGAGCAGCGCCGCTGCCGCCAGCTCCGGCTGGAAGCCATGTCGTTCGAGCAGGTCGGGCGCGACGTCCCAGATGCGCTCGCGATTGCCCGCATCGTGAAAATGCGTGAGCAGGAACAGCAGGTCGTACGCGTCGCTATTTTGGCGCGCGCGCCGGTCCTTCCACGCGAGCAGCTTCAGCAACGCGAGCGCCGGCAGGCTCGCCACCGGCACCGTGATGCCGGCGCCGATCGACACGGCGAGCGCTGTATCGACCGCCTCCTGAAACCCCAGCACGTTCAGCACGAAGTCGCCGCCCGGCGGCCAGGCGATTTCGCCGGGCGGCGTTTCGAGCGGCCCGAACGGCACCAGATCGAGTTCGGTGCGAAAACCCGGCGAACCGCTGTCGAACAGCAGTTTCTGCCGATGCTTCGGCGCGCGGGCGAATTGCCCGGTCGCGACGAGCGCATCGACGAGCCGCTCATGAAACGGCCAGTTGACCGCGCACACAGCGACGTCGACGTCCCGCGTCGCACGCACCGGACGGATGCCGTGGACATGCCACATCAGGATGTCGCGCGCGGTCGCGCCGGCCACGACAAATGCCGCGTCGAGCCGCGCGCAGGCCGCGCCGACCGCCTGCAGCAGCGCGACCGCCGCCGGCTCGAGCGGCCGGCGCGCGTCGATTTCAAGCGGGCGGGTGGGCGAGGTATCGGTCATGGATGTGTTCGGCGGCGGCAAGATTGCGGCTGTCTCCGGACGAGACGAGATCCGCGTAGATCAACAGCGGCGGCACGAGCGGCACGTCCTGCTCGCGCCAGTCGAGCGTGGGCGACGGCGGCCAGAACGCTTCGAGCAGCTCGACGTCGCCGTGCTCGTCCGGGCGCAGGCGCGCCTGCAGCAGCAGGCGGTTCGGCACGGCGCCGTGCGTATAGACGGTGATCGCGGCCGGCTTCAGGTCGTGCGTGAGCAGATCGGCCGCCGCTTCGCCGCCGAGCCGCGCATCGAAGGCGGCGAAATCGAAGCCGCGCCACCAGTCGGGCGCGATCGCGGCAAACCGCCGGGCCGGCAGTTTCGCGCGCAGGCGGCTCGGGTACAGCGCGACCCATTCCTGCAGGAAGCGCGGCCAGTCGGGCATCAGCCGATCGCCGTTGCGCCGCTGCGCGACGAGGCCGCGCGCGATCAGGTCGTCCATCGCGAGATTCACCGTGCCGAGCGCGACGCCCGACGCGGCGGCGATCGCCCGGTACGGCTGCGCGACGAGGCCCGGCTGCGTCGCGAGCGCGAACATCACGGCGAGCCCCTTCGGCGTGGTCGCGCGCGACGCCTGACGGCGCGGCATGCGCGCAGGTTTCGGGCGGCCGGAAATCATCACGGTGGCCTCCGGCTGGATCAGGCTCGCATTGCCGGCGGTATCGAGAAACGGGATGTCGTGCTCGGTCAGGCGGGCGGCCAGTTCGGCAGAAAAATAAGGTGCGACCAGCATCAGCGGCCGCTCGCCCGGCGCCGGCGTGCCGCCGCGGCGACGCAGCGCCGCGAGCGCGCCCTGCAGCGATTCGACGCCGATGCTCACGGCCGCCGGCATTTCGAAGGTCTGCCCGGCGATGGCGAAGCGGATCATTGCATCGGCGCGCGCCTGGTACGCCGCCGGCACGCGCACGGGCCGCGCAGCGAAGCGCCGCGTCGCGCGTCCGAACGCGGTACAGGCGTCGTCGAGCACGTGCTGTTCCGATAGGGGGAGGGGTACGTTCGCGGGCATCACCGAGGATCGCTTGTTCACTGTTTTGTCAGCGTACACAAAAAATGTACAGTCGTCAAAAAATGAACAAATGTGCTCAACCCTTTGATGCAAAGGAATTATTCCGGAATGTTGAGAGGGCGCCAACGAGAACCTCCACGTGAAAATCGAGCCCGAACACACAGTGTCGGGTGTGCTTCTCGCTGGCGGCAGTCGTCCGGACGGGATAGCCCCCCGGCAGCCGCGCTTCGCCTCGCGCCCGTGCGATCGGCTGGCAATCATTAGTTGCTGACGTGACGACTTTCTGTCTGTCCGGTTGCCGCTCGTCGGACTATCCTTGCCCGTACATTCACAGCACACAGGAGACGACACCGTGACGCACAGCGTGATCCCCACAGGCCTCGCCGACGAAATGATCGAGATCCGGCATCGCATCCACGCCCACCCCGAACTGGGTTTCGAGGAATTCGCGACGAGCGATCTCGTCGCCGAGCAGTTGCAGTCGTGGGGCTACACCGTGCATCGCGGGCTTGGCGGCACCGGCGTCGTCGCGCAGCTGAAACTGGGCGACGGCCAGCAGCGCCTCGGCCTGCGCGCCGACATGGACGCGCTGCCGATCCACGAGTCGACCGGTCTGCCGTACCAGAGCACGATCGCGGGCAAGATGCACGCATGCGGCCACGACGGCCACACCGCGATGCTGCTCGCCGCCGCGAAGCATCTCGCGCGCGAACGCCGCTTCTCCGGCACGCTGAACCTGATTTTCCAGCCGGCCGAGGAAGGGCTCGGCGGCGCGAAGAAGATGCTCGACGAGGGGCTGTTCGAGCAATTTCCGTGTGACGCGATCTTCGCGATGCACAACATGCCGGGCTTTCCGACCGGCAAGTTTGGCTTCCTGCCGGGGCCGTTCATGGCGTCGTCGGATACCGTCGTCATCGACGTGCAGGGCCGCGGCGGCCACGGCGCGGTGCCGCACCGGGCGATCGATCCGGTCGTCGTGTGCGCGCACATCGTCGTCGCGTTGCAGACGATCGTGTCGCGCAACGTGTCGCCGCTCGACATGGCGATCATCACGGTCGGCGCGATCCATGCGGGCGAGGCGCCGAACGTGATTCCCGATCGCGCGCAGATGCGCCTGTCAGTGCGCGCGCTGAGGCCCGACGTGCGCGACCTGCTCGAAACGCGCATCAAGGAGGTCGTGCATGCGCAGGCGGCCGTGTTCGGCGCGAGTGCGACGATCGACTACCAGCGCCGCTATCCGGTGCTCGTCAACGATGTGGAGATGACGGCGTTCGCACGCGGCGTTGCACGCGAATGGGTCGGCGAAGCCAACCTGATCGACGGGATGGTGCCGCTCACCGGCAGCGAGGATTTCGCGTTCCTGCTCGAAAAGCGGCCGGGGTGCTACCTGATCATCGGCAACGGCGACGGGGAGGGCGGTTGCATGGTGCATAACCCCGGCTACGACTTCAACGACGCGGCGTTGCCGACCGGTGCGTCGTATTGGGTCAAGCTGACCGAGGCGTTCCTGGTGTGACGGAGGATGCGAGACATGCGGCACCGGGCCGACCATCGGCCCCACTTCGGCGGGCCGAATGCGAAATGTACCAAAAATTGGTATATGATGACCACATCGAAAGGAGGTGACTCATGTCGCGAAACACGTCCGTTTCCCTTGGCGATCACTTTGCCGAATTTGTCGATGCCCAGGTGCGATCCGGGCGATATGGTTCCGCAAGTGACGTCGTGCGAGCCGGGTTGCGGCTCCTCGAATCACATGAAACGCAAATGCGTGCGTTGCAGGAAGCATTGAAGGCTGGTGAAGCGTCCGGGGCGCCCAAGCCCTTCGACAGCGAGGCCTTCCTGGCCCGCATGCGGGCAACGCATGGCGGTTAAAGGCAGACAACTTCGGCTGACCCCGTTGGCTGAACTCGACCTTGAAGACATTTGGCGCTATACCGCCGAGCATTGGTCGCCCGAGCAGGCAGAGCGCTATCACCACGATCTGATCGGCACCATGGAAGCGCTGGCGCGTGGCAAAAAAGCAGGACGGATTTGCGTCGTTCGCGACGGGTATTTCCGCTACCCCGCTGGCTCTCACGTTGTGTTTTACCGCGAAACGGATGAAACCATCGACGTCATCCGTGTCCTGCATCAGCGGATGGACATCGAACGACATCTGTAGCCGCGCACGTCGAATCCTGTAGTCGCTACAAAGCAACGCTCAATCCCGATAGGCTTTGTGCTGCGTCATGCAGGCACGACATCGACCGTTCAGAACACTTCCCCGCTGAACAACGCCACGACCGCATCCGGATTCGACGGCCAGTACATGTGCATGTACGTCGCGACGATCGCGCCCGCGCGATAAACGGCTTCGCCGCTGCCGGCCGCGCCGTCGGGCCGCGCAGCGGTCGCGGCCGCCGCCAGCGGCGTATCCAGCCGCGAATAATGAAACGTATGACCGCGCATCGGACCGGTGCGCGTATCGAGCTGCTGCATCCCGAGCGCCGCGAACCGGCGTTGCATCGTCGCATGGCCCGGCAGCAGCCCGAGCATCGGCATCGTCGACCCATCCACATCGGTCAGCGATTCGCACAGATACACCATCCCTCCGCATTCCGCGACGATCGGCCGGCCGGCCGCCGCGTGTGCGCGAATCGTCTGAGCCGTCACGGCATTCGCCGCGAGCGTCGTCGCATGCAGTTCCGGATACCCGCCCGGCAAGAACAGCGCGTCGCAATCGTCGGGCACAGGTTCGTCGGCGAGCGGCGAGAAGAACCGCAGCGCCGCACCGAGTGCATCGAGCAACGCGAGATTCGCCGGATAGATGAACGAAAATGCCGCATCGCGCGCCACTGCGATCCGTTTGCCGGCGAGCGCGCGCGGCAACGGCGCGGCCACGTCCGGTTCCGCGAATGTGACGGCCGCCGGTAATTCGGCGAGCGCGGTTTGCGCGAGCACGTCGGCCGCGCGGTCGAGCCGCGCATCGAGATCGTCGATATCGGCCGGCTGATGCAGCCCGAGATGCCGTTCCGGCAGCGCGATGCCCGCATCGGCCGGCACGTACCCGAGCCAGCGCAGGTCGTCGGGCAACGCCTGTTGCAGCAATTCCGCGTGCCGTACCGACCCGACGCGGTTCGCCAGCACGCCGTGAAACGGCACCTCGGGCCGAAACCGTGCGAGCCCGAATGCGATCGCCGCGAACGTCTGCGCCATCGACTTCGCCGAAATCACCGCGACGACCGGCACGCCGAATGCGATCGCGAGATCGGCGCTGCTCGGCGTGCCGTCGAACAGCCCCATCACGCCTTCGATCAGGATCAGGTCCGCGTCGCGCGCGGCGTCGGCGAGCAGCGCCCGGCAACCGGTCTCGCCGACCATCCCTAGGTCGAGCGCATGCACCGGCGCGCCGCTCGCGCGTTCGAGCAGCATCGGATCGAGAAAATCCGGCCCGGTCTTGAACACGCGCACGCGGCGGCCGAGCCGGCGGTGCAGCCGCGCGAGGCCGGCCGTCACCGACGTCTTGCCCTGGCCCGACGCGGGCGCGCTGACGAACAGCGCGGGGCAGGCCGGCATGCTCAGAACTCCACGCCGCGCTGCGCCTTCACGCCTTGCTCCTTGTACGGATGCTTGACGAGCCGCATTTCGGTGACGAGATCGGCCGCATCGATCAGCGCATCGGGCGCATGCCGCCCGGTGACGACCACGTGCACCGACTCCGGGCGAGCCGTGAGCGTCGCGAGCACGTCGTCGAGCGGCAGGTATTCGTACTTCAGCACGGTGTTCAGCTCGTCGAGGATCACCATCCGGTAGTCGCCGCTTTCGATCATCCGGCGCGCCTCGTCCCAGCCCTTGCGCGCGGTCGCGATATCGGCGTCGCGGTTCTGGGTGTTCCACGTATAACCGTCGCCCATCGTCACGAAATCGCATTCCGCGACCGCGCCGAGGAAGTCTCGCTCGGACGTATGCAGCGCGCCCTTGATGAACTGCACGACGCCGAGCCGCATGCCGTGGCCGAGCACGCGCACGGCCATCCCGAACGCGGCCGTGCTCTTGCCCTTGCCGTTGCCGGTGTGGACGATCAGCAGGCCTTTCTCCTGAGTGGCGGCGGCCTGTTTCTTCTCGTGGCCGGCGCGGCGGCGTTCGGCCATCCGCTGATGGGATTCGGAATCGGTCTTCATCGGGAATCGTCCTGTCGAAAGCGAAACAATGGGTTCAGAGCGGGCCGGCGAGCGCGACCGTCACGCCGTCCCGGATGGATTTGGGGCCGAGCAGCCGGCCGTGCGGCGCGGCGAGCTGCGCGCACGGCTCGGCCACGCCCGCGATGCCGAAACGGGCCAGCGCGGCGTCCGACGGGCCGCTCGCGGCCAGTTCCGGACGGCTCGCGAGTTGCACCGCGTCGAACGCGACGAGCGGCCAGCCGCGGCGCGCGCACAGCGTGCGCAACGCACGGGCGCGCGCCTTGTCGGCGAGCGTCGCGACGAGCGCCGGTTCGGCGCTCGGGTAGCGCGCGAGCGCGGCGCGGATCGCGGCATCGAGTTGCGCGGCCGTGACGCCTGCGCGGAAACCGACGCCGAGCGCGACGCGCATCATGCGCGGCCGCCGAGCGCCGCACGCACCGCCGGATCGTCGGCGAGTGCGGCGACGCGGCCGATCACGACGATTGCCGGCGAACCGATACCGGTCTCGGCGACGCGCTCGACGAGCGTATCGAGCGTCGCGGTTACGTGATGCTGTTCGGGGCGCGTGGCGTTCTCGATCGCCGCGCACGGCGTGTCGCCGGGCAGCCCGCCGTCGCGCAGCGCCGCGGCAATCGCGTCGAGCCGGCGGATGCCCATGTAGATGACGATCGTCATGCGCGTCGCCGCGAGCGCGCGCCAGTCGGGCTCGTCGGCCCCCGCGCCGTGGCCCGTGACGAAGACCACACCCTGCGCGTCGCCGCGGTGCGTGACCGGAATGCCGAGCGCGGCCGGCGCGGCGATACCCGCGGTGATGCCGTTGACGACTTCCACCGGAAAACCCGCCGCGCCGAGCGCGATCAGCTCCTCGCCGCCGCGGCCGAACACGAACGGATCGCCGCCCTTGAGCCGCGCGACGCTGCGGCCCGCGCGCAGGTGTGCGAGCATCGCGGCGACGATCGCCGCCTGCGGCGTCGACGCATGGCCGCCACGCTTGCCGACGTGCTCGACCATCGCATCGGCGCGCGCATGGCGCAGCACGTCGGGGTTCACGAGATCGTCGACGAGCAGCACGTCGGCCGCGCCGATCGCGCGCACGGCTTTCAGCGTGAGCAGATCGGCATCCCCCGGGCCGGCGCCGACGAGCCAGGCGCGGCTCATCGCGCGCGGCACGGTGCGCACCGTGTCGAAACAGTGGAACAGGGAAGGCGGGCGGCACATCGGCGGCCGGCGGGCAGGCAGTGCATGACGAATCGGGCGAAACCCGCGCGAACGCGGGGGGAATGCGCACCCCATCCGTCCCCCGCGGATCGGGCGTTCGGCGAGCATCGAGCTCGCCCCTTGCGTCGGCCGGTATCCGGGCTGGCCGCTTGCCAGGCCGCAGCCTTCCCGCCCGGTCGAAGGGCAGTGGCATCGCGGGCGGCCTGGGCGCGTGCGCGGGAAAGCGCGTTGCGCGGGCGGCGTACCGTTGCGGGGACAGCACAGGCCGGGCGGATATCCGCCTCCTGTTTCCCGTTTAACTGCAAGCGCGGAATGCGCATGCGAGCACCGAACGCGGCGCATACGATAGCACAGGGCTTGCGGCGCGCAAGCCCCGGCGGGCCGGCTGCGCGGGGCGTCGGCGCGGCCCGCGCGGTCAGAACTTGTACGCCGCCGTCAGCGTGAACGTGCGTGGCGAACCGGGCATGATCTGCGCGAGGCTCGTCGCATTCGCGTAGTAGTCGCGATCGGTGAGGTTGACGGCCGCCAGCGTCACCTCGAAGTCGCGCGTGCGATAGCCGGCCTTGCCGTCCCAGCGAACATACGCGGGCAGTTCGAGCAGGTTGTCGCGATCGGCGTAACGCGCGCCTTCGTACACGAGCCCGAGTTCGACGAAAAATCCGCGCAGCGGCGCATGGCTGACGAACAGGCTGCCGTTCGCCCCGGACACGCCCGCCGAGCGCTTGCCCGCGTACTTCGGCTCGGCGTCGACCACCCGCGCGTGTTGCCAGCCGATGCCGCCGCGGACGAACCAGTCGCCCGCGAGCCGGCCGGCGACGCCCAGTTCCAGGCCGCGATTGCGTTCGAGGCCGGTGAGGTCGAAAAAACCCGGCCGAACCGGGTCGGCGACGCGGCGGTTGTACAGGTCGAGCTGAAACAGCGCGAGCGTCGTGCTCAGCGCGCCGCCGCGCCAGTCGCTTTTCACGCCGATCTCGTATTGGCGGTTGTATTGCGGGCCGAGATCGTTGGCGTTGCCGCGCGCGTCGGGCGTGATGCCGATCAGGTCGCCGCCGACCGGCGCGAAGCTCTTGCTGTACGACGCATACACGCTGTGCGCGCCGACCGGCGACCACACGACGCCGAGCCGCGGGCTCCATGCCGTCGTCGTGCGCCGCGAATGCAGACCGTTCAGCGCGTTGGTCGAATCGACGTCGAAGCGTTCCCCGCGCAGGCCGCCGAGCAGCTTCCACGCTCGGCCGAGGTCGATGCGGTCCTGCGCGAAGATTGCGTAGTCGCTGACACGGTGGCGGTTCATCGCATACGGGCGCGGCGCCGAGCCGGCCAGTGCGAAACGATCCGGTCCGCTGATCGGGACCGGCGCCGCGTCGGCCTGCCACAGCGTCGGGCTGCGTTTCTGCCAGCCGTATTCGATGCCGAACAGCAGATGATGCAGCGCCGGACCGGTCGCGACCTTGCCGCCCAGTTCGACGCCGGTCTGCACGTTGAGATGCGTCATGTCCTGCAGGTAGCGCGCCCGCTGCACGCGCCGGTAATCGCGCGGCTTCGTGACGTAGCTTTGCGTGACGTAGGTATTGTCGAAGGTGCTGCGCAGATCCAGCACGCCCAGCGTATGACGCAGTTCCCAGCCGCCATCGAACGCGTGCGTGAAGACCGAGCGCCAGTTCATGTTCGCGTCGCGGATGGTATCGCGGCCCGCCGCGCCGAAGAAGGTCGCGCGCCGCGCGGACGGCAGCGAGTACGCGACCGGCTTGCCGGCCGCGTCGAGCGCGGCGACGGGCGCCGGCATGCCGCGATCGGGCACGCGTCGGTACGTGTCGTATTCGAACTGCAGCAGCCAGCTGCGCTGCGCGTCCCGCCATTTGATCGACGGCGCGACATACTGGCGCGTGCCGTCGACGTGGTCGCGGAAGCTGCCTGCGTGTTCGCGTCCGGCATTGAGCCGCACGCTCCATGCGTTCGACAGCGTCCGGTTGAGATCGACCGACGCGCCGAGCCGTCCATAACTGCCGGTCGCCGCCGACAGATGCCCGAAGTTTTCCGGCAACGGCTGCTTGGTGATCCGGTTGATGACGCCGCCGCCGCTGCCGCGCCCGTACAGCGCCGCCGCCGGCCCCTTCAGCACTTCGACGCGTTCGATGTTGCCGAGACTGCGCACGTATTGCGCGTCGTCGCGCATGCCGTCGAGCAGCAGGTCGCCCGCGGCGGAAAAGCCGCGAATGCGGAACGAATCGAAGCGCGTATCCGACGTGTTGGACACGCCCGGCACGCCGGCCAGCGCATCGGCCAGCGTGCGGCCGCCATAGGACAGCGTTTCCTCGACCGCGACGCTGTCGACGGTGTGCGGTACGTCGCGCGGATCGCTGGCGGTGCGGGTTGCCGTGCTCACGCTTTCGGCGCGCGGATCGTTCGGATGACGGCGGCTGCGCACCTCGAGCGCGGGCAGTTCGTCGTCGAACTCGGCCGCCGGGGCGGGGAAGGAGGCGACGCCGGCGATCGAGCACAGCGACAGGGCCAGCGCAGGAAAGCGCCGCCCGGATATCTGTCGTTTCGACATGAAGATTTAAGGATGACTGAGTGATTGCCTCACATTGCCGTTGCGCGGTGGTTTCGTTGTTGTTGGGGGGAAGTTTATCTCGACTGGTTGAAAACGACAATCATTCGCATTTGCCGCCGGCTGCTCGCCTTGACGCTCTCCGCCCCGCCGCCTACACTCGCACGCGTTTTGGTGCTCGCGCGCGCCGCTCCGGCGCACGCAGTTAAACGGGAAACAGGGAGCCTGCCTGCACCGCAGTCGAGCCAACCTGTGCTGCCCCCGCAACGGTAAGCGAACGCGTCGCGCGCAAGCGCCACGCAGCGCCGCTTCGCCGCATGCCCTGCGCATGCGGACGACCGCCACTGGATGCCGCGCATCCGGGAAGGCGAAGCGGCGTGTTCGTCAGCCCGGATACCGGCCGAGACATTGGGGTTCAGCGCCGCGGGGAGGCGGCGCATCGTCCACGGCCGCAGTTCGCCGACACCCGAGCCTGTTCCGCTTCCTCCGCCGATTCGCCCGCCGCGCATGCGCGCGGGCCGGCGCGACGAACGGCAGGCGGCGCGGGCACGGCGACGACGGCCGTGTTGGCATTCACGATGTCGACCGTTCGCAAGGAAGCGTCATGTCCGATCCGTCGTTCCGTTCGTTCCGCGGCCGTCCGTGCGGACGCCGTCGCGCCGTCCCCGCGATCTCCCAGATGACATGCCGCGCCGCATTCGCCGCGACGAGCCCGGCCTGATTCCATTTCCGTCACAGGACCTACCATGACCCTACGCAAGCTTCCCGTCACGATCGTCACGGGCTTTCTCGGCAGCGGCAAGACGACGCTGATGCGCCACATCCTGCAGCACGCCGAGGGCCGCCGCATCGCGGTGATCGTCAACGAATTCGGCGAGCTCGGCATCGACGGCGAAATCCTCAAGGGCTGCGGCATCGGCTGCGACGATGCCGACGGCGCGCAGGGCGAAGCATCGGGCCAGTTGTACGAACTCGCGAACGGCTGCCTGTGCTGCACCGTGCAGGAAGAGTTCTATCCGGTGATGGAAGCGCTCGTCGAGCGCCGCGCGGACATCGATCACGTGCTGATCGAAACGTCGGGCCTCGCGCTGCCGAAGCCGCTCGTGCAGGCGTTCAACTGGCCGACGATCCGCAACAGCTTCACGGTCGACGCGGTCGTGACCGTCGTCGACGGGCCGGCCGCCGCGAGCGGCCAGTTCGCGGAAAACCCGCAGGCCGTCGATGAACAGCGTCGCGCCGATCCGAACCTCGACCACGAATCGCCGCTGCACGAACTGTTCGCCGATCAACTGTCGTCGGCCGATCTCGTGATCGTGAACAAGGCCGACCTCGTCGGCGACGCGCAGTTCGCGCAGATCGAAACCGCGATCCGCGAAGAAATCCCGCCGCAGGTGAAGATCGTGCGCGCGACGCGCGGCGAACTCGATCTCGCGATGCTGCTCGGGCTGGAGTCGGCATCGGAGGAAACGATCCACCTGCGTCACGACCACCACGGCTCGGCCGACGACGGCGATCACGATCACCATCACGACGATTTCGACTCGGTGGTGGTGTCGGGCGACGCCGGCACGCGCGAAGCGACGATCGCCGCGCTGCAGCGCGTCGTCGAAACGCACACGATCTATCGCGCGAAAGGCTTCGCCGCGCTGCCCGATGCGCCGATGCGGCTCGTGATCCAGGGCGTCGGCCGCCGCTTCGACAGCTATTTCGACCGCCGCTGGCAAGACGGCGAAACGCGCGCGAGCCGCTTCGTGCTGATCGGCGAGGATCTCGACGCGGCCGTGCTGCAACGCGCGTTCGACGCCGCGTGCGCGGCCGAGCCGCAACAGGCGTAACGCACGATGCATCTGCTGCGCACCACGCCGGGCGGCTTCGTCGACGATACGCAGGGCGTCGTCCGGATCGACCAGCAGCCGGCCGACATCGTGATCCTGAGTTCGGCCGACACGACGCTGTCGCTGCTCGCGAGCGTCGTGCCGCAGTTGCCCGAAGGATTCCCGAGCGTGCGGCTCGCGAACGTCACGTTCCTGCGGCAGCCGGCGTCGGTCGATTTCTACGTCGACGACGTGCTGCGTCATGCGAAGACGGTCGTGATCGATCATCTCGGCGGCGAAGCGTACTGGCCGTACGGGATCGAGCAGGCCGTGTCGCTCGCGTCGAAACGCGGGCAGCAGCTCGCGATGTTCTCGGGCGACCTGCAGGAGGACCCGAACCTCGTCGCGAAGAGCACGGTCAAGCCCGAGCTGTGCCGGTTGTGGTGGCGCTACCTGCGCGAAGGCGGCGTGCACAACGCCGACGCGCTGCTGCGCAGCATCGCGTTTCACACGTTCGGGTTCGGCGACGAGCCCGAACCGCCGCGCCCGCTGCCGGCCGCCGCACTGTATCACCCGGCGCGCGACCGCGCGAGCGTCGACGACTGGCGGCCGCGCTGGACGCCGGGCGCGCCGGTCGTCGCGATCCTGTTCTATCGCGCGCACTGGCAGGCCGCGAACACGGCCGTGTTCGACGCGCTCGCCGATGCACTGATCGACGAAGGACTGAA
Organism: Burkholderia sp. BCC0044; assembly: GCF_902832955.1. Classification (NCBI taxonomy): domain Bacteria; kingdom Pseudomonadati; phylum Pseudomonadota; class Betaproteobacteria; order Burkholderiales; family Burkholderiaceae; genus Burkholderia; species Burkholderia sp. BCC0044. The sequence goes on along the minus strand of NZ_CADFDO010000001.1, from coordinate 640,476 downwards.
TCCGCTGCCGATCGCGGTCACGTCGCTGAAGGACGCGGTGAGCCGCGAGGTCATCACGCAGCTCTGCGACACGCACGATGTCGCGCTCGTGCTGAACACCACCGCGTTCGCGGCCGGCGCGATCGACAGCCCCGAGCCCGACGTGCTGGCCGGCGACGCGCCGGTGCTGCAGGTGATCCTGTCCGGCGGCAATCGCGACGCGTGGGTCGCCGACAACCAGGGCCTGCACGCGCGCGACATCGCGATGCATATCGCGCTGCCCGAAGTCGACGGACGCATCGTCACACGCGCGGTGAGCTTCAAGGGGCTCGCGTATCGTTGCCCGCACACCGAAGTCGACGTCGTGCGTTATCAGCCGGACGCCGAGCGGATCGCGTTCGTCGCGGCGCTCGCGCGCGGCTGGTGCCGGCTGCGCACACTCGACGATGCCGACAAGCGCATCGCGCTGATTCTCGCGAACTATCCGCAAAGCGAAGGACGGATCGGCAACGGCGTCGGGCTCGACACGCCGGCATCCGCGCTGCGCGTGCTCGCGGCGCTGCGCGATGCGGGCTACACGGTGGCCGACCTGCCGCCCGACGGCGACGCGCTGATCGCGCAACTCACCGAAGGCGTGACCAACGATCCCGCCGTGCGCACGCTGCGTCCCGCGTTTCAGAGTTACGCGCTGGCCGACTATGTCGCGCGTTTCGAGCGGCTGCCGGAAGCGGTGCGCGACGCGCTGAACGAACGCTGGGGGCCGCCCGAAGCCGACCCGACGCTGCGGCAACAGCGTTTCACGATCGCCGGCTGGCGCGCGGGCAACGTGTTCGTCGGCATCCAGCCGTCGCGCTCGCGCGACGACAACGACTACGCGAGCTACCACGATGCGGACCTCGTGCCGCCGCATGCGTATCTCGCGTTCTATTTCTGGCTGCGCGATACGTATCGCGTCGACGCGGTCATCCATCTCGGCAAGCACGGCAATCTCGAATGGCTGCCGGGCAAGAGCGTCGCGCTGTCCGACGCATGCTGGCCCGACCTGACGCTCGGGCCGCTGCCGCACCTGTATCCGTTCATCGTCAACGATCCGGGGGAGGGCAGCCAGGCGAAGCGCCGCGCGCAGGCCGTGATCGTCGATCACCTGATGCCGCCGCTCACGCGCGCGGAAAACTACGGCCCGCTGCAGGATCTGGAGCGGCAGGTCGACGAATACTACGAAGCGCTGATGGTCGATGCGCGGCGCGCGAAGCTGTTGCGCAAGACGATCCTCGCGACGATCGCCGAGCATCGGCTGCACGACGAGCTGAGCGTGTCGCCGCCGCGCGATGCGGGCGACGAGGATGCACTGCTCACGCGGGTCGATGCGTGGCTGTGCGAACTGAAGGAAGCGCAGATTCGCGACGGATTGCATGTGTTCGGCGCGTCGCCGCTCGAGCGCCAGCGGCGCGACACGCTGCTCGCGCTCGCACGGTTCCCGATTGGCGACGGCAAGGGCGAACGGGCCGGGCTGATCGGCGCGCTCGCGCGCGATCTCGCGCTCGGCGACGCCTTCGATCCGCTCGCGGCCGACTGGGCCGCGCCGTGGACCGGGCCGCGGCCGTCCGTCCTGCAGACGCTCGACGCGTCGCCGTGGCGTCATGCGGGCGATACGCGCGAGCGGCTCGAACGCCTTGCGCAGCATTGGCTGAACGTCGTGTGCGGAACCGCTTCGGATGATCCCGGCATCGACATGCCGCCGCCCGGCGAATGGCCGCATACGCTCGCGGTGATCGAACGCGTGCGTTCGACGCTGTTGCCCGCACTCGACGCGTGCGGCGGCGAGGAAATGCGTCAGCTGCTGCGCGGCCTCGACGGCCGCTTCGTGCCGCCGGGGCCGAGCGGCTCGCCGTCGCGCGGCCGTCCCGACGTGCTGCCCACGGGTCGCAACTTCTATTCGGTCGATACGCGCGCGGTGCCGACGCAGGCCGCGTGGTCGCTCGGGCTGAAATCCGCGCAGCAACTGATCGAGCGCCATCTGCAGGATCACGGCGACTATCCGCGCGCGATCGGGCTGTCGGTGTGGGGGACGGCGACGATGCGCACCGGCGGCGACGACATCGCGCAGGCGTTCGCGCTGATCGGCGTACGGCCGAAATGGGCGCACGGCAGCCATCGCGTGACCGACTTCGAGATCCTGCCGATCGAGATCTTCGACCGGCCACGCATCGACGTGACGCTGCGCGTGTCGGGCTTCTTCCGCGACGCGTTCCCGAACCTGATGCATCTGTTCGACGCGGCCGTGCAGGCGGTCGCCGCGCTCGACGAGCCCGAAGAGTTGAACCCGATCCGCGCACGCATCGAACGCGAACGCGAGAAGTGGATCGCGCAGGGCGTGGCGCCCGACGAAGCGCGGCGCCGCGCCGGCTGGCGCGTGTTCGGCGCGCGGCCGGGCAGCTACGGCGCGGGCCTGCAGGACCTGATCGACCAGCGCCGCTGGCAGACCGACGCCGATCTCGCGGATGCCTACCGTCAATGGGGCGGCCATGCGTACGCGCAGAACAGCGCGGGCGACGCGGCGCCCGACGTGTTCGGCGAGCGGCTCGCGACGATCGACGTCGTCGTGCAGAACCAGGACAGCCGCGAGCACGACATCCTCGATTCGAACGACTACTACCAGTTCCAGGGTGGAATGACGGCGGCGGTGCGGCACCTGTCCGGGCAGCAGCCGAGCCTCTACCACGGCGACCATGCGAACCCGGCCGCGCCGAAGATGCGCACGCTGCGCGAGGAAATCGCACGCGTGATCCGCTCGCGCGTCGTCAACCCGAAATGGCTCGACGGCGTGAAGCGTCACGGCTACAAGGGCGCGGCCGAAATGGCCGCGACCGTCGACTACCTGTACGGCTATGACGCGACCGCGCGCGTGCTGTCCGATCACCAGTACGCGCTCGTCGCCGACGCGTACCTGTTCGACGACGCCACCCGCGCGTTCGTCGAACGGCACAACCCGAAGGCGCTGCACGGCATCTGCGAACGCTTCGTCGAAGCGATGCAGCGCGGGCTGTGGCAGCAGCCGGGCCATTATCGCGAGCGGATCGAAGCGATCTGGCTCGCCAGCGAACAACGCCAGGAAGGAGGACGGCGATGACCGATCCGACGACGCACCGCGCCCGCGCGGTTTTTCCGTTTGCGGCGCTCGTCGCGCAGGACGCGTTGCAACAGGCGCTGTTGCTTGCCGCGATCGATCCGTCGCTCGGCGGCGTGCTCGTCAGCGGCCCGCGCGGCACCGCGAAATCGACCGCCGCGCGCGGGCTGGCGGAGCTGCTGCCGGAAGGGCAGTTCGTCACGCTGCCGCTGTCGGCGAGCGACGAGCAGGTGACGGGCACGCTCGATCTCGCGCATGCCCTCGCCGAAAACGGCGTGCGTTTCCGGCCGGGCCTGCTGGCTCGCGCGCATCTCGGCGTGCTGTACGTCGACGAAGTGAATCTGCTCGCCGACGGACTCGTCGACACGCTGCTTGACGTCGCCGCGAGTGGCGTGAACATCGTCGAGCGCGATGGCGTGTCGCATGCGCACGACGCGCGCTTCGTGCTGGTCGGCACGATGAATCCCGAGGAGGGCGAGCTGCGCCCGCAGTTGCTCGACCGCTTCGGGTTGATGGTCGAACTGGAGAACTGCTTCGACGCTGCACAGCGCGAGCGGATCGTGAAGGCGCGTCTTGCGTTCGATCTCGATCCGGAGGCGTTTCGTGCGCGTCACGCGGCTGCCCAGCGCGAACTCGCCGGCCGGATTCACGCGGCGCGCGCGCGGCTGGCGGCGCTCGATTTCGACGATGCGGTGCATGCGCGCGTCAGCGCGCTGTGCATCGACGCGGCCGTCGACGGGCTGCGTGCCGATCTCGTGATGCTGCGCGCCGCACGGGCCCTTGCCGCGCTGGAGCAGGCCGAGGCGGTGACGGTGTCGCATGTGGCGCGCGTGGCCGAAGCCGTGTTGCGGCATCGGCGCCATGCGGGGCGGCCGCCGTCGCAGCAGTCGTCGCAACACGGCGACGAACGCGACGATCGTTCGCCACCGGACACGCGCCAGCAGCCCGACAAGCGACAGGGCGACACGGACGACACGGGCAATACGAAGGGCGACGCGTCCACATCGCAAAGCGACTGGGGCTACCTGCCGCCCGAACCGGCCGGGCTGCGCGATGTAAAAAGCGTGGTGCCGCTACCGCTAAAAAAACGCTGAGCCATCGAGCCGGCGCCGCCGCGAACCCCATTCGCGGTCCTCGATGGCAGTCAGGCGCAGCCGCGCGCGTGCCGGGCACGGTGTGCGCCGGCACGAGCGTCGCGTGGCCGGCGACGCTCGCCGCGAAGCGCGGCGGCCCGCTGCATCGCGAGCATCTGCGCTACGGCAAACGCGCGGGCACGCCGCACGCGCTGCATTGTTTCGTGCTCGACTGTTCGGCGTCGATGTTGTCGCACGAGCGGCTCGCGCTCGCGAAGGGGCTGATCGTCGCGTATTTCGATCAGGCCGCGCGTGAGCGTGTCGAAACCGCACTGATTTGCTTCGGCGGTCAAGGCGCCGCGCGGCGCTTCGGTCCGGCCGTGCCGCGCTGGTGGAACGCGCGCTGGCTCGAACCGGTCGACGGCGGCGGCGGCACGCCGCTGGCGGACGGCATCGCGACCGCCGCGCAGCTCCTCGCTCGCGCCGCGCGTCGCGAGCCCGCCAAGGCACGCTGGCTGTGGGTGTTGTCCGACGGGCGCACGCGCGAAATGCCGGCCAGACCCGCGGCGGCCGATCATGTCGTGTTCGTCGACTTCGACGATGCGGCCGTGCGGATCGGGCAGGGCGCGCGGCTCGCCGCGGCGTGGGGCGCGCAGTGGGTGACGGCCGACGCGCTTCGCACGGATCTCGCCGGCTGAGGGCCGGTCGGCGGTGCGCTATGATCGACGTTTGCGCTTCTGCTCACTGGAAACTCCCGCCATGCAAGTACTGGTCGATGCCGACGCGTGTCCCGCCGTCATCAAGGACATGCTGTTTCGCGCCGCGCGCCGTGCCGAAATCTGCGTGACGCTGGTCGCGAACCAGTTTCTGCGTACGCCGCCGTCGCCGTTCATCAAGGCCGTGCAGGTGCCGGCCGGCTTCGACGTGGCCGATGCGCGCATCGTCGAGCTGGCGGAACCCGGCGACCTCGTGATCACCGCCGATATCCCGCTGGCCGCCGCTGTGCTCGACAAGGGCGCGCATGCGCTCGACCCGCGCGGCAACTGGTTCAGCCGCGAGAACATCGAGGAACGCCTGTCGACGCGCGCGATGATGGACCAGTTGCGCAGCGCGGGCATCGACACAGGCGGCCCCGCGCCGTTCAGCCCGCGCGACGGCAAGACGTTCGCGTCGCAGCTCGACCGGTTCCTGGCGCGGCACGGCAAGCCGTAACGGCATGCGTTTGCGTGCAGTCAGGATGCAGGTTCGCGCCGACGCTGCTATCGTGGGGCGAGAACCCCAACACAGGAGCGCATGCGTGTCACCCACCCAACTTCTCGTTCCAACTTACACCCAGATGCTGCGCGCGCAGTCCGCGTGGCTCGACAAGGCGGTCGCCCACCGGCAGGCCGCGGGCGACGAACCCGACGCGGCGATGACGCTGAGGCTCGCGCCCGACATGTATCCGCTCGCCGCCCAGGTACGCTTCTCGTGTTTCCAGGCGATGGAGCCGGTTCACCGGCTGCGCGGCGAACCGCTGCCGGCGGCATTGCTCGCGTTGCGCGAGGCGGGCTGGAACGCGGATGCGCAACCCGGCTCGCCGGCCGATGCGCAGGCGATCATCGCCGGCACGCTCGCCTTTCTCGGCGAACTCGCACCGGATGCGCTCGATGGCGGCGCTGCGCTGCCGATCTCGCTCGAGCTGCCGAACGGGATCGCGTTCGACATGACGGGCGAGCAGTACGCGCGCGACTGGGCGCTGCCGCAGTTCTACTTCCATGCGATCGCCGCGTACGCGATCCTGCGCCATCACGGCGTCGAACTCGGCAAGGCCGATTACGTGCCGCACATGCTCGCGTACGTGCGGCCGGGCACGATTCCGCAAGGTTGAGCCAGCCCCCGGGCGGCCGCGAAGCGACATGGCACGGGCACTGTTCCTCTGCAGCCGCAACCGGCTGCGCAGCCCGACGGCCGAAGCGGTGTTCGCCGCGTGGCCGGGCATCGAAACCGACTCCGCGGGCCTCGCGCCCGACGCGGACGTGCGGCTGTCCGCCGAGCAGCTCGACTGGGCGGACATCGTGTTCGTGATGGAGCGCGCGCACCGGGCGCGACTGTCGGCGCAATTCGATGCGCATCTGAAGCACAAGAAGATCGTCTGCCTCGACATCCCCGACCGCTACGCGTTCATGCAGCCCGAACTCGTCGCGCTGCTCGAACGCAAGGCCGGTCCGTTTCTGCGCGCGTAATCGTCGCAATCAGCACCCGAGCCCGAGCCGGCGTCGACCTCAGCGAAGCCGTCCGCTCGCGAATGCGGAAAAACACTCGAGCCGCAGCAGTTCGATGATCTTGCGCGTCGGCACGCTGGCCCGCAGCGTGTCGAGCCGGTCGACGGTGAACCACTTGCAGCGGGCGATCTCGTTGCTCGCGCGCGGCGTCAGATGCGCGGGCACGTCGGCCACGAACACGTGATGCAGCTTCGTCAGCCCGCCGAACTGCACCGCGTAGTCGAGTGCGAGCCCCTCCAGCCGCGTTTCTTCCGCGAGCTCGCGCTGCGCGGCTTCGAGCGGCGTCTCGCCGCGCCGGATCGTGCCGCCCGGCAGCGACCAGCGCGCCGCGGTGCGCGCGACCAGCAGCACGCTGCTGCGCTGGCGGCACACGATCGTGGCGCGTTCTTTGATGACGGCGAGGGTATCCGGCCCGGTGCTCATGTTCTGGCAAGACAGGTGCTGAATCGTGGAGAGAAGTGCGCGCCGGCGGCCATTGTCCGGCAGCAGGCGGCGACGGCATGCAAGCCGCCACGCCGATGTTACCGGCCGTTCGTGACAGTTCCGTGCCGGGCGGTCGCTCCAGGGACGACACGTCACGCGTGCGTATAGATCCCGCTGCGCGCCGGCTTCGCGCGACGCGAATAGCGGCGCTTGTGAACCGCACGCCGGTGATGAGGCGACGGCGCGGTGACGTGCCGGCGCGCGGGCGCGGGCCGGGCCGCCGGCGCGGCAGCATGCGGCGCGGCGCCCGACACCCCGGTTTGTCCCTCGTCGAAATGGAAAGTCTGGTTTTGCGCGTGCGCGACGCCCAGCGTCGACGCCAGCACGAAAGCCGCCAGCCACAATCGTTTCATGAATGTTCCGCCTCATATCGTTCGGGATGAACGCTGGCCGCCAGCTTAGCGAACGGCGGGGCGCCACCGCAACCGGCCCGTGTTGGGTGGGGTCCCCGCTTGCGCGCGACGACGTGATCCGCGCGGCAGCCGGGTGCATCCGGGCTTGACAACATAATTCCCGAGTGTGAATATAAATTCACACACAAGAATTATTCGTCGAATCCGGTCGGGCCGCGCCGTCAGTTGCGGGCCACCGGAACCGGCAGTTCGATCGACCGGAACCAGGAGCGAGACGCATGGCGGAACACGAGCAGCAGGGCGCGCTGGCGGGATTGCGCATCATCGATCTGTCGCGGGTGCTGGGCGGCCCGTACGCGACCCAGATCCTCGCCGACCACGGCGCGGAGGTGATCAAGGTCGAACCGCCGTCCGGCGACGAGACGCGCACGTGGGGGCCGCCGTTCGACGGCGACACCGCGTCGTACTTCCTCGGCGTGAACCGCAACAAGCTCGGCATCGCGCTCGACCTGACGCAGCCGGCCGATCGCGAGCGGCTGCTCGGGCTGCTCGAACACGCGGACGCGATCGTCGAGAACTTCAAGATCGGCACGATGGAGCGGTGGGGGCTCGGGTTCGACGCGCTGCATGCGCGGTTTCCGCGCCTCGTTTATTGCCGCGTGTCGGGTTTCGGCGCGGACGGCCCGCTCGGCGGGCTGCCGGGCTACGACGCGGCCGTGCAGGCGCTCGCGGGGCTGATGAGCGTCAACGGCGAAGCGGGTGGCGCACCGCTGCGCGTCGGCGTGCCGATCGTCGATCTCGTCACGGGGCTGAACGCGGCGCTCGGCGTGCTGATGGCGCTGCGCGAGCGCGATGCGAGCGGGCGCGGCCAGTTCGTCGAATCGACGCTGTTCGACTGCGCGCTGTCGATCCTGCATCCGCATACGCCGAACTTCTTTCATTCGGGCAACGCGCCGGTGCGCACCGGCAACGCGCATCCGAACATCACGCCGTACGACAGCTTCCCGACGGCGGGCGCCGACATCTTCCTGGCGGTCGGCAACAACGGCCAGTTCGCCGCGCTGTGCGACGTGCTCGGCACGCGCGACTGGCTCGACGATCCGCGTTTCGCGGACAACCGCGCGCGCAGCCAGCATCGCGCCGCGCTGCGCACGCTGCTCGAGACGGCGCTGGCCGCGCACGACGGCGCGACGCTCGCCGCGCAGCTGATGCGCCGCGGCGTGCCGTGCGCGCCCGTGCTCGGGCTCGATGCGGCGCTCGACCATCCGCATGTCGCGCATCGGCAGATGAAGGTCGAACTGGGCCGGCATCGCGGCATCGCGTCGCCGATCAAGCTCGGCCGCACGCCGGCCACGTACCGGCGGCCGCCGCCCGCGCTGAACGAACATGCGGCGCAGGTGTTCGCGGACGGCAACGGCAGCAACAACGACGACCACTGCCGGAGCTGACCGGCACCGCGGCCGTCGGCCACGTCGCATTGCGGCGCCGAGCCGCGCACACCCATATTCGGACATCACGCCGGCCCGCGCATCGACACGTACGGCATGCGCACCGGCTGAAGAGGAGACGCATCATGCTCGCATGGATCGGCGCGATCGCCATCGTCGCGCTGTTCGGCCTGATCATCACGAAGCGGTTGTCGCCGCTCGTCGCGCTGATCGTCGTGCCGGTGGCCGCGTCGCTCGCGGCCGGTTTCGGGCTGCAGACCGGCAAGTTCATCGTGCACGGCGTACAGAACATCGGCCCGATCGCCGGGATGTTCGTTTTTGCGATTCTATTTTTCGGTATCCTCACCGATGCGGGGATGCTCGACCCGATCATCGCCGGCGTGCTGCGCGTGATCGGCTGCCATCCGCCGCGCATCGTGATGGGCTCGGCGCTGCTCGCGCTGCTGATCCATCTCGACGGCTCGGGCGCCGTCACGTTTCTCGTCACGCTGCCCGCGATGATGCCGCTCTACACGCGGCTCGGGATGGACCGCCGCATCCTCGCGTGCGTCGCGTCGATGGCGGCCGGCGTCAACTTCCTGCCGTGGGTCGGGCCGATGCTGCGCGCGTCGGCCGCGCTGCACATTCCCGGCTCGGCGATCTTCACGCCGATGATTCCGGTGCAGATCGTCGGGCTCGCGTTCGTGTTCGGCACCGCCTGGGTGCTCGGTGTGCGCGAGGCGAAACGGCTCGGGCTCGACCGCGCCGGCGCGGCCTCGCTCGCGATCGCGCCGCGCGAGCTGACCGACGCCGAACGCGCGTTGCGCCGGCCGGGACGCTTCGGGATCAACGTCGCGCTGACGCTCGTCGTGCTCGTCACGCTGGTGTCGGGCATCGTCGACCCGATGGTGATGTTCATGCTCGGCACGGTCGCCGCGCTCGTGATCAACTATCCGGACGTCCAGGCCCAGCGCGAGCGGATCGACGCGCATGCGAAGGCCGCACTGATGATGGCGAGCGTGCTGCTCGCGGCCGGCGCGTTCACCGGCATCATGTCCGGCACCGGGATGCTGAAGGCGATGGCCGAAGTGGTCGTCGCGCACGTGCCCGTCGAGCACGCGCGCCACATGCCGTTCGTGCTCGGGCTGCTGTCGATGCCGCTCAGCCTGCTGTTCGATCCCGATTCGTTCTACTTCGGCGTGCTGCCGGTGCTCGCGGAGAGCGGCAAGCTGCTCGGCGTGCCGCCGATCCAGATGGCGCAGGCCGCGCTGCTCGGCCAGATGACGACGGGCTTTCCGGTGAGCCCGCTCACGCCCGCGACGTTCCTGATCGTCGGCCTGACCGGCGTCGAGCTCGCCGAGCACCAGAAATTCACGATTCCGTTCCTGTTCGCCGCCACCGTGCTGATGGTCTTCGCCGCGGTCGCGACGGGCGTGTTTCCATTGTGAGCGGCGCGGCCGTTCACGCTTGCCGGGAGAGCAGTCCATGCAGTTCGACCTGACCGACGACCAGCGCGCGATCGAAAGCGCGATCGAGAAAATCTGCGAACGCTTCGGCGACGACTACTGGCTCGAACGCGATCGCGCGGGCGGATTTCCGGCCGATTTCCACGCGGCGCTCGCCGACGCCGGCTGGCTCGGTATCGCGATGGACCCTGCCTACGGCGGCGCCGGGCTCGGGATGACCGAGGCGGCGCTGATGATGCGCACGATCAGCGCGTCGGGCGCCGGCCTGTCGGGCGCGTCGGCCGTCCACATGAACATCTTCGGGCTGAACCCGGTGCAGGTGTTCGGCAACGACGCGCAGAAGGCGCGCTTCCTGCCGCCGCTGATCGCCGGGCGCGACAAGGCGTGCTTCGCGGTAACGGAACCCGACGCCGGCCTCGACACCACGCACCTGAGCACGCAGGCGCGCCGCGACGGCGATCACTATGTGCTGAGCGGGCGCAAGATCTGGATCTCGACCGCGCAGGTCGCGAACAAGATGCTGATCATCGCGCGCACGACGCCGCTCGACCAGGTCGCGAAGCCGACCGACGGGCTGAGCCTGTTCTATACCGACCTCGACCGTTCACGGATCGAGGTGCGCGAGATCGAGAAGATGGGCCGCAAGGCGGTCGATTCGAACATGCTGTTCATCGACAACCTGCGTGTGTCGCGCGACGACCTGATCGGCCACGAAGGCGACGGCTTCCGCTATCTGCTGCACGGGCTGAACCCCGAACGGATCCTGATCGCGGCCGAGGCGATCGGGCTCGGGCAGGCCGCGCTGCGCCGCGCGACGCAGTATGCGTGCGAGCGCGTGGTGTTCGGCCGGCCGATCGGGCAGAACCAGTCGATCCAGCATCCGCTCGCGCAGGCGTGGATGCAGCTCGAGGCCGCGTGGCTGATGGTGATGAAGGCCGCGACGCGCTACGACGCGGGCCAATCGTGCGGCGCGGAGGCGAACGCCGCGAAATACCTCGGCGCGGAAGCCGCGTTCCAGGCCTGCCAGACGGCGATCGCGACGCACGGCGGGATGGGGTACGCGAAGGAATACCATGTCGAGCGCTACCTGCGCGAGTGTATGATTCCGAGGCTCGCGCCCGTGAGCCCGCAACTGATCCTGTGCTACATCGCGGAGAAGGTGCTCGGGCTGCCGAAGTCTTACTGACCGTACCGACCTGGCGGCCCGCCCGGCGCGCGGTTTCCCGTTCCGAATCAAGCGCTCGTCATGGACGTCAAACTCGTTGCCCGCACGCTCGACCTGTTCGAGCTGTTCGCCGCCGAACGGCGGCCGCTGCCGCTCACCGAACTCGCGCGCCTGCTCAATGTGCCGGCCTCGAGCTGCCTCGCGATGGCGCGCACGCTCGTGAGCCGCGGCTATCTGTACGAAGTGCGCAAGCGCGGCGGCTACTACCCGACGCGACGCCTGCAGACGGTCGCCGCCGCGATCGACGCGACCGACCCGGTCGTCGACATCATGCATCCGCACCTCGTCGCGCTGCGCGACGCGAGCCGCGAAACGGCCGTGCTCGGCAAGATCCAGGGCGCGTCGGTCACGTATCTCGACGTCGTCGAATCGGAGCAGGCGATTCGCTATACGCGCCAGCCGGGCGAGCTGCGGCCGCTGCATGCGAACTCGATCGGCAAGGCGATCTTCGCGGAACTCGCGAGCGATGCGCAGCAGGCGCTCGGCGCGCAACTGCCGTTCGAACGCTTCACCGACGCGACGGTGGCCGACCTCCCGGCGCTCGTCGCGCAAACGACACGGTTTCGCGAACTCGGCTGGGCCGAGAACTTCGGCGAGAGCGCGCCCGAGCTGTCGGCGATCGCGGTGGCGCTGACGCTCGACGGCGACTGGTACGGGCTGTCGGTCGTCGGGCCGACCGAGCGGATCCGCCAGCATCGCGACACGCATGCGGCGCTGCTCGTCGACGCGAAGGCGCGGCTGCTCGCCGAGCACGCGCGCGGGTAGGGCAGCGGCGCACGACGCTGGCGGCAGCGGGCCGTCGCCAGCGTGCGATCCTGCCACGCCGAAAACGGCCCGCCGCGCGTCACGCGCGAACGCGTCGCCCCGTCACGACTTCACCCACACGCCGCCCGCGCTCGGGTTGTCGCCCTGCGTCCACCATTTCGCGCAATACTTCGCGCCCTGATACGTCACGCACGTGCCGCCTTGATAGGCGGTCGTCGCCGACCACGCGGGCGTGCCGCCGCCGACCGGCTTCCACACGGCCGCCTGGCCCGGCACGTCGCCCTGTGTCCACCACTGCGCCTGATACGTCGTGCCCTGGTAGGTGACCGTTGCGCCGGCCGTATAGACCTGGCCGGCCACCCACGGTGCGCCCGGCTGCGGCGTGCCGCCGTCCGAGCCGCCGCCGTAGTTCGGGTCCTGCGTGACGCCCGCGCCCCACTTGCCGTCGAGCTTCCTGAAGATCGTCGCGAACGCGTACGGCTGCTGCGCGACGCCCGAGCAGGTCGGCGACGCATACGTGCCGCCGGACGGGCACGCCTGGTCGCGGCCGACCGACCAGTTGCCGAAGAACCCGTAGCCGTTCGCGACGGCCGCGTTCAGCACGGTCTGCGCATTCGCGAGCGTGAAGGTTTCGCCTTGCACGTCGTTGACGCCGATCATCGGCGTGACGCCGACCATCTGCCACAGCTGCGCGTTGGTCTTCGGCTGGCCGGCCGACTTGAACGCGGTGTCGAGTTGCGAATAGAGCGCCTGCGCGGCGCTGATCGCGGCGGCGCCCATGTCGATGTTCGCGGGGCCGTAATCCATCGCCATCACGTTCACCGCGTCGAACGCGGTCTTGTTCGCGATGGCCGCGTTGACGACGTTTATGCCGTCCTGCGTGAGCCCGGTCGGCATCGTCGGCAGCGTCAGCGTCACGTGCAGCGGCTTGCCCTTCGCCGCGTAGTCGGCCTGCAACTGCGCGACCGCCTGGAAGTTGCGCGCGATCGCCGCCGTGTCCTGCTGCGACGCGCCCTCGATGTCGAAGTCGATATGCGTGAGGCCGTACGTGTCGATCACCGTCTGGTATGCAGTCTTCAACGCGGGGACCGTCGAGCACGCCTGCATCAGCGGCGTGCCGTTCGCGCCGCCGAACGACACGGCGACTTCGCCGCCTTTCGCACGGTAGCTCGCGATCGACGTGGACAGCGCGGTCAGCAGGCCGCCGCTCGCGCCGTTGCCGATCGGCTGCACGCCGCCCCACGACGGCACGCAGCCGTTGCCCGCGACCACGAACGCGAGCGTGAACTGCTGGATGCCCTGACGCACGCCGATCTGGTCGACCAACGGTGTCGGATAGAGCGTCACGTCGACATAGGGCGCATAGACGCCGGCCCCTTGCGACACGCTCGCCATCGCGAGCAGACAACCCGCGGCAAACGCACGCGGAATGAAACGCGGCAACACATTGTTGTTCATTCTGTGTTCTCCAAGTGGAAGAGGGATACGCTGGCCTGCGTATCGCCGCCGATGGGGCAGGCACGTGCCCCGTCGGCGGCGTGCCTATCTTGGAGGATTCGCGTCGAATAGGAAACTTAGGTGTTCTTCTTTTTGTTATTCGATTTCCGATACGTAACGAACTTGCCGATTCGTTCGCATTTCGAAACGCGGGGCGGGCACTTTTTCCGAACAATCGCGCGACGGCGCGCGCATGGACCGGTTCCAGCGAAACGGCGAAGCGCCGGCATGGCGATCAACCGCTCGCATGCATGCATGCACGCTCATGCGAGCGCCGCCGGATTCGGTACGCGTGCCGCACCGCGCAGAAGCGTTCAGCGATACCAGCGCGGCGTATAGACCCATTCGCGTGCGTTGCCGATCGCGAAGCGCCGCGTCGTCGACGAGCCGACGATCACCATCGTGCGCATGTCGACTTGCTCGCTGCGCAGCGCGCCGAGGGTCGTCGTCGTGAGCGTCGCGCCCGGCCGGCCGATGTCGCGGCCGAGCACGACCACCGTATCGGCCGCGCGATGCGCGCGCACGATATCGAGCGCACGGTCGAGCTGCCACGGCCGCGCGCGCGAGATCGGGTTGTAGAACGCCATCACGAGATCGGCTTGCGCCGCGTGTTGCAGGCGCGTCTCGATCACGTCCCACGGCTTCAGGTTGTCCGACAGCGAGATCGCGCAGAAATCGTGGCCGAGCGGTGCGCCGGCCTGCGCGGCTGTGGCGAGCGACGCCGAGATGCCAGGCTCCACGCGCAGGTCGACCGCGGCCCATTGCGGGTCGCGCGCTTCGTCCAGCGCTTCGAGCACGGCCGCGGCCATCGCGAACACACCGGGGTCACCCGACGACACGACCGCGACACGCCGGCCCTCGGCCGCCAGTTCGAACGCATGGCGCGCGCGCTGCATTTCCTCGCGATTGTCGGTGCCGTGCACGCGCTGGTCCGCGCGAAACGGGCCGGCCATGTTCACGTAGGTCGTATAGCCGAGGATGTCGGTCGCGTCCGCGAGCGCCGCGCGCGCGGCGGGCGTGAGCCAGGCGGCGCCGCCCGGGCCGAGGCCGAGCACCGTCAGGCGGCCGCGTGCGCGGCCGAGCGTGGCCGGGTCGACCGGATGCGATGCGACCGCGCATGCGAGGCCGTTCGATTCTTCACGCAGCGTGTGGGTGACGCGCAACGCGCGGCCGAGCAGCGTGGCGACGTCGGCGGGCGCATCGCTATCGCTGTCGATGAAACGCAGCGGCACGTCAAGCGCGCTCGCCGCTTCTTCCAGCGCGGCCTCGCCGATCGCCGAGGCTGGCGCGACGATGGCCGCGAGCGCCAGCCGCGCGACGCCCTGTGCGTCGAGCATGGCTTCGATGCGTGCAGCAAGCGCTTCGCCGGCATGCACGGCATCCGCGGCGACGCCGACCACCACACTGCGCGGATGAATCACGAGTTCGTCACGCGCGCCGCGCCATGCATCGGGCGTCACGCGAATCGCGCGCGCTGCCGCGGCATCACGCGGCAGCGCGACGTCGTCGAGCCATGGCGCCGCGCCGTCGATGCGCGTCGACGCGCCCGCGAGCAGGTCGGACACGAAGCGCTTGCCCTGCGCGAGATCGGCGAGCGCATAGCCTTCCGGCGGATTGAGCACGCACGCGCCGAAGCGTAGTTCGCCGCTCGTCGTGATCGCCGGCGCGACGCCGACGCAGTCGGCGATTTCGCGCGCGATCACGTTGACGCCCGTCAGCCCGCCGAGCAGCGGCACGACGGCCGAGCCGTCCTCCGCGACCGCGAGCACCGGCGGCTCGACGCCCTTGTCGGCAAGCGCGGGCGCGAGGCAGCGGATCACGATGCCGGCCGCGCACAGCGCGACGATCGGCAAGCCGCGCGCATAGAGTTCACGCAGGTGCGCGCCGAGTTCGTCGAACGGCACGTCGGCGTCGACGCGCGACGTGAGACCGTGCACGCTTGCGCCCGGATAGCGCGCCTGGATACGCCGCGCGGTATCGAGCGCACCCGCGCCGAGTATCACGATCGCGGGCGGCGTCGTCATCCTTGCCATTTTTCCCCCGGCACGACGAGCAGCGAGAAATACGGCGACGCCATCGGATCGACTTCGTCGAGCGGCACGATGCGCTGGTTCGCCATCGTCGCGCGCTCGACGTACAGCGCGCGCTTCGCGAGCCCGAGTTCGTCGAGCACGCGCCGCACCTTGTCGAAATTGCGGCCGAGCTTCATCACGACGGCCGCGTCGGCCCGCGCGAGCCGCTCGCGCAGTTCGTGCTCGGGCAGCACGCCCGACAGCACCGACAGGCTCTGGTTGCGATAGACGAGCGGCTGGCCGAGCACGGCCGTGCCGCCGAGCATCGCGCACACGCCGGGGATCACCTCGGTGTCGTAGCGCGGCGCGAGGCGGTCGTGCAGGTACATGTACGAGCCGTAGAAGAACGGGTCGCCTTCGCAGATCACCGCGACGTCGCGGCCTGCATCGAGGTGCGCCGCGACGATCTCGGCCGCGGTGTCGTAGAAATCGGCGATCACCGTCTCGTAGCACAGCGGCGGCGGCAGCGCCTCGGTCGTCACCGGATAGACGAGCGGCAGTTGCGTCTGCCCGTCGAGCAGGTGCGCTTCGACGATGCCGTATGCGTTGCCTTTCTTGCCCTTCGCGACGAAATACGCGACCACGGGCGCCGCCTGCAGCACGCGCAGCGCCTTGATCGTCATCAGTTCGGGATCGCCGGGGCCGACGCCGACACCGAACAGCCGTCCGCGCGCAGTCGTCATTCGACCTCCGTTGCGAGCGCATTGACCGCGGCGGCGGCCATCGCGCTGCCGCCGCGCCGGCCGAGCAGCGTGACGTACGGCACGCCGCGGCTGTCGGCGTCGAGCGCCGCCTTCGATTCGGCCGCGCCGATGAAGCCGACCGGGAAACCGACGATCAGCGCGGGGCGCGGCGCGCCGGCGTCGATCATGTCGAGCAGGTGGAACAGCGCGGTCGGCGCATTGCCGATCACGACGACGCTGCCCGCGAGATGCGGACGCCACAGTTCGAGCGCGGCGGCCGAACGCGTGTTGCCGAGACGTTGGGCGAGGTCGGGCACCTCCGGCTCGCCGAGCGTGCAGATCACGCGATTGGCCGCGGGCAGCCGCGCGCGCGTGATGCCTTCGGCGACCATCCTCGCGTCGCACAGGATCGGCGCGCCGGCCGCGAGCGCCGTGCGGCCGGCCGTGCCGGCGCCGGCCGAGAAGCGCAGGTCGTACGCGACGTCGACCATCCCGCTCGCGTGAATCACGCGCACCGCGAGTTTCTCGAGATCGGGCGGCACCTGCGACAGGTCGGCCTCGGCGCGGATCGTCGCGAACGACTGGCGGTAGATTTCCTGCCCGTCGCGAATATAGTCAAGCATCGGTGGTGTCCTGGCTGTGCCGCGCGTCCATGAGTCGGACCGCGGCCTGGTCAATCGTCAGATGGCGCGCGAGCGGGGCGCCGAGGCCCGCGGCTGCGTCGCGCCGGTAAAGGTCGTAATGTCCGGGCGCCACCGCGACGAGCGTATAAAGGTCGTAATGTCCGGGCGCCACCGCGACGAGCGTATGCGCGGCGGGGTGCGACAGCGCGCAGTGGCGCTCGCAACCGGTCAGATGCACGTCGAGCGGACGGCCAAGTCGCGCGGCGAGCGCGCGCGCGTCGTGTTTCGTGTCGGCGTGCGCTTTCGCGCAGCCCGCGCTGCCGGTGCAGGCGACGAGCGTCGCCAGCGGGTCGGACGCTGCGCACACGAGGCCGATCGACGCGAGGGCTTCGTATGTCGCAGCCGCACGTTCGTTCGGCACGCCGTGCATGAACACGCCTTGCCACGGCGTCATCGACAGCGTGCCGTCGCCGTCGGCTTCGGCCAGCGCGGCGAGCCGTTCCAGTTGCGCCGCGTCGAGCCGCCCGAGCGCGAACTGCGCGCCGACGCTGCAACGCGCCGCATCGCGCGACGGGTGCGCGCCGAAACGTAACGCAGGGTCGGCACGCGTGCGCCGCCAGCCGGCGAGCGCCGGATCGGCCGCGAGCGGGAAGGGCAGATAGTGTTGCGCGCGGTGGAACAGCGTGCGTTCGTCGCACGTCGCCAGCAATGCGCGCATCCGCGTGACGTCGGCCGGCGCGAGATCGAGGAACGCGAGCAGCAGCGCGCGAACCAGCGCGACGCCCTGATCGATCGACACGTCGACCGACGCGGGCCGGTCGCCGTGCGCAACCGGCGGACAGCCGGCCAGCCCCGCCGCGAGACGTACCGCGCCGTCGCCGCGACGCCACGCGGCGAGCCAGATGTCGTGCGGATGATCGAGCGCGGCGACGGTTTCGCCACCGTCGAGCTGGATCGAGCATTTCGGCGACAGTTCGCCGCGACGCGGCTCGCTCGCCAGCATGTCGAGCAGCGGCCCGGCGAGCGCGTGGCTATCGACGAGCGCGGCGGGGTCGTGCCCGGCGAGCGGGCTCAGCATCAGGTTGCGCACGTCGTCGCTCGCCGCGAGCGCGGCCGCATCGAAGGCGGCATTGTCGGCGCTTGCGCGCGGGCCGAGCCCCGCATCGAGCAACGCATGCGCGAGCGCATCGGCCGCGCCGTCGCGAATGCCGCGCAGCTGGAGATTCGCGCGATTGGTCGCATCGATCGCGCCGGAGCCGTACCGGCGCGCGGCAGCGGCGATCGCGTGCGCCTGCCGTGCGTCGAGCCGGCCGCCCGGCAGCTTGATCCGGCACAGCCCGCCGTCGGCGGCCGCGACCACGCGCACAAGCCCCGGGCAGGCCGACGGGCGCACGACGGGCGATGCAGGAATCGAATCGGGGGCGGAATTCAACGGGATACCGGAACAGGGTGTGGCGCCGCGGCCAACGCATCGGTACACCCCGCCCGACGCCGACTGGCACGCACGCACTTTCTGGCCGGCAGGTCTCCTGGCTGACAGGTCGGCGCCGTCTCCCGGCCTTCCCGGTGAAACCAGTGGCATGAGGAGGAGATCGGCTCGCTGTCTACAGTTGCGGGGGCAGCCACAGCGGCGCGCGGCGCGCCCTGTGTTCCCTCTTCGGCCCCGAAGGGCACCGGCGAACGAACGGCCGTAGGATACCCGATTTCGGCCGCGATTCGCGACCGGCTGGCCGTTCGCGGCGGGCGAAGCGGGCAATGGCCGGGCGCGGGCGGGCCGGCAGATGAAACGCCGGGTCGAACACGGTACCATGCCGTTTTTTGCAATGCGGACGGCTGCACCGGCGCTTTCGCGGCCGCGCGGCGACACGATGAAATCGAACGATGGGGAAGGGTGCATGACGGCGTGGCTGACGGTAGTGGGCATCGGCGACGACGGTTACGCGGGGCTCGGACGCCACGCGCGGCGCGCGCTGCTCGACGCGACGCACGTGGTCGGCGCGAAACGGCATCTCGACATGCTGCCCGCGCGGCTGCGGGCCGCGCGCGAAGCATGGCCGTCGCCGTTCGACCTGTCGGGGCTGCTCGCGCGCCGCGGCGCGCCCGTATGCGTGCTCGCGAGCGGCGACCCGATGCTGTTCGGCGTCGGCGCGACGCTCGCCCGCGCGCTTTCTCCCGACGAATGGCGCGTGCTGCCCGCGCCGTCGTCGCTGTCGCTCGCGGCCGCACGCCTGGGCTGGGCGCTGCAGGACGTCGGCGCCGTCTCGCTCGTCGGGCGTCCGCTCGCGACGCTGGCGCGCCACCTGCTGCCGGGCCGGCGCCTGTTCGTGCTGAGCGCCGACGGCCGCACGCCGGCCGCGGTCGCGGCCGAACTCGCCGCCCGCGGCTTCGGGCCGACGCGCATCAGCGTGTTCGAACATCTGGGCGGCCCGCTCGAGCGGCGGATCGACGGCCTCGCGCAGGACTGGAACGTCGACGAAACGGCCGCACTCAATCTCGTCGCACTCGACTGCCGGGCGGGCCCCGACGCGCCGCGCCGCGCGCTCACGCCCGGCCTGCCCGACGACGCGTACCGCCACGACGGCCAGCTCACCAAGCGCGACCTGCGCGCGATGACGCTCGGGCGCCTCGCGCCCGCGGCCGGCGAACTGCTGTGGGACGTCGGCGCCGGCAGCGGCTCGATCGGCGTCGAATGGATGCGCGCGCATCCATCCTGCCAGGCGATCGCGATCGAAGCGCATGCGGAACGGCTGCGCTTCATCGAACACAACCGCGATACGCTCGGCGTGCCGGGCCTGCAGCTCGTCGCGGGCCGTGCGCCCGATGCGCTCGCGGGGCTCGCCGCGCCCGACGCGATCTTCGTCGGCGGCGGCGCGACCGCGCCTGGCGTGCTCGACACGTGCTGGGCAGCGCTGAAACCCGGCGGGCGGCTGGTCGCGAACGCGGTCACGCTGCAGGGCGAGATCGCGCTCGCCGCGTGGCGCGATGCGCATGGCGGCACGCTCACGCGCGTGTCGTTCGCGCATGCGGAGCCGCTCGGCCGCTTCGACACGTGGCGGCAGCCGCTGCCGGTCACGCTGTACGACGTGCGCAAGCCCGACGCGGCAGACGTAGCCGACGCGGTCGACGCGGCCGGCTCATCGAATATGTCGAACCCGTCGAACCCAACGGACGCGTGATGCGCGACGAAACCCCCGAACAGCCCGCGCCGCTGCGCTTCGGCTACACGACCGGCAGTTGCGCGACCGCGACGTCGCTCGCGGCCGCGCGGCTGCTGCTCGCGGGTCAGGCGGACGACGCGGTCGAGATCGTGCTGCCGAAGGGGCGGCGCGTGATGATGCGGCTCGAATTCTGCCGCGCCACGGCCGACGGCGCCGAAGCCGGCACGATCAAGGATGCCGGCGACGATCCGGACGTCACGCACGGCGCGCTGATCTTCGCGCGCGTCGCGCTCGCGGCGGCGCCCGGCGTGCGCTTTCATGCGGGGCCGGGCGTCGGTACGGTCACGCGTGCGGGGCTGACGCTGCCGGTCGGCGAACCGGCGATCAACCCGGTGCCGCGCCAGATGATGACCACCCACCTCGAAGCGCTCGCCGCCGAACACGGCTACGCGGGCGGCTTCGACGTGACGATCGGCGTCGAAGGCGGCGAGGCGCTCGCGCTGAAGACGATGAACCCGCGGCTGGGCATCGTCGGCGGGCTGTCGATCCTCGGCACGACCGGCATCGTGCGGCCGTTCTCGTGTTCCGCCTATATCGCGTCGATTCATCAGGGCATCGACGTCGCGCGCGCGAACGGCATCGCGCACATCGCCGCCTGCACCGGCAACGCGAGCGAGGATGCGATGCGCGCGCATTACCATCTGCCCGACATGGCGCTGATCGAGATGGGCGATTTCGCGGGCGCGGTGCTCAAGCACCTGCGGCGCGCGCCGGTCGCGCGCCTGTCGATGTGCGGCGGCTTCGGCAAGCTCAGCAAGCTCGCGGCCGGCCATCTCGACCTGCACAGCCGTCATTCGAGCATCGACCTGCCGCTGCTCGCGCAGTGGGCCGCCGAAGCCGGCGCGAGCGATGCGCTGCAGGCCGCGATGCGCGCCGCGAACACGAGCCAGGAAGCGTTGAAACTCGCGCAAACCGACGGCGTGCCGCTCGGCGATCTCGTCTGCGCGCACGCGCTGCGGGTGGCGCGCGACATCGTGCCGCCGTCGGTCGCCGTCGAGATGTTCGCGATCGACCGGCAGGGTCGCTTCGTCGGGGAGGCGCGATGAACCCGCGCATCCTGCTGCTCGGCGGCACCGGCGATGCGCTGAAGATCGCACGCGCGCTCGGCCCGCATCACGTCTACAGTCTCGCCGGTCTCGGCAAGACGCCCGACGATTTGCGCTGCGAGGTACGCGTCGGCGGTTTCGGCGGCGCAGCCGGGCTGACCGCATATCTTCGCGACGCCGGCATCGGCCTCGTGATCGACGCCACGCACCCGTATGCCGCGCAAATCAGCGCGAACGCCGCGACGGCAGCGCGGGACGCGGGCGTGCCGCTGTGGGCGCTGCGCCGCGCGCCGTGGACGCCGCAACCGGGCGACGACTGGCGGATGGTCGACGACTGGGCCGGCATCGAGGCCGCGCTCGCGCCGTTCAGGCGCCCGCTGTTCACGCTCGGCCGCGAACCGCTCGCGCATCTCGACGCGATCCCGCCGCACCAGTTCTGGCTCGTGCGCTGCCTCGATGCGCACCCCGGCAACGCCCGCGCGCAGGTCGTCGCCGCGCGCGGGCCGTTCACGCCCGACGGCGAGCGCGCGCTGTTCGCGCTGGCGGGCATCGACGTCGTCGTCAGCAAGAACAGCGGCGGCGCGGCCACCGAGGCCAAGCTCGACGTCGCGCGCGAACGCAGGCTGCCGGTCGTGATGCTGCGCCGGCCGCCGCTGCCCGATGCCGACCGCGCGTTCGACTCGGTCACGGCGCTCATCGACGCACTCGATCCGGCCGCGCGCGCGTGACGCGACGCAGCGGTCATCCCACGAATTGACGGAGAAATTTCGATGACGGTGTATTTCATCGGCGCGGGCCCCGGCGACCCGGAGCTGATCACGGTGAAGGGCCAGCGCCTCGTGCGCACGTGCCCGGTGATCCTGTATGCGGGTTCGCTCGTGCCGGCCGCCGTGCTCGACGGCCATCGCGCGGAGCAGGTCGTCAACACGGCCGAACTCGACCTCGACGCGATCGTCGCGCTGCTCGCCGCCGCGCACGCGAAAGGGCAGGACGTCGCGCGCGTGCATTCGGGCGACCCGTCGCTGTACGGCGCGATCGGCGAGCAGATCCGCCGCCTGAAAGCGCTCGGGATCCCGTACGAAATCGTGCCGGGCGTGACGGCCACGACCGCGTGCGCGGCCACGCTCGGCGTCGAACTGACGCTGCCCGGCGTCGCGCAGACGGTGATCCTCACGCGCTTCGCGGGCAAGACGACGATGCCGGAAGGCGAAGCGCTCGGCGCGCTCGCCGCGCATCGCGCGACGCTCGCGATCCATCTCGGCGTGCGCCATCTCGCGCGCATCGTCGACGAAGTGCTGCCGCATTACGGCGCCGCTTGCCCGGTCGCGGTGATCTATCGCGCGAGCTGGCCCGACGAGGAACGCGTGACGGGCACGCTGGCCGACATCGTCGGCAAGGTGCAGGGCACGCAGATCGAGCGCACCGCGCTGATCCTGATCGGGCGCGTGCTCGACGCCGAAGGGTTCGCGGATTCGACGCTGTACGCGAGCGCGGGCTGAACGCATCGCGCCGTGGAGCCGAGTATCTGGACGGGCCGCGAGGATATTGCTGGTGCGAGCATGCCCGGGACGACACCGGGCATGCAGGCGCCCGGGCCGCTGGCCCGCGGCGTCGCTCAGGCCCGCGCGACGTGCCGCGCCAGCTTCGGCGCAAGCCCGGCCGCGAGCGCGAACAGCACGACACAGAGGCACGCCATCGCGATCCACGCGGGCGTCAGGTCCGCGAGTTGCTGGCGCACGATGCCGGCCGCGAACGGGAATAGTCCTGCGATCAAATAGCCGACACCCTGCACGAACCCCGTCAGCGACGCGGCATCGGCCGGCGTGGCCGCATGGTCGACCGTGACGATCAGCGACAGCGGAAACAGCGCGCCGATCCCCGCACCGAGCAGCAGCGCGGCCGGCAACGCGAGCGCGTCGGGCGCGGCCAGCATCACCAGCAACCCGACGAACAGCGACGCGATCGCCGCATGCAGCGCGGGGCGGCGATCGGGCACGCGATCGATCGTCGCGGCAATCGTCAGCCCCGCGACGACTTCCGCGAGCGTCACGCCGCCGAGCAGGCTGCCGGCCGCGGTCGGCGACCAGCCGAGCCGCATGTAGTACGGCGGCAGCCACGCGAGCACGAGCGTGTAAGCGCCGGTCGCGATGCCGAAGAACAGCGCGAGCCGCCATGCGCGCGGCGAACGCGACGGCCGTGCATTCGATACCGACACCGGCCCGGCGGAAAGCGCGTCGCCCCCACGGCTGGCCAGCGGCCAGGCCAGCGCGGCGAGCGCCGCCGGCAGCGCCCAGCCGGCGAGCGCGGCGAGCCAGCCCCAGCGCGCCGCGGCGAACGGCGCGACGACGCTCGCGAGCACCGCGCCGCCCATGATCGACGTCGAATAGACGCCCATCGCGCCGCCGATGCGCGTCGCGAAATGCGCCTTCACGAAGCCGGGCAGCAGCGCCTGCACCATCGCGATCCCGACGCCCGCACAGCATGCGCTCGCGAGCAGCAGCCATGCGTGCTGCGCCCCGACGCGCGACACGCACGCCAGCCCGATCAACGCGACGCCGAGCCACACGCCGCCCGCGATCCCGGTGATGCGCTGCAGGCGCCGCGCGCTCAGCGCGCCAAGCCCCATCAGCAGGATCGGAATCGTCGTCAGCAGGCTGGCCGCGCCGTCACTGATACCCGTCGCGCGCTGGATCATGTCGAGCAGCGGGCCGACCGCGGCGAGCGCCGGCCGCAGGTTCAGCCCGACGAGCACGATCGCGGCAAGCCGCCATCCGGGGGAAGTGAAGCGATTCATCGCAAGGCCCTCGATATCGGTGCGCGGCTGCAGGCGAGGCGCCGCGCGTTTTTCAGGTAAAGTATCTCGACATCAAGATAAACGCTCGTTTGTCTCGACGTCAAGATAACTGGTAGGCCGAGGAGGGTTAATGGATCGAGCCGAGCATGCGCTCGCGCAATGGCGCGCCGAGCGTCCGGATCTCGACGCAACGTCGATGGTGGTGATGGGGCGGCTGCAGGAAGCCGCGCTCGTGATCGCCCGCGACCGTCTCAATCCGCTGTTCGCGCGCTACGGCATGCAGCCGGGCGAATTCGACGTGCTCGCGACGCTGCGGCGCAGCGGCGCGCCGTTCGCGCTGACGCCGACCGCGCTGTACGACGCGCTGATGATGTCGTCGGGCGGGATGACCGCGCGCATCGACCGGCTGCAGAAGGCGGGGTGGGTCGAGCGTCGGCCGAACCCGGCGGACGGGCGCGGCACGCTCGTCGCGCTGACGGATGCCGGGCGGGCGCTGATCGATGAGGCGGTTGTTGCGCATATCGATAACCAGCGTGAGGTGCTGGCTGCGTTGTCAGCGGCGGAACAGGCGCAGTTGTCGGAATTGCTGGGGAAGTTGCTGGCGGGGTTGGGAGGTGCGACGCGGGAAGGGGAGGAAGAGAAGTCGCGTTGAAGAATGCGTGATCGAAACGTACGCGGCGGGCAAAAAAGTTCTTCGTGAATTTTTCGTGGACGTCGCTTGCCGACCCGAACGCGACATACGCATTCCCCAATAGCGGTCCTTCGCTTTCGCGCTATTTGTTGGGCAAGGACGGGCATAGTTTGATCTAGCCCTCGTGCATGTATTCGCCCGCGTAGGTCGGCAAGCTCAATGCGACCGGCCCGATCTTGCTACGCTCCTTCTACATCGCGGGTTGACCATCCGGTAGCTTCCGCGATCCTCTCGATCGGAAAATTCATAATTTTCAGGTTGCGCACGATGTGCGTGACAGCCTTTCGGACAGCATCCGAGTCCGTCCGATAGTAGTACCCCGAACCATATTTCACAAATATCTGGTCGATCAAAAGTGGAGTGTGCCCGACGATTTTTGCCATTTGCTCGACAGCCAGGATGGCATCCCGATCTGACAGATTCAGATAAAATTCTCGCTCAAGCACATGTTTAACGCGAAGGTCGGGCTTGATCGTATCTGCCCCAAAAGTCATTCGCAGATGCTGAAACGTTGCGATGCCGATATCTTTGATCCGCCCCACGGGATCCGTAGCCTTGGTTGACAAGTGCGCGGTCTTCGCCCACGCAGAGATAACCTTAAAGTCGTTATCGGGATTATCGAGTTGCCCCAATCGCGGAGTGAAAGTCTTCAATAGCGCCTTGAGGATTTCAAATTTCCGTGCATCATTGTGCCCCCATACGGCTTTGAATTCACTCGCACTAGCTGCAGCGGCGACCATTCCCTCCAGCTGCTTTATCGTCAATCGCCCATAACGCTGTCGCATATCGTCAACGTAAGGCTTGACGGCTTTGTTGTAGTCCCGATTAGCGGCAAGAATTACGTCCATCATGGCGATCGCCGGACTGTTGCGACTCTTCTTCGTATAGCCTTTGGCGCCTCGCGTAGCAGCTGCTAGGATCGTCTCGTCTTTTCCAGGGCGGTACCCGTGTGAGGTGATGGTCATTTTTGCATCGCCCAGTTGCACAATCTTTGAAGCAATTAATTTCTGTTCGTGATGAGACAGTGCCCCGTCGAGGATGGCGCGTTTGGTGAGCGTGATCATATTGAAGATTTGGTCGTGAGTTTATTGTTTAGATTGTCAACAATTTAGCCACTGACGTCGAGTGACTGTTCCTGGCCGAACACCGACAGTCTTCCCAGCGTTCCCCGAAAATTCGTGATGAGCAAAAAAATGCCCACCGCGCATTGCGGTGGGCCTGACTCGAGCGTGGCGCGGGCCGCGGACGGCATGCCCGCTGCCGCCCGGTCACTCAGCCCCGCGCCGGAATATTGAGCCCCCGCGCAACAGCCGGCCGCGCAACAAACGCATCAAGCACCCGCTTGACGTTCCGGAATTCGCTGAACCCGACCAGATCGCCCGCTTCATAGAAACCGACCAGGTTACGCACCCACGGAAAGATCGCAATATCGGCGATCGTATAGGTATCGCCCATCACCCACTGGCGGTTCGCGAGATGCGCGTCGAGCACGCCGAGCAGGCGCTTCGACTCGTCGACATAACGGTCACGCGGACGCTTGTCCTCATAATCGCGCCCGGCGAACTTGTGGAAGAAGCCGAGCTGGCCGAACATCGGCCCGATGCCGCCCATCTGGAACATCACCCACTGGATCGTCTCGTAGCGGCCCGCAAGATCCTTCGGGATCAGCTGGCCCGTCTTGTCCGCCAGATAGATCAGGATCGCGCCCGATTCGAACAGCGGCAGCGGCTGGCCGTCAGGGCCGTTCGGATCGATGATCGCCGGAATCTTGTTGTTCGGGTTCAGCGACAGGAATTCGGGCGAGAACTGGTCGTTCGTGTCGAAGCGCACGAGGTGCGGCTCGTACGGCAGGCCGATTTCCTCGAGCATGATCGACACCTTGACGCCGTTCGGCGTCGGCAGCGAGTAGAGCTGGAGGCGGTCGGGATGCTGGGCCGGCCACTTTTGCGTGATCGGGAAGGCGGACAGATCGGGCATGAAGGTTCGCTCGTCGAAATGAATGATCCGCGCTCCACCCGTGCCGCCGCGCTCGCGCACGGTTCGCGGCGGCGGGGCGGAGCGCGCCGAAAGCGCCCACTGTAGCCGATCCGGGAAAACGATGCAGGGGGCGGCCGGCCGCCGGTCGTTCGACGCGAGAGCGGTGCCCGGCGTCGCTCGCGATGTCGCAACACTCGGCGAGCAACGCGTCTCCGCCGGCCGTCGGATCGCAGACGGCCCGACGCATTTCGCCTCGCATCGAGATACGACGTCCTAACACACCGCGCCGAGCGACCCCGTCACCGCCGACAAAATCGACCACCGCGCAATTCATCAACAAACGGAAGCTTTTTGTCAGGGAAAGTCCCGCCCCGCATTCCGTGGTTTTTTGTTGACCGACATCGTATAACGCCGTCATGATTTCCTGAAAAGAAAGGTCCCATCCACCGACCGAAGTGAGGAGACATGAACACCACCCCGATCGCTCGCCGCGTCCGCCGGATCGCACTCGCACTGGGCTTCGCGCTGTCGGCCGCCTCGGCCGTTGCAGCCCCCGTATCGCTGAACATCGTCGACGTCGCAGGCAACCTGCAGCTCACGCAAAAGGCCATCGAGGCGTTCAAGGAGAAGAACCCGGGTCTCGTCGCGAACGTCACGTTCACGAACGCGCCCGCGCCGCAGTTGCCGGGCAAGATCAAGGCGATGCAGGCGGCGGGGCGCTCCGACATCGACCTCGTGCTGACGGGCACCGACGCGCTGGCCGCCGGCATCGAACAAAACCTGTGGCAAAAGCTGCTGCCGGACAACGCGGCTGCGCTCCCCGGCGTGCTCGACAAGTACGCGCCCGGCCCGCGCAAGATGCAGGATCTCGCGCAGGGCTTCGGCCTCGAAGTCACCTACATGCCGGCCGGCCCGCTGCTCGAATACAACCCGGCGAAGGTCAGCGACCCGCCGAAGACGCCCGACCAGTTGCTCGCGTGGTGCAAGGCGCATCCGAACAAGCTGATCTATGCGCGCCCGGCGAACTCGGGCCCCGGCCGCACGTTCCTGATGGGGCTGCCGTACGTGCTCGGCGACAAGAATCCGCAGGACCCGGTCAACGGCTGGGACAAGACCTGGGCGTTCCTGAAACAGTTGAACGACTGCGTGCCGTATTACCCGGGCGGCACGTCGGCGGTGATGAAGGAGCTCGGCGAGGGTACGCGCGACATGACCGTGACCGTCACCGGCTGGGACCTGAACCCGCGCGCGCTCGGCATCGTGCCGGCCGAATTCAAGATCCAGGCGTTCGACAACATGACGTGGGTCAACGACGCGCACTACATGGTGATCCCGAAGGGCGTGCCGAAGGAAAAGCTCGACGTGCTGTTCAAGCTGATGAACTTCCTGCTCGAACCGGCGCAACAGGCGATGACCTACGACGACGGCTACTTCTATCCGGGCCCGGCGGTGAAGGGCGTGACGCTCGAGATGGCGCCCGCGCACAGCCAGGAAGTGATCAAGAAATTCGGCCGCCCCGAATACGCGAAGCTGCTCGCCGATCGCCCGCACGTGCAGCCGCTCAACGCGCAGGCGATGGTCGCCGCGTTCCAGAAATGGGATCGCGAGATCGGTTCGCAGAAATCGAAGTGACGCCTGAACCGGCGGGCGCCGCGGCGCCCGCGCCGATGGAGTTCATGGAATGAAGCACAGTTTCGAACGGTTGCGGCTCGACGGCGTGTGCCGCAGTTTCACCAATGCGGAAGGCGCGCAGGTCGCCGCGCTGAACGGGCTCGACCTCGAGATCCGGCGCGGCGAGTTCATCGCGCTGCTCGGCCCGTCGGGCTGCGGCAAATCGACCGCGCTGAACTGCATCGCCGGGTTGCAGCCGCTCACGCGCGGCGGCATCTGGCTCGACGACACGCGCATCGACGTGCTGCCGCCCGAGCGTCGCGGCTTCGGGATGGTGTTCCAGAACTACGCGCTGTTTCCGCACATGTCGGTACTCGACAACGTCGGCTTCGGCCTCAAGATGCGCGGCATACCGAAGCAGGAAACGCGGCGGCGCGCGCAGCAGGCGCTCGAGCTCGTGCAGCTCGTCGGTCACGAAGGCAAGCTGCCCGGGCAACTGTCGGGCGGGCAGCAGCAGCGCGTCGCGATCGCGCGCGCGATCGTGATCGAGCCGCCGCTCGTGCTGATGGACGAGCCGCTGTCGAACCTCGACACGAAGCTGCGCATCGAGATGCGCGCGGAGATCCGCCGCATCCACACGCAGCTCGAACGCGCAACGATCTACGTGACGCACGACCAGGACGAGGCGCTGTCGATGGCCGACCGCATCGTCGTGATGAAGGAGGGCGTCGTGCAGCAGGTCGCGTCGCCGAAGGACGTCTACACGCGCCCGCACAACCTGCACGTCGCGCGCTTCATGGGCTATCGCAACGTGCTGCCGTTTACGCTCCAAGGAATGGCCGGCGATTACGTGAACGTCACATCGGGCGGCGTGCGCCTCATCGGCGTGCCGATGGCCGGCTTCGACGCGAAGGAGGTCGTGGTCGCGCTGCGCCCCGACGACATCGAACGCGCGGAAGCGGGTGCCGACAATGCGTTCGACGCGACCGTCGAGACGGTCGAGTACGGTGGCCGCGACTCGCTGATCCGCGCGATCACGCCGTTCGGCGCGATCTGGGCGCGCGTGGCCGGCGAGTTCACGGAAGGCGAACGATTGCGGCTGCGCGTGGCGCCGGCGCGCACGCTGGTCTATGCGGGAGACGGGCAATGAACGGGCCGCGCGAAGCGGCACGCACGGCGGCGTCCGCCCCGGAGGCCGCATGAGCACGCTCGCGACCGGCGGCGCGCCGCGCGACGCGAAAGCCTGGCTCGTCACGCCGGCGCTCGCGTTCATCGTCGCGCTGTTCATCTATCCGTTCGCGTACGGCCTCGTGCTGTCGTTCCAGCCGACGAACGCGACGAACGGCGGCGGCGCGCTCGCGAACTACGTGCAGTTCTTCACCGACACCGCGATGTGGCCGACCGTGCTCGTCACGCTGAAGCTCGCGGTGCCGGCGACGCTGCTCAACGTCGGCATCGCGGTGCCCGTCGCGTTCGCGCTGCGCCGCAATTCGCCGTACCAGAAGTTCGTCACGACGCTGCTCGTGATTCCCGTCACGCTCGGCACGGTGCTCGTCGCCGACGGGATGCTCACGTATTTCGGGCCGAACGGCTGGTTCCCGCAGGCGCTGCAGGGGCTGCACCTGTACACGGACGAAGTGCGCCTCACGCACAACTACTGGGGCGTGCTGCTGTCGCTGATCGTGTCGGGTTTTCCGTTCGCGTTCCTGCTGATGCTGTCGTACATCAGCGGCATCGACCCGACGCTCGCGCGCGCGGCCGCGACGCTCGGCGCGAACCCGTGGCAGCAGTTTCGCCAGATCTACCTGCCGCTGCTCGTGCCGGGGCTCACGATGGCCGCGTGCCTGTCGTTCGTGCAGGCGTTCTCGGTGTTCCCGTCGGCCGTGCTCCTCGGCGCGCCGGCCGGGCCGACGCGCGTGATCTCGATCGCGGCGGCCGAAGCCGCGTTCGAGAGCTACGACTATTCGCTCGCGTCGGCGATCGCGATCGTGATGGGCTTCGTGCAGTTGCTGGTGGTCGCGTCGATGCTCGGCGCGCGCCGCTTCTTCTATACGGGTGCGGTGACGGGAGGCAAGGGCTGATGGCGACCGACAATCATGCCGCTCGCACGTGGCCGCCGAAGCCCGACGCGCCCGATACGCGGCCCGTCGATGCAAGGAAACCGCACCGGATGAAAAGCAATCTCGCCGGCCGCGCATGGAAGGCGCTCGTCTGGGGGCTGATGGCGTTCTTCCTGCTGAACGTGATGCTGCTGATCGCGACCGTCGCGGTGAACTCGGTCGCGACGCGCTGGTTCGGCACGCCGCTGCCGCAGGGCTTCACGCTGCACTGGTATGCGAAGGCGTGGGAAGACTTCCAGCTCGCGAGCGTGCTGTGGGTGACCGTCGAGGTCGTCGGCGCGGTCGTGCTGCTGTCGATCGCGCTCGGCGTGCCGGCCGCGTATGCGCTCGCGCGCGTGCAGTTTCGCGGCAAGCGTTTCGCGCTGCTGGTGTTTCTGCTGCCGCTGATGGTGCCGCCCGTCACCTACGGCATTCCGATGGCGACCGTGATGTACAAGATCGGGCTCGCGGGCACGCTGCCGGGCGTGATCCTCGCGAACCTCGTGCCGGCGCTGCCGTTCGTGATCCTCGTGATGACGCCGTTCATCGAACAGATCGACCCGAATCTCGAATCCGCCGCACGCATCTTCGGCGCGAACACGTGGCGCTATTTCCGCTACGTGCTGCTGCCGCTGCTCGTGCCCGGCATGCTCGCGGCCGGGCTGCTCGTGCTGGTGCGCACGATCGGGATGTTCGAGCTGACGTTCTTCACCGCGGGTCCGAGCACGCAGACGCTCGTCGTCGCGCTGTATTACGCGGTGTTCTCGACCGGCGTGCGCGCGCCGCAGTCGATCGACGCGATGGCGATGATCTACATGGCCATCACGCTCGTATGGGTCGTGATCGCGCTGCAGTTCGTCAGTCCGACGCAGCTCGTGAGCCGCGTGAAGCAGGAGCGGCAATAGGCGAGAGCATCGCACGATCGCACCGGGTCGCCAGGCTGTAGGCAGCCGTGCAATTGGTTACAAATGGATACCGCGCACGACACGCGGACGTTGCAGACTACGCGGCGTTCACCTGACCGACGGATATCCATGAAGTTTCAAACGCTGCTGACACTCGCCGGCGCCTCGACGCTGCTGGCCGCCTGCAATCTGCTCCACGACGGTCCCGGATCGAGCGATGTCGACGCCGCCGTGCGCCGCGCGCTCGAAGCGGAAAATCACGGCGGCCTGAACGCGCTGTTCGGTCAGCCGCTGCCCGTATCGGCCGACGTCGTGTCGGCGAAGCCCGACGGCGACTGCAGGAAGCTCGGCGATCGGACGTACTCGTGCGATGTCGTGGTCACGTGGCGCAACACCGATTACTCGCCGTCGCGCGCGAACCTGACCTTCGTGAAGGCGGCCGACGGGTCATGGCAGACGTCGGGCGTCGACGCGGCGCTCGTGACGGGCACCGCGAAGTCGCTGATCGACCATATCGGCAAGGCGTGGCCGGGCAATGCGGCGAGCGGCGCGTCGGCGGCGGAGTGACGCGGTGACCCGCCGGCCGGCGGCAAGCCTTCTTTTCCTTCCTCGTGTAGGCGGCCTCGTTCCAGCGGGCCGCATCGCCTCGGGTTTTCGATAAAAAAGGGCGCAAGCACTCGGCTTATCTCGTTTGACCCCATCCTCGGTATGCGGGCAGGGTTATAGGGAAAACCCTTATCTCAAGGTATAATTCCGGCCATGAGAGAAAGGTCATACCATGCCTGAACGCTTCCAAACCCTTGAAAAATTTGTGTTTTCCCTCGTCGTGATGTCCGCCGTCGTGTGCTCGGCCTTCCTCGCGTACGAGCGTCATCCCGAGATCAAGATCGCGCTGCACGAAGGCGAGGCGCTGATGCGCGAGAGCGCCAAGTACTCGGTCATCTGCTCGCCGTCCAAGGTCGATCCTTGCGTCGAGATGTCCGCTTACTGAGCCAGCTTTCCGCCTTTCGGATTTGCCCTACATCACCGCCGGTCTGAATGCCTTGACGTAACGTTCATCAGGTATTCAGAAACCGGCCGCAAGATAGGGCGGATGTACGAACCCGTTACGTGCCGAGTCGCTGTCGCAACCAGCCCCCGCATTCTGTCGGCCCCGCTTCGAGCAATCGAGCGGGGCCGTTCTGTTTGCGCATGTCACACGACATGCCGCGGCTCGCCATCGACGAATGCGGCGACGTTGTCCACCAGCTGATCGGCCAGCGCCTGCATTGCCTCGTCGCTCGCCCACGCGACGTGCGGCGTCAGGATGAACGCCGGATGCGACAGGATCGCGTGAAACGGATGCGCGGCCGGCAGCGGCTCCTGCGT
Source organism: Burkholderia sp. BCC0044 (assembly GCF_902832955.1). Lineage (NCBI taxonomy): Bacteria > Pseudomonadati > Pseudomonadota > Betaproteobacteria > Burkholderiales > Burkholderiaceae > Burkholderia > Burkholderia sp. BCC0044. The sequence goes on along the minus strand of NZ_CADFDO010000001.1, from coordinate 607,730 downwards.
GACCACGTCGAACCCCGCGCCCGCGATCTGCCCCGATTGCAACGCGTCGACGAGCGCGCTTTCGTCCACGAGCCCGCCGCGCGCGGTATTGATCAGCAGCGGCCGGCGCGCCATCCGCGCGAACGCGTGTGCGTCGATCAGGTGCCGCGTCGCGGGCGTGAGCGGGCAGTGCAGCGTGATCACGTCGCTGACGCGCAGCAGCGTGTCGAGCGGCGCATAACCGTCGCCTGCTGCGTCGCCGTGCGCGGCGAACAGCACGCGCATGTCGAGCGCCCGCGCGATGGCGGCCACCGCGCGCCCGAGCACGCCGTCGCCGACGATCCCGAGCGTCGAACCGGCCAGGTCGCGAATCGGATGATCGAAGAAGCAGAACTGCCCGCTGTCGAGCCAGCGCCCGGCGCGCACCGCGTCGCGGTAAGCGACGAGGCTGCGGCGCAGCGCGAAGATCAGCGCGAACGTGTGCTCCGGCACCGTACGCACCGCATAGCCGCGAATATTGCTCACGACGATTCCGCGTGCCGCACAGGTATCGAGATCGACGATATCGGTGCCGGTCGCGGCGATCGCGATCATCCGCAACCGCCGCGCGTCGGCGACGGTTGCCGCGTCGAGCCGTACCTTGTTGGTCACGACGATGTCCGCATCGCGGATGCGCGCCGCGACTTCGTGCGCGGCCGTCCGGTCGAACGCCTGCACGACGTGCGGGAACGGAAACGGCTTCAGCACGGTCTGCGGCGACAGCGTCGCGCGGTCGAGGAATACGATCTTCGCGGAAACGGAAAACATGGCGGGTCTCGTTGACAGGCGCCGGGTGGCGCGGAACGGATCCGATTCTGCCGGCGGCGCGCGCGCCGTCGTTTGACCGTTGCGCGAGTGCGCTTTCCCGGATGGAAAGGCTGACGCATCACATCTGGCCGACACTGCGCTCGCGCCGCCGCACGCCTTTCCGTTTCGGAAAGGCTGGTTGACCATCGATCGATTTTCGCCGGGCGCGAACGCCGTCATGATCGCCGTCATCGACAACACGATTTCATCGGAGACAGTCATGACACGCCCCCTGGACGGCATCCGCGTGCTGGAACTCGGCCAACTGATCGCCGGGCCGTTCGCGGGCCGGATGCTCGCCGAATTCGGCGCGGAGGTCATCAAGGTCGAGCCGCCCGGCGTCGGCGATCCGCTGCGCAAATGGCGGCTGCTGCACGACGGCACGTCGGTCTGGTGGGCCGCGCAGTCGCGCAACAAGACGTCGCTTACGCTCGACCTGCGCACGCCCGAAGGGCAGGACGTCGTGCGTCGCCTCGTCGCCGACACCGACGTGCTGATCGAAAACTTCCGGCCCGGCACGCTCGAAGGCTGGGGGCTCGGCTGGGACGCGTTGTCCGCGATCAACCCGGGGCTCGTGATGCTGCGCGTGTCGGGCTTCGGGCAGACGGGCCCGTATCGCGACCGTCCCGGCTTCGGCGTGATCGCCGAGGCGATGGGCGGCCTGCGCCACCTGACCGGCGAGCCCGGCCGCACGCCGGTACGCGTCGGCATCTCGCTCGGCGATTCGCTGTCGGCGCTGCACGGCGTGATCGGCGTGCTGCTCGCGTTGCGGCATCGCGAACGGCAGGGCGGCAACGGGCAGGTCGTCGACGTCGCGCTGTACGAATCGGTGTTCAACATGATGGAAAGCCTGCTGCCCGAATATGCGGCGTTCGGCGCGGTGCGCGAGCCGGCCGGCAGCAGCCTGCCGGGCATCGCACCGACCAACGCGTACCGCTGCCGCGACGGCCGGTACGCGCTGATCGCCGGCAACGGCGACAGCATCTTCCGGCGCCTGATGGAACTGATCGGCCGGCCCGATCTCGGCAACGATCCGGCGCTCGCGCACAACGACGGGCGCGTCGCGCAGGTCGCGCGCATCGATGCGGCGATCGGCGAATGGAGCGCCCGCCACGACCTCGACGACGTGCTCGCCGCGCTGAACGACGCGCGCATTCCGTCCGGGCGCATCTACGACGTGGCCGACATCGCGGCCGATCCGCACTACCGTGCGCGCGACATGATCGTCGACGCCGCGCTGCCCGACGGCACGCCCGTGCTCGTGCCGGGCATCGTGCCGAAACTCGACGCCACGCCCGGACGCATCGAGCGGCCGGCGCCCGCGCTCGGCGCGGATACCGACGCGGTACTCGAGTCGCTCGGCATCGATGCGGCGACCCGCGACGACTGGCGCACGCGCGGCGTGATCTGAAACAGCTCAGGAACGAAGACATGACCGACCATCGGCAACGACTCCATCTCCACGAAGTCGCGACGCGCGACGGTTTCCAGAACGAAGCGGCGTTCGTCGACACCGACGACAAGATCGCGCTCGTCGACGCGCTGAGCGCCTGCGGCTACGCGAAGATCGAGGTCACGTCGTTCACGTCGCCGAAGGCGATTCCCGCGCTGCGCGACGCGGAGGCCGTGATGCACGGCATCGCGCGCGCGCCGGGCGTCGTCTATACGGTGCTCGTGCCGAACGTGCGCGGCGCCGAGCGCGCACTGTCGTGCGGCGTCGACGAGGTCAACCTCGTGATGTCGATGAGCGAGAGCCACAACCGCGCGAACCTGCGGATGACGCGCGAGCAGTCGTTCGCGCAGTTGCGCGACGTGATCGACGCGGTGCGCGGCACGGGTGTCGCGATCAACGTGTCGCTGTCGACCGCGATGGGCTGCCCGATGGAAGGCGACGTGCCGGCCGAAACGGTGCTCGCATGGATGCAGCGCTTCGCGGATCTCGGCGTGCACGGCTTCACGCTATGCGACACGACGGGCATGGCGTTCCCGTCGCAGGTGCGCGATTTGTCCCGCTGCGCACGTGAGCGCTTCGGCGCGTTGCAGCTCACGCTGCACTTCCACAACACGCGCGGGATGGCGCTCGCGAACACGCTCGCGGCGCTCGACGCCGGCATCGACCGCTTCGACGCGTCGCTCGGCGGGCTCGGCGGCTGCCCGTATGCGCCGGGTGCGACCGGCAACGCGTGCACCGAGGAGCTCGTGCACATGCTCGAACTCGACGGCTACGATACGGGCATCGATCTTGCGGCCGTGCTCGCCGCGGCGGCGCGGCTGCCCTCGCTGATCGGGCACGACGTGCCGAGCCAGCTCCTGAAGGCCGGGCGCCGCTCGGACCTTCATCCGCGGCCGCGCACCGACGCCGGCGACATGCCCGCGCAACGCGCTTTCTCGTGAACCTCAACAGAAACAGGAGCGAATCCCATGGCGCTGATCGACCACCTCGATCATCTCGTGCTGACCTGCGTCGATCCGGAGCGGACGAAGCATTTCTACACCGAGGTACTGCAGATGCAGCTCGAAACCTTCGGCGCGGGCCGGCTCGCGTTCCGTTTCGGTAACCAGAAGATCAACTTGCACGTGCGCGGCGCGGAATTCGAGCCGAAAGCGCATGTGCCGGCGCCGGGCGCGCTCGATCTGTGCTTCATCGCGTCGGTCCCGCTCGACGACGTGATCGCGCACCTGCGGCGCGTCGACTGGCCGATCGTCGAAGGGCCCGTCGAACGCACTGGCGCGACGCAGAAGATCCGCTCGGTCTACGTGCGCGATCCCGACCTGAACCTGATCGAAATCTCCGAACTGATCTGACGGCCGCCCGAGCACCGGCCCGCTGCACGTACGCCGCCACAGTCCTTCGCCGAAAGCGGACAGGCGGGCGCCACGCCCGCCGATTCCGGATAGCCGTGTGCGGCCGCGCTACGCATAATGGCGCAACGGCGTCGGCGCGGCCGCCGCCTTCGCCGCGCGCACGGCAACCGGCCGCGCGCATCCGCAACCCGATCCAGGGGCTTCCCGAATGACGATCCTCTATCGCGGCATGGACCGCACGGCGCTCGACGCCGCGTACCTGAACACGAAGGCCGTTCCCGATTTCCCCGCGTTACTGGCGTCATGCCAGGCGCGCAGCGCGGCGCTGTACGCCGCGACACCCGGCCGCCGCGACCTGCGTTACGGCGCGCGACCCGCGCAGCGCTTCGACTGGCTGCCGTGCGGGCAGCCCGACGCGCCGCTGTTCGTGTTCATCCACGGCGGCTACTGGCAGCACTGCACGAAAGAGGATTTCGCGTATGCGGCGAGCGGGCCGCTCGCGCGCGGCTACGACGTCGTGCTCGCCGAATACACGCTCGCGCCGGTCGCGACGATGACCGATATCGTCGGCGAGATCGGCGCGCTGCTCGACCATCTCGCGGCCGACCGCGACGGCCTCGGCATCGCGGGGCGGCCGATCCACCTGAGCGGACATTCGGCGGGCGGCCACCTGACGGCCATGCATCGCGCGCATCCGGCCGTCGTGTCGGCACTCGCGATCAGCCCGCTCGTCGATCTCGAACCGATCGCGCTGTGCTGCCTGAACGACAAGCTGCAGCTCACCGCGCACGAAGTCGACGCATACAGTCCGCTGCATCACATCGGGCCCGGCGCCCCGACCGTCGTTGCGGTCGGCGACGCCGAACTGCCCGAACTCATCCGGCAAGCAGACGAATACGCGACGGCGTGCGAAGCCGCCGGCGAGCGGATCGCCCGCACGTGGCTGCCCGGCATGCAGCACTTCGCGGTGCTCGACGATCTCGCGACGCCGGACGGCGCGATGCTCGCCGCCTTGCACGCAATCGCTCCGCGCTAGCCGCGCCGTATCTCGCCATATCGTGCATATCGCACGCGCATGGCCCGGCGTATGATCGGCGTCAGGTCGGCGTGCTGACCGCATACCCGCCCGGCCTTCCAGGACCCCCGACATGGTGAACCCGCTTCATTTCGATCTGCAGTCGCTGCGCGTGTTCGCGCTCGTCGCCGAGCACGGCAGCCTGACGAAGGCGGCCGAACACGGCCAGCTCACGCTGTCCGCGGTCAGCAAGCGCATTGCCGAACTCGAAAGCGTGACCGGCAGCGCGCTGTTCGTCCGGCATGCGCGCGGCGTCGAGCTGACGCCCGCGGGCCGCGCGCTGCTCGATCATGCGGCGAAGGTGATCGAGCAGGTGAACCGGATGGCGCACGAGATGAGCGACTACGTCGCCGGCGTGCGCGGCCATATCCACGTGTGGACCAACACGTCCGCGATCGTGCAGTTCCTGCCCGCCGATCTTGCCGCGTTCCTCACCGACAATCCCGGCATCAAGGTCAGTCTCGAGGAGCGGCTGAGCCACGAGATCGTCGACGCGCTCGCGTCGGGCAAGGCCGACCTCGGCGTGTTCGCCGACAACGTGCCGGCGCCCGGCATCGAACGGCGGTTGTATCGGCGCGACGAGCTCGTGCTGCTCGTGCCCTCGGCGTGTTCGCCGACAACGTGCCGGCGCCCGGCATCGAACGGCGGTTGTATCGGCGCGACGAGCTCGTGCTGCTCGTGCCGCGCACGCACCGGTTCGCCGCGCGCGAGCGCATCCGCTTCGCGGATACGCTCGACGAGGACTACGTCGGCTTGAGCGACGGCAGCTCGCTGCTCGCGCGGATGACCGACGCCGCGTTCGCGGCCGAGCGCTCGCTGAAGCTGCGGATCCAGGTATCGAATTTCGACGGCGTGAGCCGGATGATCGAGGCCGGCCTCGGCATCGGCGTGCTGCCGCGCGACGCGGTGACCGGCGAGCGCGCGGCGCGGCTCGGTGTCGTGACGCTCGACGACGCGTGGGCGACGCGCACGCTGTGGGTCGGCGTGAAGGTGGGTAGCGTGCTGACCAGCGATATCGCGAAGCTGTTCGATTTCATGTCGGCGCGTTGAATGCGAGGATGCGATGAAACGACGGGCGACGCACGAGGCATGCGCCCGTGCGGTCCGCGCCGGTCGCCGCGTCAAACCGGATTGATCTCGTCCTGGCTGCGCCGCGTGGTCAGCGGCCCCAGCACGCGCAGCGTGACGGCGACGACGCCGAGCGCCGCCGAGATCACGCCGAACATCGCGCCCGCGCCGTAATTGCCGAGCACCGGCAGCAACGCGAACGGCAGCGCGCCGCTGACGATGCGCGACAGCGCATAGGTGCTGCCGATTGCCGTCGAGCGCACGCGCGCCGGGAAGATCTCGGCCTGGTACACGTGATATGCGTTGCTGAACACGTTCGACGCGCACGTCGTCAGGAACCCGAAGCCGACGATCAGCACGGTATTGCCCGAATACGCGAAGCACAGCCCGAACACCGCGATCGACAGGATCGACACGATCACGAGCGTGCGACGCTCGATCCAGTTGAGCAGCGGAATCGACAGCAGCGAGCCGATCGGGTAGCCGATGAACGATAGCGCGATGAACAGCGTGCTGTCCGTCACGTCGAAACCGCGGCTCTTCACGACCGTGCCGGCCAGCGTACCGAACCCGTAATAGCCGAAACCCTGGAACAGATGAAAGATCGCCAGCATCAGGTAGCGTGCGCCATACGGTTGGCGGCGCAGCAGCGCGATGCGCTCGCCCAGCCCGAGCGGCCGCTGCGGCTCGACCGGTGCCGCGAAGTGTTCGGGCACGCGCACGCCGGCGCTTTCCGCGAAGCGCCGCAGCGCCGCATGCGCGTCGGCCGTGCGGCCTTGCGCGAGCAGCCAGCGCGGGCTTTCCGGCAGCCGGTGCTGGACGAGCAGCACGTACACGGCGCCGAGGCTGCCGATCGCGAGGATGATGCGCCAGCCGGCTATGCCTGCCACATGTAGCGGGTTCAGCCATAGCGCGAGAAAGCCGACGAGCGGCACCGCGACATACGAGGTCGTATAGGCCCATGCGGCGAGCCGGCCGCGCTTGTCCTTCGGCAGGATTTCGGACAGGAAGCTGTCGGCGACCGGATAGATCGCGCCGACGCCGATGCCGGTCAGGAACCGGCATGCGACCAGCATGTCGGCGTTCACCGAAAATGCACCGACCAGCGAGAACGCGCTGTACCACCCGAGCGTGAGCAGGAACGCCTTGCGCCGGCCGATACGGTCGGCCAGGCTGCCGAGGCACATCGCGCCGACGAACATGCCGATGAACGCGGACGCCAGCAGCAGCTTGAAATCGGCGCTTTGCCGGCTCAGCCCGTATTCGTGCTGCAACGCGGAGCCGATCGTACTGACGAGAAAGATCTCGTACATGTCGAAAAACAACCCGATGCCGATCACCCAGACGACGAATCGATGCAACGCACCGACCGGCAGATCGTCCATGAAATCGCCGAGCGTGACGCGGCGGGCGGGGCGGGGCGCCGCATCGATGCCGGCACCGGCGCTTGCGGAGGCGGCCGGCGGGCGGGCGGACGCGGGTCCGCCCGCGTGGCCGTCGAGGTCGAGGGATTGGCTGTTCATCGTGTCTCCTGATTATCGATATGCGATGGCTCGGGGTCTCGCCGTTCACGACCGGCGCAACGCGCGGGCCGCGCGACGCGACGACAGGCATCGCCGGGCGCCGGCTGCGCGGGCTGCGCCGATCGTCCGATACATGGTGGGCAAATCGGCGGCCCGTGATAATTGAGGATGTTTCAAGCGTCCTTTCCTGAGCAGAAAGGGTGGGGCAGCACGGTGGCCAGGATTCGCGCGGCAGGCCGTTGCAGCGTGCGCGACACGGGGTGACTTGCAGGAAACGGGGTGCGCTCGCGCAGCCGGACGGGCCGGGAAAACCATGAGACTCGGGTCGTCAGGCCGCTTCGCGCACCACGGCGGAAAGCGTGTTCCGGCAGAACACGACGAACATCCCGGGGGCGAAACACGAAATGCGATACATGCGGCCGACGCTTCGGCCGCTGAGCCGTTCGCGGCGCTCGAACGCGAAACGTGCGCGGCGATCGAGCGGATGCAACACGTGCGGGACCGATCGCGCGAGCCGCGGATTTGCAATGTCCTGTATCCGCACCGACCGCCGATACAGTGCGATACACCGCCCCCGCGCGGGTTCGCTATAAAGCAGCATGACCTCTTCCGGAGTCCATCATGTCTGCCACCTGTTTCAAAGGGTCCTGCCATTGCGGGGCCGTCAAATTCGAAGTCACGGCGGCCATTACGCCAGCCGTCCGCTGCAACTGCAGCCTGTGCCGCCGGCGCGGCGCGCTGATGAGCCCGATGTTCGCCGCCGCCAACCTGACGATCGTCGAAGGCGAGGGCGTACTGACGTGCTATCGCTTCAACACGCACACGGCGCGTCACTATTTCTGCAGCCGGTGCGGCGTCTATCCGTTCCACCAGACCCGCAAGGACCCGGCCTGCTGGCGCGTCAATCTCGGCTGCCTCGACGGTGTCGATCCATACGCGCTCGACGCGACGGTCGCCGATGGCGCGAGCCTCTCGGTCGTGGAGGACGCATGAAACGCTGGCTGATGATCCTGCTGTTTGCCGCAGGCGGGCTCGCGACCGAAATCGCGCATCCGGTGCAGTGCACATTGTTGTCGGTCAGCCGCCAGCAAACCGGCAAGCGCCGCAAGCCGGGCTGAGCGCGCGGCGCATCAGCCCATCGATACCGATTATCATGCTTCCGATAAGATCGCATGCGATATATAATGCGCGTGTGTGCGACCGTTCGCGTCGCTGGAGGAAGTTCATGAAACCGACCGAAACCCCGTCGGCCGCCGCGCCGAAGCTGTCCGAGTTCCTGTGCTTTGCGATCTACTCGGCGAACCTCGCGTTCGGCAAGGCGTACAAGCCGATCCTCGACGAGCTCGGCCTCACGTATACGCAATACATCACGATCATCGCGCTGTGGGAGCAGGACAACCAGACCGTCGGCCAGCTCGGCGAGAAGCTGTTCCTCGAATCCAATACGCTGACGCCGATCCTGAAGAAGCTCGAGGCAATGGGCTATCTGGAGCGGCACCGCGATCCGTCCGACGAACGCCAGGTACTCGTCAGCCTGACGAAAAGCGGGCGCCGCGTGCGCGAGAAAGGGCTCGACATGAATCTGGTCGAAGCCACCGGGCTGAAGCCGGACGAGTTCGCGAAGGTCCAGAAGGCGATCGTCACGCTGCGCGGCAACCTGATCCGGTCGACCGAAGCATAAAGACACTCGGGCACCGCAAGCGGCCGACGCGTGAATCGCGCCGGCCGCGCCGGCCGCGTCGTCACGCGCGCGCGTCGCCCAGCACCAGCAGATGCATCTCGCGACGGACGACGAAACCGAGCGCGAGATAGCGCTCGATCGCCACCTGGTTCGTCGTGAGCACGTGCAGGAACGGCGTTTCCGCACGCGCACCGATCGTCGCGATCAACGACCGGATCAGCCGCGCCGCGAGCCCTTGCCGCCGAAACGCGGCATCCACGCAGACGGCGCTGATCTCGGTATATCCATCGACCTGCATCCGCTGGCCGGCCATCGCGGCCAGCCGGCCTTCACTGCGCACGCCGATGTAGTGGCCAAGCTCGAACGTGCGCGGGCCGAACGGGCCCGGCTGCGCGGCGGCGGTCAGCGCGAGCATGTCCGGCACGTCGGCTTCGCCGAGCGAAACGTGCTCCGATTCGTGTATCGGATCGAACCTTCCTTGCCAGATCATTTGAAGCAACGTCGCGCGCCGGATCACCGACAATCCCGCCGGCGGCTCGATTTCATCCGGCGTGACGAGCGCCGCCGGCCCGTGCGCGGCGATCAGCCCGCGTAGTGCGTCGAACGACGCCGGGCTCGTATCGTCGATCGCGGCAAACGGTGCGATAGCCACCGGGAACCGCAACGCACGGCCTTCGCCGACCGCAAAGCGGCGTTGCCTGCCCGTGAGCGCATTCCAGACGATCCGGTCGAGCACGTGTGCATCGCCTGTTGCGTTTCCGGTCATGGCGTCCGACATCGGCGGCTCCTTGGTGAAAGATGAGGTGCCGCACAGAATAATCCTGGATGGGCCGGGCAGGTAGCGCCGTCGATACACGTCCGCGCAACATGACAAAAAGCGCATGCGATTACATCGCATGCGCTTTATATGGCGGACTTCAGCGACCGAATTTGCCGTGCCGCGCTCAATGACCGAAATAGATCGAGCGGTCCGCGGTGCGCAGCGTGTTTCGGCTGCCGGATTGTGTGGCGCCGCCGGCATCGCTGCCGTAACCGGCTGCCTGGGTACCGGCCGCGACGGCGCCGTCGTCGCGAATCCGCTTCAGCGCCGCCTGGATATTGTCCGGGTAGTTCGGATCGTTGGGGCGATTCGGCTGGTAGCCGGCTTGCTGCAACGCAGCCAGTTCCGCACGCACCTGCGCACGGGTGACGGTGCTTTCGCTTGCAAAAGCCGGCGCGGCGACGCAGGCCGACACGGCAACGAGAAGGGCGGCAATCAGTTGGGTTTTCATCATTCACCTCGATAGGATTTCAGGAGTTCAGGGGATGCGCACCGCACGCCGGCCATCGGCGCCGTTCGCGCGTTCGTTCAATGGCCGAAGTAGATCGAGCGTTCGGCGATACGAGTCGCCGGCCGGCTCCCCGACTGCGTCGCGGCGGCGGCATCGTTGCCGTAGCCGGATGCCGAAGTCTCGGCCGCCACCGCGTCGCCGGCGTGAATGCGCGTCAATGCAGCCTGCAGGTCGTCCGGGTAGTGCGGATCGTTCGCGCGGCCCGGCCGATAGCCGGCTTGGGCCAGTTGGACGAGTTCGGCGCGTACTTGCGCGCGGGACACGACGGCTTCGTCAGCGGCAAACGCCGGTGCGGCGGCAGAAGCGGCAAGAGCGACGAGAAGGGCGGCGATCAGGCGGGTTTTCATCATTCACCTCGACAAAATGGAATCAGGAATAAAAGGAATCAGGGTTCACGCAGCGGGCGTGGTGCTCAGTGGCCGAAGTACACCGAGCGCTCGGCCACGCTGACGACTTGCCGGCGGCCGGATTGCGTCGCGGTGTCGCCGGTGCTGCCGTAGCCGGCAGCCGGTGCGTTGGCCGCGACGGCATCGTCGGCGTGGACCTGCGTCAGCGCGGCCTGCAGATCGTTCGGGTAGGTGGCGTCGGTCGCACGGTTCAGCGGATAGCCGGCCTGCTGAAGCTGCGCGAGTTCGGCGCGTACCTGCGCACGCGTCACGACAGCATCATTGGCAAACGCCGGAGCGGCAACGGCGGCCGAAACAGCGACGAGCAGGGCAGCGATCAATTGGGTTTTCATTTTTCACCTCGATAGAAAAGGAATCGGGAATTCGGGAAGGCGGCGCTCGGCCGCCCGATGCAACGTTCAGGCGATCCGGATGTCGACGTCGATGTTGCCGCGCGTCGCCTTCGAATACGGGCAGGTCTGGTGTGCGGCGTCGACGATGCGTTGCGCGACGTCGCGCTCGAGCCCCGGCACGCTCACGTTCAGCCGGGCTTGCAGGAAGTACGCGTTGCCCGCCGTGCCGAGATCCACTTCGGCGTCGACCGCGAGATCGGCCGGCAGCGTCACCTTCGCGGCACGCGCCGCAAGCTGCATCGCACCGATGAAGCAGGCCGACCAGCCGGCTGCGAACAACTGCTCCGGGTTGGTGCCGGTGCCGGCGCTGCCCGGCGACGACAACTGGATGTCGAGGCGGCCGTCGGAACTGCGCGCCGCGCCGTCGCGGCCGCCGGAAGTCGTATGCGTCTTGCCCGTGTACAGCACTTTGTCGATCTTGCTCATCATTTGCTCCGTCAGTTAAGGTTTGTATCAGATGCGATTCGATCGCATGCGATGCAGTTTCCGCTTGACGGCCATTCTCGTCAAGCGGATTCGATTAAATCGCATGCGATATTTTGTATTTCAATGTATCTGGAGCGTGTAGCGCCTTGCCGGGCAAGGCTTTGAGGCGATCCGTCCCTGGTGAACCATGGCGGCAGCCGGCCGGACAGGGCGGTCTCGCCGATGTGGAACCTGGGCGATGTGGGTCGGGCGGGCGGCGCGGTGATCGCCGCGTTGGGGTCGGATATCCAGTCGTTGCGGCTGCGGCCCGGCAAATGGCAATCAGCGTTCGACGTTGCGTCGAAGTGCGTCGACGCGCGGTTCGTGAAGGTCGAAGCGTGGCGCGATCATACCGAGGGAACCGACTTTTGGTGGTTTGCCGACCTGAACCTTCTGTCGCGGAACACGTAGTTGGATAAAATGATGCCTCTATCCGGATAACTTTTCTTATCACAATAGCACTATCAATAATCCAAACTTCCCGTTCCAAAAACGCGTGTCACATCGAGCGCATGTCCGATTCGAAGGGCAGGGAAGTGAACGCGCCGTCACTCCGGCGCGTTCATCCGCGCAAACAGCAGCGTCAACGCCTCCGCCGTCGCGCGCGCAACACCGTGTGCGGTCGTATCGACCAGCACATGCGCGCATTCGCGATACAGCGGGTCACGCATCCGGTACAGCGCCGCGAGCGTCTGCCGCGGCTCGCCCGCCTGCAGCAACGGCCGCCGCCGCGTGTCGTCGCGCGTACGCCGCCACAGCACCTCGGGGTCCGCATGCAGATAGATCACGCTGCCGCGCTCGCTCAGGCGTGCGCGGGTACGCGGATTCAGGACCGAGCCGCCGCCGGTCGCCACGATCACGTTCGCGCGCTGCGTCAGCTCGTCGACGATCTGCGTTTCCATCAGCCGAAAGCCGCCTTCGCCGACCATGTCGAACAGCGCGGCGACCGAGCGACCCGTGCGCCGCTCGATCTCGTCGTCGCTGTCGGCGAACGCCCAGCCGAGCGAAGCCGCGAGCGCGCGGCCAAGCGTCGACTTGCCCGCGCCCATCATCCCGACCAGAAACGCGCGCGCGCCGGCCGGCCCGACGATGGAACTCATAACCGCCGCGCGAGCGGCCAGCGGGCCCGCGTCGCCAGACAGATCCGTCGCGCGCGCACCGCGTCCGACAGCGTGTCGAGCGCCGCGCCGGTCGATGCGTCGTCGGCGTCGAGCAGCGCGCCGAGCACCAGCTCGTCCGGCGCGCCGGCCGCGATGTGCTCGGCCGCATCCGCCGCGATGGTCCGCGGCGTGCGTTCCGGCCCCGCGTCGCGCTCGGGCCGCCGCCACCGGCCGTGCAGATCGCGCCATCGCACGACCAGCCCGGAGAGCAGCGCACCGCCCGGCACGGCTGCGTCGTCGGGTGCCGCCGCCGAATCGCCGGGCGTCGTACACCGCGTGACCCAGCTCGCGAATTCGAGCAGCGACGCATCGTGCGCGACCGTCGCCGCGTCGAGCGCCACGGCCACGCCGGCGTCCCGCAGCCGGCCGAGCAGCGTCCGCACGCCGTCGTGCGCGCCGCCGCACGGCTGCAGCAGCACCTCCAGCTCGTCCTCGTGGCGGTACGCGAGCGCACGGTGCCGCTCGAGCGCAGCCGGCTCGAGCAAGGCGTGCGCCGCGTGCCGGACGATCACGATCGCGTGATCGTCCCGCCGCTCGACGATCGCGCCGATCCGCCGCCGGGCGCGCACCACCGCGCAGCTCACGTGTCGCTCCCGAGCGGGTGCGCACGCATCACAGCGACCCCTGGAATTCGAGCACGCGCGTCTTGAATTCGTCGGGCACGGGCAGCGTCGTGTTGTTCACGTAATCGAACATCACGTGCGTCGACACGCCGCGCGCGACGATGGTCTGGTCGTCGCGCTCCATCAGGTGTTCGAGGTCGAAGCTCTTGCTGCCGAAGCGCACGATGCTCGAGCGGATGGTCAGGTTGTCGCCGAATTGCGCCGGCGCGAGGTACTCGCACTGCGTCTTCACCATGATGTGCGGCAGTTTCTCGCTGCGCGGCAGGCCGAGCAGATCGAACATGTAGCAGAGATACGAATGCTGCAGATAGTCGTAATAGACGGGACTGCTCACATGCCCCATCGAATCCGTATCGCGATACTTGACGTGAATGGGGGTTTCGTAATGCCGTTTCGACATGGTGACTCTCCGCAATGACTGGGTTGATTTATATTTTCGAGCCCGAATGGCCCTCGGGCATCCGAAAATTAATCGAACGACTATCGGGCCGCCACTATCAGAACGAATAGCGAAGCGCGGCGGAAAGTCCCACCAGCCGGCATGCGCCTTTGCAAAATCACGCCCGAATTTTCGAATGAAAACCCAATGAACACGCGATTCCGCACCTCGCAAACGTACACGCACCAGCTTCCTCGATTATCGAATCCGACTCTTATTCTCCTCATTCATAAGGTTATGAATTAGAAACTGATAAATATGTTAGTTGCGCGCAGAAAGCGCCATTCAATACAGTCGCGCTGTAGTGAAAAATCCCGTTCATTATCGACAGGAGGGTAGTCCCCATGCATGCAAACGCCTGGACGACCAACCGCGACGCCGTGCTGCGCTTGCCGTCCCCCGCGGATCTGGCCGGCGCGCTGCCGCCGGCGTGGCGCGCGTCGCGCACCGTTCATACGACCCGCCGCGCGATCGTCGACGTGCTCGACGGCGCGGACGACCGGCTCGTGGTCATCGCCGGCCCGTGCTCGATACACGACGCCGACGCCGCGCGCGACTACGCGGCACGGCTCGCGCTGCAACGCGCGCGCTTTGCGGACGAGCTGGAAATCGTGATGCGCGTGTACTTCGAAAAGCCGCGCACGACGGTCGGCTGGAAGGGGCTGATCAACGATCCGGGGCTGGACGGCAGCGACCGGATCGACGTCGGGCTGCATACGGCCCGCGCGCTGCTGTGCGAGATCAACGGCGCGGAGATGCCGGCCGCGACCGAGTTTCTCGATCCGCTGTCGCCGCGCTACCTGGCCGATCTGGTCGCGTGGGGCGCGATCGGCGCGCGCACCGTGGAGTCGCAGGTGCATCGCGAGCTGGCGTCGTCGCTGCCGATCCCGATCGGCTTCAAGAACGGCACCGACGGCAATGTCCAGGTAGCCGTCGATGCGATGCGCGCGGCGGCGCACGCGCACCGTTTCCTGTCGATCGACGCAGACGGCCGGCTATGCGCCAGCGCGTCGCCCGGCAATCCGCATACGCACGTCGTGCTGCGCGGCGGGCGCGAGCCGAATTTCGACGCGGCCGCCGTGCATGCCGCCTGCGAGCGGATGACGGCCGCGCACGTCGCCCCGCGCGTGATGATCGACGTCAGTCACGGCAACAGCCGCCGCCAGTACCGGAACCAGCTCGCCGTCGGCGCGGAAGTCGCCGCGCAGGTGGCAGCCGGCGACACGCGCATCGTCGGCGTGCTGATCGAATCGAACCTGATCGAAGGGCGGCAGGACCTCGTGCCCGGCGTGCCGCTGCGCTACGGGCAGAGCATCACGGACGCGTGCCTGTCGTTCGCCGATACCGCGCAGTTGTTCGAGACGCTCGCGCACGCGGTGCGGACCCGGCGACGCGGCCATGCGCTGCCGCTCGGCGGCGAGTTCGCGCACGAACCGCTGCTCGCCTGCTGCGCGTGAGCGGCCCGGCGCGACGCGTTCAGATCGCGGCTTCGTCATGGATCCGCGTCGCGTCGCCGGCCCACGCGTCGCGATAGCGGGCCAGCCAGTGTTCGGCCTGGGTCGGTGCGCCGGCGACGATCTCGTCGAGCGGCGCGAGATACATCGACTCATCGCGTCCGGCCGCATCCCTGCGTGCCCGCGCGCGCAGGCCGCGATGCGCGATCGCGAGCGCATCGGCGGCGATCGCACGCAATGACCGGCCGTCGGCCGGCGTATCGAGCCCGGTGCGCGGCACGTCGCGACGCAGCGCGAGCAGCGTACCGCGATCGATCGCGGCAGCCAGCGTCTCGGCTTCAGACAGTGCGGCCGAATCGTACAGCAGGCCGGTCCAGAACGCGGACAGCGCGACCATCATGTCCGGCGAGCCGGCATCGGCGCCGCGCATCTCGAGATAGCGCTTCAGCCGCACCTCGGTGAACACCGTCGTCAGATGGTCCGCGAAATCGCCCAGCGTCGGCGTCTCGCCTTCGAGGTGCGGAATGCGCCGCCGCAGAAAATCGCGGAACGTGTGCCCGGTCGCGTCCGCATAGCGATCGCCGCGCCGCACGAAGTACATCGGCACGTTGTCGAGCAGCCAGCTCACATAGCGCTCGAAGCCGAAGCTGCGCGACAGGAACAGCGCCGGCACGCCGCAGCGATCCGCGTCGGTATCGAGCCACGTGTCGGCGCGCGTCGACAACAGCCCCGACGGGCGGCCGTCGCGGAACGGCGAATTCGCGAACAGCGCGGTCGCGACCGGCTGCAACGCGAGCGACACGCGCAGCTTGCGCGCCATGTCGCTTTCCGATGCGAAATCGAGGTTGACCTGCACGGTGCAGGTGCGCTGCATCATGTCGAGCCCGCGCGTGCCGACGCGCGGCATGTAGCGCCGCATGATCGCGTAGCGCTGCTTCGGCATCCACGGCAGCGCGTCGCGCGACAGGTGAGGGTGAAAGCCGAGCGGCACGCAGCGCAGGCCGAGCGGATCGCATGCCGCACGGGCCGCGGCGAGATGTGCATGCAGTTCGGCGTGCGTGTCGTGCAGCGTCTCGAGCGGCGCACCCGACAGTTCGAGCTGGCCGGCCGGCTCGAGCGAGATCGCGGCGCCGTCGCGCTGGATCACGCCGACGGTCTGCCCGGCATCGACGATCGGCGTCCCGTCGCCGCGCAGCCGCGCCAGTACCTCGGCGATGCCGGACGGTCCGTCATAACGCGCAGCCGCGTGCGTCGCGCGAGACACGACGAACTTCTCGTGCTCGGTACCGATCCGGAACTGCGCGGGCGGCTTGCAGCCGGCGGCCAGATGATCGGCGAGCTGCTGCTCGGAGACGATCGGCGTGTTGTCCGATCCGACGGCATTCGACATCGACATCCTCCACAGGTCACATTGGGCGACCGACCGGCCGGTCGCACGGCGACTATAGCGATGTCGATGCGCGCGCAGTACTGGCAGGGGTGATAGGGGGGCCGGCAGATGCCGCGCGGCGTTACGGCTGCCTGCGCTTCGCGAAGTAATGCGCGGGCGAATCGCCGAACGCGCGGCGGAACATCGCGATGAAATTGCTCGGCGTCGCATAGCCGAGCGCGTCCGCGATGTTGGCGACGCTGTCGCCGTTCGCCAGCCGTTCGAGCGCATGCGTGAGCCGCGCCTGCTGCCGCCACTGCGCGAAGCTCG
The DNA here is from genome assembly GCF_902832955.1 of Burkholderia sp. BCC0044. Classification (NCBI taxonomy): domain Bacteria; kingdom Pseudomonadati; phylum Pseudomonadota; class Betaproteobacteria; order Burkholderiales; family Burkholderiaceae; genus Burkholderia; species Burkholderia sp. BCC0044. The sequence continues at coordinate 590,783 of NZ_CADFDO010000001.1, read as the reverse complement.
TGCCGGTTTCCGCGACGAACAGCCGGCTCAGCGTGCGGGCGGACAGCCCGGCCCATTCGGCCCATGCGTCGAGCGTACGACCGTCGTGCGGCTGCCCGAGGATCGCGTTGGCGATCCGCAGCAAGCGCCGGTCGTGCGGCATCGGCAAGTGCAGCGGTTCGTGCGGCGCGCGGCGCATCTCGTCGAGCAGCACGACGCTCATGCGCGCCTGCTCGAGGTCGAGCCGGTCCTGGTCGGCCCACGACACCGCGCGCCGCACGAGCGCGCGCATCAGTTCGCTGATCGCGATCACGCATGGCTGGTCGGGCATCCGGCGGCTCGCGGCCGGTGCGATCACGACGCTCCAGCCGCTCAACGCACCGCTGATGCTGACCTTGTGCTGCTCGCCCGGCGGAATCCAGCCCGCGCGATGCGGCGGCAGCAGCCATGAACCGTGCGGCGTGCGCACGTGCGCGAACCCGCTTTCGACGCAGAACACCTGGCCGCGCAGATGGCTGTGCCAGTCGACCTCGCGCGTGCCGAGCTGGTAGGCGTTGCTGCCGTCGTCCTCGCCCCAGACGGCGATCAGCGACGGGCCGTCCGCGCGTTCGCTCGGATCGGCGTCGGCGCGTTGCACCGCGCGGGCGGGAGAGGTGTCTCGGATGGGCATGGCCGGAATTCATTATTTTTTGTCTAAACAACATTATCAGCTTTGCCCGGGAGCGTCCAACAATGCGTGTCGTGTTCAAACCCAAACGAATCCGAGGAATGCGATGCATGCAGCACTTGCTCCGTCGCCACGCGATGCCGTCGCGCCGCGCGTCCTGTCGCGAATGGCCATCGCCGTCGTGCTCGCCATGCTCGGCGCATGCGCGAGCCGCGACGGGCTCACGCCCGCCGGCACGCTGCGCGGCGCCGATACGCTCGCCGCATCGCGCAGCCTCGCGCATGCGCCGGCCGCCGACTGGCCGGCCGCCGACTGGTGGATTGCGCTGAACGATGCGCAGTTGAATGCGCTGATCGACGAAGCGCTTGCCGGCAATCCCGATCTCGCGACCGCCGATGCGCGGGCGCGCGAAGCGCAGGCGCTCGTGATCGAAGCACAGGCGGCCCGGCTGCCGCACCTCGTCGGCCGCGCCAGCGCGAAAGGGGAACGCACGTCCGGCACGCAGTTCTCGACGGGCGAGGGCGGCGGCTTCTTCAGCCACACACGCGAGATCAACCTCGGCCTGAGCTGGGATCTCGATCTGTGGGGCGGCCGTCGCGCGGCGTGGGAAGCCGCGCTCGGCGAAGCGCGGGCCGCGCAAATCGATGCACGGGCCGCGCGTGTGCTGCTGTCCGTCAACGTCGCGCGCGCGTACGTGAATCTTGCCTATGCGTTCGATCAACAGGACGTCGCGCGGGCCGAATACGACCGCGCCGACGAAGCGCTGTCGCTGACGCGGCAGCGCGTCACGAAAGGCATCGACAACGTCGCGCAGCAGCGCCAGGCCGAAAGCGAAGTCGCGGCCGCGATGCGCGAGCAGGCACGCGTGGTGCAGGCGATCGACAGCGCGCGCATCGCGCTCGCGATCCTGCTCGGCGCAGGCCCCGATCGCGGCCTCGCGCTCGTGCGGCCCGCGCTGCTGCCCACCGCCGCGCTCGCGGTGCCGGCCGACCTGCCGGCCGCGCTGCTCGGCCGGCGCGCCGATCTCGTCGCCGCCCGCTGGCGCGTGGAAGCCGCGAGCCGCAACGTGGCGGCCGCCCGCGCGGACTTCCTGCCCGACGTGAGTCTCACCGCGCTGATCGGGCTCGCGACGCGTGGTGGCGCATCGCTGTTCCAGGCCGCCTCGCGCACCTACAACGTCAGCCCGGCCGTAAGCCTGCCGATCTTCGACGGCGGCGAGCGGCGCGGCGTGCTGCGCAAGCGCGACGCGCAATACGACGTCGCGGTCGCCAGCTACAACAAGACGCTGATCGGCGCGATCGGCGAGGTGGCCGACGATCTGCACAGGCTGCATTCACTCGCCGTGCAAGCCGATGCGCAGCAGCGCGCGTTCGACGCCGCCACCGATGCTTGGCGGCTCGCAGACGCGCGCTACCGGGCCGGCGTCGGCAGCTACCTCGACGCGCTCGTCGTGCGCCAGCAGCTGTTGATCGCGAGTCGCGAAGTCGCCGCGTTGCGCGCCCAGCGCGCGGACCAGTCGCTGCAGCTCGTCGCCGCGCTCGGCGGCGGCTTCCACGCCGAGCCGGACGACGTCGCGCTCGCCGCCACTCCTTCCCACCGTCCTTGACATCGAACCATGAGCAGCGACAACACCCTGCAGACTCCCGCGCGGCCCGCAACCGCCGATCCCGCCAGCGCCCGCCAGCCCCCGTCGGCCGACCATACCGGTGCGCCGCGCGCGCCAGGCGGGCCGGACGCCCGCACGCAACCGGCGCCGGGCGGCGCCGCACCGGCCACGCCGCCGCCCGCAAGACGCAAGCACCTCGTGCGGGCGCTCGTCGCCGTGTTCGCGCTCGGCATCGTCGGCTGGGGCATCTGGTACGGGATCGTCGGCCGCTGGTACGAATCCACCGACAATGCGTACGCGCAAGGCAACGTCGTCGAGCTGACGCCGCAGGTGACGGGCACCGTCGTGTCGATCGACGCGGACGACGGCAACCTCGTTCGCGCCGGCACACCGCTCGTCCGTCTCGACGCGAGCGACGCGCAGATCGCGCTCGCGGCCGCGCAGGCCGACCTCGCGGCCACGGTGCGCAAGGTGCGCGGCCTGTACAGCAACGAGCGCGGGCTCGCGAACAGCATCGACGGCGCACGCGCCGATCTCGACGCGCGACGCACCGCGCTCGACAAGGCGAAAGCCGACTACCGGCGCCGCGAAGATCTCGGCCGCTCCGGCGCGATCTCGCGCGAGGAGCTCGCGCATGCGCTCGACACGCTGACGTCCGCGCAAAGCGCGTACGCCGCCGCGCAAAGCGCGCTCGCGACGTTGAGCGAACAGCACCAGACGAGCAAGGCGCTCGTCGACGACACCGCGGTCGCGTCGCACCCCGATGTCCAGGCCGCGGCGTCGCGGCTGCGCGCCGCCTATCTGGCCCGCGCCCGCACCGACATCGTCGCGCCCGTCACCGGCTATGTCGCGAAGCGCACGGTGCAGGTCGGGCAGCGCGTGTCGCCCGGCGTGCCGCTGCTCGCGGTCGTGCCGCTGCGCGAGCTGTGGGTCGACGCGAACTTCACCGAAAAGCAGCTCGAGCACATGCGGATCGGCCAACCGGTCGAGCTGACGGCGGACCTGTACGGCGACGCCGTGCGTTATACGGGCCGCGTGCAGAGCCTCGGCGTCGGCACCGGCAGCGCGTTCTCGCTGCTGCCCGCGCAGAACGCGACCGGCAACTGGATCAAGATCGTGCAACGCTTGCCGGTGCGCATCGAACTGACAGACCCGTCGCAACTCGACGCGCATCCGCTGCGCATCGGCCTGTCGATGCACGCGCGCGTCGACCAGCACGACCGCAGCGGCGCGATGCTGTCGCGTCGCGAACAGGATGCGCCGGTGTTCCGGACCGACGTGTACCGCGACGAGCTCGCGCGCGCCGACAGCCTGATCGCCGACGTCGTGCATGCGAACCTGCCGGCGGCGGCGCGTGCGGAGCGTGTGCGATGAGCGGCCCGATGCCGGCCACGGACGCCGGCTTTCGTCCGTCGAGCGTCGCGCTGACGACGTTCGGCCTCGCGCTCGCGGTGTTCATGCAGGTGCTCGACGGCACCGTCGCGAACGTGTCGCTGCCGACGATCGCCGGCAACTTCGGCGTCAGCACGACGCAGAGCGCATGGGTCGTCACGACGTTCTCGGTCAGCAATGCGATCGCGTTGCCGCTGACCGGGTTTCTGGTCAAGCGCGTCGGGCAGGTGCGGCTGTTCGTGTGGGCGACGCTGGCGTTCACGTTCGCGTCGCTGCTGTGCGGCCTCGCGCAAAACCTGCCGCAGCTCGTCGCGTTCCGCGCGCTGCAGGGCCTCGTGGCCGGGCCGATGATCCCGACCACGCAGGCGCTGATGCTGTCGATCTACCCGCCGCAGCGGCGCGGCTTCGCGCTGTCGATGATCGCGATGGTCACCGTCGTCGCGCCGATCGCGGGCCCTGTGTTCGGCGGCTGGGTGACGGAGCATTACTCGTGGCGCTGGGCGTTCCTGATCAATCTGCCGATCGGCGTGTTCGCCGCGATGTGCGTGTTCGCGCAGATGCGCGCGCGCGTCGAGACGACGGTCGCCGCGCGCGTCGACTATGTCGGTCTCGCCGCGCTCGTCGTCGGCGTCGGCGCGCTGCAGATCGTGCTCGACAAGGGTAACGAAGCCGACTGGTTCAACTCGACGTTCATCGTCGTGATGTCGGTGGTCGCCGCGTTCGGGATCGCGCTGTTCCTGATCTGGGAGCTCAACGAGCCGAACCCGATCGTGAACCTGCGGCTGTTCAAGCATCGCAACTTCGCGGCCGGCACGCTGACGCTCGTGCTCGCGTACTCGGCGTTCTTCGCGGTCAACGTGATCGTGCCGCAGTGGCTGCAGCGCACGCTCGGCTATACGGCGTTCTGGGCCGGGCTGGCCGTCGCGCCGATGGGCGTGATCCCCGTGCTGATGACGCCGTTCATGGGCAAGTACGCGCCGCGCTTCAACATGCGCGTGCTCGTGTGCTGCGCGTTCGCGATCCTCGGCACGTCGTCGTTCCTGCGCGCGGGCTTCGTGCCCGACGTCGACTTCACGCACATCGCGCTGATCCAGCTGCTGCAGGGCCTCGGCCTCGCGCTGTTCATCATGCCGATCAACAGCATCCTGCTGTCCGACCTGAAGCCGGACGAGATCGCCGCGGGCTCCGGCCTGTCGACGTTCCTGCGTACGCTCGGCGCGAGCTTCGCCGTGTCGATCACGTCGTTCCTGTGGGACCGGCGCGCGATCCTGCATCACGCGCAGCTCAGCGAACACGTGAGCCAGTTCGACCCGGCCGTGCGCGCCGAACTCGCGCAGCTCGGCGGCGGCGATCCGCAACGCGCGGCGGCGCTGCTCGGCAACCTGGTCGACGCGCAGGCCTACCAGATTTCGTTCAACGACGTGTCGTTCGCGCTCGGCTGCGTGTATCTCGCCGTGATCGCGGTGGTGTGGCTCGCCCGCCCGCCGTTCGGCCCCGGCGCCGCCGCGAAACGATGAAGCGGGCGCCGCGCGGCCCGTTCCGACCCATGCTGTTCAATTCGATGGAGACTGACCCGATGCCTACCCACCACGCAGGAAACACGCCGTCCGCACTGGCGGCGCTCGCCGTGTTCGACGTCACGGAATTTCCGCTCGTCGTCGTGCGCAACGATGCAATCGCATCCGGCGGCTACGCGCAGCGCTGGCTCGACGACATGCACGCGCTGATGCGGCACGGCGAGCCGTTTGTCATGATCTTTCCGCCGGCCCGCCCCGACGAGCCGCACGACGACCGCAAGGAACGCGGCCTGTGGCTCAAGCAGAACCGCGCCGCGCTCGCCGCGGTTTGCCGCGCGCTCGTGTCGATCGAACCGGACCCGCGCGAGCGCGAAGCGGCCATCGCCAACGCGGCCGGCATCGAGAAGGCGTTCGGGATTCCGTTCGACGTGACGGCTTCGCTCGACGACGCGAAGCAGGCGGGCCGGCGACGCCTGACGGAGGCGGTCTAGCGCGGCCCGTTCGCGCGCAACGCCTCGAACCGGTTGCGCAAGTCCGCCTGATTGCAGATTCCAACAAATACACGGGGTGGCTTGGATGAAAGGACTGGATTGTCTGAAATGGTTGGTACCCGGCGACACGGACGCGTCATGGCAGCGGATGACCGACGCGGCCGCCGGCATGGGATTCGACAAGGTCGTGCTGATCGTGTTGCCGTTCACCGGCGCATCGTTCGATCTCGCGCGCAAGTGGAGCAGCGGCGTGCCGGGCTGGACGGCGCTGTACCGGCAGCGGCAGTTCGACCGCGTCGATCCGACGCTGCAACATTGCTTCCGCTCGGCGCTGCCGCTCGTCTGGGACGACACGCTGTTCGGCCTGGCCGGGCAACGGCCGTGCTACGAAGCGGCGGCCGCGTACGGCATGCGCAGCGGCGTCGTGCTGCCCGTGCGCGGCCCGAAGGGGGAGGTCGGCATGCTGTCGTGCGCGAGCGCGGACGATCTCGCCGCCACGCGCGAGCGCTGCGACCGACATCTGGCGGCGCTCACGCTGTTGCGCGACATCGCCTGCGAAGCGATCGCGGGCACGCGCTGTCACACACCGCCCGACAGCGTGCCGCGCCTCAGCCGGCGAGAGGTCGAGTGCCTGCGCTGGCATGCGGCCGGCAAGACCTCGTGGGAAATCGGCCACATCCTGAACGTGACCGAGTCGTGCATCAACTTCCACTTCATGAACATCCGCCGCAAGTTCAACGTGTCACGTCGGCACGAAGCCGTGCTGCGCGCGGTCGAGTGGGGGCTGATCAGCATCTCCGACGTCACGGTGCCGAGCTGATGCCGGCGTCTCGTCGAGCCAGCGGTCGAGAAACGCGCTGAGCCACGCGGCCGTCGCGCGGTCGTGCCGGCAGCCTTCGCTGGCCTGCGTCGCGAGATCCTGCGCGCCGGGCACCGTCAGCTTGTGCGCGGCGGCCGTACTCCAGCGCCGCATCATCGGATAGCTCACTTCCGGATGGAACTGGACACCGTACGCGCGCGGCCCGTAACGGACGGCCTGGTTCTCGAAATGCTCGCCGGTCGCGAGGATCTCGAGCCCGGCCACGCGCTCGAAGCCCTCGCGATGCCACTGGTACACGTGCGACGGCCATGAACCGAGCCGCCGGCCGGCCGGCGTCGCGGCGATCGGCCAGTAGCCGATTTCCGCGCGGCCGTCGCGATGCGCGTTCACGCGACCGCCCAGATGCCGAATCATCATCTGCGCGCCGAGGCAGACACCGAGAAACGGCGCCGCCTCGCGCAGCGGCACACCGATCCAGTCGATCTCGTCGCGGATCCAGCGATCGTCGTCGTTGGCGCTCATCGGGCCGCCGAACACCACGGCGCCCGCATGGTCGGCGAGCGTCGCCGGCAACGGATCGCCGAGCGGCGGGCGGCGGATGTCGAGCGGATGGCCGCGGGCGGCGAGCAGCCGGCCGATCCGGCCGGGGCTCGACTGTTCGCGATGCAGCACGATCAGGATCGGACGAAGGGCTAAGTGCGTCATGTCGGGTGGTCGGTAGAAGGTCAGCCGGGCTGGCCGCGCAACGCGTCGAACGACACCATCACCTGTTCGCGGTAGGCGGGCCGTCGGCACAGGCGAGCGTACCAGGCTTCGACGTGCGGCAACGGCGGCCGCTCGACGTCGAGCGAGAAATAGCGGAACAGCGTCGCGCCGGCCGGAATGTCGGCCAGGCCCGGCGTCGCGCCGCCGAGAAACGGCTGGGTCGACAGCAGCCGGTCGAGCAGCCGGTAATGCATCGCGCTGCGCGCGGCCTTGTCGAGCACGATCGCGTCGTCGCGCCGCTCCGGCGGCGTTCGCACGAGCGCCCAGAACAAGCCGGTCATCACGTCGGGTTCGAGCGCGGTCTGCGACCAGTCCATCCAGCGCTCCGCGCGCGAACGGGCGAACGTGTCGCGGCACCAGAACGGATTGTCCGGCACGCGCGCGGCCAGATAGCGCAGGATCGTGTGCGACTCCCACACGACGTCGCCGTCCCAGTCGATCACCGGAATCCGGCAGGTCGGATTCAGCGCCGCGAACGCGGGCGTCTGCAGCGAGCCGTGCTCGCCGCCGACCGCAATATGCCGGTAGGGCAGGCCGAGCTCGCCGATGAGCCACAACACCTTCTGCACGTTGAACGACGTGCGGCGACCCCAGACGGTCAGCATCGCGCGGCATCCTCGCACGCGGCGATCGGCGCGCATGCCGCGTAGCGATCGAGGCCCGCCGCCAGATCGGCGATCAGGTCGTCCGCATCCTCGAGCCCGATGTGCAGGCGCACGCCGCGGCTGCCGGCCGGCCAGCGCGCGGCGAGGCCGTGCGCGTCCAGCTCGAACGGCAGCGCGAGGCTCTCGTAGCCGCCCCACGAATAGCCGAGCCCGAACAGCGCCAGGTGATCGAGAAACGCGTCGATCGCGTGCGCCGGAGCCGGCTGCAGCACGACCGAGAACAGCCCCGACGCGCCGCGGAAATCGCGGCGCCACAGCGCGTGCCCGTCGTCGCCCGGCAACGCCGGATACAGCACGCGCTGCACCTCGGGACGCCGTTCGAGCCAGCTCGCGACCGCGAGCGCGTTGCGCTGGTGCTGCCGCAACCGCACGCCGAGCGTGCGCAACCCGCGCAGCGCGAGATACACGTCGTCGGGGCCCGCGCACAGGCCGAGATCGCCATGCAGTTGCTTCAGCGCGGGCCACGCGCGCGCGTTGGCCGACACCGTGCCGAGCATCGCATCCGAGTGCCCGACCAGATACTTGGTGCCGGCCTGGATCGACACGTCGATCCCGAACGCATGCGGCTGGAAGAACAGCGGCGTGGCCCAGCTGTTGTCCGCGATGACCTGCGCGCCGTGCGCGTGCGCGAGCCGCACGAGGGCAGGGATGTCGTGCATGTCGAACGTGTAGGAGCCGGGCACTTCGACGTACAGTGCGCGCGTGTTCGGACGAAACGCGGCTGCGACGGGCGTGCTGCCGTCGTACCAGGTCGTCTCGACGCCGAGCCGCGCCAGCACGCCTTCGCATGCGTGACGCACCGGGCCGTAGACCGATGCGGTCATCAGCAGATGGTCGCCGGGCTTCAGGCACGACAGCAGCGCGAGCGTGCACGCGGACAGGCCCGACGGGCACAGCACAGCGCCTGCGCCGCCTTCGAGGCTCGTCACCGCGCGCTCGAGCGCGTCCGTCGTCGGCGTGCCGCGACGGCCGTAGATATACGGCTGCGTGCGGTTCAGCAGATCCGACACCGTCGGACTGAGCACGGTCGACGCATGGTAGACGGGCGGATTGACGAAGCCGTGCCACGCGGCGCTGTCGCGGCCCGCATGCGCAAGCCGCGTGTCGTCATGCAGGCGGTCATGCGTGCCGTCGCGCGGCAGCGACGCCGGCAGCGGTTCGTCAGGCTTCACGGCCATAGCGCACACCGTTCCCAGCGCGCGCCGGCGCGACGATAAGCCTGCCGTGCGAAACGGCGCGAACTGTCGGCCCGCCAGAACTCGACTTCGTCGGGTGCCAGCGTATACAGGTGCCAGTCGTCCGACACGAGCGCCGGGTCGGCGGCCAGCCGTTCGAGTTGCGCGTCGATCGCCTGCGTCAGGTCGGCCGGATCGTCGAGCCGTTCGCTTTGCCGTCCGGCCAGGATGCTCGCGCGCGACCGCTCGGGGCGGCTCGCGAAATCGGCCTGGCCTTCGGCGTCCGGCAAGCGCTCGACCGGGCCGCTCAGCCGGACCTGGCTCGCGATCGCGGGCCAATAGAACGTCAGCGCCGCGAACGGCTGGTTCGCAAGCTGGCGCCCCTTGGGACTGCGCGCGTTCGCCGCGAAATGCCAGCCGCGTGCGTCGACGTTCAGCAGCACGACGGAACGTGCATCGGGCCGCCCGTCCGGGCGGACCGTCGACAGCGTCGTCACCTGCGGTTCGAGCGCGCCGGCGGTCACGGCCTCGTCGAGCCAGCGCTCGAACTGCGCGTGCGGCGTGTCGGCCCAGTGGTCGGCCGGCACGTGCGGCGCGGCATGCGCGAGGGTTTTCAGCGCCTTCAGGCGCGTGGCGATCGTCTCCATGGCGACACTCATGCGATGCCGAATTGCGTCGCGCGGGCGATCAGCCGATGCGCGGCGAGATAGTCGGGGACTTCCGCGAGGAAGCCGTCGACGACGGCGGCGGCCACGCGGCGGCCGCCGGAGGTACGCCGCGCATGATCGAACGCGTCGATCACGCGGCGGGCGAGGGCGACTTCATCGGCCGTCGGCGTCAGCACGCGATTGACGACCGGCACGAACTGCGCGTTGACGATCGCTTTCGCCTGGTAGCCGAGGCCGCGCGACACGCGCATGTCGAGTTCCGCGCCTTCGTTGTCGGCATAGCTGTACGGGCAGTCGATCGCGGTCACGCCGACCGCCGCGCATTCGACGCGAAAGCGCGAGCGCACGTAGTCGAGCTCGCGGCCCGCACGGGTGCGCTCGGCGCCCATGTCGGCCACCATGTCCTCGGTCGCGACGAGCACGGCCGACACGCGCGGGCTCGAGCGCGCAATCGCCATCGTGTTCACGAGGCCGAGCGTCGTCTCGACGTTCGGCACCAGTTCGGTCGAGCCCGGTGCGATGTCGTATTCGCGCTCGAAGCGCGTGACGGCCTCGTCGAGCGCGACGACCTGCTCGGGCGTCGCGACGTACGACATCATCACGATGTCCGGGCGGCCGCGCATCGCGGCGCGCAGGTCGTCGATGCCGCCCGCGTCGAGCGGATTCACGCGCACGGACGCCAGCACGCCGGCATCGCGCCAGCCCGCGAGCACCCGCTCGCTCAGTTCGCGTGCGGCCGGGCGCCGGTCGGGCGGCGTAAAGGTTTCGAGTTCCTGGATCAGCACATCCGCGCCGCTCGCGGTGCCGTCAACGAGCGCATCGTGATCGGCGCCGGCGAGAAACAGCCAGGAGCGGCGCAGGCGGGAAGGGCGTCGGTTCGTCGGTGTCATGCGTGGGTTCCTGTAGGGCGCGTGGTGCGCGGGGTATGCGTGGCGATGGCGCGGGCAATCAGCCGGCGCGCATCATCTGGTTGAAGATGTTCTTGCGATGCATTTCCTCGGTGCCGCCGACGCTCATGAAGCCCAGCGCATCCGACGCGAACGCGGCCACCGGCCCGGCCTGATAGCCGAGGCTGCCGTACAGCCGCACGAGGCCGAGCGCGCCGTCGACGAGATCCTGCGCGCCGACCAGCTTCGCGATCGAGCACGTCATCAACGCCTGCGGGTGATCCGTCAGCAACTGCGCGAGCGCGCCGCGCGCGAGCCACGTGCCGCGCTCCATGCCGATCTGCAGGTCGACGAGGCGGCGCTGCACGTACTGATGTGCATCGATCGTGCTGTCGAAGCTGCGTCGCTCGCGGCAATAGCCGATCGCGTCGCGCAGATAGGGCGCCGTCACCTGGGCCGCGACGAGGCCGTAATAGAGCCGGCCGAGCGAGATGATGTCGATCAGGTTGCCGAGCCCGGCGCCCGGTTCGCCGAGCAACTGGCCGCGTGCGATCGGACAGTCGTCGAAGTGCAGCGCGCCGGTGGGCAGGTCGTCGAGGCCGAGCTTGCGGTCGGGCGGGGCCACCGTCATGCCCGGCTGGTCGCGATCGACGATCACGAGCGCGGTGTTGCGCCGGCCCGGCGTTTCGATGCGCGTGACGACGAGGATGAAACGCGCGAGCGGCGCATGCGCGATATTGAATTTGCTGCCGGTCAGCCGGTAGCCGTCGCCGTGCTCGGCGAGCGTCGTCGCGATGCTGCGCACGTCGGTGCCGGTGCCCGGCTCGGCAATCGCGGTCGCGCTCAGTTCGCCACGCAGAATCGCGCCGAAATAGCGGTCCTGCTGCGCCGCCGTGCCATATCGTTCGAGTGCGCGCACCATGCCGGCCTGCGCGATCACCGACAGCAGCAGCGCCGGGCGGCGGATCGACGACGCGAGCCCTTCGAGCGCCGCGGAAAAATGCCACCAGCCGTGACCGTCGCCGCCATACGTCTCCGGCACGATCATGTCCCACAGTCCTTCGTGCCCGAGCCGCGTCCAGCCGGCTTCGTCGAATCCGGCGGGCGCACGGCCGTCACGCTCCACGGCGGCGGCGATCCCGGCGCCGATATCGCGAAACCGCGCAAGCGTCGCGTGCTGTTCCTGTGTCCAGTCGAATGGCATCTGTCGTGTCTCCGGTCGAAGCGGCGCGGCCTTCGACGGCGCGCCTGCGATGACGACAAGGTTAAGGGGGCACGGACAGCGGAGGTACTGGCAGTAGTGGTAGTTGCCGGGCGCGGCACGAATGAGCGGCTCGGTGGAATCGGGAGGGTGTGACACGAGGCTGCTCTATGTAGACAAAAGGGCGGGGCGTCGCGTTGCGGCGGGGATCGACGATATGTCGCATTTCAGCCGCGCGTTCTGCGAACGGTTTGAGACATCGCCGCGCACCTGGCGGGAACGACGAGCGAGCAGGCGAGCGGTTGCATCGTCGATGGCTTCGTCGTCGATGGGCGCACCGATATCGGCATCGGTGCACGTCAGCCGCCTGACCGGACGCCGCCTATAATCGCTATCAACTTCTCCACGAAATCGCGGTTGCCAAGGTGAGGGGGTGTCCAAATGGGACAGTGCCGTCGCATCTGTTCGCGCTTCGTCGTCGCAAGCTCGATCACCGGTCTGACAATACTGGCGTGCCCGATACACGCGCACGCCGAGGACGGGCCTTCGAGCTCACCGGGCGCGCCCAAACCATCGGGGAGAACGCTCAACGCCTATGCGGTGTATGGCGACGGACGCGCGACCGAGGGCGGCGATATGCATTGGCGTGCGTACGAAGTCGGCTTCGGCGACGTCCTGAACGACTACCTCTCCGTCTACCTTGCCTATTTGAACGAGGGGCATCCGCTGGATCACCATCGTGACGGTTTTGCCGCGCTGGGTTCGTTTCGTTGGCCGGTCGGCAGTCGTCTGGCGCTCGAATTTTCGGCGGGCCCGTATTTCAGCATGGACACGACACATGTCGACGACCAGCCACGCAATGAAAAACGCTGGGGCGTGCGTGCGTCGGCAGCGGTGCGGTATTACCTCGTTCCCAAGCGCTTCTTTCTCAAGCTGCAGTACAACCACGTCCAGATGATTGGCGGATTCAATTCCGACGCGGTGCTCTTCGGTATCGGCTCGGATTTCGGCGGCAATCCTGGCCCGGTGTTTTCGGACGGCAAGACGCAGGTCGGCGTTTGGGCCGGGACGTCGCAGACGAACCGTCCTCAAGTGCCGATCGAAAAGGGATACATGATCGAGGTCAAGCGGCCGCTCGGCAATGCGTGGGCCTATTCGGCGAGCTTCGTCTACGAAGGCAACAATGGCGTTGCCGGCCGACGAGGCGTGGCCGCGCAATTCTGGTACGTCGCGCCGATCCAGACCAAATGGACGCTTTCGGCAGGCGTCGGTCCGTATCTGTCGCGGGATCGGAACGACGGCTCGGGCAGGACGCGCCTCAATGCGTTGCTCAGCGCGCAAGTGGCCTATCAGATCACGAACGAGTGGGCGGCGAGCTTGCGCTTCAATCGTGTCGCAACCGGCAACGACAAGGACCAGGACATGTTCATGGTCGGGGTGGCACGCAATTTCTAGTTCGAGTGAATGACGTTGAATCGGTGCAGTTCGCGCATCGTCATCGTGATCCGTTCCGTCGCTGCCATCGAAGCCTCCAGCGCTGGATTCCCAGCGGCCGATCAGCTTACGATGGGTCGAAAAACGGACATTTGAACTTAGCCAGAAGCGGACATTACTAAATGGCCGTTACACACAAATCATCGATAATGTTGATTATGTCAAATACGATAAATCGACTGCACGAGGTACTGTTGGCCGAGCGTCCTCGCGTTCAAACCTTGCACCTCTGCTCGATGTAGCCGATCTGATCCTCGTTGGAACCGATGTGCTCATTCTCCGTCGTCCCGGCGCGGGCCGCGCGCCGGGACGGATTGCCGCCTGACGGCTTCCTCCCTGTCAGAACCGGTACGTCGCCCCGACCTGGAAGAAACGACCAAGGTCCGTGTAGAGCGACTGGTCATAGCCAGTGATGTCGGGCACGGCTTGCCACTCGACGTCGAACGGCGGCTTCTTGTCGAAGAGGTTCGTGATGCCGCCGTAAATCGTCCAATGCTTGAAGCCGCGATAGTTGAACATGAGGTTGAACTGGCTGTACGACGCCACCGATCCCGTACCGCCGTCGCCGAATTCCGCGGCCACGGCGTTCGTATATGGCCCGGTGTATTGCCAGGTCAGCGTGGTGGTCAGCTGCCGGTAGTCCCAGCTCACGCTCGTATTGCCCTTCCAGCGCGGGTTGCTCGCGCCGAACGGCTGCAGCAGCGCAAGGTTGTTGCCGGCGAAGTCCTGCGGTGCGGTTCCGGGGCTGTGCAGCTTGAAGTGCCACACATAAGTCCAGTCGCCTGCGAGCGTGAACGTGCCGTACTTGGTGCGCAGCGCCTTGCGGAAGTTGAGATCGAAGCCATCGGTGTCGAGCGCACCGAGGTTCACGAAATGCTGAACGAGGTAACGCACCGACCCGTCGGCGTTGCGCACGACGCGGGAGGGATCGTTGGCGACGAGCACCGCGTTCGGATCGTCGGTGCCGATGACTCCGTCGATGCGGACCTTGTAGAACGCCGCGCCGATATCGGTCATCGCATCGGGCGAAAGCTGGAAGCCGATGTTGTAGTTCTTCGTGTGCTCGGGCTGAAGATTCGGATTGCCCGCGACTTGCTCCGTCGTGAAGTGCTTGGTCGGCACACCGCTCGGATCGTTCGGATCGACGAGGTTCTGGTGAGAGAGATAGACGGCCTGCGAGTTTTCGACGAGGGTCGGCGCGCGGAAGCCGCGACTGTACGATGCATACGTCGTCAGCATTTGCACCGGCTGGAAACGCAGCGCAAAGCTCGGCGAAAACGCCCCACCGAAGTCGCTGTAGTGATCGTAGCGGCCCGCCTGCGTGAACGTCAGGTTGCGCAGGATCGGAATGTCGACCTGGTAGAACGCGGCGGCGACGTTGCGCGAACCCTCCACCGTCTGCACGTTCGCGGGTGCGGATACGCCCTGCGACGCGAGCGTCTGCGGGTTGATCGTCGACGATTCGTGACGGAACTCGGTGCCCAGGCCCAGGCCGACCGGGCCCCCGGGCAGCGTGAAGAGATTCGACGTCGAGGCCTTGGCTGTCACGCTGTCGACCTTCGAGATGGCCTGCTGATCGTCGTCCGTGAAAACGCCGTTCAGGCCGTTTGGCGTGGCGGCCGGGTTCGAGAAGTTGTAGGTGCCGTTCGCGAGCATGTTCTCGAGGCCCGCGACGTTGATCCGGTTGCGATACGTCGTATCGACGGTGCTCTGCGAGTGGCCGTAATCGGCCGACCAGTCCCACGCGCCGAATCTGCCCGCGTCGAGCGAACCCTTGACGCCCGTGTTCGCCATCCAGAACGTCGATACCGTGTCCGCCCTCACGACGTTGCCCGGGAAGGTCAGGTTGATCGCCGTCGGCACGCCGAACGGGTTATAAGGATTGCTCACCGGTACGGTGCGCGGCAGCGGCGAAACGGACCCGGTCGAAGGGTTGTAGACGTTCGTCGTGCTCGAGATCGAGGCCGGTCCCTGCAACTGGACGGTTTCATCGCGGCTCACCCAGAAGCCCGCATAGGCCTGCGTGTTGTCGTCGATCTTGAAGGTGGCGCGCACCTTCGCGTTCAGGCGCGTCGTGGACGGAACGAGCGACGTCGACGCGGCCGGGTTGTACGTGCAATTGGTCGCGCTCGTCTTGCTGCCGGGCGGGCACGGCGAAAGCGGCACCTTGGAGCCGTCCGCCAGCGACCAGTACGATTGCTGGTTCGGCCCGAGCGGCGCTGCCAGCCCGCCGGGATATTGCGTGAAGTCTTGCGCCGACGTCATGTCGCGATCGCCGAGCGTCGAGCCCGAATCGCGGTAATAGCTGGCGGCCGCGGTCACGTTGAAGCGATCCGAATTCAGGTCGCCGAAGCCGGCCAGTACACTGAAGTTGCCCTGCCCGTCGCCCGGATGCTGCGCCTTGCCGAGTTGGCCGTCGATCTGCAGGCCCTGAAAGTTCTTCTTCGTAATGATGTTGACGACGCCCGCGATCGCGTCCGAGCCGTAGACGGATACCGCGCCGGTCTTGACGATCTCGACGCGCTCCACCATGTTCAACGGGATCGCGTTGACGTCGAAGAACGTGTCGGTGAAGTTCACCGACTGCGCATAGTTCGCGACGCGCTGGCCATCGACGAGCACGAGCGTGTATTTCTCGCTGAGCCCGCGCAACGCCATGCCGGCGCCGCCGGGGGCCGAGCTGTTCATCGTCGTCTGGCCCCAGCTGCTTGCGGAATTGGCCGAGGTCGAACGCAGGAAATCGGCGACCGTCGTGTATCCGCTTTGCTGGATTTCCTTTGCGGTGATGACCTGCACTTCGGTGTGGCCGACCTTGTCGGACGTGCGGATCAGCGAGCCCGTCACTTCGAACTTGTCGAGCTTTTTCACGGTCTGCCCGCCCGCGGCGGGGCCCGATGCCGGCGCGGGCGCAGCGGCGGCCGTGCTGCCGGTTTGCTCGGCGGCGACGTTCCCGTCGACAGGCGTTGTCTGCGCGTAAGCGGAGGTACCCAAAGCCGCCGTCAACGCGACTTCAGCCCATACGATGCTGCGTATTGCCGATCCCAAAGCCGTTGGTTTCATAACACCCCTCTGTCGTCGCAAGGCCTGACCTTTTTGTATGCACGGAGATTCGCCGGCCTTTAAATAGCGTTGCCCCGCGTTCCTGATTCGTCATCTGGCGATCACAAACATTCCGCCCGCCCGCTCATTTCTTTCAACATCATTTCTCCCACTGTCGAGTGGAATCAATTTGAAATAAAAGAAACGACACCCCTATAGAGTTAGGAAGCCTAATTACATGGATCGATCTTTCCACGCATCGAACGACCGCATACAAGATGCCCCTGGAACATTCGCACCATGGCGCTTCGTCAATTAGCGCGCATGTGTTGCCAGGAAAGGCAGTCGCTCGTTGAAGGGGTGCTTTACGTCTTCACTTTGAAGGTCTTAATGCACGGAATCTTCATTACCGTTCACTACAAAGTTTTACGTTGGACGCGAACATAGCAGGACAGAATCTATGCGTCAAAAAATATTTGATGCTACATAACTTTGTTTAGGTGCAATAGATGCACTCGGTTGGTGCCGAATAAAAATCGATATGGTTCATCAGCCGCTACCGTTGTCTTGTTTTCCTTGCTCGGCTGCCTTTTTCACCCGCTCGCGCATGCGCCGCAATGGAGCACGCGGCCGGGACTCGTCAGCCCGAACTTTTTTGTTTACCAGGGAGGAGACACGAATCCTTGGCATAGAAACAGTCCGAACACGTGATCGATGAATCCGGTCGTGTCGGTATAGTGTTCCTCGTTTATCAAATCGGACTCCTGATAGATTGGCCCTTCGAGCACGTGCCTGGCGTCGCGCACCCGTCATCCCGTGATCGCACCGCCGACACCCCGTCGCGACCATCAATCGATCTCCAGATTTTCAGCCGTTTTCACGCGCTGCGTCTCGCGCTTCGTCACCGCTGCATGCCGCCCGCGCCGGCCTATGGATACCACCACCCGAAACGCCACCGGCGCGAACACGAGCCCGAACATCGTCGCGGCGAGCACACCCCCGAACGCGCCCGTGCCGATCGAACGCCGGCTTTCCGCACCCGCGCCCGTCGCCAGCACGAGCGGCACGACGCCCAGCAGGAACGCCATCGACGTCATCATGATTGGCCGAAATCGCGCGGCGGCCGCGTCGATCACCGCCTGCCGCAGCGGCACGCCGCTCCCGGCCAGATCGCGCGCGTACTGCACGATCAGGATCGCATTCTTCGCCGCCAGCCCGACCACCGTGATCATCCCGACCTTGAAATACACGTCGTTCGGCATCCCGCGCGCGAGCGCCGCCGCGATCGCGCCGATCATGCCGAGCGGCACGATCGTCAGCACGGACAGCGGGACCGTCCAGCTTTCGTACAGCGCAGCAAGCGCCATGAAAACCGCAAGCACGGACAGCCCGACGAGCAGCGGCGTTTGCCGCGCGGCAACCTGCTCCTCGCGCGCCGCATCGACCCAGTCGAAGCCGATCCCGACCGGCAGTGCGCCGGCGAGCCGCTCCATCTCCGACATCGCCGCGCCTGAACTCGTGCCGGTCGCCGCGCGGCCGCTGATGTCGAGCGACGGATAGCCGTTGTAGCGATTCAGCATCACCGGGCCGACCGTCCAGTGCGGCGCGGCGATGGCCGACAACGGAACCATGTCGCCGGTGCGGTTCGGCACCGTCAGCGCCATCAGTTGCGCATCGGTCGCGCGCGCGGCCGGGTCGGCCTCAATGATCACCCGCCGCATCCGGCCCGATGCCGGAAAATCGTTGATGTAGTTCGAGCCGAACGTGCCGCCCAGAAGGCCCGCGATTCGCTCGAACGGCACGCCGAGCGCATACGCCTTCGCACGATCGACATCGAGTTCGATGCGCGGCGCGTCCGGCAGGTCTTCGAAATGGACGGCAGCGAGCAACGGATCCGCTTTCGCTCGTCCGGACAACTGCTCGCGAGCCGCCTTCAACGCGTCGAGCCCGACGCCGCCCCGATCCTCGAGCCGGAACGTGAATCCGTCGGAATGCCCGATGCCGCGCACCGACGGCGGCAGCGACGCCTCGACGTCGCCGTCGAGGATCGTGCCGAAACGCCCGTTGAGCCGGTCGCGCAACGCCATCGCGTCGACGTCGCGCCGCGCCCAGTCCCTCAGCTCCACGAATGCCATCCCGACGTTCTGCCCGCTGCCCGCGAAACTCCAGCCGATCACGCTCGTCACGTTCGCGATCGCCGGCTCCGCGCGCAGGATCGCCTCGACACGCTCGACGACCGCGAGCGTGCGCGCCTGCGTGGCGCCCGCCGGCAACTGGATCATCACCTGCAGCTGCCCCTGGTCCTCGGTCGGCAGGAA
Source organism: Burkholderia sp. BCC0044 (assembly GCF_902832955.1). Lineage (NCBI taxonomy): Bacteria > Pseudomonadati > Pseudomonadota > Betaproteobacteria > Burkholderiales > Burkholderiaceae > Burkholderia > Burkholderia sp. BCC0044. The sequence goes on along the minus strand of NZ_CADFDO010000001.1, from coordinate 572,099 downwards.
GCCGCCCGGCATCATCCCGTACAGCAGCCCGCATGCGATCACGAGCGCCGCGTAGACCGCCACGACCATGCCGGTGCGGCGCACGGCGAACACGGCGACACGGCGATACCCGGATTCGACGCGCGCGAAGGACGCACCGAAGCAGTCGGCCAGATGCGTGCCGATGCCACGTCGCCGCGCGTGGCCGATTCCGCCGTCGTGTCGCGCGACCGGCTTCAGCAGGTTCGCGCACAGTGCGGGCGTGAGCGACAGCGCCATGAACGACGACACCAGCATCGATGCGATCATCGCCACCGCGAACTGCCGGTAGATGCCGCCGACGGCGCCCGGAAAAAACGCCATCGGCACGAATACGGCGGTCAGCACCGCGGTCACACCGACGATCGCACCGCCGATCCGCTTCATTGCGCGGCGCGTGGCGTCGCGCGGCGACATGCCCTCCTCCATCACCCGGTGCACGCTCTCGACGACGACGATCGCATCGTCGACAAGGATGCCGATCGCCAGCACGAGACCGAACATCGTGAACACGTTGATCGACAGTCCGAACGCCCACATCGCGACGAACGCGCCCATCAGCGTCACGGGAATCACGACGGTCGGCACCAGCGTGTAACGCAGATCGCGCAGGAACAGCCACATCACGCAAAACACCAGCACGACCGCCTCGACGAGCGTCAGCACGACCTCCCGGATCGCGATCGTCACGAAATGAGCGCCATCGAACGGAATCTCCATCGCCACGCCCGGCGGCAATACCCTCGACAGTTCGGCAAGCCGCGCACGGATCGCGTTCGACGTTTCGAGCGCGTTGCCGCGCGGGCCAAGCTGGATGCCGACGGTTGCCGCCGGCCGGCCGTTCAGCCGCGAATAGAACGAGTAGTCGTCGCGGCCGATTTCGACACGCGCGACGTCGGCGACCCGCACCACCGAACCGTCCTGCTTCGACTTCAACACGATCCGGCCGAACTCCTCCGGCGACGTCAGCTGTCCCTTGACGACGATCGTCGCGGTGAGCTGCTGGCCGCGCTCGAACGGCGCATCGCCGATCGCACCGGCCGTCACCGTCGCGTTCTGCACGCCGATCGCCGCGATCACGTCATCGGCACCGAGGTCGTATTCACGCAATTTGTTCGGATCGAGCCAGACCCGCAGCGCCTCGCCGGCGTCCCACAGCTCGGCCGCGCCGACGCCCGGCGCACGCTTCAGTTCGCGCAGCACGTAGCGGTTCAGGTAATCGCCGAGTTGCGCGGAATCGCGCGTGCCGTCGGTCGACGTCAGCGTGACGAGCATCAGGAACGTGTTCGCTGCCTTGAATACGCTGATCCCCTGCTGGACGACCTGCTGCGGCAACCGCGGCTCGACCTGCTTCAGCCGGTTGTTCACGTCGACGAGCGCGATGTCCGGATCGGTGCCGGGCGAAAACGTGACGTCGATCTCGAGATTGCCGTGACCGTCGCTGCTCGTCGCGTAATACAGAAGCCCGTCGGCGCCGTCGAGGCTTTCCTCGATGATGCTGCCGACGTCGCCGTCGACCGTCTCGGTCGACGCGCCCGGATACGCGGCCGCGATCACGACCCGCGGCGGCGCAAGCCGCGGATATTGCGCGATCGGAAGCTGCGGAATGGCGAGCACGCCGGCGACGACGATTGCGAGCGCAACGATCCACGCAAAGACGGGACGATCGATGAAGAACGATGGCATCGGCATGCGTCAGCGAACCGCCGGCGTGTCGGCGCGGGACCGCGGAACGGCATCACCGTCGGCGCCGCCGCACGGCGTATGGGCGGCCTGGGCGTACTTCGCCCGGTTCACGTCAATCATCGGTGCTCTCTTGTGTGCCGCGCACCGGAGCCAGCATCGACGACGCGAGCAGCGCGCGTGTATACGGATGGGACGGCGCATGCAGCACGTCGAGCGTATCGCCCTCCTCGACTACCCGCCCCGCCTTCATCACCACGACCCGGTGGGCCATTGCACGCATCACCGCGAGATCGTGCGTGATGAACAGGTAGCTCAGCTTGTACTTCTTTTGCAGATTCGTCAGCAGATTCAGCACCTGCTTCTGGATCGACACGTCGAGCGCGCTCGTCGGCTCGTCCAGCACCAGCAGCTCCGGCTCCACCGCCAGCGCGCGCGCGATCGCGATGCGCTGGCGCTGGCCGCCGGAAAATTCGTGCGGATAGCGAAGCATCGCTTCGGCCGGCAGGCCGACCTCCTGCAGCAGCGCGGCGACCCGCGTGCGCCGCGCGACGCCGGCCACCTGCGGCCGGTGCACGGCGAGCCCCTCGCCGACGATCTGCTCGACCGTCATGCGCGGCGACAGCGAGCCGAACGGATCCTGGAACACGACCTGCATCCTGCCGTACAGCGCGCGCCTGCCGCCCGTCGTCCGCAGCGCGTCCAGCGGCATGCCGTCGATTTCGATCGAGCCCGCGGCCGGCCGCTGCAGGCCGAGCACCGTCGCCGCCAGCGTCGATTTCCCCGAGCCCGATTCGCCGACGATTCCCAGCGTTTCGCCGCGCCTCAGGTTCAACTTCACATCGTGCACGGCGCGGAACGTCGTCTTGCCGAGCACCGCGCGCCAGCCCTTCGCCGCGACGCGGTAATCGACGGCGAGGTCCTGCACGTCGAGAATCGTCTGCGCGCCCGCCGCGACCGGCTCGACGTCCCGCTGCGGGGCGCTGTCGAGCAACCGGCGCGTATAGGCGTGCTGCGGCGCGGCGAACAGCGCGTCGGTCGTGTTCGTCTCCACGAGCACGCCCTGCTCCATCACGGCCACGCGCTGCGCGAAGCGCCGCACGAGATTCAGGTCGTGCGTGATCAGCAGCACGGCCATCCCGCGCGCGGCCGCCTCCTGCTCCTGCAGTTCGATCAGCAGGTCGACGATCTGCTGGCGCACCGTCACGTCGAGCGCCGTCGTCGGCTCGTCGGCCAGCAACAGCCGCGGCCGGCACGCGAGCGCCATCGCGATCATCGCGCGTTGCCGCTGGCCGCCCGACAACTGGTGCGGAAAACTGTCGATGCGCCGTTCCGGCTCCGGAATCCCGGTGCGCCGCAGCAGCGCGATCCCCCGCTCGCGCGCATCGCCCGGCCGCAGCCCCTCGTGCAGCCGCAGGCTCTCGGCGATCTGCTTGCCGATCGTATATAGCGGATTCAGCGCCGTCATCGGTTCCTGGAACACCATCGCGATGTCGGCGCCGCGAATCCCGCGCATCTGCCGTTCGGTCTTCGCGAGCAGGTCCTCGCCGTCGAACAGCATCCGTCCCGACAGCGTCGCCTGCTGCGCGAGGCGCAGTATCGACAGCGCCGTGACGCTCTTGCCCGACCCCGATTCGCCGACGAGCGCCACGCGCTCGCCGCGGCCGACCGACAGGCTCAGGTCCTGCACGGCCGCCTTCGCGCCGAAGCGCGCCGAAAACCCGTCGATCTGAAGCAACGCGTTCGCCATCATCGCTCCCCGCCGAATGCCGAGCCGCGCGAGCGCGTGTCGAGCGCGTTGCGCAGCGCGTCGCCCATGAAGGTCAGCAGCAGCAGCGTGATGACGAGCGCCGAGAACGCGGAGATCGAGATCCACCACGCGTCGAGGTAGTTCTTGCCTTCCTGCAGCAGCTCGCCAAGGCTGGGCGTCGGCGGCTGCACGCCGAGGCCGAGGAAGTCGAGGCTCGTCAGCGACAGGATCGCCGCGCTCATCCGGAACGGCAGGAACGTGATCACCGGCGTCAGGCTGTTCGGCAGCACGTGCCGCCACATGATCTGCCAGTTCGACAGTCCCATCGTGCGCGCGGCCTTCACGTAGTCGAGCGCGCGGTTGCGCAGGAACTCCGCGCGCACGTAGTCGGACAGCACGAGCCAGCCGAACATCGACAGCAAGATGAACAGCAACCACAGCGACGGCGTGAAGATCGATGCGAAGATGATCAGCAGGTATAGGTCGGGCAGCGCACTCCAGATCTCGATCAGGCGCTGCCCGACCAAGTCGGTGCGGCCACCGTAGAAGCCCTGCAGCGCGCCGGTCAGCACGCCGACCAGCACGCCCGACACGGTCAGCGCGAACGCCATCAGCACCGACAGCCGGAACCCGTACAGCAGTCGCGCGAGCACATCACGCCCGAACTGATCGGTGCCGAGCCAGTTGCTCGCCGACGGCGGCGCCGGATACGGCCGCGATGCGAAATAGTCGATCGTGTCGTAGCGGTAGCGATTCGGCGGATAGATCGCGAAATTTCCGCCTGCCTCGAGCTTCGCGCGAATGTACGGGTCGAGATAGTTGGTTTTCGCCGGAAAGTCGCCGCCGAACTCGGTCTCCGGATAGTCCTTCACAATCGGAAAGTAATAGTGCCCGTCGTAGCGCACGAGCAGCGGCCGATCGTTCGACAGGCCGTCGGCACACAGGCTGAGCACGAACAGCGTCGCGAAGATCGCGAGGCTTGCATAGCCGAGCGGCTGCGCACGAAAGCGCTGCCACGTGCGCCGCCACGGCGACGGCGACGGCGCGCACGCTGGATCAGTGGTCCAGGCGGCTGAACTGGATACGGGGGTCGACGAGGACATAGCAGATATCCGCGATAAGCTTGGTCAGCAGACCGATCAGGGTGAACAGGAACAGCGAGCCGAGCACGACCGGATAGTCGCGGCGGATCACCGAGTCGTACGACAGTTGCCCCATCCCGTCGAGCGAGAACAGCGTCTCGATCAGCAGGTTGCCGTTCAGGAATGCACCGACGAACGCGGCCGGCAACCCGGTGAGCAGCGGGATCGCCGCATTGCGCAGCACGTGCTTCCACAGCACGTCGCGCTCCGGCGCCCCTTTCGCGCGCGCGGTCAGCACGTATTGCCGGCCGATTTCGTCGAGGAACGTGTTCTTCGTCAGGATCGTGACGATCGCGAAATTGCCGATCACCGACGCGGTGACCGGCATTACCATGTGCCACAGATAGTCGAGCGTCTTGCCGATCAGCGTCAGGTCGTCGAAGTTGTCCGACGTGAGCCCGCGCATCGGAAACACCTGCCAGAACGTGCCGCCGCCGAACAGCATCAGCAGCAGCACGCCGAGCACGAAGCCCGGCACCGCGTAGCCGGTCAGCACCAGCACGCTCGTCACGGTGTCGAACCGCGAACCGTTGCGCACCGCCTTCGCGATGCCGAGCGGCACCGACACGAGATACGTGAGGATCACCGTCCAAAGCCCGAGCGTGATCGACACTGGCAGCTTCGAGCGGATTACCGCCCACACGCTGCGGTGCGCGAAGTAGGACTGGCCGAGGTCGAACGTCGCATAGCTTTTCAGCATCAGCACGTAGCGTTCGAGCGGCGGCTTGTCGAAGCCGAACTGCTTGCGGATCTGCTCGATCTGCTGCGGGTCGACACCCTGGCTGCCGTGGTAGCCGCCCGCGCCTCCGCCCGCCTCCCCGCCGCGCGCGCTGCCGTGGCGCAATTGCGCGAGCACCTGTTCGACCGGGCCGCCCGGCACGAACTGCGTGACCGCGAACGTGATCGTCACGACGCCGATCAGCGTCGGGATCATCAACAGCAGGCGCCTGAGTATGTATGCCAGCATGGTTGTTCTCCGTCAGGCCGCCGGAGCGGGTTGAACCGCCGGCCGCTTCCCGTACCAGTAGTCGACGATCCAGTCCTCGTACTGATAGGAAGCCGGCACGACCGCCGGATGGCCGAGCGTCGTCTTGTACGCGATCCGCGCGTTCGGCATGTAGTACTGCGGGACCAGCACGTACAGGTTGATCAGCACGCGATCAAGGGCGTGCGTGGCCGTCTCGAGATCGTCGAGCGTATTCGCCGCGAGCGCCGCGCGGATCAGCGCATCGACGGCCTTCGACTTCACGCCCGGATAGTTCTCCGAGCCGGGCTGCGAGGCGGCCGCACTGCCGAAACGGCGGGTCAGCTCCGCGCCGGGGATCGTCACGGGAGAGTAGATATACGTCGTCATGTCGTACTCGAAATTGTCGAGCCGCTTCTGGTAGAGCGCGCTGTCGATCTCGTGCAGGTACGCATGGATGCCGAGCGTCGCGAGCGCTTGCGTGTACGGCAGGATCAGGCGATCCATGCCGGGCTGGTCGTCGATGATCTCGATCGTCATCGGCGTGCCGTTCGCGTCGCGCAGCGCGCCGTCGCGATAGTGCCAGCCGGCCTGCGCGAGCAAGTCGCGCGCTTGCCTGAGGTTCGCGCGCAGCGAGCCCGGCGGCAGCGTCGACGGCTGCTTGACCATCGGCCCGAACACCTCCGGCGGCAGCGTCGAGCGGTACGGTTCGAGCAGCGCGAGCTCCTTCGCGCTCGGCATGCCGGACGCGGCGAACGGGCTCGCGTCCCAGAAGCTGTTGGTGCGCCGGTACTGTCCGTAGAACATCATCCGGCTCATCCAGTCGAAGTCGAACGCCAGCGCGAGCGCATGCCGCACGCGCACGTCCTGGAACATCGGCTTGCGCAGGTTCATCAGGAAACCCTGCATCTGCGCGGGGCCGTCCGGGAATTCCCCCTTCTTCAGCATGCCGTTGCTGAAATTCTTGCCGACGTACTTGCGCGCCCACTGCGTCGAGCTGTACTCCATCCGCGCGTCGACATCGCCGGCCTTGAACGCCTCGAGCGCCGTGTACTGGTCGAGGTACAGCTTGAACGACACGCGCGCGAAACGGAACATCCCGCGCCGCGACGGCAGATTCGCGGCCCAGTAGTGCGGGTTGCGCACGTACGCGATCTGCTTGTCGTTCCTGCGCTGCTCGATCAGGTACGCGCCGCTCGCGATCGGCGGCTCGTTCGCGATCTGGTCGAACGGCGGCCGCGTACCGTCCGCGCGTTGCCCCCACTTCGGCGAGAACACCGGCAGGTCGCCTGCGATCAGCGCGGCGTCGCGCTCCGCGTGCTTGAATTCGAAGCGGATCGTGTGGCTGTCGACGACCACCGCGCGCTTGATGATCGAGAACTGCGCGTTGTAGAGCGGCGATGCCTGCGGGCTCGTCAGCGTATCGAACGAATACTTGACGTCGGCCGCGGTGATCGCGTCGCCGTTCGAAAAGCGCGCGGCCGCGTTGATGTGAAACGTCGCCGACAGCCCGTCGGCCGCGACCTCGACGTCGTCGGCGATCAGCGCGTATTCGGACGCGAGTTCATCCCAGCTGCGCTGCATCAGCGTGTCGAACATCAGGTTCTTGATGTCCGGCGCGGGCGAGCCGCGGGTCAGAAACGGGTTCAGCGAGTCGTAGCTCTGTGCTTCGTCGTAGTTTTCGAAATTGAGCGTGCCGTCATTCGGCGCGTCGGAATCGGCATAATCGAAATGCGTAAAATTGGCCGGGTACTTGGGCTGGTCGTATTGCGCGATCGCCGACACCGCGAGCGCCGCACGTGGCATGGCGCTACCCGACACGAGCAGCACGGCGCACGCGAACAGCGCCGCGCGCGGCACGCCTGCCCATCGCCATTTCAACAGTTTCATGGTCCGTCTGTCCGAAAGCGTGCGGGCGCGATGCCTGCGCGCGGTAGATTCCTGTGCAGGATGCCGCGTGCCACCTGCATCCCACTGGTTGTTCGTGCTGAAAACGATCCGGCAAACTGCATCGCCGCACGTCCCGGTTGCGGGCCGTCGTGGCGTCAGGCGAAAAAGGGCCGCTCCAAAAAAATGGGGAGGTGGACGTGGAGCGGCCGGTCTAAAACCTATCAGTGCATCGCAATCGCCATCAGAACTTGTAGGTCGCGCCAACCTGCGCGAATCGACCGACATACGTGTACAGCGACGTGTCGTAGCCCGTCTGGTAGCTCGCGTTCATATAAACCGGGTCGAACGGCGGCGCACGATTGAAGATGTTGTCGATGCCCGCGTAGATCGTCCAGTGCTTGAAGCCGGTGTAGCTGACCATCAGGTTGAACTGACTGTACGAAGCCACGCTGTCCTGCATGTTCGGATATTGGCCCGGCGACAGGATGGCCTGGCTGTACGGTCCCGTGAACATCCACGTCAACGTCGCGTTCCATTGGTTGTGGTAGTTCCAGTTCAGACTCGTGTTGCCCTTCCAGCGCGGGAAACTGCCGCCGAACGGCTCGTTCAGCGAACCGTTGTTGCCCGCGAAGTCGGTCGTCTCGCCGCCCACCGGCATCTTGAAGTGCCATACGTAGGCCCAGTCACCCGACAGCGTGAAAGTGCCGATCTTGGTTGACACCGACTGGCGGAAGGTGGTCTCGAAGCCGTCCGTATCGAGCGACGACAGGTTCATGTACGGCAGCAGCACATACGCGATCGAGCCGTTCGGGTTACGGATCACCTTCGACGGATCATTCTGGTCGACCACCGTCTGGATGTCTTCCGTGCCAATCACGTTGTCGATGTGGATCTTGTACCAGTCGAAGCCGAAATCGGTATTGCGGGTGGGCGACAGCTGGAAGCCGATGTTGTAATTCTTGGTCCGCTCCGGCTGCAGCTTGCTGTTACCGGTCTGCACTTCCTCAACGAGGTTGTATGCGTTCGGGTTGTTAGGATCGTTCGAATCGACCGCGCCCTGTGCGCCGTAGGTCCTCGACGAGGTGTTTTCGATCAGCGTCGGTGCGCGGAAGCCACGGTTGTACGAACCGTACATCGTCAGCTCGCGGATCGGCTGGAAGCGCAACGCGAAGCGCGGCGAGAATGCTCCACCGAAGTCACTGTAGTGGTCATAGCGCCCCGACTGGCTGAACGTCAAGTTCTTCAGGATAGGAATGTCGATCTGGTAGTAGACCGCCGCGACGTTGCGCTCGCCGTTGACCGATTGCAGCGACGGCTGAACGAGCGTGCCGTTCGCGTAGTCCGCGCCCGTACCGATGTACTGGCTCTGGTGCGTGAATTGCGTACCGAGACCCAGGCCGACGTTACCCGTCGGCAACGTGAACAGGTTCGGCGTAGACAGCGTCGCGTCGACAGCGTCGAGCTTCGTGATGGCCTGTGTCGACGTGCTTCCGTACAACCCGTCCAACCCGTTCGGGGTCGACGACGGATTGGCGAAGTTGAACACGCCGTTCTGGACAATATTTTCCAGTGCGGCCGCGTTGATCAGGTTCGAATAGTTGTTCGAAACCGTGTTCTGCGAATGCGTGTAGGACGCTGTCCAATCCCAATCACCCACGCGTGGCGTGCTGAACGAGCCTTTCACGCCCGTCGCGGCACGCCAGAAGTTGGAGCTCGTATGCACGGCCTGCGTGGCCGGGAATGCGTAGACCAGCTTGGCCGGCACGCCAAACGGGTTATACGGGTTGCTGCCCGGCACCAGGTTCGAAATCGGGGTGAGACCGCCCGTCGCCGGATCATAGGTCTGCGTGCTGTTACCGAGGCGGCCGACGAAGTTGTTCGTGACCGTCGTATTGTTGCTTTCCCAGAGATCGGCGAACGCCTGCATCGCGTCGTTGATCTTGAAGTCGGCATGCACCTTCGCGCTCAGGCGCTCAGTCCACGGCGACAGCGACGATGCGTACGCAGTGTTGTTTGCGCAGACCGTGCCGGGACCGTTGACCTGCGCGACCGAGGTGCCCGGCACGGCTTGGCCTCCGTTCGGACACGGGCTCAGCGGCACCTTCGCGCCGGTGGCCGGATTGCGCCAGTACGACACGCTCTGGTTCGACAGGCCGCCCGGGAAATTGGAGAAATTCTGGTTCTGCGTCGTGTCGCGATCGGCGATCGAGATGCCGTTCGACTTGTAGTAGCTGAGCGCTGCGGTCACGTTGAAACGGTCGGCGTTCAGGTCGCCGAAGCCGCCCAGGATGCTGAACTTCGTCGTGCCCTGGCCGCCTTCACCGTTCGTCGCACCACCGTAGCTGCCCCCCAATTCAAGACCCTGAAAGTTTTTCTTCGTGATGATGTTCACCACGCCCGCGATTGCGTCGGAACCATACTGGGACACCGCGCCTGTCTTGACAATTTCGATGCGGTCGATGATGTTGAGCGGCAGCGTGTTCAGGTCGAAGAACTGATCGCTGCCATTCACTGCGAACGCATACGGCGACACCCGCATGCCGTCGATCAGCACCAGCGTGTATTTCTCGCTAAGACCGCGCAGCGCGATACCTGCGCCGCCCGGTGCGAAGCTGTTCGTCGAACCTTCGCTCCAGCTACTTGCCGAGTTCGCCGAGGTGCTGCGCAGGTAGTCAGCGACGCTGGTCTGACCGCTGTTCTCGATGTCCTTGCTCGTGACGGTCTGAACCTGGTTGAAGCCGACCTTGTCGGCCTGCCGGATCAGCGAACCCGTCACTTCGAACCGCTTGATCTGCGCGACCTTGCCTTGTCCGTTCGCGCCGGGCGCGGCAAGCGTCGCCTCGGCTGCCGCACCGGATGCCGAGGCACCCGTGGCAGCGACAGCGCCCGCCGCACCGTCCGCCTGTGCAACGGTCATGGGTGCGCCGTTCGCGACCGCATCCGCGATCGACGCGGCGCCCGGCGCCGGCTGGCTCTGGGCGAACGCCGGCGGCACCAGCGCGGCCGTCAGCGCCAGTTCCGCCCAGACTATCCTCTTGATGGCCAACGCCAAAACTCTCTGCTTCATCTTGTTCCCTCTCGCTCGTAGTAAGACCCCGCCTGCTGCGTGCCGGAACCTTGTGAATTCCTTGCGCGTCCTGGGTGCCCGTGTAACGGAACCCGCGATAGCCACTTTTCCGCCTGCCATGACTCGAACGGATCGGCCTCGGGGCACCCGTGCCACTCGGCATCACCGTCTCTTTATATTTGATTCGTCATACTTACTACATGTAATGAGCGCACTTCCTGCTGCTTCCGATTCGATGGATGACGAGTCCAGCCCTGCCGACAACGAAACTGTTCGCGCGCCGTACTGCGTGCTGTCTTCCATCGATCGGGTACTTCTCCTGCATCGCGGCGTGCAGCACCTGCCGCCTCCGCTAGAACAACCGCGGCGTACCGACCCAGACGATCACCGCCTCTTCGTCAGCCGTGTTGTGCCACGCATGCGGCAGCGTCGACTCGTAGTGCGCGGTGTCGCCCGCGCTCAACACGAACGTGCACTCCTCCAGCGTGAGCACGACCCTTCCGCGCATCACGTAGAGAAACTCCTCCCCCGCATGCGTCGTCACTTCCGACGGCGACTGCCCCACCGGTATCCTGACGAGAATCGCGTCGAGCTTGCGACCGTCCACGAGATTCGTCAGCCGCGCAAAGGAGCTCGCCGAGTTCGCGAACTGGAAATACTGCAACGCGTCGCCGCGGCACACCGAGCGCGCCTCGGTCGGCGTGTCGATGAAGTACTGCATCGTCACGCCGAGCGCCTTCGCAATTCGGACCAGCGACGTGATCGACGGCGTCGCGCGCCCGCGCTCGACCTGCGACAGGAATGGCTTCGAGATCCCTGCCGTCGTGGCCGCTTCGTCGAGCGTGAGTTTCAGCCGCTGCCGAAGCGCGCGGATCTTGTTGCCGAGCGAAATCGCGACGAGCACCGATTCATCGGGAGGCAAGACCATGGAAGAACGGACCCTCTCAATCGAAATCGGTTTGATGTCGGCAGCCCTTGCCCGACGCCATGAGGCTGCCGCCGCGACGCGAGGCTGAGCGACCCTTCGCCGACGCGCGCACGTCGCACGCGGCGCGAAACGGGATGCCCGCTTCGTGGTCGCGCGATTCTCGCTCATTTCATTCGGTTTACTAATTAACAAGGCTGCCCCTTTTCTTCGTCCAGTCAGACTTCCCTGCCTTCAGGTGGCCGCAATGGCACGTGTATGCCGTACGGCGCTCATCCCGCCTCTGGCCCCTGCGTCCTCCGGCGTCGCCTTACCGCGACGCGACGACCGTCCAGAGCTTCGCCAGATCCGCCGATCCGTCGGTACCCTTCACCGTGCGCAGCACCTGGACCGCGTGCGCCTTCTGGCCCGCCACGTAGTACGCCTCGCCGAGCCGCAGCCGCGCCGCATCGGGATGCTCGAGCCCGCCCTTCGCGATCGCCTGCTCCATCATCGACAGCCCCTGCGCCGCGTGGCCCGCGAACACCAGATTCATGCCCGCGTCGATCGGCGCCACCGGATCGGCAGCGTCCGCGCCCGACTGTGCGCGCTTGTCGGCCAGCCCCCGCAGCCGTTTCTCGCGGTCCGCCTGCGCATCCTTGCCCAGCACGCCGGACGCGAACCCCTGGTCGATCACCTGCCGGCCTTCGGCCGGCGTGCCCGCCACCAGCGCGAGCTGCGTCATCTCCATATAGGCGTCGGCCGTCGTCAGCGAGCCCGTCGCCCGGCGCAACCGGTAGATGTCGAGGTCGAGCGACGACAGGTAACCGGGGCTGGCGCGAATCGCCGAGACCATTTCCTCCCAGTACGCCGGGCTCGGGTGATAAGCCACCAGCATGGCGAGCGCGCTGCGATAGGCGCCGGCATCCTTGCTCTTTTGCGCGCAGGTCGCCAGCATCTGCAACTGCCCTTCGTCCGGCGCGTGGCCGGCCTTCACCTGTGCGTCCGCGCTCGCCTTCAGCTGGCTCACGACCTGGCCGCAATCGTTCGACAGGTAATACGACTGCGTGAGCAGCGTGCGCATTTCCGGATCCGTGCCGCCCGCCTTCAGGTAGCGCTGCGCGACGCGGATCGCCTGCGGATAGTTCTTCTGCTGGAAGTAGATCCCCGCGAGCGCCGCCGTCGTCCGCTGCTCGTCCTCGCCCGACAGGCGCCCCGAGTTCAGCACGGTTTCGTAGGCCTGCGCGGCCACGCCGGTATCGCCGGCCGCCATCGCCGCCGCGCCACGCGTCGCTTCCACCATGTAGGTTTCATACGGCGTGCGGTTGGGCACGGCGGCCGCCTGCGCGATCTTGCCGAGCGCGTCGCGATACTTGTGCGCGCGATACAGCTCCTGCGCCGCCGCCAGCGGCTTCGCCACATCGGGCCGCAACGCGTCGGCTGCCCACGCCGGCCGGCCGAGCGCGCAGGCCGCACCGAGCGCCGTCAGCGCCACCATCCGTTTCCATCGTTGCTGGTTCATCGGTTGGCCTGTCCCGTCATTGCATGAACTGCTCGTTGCCGATCAGGCCGATCTTCGTCGCGCCCACGCGCTGGGCGGACGCCAGCACGGCCGCCACGTCCTTGTATGGCGCCAGCTTGTTCGGCCGCAGATGGATCTCCGCCTGCACGGGCTCGTGCGCGACCTGTGTCAGCTTCGCCTCGAGCGCCGCGCGATCCGGCACCGGCGTGCCGTTCCACGTCGTCGTGCCGTCGAAGTCGATGTCGATCTGCACGACTTCCGGCTGTGTGGCGGGTGGCGGCGGGTTCCCCACCGGCAGATCCATCTTCACCGAATGCATCTGGATCGGGATCGTGATGATCAGCATGATCAGCAGCACCAGCATCACGTCGATCAGCGGCGTGGTGTTGATGTCGACCATCACGTCCGGCTCGCTGCTGCTCCCGCCCGAAGGCACGTTCATTCCCATCGTTTGCTCCTGTCGACCAGAGTTAGCGCTTCAGCGCTTGTTCTGGTCCCATGCTTCGCGGTCGATCCGAATCGGCGCGTGCGCCGTTCCCCATCCAACGCTAACCACCCCGCGCCGGCGGTTCCGTAATGAACGACACCTTCGCGATACCCGCGCGCTCGCACATCGTGATGACCCGGCCGATGAACTCGTAGCGCGTGTTCTGATCGCCCCGCACGTGCACGCTCGGCTGCGGCTGCTGCTGCGACACGCCCTTCAGCTTCGCGAGCAACGTCGACGCATCCACCAATTGCTCGCCCCAGAAGAAATCGCCGTCGCGGTTCACTGCGATCTCGACGCTCTTCGGCGTGGTCTGCAGCGGCTGCACGACTTCCTTCGGCAACTGCAGCTGGATCGTGTGCGTGACGACCGGAATCGTGATCAGGAAGATGATCAGCAACACCAGCATCACGTCGACGAGCGGCGTCGTGTTGATGTTCGCGATCACCTCGTCGCTTTCGTCCTGCCCGACGTTCATGCCCATCGCGCGCCTCCGTCAGCCGGTCAGTTCACGAGCGACGCGGCGGCCGACGGCACGCGAGCGGGACGTTTGCTGCCGGCCAGCAGCACGGTATGCAGCTGGGCGCCGAAGTTGCGCACCCGCTCCATCACCGACTTGTTGCGCCGGACCAGGAAGTTGTAGCCGAGCACCGCAGGCACCGCGACCGCCAGGCCGATCGCCGTCATGATGAGCGCCTCGCCCACCGGGCCTGCGACCTTGTCGATCGACGCCTGACCCGCGATCCCGATCGCCGTCAGCGCGTGATAGATCCCCCAGACCGTGCCGAACAGCCCGACGAACGGCGCGGTCGAGCCGACCGTCGCGAGGAATGCGAGCCCGTCCTGCATGCGGTTCGACACGTTCGTGATCGAGCGCTCGACGGACACGTCGATCCACGTGTTGCGGTCCACAGCTTCGAGCAGCGCCTCGTCATGATGCTCGCCCGCCTCGATCGCCGTTTCCGCGATGAAGCGGAACGGCGACGCCTCGTCGAGCAGCTTCGCGCCCTCGGCCAGCGACGGCGCGCTCCAGAGCTGCGCGTCGGCGAGTTTCGCGCGGCGGTTCGCCCGCAACTGCTCGACGAACTTCGTGATCATGATGTACCAGCTGCCCATCGACATGATCACGAGCAGGATCAGCACGAAGCGCGCGACGAAGTCGCCGTTCTTCCAGAGTGCGCCGAGCCCGTACGGATTCTCGACCGCTTCGGTCGCGGCCGGTGCCGGCGGCGGAGCCGGCTCGGCGGCGGCGGGCGTCGGCGCCGCGGCCTGTGTCGACGCGTCGGATGTCGCCGTGGATCCGCTCGCTTGCGCGTAAGCGAGTTGCGGCGCAACGAGCCCGTCGATTGCAGTGACGGACATCAACAGGCTTGCCGCCAGCGCGGCCAGAGAACGCTTCGTCATACCCCACTCCAATTCTTTCGTTGAACTTACGATTAAAGTTCAAGCCGGTTTTCCCCGGTCCGGCTCCCGCCGGACCGCCCACTGCATCAATTCAGGTTGAACGAGAACGGCACCTGCACCCGTACTGCCTGGCCTTGCGCCACGCATTTGAAGCGCTTCACGGTGTTGTAGGCCGCCCGATCGAGCACGGGGTCGGCCGACTGGGCCACGCGCTCGTTCGTGATGTTCCCTTCCGCATCCACGACGAACTCGATCGTCACGTCACCCGTGATGTTGTTTTCCTGCGCTTCCTTCGGGTACTGCATCGACGCGCGAATCGAGTCCGAATTCGGGCAGACGACACCCACTTCGTGACTGACCGGCTTGGCCGGCGCGGGCGGTGCGACGACCGGCGCCTGCACGGCCGGCGCGGACGGCACCGGTGCCGACTGGTGCGTGATGGTCGCCTGTTGCGGGGGCGCCTGCACCGGCACTTCGGGCGGCGGCACGAACGGCGGCGGCGGCGGCGCGAACTTCGGCGGCGGAAGCTTGACGACCGGCATCGGCGGGGGCGGCGGCGGCTTCACCGGCTCGATGATGCGGGTTTCGATCGGATGCTGGATCACCTGCACGACCTTGGTCGCGAGGCCGTTGAGCAATGCGTAGATCAGCACTGCATGCAACAGGAGGACGACTGCGATGCCGCCGAAACGGCGCACCGGATTCTGCTGCTTCTTGCCGAATTCCCGCGGACGCCCCAGCGTGGCCAGTCCGCTGTTCGAAGCAACCAGATGCTCTTCGACTTTCATGCCCACTATCCTTCCCCCAAGCGAATCGCCCAGTTTCGCGATGATGGCCGGCGCCGGAACCGGGTCGGTTCCGTCTCCGCCTCAACTCGAAATTTCATTTTTAATTCAATTGGCAATCCGAATTGAAAGCATCGATTTCGGATCGCGTTTATTCAATTTCAAGGAATCGTTTCAACCGCAACGGGATAGCCGCCCTATCCGGCGTCCATCCCGCACCAGCGTGGTCAGGCAATTGTCAGCTGCGTCGACACAGGCACATTTCTCGTATGACGATTGGATCTTCGTTACACGACGATGTCAGCCAGGCCGTTCGTCTTGGGTGCAGAAGATAGCAAGGAAAAAATCCGGGCGTCAAACTTTATTTGATACTTGAATACAAAGTTTGGAGGCCTTACTCGAATAACGAGTTAGTAAGCTTCATTAACCATTGCCCACCAATTCAGTAATTGATTTGTATGGTGTGCGCACTTATTCGGTGCCCATGCATAAATAATCACTAATTTAGTGCGACGCACCGAATTGGCTCGCCCGGGCGTGCGTTGCCGGATGCGTTTCGTTGGCTCGCCCAGGGACGGCAGCCGGTAGACCACTGCCGCGTCCGCATCCGGCGCGGGGGCGAGAAGCCGCTCATGTCAAGAACCGGCTTGCATCCGCGCGAACAGGCCCTCGCCGACTCCATGGCGGTCACGCGATGCTCAGGCGGCGCTCAAGTTCCTATATCTCAAGGATGACAAATCAAAACAAACAGAGCTTGCCGCTCATCAGAAGTCCATCAAATAATTCGTATAACCAATCTATTTTCCGACGCCGGAGACCACTGCGTCAGCATGAATCCATTACCCGCCCCTCGGCGCGCACAGGCATCCCCGCCTCACTGAACCCAGCGAAAAATGCCTGCGTGTACGCTTCATCGACGAGCGACCGACATCGCTCAGGACAACATCATTCCCTGCATCCTGTGCGAGAAATGCGCGCGCTCGGCCGTCTCCATCAGCATCAGGAATTCGTCCTGCATCATGTGAATCAGCGCTTGATGATCGCCGGCCTCGAAATAGACTTCCGGCTGCTGCGCGAGGCGCTCCTCGAGGAACGTCTTCATCCCGTACGCCATGCACACCGGCGGCAACGCGCCCATGTCGCAATCCTTGAACAGTTCGCGCAATTCGACCTCCCGGGCGAGCACGAGATGGCGTCCCGTCTTCACCCAGAGATCCGACAGGCGCACGGCGTGCGTCGTCGGCAATACGGCGGCGACGTAGCCCTCGGCGTCCTCGAGGAGCACGGTTTTCGCGAGACGATCGCCGGGAATATGCGCGGCGGCGGCCGTCTCCATGCTCGTATGGCTATAGGGGTGGTACACGACTTCGTACCGCGATGACTTCTGGCGCAGGCAATCCTGCAGGGTGGCTGAGACCGGCATGGCGCACCTCGTCTGGGCGAATCTGACGAATAGGGCGAACGACGTTCGCTCCGGATTCGTTCAGCATAGGTCGCATTCCGGCCCAATGGAAACGCCCTCAGGCCACGCCGGTCCACACGGCCCGGCAGCCGGCGCCCTCGGTTCCCCTTCGAGCCGTCCGCCCGCGCCGGCATGTGAAATCCGGCCCCGGAATACGCTTGGCGGACCCTCATTTCTGCAGGCAGATTTCAGGCAGTGCGAACGAAGATGCGGTCGCGCCCGCCAATTTGTCGACGTTGAGAAACTCGACCGTTAGTTGCGTTTCAAGAAGAACATCGGGATACCGCCCGGGATGCGCCGTTCAAAAAACGAACCTGCGAACGACCGCCGACCCGCCGGCAAACCCCACCGCCACGGCTTTCCCGGTGGCCTATACTGAGCCGGCCGCCCACCATTCCGCGGCAGAAACCGACTCCTGGAGCGACCATGCATTACCAGTTGATCTATGAACTCGTCGACGATTACCTGTCGCGGCGCGAGCCGTTCCGTGCTGAGCATCTGGCGCTCGCGCAAGCTGCGACCGAGCGCGGCGAACTCGTGCTCGCCGGTGCGCTGGCGGACCCGGCCGATCAGGCCGTGCTCGTATTCGAAGGCGATTCGCCGGAAGCGGCCGAATCGTTCGCGCGCGCCGATCCGTACGTGCAGAACGGCCTCGTGAAATCGTGGCGCGTGCGGCCGTGGCGCGTCGTGGTCGGCAAGCACGCGCCGCGTCCGGCGTGAAGCCGGACTACAGCCACCCTGCCCGCTTGAAACGCCACCACAGCGCGAGGTCGGCGATGGCCATCACCGCGATGCAGCCGTAGAACCCGTATTTCAGGTGCAGCTCGGGCATGTTCGCGAAGTTCATCCCGTAGATGCCGGCGATCATCGTCGGGATCGCGAACAGCGCGGCGAACGAGCCGAGCCGCTTGGTCACCTCGTTCTCCGCGAGCGAAATCATCCCGAGGTTGACCTGGATCGCGGTGACGACCATCTCGCGGCGCCCTTCGATCGTCTTCACGATCCGCTGCAGATGGTCGTACACGTCGCGGAAGTAGGCCGCCATCCCGCTGCAGACGTGCGGCACGCGCCCGCCGGTGAGCTTCGAGAGCGGCTCCATCAGCGGCGCCGTGTGCTGGTACAGCAGCACGAGCCGGCGCTTCAGCGAATAGAGATCCTCGATGATCGCGCGCGACGACGCGGGCGTCGCCTTCGCGAAGATGCGATCCTCGAGTTCCTCGAGCTCGGTGCCGAGCGTTTCGAGGATCGGGAAATACCGGTCGACGACCTGGTCCATCAACGCGTAAAACACGAACGCCGAACCCTCTCGCAGCAGATGCGGCTCCCGCTCGCAGCGCTTGCGCACGTCGCGGAAATCCTGCTCGGTATGGTTGCGGATCGACAGCACGTAATTCGGGCCGACGAACACGTTCAGTTCGCCGACCTTGAATTCGCCGTCGTCCTCGAGTTCGACGGTGTGCAGCACCGCGAACAGCGAATCGCCGTATTCCTCGATCTTCGGCCGCTGATGGCCCTTGCGGGCATCCTCGAGCGCCAGCTCGTGCAACCCGAACTCCTCGCCCATCAGGTCGATTTCCTCGGGCGTCGGATCCTTCAGCGCGACCCACACGAAGCATTCGGGCTTCGACACGTAATCGCTGATGGCGTCGATGTCGATATCGGCCAGCTTGCGGCCATCCTGGTAAGCAGCGCAGTTGATCAGCATGTTGTCCACGATGTTGCGGTTTGCGCATCAGTTTAACGGTTTGCTGCACGGACGACCCGGCTTGCGTGGCACGCCGATATTGGTCATGATCGGGCTGAGTGCGCCGCAGCACGCGCGTCGGCGCACGTCGACAGGCCCACCGGGTCTGCGTTGCGCGCCGCACAACGGCCGTGCGGCCCCACCGTCAAGGAGACAGATCTATGTGGTATTTCTCGTGGATACTCGGCATCGGCGTGGCGCTCGGCTTCGGCATCATCAACGCGATGTGGCTGGAAGCGGAAGTGTTCTCGCGCGGCGACAAGCGCGGCGACACGTCGCGCCAGGAAGCAGGGAGCCGGTATTCGTGACGCATCTCGTGTTCTTCTGCGGTCACGCCGGCACCGGCAAGACCACGCTCGCGAAGCGGCTCATCGGGCCGCTGATGCGCGCGACCGGCGACGCGTTCTGCCTGCTCGACAAGGACACGCTGTACGGCCGCTACAGCGCGGCGGCGATGGGCGCGCTGACGGACGATCCGAACGACCGCGACAGCCCGCTCTACCTGAAACATCTTCGCGATCCCGAATATCAAGGCCTGCTCGACACGGCCCGTGAAAATCTCGCGCTCGGCATCGGCGCGCTCGTCGTCGGCCCGCTGTCGCGTGAAGTGCGCGACCGCCGCATCCTCGATCGCGCGTGGCTCGGCATCGCGCCGGACGTCACGCTGACGGTCGTCTGGGTCCACACGTCGGAAGACGTCGCGCATCAGCGGATCGTCGCGCGCGCCAACCCGAACGATGCGTACAAGCTCGCGCACTGGGACGAATACCGGCAGCGCCGCTTCGTGCCGAGCGGCCACGAATGCGACGGCATCGTGATGTTCGACAACACCGCGCCGTCCGACGCGGACCTCGACGCGCTGCTGTACCGCATCGTGCCGCCGCCGCAACCGGCGACGATGGTCCCGCCGCTGCCGGCCTGAGCGCGCCGCCCGGCGCCCTTCCCTTCCCCGCAAAAAACAACGCCGGAAGCGCTGCTGCGCTCCCGGCGTCGTACGGCCCTCGTGTCTGGTAACTGCGGTCAGGCAACCGCGTGCACACGCTCCATCGTGCCGCCGTCGTACAGCTTGCCGAAGCGGTTCGACAGGAACGCCTTCAGCGACACCTTTTCCTGCGGGATGAAACCGCTCTGCGGCAGCTTCTTTTCGCGGAACAGATCCAGCACCGCGCACATCGCGCCGGCCGTCGTGATCTGGATCGCGCTCATGTGCATCCCGCACACGTCCTTCGCGAAGATCTTGCGCGTGAACACGTCCTGCACCAGCTGGCCGTCCTTCACGCCCGTCACCGTGACGAACACGAGCACGACGTCCTGCTTCGTCGACGGCACCGCGCGGCGCATGATCGACTTCAGCGTGTCGCGATCGGTCGACAGGCGCAGGTCTTCCAGCAGGAACTGGACGAGCTCGCGGTGGCCCGGATAGCGCACCGACTTGTAGTCGAGCGTCTCGACCTTGCCCGACAGCGTTTCGCACAGCGTGCCCAGGCCGCCCGACGTGTTGAACGCCTCGTATTCGGTGCCGTCGAGCGAGAAGTGCTCGAGGCCTTCGAGCGGCTGCACCCACTGCTTGCGGCCGTCGCGGATCGCTTCGCACGGCTGGCAGTATTCGTTGATCAGGCCGTCGACGCTCCACGTCAGGTTGTACTTCAGCGCGTTGGTCGGATATTCCGGTAGCGCGCCGACGCGCATCTTCACGTCGCGCACTTCGCTGAAGCCGTTCACGAGTTCGTGCGCGGCGATGCCGATGAAGCCCGGTGCGAGCCCGCATTGCGGCATGAACGCGCGGTCGGAGCCGTCGGCCAGTTCGCGGATCGCGTGGGTGGCGCGCACGTCTTCGGTCAGGTCGAAGTAGTGAACGCCCGCAGCCTTCGCGGCCGCGGCCACGTTGACCGCGAGGTAGTAAGGCAGCGCGTTGACGAGCGCATCGAAGCCCTTCACCGCTTCGCGAATCGCATTCGCGTCGGCCGAATCGACCCGTTGCGTCGCGATGCCTTCGCGCGACAGCTTCGCGAGCGCATCCGCGTCGCGGTCGAACGCGACGACTTCGTAGTCGCCCGTTTCGCGCAGCATGTGAGCAATGGTGTGGCCGATCAGACCTGCGCCGACGATGGCGATTTTCATGCGCTTATCTCCTGATGATGGGTGGGTGTTGGTGTACGGCGTCGAGCCATGGACACAGTGTAGGGACGCTCAAAATCAGTTCCAAGACGAAGAATGATGCGAAACGACCGATAATTTCGACGTTATGACGAAGCATTTCGTCGAAACGACACATTCGTCTAAAAATCGCGTAAAGGCGCTGTCGCGAACCGGCCGTTGGCGGCTGCGCATTGCGACGACGAAGACGACGACGCACCGCATGGCTCCCGACGCACGAACTGCACATGCGTCAGGTGTTACACGCTGTGTCGAAGCGAAATACGGAAAGGAGATTCGGGAGAGAGGCGCGCGAAGTGCGCGGAAGGATGGCGACGGGCACCCGTACCGATCATGATGTGCAGCGAATGCCGATACGAATGCGTGCCGGCACCTACCCGACGTTAATCCAGATGCCCGTGACGCAACGAAACCTGCGCCGCACATGCGCTCGCGCCGTTCGTCATGCGCGGCGCAGCGTATAACAAGTCACGTACAACGGCTCAGCCGCCGATCGTCCCGCGATCGATCTTGCGCGACAGGATGATCGACGTCGTCGTGCGCTCGACGCCTTCGAGCGTGCCGATCTGGTCGAGCAGGTCGTTGAGCCGTTCGGGCGAATCGGCGCGCAGCCATGCGACGTAGTCGTATTCGCCGCTCACCGCGCACAGCAGCTGGACTTCCGGCATCCGGTCGAGCTTGCGCAATACGTCCTTGCCGAACTTCGGCGTGAGGATGATGCCGACGTATGCATAGATGCTCGCATCGAGCACGTCCTGCCCGAGCCGCACGCTGTACCCGGCGATCACGTTGGTGCGCTCGAGCCGCGCGATGCGTGCGACGACCGTCGTGCGCGCGACGTCGAGCTGGCGCGCGAGATCCGCGACGCTGGCGCGCGCATCGGCTTGCAGCAGCGCGACGAGTTGCCGGTCGAGATCGTCGAGTTGGTCGAGGCGGGGTGGACGCATGACGCTGGGCCGGTACGCATGCGCCGGCGAAGTGGAAAGTGACGCGATGATAGCGCCGAACGCGGGCACGCCCAACCGGCACGGGCCGGATTCAACCTTTCGATTTCGATTCGTATCGGATGTAAGCAAGTGTCGCATTCACTGCTGCACCGCAGGCAACGTGCTACTAATAGCGGGCGACGCGAAAGGCGCGCCGGCGGCGATGGCCGCCGCGCCCGCTCGCAAGACACCACCCCGGAGAGCCAACCATGAAGAAAATCTCGCTCACCCTCGCTACGCTCGTCGTTGCAGCCAGCGCATTCGCGCAAACCCCGGCGCAGCCGCAAGCGCCCGCCCAGGCGCCGGCCACGACGGCCGCGGCATCGGCCCCGAGCGCCGAACAGCGCGCGGCACGCCATGAAGCGCGCATCGAGCAGCGCATCAAGTACCTGCACGACCAGTTGAAGATCACGTCGGCGCAGGAGCCGCAATGGAAGACGTTCGCCGACACGATGCGCGACAACGGTGCAACGATGGGCCGCCTCTACGGCGAACGGATGGCCAAGCACGACGTGTCCGCGCTCGACGACATCAAGCAGTATGCGGAACTGTCGCAGGCGAACGCCGACGGCGCGAAGAAGCTCGCCGACGCGTTCGCGCCGCTCTACGAGAGCTTCCCGGCCGAGCAGAAGGCGCTGGCCGACACGACTTTCCGCAGCTGGCTGCACCACGGCGGCGAGCACCGCGGCAAGGGCAAGACGAAGGGCAAGGCGGCCGCGCCGGCCGCGAGCGCACCCGCGCAGCCCTGACGCCCCCCGCCGGCGCCGTGCCGGCCCGCTCGGGCCGAACGGCGCCGCGCCGCTATCGACGATCGGCGACGGCGCGCCACACGGCGCGCCGAATTCGGGATAAGCTCCCGGCTTTTCCCGCTTTCCCGCCCTTCCCCGCCATGCTCGAACTCAAGCAACTCGATCTGCGTACCGATCCGCAGGCCCGTCGCGTCGTCAAGGACGAAACCGTCGCCGTGTCCTTCGCGGACGCCGACGGCGAACTGATGAGCCTCGAAGGCCCGAACCGTTACGTCGCAGGCGACGCGCTGATCACCGGCTCGACCGGCGACCGCTGGGTCGTGTCGCGCGCACGCTTCGACGCCAAATACCTGCCCGCCGATCCGGCGCTCGCGCACGGCACGCCGGGCGCCTACCGCAACCGGCCGGCCGTCGTGCTCGCGCGCCGGATGGACGAACCGTTTACGATCGCCCGCTCGGAAAACGGCGACACGCTGCGCGGCGTCGCCGGCGACTGGGTGATGCAATACGCGCCCGGCGACTACGGTGTCGTGCAGGCGCAGCGCTTCGCGCAGGTCTACCGCGACGCTTGACGCGTAACGCACCGCGCCGGCACGAAGCCGGCGCCGCTACTCACGCAAAGTCTTCGTCGAGTTCGAGTGCCGCGTCGCGCTCGACGGCCTCGCCGGCCGCGTGCCGCTCTTCGAGCGACCCCAGCATCGCTTCCGTATACGCATGCAGCACCGCATGGCTGCGCGCGCGCTGCATCGGCTTGAGCGCCAGGTAGCGCGCGAACGCGGCCGGCACGATCCGGATGTCGAGCGTCATCCGCTTCGGCGTCGCGCCGAACCGCATCGCGAGCCAGTGCACGGACAGGAAGCGCCCGCGCGCGTCGCTGCTTTCGGCGAAGCGCGTCTGCTCCGGAAACAGATCGCAGATCACGCGCGCGAGCGCGTCGAATTCCGCGCTCTGGCATTCGATCAGATAGTCGTCCATTCCGTCTCTCCCGTCAGGCCGCCGCACGCGACGGCCGGCACGCCTTCACCAGCACGACCACCAGGATCGCGGCCAGCACGAAATACACGGCCTCGACCCACGCGGCCGGCAGCACGCGCACCTGGTACAGCAGCGTCGGCGTCGCCGCGAGCGCATGCAGCACGATCGCGAGCGGCAACACGGCGATTCGCCCGGCGCGCACGCCGCGCCACACCAGCACCGACAGCGCCAGTTGCACCGCGAACGCCGCGCAGCGTTCGAGCAGCAACAGCAGGATCGACTGGGCCGACAGCGTCGCGAGCATCATGTGCAGCCGCACCACGGTGTCGACCGGCAGGTCGGACAACTGCGTCTCGAGCTGGCCGCGGCTCGCGAGCCATGCGAGATACGACCACTGGCCCCACACGAGCACGCCGACGAACCACGCTTCGGCGCCGCCGTGGCCGATTCCGTAGCCGATCCCGCGGCCGTCGCCGGCCGATGCGCCGTAGCGGCGGTTCAGAAAACGCATCCCGAGATAGCGGCCGACTTCCTCGAACATCGCGGTCGCGAGCGCGCCGTACGCGACGAACGCGAGCGGCTGCGTCAGCCAGCCGTCCTCGGGCGTGTGGCTCAGCACGAGCCCGTGGAACGCGCGCTCGAGAATCATCGCGGACAGCGTGAAGACGGCGACGCCGACGATCGTGTCGCGGCGGTTGAGCGCAATCGGCTTGCGCAGGATGCGGTAGAGGACGAGCGGCAGCAGCGCGATGATCAGCGTGGCGGCGATCAGCGCCGCCAGCGTGACGGGAGCGACAGTCATGGAGTTCCTTGTTCGGGGCGGCGCACCTGACGCGCCGCGTGCCCCGAATGATACTCAGCTTGCGGTCGACGCGCGCGCAATCAACTCGCCGGGCAGCATCGCGACGCGCACGTCGCCCGCCGCGCCGTCGATCCGTTCGTGCACGAATTCGACGGCCTTGTAGCCGATTTCGTAGGTCGGCTGACGAATCGTCGTGATGCCGATCAGCTCGGCCCATTCCGGATCGTCGATCGACAGCAGCGCCGCCTTTTGCTGCCACGCGGCGCCGAAGCGCGCGCGCAGGTGGCGCGCGATCGCCAGCGCGACCGGCGCGTTCGCGGCGAACAGCGCCGCGCGCACGCCGCGCCGGGCCGCATCGTCGATGCGCGCATCGACGTCGGCGAGCGCCGCCGCGGCCGCGTCGGGTTCGTTCAGGTCGAGCACGACCGTCGGCGGCACCGGCAGCCCGCGCGCCGCCAGCGCCGCGCGGAACGCGGTCTCGCGCACGCGCCGCGAGCTGACGCGCTCGAACGGCTGCACGACGAAATGGATCGCGTCGAAGCCGTGCTCGACCAGGTGCGCGAGCGCCGTCTCGATCGCGTCGGTGTTGTCGAGGCCGATCAGGTCGGCCTCGAAGCCCTCGACCGTGCGGTCGACGAGCACGGCCGGAATGCCCGCGCCGCGCAGCGGGCGCAGCACGTCTTCGTCGGCGCCGAGCGCGTTGACGATCAGCCCTTCGACGCGGTACGTCGTGAGCAGTTGCAGGAAGCGGCGCTCCATCTCGACTTCGTTCGCCGCGTGGCAGATGAGCGGCATGTAGCCGAGCGCATGGCACGCGGCCTCGACGCCCTGCAGCACTTCGACGGTGTAAGGATTGGTCAGGTCGGCCGCGAGCATGCCGAGCAGCCGGTTGCGGCCGCGCTTGAGCCCGCGCGCCATCTGGTTCGGCCGGTAGTTGAGCCGTGCGATGGCCGCCTCGATCCGCTGGCGCAGATCGACGGACAGCACATGCGTCTCGCCGTTCAGGTAGCGCGAAACGCTGGTCTTGCCCGTGCCGGCCTCGCGCGCGACGTCGCTGATCGTCGCCGGACGCGTCGTGGAAGGTTGCGAATCGGTCACTGTCGTGCCTCGCGACGTACGATCCGCGCCGCTTCTCGAGCAGACGGACCTTTGTTGTTGGAAACGTAAGCCAACCGGCGGCCTTCCCTGTCCTGGCGCGTGGGCGCCTGCGCCGGCCCGGTGCTTCGCGGTCGAGCCGCGCCCGCCAGCAGCGTGCTACGGCAGTCGGCCGCACCGGACCTGGCGCGGATGCCCGTCGTGCGACGCCGCCGGCCGCGTGGCCGGCCGTCGATACGACGAGCGCGGGCGATCATAACGCAGCCAGCCCTCCGGCACCAAGATCATCGACTCTAACGGCGCGGGCACCGCGCCGGCCGGTTGCCGGAAGCGGCTCAGGCGTGCGCCAGCGCATCCGGATTGACGAGATTCGTGCGCAGCGTGCCGGCCAGCGCGCCGACCAGGTTTTCCGCGGCGCAGCGCGCCATCGCATGGCGCGTCTCGTGCGTCGCCGAGCCGATATGCGGCAGCGCGACGACGTTCTTCATCTGCAGCAGCGGCGAATCCGCCGGCAGCGGCTCCTTTTCGAACACGTCGAGCCCCGCGCCGCGAATTGTTCCCGCGCGCAGCGCGTCGACCAGCGCGGCTTCGTCGACGACGGGCCCGCGCGACGCGTTGATCAGGATCGCGCCGCGCTTCATCTTCGCGAATTCGGGCGCGCCGATCAGGTGGCGCGTGTCGGGCGACAGCGGCACCTGCAGGCACACGAAATCCGACTGCGCGAGCAGCTCGTCGAGCGTCACGCGCCGCGCACCGTACTGCGTCTCGGCCTCCGCATGCGCGGACCGGTTCGCGTACAGCACTTGCATCCGGAAGCCGAGCGCCGCGCGACGCGCGACCGCGCTGCCAATGCGCCCGAGCCCGACGATGCCGAGCGTCTTGCCCTGCACGTCGGTGCCGTACAGGTCCGCGCCGATGCTGCGATGCCAGTGGCCGGCCTTCACCCACTCGGCCAGTTCGACCACGCGCCGGGCGGAAGCCAGGATCAGCGAAAACACCGTATCGGCCGTCGACTCGGTCAGCACGTCCGGCGTATGCGCGAGCACGATGCCGCGCCGCGTGAGATCGGCGACGTCGAAGTTGTCGTAGCCGACCGAGATCGTCGACCACGCCTTCAGCCGCGGCGCGCGATCGAGCATCTGCGGCGTGACCTTCAGGCTCGCGCCGATCGCGCCGTCGGCGTCGCCGAGCGCGGCGGCAAGCGCGTCGGCGCCGTCGGCCTGCACGACGTCCGCATGCTCGCGCAGGTACGTGAGAACGTCATCGGGCAGCGGCTTGTACGCGACGATACGGGGCTTCATCGTTTCATTTTCCTTGCAGCGGCGCGGCGAGCGGATGCGCATCGCGCGCCTGGGGTTTGACGGACAGCGTGAGGATCACCGCGGCGACGAGCGCGGCGCTCATGAAGGCGTACGACGCGACGGGCGACCCGGTCGCGCCGTTCAGGTAGCCGACGAAATATGAGCCGACGAACGAGCCGAGCGCACCCATGCTGTTGATCAGCGCCATCGCGCCGCCGGCGACGTTCTTCGGCAGCAGTTCCGGCACGATCGCGAAGAACGGACCGTACGGCGCATACATCGCCGCGCCCGCGACGACCAGCAGCGCATACGAGATCCAGAAATGCGACGAGCCGAGCGCGTACGACGCGGCGAACGCGGCCGCGCCGACCAGCAGGAACGGCCACACGAAACCGCGGCGCGACCCGACCTTGTCGGACGCCCACGACGCGGCGAGCATCGCGATCGTCGCCGCGAGGTACGGCAGCGCGGACAGCCAGCCGGTCGCGACCATCCCGAGGTCGGAGCCGTTCTTCACGATCGACGGCAGCCACAGCACGAAGCCGTACACGCCGATGCTCCAGCAGAAATACTGCGCGCACAGCTTGATCACGGCCGGCGAGCGGAACGCCTCGCCATAGTTGCGCACCGGCTTGATCGCCGCCTGCTCGGCCGCGAGCGCGGCGTCGAGGTCGCGCTTTTCCTGCGCGCTGAGCCACGGCGAATCGGCCGGCTTGTCCTGCACGAGGACCCACCAGCACACGGCCCAGATGACGGCCGGCACGCCTTCGGCGATGAACATGTGGCGCCAGCCGAATTCATGCACGAGATAACCGGACACGATCGACATCCACAGCACGGTGACCGGGTTGCCGAGGATCAGGAACGTGTTCGCGCGCGAGCGCTCGTTCTTCGTGAACCAGTTGCTGATGTAGATCAGCATCGCCGGCATCACGGCCGCCTCGACGATGCCGAGCACGAAGCGGATCGCCATCAGCGACGGGATGTTGCTGACCACGCCGGTCAGCGCCGCGCAGCCGCCCCACAGCACGAGGCTCACGAACACGAGCTTCTTCACGCTGCGGCGTTCCGCGTAGATCGCGCCGGGAATCTGGAAGAAGAAGTAGCCGAGGAAGAACAGCGCGCCGATCAGCGACGACAGGCCCTTGCTGATGCCGAGATCCTGGTTGATGCCGGCCGCCGCCGCGAACCCGTAGTTGGCGCGATCGAGGTAAGCGAGGCTGTACGTGATGAAGACGATCGGCATGATCGTCCACCACCGACGGGCTGCGAGATTGGTTGGCATGAGCGTGTCTCCGTATGTCGGCCGGACTTGGCGCGCTGGCGCCTGCCCGGCCGCGAACAAAACTACTGTGCGTCGCGCACGAAATGGATCCGCGGATTGTGCCGTGTCCGGCCTCTCATTGCGCGGTGACGGTTTCCTCTAAGCGATCGGCGTGATTGCTGACCTTTTCGAGCCGGTCGAGCGCGTCGCGCGTCGGCAATCCTTCCGAATCGCCGATCACCTGGATCGCGAGCGCACCGATCCGGTTGCCGCGCGCGACCGCCTGTTCGACGCTGCGCCCTTCGAGCAGCGCGCTGACCACGCCGACCGCGAAGCCATCGCCGGCGCCGACCGTATCGACGACCTTTTCGACGCGCTCGCCAGCCACCGTGCCTTCGCGGCCGTCGGCCGTGCGGAAATACGCGCCTTGCTCACCGAGCTTGATCACGACGCCGCGCGCGCCTTGCGCGAGATAGAAGCCCGCGATGTCGGCCGGCGTGTCGTGCCCGGTGAGTTGCCGACCTTCGGCCAGGCCCGGCAGCACCCAGTCGGCAAGCGCGGCGAGCGCATTCAGCGTGTTCGCCATCACGTCGGCGGACGGCCACAGCGTCGGGCGCAGGTTCGGGTCGAACGAGATCGTCTTGCCGGCCGCACGCATCTCGCGCGCAAGCCGGAACGCGAGTTCGCACGACGTCGCCGAGATCGCCGGCGCGACGCCGGTCAGATGCAGATGGCGCGCGCCGAGCACGTAGTCGGCCACGTAGTCGTCGCACGACAGGTGGCTCGCGGCCGAGCCCTTGCGGAAATATTCGACGGTCGGATCGCTGCCGTCGTCGTTGCGCGACTTCAGCTGGAAACCGGTCGGGTAGCGCGGGTCGACGGTCACGCACGACGCGTCGATGCCCTCGCGCGCCAGCGTGTCGAGCACGTAGCGGCCGAACGAATCGCGGCCGACCCGGCTCATCCAGCCGACTCGGAAGCCGAGCCGCGACAGGCCGATCGCCACATTGAGATCGGCGCCGGCGATCCGCTTCGCGAATTGCCCGGCGTGCGCGAGATGGCCGGGCTCCGTCGCGACGAACATCGCCATCGCTTCGCCGTAGGTCACGACATCGAGTGCTGCTTTCATGACTGAACTCCTCAGGATCCTGCTGCGGTCACGCGGTCACGCGGATGCGAGCCACGCGACGCGCCGGCATGCATCGCCGGCCAGGTCGGCCGCGTCGAACGGAAACTCGATGCCGCGCGGCGCATGCTGCGGCAGCGCCGCGAGCACGCCGGTCACGAGCGGATCGTTCGGCGCCGGCGCGACAGCGAAACGACGCGCGCCCTCGCCTTCGGTGGCCTTGCAATGAATGTATTCCACATGCGGCGCGAGCACCTGCGCGCAGTCGAGCGGCGCTTCGCCGCGCCACTGCCAGTTGCCGATGTCGAACGTCATGCCGAGCGCATCGGGCAGGCCGGCGTCGGACAGCGCGTCGAACAGCCCGCGGAACTGCGCGAACGCGCCGCCGACCTCGAGCTGGCCGTTCTCGACCACCACGCGGGCCCGCGCGCCGCGCGACAGCGCGACGATCTCGGCCGCGTGCGCATCGCCGGCGAAACCGCCGAGCTGGAATTTCACGAAGCGCGCGCCGAGCGCGTCGGCTTGCGCGAGCGTGTCGCGCAATGCGTCGGCATCGAGCGCACCCGTTTCCGTATAGAGCGAGTCCGGGGTCGAATAGACCGACCACAGCCCGTGGCCGGCGATTTGCGCGCCGAGCGCGGCCAGCGCGCCGGGCGCCGTATCGTCGTCCGACGCGAATAGTTCGCGCCGCACCTCGAAACCGGCCGCGCCGGATGCCGCCACGGTCGCGATGAATGCACTGTGGCCCTCCTGGCGCACTCGGTCCATCCCGAATGCGCTCGCCACGATCACGATGTCTGCCATGTTGCCCTTTTTCAACCGGAATGGAACCGGTTCCATTTGCTTGAGACGGATGGTGCGCTTCGCTTCAAACCCACGCCATAGAGGAAATCCCTAAGGCCCGATCGGCGCACGAATACGCGCCCGAGCGCGCGCAACAGGTGTTCCCGGCGCGGCTTCGAGCACCTACGCGAGGCGCTGCGCGAGGCTCATTTCGAGGAATTGCGCGGCGACTCGCGACGGCGCGCCGCCATGCGGCAGGAGAATGGAGAAATGCCGCGTGAGCGGCGCGGGCGCGAGCGAGCGCGGCACGAGCGCCGCATCCTCGTGACGCAGCGACATCGCGGACACGAACCCGACGCCCATCCCCGCGCGCACGGCCTCCTTCACGGCCTCGACCCCCGCGATCTCGAACGCGACGCGCATCGGCGCGCCGCCATGCGCGAACGCGCGCTCGACGAGTTGCCGCACCGCGGAGCCCGCCTCGCGCAGCACGAGCGGATGCGCGGCGAGCGCGTCGAGCGTCACGCCGGCGTCGTGGCCGGGCGCCGCGAGCGGATGGCCGGCCGGCACGATCGCGACGATCTCGTCCTCGTGCCACGCGTGCACGGCCGTGCCCGGCGGCAGCGCCTCGCCGGGCGGCCCTTCGATCAGCGCGATGTCGAGCGACGGCAGCGCCGCGACCACGTCGGCCGTATTGCCGCTCATCGTCTGGATCGACACGCGCGGCGCGCGCGGCTGGAACGCCGCGATCAAGTACGGCAGCAGGTAGCTCGCGGGCGTCGTGCTCGCGCCGATGCGCAGCGTGCCGGCTTCCAGCCCGCGCACCGCGTCGCGAAACGCGCGTGCCTGCGCGAACGTGTCGCGCTGCGCCTTCGCGTATTGCGCGAGCTGTTCGCCGACCGGCGTCAGGCGGATGCCGCGGCCGTCGCGCTGGTACAGCGGCTCGCCGAACTCGTCCTGCAGCAGCCGCAACTGGCCCGACACGGCCGGCTGCGACAGATGCAGCGCGACGGCGGCGCGGCTGATGTTCAGATGCTCGGCGACGGCGGCGAACGTTATCAGTTGATCCGGGGTCATGGGGATAAATTATCGGCTTTCCGGATAGTTTATGTCACAAATCACAATTTTTCATATCGATATAACGAAATTAGGATTACAGCATCGCCACACGCTCCACCACGGTGCTTCCATGTCCACTGCTCCGACTCCCCCTCTCAGCCACGCCGCGCCGTCGATGCGCGGCCAGTTGAACGGCGTGCTGTTCGTCGCGCTGTTCGCGGCCGCCGTCACGAGCCTGTCCGAGCTTCCCGCGATCGCGGGGCTCGGCCTGTCGCCGCTGATCGTCGGCATCGTCGCCGGCGCGCTGTACGGCAACGCGCTGCGCGACGGCATGCCGGCCAGCTGGGCGGCCGGCGTCAATTTCTCCGCCCGCAAGCTGCTGCGCATCGCGGTCGCGTTCTTCGGCTTGCGCGTGAGCCTGCAGGAAATCGCGCAGGTCGGGCTGCCGGGCCTCGCGGTATCGGTGCTGGTCGTCGTCAGCACGCTCGCGATCGGCACCTGGGTCGGCATGAAGCTGATGAAGCTCGACCGCGACGCCGCGCTGCTGACCGCCGCCGGCAGCGCGATCTGCGGCGCGGCCGCCGTGCTCGCGTTCGAGTCGACGCTGCAGTCGAAGCCGCACCAGAGCGCGATGGCCGTGGGCAGCGTCGTGCTGTTCGGCACGCTGTCGATGTTCCTGTATCCGCTCGCCTATCACGCCGGGCTGCTGAACCTCGATCCGGCCGGCCTCGGCCTGTTCTTCGGCGGCACGATCCACGAAGTCGCGCAGGTGGTCGGCGCGGCGAGCGACATCAGCCCGGAGGTCGTGCACGTCGCGACGATCGTGAAGATGACGCGCGTGATGCTGCTGGTGCCGGTGCTGCTCGCGCTCGGCTGGTGGCTCGCGCATTCGGCCCGTTTCGCGCGTTCGGCTCACGACGCGGCCGGCGGCGCGCAACGCCGGCACAAGGTGGCGGTGCCGTGGTTCGCGCTCGGCTTCCTCGGCTTCGTGATCGTCAATTCGCTGAACGTGCTGCCCGCGGACGTCACGCATACGCTGAACGTGCTCGACACTTTCGCGCTGACGATGGCCATGACCGCACTCGGCATCGAAACGCGCGTCGCGCAGATCCGCGCGGCCGGCCCGCGTGCGCTGATGACCGGCCTGATCCTGAACGTGTGGCTGATCGCCGGCGGCTACGGGATCACCTGGGCCGTGCAGCACTGCCTTGGCTGAGCCGCATGTCCGCGACGGTTCGCGCGCCGCGCCCGCCGGGGGAGTCCCGCGGGCGCGGCGCAGTGCTATGCTTCGCGTCGTTTTCCATCGCCCCCTGTCAGCCGTGCTCTCGTTCCTGCTGAAGCTGCGCACTCGCGCGCGAACGCTGCTCCGCCTGTCGGACGCCCATACGATGCTGATCTGGTCGGCCATCGTCGGCGTCGGCGGCGCCTTTGCCACGATGGCGTTCCGCGAAGGCATCGACCTGATGCAGCGCCTGATCTCGGGGCACAGCGGCAGCTTCGTGCAGATGGCGAAGAGCCTGCCGTGGTACCTGCGGTTCTGGATACCGGCCGCGGGCGGCTTCCTCGCCGGCTGCGTGCTGCTGCTCGCGACGCGCGGCGACCGGCAGGCCGCCAGGACCACCGACTACATGGAATCGGTCGCGCTCGGCACCGGCGTCGTGCCGGTGCGGCAGAGCCTGTGGCGCAGCGTGTCGTCGCTGCTGACGATCGGCAGCGGCGGCTCGATCGGCCGCGAAGGCCCGATGGTGCAGCTCGCGGCGCTCGCCGCGTCCCTCGTCGGCCGCTTCGCGCACTTCGACCCGCCGCGCCTGCGCCTGCTGGTCGCGTGCGGGGCGGCGGCCGGCATCACGTCCGCGTACAACGCGCCGATCGCCGGCGCGTTCTTCGTATCGGAAATCGTGCTCGGCACGATCGCGATGGAGAGCTTCGGGCCGATGGTCGTCGCGTCGGTCGTCGCGAACATCGTGATGCGCGAATTCGTCGGCTACCGGCCGCCGTACGAGATGCCGGTGTTTCCGGCCGTGACGGGCGCCGAGGTGCTGCCGTTCGTCGTGCTCGGCGCGCTGTGCGGCGTGCTCGCGCCGCAGTTCCTGCACCTGCTCGACGCGTCGAAGACGCAGTTCAAGCGGCTGCCCGTGCCGTTGCCCGTGCGGCTCGCGCTCGGCGGCCTCGTGGTCGGCGTGATCTCGGTGTGGATTCCGGACGTGTGGGGCAACGGCTACAGCGTCGTGAACCAGATCCTCCATGCGCCGTGGACCTGGCAGGCGCTCGTCGCGGTCCTCGTGTTCAAGGTGATCGCGACGGCCGCGACGGCCGGCTCGGGCGCGATCGGCGGCGTGTTCACGCCGACGCTGTTCGTCGGCGCCGTGTTCGGCTCGCTGTTCGGATTCGCGATGGACGCGCTGTGGCCGGGCCATACGTCCGCGTATTTCGCGTATGCGATCGTCGGGATGGGCGCGTTCATGGCGGGCGCCACGCAGGCGCCGCTGATGGCGATCCTGATGATCTTCGAGATGACGCTGAGCTATCAGGTCGTGCTGCCGCTGCTGGTGTCGTGCG
Source organism: Burkholderia sp. BCC0044 (assembly GCF_902832955.1). Classification (NCBI taxonomy): domain Bacteria; kingdom Pseudomonadati; phylum Pseudomonadota; class Betaproteobacteria; order Burkholderiales; family Burkholderiaceae; genus Burkholderia; species Burkholderia sp. BCC0044. The sequence goes on along the minus strand of NZ_CADFDO010000001.1, from coordinate 538,421 downwards.
TGTTCGCGTATTTCGTCGCGCGCGCGACGGGCACGACGTCGATGTACGACATCACGCAGCACCACTACCAGGACGCGCAGGAGCGGCAGCGGCTGCGCACCACGCAGATGCGCGAGCTGATCCAGCCCGCGCAGACGGTCGTGCCGCTCACCGCGAGCGTCGCCGACATGACGCGCGTGTTTCTCGAATATCCGGTGAAGTATCTGTACGTGACCGACGACGCCGGGCGCTTTCGCGGCGCGGTCGCGTTGAAGGACATCACGTCCGATTTGCTCGACAAGCGCGACACGACCGACAAGACGGCCGCGCACTATGCGCATACGCCGTTTCCGCTGCTCACGCCCGACATGCCGCTCGCGACCGCGCTCGAGCGCTTCATGGCGTTCCAGGGCGAACGCCTGCCGGTGATCGAGAGCGAAGCCGAGCCGACGCTCGCGGGCGTCGTCTACAAGACGTCGCTGCTCGACGCGTACCGGCGGATGACCGGCGAACGCTGACGCGCCTCGCCGCACCGCCCACACCATCCGCGCCGGTCAGTCCGGCGCACGCCCCAGCACGACCCGGGCGAAGAACCCGCCGAGCACCGACTCGGCCACGTCGGCCGACACGTGCTGCGGATCGGCCGTGTAGTACGACTGCACGCCGTCGCACAGGCACATCAGACCGAACGCGAGCGTGTCGGCCGGCAGCAGCAGCGGCGTGCCCGAGCGCTCGGCGAAGCGCTGGATGAATTCGGCCATCTGCACGCGCTTGCCGTGCAGGAACTGGTTGAAGCGCACGCGGAACTTCGCGTCGCGCGCGGCCTGCAGCTTCGCCTCGCCCCACAGCAGCGAGTATTCGTCGTCGCGAAACAGCGTCCGGTAATACGCGAGCGCCATCGATTCCATCTGCTCGCGCGTGCCGCCCCCTTCGAAAATCGCGACGAAGTCGGCCTGTACCTCCTCGTGGTTGCGCTCCAGCAATTCCAGCAACAGGTCGGACTTGCTGCGGAAATTCGAGTAGAACGCGCCGCGCGTATAGCCGGCGGCCGCCGCGATGTCCTCGACGCTCGCGGCCACATACCCTTTCTTCAGAAAAATGCGATGCGCGGCTTTCAGCAGACGTTCGCGCGTCTGGTCCCTGCTCTGCTCGCGAGTTAAGCGCTGTGGTTTCATGCCGCGCAGTCTAGCATCCCTTTCCTTTCGGATTCATCTTTGCATTCAGATACAGGTGTGTATTAGAATTCGCCACAGTTTCCGAAGATGTCGTTCGTCTGTTCGTGTGCGCCGGTGCCGGCGCCACTTGGGGCAAGCGCCCGCCGCGCTTGCCGGCTTCGTTCCGCTCCACCTCACCTGGGGGTTTCGTGAATCGCTCCGGTTCCCGCGCCGCGCTGCTGATCGGCGCCGCGCTCGTCCTTGCCGCCTGTCATCCGAAAGAATCCGCGCCGCCCGCTGCGCGCCCCGTCGTCGCGCTGCCCGCGCGGGCCGACACCGCCGCGGCCGCGCGCACGCTGCCCGGCGACATCCAGCCGCGCTATGCCACCCCGCTGTCGTTCCGCATCGCCGGCAAGATCATCGAGCGCAAGGTTCGGCTCGGCGATACGGTGAAGGTCGGCCAGGTCGTCGCGCTGCTCGATCCGTCCGACGTCGAGAAGAACGCCGCGAGTGCGCAGGCGCAATTCGATGCCGCGACGCACAGCCTCGCGTTCGCGAAGCAGCAGCTCGACCGCGACCGCGCACAGGCCCGCGAAAACCTGATCGCGACCGCGCAGCTCGAACAGACGCAGAACAGCTACACGTCGGCGCTCGCGCAGCGCGACCAGGCGCAGCAGCAGCTCGCGCTCGCGAAGAACCAGCTCCGCTACGCGACGCTCGTCGCCGACCATGCGGGCACCATCACCGCCGAACAGGCCGATACCGGCCAGAACGTGTCGGCCGGCCAGCCGGTCTACCAGCTCGCGTGGTCGGGCGACGTCGACGTCGTCAGCGACGTGCCCGAGGCCGCGCTCGCGTCGCTCGCGCCCGGTCATGCCGCCACCGTCACGCTGCCGTCGCTGCCGGGCCGACAATTCGCCGCGAAGGTGCGCGAAATCGCGCCGGCCGCCGATCCGCAAAGCCGCACCTACCGCGTGAAGCTCACGCTCGGCGCGCCCGATCCGGCGATCCGGCTCGGGATGACCGCGGACGTCGCGTTCGACGGCGCGCCGTCCGCCGGCGACACGCAGCCGATCACGCTGCCCGCGACCGCGCTGTTCCACGACGGCGCGCAACCGGCCGTGTGGGTCGTGCGCACCAAGGACGACACGCTCGAGTTGCGCCGCGTCGACGTCGCGCGCTTCAACGAGCGCACCGTCACCGTGTCGCACGGACTGCAGCCGGGCGAGCGCGTCGTGCTGCAGGGCGTGCATACGGTCAGCGCGGGCGAGAAGGTGCGCGCGATCGCGCCGCTGCACCCGGAGGACTTCGCATCGTGAGCGTCTCCCACGAAGAAGGCCGGTTCAACCTGTCCGCATGGGCGCTGCGCCACCAGGCGCTGGTCGTCTACCTGATCGCGCTCGCGACGCTTGCGGGCATCCTCGCTTACACGCGGCTCGCGCAGTCCGAAGACCCGCCGTTCACGTTCCGCGTGATGGTGATCCGCACCTTCTGGCCGGGCGCGAGCGCGCGCCAGGTGCAGGAACAGGTGACCGACCGGATCGGCCGCAAGCTGCAGGAAACGCCGGCCATCGATTTCCTGCGCAGTTATTCGCGCCCCGGCGAATCGCTGATCTTCTTCACGATGAAGGATTCGGCGCCCGTGAAGGACGTGCCCGAAACCTGGTACCAGATCCGCAAGAAAGTGGGCGACATCGGCTATACGCTGCCGCCCGGCGTGCAGGGTCCGTTCTTCAACGACGAATTCGGCGACGTCTACACCAACATCTGGACGCTCGAGGGCGACGGCTTCACGCCCGCGCAACTGCACGACTACGCGGACCAGTTGCGCACCGTGCTGCTGCGCGTGCCGGGCGTCGGCAAGGTCGACTATTTCGGCGACCCCGACCAGCGGATCTTCATCGAGGTCAACAACGCGCAGCTCACGCGCCTCGGCATCTCGCCGCAGCAGCTCGGCCAGGCGATCAACGCGCAGAACGACATCTCGTCGGCCGGCGTGCTGACGACCGCCGACGATCGCGTGTTCGTGCGGCCGAGCGGCCAGTTCGACAACGTCGATGCGATCGCGAATACGCTGATCCGCATCAACGGCCGCACGTTCCGGCTCGGCGATCTCGCGACCGTGAAGCGCGGCTACGACGATCCTCAGGTCACGCAAATGCGCACGAACGGCCATGCCGTGCTCGGCATCGGCGTGACGATGCAGCCGGGCGGCGACGTGATCCGGCTCGGCAAGGCGCTCGACGCCCAATCGAAGGACTTGCAGGCGCAACTGCCGGCCGGCCTCAAGCTGACGCTGGTGTCGAGCATGCCGCACGCGGTCGCGCATTCGGTCGACGATTTCCTCGAAGCCGTCGCCGAAGCGGTCGCGATCGTGCTGGTCGTGAGCCTCGTGTCGCTCGGGCTGCGCACCGGGATGGTCGTCGTGATCTCGATCCCGGTCGTGCTCGCGGTCACCGCATTGTTCATGTACCTGTTCGACATCGGGCTGCACAAGGTGTCGCTCGGCACGCTCGTGCTCGCGCTCGGGCTGCTCGTCGACGACGCGATCATCGCGGTCGAGATGATGGCCGTGAAGCTCGAACAGGGCTACACCCGCGCGCGCGCCGCCGCGTTCGCGTACACCAGCACCGCGTTCCCGATGCTGACGGGCACGCTCGTCACGGTGTCCGGCTTCCTGCCGATCGCGCTCGCGAAATCGAGCACCGGCGAATACACGCGCTCGATCTTCGAGGTGTCGGCGATCGCGCTGATCGCGTCGTGGTTCGCGGCCGTCGTGCTGATCCCGCTGCTGGGCTTCCACATGCTGCCCGAGCGCAAGCGGCACGCGCACGAGGCGCACCTGCCCGACGATCACGAGCACGACATCTACGACACCCGCTTCTACCGGCGGCTGCGCGGCTGGATCGACTGGTGCATCGAGCGGCGCTTCGTCGTGCTGCTGATCACGGGCGCCCTCTTCGTCGTCGCGATGATGGGCTTCTCGCTGGTGCCGCAGCAGTTCTTCCCGAGCTCCGACCGGCCCGAACTGCTGGTCGACCTGCGGCTGCCCGAAGGCGCGTCGTTCGCGGCGACGCTGCGCGAGACCGAGCGCCTCGAGAAAGCGATCGACAAGCGGCCCGAGATCGACCATGCGGTGAACTTCGTCGGCAGCGGCGCGCCGCGCTTCTACCTGCCGCTCGATCAGCAATTGCAACTGCCGAACTTCGCGCAGTTCGTGATCACCGCGAAATCGGTCGAGGATCGCGAGAAGCTCGCGACCTGGCTCGAAACCACGTTGCGCGACACCTTTCCGGCCGTGCGCTGGCGGCTGTCGCGGCTCGAGAACGGCCCGCCGGTCGGCTATCCGGTGCAGTTCCGCGTGAGCGGCGACAGCATCGCGACGGTCCGCTCGATCGCCGAGAAGGTCGCGGCGACGATGCGCGGCGATGCGCGCACGGTCAACGTGCAGTTCGACTGGGACGAGCCGGCCGAGCGCTCGGTGCGCTTCGAGCTCGACCAGAAGAAGGCGCGCGAGCTGAACGTCACGTCGCAGGACGTGTCGAGCTTCCTCGCGATGACGCTGTCCGGTACGACCGTCACGCAGTATCGCGAGCGCGACAAGCTGATCGCCGTCGACCTGCGCGCGCCGCGCGCCGACCGCGTCGATCCGGCGAAACTCGCGGGCCTCGCGCTGCCGACGCCGAACGGCCCCGTGCCGCTCGGCTCGCTCGGCCGCTTCACGCCGACGCTCGAATACGGCGTCGTATGGGAGCGCGACCGCCAGCCGACCATCACCGTGCAGTCGGACGTGCGCGCCGGCGCCCAGGGCATCGACGTCACGCATGCGGTCGACGCGAAGCTGAACACGTTGCGCGCGCAGTTGCCGGTCGGCTATCAGATCAACATCGGCGGCTCGGTCGAGGAAAGCGCGAAGGCGCAGACGTCGATCAACGCACAGATGCCGCTGATGGCGATCGCCGTGTTCACGCTGCTGATGATCCAGCTGCAAAGCTTCTCGCGCGTGCTGATGGTCGTGCTGACCGCGCCGCTCGGGCTGATCGGCGTGGTCGCGACGCTGCTGCTGTTCGGCCAGCCGTTCGGCTTCGTCGCGATGCTCGGCGTGATCGCGATGTTCGGGATCATCATGCGCAACTCGGTGATCCTCGTCGACCAGATCGAGCAGGACATCGCGGTCGGCCACGGCCGCGTCGACGCGATCATCGGCGCGACCGTGCGGCGCTTCCGGCCGATCACGCTGACGGCCGCGGCCGCCGTGCTCGCGCTGATCCCGCTGCTGCGCTCGAACTTCTTCGGGCCGATGGCGACCGCGCTGATGGGCGGCATCACGAGCGCAACCGTGCTGACGCTGTTCTACCTGCCTGCGCTGTACGCGACGTGGTTCCGCGTGAAGCGCGACGAACGCGACCCGCAGGACGGCCCGCCGCCAGGCGGCACACCTGCCGCGCCGTCGGGAGCCTGACCATGGATCGATCGATGACCCTGAAAAAGAAAGCCGTGCGGGCGCTCGCGGTGGCGAGCGTCGCCGGCCCGCTCGCGGGCTGCGCGTGGTTCGCGCCGAGCGGCGAGCCGCCCGCGATGCCGTCGCCCGCGCACTACGGCGCCGCGCCGCAAGTCGAGCAGACGGTGTCCGCGCAAGGTGTCGCGCAGCAGTTCGAGGTCGGCGCGCAGCCGGTGCCGGACTGGTGGAAACAGTACCGTTCCGACGCGCTGAACGCGCTCGTCGACGAAGGGCTGCGCAACAGCCCGACATTGAGCGCGGCGTCGCATTCGCTGGATGCCGCGCGCGAACAGTTGCGCGGGCAGATCGGCAGTTCGATGCTGCCGTCGATCGACGCGGTCGGCCAGGCCACGCGCCAGCGCGCGCTCGGCGTGCCGATTCCCGCGCTCGGCGCACCGACGCTGCTGTACGACACGTTCGTCGGGCAACTGCAGGCCAGCTACACGGTCGACCTGTTCGGCGTGTCGCGCTTCGCGAACCGCGCGCTCGCGAAACGCGTCGACGTCAGCGCGTTCCAGCTCGAATCCGCGCGGCGCGCGCTGGCCGCGAACATCGTGACCGCGTCGATCACCGTGTCGGTGCTCAATGCGCAGATCGACACGACCGAGCGGCTCGTCGCGCTCGCGAACGACCAGGCGCACGACGCCGAGCGCCGCCATGCGCTCGGCTCGGCCTCGCGCAGCGACGCGCTCAATGCCCGGCAAAGCGCCGACACGTTCGCGGCGAGCCTGCCCGCGCTGCGCCAGCAGCGCGACTCGGCGCGCCACGCGCTCGCGGTGCTGGTCGGCCGCACGCCCGACCGGCCGCCGGCCGATCTCGCACTCGCCGATCTGCACCTGCCCGAGCAGGTGCCCGTCGTCGTGCCGTCGGACCTGCTGCAAAGCCGCCCGGACATCCAGGCCGCCGACGCGGGGCTGAAGGCCGCCGCCGCCGAAGTGGGCCTCGCGACCGCGCAGATGTTCCCGCAACTGTCGCTGTCGGCGGCGATGGGCAAAGGCGGCTTCAGCTGGCCGGCGATGCTGTCGGGCGCGGGCGCGATCTGGAACGTCGGCGCGTCGCTGAGCCAGCCGATCTTCCACGGCGGCGCGCTGCTCGCCCAGCGCCGCGCGGCGAAGGCGACTTACGAGGCCGCGGTCGACCAGTACAAGCAGGCGGTGCTCGGCGCGTTCCAGAACGTCGCCGATTCGCTCGCGGCGCTCGAGCACGACGCGGAGGCGCTCGATGCGTCGTCGCGCGCCGCGCTGTCCGCCCGTGGCGCATACGACGACGCGGCCGCCCGCGTGCGGCTCGGTGCGCTGCCGCCGTCGGCCGCGCGCGCGAGCGAGTTGCAGTACCGCAATGCGCGGCTCGACGAGATTCGCGCGACCGGCGCCCGGTTCGCGGATACCGCGCGGCTGTACCAGGCGATGGGCACGCCGCCGGCGGGCAATGGCGACAAGTCTGCTAAAACCGGCAACGCAGCCGGCGACAGCACGACCGGCACGCAGGCACGCGCCACCACGCCCGACCCTGCTCCTTCCGCGCAATAACCGGCCCCTTCGATCGGACGCGCGTGCGGCTCCCCGCCACACCCGTCCGATCGCCGATCTTCCGCTTGACCCTCACGTAGCGTAACGTTCGAGACTCCAGTGTGCGCACCGAACGGAGAAACGAATGCGGCTGAAAGTGGGAGACCTGGCGAAACGCAGCGGGCTGACCGTCCGCACGCTTCATCACTATCACGCCATCGGTCTGCTGACGCCTTCGGCGCGCGCCGACAACGGCTACCGGCTGTACGACCGCGACGACATCGCCCGGCTCCACCAGATCCAGGCCCTGCGTCGCTTCGGACTGTCGCTCGCCGAAATCGGCGACTACCTGAACCGGCCCGGCACGCCGCTCGTCGATCTCGTCGCCAGGCAGATCGCGTCGCTCGACCGCCAGCTCGCGCAAACCGCGCAGCTGCGCGAGCGGCTCGCGAGCCTGCATGCGCAGCTCGCGGCGGGCACCGAGCCGGAACTGGCCGATTGGCTCACCACACTGGAGTTGATGACCGTGTACGACAAATATTTCTCCGAGGAAGAACTCGCGCGCCTGCCGATGTACCAGAAGAGCCAGGCCGGCGACGCGGAATGGATCGCGCTCGTCGACGAGGTCCGTACGCTGCACGAGGCGGGCGTGCCCGCCGAGGACGCGCGCGTGCGTGCGCTCGCCGCGCGCTGGATGGCGCTGCTGGTGCGCGACACGAACAACGATCCGCGGTTGCTCGCGAAGCTGAACCTGATGCACGAGCAAGAACCATCGATGCAGTCGAAGATCGGCATTTCGACCGCGTTGCGCGACTACGTGCTGCGCGCTTCGGCGGAAACGAAGATGCGGCTCTTCGAGAAATACCTCGCGCCGGACGAGATCCGCTTCATGCGGGCGCACTACGGCGAACGCTCGATGGAATGGCCGCAACTGATGGCCGACGTGCGCGACGCAATCGATGCGGGCGCGCAGCCCGATTCGCCGCAAGGCCGCGCGCTCGCGCAGCGCTGGCTCGAGCTGTTCTGCAGCTATGCGGGCCACGATCCGGCCACGCACGCGAAATTCCGTCACGCGCTGATGAACGAGCCGGCGCTGACGAAGGATTCGTGGACCGACGACACGCTGCTCGGTTTCGTGCGCGCAGCGATGGCGCAGTTGGCGCCGGTGCGTTGATCGCATGACGGGCGGGCGGCACGCGGGTTGCCCGTGTGCCGCCCGTTTCACCATTGGCAGCCGGTGTCGCGTACCGCATCCAGCGCGAGCATCGGCAACGCGAGCAGGCCTGCGCCCGCATATGCGTGCCGGCAATCGGCGCGACGCGCGCCCGACATGCCGTCGGCCAGCTTGGCATCGACGGTGCGACGGCGCGGCAACATGCCGCCCGACGATGCGCCCAGCGCACCGACGGCCGCCTGCGCGGGGCTGCGCGCTGCGCGTGGCTGTGCACCGATCGCGTCCAGATCGCGCCGCCAGTCGAGATCGGGGCTTGCAGCGGTCGCCGGCGGGCTGTCATCTGCGTCGGCGGTCGTCCGGCTTTGCCTGTGCGACGTACTCGGCGCATCCGCAGACGAACGCGCCGCCCTACGCGCGTTCGCCACCGCAGCAGAACGCTTCGCCGATTGCACGGTGCCGCGCCCGCCCGCGCTCGGGCCAGCCGGCCCGACCTCGCGTGCGATCACCTCGGGCGCCGGCCGCGCGGGAATCAACTCGACGCGCAGCGCGGTGCGCGGCCGCTCGACGGTTTTCGGGCCGACCGCCGTCGACACTCGTTGCAGCAGCAGCCATCCGAGCAGGTGGATCGATATGGACACCACGACCGCGAGCGCGACGACGCGCGACCGACGGCGCCCGGCCGCATCGACACGCCGCGTGCCCGCTGCGTCAGTCGGGCTCGCCGCCGCCGTCATCGCTGAACGCGAGCAGGTCGCCCGGCTGGCAGTCGAGATAGCGGCAAATCGCCTCGAGCGTCGCGAAGCGGATGCCCTTCACCTTCCCCTGCTTGAGCAGCGACAGATTCTGTTCGGTGATGCCGACGGCTGCCGCCAGATCCTTCGAGCGAACCTTGCGCATCGCGAGCATCACGTCGAGCTTGACTACGATCGTCATCGCGCGCCTCAGACGAATTGCCGATGCTCGGCGTCGAGCTCGCTCGCCTGCCGGAGAATGTGCGCGATGACCGCGATGCACGCGGCCGTGAACAGCGCGACCACGTACGGCAGGGTGAAGCCGATGCTGACCACACGATGGCCGACCGGTTCGCGCAGCGTCGCCCACACGCTCAGCAGCGGCTCGCACAGCAGGCTCAGCACCACCCACAGGCCGATCGCGCGCCCCGTCTTGCCGAGATGGCCGGCCGCCTGCACCGAGAAATAGTCGCGCCGCGCATACGTGCGGAACAGCGCGCGCAGATGACGAAGGCCGTTCGCCAGCGCGATGAGCGGCACGCTCGACAGCAGGATGCCGACGGCCTTCTGCCACCACGGGAACGCGGCGACGTCCACGCGCAGGTTGGTGAGCACCGAATCCGTGAGGCCGAATACGAAGCCGGGCCCCGAGGCCCCGTTCAGCGACGGAAACAGCCAGCACGCAGCGTTGAGCACCAGCATGCAGACGATGAACCCCAGCGTGACGGTGGCCATCTGCTGGCTGATACGGGCAATGCGATCGGAATGCATGACGTGTCCTCGACGACGAATGAACGAGCGTCGATTGTACGCCGGAAATTATCGTGAAACGATAATTAATTGTCGTATTGTTGTGATTTTTTATTGTTCGGCAGGCTCAATCCGTGGCGATCTGTCCGTGACCGGCCGGGTGCCTCCGCTAGTCGTTGCGCATGCTGATCCCGCGCCAGCGCTTCGTCATATAGCGCAGAAACGCGGGCTGCGCCTTCAGGTCCGCATTCGGCACGGGCGCCGCGCCGCCGTCGACCAACTTGCCGTTGACCGTGACGATCTCCTCGCCGCGCAGCACGTATTTCGTGCCCGCGTCGATCAGGAAGTACTTGACCTGATCGGCGCTCACGTCGCCGCGGCAACCGATCTTGTATGCGAACAGGAACTGCTTGCGGCCGTTGCCGAGCAGGTCGCGCATTTCGATCGACTTCGGTACGACGTCGAGAATCACGTCGACCGGGCATGCCTTCACGTAGTCGCGCACCGTCCAGTCGGGGCGGCCGTCGAGCGTCGCGGACACCTTGAGTTCGACGTCGTCGCCGGACGCGGTTCTGGCGAGCGTCACCGCGTGCGCACCGGCCGCATCGGTCCACGTGTAGTCGGCGGCGTGCGCCGGGCCGGCCAGCGCTGCGACTGTGAGCAACAGGCAACGCAAAAGGGCATGTCTTGTCATCGGCGATGGAGAGAAAGCGAGCGGGAATCGAACGCGCCATTATCGACAAAGCCGCGTGCCGCTGCCAGCCGCATACGCCACGCCCGTTCAGCGCTCGCGCGTGCCGAACCCGAGCGCCTTCATCCGCCGGTACAGCGTCCGTTCGCTCAATCCGAGTTGCTCGGCGAGCGCCTTGCGGGTACCGTCGAACGCGCGCGCGATACGGACCAGCTCCGCGTCCGACACGCCGCGCGCATCCGCCGCCTGCGCATGCGGCGCCGCCGCTGCCGCGACGAGTTCGGCCGGCAGATGTTCGACGCGGATCGTGCCGTCGTCCGCGAACAGGCACGCGCGTTCGAGCACGTTGCGCAGCTCGCGGATGTTGCCGGGCCACGCATATGCGTCGAGGCACGCCCGCGCGCGCTCGGTCAGCGTGAATGGCCGGGCCGCGAATGGTCGCGCATTCGCGTCGCCCGCCTTGCCGCGCGCGTTCGCGATCCGCCGCAGGATCGATTCGGCCAGCAGCGCGACGTCGCCCTGCCGTTCGCGCAGCGCCGGCAGCGGAATCGGAAACGCGTTGATCCGGTAGTAAAGATCCTGCCGGAACCGACCATCGTCGATCATCTCGCGCAGCGGCTTGTGCGTGGCCGCGACGAGCCGGAAATCCGCGCGCAGCGCCTCGACGCCGCCCACGCGCCGGAACGTGCCCGATTCGATCAGCCGCAGCAGCTTCACCTGCATCGGCAGCGGCACGTCGCCGATCTCGTCGAGAAACAGCGTGCCGCCCTGCGCGGTTTCGACGAGGCCCGGCTTGCGCTGGTTCGCGCCCGTGAACGCGCCTTTCTCGTAGCCGAACAGTTCGCTCTCGAACAGCGTCTCGGCGATTCCTGAGCAATCGACGACGACGAACGGCCCCATCGCGCGATCGCTCGCCTCGTGCAGCGCACGGGCGAACAGCTCCTTGCCGGTGCCCGATTCGCCGAGCAGCAGCACCGGCAGCGTCGAGGGTGCCACGCGCTGCAGCGCGCCGAGCGCCGCGTTGAACGCGTCCGAGCCGCCGACGAGCCCTTCCGCGCTCGGCTGCGCGGACGCGCTGCGCACCGTCGTCAGCCGCTCGACGTACGCGATCACGTTGCCGTCCGCATCGAAGATCGGCCGCAGCTCGACGTCGACATGCTCGGGGCCGCGCGGCGTGTGATGGATGTGCAGCACGCGGTTCAGCCCGCGCGATTCGAGCGCCTGCTTCATCGGGCAATGCTCGCCCGCCTGGTCGCACGGCACGTCGTAGTGATGCGATACCTGGAAACAGTGCCGGCCCACGTGCTCGACGCCTGCCACGCCGAACTGGCGCCGGTACGCATCGTTCGCCGCGAGGATCCGGTAGTCGGGGTCGACGACGATCATCGGCTGCGGGTCCTGCTCGAGATACGCGACGAGCGCGCGTACGTCGGGCATCGTGTCGTGGCGCGGGACGGGGACGATCGGGATGGTGTCGTGCGGATTCATGCGGCGGCTCGCTCGGCGAAGGGGCGCCCGGACGGACTGCCAGGCTGACTGCCAATTCTGCCACGACACTGCCAGTTATGGCAGTTATCGTCCGCCACCGGATGTCGCCGCCACCTTCTCGGGGCCGCCGGCGCGCCCAAAACCCGTGCTGAATCAAGCCCCTGCCACATCGGGCGGGGCGCGCCGCAGCGCTGGCACGCTTCTTGAGACAAAGACCGCCATTGCAGATGCAGAACCCGATCGAGGACACTCCGTGAGCAACGCCCCCGCCCTGTCGGTCGAAGGCTTTTTCGACCCGGCGACCCACACCGTCAGCTATCTCCTGCTCGATCCGACGAGCCGCGCGTGCGCGCTGATCGACAGCGTGCTCGACTACGATCCGAAATCCGGCCGCACGCGCACCGCCAGCGCCGACCGGCTGATCGCGCGCGTCGCCGAACTCGGCGCGACCGTGCACTGGCTGCTGGAAACGCACGTGCACGCCGACCACCTGTCGGCCGCGCCCTACCTGAAAGCGCAGGTCGGCGGCCAGATTGCGATCGGTTCGCACGTGCGCCGCGTGCAGCACGTATTCGGCACGCTGTTCAACGCGGGCCCCGGCTTCGCGGAAGATGGCCGCCAGTTCGACCGGCTCGTCGACGACGGCGACACGCTCCCGCTCGGCGCGCTGACGATCCGCGCGCTGCACACGCCGGGCCACACGCCCGCGTGCATGACCTACTGCGTGGACGACGCGACGCAGCGCGCGGCGTTCGTCGGCGACACGCTGTTCATGCCCGACTACGGCACGGCCCGCTGCGACTTCCCCGGCGGCGACGCGCGCACGCTGTACCGCTCGATCGCGCGCGTGCTCGCGCTGCCGCCCGACACGCGCCTGTACCTGTGCCACGACTACCAGCCGGGCGGCCGCGACGTGCAGTTCGTGACGACCGTCGCCGAGCAGCGCCGCGCGAACGTGCATGTGAAGGACGGCGTGACCGAGGACGATTTCGTCGCGATGCGCACCGCGCGCGACGCGACGCTCGACATGCCGGTGCTGATGCTGCCGTCGGTGCAGGTCAACATGCGCGCCGGCCACCTGCCCGAGCCCGAGAACAACGGCGTGCGCTACCTGAAGATTCCGCTCGACGCGATCTGAGCGCCTGCGCCCCACCGAGAGCCCCAACATGACGACCATTCGCAAGCTGACCGACACGCTGTCGGTCTCGCCGCAGATCGCGGCGGCCGACCTGCCCGCGCTTCACGCGGCGGGCATCCGCGCGATCATCTGCAACCGGCCCGACGGCGAAGGCGCCGACCAGCCGAGCGTCACCGAGATCCGCGCGGCCGCCGCGCCGCTCGGCATCGACGTGCATTACCTGCCGGTCGAACCCGGCAAGGTGACCGACGACCAGGCCGCGCGGTTCGGCGCGCTCGTCGCGTCGCTCGACGGGGCCGTGCTCGCGTACTGCCGCAGCGGCACGCGATCGGCCACGCTGTGGGCGCTGTCGCAGGCGGGGCGGCGCCCGCTTGACGACCTCATCACCGCCGCCGGCGCCGCAGGCTACGACCTGAGCGCGCTTGCCTCGCGTATCGCGCGGCACAGCGGCCACACGGCGCCGGCCGTGGACGCGCGACACGACATCGTGATCGTCGGCGCGGGTGCGGCCGGCATCGCGGTCGCGTCGAGCCTGCTCGCGCGCGACGCGTCCCTCGACATCGCGGTGATCGATCCCGCCGACGTCCACTACTACCAGCCCGGCTGGACGATGGTCGGCGCGGGCGTGTTCCAGCCCGAGACCACCGCGCGGCCCATGACCGACGTGCTGCCGCGCGGCGTGCAGCGGATCCGGGCCGCGGTCGCGGCCTTCGAGCCCGACGCGCACGTGGTCGTGCTCGACGGCGGCCGGCGCATCGGCTATCGCAGGCTCATCGTATGCCCTGGGCTCAAGCTCGACTGGCACGCGATCGACGGCCTCGCCGACACGCTCGGCCGCAACGGCGTCACGTCGAATTACCGCTACGATCTCGCGCCGTACACGTGGGAGCTGGTGCGCGCGTTCCGCGGCGGCCACGCGCTCTTCACGCAGCCGCCGATGCCGATCAAGTGCGCGGGCGCGCCGCAAAAGGCGATGTACCTGTCGTGCGACCACTGGCGCCGCACGGGGCGCCTCGACGCCGCGAACGTCGAATTCCTGAATGCGGGCGGCGCGCTGTTCGGCGTCGCCGATTACGTGCCCGCGCTGATGGAGTACGTGAAAAGCTACGACATCGCGCTGTCGTTCGGCCACAACCTCGTCGCGATCGACGGGCCCGCGCGCCGCGCGACGTTCTCGCGCGCGCTGCCGGACGGCGGCAACGAAACCGTCGAGCGTTCGTTCGACATGATCCACGTCGTGCCGCCGCAGAAGGCGCCGGACTTCGTGCGCGCGAGCCCGCTCGCCGACGCGGCGGGCTGGATCGACGTCGATCCGGCGACGCTGCGCCACAAGCAGTTCGACGACATCTACGCGCTCGGCGACGTCACCAACACGACCAACGCGAAAACCGCCGCGGCCGCCCGCAAGCAGGCGCCCGTCGTCGCGCACAACCTGCTTGCGTCGCTCGGCCGCGCACAGGGCGACGCCGCGTACGACGGTTACGGCTCGTGCCCGCTCACCGTCGAGCGCGGCAAGATCGTGCTTGCCGAATTCCTGTACGGCGGCAAGGTCGCGCCGACCTTCCCCGCGTGGCTGATCGACGGCAAGCGGCCGTCGCGGCTCGCGTGGCTGCTCAAGGAGCGCGTGCTGCCGCCGCTCTACTGGAAGGCGATGCTCAAGGGCCGCGAATGGCTCGCGAAGCCCGCGATCGCACGTTGACCGGAGCGCGATGACGTCATGCTGATCTCTCTCGTACTCGGCGGCTTCGTCGGCGCCGTGCTGGGCCTGACCGGCGCCGGCGGCGGCATTCTCGCGGTGCCGGCGCTCGTCGTCGGGATGAGCTGGCCGATGCAGCAGGCCACGCCGGTCGCGCTCGTCGCGGTGGCCGGCAGCGCCGCGCTCGGCGCGCTCGAAGGTTTCCGGCGCGGGCTCGTGCGCTATCGCGCGGCGCTGCTGATGGCGGTGGCCGGCGTGCCGCTGACCACGCTCGGCGTGCGGCTCGCGCACGTGCTGCCGCAGCGCCTGCTGCTCACGCTGTTCGCGCTGACGATGCTGGTCGTCGCCGGCCGCCTGCTGCGACAGGCGCTGCGGCGGCAGGCGACCGATGCGGACGCGTCGCCGCTGTGCGTCGGCCGCGTGAATCCCGATACGGGCCGGCTCGTGTGGTCGTGGCCCGTGGGCATCGCGCTGGCGTCGACCGGCGCGGTCACGGGCTTGATGACGGGGCTGCTCGGCGTCGGCGGCGG
Organism: Burkholderia sp. BCC0044; assembly: GCF_902832955.1. Lineage (NCBI taxonomy): Bacteria > Pseudomonadati > Pseudomonadota > Betaproteobacteria > Burkholderiales > Burkholderiaceae > Burkholderia > Burkholderia sp. BCC0044. The sequence goes on along the minus strand of NZ_CADFDO010000001.1, from coordinate 523,081 downwards.
CTTCGTGATCGTGCCGATGCTGCGCAAGTTCACGAACGTATCGATGCATGGGGTGGTCGCGACGTCGCTGATGGTGATCGCGCTGGTCGGCACCGGCGGCGTACTGGCGACGCTCGTGTCGGGCACGCGCGCGCCGCTCGACGTGACGCTGTGGTTCACCGTCGCGACCGCGCTTGGCATGGCCGCCGGCCGCGGCGCGTCGCGCCACCTCGCGGCGCGGCATGTGCAGGCGGGCTTCTCGGTAGTGCTCGTGTGCGTCGCACTGGGCTTGCTGGCCAAGGCCGCGTTCGGCGCATGAGCAGCGGTGACGCTCGCCGGACTACGGAGCCTTCCCCGCTAATATCAGACGTCCGCCTCGCGCAAATACCAGGTCACCGCCCCTTGCTGAGTCGTCTCCGGCCCCGGCATCGGTTCCCCCTGCTTTATCCGTTCCGTGCGCTTCAGAAACGGACTGAACCAGTCCCCCTCGCGTGGACACGGCTGCCCCGGACGGGCACTCAGTACGCGAACGCCGGGCGGCTGCGCAGCAGGCGGGAGCGACACTGGTACGGCTGGTTCATCTACTGCCGGTGCCGGTGTATTCGCCACTGGTATCGCCGGGCGCGGCGGCCAGATTCCCGGAGCATCGAACCGACGCAGCCACTGATCCGTCGACACATTGTCGAAGCGCGTCTCACCCATGACCGAGCCCATATGCAAACAACGTAACTCCGGCACGCGTATCGGCCTCAGCAACCTGTTCGCCGCCACGTAGGCGGGTGGCTGCGGGTCACGCTCCGTCCAGCCCAACGACGGCCATTCGCCCGCCTTCACCATCACCCCGTTCGCGTAGTCGACTAGCGATAGCCCGCTCGCCGCCTCGCTTTGTATTGCACGTTCAAACTCATCTCGACCACCAAGCTTTTCCAGCCAGATCTGGTTCAAAATCGTGTACCAGTTCACGCTCTTGATGCCTTCGCGCAATTCGTCGTGTCCTAGTTCACCGCCCACGTCAAATCCCACGAACTGCTCGGCCAGTTCCAACTCCAGATTTTCATATCGGTGGGCCTCATCGGACCGCTGAAACCCTAGTCCCGCACGGCCGTGTAACACCGGCAAGCGCATCGCCAAATTCGCCAGTAGTGCTTCGAACCCCACCCGCCCGTTGTCACGAAGAACTTCGACGGGTAGATAGATTTGGAGATACGACAGGTCCTTCCACTCTTCTTCAAACACGCTCCCCTGAGAAAACATTCGCATCCCATAATCGCCAACGAAGTCATAACCCGCCCCTGACGACCAAGTGAACTGGACTACGTGTGTCGGCGGTTGCTTTCGCACCGATTCCACGAATGCAGAAAAGCGCTCCGACGTGTATTTGCCTCGCTTGCGCGGATGCTCCCAGTAGCCCCATTGCAACTGTCGCCCCATGATTTCCTGAAGCCTCAACATCACACTTGCCAACGCTGCCCGATTCGACTGTGCATACGATCTCAGCAGGTAAAGCACGATGACCAATCCGCCCTGCAACACGACGTTATCCGGTTCGTCCTCGTCTCCGTAGGTGAAATGCCACTTCGCCTCGTCCCACTCCTTAAAAAAATCCACGCTCTTTCCCCTTAATCCGACAGATACAACACGCGCACAGTCTGGTTGCGATTCAACATGTCCAGCATACGCAGCGTGTCCTGCGTCATTCCGGCCACCTCGCCGGTACCTTCGGGCGACGTTTGTGCTGCTGCGTTATAGATGGCTGCATTGGCGGCAGCCGCCGTCACGGCGACCTTCTCGATCGGAAAGCGCGCCAGTGTCTGTGCCCCGCGTCCGACCAACTCCACCGCGCCGCCCAATTCGCCGGCAGCACCGGCAAATGCGCCCGCACCGGCAAGCGCTACACCAGCAGCAGCCCCGGCCAACGGCGCGCCGAGAATCAGCGTCAGTTGCTCCCGCAACCGTTGCCGTTCCACCTCCTCGCGCGCGGCACGCTGCGAATCATAGGTGCGCAATTCCGCAAAGTACCGCCGCTCGTCAATCCGGCGAGCGCCTCCGAATAGCCGTCGTACCGCTTGCTGCTCGGCCTCCATGTCGTGCAGTAGCATCGCCGCCTGAGGCAGTTGCGCATGAAACTCTTTCAGCCGCTCCGGCGACGTCACACTGCCTTCGACCGCTCGAAATACCGGCTCCGCATTGCGTGCCTTTTCCAGCCATTCTCGACGGCGGCGGCGCGGCACCTTGCAAGCCTTCGTTTCAAGGAGACGGAATCTATTGATGTCTCCGTTTATGATTTTGTAATAGGCTCGCTCCTGTTCCGGGGTTAGCGCATCCCCCTCGAACTTGATCTCGATCAGGTAGGCGATGTTGTCGGCAGCAAAGCGGGCCGAGCCCGTGCGTCCCTTGTAGTCGCGCAGACGGATCACGTCCGGAATGCGCAGCAATCCCGGTATCGTCGGCCGATCCAGCGCCGTCCAGTCCCATCCTGTACCGGCCGAGCGCACCAACCGGTACGCTTCACGCACCTCGTCGGGCGACAGGTTGTTCTCAAGGTATTCAGTCGTCACCAGTGGCTCGACCAAACCGATCAACACCCAGGGCAACACGCCCTCATCGATGCCCGCCTGAAACGCCACGCGCCGCCGAATGATCTCGTAGCGCGACAGCGGCATGGTCGATGGCCGGAACGGTTCGCTGCGACTCATGATCGCCTCGGGCGGTCGCCCGCCACCGGGCAGCATATTGAAGCCGACCTCGCCCCAATACGGCCATTTCCATCGATTGCCCTTGCAGTCATGGTGCACCCATCGAGACACTTGCCGCTGACATAGCGCGCGCCCGCGCGCATCACGCATCGGGAACCGCTCCGCAAAACCCGCTTTCTGGCACAGATACCAAAGGTCCATCGGGTTTTCGACAGGCAACACAGTGCCGGCCGCATCCGGCCGTTTGGTCTGGCTGCCCTTGCCGGCCTTCGGAACACTCGGCGCGCGCTTACGTGGGGGTGGTGTACTTGTCACGACTGACTCACTCCTGTTGCACTGATGCTCGCGAAATCGAGCGTGTATTCCGCGTCCTCGTCCCAATACCGCGCTCGCACGAAATCGTCCTCGTCGTCGGACAACGCCTCGCAATGCACCGCCTCGGCCGATTCGGCATAAGCCGTTGCCGTGCGGCCCGCCGCATCGGTGTGTCCTTCGATCACGCGCCCATCGGGACAGGTCAACCGATACGCGCAGGCGGGCAGTGTCTTACCCGTTCGATCACACAGCGTGTAGAACTCTTCGAAATCAGCACCGGGCATCCCCGGAAATGGCTTCGTGACCGATGCCGGGCCGTCGGTCTGATGACTACCGGCATAGACCGTATGCTCGCCCGCTGTGCGCACCACGTAACCTCGTTCGCTGATGCGCACCTCGGTACTGCCGGCGTGCAACACGATTTCCTCCGCCGCGTGCAGATGAATGCTGTCCGTCGTGCTCGTGATCCGGATCGCCCGCTTGGCTGTCAGATCAATCCCGTCGGTCTGCGCTTCGATACGTACCTTGCCGCCAGCGGCGACCAGCGCCATACCTGCCTTGTGCACGAACAGCGCGAACGTGTTCACTACGCTGGCGAACAGCGAACGCCCAACGGCAATCCCGACATGCCGGCCGCTCGTCACGGCCACATCCTCACCGCTCGCAATATGAACACCTCGCTCGGCGGCCAGACTGATGCCCGCTGGTCCGGCCAGCACGATGTCGGCTTCGGTGAGTTCGGGAAAGTGGTCCGGATCCCCCGATGGATTGCCCTTGATCGCATCGTTGCGCGCGTTGATCGCCTTGACGACCTCGCTCTGGTCAGCGCCGTGTCGTTGCGCGTCGTGCCGTTGCGCCAGCCCGGACAAACTCTCTTGCAGCTCTCGCGCGCGAGTCAGCCGGCCGATGGCCTCCTTCGCGTCTTTCGCGTGGCCCGCGCCGCCCGGTTGACCATCTGTCGTGACGAACAGGCCTTTCAACGCCCGCATCACGCCCCAATCGTCGGTACACAGATCGAAGCCCTTGCCGCGCGCCTCGGCACGCCCCTTCTTTTTCAGCATGCGCCGCAGGTTGCCGAGACTGAGCTGCGATGTGCCGGCATCGCTCGCAATCTGCGTCTGGATTTGCCCCTGCGTGTCGTCGATTGCGACGTGACCGGATGCCGTGCCTTGGTGCTCGCGGCCGCGCAGTATCGACACGCCCTGATTGTGTGGCAGGTCCAGCGCCGGCTGACGGAACGCATTCACGAGGCTGCCCGCAATGACCGGCAAATCCGGATCGCCGTAGTAGTGCATGACGGCAACCTCATGGCCGACCCGGGGGATGAACGTCGCGCCCATGTCGGTGCCTTGCCATGGTGACAACACGCGCAGCCAGATTCCCGAGCGCTCGTCGTGCGGGCCTTGACGGTCCCATTCGAATTGCACCTTGACCCGACCGTATTGATCCGTCCAGATCTCCTGTCCGACGGGGCCGACCACGACGGCCTTTTCGGGGCCGCTCAACACGGGCTTGTCGACACTGCGCTTCAGGCGGAACGGCTCGTTCGCCGGCAACAGTTCGAATTGCGTGTCGACACGGAACGTTTGTGCGACGCCTGTCCGACCACCGATTTCCTCGATGTCGAGCGCGCAGGACACGACCACATATTCACGGTTCGCGGATTGCCGCGGGTATCCGGTCAAGGTGAACGTGCGACCGACAGTCAGCCCGCGCAGGTTTCCTGCTCCCTTGACGCGCAGCCCCGTACAGTGTTGTGCGTCAAGCTGTACGCGAGCGAGGTGGCGCGCTTCCAGATCCGTATCGTTGGGCTGGCCCGCGAGACCTTGTGCGCCCGCCAGCGGCTGGCTGTAGTCGCCCCATGCATAGATTTCCGCGTCGGCGCTCGCCGTGTCGCGCGGGTTTTCCTCGGTTACCGCCAGCTTCGCGCGCGGGCGCGTGTAGTCATAGTCCGTCACGGTCACGCGGCCGGCCGTGAGTCGGCTGGTTACCGACAGCGCATGAATGTGCTCTTCGTCAATGTGCTTGCCGTCCGGCGGCAGGTAGCGCAGCGTCTCATAGGCAGGACCGTGGGGGTGATGGCCGCCGATCGTGTCGCACAAGACCAGACGGTGATGGCCGTCATCGTGCTCGAACCACCACCAGATGCCCCATTCTTCCCACAGTCGTTGCAGGAACGCCCAGTCCGACTCGAATGCCTGACGCTGTACGTCGCGTTTCGGATACCCCCCGCGGAATGCGCCCGCCAGACGCTTGTCGACCGTGTACGGATACGTCGACAGCACCGCATCGGTGATCTCGACGACGTTCATCTCCTGAAAGAGTCGACTGTCTTGCGTCAGCGTCGCGCGATAGAGCCACGGGCGCAATTCGAGTTCGTACAGGATCGAATCTTGGTCCGGGCCGACAATCCGTGCCGCTTCGACCAGCCCCGTGATTTCGCGCGTGCCGGCGCCGATATTGCCGAGTCCGTCATTGCCCGCCAAACCGGGAATGAAACGGCCTTTGCCGTCGAGTTGAATGGAAACGGTAGCTTCGGTGCCGACTACTTTATCCAGATCGAGATTGGCTGTGGCGCTCGGAGAAAACGCGTAAGCATCGTCGGTGCGCAGCGTCACGAGATAACGGCATGCTTCAATACGACCGATTGTTTCGGTGCCTTGCAATCGCACCGGAACAAATACCGGGAGCGCGTCCATCCCGTAAGTGGGTAATGCTGCACCGGAGATGGACAGCGTACGGGCTTGGTTCAGGATCGACATGATTTTGAACCTCTTGCGTCATGCACCGACGACCGTGGCGCCGCACGCGGTCTTGTCGCCCAGATATCCGACCCGGCGGCCACGGTGCGTGCGCGGGCCGCTTGCCAGCAGCGGAAAGACGCCGCCGCATGTCGGGCAGGTCACGCCGTGTCCGTCCAGTGCCACGCCAATGCCGAGATGCTTGAGATCACTGGCGGCTTCGATGACGATGCCGCCATGATCGGTGGCGTCTCCCAGGCGAACCATGTCGCGGCCCTGTGCGTTCTTCATCGATGACTCGTGCGAGGAATGAAGCCGTTCTTTTACCGCGTCATGAAGTCCCGTGCAATTATTGAGATGATTATTTCCATCTATCCATGAATAGAATCACGCTCCATTAAGGAATTAGATTTTTACTAATTGGCTTATGCAATTTAGGATTTATCGTATTTGTATGAATGTCTGATTGAGCGCCGAATCGTGCTCGTGTCGATGCATGGCGTCGTCACGACGACGCTGATGGTAGTCGCGCTCATCAGCACGGGCGACGTGTGCGCGACGCCGGCGGCTCGGTTAGCCTCCAGTCGTGCACGGCCGCCACGGCAGTCTGGATGACGCCGGGTAAGCGTTTCGCGCATTGATCGGCTGCCTGCGCGCAAAAAAACGCCCGGCCCGACTGATCGTCCGGGCCGGGCGTTTTTTCTTACGCCGGTCGATGCGCGTCAGGCGGCGAACCCCGCCATCCGCTTGCGCTCCTGACGCAGCATCACGAAGTTCGCGATCACGACGCCGGCCGTCACCGCGATGATGAACAGCGTCGCGAGCGCGTTCATCTCCGGGTTCAGCCCGAGGCGCACGCGCGAGAACACGACGAGCGGCAGCGTCGTCGAGCCGGGGCCCGACAGGAACGCCGACAGCACCAGATCGTCGATCGACAGCGTGAACGACAGCAGCCAGCCCGCGACCAGCGCCTGCGAGATCAGCGGCAGCGTGATCGTGAAGAACACCTTCAGCGGCGTCGCGCCGAGATCGAGCGCGGCTTCTTCCAGCGACGGGTTCAGCTCGCGCACGCGCGACTGCACGATGATCGCGACGTACGAGATGCACAGCATCACGTGGCCGAGCCAGATCGTGAACACGCCGCGCTCGGCCGGCCAGCCGATCCACTTCGCGAGCTCGATGAACAGCAGCAGCAGCGAGATCCCCTGGATCACCTCGGGAATCACGAGCGGCGCGTTGATCATCCCGCTGAACAGCGCGAAGCCGCGAAAGCGGCCCATCCGCGCGAGCACGAAGCCGGCCCACGTGCCGATGAACACCGACGCGAACGCAGTCAGCACGCCGATCTTCAGCGACAGCCACGCGGCCGTCAGCAGCTCGTCGTCCTCGACGAGCGCCGTGTACCAGCGGAACGAGAAGCCCGACCACACGGTGACGAGCTTCGACTCGTTGAACGAATAGACGATCAGGCTGATGATCGGGATGTACAGGAACGCGAAGCCGACGAACAGCGCCGCGAATTGCAGGAAACGATTCGGCTTCATCGACGGCCTCCCTGTTCCTTCGCCTGGAAGTGCTGGAACATCGCCATCGGCACGAGCAGCAGCAGCACCATCGCGCAGGTCACGGCAGACGCCATCGGCCAGTCCGCGTTGTTGAAGAACTCATTCCACATCACGCGGCCGATCATCAGCGTATTCGCGCCGCCGAGCAGCTCCGGAATCACGTACTCGCCGACCGCCGGGATGAACACCAGCAGGCAGCCCGCGATGATCCCGTTCTTCGACAGCGGCAGCGTGATCTGCACGAACGCCTTCCACGGCTTCGCGCCGAGGTCGTACGCGGCTTCGAGCAGGCGCAGGTCCATCTTCACGAGGTGCGCGTAGAGCGGCATCACGAGGAACGGCAGGTACGAATACACCATCCCGATGTACACCGCGTAGTTGGTGCGGTACAGCTCGATCGGCGTATGGGTGAGCCCGATCCACATCAGGAAGTTGTTCAGCAGCCCGTTGTTCTTCAGGATCCCGATCCATGCGTACACGCGGATCAGGAACGACGTCCAGAACGGCAGCATCACGCCCATCATCAGCAGGTTGCGGGTGGCCGGGTTCGAGCGCGCGATGTAGTACGCCATCGGATAGCCGAGCAGCAGGCACAGCAGCGTCGTGATCGCGGCGACCCACACCGAGTTCACGTAGGTCGCGAAATACAGGCTGTCCGTGAACAGGAACGCGTAGTGCGACAGGTTCAGCGCGACGTGCACGACGCCGTCCGCGTACGACGCGAGCTCCGTATACGGCGGGATGCCGAGCTGCAGCTCCGCGAAGCTGATCTTCACGACCAGCACGAACGGCACGAGGAAGAACAGCACGAGCCACGTGAACGGGCCGGCCACGACCGCGGTGGCGCCCGTCAGGTTGAAGCGCCGCACCGGCCACTCGAGCAGGGACTTGAACGCGTTCATGACGTCAGCACCACGCCGGCGGTCGCGCTCCAGCGCACGTAGATCTCGTCGCCGAGCGCCGGCGTGTCGAGTTCGGAAATCGCGAGGCTCGACACGTTCGCGATCACCGTCTTGCCCCCGTCGAGCTTCACGTGATACAGCGAATAGCCGCCCATGTACGCGACGTTGCTGATCCGGCCGCGCGCCCAGTTGAACGCGCCTTCGGGCGGCTTGCGCGTGAGCGCGATCCGCTCGGGGCGCACCGACACCGTGACCGGCATCCCGAGCGGGCCCGAGATCCCGTGGCTCACGTACAGCCGGCTCGGCAGTTCCGGCGATTCGATGAACACGTGATCGGGTTCGTCCTCGACCGTCACGCCGTCGAACAGGTTCGTCGAGCCGATGAATTCGGCCGAGAAGCGGCTGTTCGGGTATTCGTACACTTCGTTCGGCGAGCCGATCTGCACGATCTGGCCTTCGCTCATCACCGCGAGGCGGTTCGCCATCGTCATCGCCTCTTCCTGGTCGTGCGTGACCATGATGCAGGTGACGCCGACCTGCTTCAGGATGTTGACGAGCTCGATCTGCGTGCGCTGGCGGATCTGCTTGTCGAGCGCGGACATCGGCTCGTCGAGCAGCAGCAGCTTCGGGCGCTTGACCAGCGAGCGGGCCAGTGCGACACGCTGCTGCTGGCCGCCGGAGAGCTGATGCGGCTTGCGCTTCGCATACTTGCTCATCTGCACGAGTTCGAGCGCGGACGCGACGCGTGCCTTCAGCTCGGCCTTCGGCGTGCCTTCCTGCTTGAGCCCGAACGCGACGTTCGACTCGACCGACATGTGCGGGAACAGCGCATACGACTGAAACATCATGTTCACGGGCCGCTTGTACGGCGGCATCTGCGCGAGGTCCTCGCCGTCGATCAGGATCTTGCCCGACGTGACCGTCTCGAGGCCCGCGAGCATCCGCAGCAACGTCGACTTGCCGCAGCCCGAGCTGCCGAGCAGCGCGAACAGCTCGCCCTGGCGCACGGTCAGGTTGACGCTGCGCACGGCTTCGGTGTCGCCGAATTTCTTGACGACGTCGACGATCTGGACAAAGTTCTCGGCGCGCGCATCGGCGCCGGAGGAGGAAACGGAGAACGGCGCGCCCGCGACCGGCGCGCCCGACTGGCTATTCATGATGTGCTGCTTCTCTCCTGCGTTAGACGAACAAAGCCCCCGGGGGCACCAGGGGCTTCATGACTGCTGATTCACTTCGGCTCGCGTCAGCGGCCCGACTTCAGCTCGGTCCACAGACGCGTCTGCAGACGCTGGATTTCAGGCGGCAGCGGCTTGAGCAGGAACAGCGTCTTCACGACGTCGGCCGGCGGGTAGACGGCCGGGTCGTTCGCGACGTCGGGCCGCACGTACTTGCGTGCCTCGGCGTTCGCGCTCGGGTAGTACACCGCGTTCGTGATCGCCGCGTGCACCTTCGGATCCTCGATGTAGTTGATCCACTGCAGCGCGGCATCCTTGTTCTTCGCATCCTTCGGGATCGCCATCACGTCGAACCACACCGGCGCGCCGCCCTTCGGAATGTAGTACTCGACCTTGTACGGCTTCTTCGCCTCGATCGCGCGATGCTTCGCGATCACGACGTCGCCCGACCAGCCGAACGCGAAGCAGATGTCGCCGCCGACCAGGTCGTTGATGTAGCCCGACGAGTTGAATTGCGTGATGTACGGGCGGATCTTCTTCAGCACGTCCATCGCGGCCTTGTAGTCGGCCGGGTTCGTGCTCATCGGATCCTTGCCGATGTAGTGCAGCGTCGCCGCGAACATCTGGTCGGGCGCGTCGAGCACCGACACGCCGCAAGTCTTCAGCTTCGAGAGGTTTTCCGGCTTGAACAGGATGTCCCAGTTGTCGAGCGGCACCTTGCCGAGCGCCTGCTGCGCCTTCGTCAGGTTGTATGCGAGGCCGGTCGTACCGTACGCCCAGGGCACCGAGTACTTGTTGCCCCGGTCCGCGCCGGCGACGAGCGCCATCAGTTGCGGATCGAGGTACTTGAGGTTCGGCAGCTTCGACTTGTCGAGCGGCGCGAAGATGCCGGCGGCGATCTGCTTGCCCGCGTAGTTGCTGGTCGGCACGACGATGTCGTAGCCCGAGCTGCCCGTCAGCAGTTTCGCCTGCAGCGTGTCGTCGCTGTCGTAGTTGTCGTAGCGGACCTTGACACCGGCCTGCTTCTCGAAGTTCGGGATCGTGTCCTTCGCAATGTAGTCCGACCAGTTATAGACATTGAGCTGCGTATCCTTCGCCGCTGCCGCCGACGCCCCCACGCACAGCGCGAGCGCTGCGAACCGGCCCACTACCTTTGCTTTCATCCCGTTCTCCCTTCGGCCGGACGCGTTGCCCGGCTGCCGTCTGCCTCGTCATGGCGGCGCATTCTGGCGCGCCGCCCCTCGAAAACCCCGAAAACTACCATCATTCGCGCCCCGTCACAAAAAAATCATGCCGGTGTCGCGCAAACGGAACAGATTCCCGCCGCCGGTCGGTCGAGCCGCCCGCGCGGCGGGGCGTTCCGGGGGAATTCTATCGGGTAATCGGCGGCTGTCCACCGGGAAAAACGGACAGCGGCGAACCTGCATTCGCATGCCGGGCGCGCCCGCTCGGCGCCGACGCCCGACGCGCGGCCTGACTGCCCCGCTCCCGCGCCGGGACAGCATGCCGGCGCCGGCGTCCGGCCGGCCCGCCGCGATGCATTAAAATGGCGGCTGACGATTCAACTGCGCGAACCCTCCCGATGGCCTCCAATCTTCACGACCTCCCCGACAGCCCCTGCATCGGCGTGTGCTCGACGCTCTTCGACGAAGTCTGCAAGGGCTGCGGCCGCACGGCCGCCGAAGTGTCGAACTGGGTGTTCCTGAGCGACGACGAAAAACGCGCGGTGTGGGAACGCATCACGCGCGAAGGCACCGCGATGCGCTTCCAGTACGACAAGCTGTAAATCCGCCGCGCAAAAAAAGAGCGGCATGCCGACCGCCATGCCGCCAACCCCAACTCTGTTCTTGTTCCGTCGCGTCTAGAACTTCATCCCGACGCCCACGCCGACGATCAGCGGATCGATGTGCAGCGTGCCGATGCCCTTGTCGCCGAGCGTCGCATCGGTGCTCATCCAGATCTTCTTCACGTCGACGTTCATGAACACCTTCTTCGTCAACTGCACGTCCACGCCGAACTGCAGCGCGGGACCGAAGCTGCTCTTGTCGATCGACACGCCCTGCCCGCCGACGTTGAGCCCGTTGTTGTAGAAGTACGTGTAGTTCAACCCGGCGCCGACGTACGGGCGCACCTTGCCCGCATGGTTGAAGTGATACTGCAGCAGCAGCGTCGGCGGCAGCACGCCCACGCCGCCCAGATTGCCGAGGCTCGACGTCAGCTGATGCCGCGACGTGCCGAGGATCAGCTCGACGCCGAGGTAGTCGCGGATCATGTACGTGAAGTCGAGCTCGGGCACGATCGCGTTGTTCACGCCGACGTTGAGCGCGCCGAGCGTGTCGCTCGCGCGCTCGTTCGGCTGGATGCTGATCGCGCGCAGCCGGACCAGTACGTCGCCCTGGTTGATGCCGTCGCCCGGCGACGCCGCGTGCGACAGCGACGGCATCGCGACGACGCCGGCCATGACGGCGGCTGCGGTGACACAAGTTCGAATCGTTTTATGCATGGTACGGACCCCCAAAGAATGGTTTCCATTCTCCGTGTAGGGTCTTTTCGTCATCTTGATATTGGTCAAGCCAGCGTAAACGTGGGACGGTTTGCCGCAGGTTCGGTCGCACTGCCCGTCAGCAGCAGGTCGAGCAGATCGCGCACGCTGCGGATCGCGCGGCCGAACGGCAACGCTTCGCGGCCGCGGAAGAACAGCCCGTTCGCGACGTCGCCGCGCAGCGCGGCCGCGAGCCGCGTGTCGATGCAGAAGTGGCCGAATTTCTCGATGCCGTCGCGCAGCCCGCATACGCTCAGGCATTCGAGCGCGGTCGGGCAGCGCTGCTTGAATGCGCCGAGCTTGTTGCGGATGCGCGCCTCGTTGCGCAGGTAACGATCGAGCCACGGCGTCTTCACCGCGCGTGCGGGCAGCCCCGTCACGCTGACGAATTCGACGATGTCGTCGGGCGTCGCATCGGCAAGCACGCGCTTGAACTGCGGATGCGCATCGCCTTCCTCGGTGACCGCGAACGGCGTCCCGACCTGCACGCCGTTCGCGCCGGCCGCGAACGCCGCGCGCACCGCGTCGTGACCGTTGATTCCGCCCGCCACGATCAGCGGAATCGCGTCGCGGGCCAGACCGAGCGACACCATCACCTGCGCGGTCTCGTCGAGCACGCGCGCGAAATCGAAACGAGCGTCGTGCATGTCGTCGATCTGCGTGACGCCGAGGTGCCCGCCCGCGTGCGCCGGATGCTCGATCACGATCGCATCGGGCAGGCGCCCCTTCTTCATCCACTTCTTCAGCACCAGCGCGATCCCGCGGCTGTCCGACAGGATCGGGATCAGCGCGATGTCGTGTCCTTGCGTGAGGTCGGGCAGATCGAGCGGCAGGCCCGCGCCCATCACGATCGCGTCCGCGCCCTCGTCGCACGCGACCCGCACGTAGTCGGCCTGCGCGCTCACCGCCTTCATCACGTTGACCGCGATCATCCCGCGCCCTTCGCTGTACGTTTTCGCGAGACGGATCTCGCGCGCGAGCGCGTCGAGGTTCGCCGCCTCGAGCGTCGCGCGATCGGGTTGCGCGCGGCAACGCGCGAGCAGGTCCGCATGATGGTGGCGCAGGTCGATGCTCGCGATCGTGCCGACCGCGCCTTCGCGCGCGACGCTGCCCGCCAGCCGGTGCGCGGAGATGCCGACGCCCATGCCGCCCTGCACGACAGGCAGCAAGGTGCGGCCGCGGATCGTCAGCGGCGGAAAGGAAGTGCGTACGGTCATCTGAAACCTCGTCGGAACATCGGAATCGCGATGATCGACGATCCACCGCCGCGCACCTTGACGGCCGTCAATAAAAAACGGCACGCGAGCGTGCCGTGGCGCGGTCATGCGGGAGGAAACGCTCAGGCCGGCTTCGCCGGCTTCAACTGCATCGACTTGTACTCGAGATACTCGTCGAGCCCGTACACGCCGTTCTCGCGGCCGTACCCCGACTGCTTGAAGCCGCCGAACGGCGCGGCGCCGTTCCACGTGCCGCCGTTGATGTCGACCTGCCCGGTGCGGATACGGCGCGCGACGCGCATCGCGCGTTCGTCGCTGCCGGCCCACACCGCGCCGCCGAGCCCGTACGGCGAATCGTTCGCGATCCGCACGGCCTCGTCTTCGTCGCGATACGTGATGATCGACAGCACCGGCCCGAAGATCTCTTCCTGCGCGATCGTCGCCTTCGGATCGACGCGGCCGAACACGGTCGGCTTCACGAAGAAGCCCTTCGCGAGCCCTTCCGGCAAGCCGGTGCCGCCCGTCACGAGTTCCGCGCCTTCGTCGATGCCGCGCTGGATGTACGCCTGCACGCGCTGCTGCTGCGCGGCCGACGCCAGCGCGCCGAGGCGCGTCGTGTCCTGCCGCGGGTCGCCGGCGACGTACGCCTCGGCCGCGGCCTTCGCGATTTCGCGCGCTTCGTCGTAGCGGGCTTCCGGCACCAGCATCCGCGTATGCGCGGAGCAGGTCTGACCCGCGTTCAGGTAGCACGCGTTGACCGTGCCCTTCACCGCCGTCGCGAAATCGGCATCGTCGAGGATCACCGACGCCGACTTGCCGCCCAGCTCCAGCGCGACGCGCTTCACGCCCGCGGCCGCCAGCTCGGCCACGCGCTTGCCCGCGCGCGTCGAGCCGGTGAACGACACCATGTCGACGTCCGGATCGGTGGCCAGCACCTCGCCGACGACCGGGCCGTACCCGCACACGAGGTTGAACACGCCGGCCGGCAGCCCGGCCTCGTGGATCGCTTCGGCGAGCATGAACGCGTTGAGCGGCGCGACTTCCGACGGCTTGAGCACCACCGTGCAGCCGGCCGCGAGCGCCGGCGCGACCTTCAGCGTGATCTGGTTGAGCGGGTAGTTCCACGGCGTGATCGCCGCGACGACGCCGACCGGCTCGCGCACCACCAGCGAATTGCCGACCCGCGCCTCGAATTCGAACGATTCGGCGAGCTTCGCGTACGCCTTCCAGTTGTAGATCGGACCGCCGACCTGGATTGCGCGCGACAGCTTGATCGGCATGCCGACTTCGCCGGTGATCGACTGCGCGAGTTCCTCGCTGCGCGCCTGCAGATGCTCGACGATCTTGCGCAGGTAGCCGGCGCGCGTCGCGGCCGGCGTGGCCGCCCACGCATCGAAGGCCGCGCGCGCCGCGCGGATCGCGTCCTGCGCGTCGGACGCGACGCCCTCGGGAATCCGGCCGATCACGGCTTCGGTGCCCGAATCGATCACGTCGATCGTGCCGGTGCCGGCCGGTTTGCGCCATGCGCCGTCGATGTAGAACTGGTCGTAGATTTTCATCGCTTTCCGCCTCCAGGGAAGCCGACATTCTAGCGAGCGTTTCGGTAGCTGGTGTGACGAATGACAGCCATCCGAAAGGGCCGGCGCGCCCTCGCGTGTGTGCTCCGCCGCCCGGCGCGCGTGGCCGGTGCGGTATTCGCGTGGCCGCCGCCGCGTCAGCATCCGCCCGGGTGCGCGGCCGGGCCCGCATCGTGCTATGTTTTTACTATCGGCACCGGCCCATTGCGGCCGGCGCCGCCCGGAATCGACGCACTTCGTGAGCGCTGCCATGTCCGACGCATCCCATACCCTCGGCTCGCAAGACCGCCTGGAGCTGCTTTGCTGGCTCACCTGCGGCAACCTCGGCGCGTTTTACCTGAACGAATCATGGCCGGACGCCGCGTTCCAGGTCCAGGCCGCGCACCGCTGGCTCGACCGCCATCACCGTCAGGCCGACTGGCTCTCGGTCGCCCGGCTCGCGGCGCTCGCGCAGGACATCGCGAAGCGGCATGCGGGGTTCGTCGACGCGTCGTGGGCGCGCGACGCGGTCGAGGAAATCGTCGATACCGACGATCTCGACTATCGGGCCAAACTCGTGCAATGGGTGTACGAAGACTGCTGCAAGGCGCTCGCCGACAAGCGGCTGGCCGATTGAGCCGCACGGGCGCCGCCCGTGCGCGGGTCGCGGCATCGCCGGGGCGCGACGCGCTGTTCGCCGCGACGAACGTCACGTCCGGCGTGATTGACGGGGGACGGTGCATGCGCACCGCCCCGGTGCCGACACGCGCAACGCGTGCCGATGCGTGCCGATGCGTTTACAGCAGCGACTTGGCCTGCGTCAGCACCTTGTCGCAGACCTGCTTGGTCACCTGCTGCTTCAGCCCGCCGCCGCTCAGGTCGAGCTTGCTGCCGTTGCCTGCGTCGAGGATCCCGCTCGCGCCGCTCGTATAGCCGCTGTCGGACGATGCGGACGCGTTGCCGCCGAGCTTGCCGATCAGCGCGTCCTTCACCGACGATGCGCCGCCACCGGTTGCGCCGCCGAGATAGTTGTTCTGGATGCAGAACTGCAGCAGGCCCGCGACGTTGCCGGTGCTGCCCGACGTCAGCGACGCCCCGCCGCCGCCCGTCAGCGCACCGCCGAGGCCGCCGAGGTTGCCGAGCGCCCCGCCCGCGCTGCCGCCTGAATCGCCGCCACCGCCGACCTGCTTCAGGACGTCGCCCAGCTGCGCATGGGCGACCGAAAACGGCGCGAGCAATCCGATCAGCGCGCCGGCAACGGTCGCGCGGTATAGACGTGCATTCATGTAAAACCTCCCGGTTGTGACTGCGTGAGTACCGCGAATCGCATTCAAGGATACGCAATCGACCGGGGCATGACAGCCCTCGGGGCCCGCACGAAACGTCAGGCATCGTGATATCGCGGCGATTTGACAATGCTTGACGGGAGATTGCGCGCGGCATCGCGGGCTCGGCACGCGCACGCGATCGCCATTCCGGGTCGCCGGCCCGCGCGAAGCGTCATAGAATCGTCGTCGCCAGCCGTTTTGGCCGCTGCGGCCCGGCATCAATCTCGAACATGAAGGACACTCGCGTGGCGCTCGCCCATCGATTTCTGCTGATCGCCGGCGCATCGGCTGCGCTGCTGGCCGGCGCCGGTGCCGCCGGTGCGGTCGACGCAGCACCTGCAGCCACGGTCACGACCTGCGCATCGCCTCCGTTCGACCGCTATCCGGCCCCAGCCGCTGCCCACGCGCCGCGCAAACCGGCTGCCGCGCCTCGGCTTACGAGCAACGAAGCGCGCCTGTATCGCACCATCATTCGTGACGAATTCGCGCAACCGGCCAATTTTGCCGGTCACTACCGCGTCGCGATCTGGGGTTGCGGAACGGATTGCCGGAATTTCGCGATCGTCGACAAATACACGGGTGCGACGTACACGATGCCCGGCGTGAAGGCCGTCTCGGGCGTGATGGGCAACGACGACGAACGCGTCGACTTCCGTGCCGGCAGCAGGCTGCTGATCGTCGCCGGCTGCTTCAACGACGATTGCGACGCCGGCAACGCGAAGGCGGCCCGCTTCTTCTACGAATGGACCGGCACCCGGCTGCGTCCGGTCGGCGCGTGCCCGCTGGCCATCGAGCCGGTTCAGTGAGCGGCCCGGGCGACCCATGACATCCATTCACCTCAGTTTCGACGACGGCCCCGGCCCGTCGACGCCTGCGCTGCTCGACGTGTTGCGCGACGCCTCGTGCTCGGCGACCTTCTTCGTGCTCGGCAAGCACCTCGCGGGCGCGCTCGACGTCGCGACGAGAATCGCGCGCGAAGGCCACCGGCTCGGCAATCACACCCATTCGCATGCGAGGCCGGGTGTACTCGCGGATGCCGCACTGATCGACGAGATCGACACGACCGATGCGCTGATCCGCGACGTCTACCGCCGCGCCGGCGTTCCGGTGCCGCACACGATCCCGCTGCGTCTTCCGTACGGGTTGATGCCGCAGGACGATCGCGCCGCCATGCTCGCACGCCTGCAACGCGAACACACGGGCTGGACCGCGATACTGGACGACTGGCAGCGGCCAGCGCCATCGCCTCACGCGCTGTTCGACGCGATGTGCGCGCATGTCGACGCGTGCGCGGCGCAGCATCGCGACGTGCTGTTCTGCCTGCACGACGGATCGCGGCACGGCGACGCGCGGCCCAACACGGTCGAAGCCGTGCGGCTGTTCCTGAACCGGCAGCGCTGACGCGACGGCCGGCTAACCCGCGGGCACCTGCCCGTCGAGCAACTGGCGCCAGCCGCCGAGGAATCCGATGCCGGGCCCCGGCATCCACAGCCCGCGCTGCGCGGCTTCGAGATGGATCAGCGTCTGGTCCGCGCAGAACAGCGCCGTCAGCGCGTCGTGGTTGTCGCGCAGCCACTGTGGCGCTGCGTCGGGCCGCGTCGTCGCGTAAGCCTGCAGGCAAGCCGTCCATTGCTCACGGTCGAACACGAAGCGCTCGTCCCGGCCGGCATCGTGCGACAGCGCGAACGACGCAAAGGCCGCTTCGAGCCATTGCGCCCCCTGCCCCACGTCGTCGAAATCCAGCACGCCGGTCACCGCGTTGCCGACATACAGCAGGTTGCCTGCGTGATAGTCGCCGTGCAGCCAATGCACCGGCCCCGTGAGCCACGACGACGCCGCGTCGAGATGCGCGCCGATCCGCAGGATCGCCGTGTCGTAATCGTCACGCAGGTCAGCCGGCAGCGACGGCATCGCGCGCGCCGCGACGCGCGCATGACGTGCGGACAGCCACGCGAGCGGCGTCGCTTCGCTGGCGGGTATCGCGGCCAGCGCCGCATGCAGATGCGCGAGCGTGTGCATCGCATCGGTCGCCCCCGCGTGCGCGTCGTCCGGCAAGCCGGGACGGCCGTCGATATGCTCGAACAGATGCAGCCAGCTTCCGTCCGGCGTCTGCACGCCGATCTGTGCATCGACGGTCGGCCGCAGCCGCGGCAGCGCGGGCAGCCGCGGCGCCGTGCGCGCGTCGCCGAGATGGCCGAGTATCGACGCCTCGCGCTGCATCTGCGCGACCGGCTTGCCGGCCCACGATACGCGCAGCACCGTGCGCGCCGCATCGCACTCGACGAGATACGTTTTGTTAGTATGGCCCGACGCCAGCGCGTGCAGGCGCGCCGGCGCGATGTTCCAGTACCGGTGAAGCCACGGTTCCAGCGTTTTCACGTCACTCCTACTCGTTGCATCGACCATGTCAGAGCGTCCTTCGGCCCGCATGCGGGACATCAACATCGAATGGCTGACGCGCGCCGCCGAATTCGGCCATCTGTTCCAGACCCGCTGGCTCGGCGAGCGCTTCTTCCATCTGCCCGGCGACATGCTCGCGCTCCAGGAACTGATCTGGCGCGAGCGCCCCGACTGCATCGTCCAGACCGGCATCGCGGCCGGCGGCGGCGTCGTTTTCACCGCGTCGATGCTGGAGCTGGCAGGCAACGAAGGTCGCGTCGTCGCGATCGAACCGCGCCTGCGTGACGAGGTCCGCCAGCGCCTTCAGTCGCACCAGCTCGCCCATCGCATGGTGCTGATCGAAGGCGAATCGTGCGCGACCGACACGCTCGCATCGGTGCGCGCGCAGATCGACGACGGCGCGCGCGTGATGGCGATCCTCGATCTCACGCATACGCACGCGCACGTGCTGCGCGAACTCGAATGCTATGCGGCGCTCGTGACGCCCGGCAGCTACGCGATCGTGATGGATACCATCATGGAGTATCTGCCCGAGTCGATGTTCGACGGCAAGCCGTACGGCCGCGGCAACAACCCGGCCACGGCCACGCGCGAATTTCTCGCCCGCGACGACCGGTTCGAAATCGACCACGACATCGAGGACCGCGTGCTCATGACGCTGTCGCCAGGCGGCTTCCTGAAGCGAGTGCGCTGATCAGGCGGGCGGCTTGCGCGGAGCCGTCGCGCGCGGCATAGCTGTCGCGGATCCGCGCCGCGTGCTCGCGCAACGATCCGGCGCGCAACAGGCGTTCGAGCGCATCGGTAATGGCCGCGACGCCGGCCTGCTGCAGATCGAGCACGCAGCCCGCGCCGGCCCGCTCGACGAAGTGCGCCGAATGGAACTGGTCGTTGCAGAACGGCGACAGCAGCATCGGCACGCCGCAGGCGAGCGATTCCATCACCGAATTCGCGCCGCCGTGGCTCACGAACGCGTGCGTGCGCCGCAGCAGCGCCAGTTGCGGCGCGTACCGCACCGCGATCACGCGTTCGTCGCCGGCCGGCAGCAGATCCGAATCGACCAGTTCGCCCACCGACAGCACCAGTTGCGCGGAAGTCGCGCGCGTCGCGTCGATGACCTTCGCGAACACCTCTGGGTGATAGTAAAGCTGGCTGCCGAGCGACATGTAGACGAGCGGACGATCCGCGTCGACGCGCTCCCACGGGAACGCCGTCTCGTCGCCGCGCGGGCCTGATGGCATCGCCGGGCCGACCAGTTCCACGCCGGGCGGCGGCGCGCCGACCAGCGCGTCGGTCGTGAACGCGAGCGTCAGGTGCGGCGACAGCACGTCGCAACCGCGAAAGCGTGCGTCGAGGCCGTAGCGCGCGAACAGGCGCGCACGTTCCGGTTCGAGCCATCGCACCGTGCGCAGCAGTTCCGAATCGAGATCGTCCGGCAGCACCGGGTTCAGCGAATTCGACATCGACACCCACGGCAGCCCTTCCAGCTCGGCCGCAATCGCCGCGGCATAGAGCAGCGGGTCGATCACGACCACGTCGGGCTGCCATTCGCGCAGCACCGCGCGGATGCCGTCCACCTGCGCGGGCGCGAGGTCGATCAGCAGCGTGCGGATCCAGTGCCGCAGCCAGTCGGCGTCGCGAATGTTCGCGGCGAAGCTCGCGCCGCGCGACAGGTCGTGGCGCTCCGGCGTCTCGCGCGGCCCGACGAACGCGAAATCGCCGGCGCCGTCGAGCTGGGCGCTGATGTCGGCCGGCGCATAGAACGCAACGTCGCAGCCGGTCGCGCGCAGATGCTGGGCCGGGCCGATGCACGGATTGACGTGGCCCTTCTCGGGCACCACGCAGAACAGGATGCGTTTCATGAACGGCTCAGGTCGGGCGATGCGCGGCATCGGGATGAAGGCGATCGAGATGATCGAGGATCAGTGTCAGCGTCGTCCACAGCACGCGTTCGGTATCCGTCTGCAACGCGGGCGTGGCGAGACCGAGCGTATCGGCCAGTGCACGCGTGCGGTCGCGATCGAGCAGTGTCGCGAGATCCATCGCCGGCGCGAGCCGCCCGCGCTTGGGGCCGTGCACGAGACGCGCCGGCAGGTTCAGGCGCGCACCGAGATCGCGCAGGCACTGCTTGTTCGGATCGGGCGCGATACTGGTCAGATGCGCGACGACGGCATCGTCGACGAACGGCGGATGCAGGTCGACCGACGCGGCGTCGAACAACGCGTGGCACAGCGGCAGATAGTTGGCCGACCGGTCGCGGCGCAATACCTGATCGGCGCCGTCGCCGGTGATCGCCACTTCGACGCCGTCCGCCGCCATCGCGTCGGCCAGCAGCAGCTTCGCGACCGGATGCAGGTTGAACATCGGCTCCTCGACCGCATACGTCGTTCTCGGCAGCGCCGCGATGAAATCGGCCTCGTTCGCCCGCACGATCTTCACGTTCGCCTGCATCTGCGCGGCGAGTTCGAGCGCCGCGTCGCGTTCGCAATAATCGGGCATGTCGGTCGCGAGGATGTAAGCCGTCACGTGCCGCAGCGCGCCGAGCTCGCGCAGCAATGCGAGCAGCAGCGCCGAATCGAGCCCGCCGCTCAGCGCCAGCGCGACGCGCTTGCCGCTGTCGAGCGCGCGTTGCAGCGACGCGCGCAGCACGGTATCGAGATCGGCATGCTGCGGCCGCTCGGGCGCCGGCTGCACCGTCAGCCCTTGCGGCGACCGGATCAGCGCATGGCCGGGCGGCACCGCGAGCACGTCGCGCAGCACGGTGCGGCCGATGAGGCGCTCGCCGCTCAGGTAGCCCGCGATGGCGGCCGGGTCCAGCGCGCCGGCCGGTTGCCCCGACGCGCGCAATACGGCGCGGATGCCGGACGCCGACACGCCGCTGCGCGGATGGTAATGAAGACGATCGAAACCGAACAGGTCGCGCGTGCCGACGATCATGGATAACGAGCCTTCAAGGTGTCCACTTCAATGCGTTTCAGGATGCGATGCGGCGCCACCGGCGCGCTGCCGCCCTGACAATGCAGGCACGCTTCGAGCGGCGTCTCGCGTTGCAGATAGGCGAGCATCGCGTCGAGCATGCCCGCGTCGTCGCGCAGCGCCAGGCCGTCCGCCTGAAAGTCCTTCTCGCCCTTGTACAGCGTATGAAAATGCGCGGGACGCGTGCACGTGTAGAACATGCCGTCGCGAATCATATGGCAGCGCTCGCGAATCCAGCAATCGTGATACAGGCGCTGGGCTTCGTCGCGATCCGTGCCGGGCTGCGCGCGGTTCATCGTCGTGAACACGTTCTGCACCTTCCAGTTCAGCCGCACGTCGAAACGCGCGGCCTGGCGCTCGACATGCGCGACCAGGTCGGCGGAAAGCGCCGGCTTCGGATACCGCGAGATCGTCAGCGCATCCACCGCTTGCCAGAACGCGTCGGGCATCTCGCCGAGTTTCAGGCCGTTCGTCGTGACCGAGATCACGGGCGCGATACCGGTGCCGCGCACGCGCTCGACGAGTTCGACGAGCGCCGGATGCAGCAACGGTTCGCCGCCGACCAGCTTGAACATGCGCGGGCGCAACACCTTCGCGGCCTTGCGCAGATCGGCCTCGATCGATTCGGGGCTCGCATACCACTCGGGCAACAGCGGCGACAGCGAGCAGCATTCCGCGCAGGTCAGGTTGCAGTGATCGACGATATGCGCTTCCAGCGAGCGCGTCTGGACGCGCCCGTCCTCGACGCGGTAATCGCGATCCAGCGGCGGCGGAAACACGTGCTGCCGCTCGCCGGCGCGCGGCGGATTCGGGATCTCGTTCGGATTCGCACTCACATCAGCTTCCTGTTTCCACGCAACGCGAAAAGAAATCTATTAGACGGTCACGCGCGTTCACCATCGCCGACGTCATCGTCACCGCGCCGTTCAGGTGCGACGCGAAACGCGATGGATTGTCGAGCCAGCCCTGCACGATCCACAGCTTGAGCGCGTGCTGCAAGCAGGCGGCATCGACTGCCCACGCTATGTGTGCAGGGTTCACGGGCCGCACTCGATGATATGCACGCACGAACGCTTGTGCGAGGTGCGGCGCTTCCAGCGGCAGATGATTCAGGCATCGCACCAGCTCGTATTCGCGCGGCGCGCCGATCGACGCTTCCCAGTCGACGATCAACGGCGGCAGCGTGCCCGTGAACAGATAGTTGAACTGGTTGTAGTCGTTGTGGATCGGGTGCTGCGGATCGTCGGCCGGGAACGCATCGATGCTGCCCGGATAGTAGCGGTCGAGCATACGCAGCGCGAGATCGACGTAGCGGCGCAGGTTCGCGGCAGCGGCGGCGTTCGCATCGGCTCGATCGAGTGCATCCAGCAGGTTGCGGCGCACCGCATCCGCATCGATCGAGGTCAGCCGCGCGCGGATCGTATCGAGCGACAGCAGATGCAGTTGTTCAAGGCTCACGTGCAACGCGGCCAGACTCGCGCCGAGCGCATCCCATTCGGTTGACGAGAACGTATCGTAGGTTTTGAATTGCCCGGCTTCCCAACGCGTCAGCATCGCATGCGAATGCTGCCCTGACCACAGCGATGCGCCGGACGTCGTGCGCTCGAGCGTCTGCACATGGAAACGGGTATCGCCATGCGTTTCCAGATGCGCTAGGACGGCGGCTTCCTTGACTGCGCGCGTATGGTGTTCGAGTGCATAGAGTTTGACCGCCACGCCCGCGCCGCTGCTGGTCGGCAGATGCCACACCCGCTCGCTGACCTGTGTCGGCGGCCCGCCGCGATCGAGCCCGTAGGCATCGCGAATTTCGTCGAACGTGACGGCGAGCGAATCCATTCAGATGTGCTCGGCCGGCCCGTGCCGATACGGATGACCGGTCAGGAACGTGTTGTGTCCCACGTAGCGCAGCTTGTACATCGCCGGCCGGAACAACACCGACGGATCGTTGTTCGCGATGCCGAGCAGCGGGTACAGGTCGCGCCGCACGAAGAATGCGTTGTTGCCCATGTCGTCGCAGCAGACGAGTTCATAGCCTTTCTCGCGACCGAGGTGCACGAGCGATTCGAGGCTCGCGCCGTAATAGGTCGAGCCGTCCCATTCGTGGTCCGGGTTGAAGCACATGACCCAGCGCTCGGGCGGCGTGTAGTACGGGTTGTATTCGATCACGACGATGCGCGGCTTGAACGCTTGCAGGCCGCGCCACACCCAGTAGTCGTTACCGTCGATGTCGATCGACAGCAGGTCGAAGTCGGTCGGTACGTTCGCATCGGCGAGCAGGTAATCGACCGTATCGGGCTGGACGCGATCGTGATGCAGACGGACGCACTCCACGCCCGCGTAGTGGGCGGCGAGCTTGCCGAATCGGTACGCACTGCCTTCCACGAGTACGCCGGCCCAATCCTGTTCGCGCAGCAATCGCGCGGTGTTGCTGTTGCGCAGGCCATCGCTCGCGCCGATGTCAACGCAGAAGCGGTTGGTCGGCGCGATCCGCTCCATCAGACGCGACAGGATGCCTTCCTCGGTGCCCTGCGCGTACAGGCTGGGCGCAAGGCCGGACAGGTCGAGCGGCAGAGGATGGTCCTGCATCGAAGGCGGCTCCGGGCGAAATGGGGAATGATGGGTGACGTTCGGTGGGTAATTTACCTGAAGTCGATTAAGCAGAGGAAACTGGAATGCGCGATGCGGTCGGGTTTCACCGCATCGGATATGAAAAAGCCCGCATCGACATTGCTGTCGATGCGGGCCTGTCGCGCTTCTGGCGGTTCGCTCCGTGCGGGGAGGCCCAAGCTGGACTCACGGCCGGAGGAAACCTCAGGGCACTTACTCCTGCCCCTGACTCGTCAGGAACTCCTCATAATTCCCGCCAAAGTCGAACAGCGTCCCGTCCGTCTTCACTTCGATGATCCGGTTCGCCAGCCCGCTCACGAACTCGCGGTCGTGCGACACGAAAATCAGCGTGCCTTCGAACTGCTCGAGCGCGATCTGCAGCGACTCGATCGATTCCATGTCCATGTGGTTGGTCGGCTCGTCCATCAGCAGCACGTTGTGGCGGCCGAGCATCAGCTTGCCCCAGATCATGCGGCCCTTCTCGCCGCCCGACAGCACCTTCACCGACTTCTTGATGTCGTCCGACGAGAACAGCAGGCGGCCCAGCGTACCGCGCACCATCGTTTCGTCGTCGCCGTCCTTGCGGTACTGGTCGATCCAGTCCATCAGCGTGATGTCGTTCGGGAATTCCTCGTACGTGTCCTGCGGCATGTAGCCGACGTTCGCGTTCTCGGACCACTTCACCGTGCCGTGATCGAGCGGCAGCGCGCCGAGCAGCGAGCGCAGCAGCGTCGTCTTGCCCGCGCCGTTCTCGCCGATGATCGCGATGCGCTCGCCCGGCTGCACCGACAGGTTGAAGTTCTGGAAGATCGTGCGCTCGTACTTCTTCGTGATCTCTTCGGCGACCACCGCGACGTTGTGCAGCTTCTTCTCGAACTCGAAGCGGATGAACGGGTTCTGGCGCGACGACGGCTTGAATTCCTCGATCTTGATCTTGTCGATCTGCTTCGCGCGGCTGGTTGCCTGGCGCGCCTTCGACTTGTTCGCCGAGAAGCGGCGCACGAAGTCCTGCAGTTCGGCCACGCGCTCCTTCGCACGCGTATTCGCCGCGGCCTGGCGCTCGCGCGCCTGCGCCGATGCGAGCATGTAGTCGTCGTAGTTGCCCGGCCAGACCTTCAGCGTGCCGAAGTCCATGTCGGCCATGTGCGTGCACACCGAGTTCAGGAAGTGACGATCGTGCGAGATGATGATCATCGTCGAGTTGTACTCGTTGAGCGTCTGCTCGAGCCAACGGATCGAGTTGATGTCGAGGTTGTTGGTCGGTTCGTCGAGCAGCAGCACGTCCGGCTTCGAGAACAGCGCCTGCGCGAGCAGCACGCGCAGCTTCCAGCCCGGCGCGACGTCGGCCATCGTGCCGGTGTGGAACTTCTCCTCGATGCCGATGCCCAGCAGCAGCGCGCCCGCGCGCGCCTCGGCGTCGTAGCCGCCGTATTCGGCGAACTTGCCTTCGAGTTCGGCCGCGTGCATGTAGTCGTCGTCGGTGGCGTCCGGGTTCGCGTAGATCGCGTCACGCTCGGTCATCGCGGCCCACATCTCGGTGTGGCCCATCATCACGACGTCGAGCACGCGCACGTCTTCGTACGCGAACTGGTCCTGGCGCAGCTTGCCGAGACGGACGTTCGGCTCCAGCGCGACGTTGCCGGCGCTCGGCTCGAGGTCGCCGCCGAGGATCTTCATGAAGGTCGACTTGCCACAGCCGTTCGCGCCGATCAGACCATAGCGGTTGCCCTCGCCGAATTTGACCGAGATATTCTCGAACAAGGGCTTCGGCCCGAATTGCATCGTGATGTTGGCAGTAGAAAGCACGGCAGGTCCCGTAAGAGAGAAATCGACGGAAAACCGTGTATTTTAGCAGGTGTCGGAGAAACTGCCGACCGCACCGCCCCGGCGGCGTATTCCCGGCCTCAGGCCCGCCGCCCGCCGGCCCGTCAACACGACGGCACGCGCTCCACCGCCGTCTTACCGGAATCCCGCATGCTCGCCAGCCAGCTTCGCGAACAACTCGTCGGCGCATGGCGCCTCGTGTCCTACGAAATCCGCCCGCGCGACGGGAGCACCGTCACCTATCCGCTCGGCCGCGACGCGCGCGGCTGGATCCTCTACACGCCCGACGGCTACATGTCCGCGCAGCTGATGGCGGCCGGCCGCCCGCCCTACGCGGACGGCGACCTGCAGGGCGGCAGCGTCGAGGAGCGCGCGGCCGCGGCGCACGGCTATATCGCGTATTCCGGCCCCTTCAACGTCGACGACGACGGCACGTTGACCCATGAAATGGACGTCAGCCTGTATCCGAACTGGATCGGCAACGTCCAGCAGCGTGTCGTCAGCCTGGACGGCGACCGGCTGCAACTCGGCACCGCCGGGCCGGTGCGGATCGGCGGCCGGGAGGTCGAGCCGGTGCTCGTCTGGGCACGCGCCCGCCGCTGAGCGCCCTGGCAGTGCAGCGCGGCCGGCGCTCGGCCGGTCGCGGCAACGACGCCGATGCCGCATGGTGGCGCATCACGGCGGCGCATGCCGCTCCCGCGGCCGCGCATCACTTGCCGGCCTTCTTGGCCGCTTTCTGCGCCGCCTGCGCCTTCATCTGCCCGAACAGTTCCGAGCACGGCACGTCGCGGTTGTTGCTCGGCGCGATCAGCGGGATCAGCGCCGCGAACGGGTTGATCAGCCCGAGCCCGACCATCGCGCCGGCGCGCAGCGCGAGCGCGCCCGCATCGACGCCGACCTTCGGGTTCTTGAACGTGCCCTTCGCATACAACGGCGAGCGCAGCGAGAAGATCCGGAAGCCCTTCGTGTGCGGATGGATCTTCAGGTCGAGCGATTCGTCGCGCAGGTTGATCGGGCCGTCGACGTTGATCAGCGCATCGTCGGTGTCGAGCGCGAAGACCTTCGGCTCGAGCATGCCGTCGTTCGCGGCGAAATCGATCGCCGCGCAATTGATGTTGACGTCGCGACTGCCGAACAGCTTCTCGTAGACGACGTTCGCGACGTTCAGGCCCGCGGCCTCCATCAGCAGAAGGCTGATGCGGCCGTTCGTGATGAGCGCCTTCACTTCGCCGGTCGACGTCGCCGCGAGCGCGGCCGGCGAATTGCCGGTCGCCGACAGCGACGCGTCGCCGTTGATCTCGCCGAGCGCGGTCTGCATCACCTTCTGAGTCGGGAACAGCTGCTTGAGCTTCAGGTGGCGTGCGCTCAGCGTGAAGCGCCCCTTGAGCGGCGTGCGGCTACCGTCGAGATGCGCATTCGTCGCGAGCGTGCCGCCCGCGACGCCGAACTGCAGCGGCTCCAGCGTCAGCACGCCGTCCTGCATCAGGATGTGCGTGTACAGGTTGGTAATCGGCAGGTTCGCGCTCTTGATCAGCTTGCGGCCGGTGAACTTCACGTCCGCATCGATCGCGCTCCAGCGTTCGGTGCGGAACGCCGCGACCGGCAGCACGCGGTCCGGCGGCTGGCGCGTCGTGTCGCCGCGCTTCTTCTTGCTCGCGGCCGAGTCGGCGCCGATCACCGGCGCGAGGTCGGAGAACTGCAGCAGGTTCGACACGAGTTCGCCCGACAGCTTCGGCCGCGGCTCGCGCTGTGCCCAGGTGAGCGTGCCGGCGAGATCGCTGCCGCCGACGCGGCCGTTGAAGTTCTCGTAGCGGAACGTGCTCGCATTTTGCTTGATCTGGCCAATCAGGCGCCCCTCGGTCGCATATGGCGGCGTGTCGGGCAGCGTGATGCCGGTCAGTTGGTACAGGTGCGACATCGACGTGCCCTGCAGCCACAGCCGCAGGTCGAGCGCCGCGAGATGCATCGGGTCGGTCAGCGTGCCGACGATCGCGAGCCGCGTATCGCCGGCCTTCACGTCGGCCTGCAGCGGGAACGGCCGCGTCGCGTTCTCGATCGCCAGCACGCCACCCACCTTGCCGGTGCCGCTGATCGGCACGTTCTTGTAGCGGCCATCGAACTTGAGTCCGAATGCATAGGTCGGGCCGGCCGGCTGCGTGGGCGCCGCGGCCCCGCTCGCGCCGGACGTGGCAGCGGCCGCCGATGCGGAAGGCGCGGACGAAGCCGACGGAGCGGATGCCCCCGACGAACCGGAAGCCGCCGACGCAACGACACTCGCCGCCGACGCCCCCGAGGCCGCCGCCGCACTCGCCCCCGACGCCCCCGACGCGGCTTCCGCGTCGGCCTTCGCGCCCAGTTGCGCGGCGCCATGCTTGCCGACGCGCTGCGCCGACGCCGCACGCGACGTCTGCTCCTGCTCCTTCAGCACGTCGCCGAGCGGGATCGGCTGGCCGAGCGTATCGATCGCAACGTTCAGGTCGGCCTTCGTGATCGCGTCGCGATACGTGACCGTGCCCTTCGCGAAACCGAAGCTGTCGAGCCGCACCTTCCACCGCGAAGGCTGCGACGATTGCTTGAACTGGAAGGTCCACGTGTTGCTGCCGTCCGCGCGCCGTTCGAGATCGACGGCAGGATTCACGACGTCGATCGACGGGATGACGATTTCATGCGCCAGCAGCGGCAGGATCGCGAGATCGAAGTGCGCGGCGTCGAGCGTGACGAACTTGGGCGCCTGCGCCCAGTCCGGATTGCCGATCTCGAGTTGCGTGGCGGAGAAGCTCGGCCAGGGCACCCATGCGCGCCAGCCGGTCTCGCCGTCGGGGCGACGCCAGCCGACCTTGAGATCGCCGTTGATCGCGAACGGGCGGCCGAGCGCGGCACTCACCTGTTCGTTGACCCACGGTTTCGCGCGGTTCCAGTCGAACGTGAAGAGAAAGATGCCGGCCGCCGCGATGAGCACCGCGACGATACCGACGATCCATGCAGCCGATTTGCCGATGGCTCGGGTTAGCGTCATGGCGGTTCCGTTGTTGTTCTGAAGTGTTGCCGCACCCTGTCGCTGCCGCTGCCGCTTGCGTGGACGAACGGCGCTCGACACTGGCGGCTTTTCAATCGGTATTATGGCGCACGACATGGCGGCCTTTCGGCGCCATTAACGCTTTTTTTCATTTTTGACATGACCTCCACCACCGGCCTCATCGACGCGCAGCGCATCACGCGGCGCGACGCCGGCAGCGGCAAGACGCTGCTCGCCCCGACCGATTTCAGCCTCGCCGCGGGATCGCGAATTGCTATCACCGGACCGTCCGGGTCGGGCAAGAGCGTGCTGCTGCGCGCGCTCGCACTGCTCGATCCGCTCGACGGCGGTCACCTGCTGTGGCGCGGCCGCCGGATCCGGCGCAGTGCGATTCCGCGCTACCGGCGCAGCATCGCCTATGTCCGCCAGCGCCCCGCGCAAATGGACGGCACCGTCGAATCGCAATTGCGCTACCCGTACTCGCTCGCGATCTATCGCGACGTCGCGTTCGATCGCGCGCGCGCCGAAGCGCTCGCCGCGCAGGCCGGCCGCGGCGCCGATTTTCTCGACAAGCGCGCGAGCGACCTGTCCGGCGGCGAAGCGCAGATCACCGCGCTGCTGCGCGTGCTGCAACTCGATCCCGACGTGCTGCTGCTCGACGAGCCGACCTCCGCGCTCGATCCCGAATCGGCGCGCGCGATCGAAGCGCTCGTCGGCGCGTGGTTCGACGCGGCGCCCGATGCCCGCGCCTACATGTGGATCTCGCACGATCCGGCCCAGGCCGCGCGGATCGGCACGATGCGGCTCGTGATGCAGGCCGGCGTGCTGCACGCGGCCAACCCGGCGGAGGCGGCGCAATGAGCCCGGCCCTGCAGGACCTGAGCCTCGTCGACGTCGGCATCGCGGCCGCGCTCGTCGCCGTCAACGGCGCGATCTCCGCGGCGCTGTCGCTCGGCCTCGGCCGCAAGCTCGCGCTCGCGGCGGTGCGCACCGTCGTGCAGTTGCTCGCGATCGGCTACGTGCTCGGCTGGGTGTTCGGCCATCCGCACTGGTACGTCGTGCTGCCGCTCACCGCGCTGATGACGCTGATCGCCGGTTTCGCCGGCGCGGGGCGCGGCAAGCGGACGTACCGCGGCCAGCGCATCGACAGCATCGCGTCGATCTGGTTCAGCAGCTGGTTCGTCGCGGCGGTCGGGCTGTTCGTCGTGATCCGCATCCATCCGTGGTTCGCGCCGCAATATGCGATCCCGATCCTCGGGATGATTCTCGGCAACACGCTGACGGGCGTGTCGCTCGGCGTCGAGCGGATGATGGAAGAACTCACGGCGCGCCGCGATCGCGTCGAAACCGCGCTCGCGCTCGGCGCGACGCGCTGGGAAGCCGCGCAGGACGCCGCGCGCCAGGCCGTGCGCGCGGGCATGCTGCCGACGCTGAACCAGATGGCGGTGGTCGGCGTCGTGAGCCTGCCGGGGATGATGACGGGCCAGGTGCTGGCCGGCCAGTCGCCGCTGCAGGCCGTGCGCTACCAGATCGTGATCATGTTCCTGATCGCGGCGGCGTCCGCGCTCGGCACCGTCGGCGCGGTGCTGATGACGTATCGCCGGCTGTTCTCGGCCGATCACCGCTTTCTCGCGGCGCGGCTCGAAGAACGCGCGCACTGACGCGCGGCGGCGACAGCAGCCGCGGCGCGCGCAGGCGAAATTTCATCGGGATGTGACGACCGGAAGGAAAGGATGCGGGCGAGCATGACGTGACATCCGCATGACGTCACGCAGCGCCGTTGCACGGCCGCGGCCCCGTACCGCGAAGCAGGCAACGGAACGCACGGCAACGGCGGCACGGCACCACCCGCTCGCGTGCCGCCCTGCTCGTTGCGCCGATCGAACCGGTTGCGCGCGCACCGAACGAAACGCCGGCCCGCGCGCGCCGCTCAATGCTTGATCGACACCGTCACCTTGGTGCCGTCGCTCATCGTCACGGCCTTCGAGCCGCCGTTGGTCGGAAGCGACACCCACTTCACCTGGCTCACCGACACGACGTCCGGACACTGCAGCGACTTGCCGCCGGCCGTCACGCTGCGCGTGCCTTTCGGCGCGGCTGCCTGGAAGCTCAGCTGCACGTTGGCGACGCCCTTCGCGTCGACCGATGGCGCGAGCCGCACCTGGGTCTGCCGCACCATCGCACCATTCGCGTCGCGCGGCAGGTTCTCGGCGTTCGGGCAGCCGTCCTGCATCGCGACCGCGCCGCTCGGCGGCACCGACTTCCAGTTGAAATCGTCCGTCTCGCCCGAGCGGATCTTGCGGGTCTCCTGCGTATTGCCGAAGGTCTTCGAGTCGACCTTGACGGTGTATTCGAGCTGTCCCGTACCGCCGCCCTTCAGGCTGCCCTTGACCGGCGGCGCCGCGAATACGCTCGCGCTGACGCACGCCGCCGCGAACACGACCGACCACGATGCGGCGACCGACAAGCTGCGTTGGCTCATGCTGACCTCCTTGTCATGCGACGGCACGCACGTGCCGCGCGGTTTTCGATGCATGATGCGTTGCCAGTCTACCGCCAAGCGGGGCGCAATGCGCCGCAAACGCATCGGGTGTTACCCCGCTTGCGTTCGCGGCGCCGCAACCTTATCGACGCGCGCCGCCGGCTCAGAAACCGCTCAGCACGATCTTGCCGATCGCGCGCCCGCCCTCGAGCATTTGGTGCGCGCGCCGCACGTTCTCGGCGTTGATCGTGCCGAGCTGTTCGCCGAGCGTCGTGCGCAGCGTGCCGGCGTCGACGAGCCGCGCGACCTCGCTCAGGATCTTGTGCTGCTCGATCATGTCCGGCGTCTCGAACATCGCACGCGTGAACATGAATTCCCAGTGAAACGCGGCGCTCTTTGCCTTCAGCAACTCGACCGGCACCGGCTTCGCGTTCTCGACGATCGTGCAGATGCCGCCCTGCGGCCGGATGACTTCCGCGGCGGCCGGGAAATGATGGTCGGTATCGTTGAAGATCAGCACATAGTCGACGCTCGGATGGCCGGCCTCGCGCAACTGCGCCGGCAGGTCGCCGAAATGGTCGACCACCGCATCCGCGCCCAGCGTGCGCACCCATTCGGCCGATGCCGGCCGCGACGCGGTCGCGATCACGTGCAGCTTGCCGAGCGTCTTCGCGAGCTGGATCGCGATCGAGCCCACGCCGCCCGCGCCGCCGATGATCAGCACCGACTTGCCGGCGTCGGCCCCCTGCGGCGACACGCGCAACCGGTCGAACAGCGCTTCCCACGCGGTCAGCGCGGTCAGCGGCAGCGCGGCGGCCGCCGCGAAGTCGAGCGTGCGCGGCTTTAACGCGGCGATCCGCTCGTCGACCGCGTGGAATTCGCTGTTCGCGCCGGGGCGCGTGATGCTGCCCGCGTAGAACACTTCGTCGCCGGGCCGGAACAGCGTGACGTCGGCGCCGACCGCGACGACCGTGCCGGCCGCATCCCAGCCGAGCACGCGCGGCGTCTCCTCGACCTGCGGCTTCGGCGCACGCACCTTGGTGTCCACCGGGTTCACGGAAATCGCCTCGACTTTCACGAGCAGGTCGCGCGGGCCCGGCACGGGCTGCGGCAGCTCGACGTCGAGCAACGCTTGCGGGTCGTCGATCGGCAGATAACGGGTCAATCCAACGGCTTTCATCTCGATACTCCTTTCAGGGAATCCGGCAGGCTGCGGCGCAACCTCCATGCGTGCCATCGTAGGCAACCCGATCCTTCGAGAAAACCGCTATATTTCCTGAAACATTTTCAGGAATTTCAGAATAATGACGTTCGATCCGATTTCGGCGCCCGACAAGCCGCTCGACCTGCTCGACGTCGCGCTGTTCGTGCGCGCGGCGCTGCTCGCGAACGTCAGCGCCGCCGGGCGCGAGTTCGGCGTGTCGGCCGCGGTCGCGAGCGCGCGCATCGCGCAGCTCGAACGCCAGCTCGGCGCGCGGCTGCTGCATCGCACCACGCGCCGCATCAGCCTCACGCAGGACGGCGAAATCTTCATGGCGCGCGCCGACGCGCTGCTGGCGGCCGCCGATGCGGCGCGCGCGTCCGTCGGCCGCGGCCGCAGCGAGCCGTACGGGCGGCTGAAGGTGTCGATGTCGTCGTCGTTCGGCCGCCAGCACGTCGCGCCGGTGATTCCGGCGTTCCTGCGGCGCTACCCGTCCGTGTCGCTCGATCTGCGGCTGTCCGACGAGATCGTCGATCTGGTCGACGACGGCTACGACGTCGCGATCCGCCTCGGCGCGCTGAAGGATTCGACGCTCGTCGCCCGCAAGCTCGCCACCAACCGCCGCGTGCTGTGCTGCTCGCCCGCCTATCTCGCCGAACACGGCACGCCGCGCCATCCGGCCGACCTGACGCAGCACGAGTGCGTGATCCTCGGCGACCAGCGCGACTGGTCGTTCGCGACGCCGCAGGGCCCGCTCACGGTGCGGGTCGGCGGCCGGCTCGTCGCGAGCAACGGCGAGGCGATCCGCGAAGCGCTCGTCGACGGCTTCGGGATCGCGATCAAGTCGACCTGGGACGTCGGCCCGCTGCTCGCGAGCGGCGCGCTCGTCACCGTGCTCGACGACTACCCGTTCGCGGACGACGTCGCGATCTGGGCCGTCTATCCGAGCCGCGCGCACGTGCCGCTGAAAACGCTCGCGTTCATCGCGTTCCTGGCCGAGCATTTCGGCGATCCGCCGTACTGGGATCGCGCAGACGGGTAATCACCGCCGCACCGCGCACGGTTTCGCGCCGGCGCCGGCCGCCACGCGCGGCCAACCGGCTACAATGGCGCGTTCGCGACGCAATGGCCCGCAGCCGCACGGGGCCCGCGCTCGCAGGCGGCCGCCCATGGGCCGCGCACGTCATTCATTCGCCTCCCAACCACTCGTCATGACCCACAATCTCGTCATCCAGAGTCTTGCGCCGCTGTCGGACGCCCATCACAAACCGCTACTCGCGCTGTCGCGCGGCACCCGCATCGTGCAGACCGACGAGCACGCGCTGCGCGTCGAAAACGCGAGCCCGGCGCAGCGCCTCGACATCGACGCGTACTGCGGCACGCATGCGCTCGACTTCGGGTTCGTCGAGGCCGGCCTCACGCTCGGCGATTTCGGGCTCGCGGTGATGGACATGGATTCGACGCTGATCACGATCGAATGCATCGACGAGATCGCCGATTTCTGCGGGCTGAAAACGCAGGTCGCGGAGATCACCGAAGCATCGATGCGCGGCGAGATCCGCGATTTCAACGAAAGCCTCACGCGCCGCGTCGCGCTGCTGGCCGGGCTCGACGCGCACGCGCTCGAACGCGTGTACGAAGAACGGCTGCAACTGTCGCCGGGCGCCGAGACGATGCTGGCCGGCGTGAAGGCCGCCGGCATGAAGACGCTGCTCGTGTCGGGCGGCTTCACGTTCTTCACCGAGCGGCTGAAAAACCGCCTCGGCCTCGACTACGCGCATGCGAACACGCTCGAGCTCGTCGACGGCAAGCTCACCGGCAAGGTGCTCGGCGAGATCGTCAACGCCGACGTGAAGGCGCGCCTGCTGCGCGAGACCTGCGCGTCGCTCGGCCTCGAACCGAGCCACGCGATCGCGATGGGCGACGGGTCGAACGACCTGAAGATGATGGCCGAAGCCGGGCTGTCGGTCGCGTTCCACGCGAAGCCCGTCGTGCGCGATGCGGCCACCGTCGCATTCGACCATGTCGGCCTCGACGGGCTGCTGCGACTGTTCTGATTCCGCGGCACCGTCAATGAAAACGCCGGCGCGATAGAGCATCGCGCCGGCGTTTCGTTTTTGGGCCGGACGTTGCCGGCCTGCGATCAGCCGAGCGTAGCCTGCATCGCGCGCTCAATGTCCGCGCGCAAGTCGGATTCGTCTTCCAGACCGACGTAGAAACGCACCAGCGTGCCGCGATGCGGCCAGTCCGGCCGCATCGACGCGACGTCGTAAGGCATCGCGAGGCTGCACGCGCCGCCCCAGCTCCAGCCGATCGCGAACAGTTCGAGCGACTCGACGAAACGGTCGACCTGCTCCGCGCTGTAGCGTTCGTCGAACACCACCGAGAACAGCCCGCCCGCGCCCGTGAAATCGCGCATGAACGACGCGTGCCCCGGGCAGTCGGCGATCTGCGGATGCAGCACCGCCGCGATCTCCGGCCGCGCCTTCAGCCATTGCGCGAGCGCGAGCGCGCTCTTGCTGTGCGCGTCGAAGCGCACCTGCATGCTCGGCAGGCTGCGCAGCACGAGCGAGCAATCGTCGACCGACACGCCGATCCCGCAGCGCATCCGCGCGAGCTTCAGTTGCGCGTGCAACTCCGCGTTCGCGGTGATCGTCGCGCCCATCAGCACGTCGCTGCCGCCCGACTGGTACTTGGTCAGCGCCTGCACCGAAATGTCGACGCCGTGCGCGAACGGCTTGAACGCGAGCCCCGCCGAAAAGGTGTTGTCGATCGCGGTGACGATGCCGCGCGCCTTCGCGGCCGCCGTGATCGCCTGCACGTCGGGCACTTCCATCGTCACCGAGCCCGGCGCCTCGATCCAGATCAGCCGCGTGTTCGGCTGGATCAGCTCGGCGATGCCGGCGCCGACCATCGGATCGTAAAAGCGCACGGTGATGCCGAAATCCTTCGCGAGCCAGTTGCCGAGATCGGCGTTCGGGCCGTACACGTTATGCGGAATCAGCACGTCGTCGCCCGCTTTCACGATCCCGAAGTAGACGTTCATGATCGCCGCGAGGCCCGACGGCTGCAGCAGCGCGTGCGTGCCGCCTTCGATCTCGGCGAGCCGCTGCGCGAGCGCGAGCGACGTCGGCGTCGCGTGCAGCCCGTAGCGCCACTGGTTGTCGTCGTGCCAGACCAGCGCGCGCATCGTCGCGAGATCGGGGAACACGACCGTCGACGCGCGCGCGACCGGCGGCACGAACGAACGGAAGCCTTCCGGAATGACGTCGTCGGGTTGAACGATGCGGGTTTGCAGCGCGCGCTTGGGAGTGGATGCAGTCATGACTGGGAGGCCGGGCACGAGGCCGTTCGGTTGCGGAATATGTCGTTAGAGTAGCCAAAATCGGCGCGCTTGGCCCGGTACAATGCGCGCCGCGCACACCGAGCCAGCACGCGCTCAGTCGTCGGTACGCAGGTTGACGATGCCGCCCACCGTCTCGATTTCGTGCACGCGGCCGTCGCGCACCTGCAGCGCCGCGCGCTTGCCCGGCGCCAGATGCAGCACGACCGGCTGCGGATCCGATTCGTCCGAGTTCATCCGGTCGGCCTTCAGGTCGCCCGTCGCGTCGAAGCGGCCGATCCACACGCCGGTGATGTTCGTGCCGTCGTTCGACTCCTCGATCTCGAGCGTATCGCCGTCGCGGTCGCCCGCGAGCAGCACGACCTCGCCCGTGTCGGCGAACTGGTATTCGCCGTGCACGCCCTCCTCGTCCGTCTTCGGGCCGAGATGCACGACGATCGGCCGATCGCCGAGCGTGCCTTCGTAGCGCGGCAGGCGGGCGAACTCAGGATTCGGCTTCAGCGGCCGCGCCGGCGCCGGTTCATCCTGCTGCACGCCCGGTACGACCGCCTGCGCGGCGACCACCTTCGGCAGCGCGATGCCTGCTGCCAGCGCACCGGCGACGACGAGCGCCCGTTGCCATTCCGAATATCGACCCACCTTGTGTTGCTCCTTGCTTCAGATTCGCCCGGCAATCGCGGACCGTGCCGGGTCGAGACCCGGTTTCTGCGTGACCGCGCAAGCCTGCGCCGTGAATGTGCGGGCGTGCGCGTTTTGCGTCAGTCAGCCCCGCATCAGGCGTTCCACCGCCTCGCGGTGCGGAATCGGCGCGACCGCGCCGTAACCGGTCGTCGACAGTGCCGCCGCCGCGTTTGCATAGCGCGCGGCCGCGAACGGATCGTCGCCTGCGACGATCCGCGCGACGAACGCGCCGCCGAAGCAGTCGCCCGCGCCGGTCGCGTCGACGGCGTCGACCGCGAAGCCCGGCACGACGCGCCGCTCGTTCGGCGTCGCGACATACGCGCCTTCCTTGCCGAGCTTCAGCGCGACGACCTGCGGCCCGTGTTCGAGCATCGCGTCGACGATCGCGTCGCGATCGTTCGCGCCCGTGAGCGCCGTGACGTCGTCCCAGCTCGGCAGGCAGATGTCCGTCTGCCGCAGCGCCTCGCGCATCACCGCGCGGGCTCGCGCCAGCGGCCACAGCTTCAGGCGCAGGTTCGTGTCGAAGCTGACCTTCGCGCCGTGGCGGCGTGCATGGTCGATCGCCGCGAATGCCGCGTCGCACGCGGCCGTGCTGATCGCAAGACTGATGCCCGACAGGTGCACGGCCTTCGCGGCCGCGAGCGCGTCGAGCGGCAGGTCGCCCGTCGCGTAGCGGCTCGCCGCCGAGCCCGCGCGCAGATAATCGAACTGGTGGCCGTCGGCGCCATGCGTGACGAAATACACGCCGGTCGGCGCGGAGCGGTCGATCCGCACGTACGTCGTGTCGACGCGTTCCAACGCCCACATGTCGGCCAGCAGGCGGCCGAACGGATCGTCGCCGATCGCCGACACGAAGCCCGTCGATGCGCCCTGGCGCGCCGCCGCGATGCAGAAGTTCGACGTATCGCCGCCGAAGCCCTGCAGGAATTCAGGACGCCCCGGCTGCGACTGGTTGAATTCGATCATCGCCTCGCCGAGCGCGAGGATCTCCGGGAATGCGGCGGCCATCGCTTACACCTCGCCCCACAGATCGTGGCCGTCGGCGCCCGTGATCTTCACGGACACGAAATCGCCGAC
Organism: Burkholderia sp. BCC0044; assembly: GCF_902832955.1. NCBI lineage: Bacteria > Pseudomonadati > Pseudomonadota > Betaproteobacteria > Burkholderiales > Burkholderiaceae > Burkholderia > Burkholderia sp. BCC0044. The sequence continues at coordinate 485,461 of NZ_CADFDO010000001.1, read as the reverse complement.
CTTGTAGCGCTTCGATGCCTTCGCCGCCGGCTCGACGTAGACGACGCCGTCGATCTCCGGCGCATCGGCTGCCGTACGGCCGATCCCGCCTTCCGCGCTCACTTCGTCGATCAGCACCTTGAGCGTCTTGCCGACCTTGCGCTGCATGCGGTTCGCCGATACTTCCTCGGCCACTTCCATGAAGCGCGCGCGACGTTCCTCGCGGACCTCGTCCGGCAGCGCGCCGTCGAGGTCGTTCGCGGTCGCGCCCTCGACCGGCGAATACGCGAAACAGCCGACGCGATCGAGTTCCGCTTCGCGGATGAAGTCGAGCAGCGTTTCGAACTGTTCTTCCGTCTCGCCGGGGAAGCCCGCGATGAACGTGCTGCGGATCGTCAGGTCCGGGCAGATCTCGCGCCACTTCTGCACGCGCTCGAGCACCTTCTCGGCGTTCGCCGGACGCTTCATGCGCTTCAGCACTTCCGGGTGCGCATGCTGGAACGGCACGTCGAGATACGGCAGCACGTGACCCTTGAACGCGCCTTCGGCCATCAGCGGAATCACTTCGTCGACGCTCGGATACGGATACACGTAGTGCAGGCGCACCCATGCGCCATACTGCGCGGCGAGTTCGCCGAGCGCGGCGACCAGGTCGGTCATGCGCGTCTTGATCGGCTTGCCGTTCCAGAAGCCCGTGCGGTACTTCACGTCGACGCCGTATGCGCTCGTGTCCTGCGAGATCACGAGCAGCTCCTTCACGCCCGACTTGAACAGGTTCTCGGCTTCCAGCATCACTTCGGCGACCGGACGCGATACCAGATCGCCGCGCATCGACGGGATGATGCAGAACGTGCAGCGGTGGTTGCAGCCTTCGGAGATCTTCAGGTACGCGTAATGACGCGGCGTGAGCTTGATGCCCGCCGCGGGCACGAGGTCGACGAACGGGTCGTGCGGCTTCGGCAGGTGCGAATGCACGGCCTGCATCACTTCGCCCACCGCGTGCGGGCCGGTGACGGCGAGCACCTTCGGGTGGACCTCCTCGATCAGGTTCGAGCCGCTCGCGCTCGACTTCGCGCCGAGGCAGCCGGTGACGATCACCTTGCCGTTCTCGGTCAGCGCTTCGCCGATCGCGTCGAGGCTTTCCTGCACGGCTTCGTCGATGAAGCCGCAGGTGTTCACGACGACGAGATCGGCGCCGTCGTAGCTGCCGGAGATTTCATAACCTTCGGCGCGCAGTTGCGTGATGATTTGTTCGGAATCGACGAGCGCTTTCGGGCAGCCGAGGGATACGAACCCTACTTTGGGGGATTGGGACATCTGGAATGTGGGGGCGTGGCAGCAAAAGCGTGAGTTTACAGCGATTTAGGGGCGGCGAGCCAAAATGAGCGGTTGGCGACGGCATGGGCCGCCCGCTCGACCACGCCGCATGATGATCGGCGGGTCACGAATCGGAGTTTGATGCGACCCTTTCATTTCGGCCCCGACACGCAGCGCATCGCAATGAAGGACAAGGCGACCGTCAGCGTGGCGCCGGGGCAGGCCATCGACCTGCGCGCCAGCGACGGCGACTACCTGCTCCTGAGTGCGGGCATCGCGGTCCTGGGCAGCGGCTTCACGGGCCGCTTGATGGCGACCGTCCGCGACGAGGAAGGCCTGACCTACGGCATCGGCGCCGGCCTGTCCGGCCTCTCGCTGATGGAGGACGGCTTCGTCGTCAACACCAGCTTCGCCCCGCGTTGCGATCGCATATGCGCGAACCGGCAGGCGAGCACGATCCGCCACCGCGGTCGCGCAACAATCGCCGCGGAAGCACGCCGCCGCTATGCGAAAATCGAAGCCATCGCCCTCTTCCATCCACGCAACGGGATTCGCATGACTACCCACCTCACGATCGAATTCACCGAACACGCCGCAGAAGCCATCGGTGAACAGACCAGCACCAGCTTTTCATACGACCAGGGCGCGCATGTCCCGCAACCGGGCGACTTCGTCGAGCTCGAAAATTCCCGGCAGACGTTTCTCGTGATTGGCCGCGTGTTCTCGCTCAAGGCCAACTACAGCGCGGTCAAGCTCGTGCTCGACCTGCCGCCGTCGGACGACGACCAGGATTTCGGCCCGGCGCACTGAGTCACGACGAAACGCGTCACGCCGGTCCGAACCGGCTACCCGCCCGCAGGCAATCGATCATTTCGCATGATCTCGCGCATGCATGCGTGCTTGCGCGGCGTCGAAGCGGATGATCGTTTGCCGCCGGCCGCCCGTGCGTTCCTTGCCGACGCAACAAGAAAGCCCGCCATCGCGGGCCTTGCTCGAACACCAAACACCACGCGTCAGCGCGCATCCGGAAACACCGGCGCCTTCAGACACCGCTCGAACCACGCGGCATCGCTGTCCTCGCCGAGCGGCCACAACTCGGCGTCGAGTGGCGGCAGGCCCGTCACCGGCGCTGGCGTACGGTTCTCGCCACCGGACGCCGCGGCACGCACCCATCCCGCCTGCGCGCTGCCGCTGTCGCAGGCATGCGTGCCTTGCGCTTCGCAGAACGCCACCGGATGCACCCTCCCGCCGTCGGCCGCGCTCACCAGGCGGTACTGATAGACCGCGCCGGTCGCCCAGTCCTCGCTCTGGCTGCACACCCGCGCGTGATGCTGTACATGAATCGCGCCGAAACACGCATAAGAAACGTGTGCGCCGCTCGCATCGTCGGGGATGAAGTCGCAGTTTGCATCGAAGCCGGCCAGCGGGCCGCCGCTGTATTTCGCGAGCCACTGCCGCTCGGCCAGCGCACGTGCGATCAGCCCTTCACCCGATCGGTCGGCCAGCACCGCGATGCGCCGATCGAGGGCCTTGCGCACTTCGTCGACGGCCAGCCGATGGCCTTCGTAACCGGTGTCGAGCCGTTTGTTGCGCGCGTCGAGCCAGCGGCGCTGGCTACGCACCAGCATGTCGCGGATGGCAGCGTCCGGCGCGGCCTTCAGCGCGCCCGCATAGGCCGCATTCAACCGCGCATCGGCCGCGCGCAACGCGGGGGTCGCGCAAATGCGCTTCTCGATCGGCTGGACGGCTTTCGCGCAATCCATCGCAAAGCCCGGCACGGCCAGGCCGACACCCATCATGAACATCGCAGCAAGACCGGCCAGCCTGCCGGTCGATGCCGTTCGAATCCCTCGCATGCTTTCTCTCAGTCGGTTTGTTTTTCTCGGCCGCCCCGCATCGACGCGGCATCGCACCTGTCGCCATGCGCGGGAACCGCTGCGTGGTTCGCCGCAAGCGGCTTCCACGCATCGCCATGCGGCGCCGCTTATGGTACGACAGGCGCGCGCCCGCGCGGGCGCAAACGCGCACCACCCGGCGCGGCGCGCCCGGGCTTTCATTCGTATGGACTGGATCTCGATCGACTGGGACAACGGCGATACCCGTGCATACCGGGCACGGGCATTCGATGCCGACGATCCTGGACGACCGTCGGCGATCTCTTTCGGCAGGCGGCAGCCGCGCATCGTCGTGCCCGAATGCACGACAGCGACCGGCCGCCCCGCTTCGCGGCACCGACGCCCGGCGGCTCGCGCCGCCCCGGCCGGCCTGCCGCGAAACGCTTACTTCTTTTCGGGCTCCGGCGCGCCCGGCTGCTTGAACGGGAACGTGCTGAACATCGACTTCGCCTGGTTCTGCATCTGTTCCTGCATCTGCACGAACATGTTCTTCGACTGCTCGATGTAGCTCGTCATCATCCCTTGCATCATCGGCGCCTGCATGTTCATGAACTGCGACCAGACTTCCGGATTCATCGCGTTACCTTCGTAGAGGTTCTTCGATTGATCCGCGAGCTTGTTCTGGATGTCGATGAAGGCCTGGATGTTCTTTTCCAGATACGTGCCCATCATGCCCTGCATCGCATGACCGTAGAAACGGATGATCTGCGACAGCATCGACGACGAGAACATCGGCACGCCACCGCTTTCCTCCTCGAGGATGATCTGCAGGAGGATGCTGCGCGTCAGGTCTTCATTGGATTTCGCATCGACGACCTTGAAATCCTCCTGCTCCAGCACGAGCTGCTTCACGTCGGTGAGCGTAATGTACGTGCTTGTCTCGGTATCGTAGAGCCGGCGGTTCGGGTACTTCTTGATGAGCCGTTCGGCCGTCTTCTTTGTAGTAGTCATGTAACGCCTTTGAGTGCAGCGTAGCGCAAGTGACGAATCCCCGCCGCCCGAATCCGGGAGGCGGGGGCCTTCGGAAAACGCCCGGCTGCGCGGCCAGCCGGCCGGCGCAGCCCGGACGCTCAGCCCATGTGCAGGCCGCCGTTCAGCGAGAAGTCGGCGCCCGTCGCGAAGCCGGAATCGTTCGACGCGAGCCACGCGACGATCGAGCCGATTTCCTCGGGGCCGCCGAGACGCCGCACCGGGATCGTCGCGACGATCTTCTCGAGCACGTCGGGGCGGATCGCCTTCACCATGTCGGTGCCGATGTAGCCCGGCGACACGGTGTTGACCGTCACGCCCTTCGTCGCGACTTCCTGCGCGAGCGACATCGTGAAGCCGTGAATGCCGGCCTTCGCGGTCGAGTAGTTCGTCTGGCCGAATTGCCCCTTCTGGCCGTTCACCGACGAAATGTTGATGATGCGGCCCCAGCCGCGTTCGACCATTCCGTCGATCACCTGCTTCGTCACGTTGAACAGGCTCGTCAGGTTGGTGTCGATCACCGCCGTCCAGTCTTCATGCGTCATCTTGCGGAACACGACGTCGCGCGTGATGCCCGCGTTGTTGACCAGCACGTCGATCTCGCCGACTTCGGCCTTGACCTTGTCGAACGCTTCCTTGGTCGAGTCCCAGTCGCCGACGTTGCCTTCCGACGCGATGAAGTCGTACCCGAGCGCCTTCTGGTCCTCGAGCCATTTCACCCGGCGCGGCGAGTTCGGGCCACAACCTGCGACCACCTTGAAGCCGTCTTTCGACAGGCGCTGGCAGATGCTGGTGCCGATGCCGCCCATCCCGCCCGTTACGTACGCAATTCGCTGAGACATAAATCTCACTCCATTTTTTGGTTTCGAGAGCTGCCGAACGCCCCCTCTGACTTCACGTGACGCCGGCCGAAGCCGCAATCGGCCGGCGCACGGATTCGGTTCGCCAATGGCGAACGGCCGGTTACGGAGGGCCGCTTACGGACGCTCGACCGCGAGCGCGACGCCCATCCCGCCGCCGATGCACAGCGACGCCAGCCCGCGCTTCGCGTCGCGCTTGACCATCTCGTGCAGCAGCGTCACCAGGATCCGGCAGCCCGACGCGCCGATCGGATGCCCGATCGCGATCGCCCCGCCGTTCACGTTCACCTTCGACGTGTCCCAGCCCATCTGCTTGTGCACCGCCAGCGCCTGCGCCGCGAACGCTTCGTTGATTTCCATCAGGTCCAGGTCGCCCGGCGTCCAGCCCGCGCGCTCCAGCGCACGGCGCGACGCCGGCACCGGGCCCATGCCCATCACGCTCGGATCCACGCCCGCGTTCGCGTACGCCTTGATCCGCGCCAGCGGCGTCAGCCCCAGGGCCGCCGCCTTCTGCGCCGACATCACCAGCACCGCCGCCGCACCGTCGTTCAGCCCCGACGCGTTCGCCGCCGTCACCGAGCCTTCCTTCGAGAACGCCGGCTTCAGCCCGGCCAGCGACTCCGCCGTCACGCCGTGACGCACGAACTCGTCGGTCGCGAACTGCAGCGGCTCGCCCTTGCGTTGCGGGATCGACACCGGCACGATCTCGTCGTCGAAGCGGCCGGCCTTCTGCGCGGCTTCCGCCTTGTTCTGCGACAGCGCCGCGAACGCGTCCTGCTCTTCGCGCGTGATCCCGTATTCCTTCGCGACGTTCTCCGCCGTGATGCCCATGTGGTACTGGTTGTACACGTCCCACAGGCCGTCGACGATCATCGTGTCGACCAGCTTCGCGTCGCCCATCCGGAACCCGTCGCGCGAGCCCGGCAGCACGTGCGGCGACGCGCTCATGTTCTCCTGGCCGCCTGCGATCACGATGTCCGCGTCGCCCGCGATGATCGCGTTCGCCGCCAGCATCACGGCCTTCAGGCCCGAGCCGCACACCTTGTTGATCGTCATGCCCGGCACGGCCGTCGGCAGCCCCGCCTTGATCAGCGACTGCCGCGCCGGGTTCTGCCCCGAGCCGGCCGTCAGCACCTGGCCCATGATCACTTCGCTGACCTGCTCGGGCTTCACGCCCGCGCGCTCCAGCACTGCGCGGATCACCGTCGCGCCCAGTTCGGGCGCCGCGATCTTCGCGAGCGAGCCGCCGAATTTGCCGACCGCGGTCCGCGCGGCCGATACGATCACTACATCCGTCATTTCCCGTTCCTCCAGGCCCGCACGACACGGCGCATCGTTACCGGCCCTGTTAAAAAAACTGCGGTGCACCGGACAGCGTGCGCCGCTGTCCGGTTTTCGTCAATCGCGCTGCAACACGTAACGGCCGGGCGCCGGCTCGATCACCGGGAATTGCGCGGACCCCGGCTGGGCCGGCGGCGCGACCTTGCGGCCGCCGTACGCATCGAGCCATTCGACCCACGTCGTCCACCAGCTTCCCGGCTGCTCGGTCGCCGCGGCGAACCAGTCGTCCGCGGATTCGGGCAGATCGTCGTTGACCCAGTAGCTGCGCTTCTTCTTCGCCGGCGGGTTGATCACGCCCGCGATGTGCCCCGACGCGCCGAGCACGAACTTCAGCGGGCCCGACAGGATCGACGTCGATGCGTAGGCCGTCTGCCACGGCACGATGTGATCCTCGCGCGAACCGTAGATGAAGGTCGGCACGTCGATCAGCGACAGGTCGACCGATTCGCCGCACACGGTCAGCGCACCCGGTTCGCGCAGCTTGTTTTCGAGATAGGTATGGCGCAGGTACCACGCGTACATCGGGCCCGGCAGGCTCGTCGAATCGCTGTTCCAGTACAGCAGGTCGAACGGCGCGGGCGTGCGGCCCTTCAGGTAGTTGTCGACGACGTAGTTCCACACGAGATCGTTCGGCCGCAGGAACGAGAACGTGTTCGCGAACTCGACGCCGCGCATCAACCCCGGTTGCGTACCGTTCTTGCCGCCGATGGTCTGCTCGCGCATCTGCACGTGCGCCTCGTCGACGAACACGTCGAGGATGCCCGTATCGGTGAAGTCGAGCATCGCGGTGAGCAACGTCATCGACGCGGCCGGATGTTCGCCGCGCGCGGCGAGCACCGCGAGCGCGGTCGCGAGCATCGTGCCGCCGACGCAGAAGCCGAGCGTGTTGATCTGCTCGCGGCCGCTGACCTGCTGCACCGCATCGATCGCCGCGAGCAGCCCCTCGTTCATGTAGTCGTCCCACGTCTTGTGCGCGACCGATGCATCCGCGTTGCGCCACGACACGAGGAACACCTGATGACCGTTCGACAGCGCGTGCGCGACAAGCGAATTCTCGGGTTGCAGGTCGAGGATGTAGAACTTGTTGATGCACGGCGGGACGATCAGCAGCGGCCGCTCGAACACCTTGTCCGTCTTCGGCGTGTACTGGATCAGCTGGATCAGGTCGTTCTCGTACACGACCGCGCCTTCGGTGCACCCGAGGTTCTTGCCGACCACGAACTGCGATTCGTCGGTCTGCGAAATCTTGCCGCGCTGCAGGTCGCCGAGCAGGTTCATCATCCCCTGCCGCAGGCTTTCGCCCTGCGTCTCGAGAATCGATTTCTGTGCGTCGGGATTGAGTGCGAGGAAGTTGCTCGGCGCGGCGGCGGCCGTCCATTGCTGGACCGTGAAGCGGATGCGCTCGCGCGTCTTCGGATCGGTCTGAAGCGCGTCGGCCAGCTCCTGCAGATAGCGCGCGTTGAGCAGATACCAGGCGGCCGCGAACGCATGTGCGGGCGACGCCTTCCACGCGTCGCCGCTGAAGCGGCGGTCCTTCAACTCGGGCGATTCGAGCTTCGCGGCGGCCGCCTGCTGCATCAGCGTCATGCAGTCGCGCGCGTAGTCGGCCTGCAATGCCTGCAGCCGTTCGGGCGGAATCGCCGCAACCGGCAGCTTCAGCCCCGCGAACGGCGACGCCATCGCGCCCAGGTCGGGCATCGACGGCAGCTGGAACGGAAACGACGTCGGGAACTGGAATGTCGCGAACGGATTGACGGAGGCCGATACCGTCGCGGCGCGCGCCGGGTCGGCAAAACCGCGCCACGCGTTCAACCACGACTCGAACATCTGCTGCATCGGCTGGGCGGCCGGATCGACACCGGCGTTGCCCGCGGAAGTGCCCGCATGTGCGGACGTCGACGAATTTTTCGATGCTGTCATTACCTGCCTTACCGGTGATTCGTGAGCGTCAATCGTGAAATCCTGCTCGCGCGCGGCGTGCCGGCTGCGAGCCGGGCCGTCATGCTCTGGAGAGGCGTCTCCAGATTCTGCCGCAGTGCGGTATTTTTATCATTATCGTTTTCCCCATGTGAAGCGCACGATCAAACCACTGAACATTTCTGCACGGAGATAATCCGCGTACAACAGACGGGACAAGGGTTCCGGCGAAACATAAAACATTTTGTATGGCTTGACTCCGGGATTTTTCATTCAGTCGCGCATGCACCGCCGCATTGCCGCCTCAATATCGAGATAACCCGATTTCGCGACGCAACAAAATCGGCGCGCATGCACATGCAATCAATCGGCCAGCCAGATTGCCGCGGCCATGCGGCCCGTCACGCGGTCGCGCCGGTACGAGTAAAAGCGCGCGCGTTCGGCGACCGTGCATGCCGTCCCGCCGCTCACGTGCGCCACGCCCGCACGCGCGAGCCTCAAGCGCGCGAGCGCGTAGAGATCGGCGAGAAACTTGCCGGGCGCGCCGTCGATCGCGACAAACGCATGACGGGTTTCATCATGCTCCGACTGAGGGGCCGTGTCGAGAAACGCATCGCGCACGTCGGCGCCGACCTCGAACGCCTGCGGGCCGATCGCCGGCCCGAGATACGCGTGCAGCGTGTCCGTCGCGCCGCCCGCGAGCGCCGCGACGCGCGCGGCCGTCTGCTCGACGATGCCGGCCGCGAGCCCGCGCCAGCCCGCATGCGCGGCGCCGACCGCGCGGCCCTGCGCATCGCACAGCAGCACGGGCAGGCAATCGGCCACCATCACCACGCAGACGGTGCCCGGCTGGTTCGTGACGCTCGCGTCGGCCTGCACCGGCGCCGTGGCCGCGGGCGCCGCGGCGATCACCTCGTCCGCCCGCACGATCCGCGCACCGTGAACCTGCTCGAGCCAGGCGGCGCTCGACTGGCCCGCGAGGGCGAGCACGCGCGCGCGATTGACGGCCACATGGTCGGGATCGTCACCGGTATGCAGGCCGAGATTCATCCCGCCCGGCAGCGCGGCACCGTCCCGCCAGCGCCCGTACGGGCCTTCGCTCACACCGCCGTCGCGCGTCGTGATCAGCGCACGCACGCGCGGCGACACCTGCCAGTCGGGCCGCACGCAGTCCTGCCACGTCAACGGCGCCAGGTTCGTCATCGGCACTCACTCCTCCTCGTCGTCCAGGTACGGCTCGTCGTCGTGATACTCGCCGCCGAAATCGTCATCGTCGTAGACACCGTCGTCGTCGTCGAATTCCTCGTCGCCCTGCCCGAAGCCGAGCGCCGCGATCAGGGCGTTCATGTCGTCCGGCAGCGGGCAGCGCCACTGCATCGCCTTGCCCGTGACCGGATGCACGAGACCGAGCCGCCACGCATGCAGCGCCTGTCGCGCGAACCCGTCGGGCAGCGGCGCGACCGAACGCTTGCCGCGCGCACGCCCGTAGACCGGATCGCCGAGCAGCGGATGCCCGGCGTGCGCGCAGTGCACGCGGATCTGGTGCGTGCGGCCGGTCTCGAGATCGCACTGAATCGCCGAAACCGGCTGACGTTGCCACAGGCATGTGTCAACCGTACGGAAATGCGTGCGCGCGGGCTTGCCGGACGCACCGGTGACGACGGCCATGCGCGTGCGCTCGCGCGGGTCGCGGCCGATCGGCGCGTCGATCGTGCCCTCCTCGGGCATCGTGCCCCACACGAGCGCGAAATAGCGGCGCTTCACCGTGCGGGCCTGCAGCTGGCGCACGAGGTCCGTCTGCGCGGCCAGCGTGCGTGCCACGACCATCAGGCCGGAGGTTTCCTTGTCGAGCCGGTGGACGATCCCCGCGCGCGGCAGGCCGGCCGCCGCGTCGCCGTAGCGATGCAGCAGGCCGTTGAGGATCGTGCCGCTCCAGTTGCCGGCGGCCGGATGGACGACGAGGCCGGCCGGCTTGTTGATGACGACGAGCGCGTCGTCCTCGTAGATCACGTCGAGCGGCACGGGCTCCGGCGTGAACGCGAGCTGCTCGGGCAGCAGATCGGGCACGAGCTCGATCTTCGCGCCGAGCGGCACCGGCTGGCGGATCTTCGCCGGCGCGCCGTCGACCAGCACGCGCTGCGCCTCGATCCAGCTCTGCAGGCGGCTGCGCGAGAATTCGGGGAACAGTTGGGCGAGCGCCTTGTCGAGGCGTTCGCCCGCAAGCGACAGCGGCACTTCGACGATGCGCGGCGCGTCGTCGAGCGCCGCGGACGGCACCACGGGCGGCTGCACGGCGTCGCCGGCCAGATCGTCATCGAGGGAATCCCCCGACGCAGCGTCGGCGGGCCGATCGCTTGGGCTATAATCTTCGCGATTTGGTGTGCCCGGCTGGGCATTCTGCGAACTTGAACGGGTCATTTAGACTGGGTCACCGAGACTTGAAGCTAGGACATGCGAGCATGATGAATTCGACCAAACGTACGGCCAGAACCGTCGCCGCCCGGGCTGCGGCGGTAGCGGCCGCGGCCCTCATCGCCGGCTGCCACGGCTTGCCGCAGAAGCAGGACGAGACGGCTACCTGGTCGAACAACAAATTATACTCAGAGGCCCAGGACGCACTGTCCGGCGGCGACTGGGGCAAGTGCGCGAAATATTTCGAATCGCTGCAAGGCCGCGATCCGTTCGGCCATTTCGCGCAGCAGGCGCAGATCAACGTTGCATACTGCAACTGGAAGGATAACGAAGCGGCAGCCGCCGACCAGGCCGTCGATCGCTTCATCCAGCTCCACCCCGATCATCCGGACATCCCGTACGCGTACTACCTGAAGGGGATGATCCACTTCAACGACGATCTCGGCCTGTTCGGGCGCTTCTCCGGCCAGGACATGAGCGAGCGCGATCCGCAGGCGCTGCGCGAATCGTACGATGCGTTCAAGGTCGTCGTCGACCGCTTCCCGAAGAGCAAGTACGCGCCCGATGCGGCCGCGCGGATGCGCTACATCGTCAACGCGCTCGCGTCGCACGAAGTGCACGCGGCCGACTACTACTACCGTCGCGGCGCGTATGTCGCGGCCATCAACCGCGCGCAGCTCGCGATCAAGGACTACAAGGGCGCGCCGGCGATCGAGGATGCGCTGCACATCATGATCCTGTCGTACGGCAAGCTGAACCAGCCGGAACTCGCCGAGGACACCAAGCGCGTGCTCGCGGGCACGTTCCCCGACAGCCCGTACGTGACGGGCCATTCGCGCCCCGGCTCGAAGAAGTCGTGGTGGCAGTTCTGACGCACCGCGCGATGTAATACCGTCGCGCACGCAAAAAACCCGGCCATCGAGCCGGGTTTTTTATTGGCGCCGCACTCCGGCGGCACCGCGGCGTTCACGCGGCCAGCGCCGCGTGTGCAGTCACGCGCCCTTGTCGGAGCGGCGTTCGTCGAAGAAATCCTGCACGACCGCGATCTCGCGCGTGCGCTTGAACGGCGGCAGGCTTTGCCAGATCCGGCGCCCGTACGGCTTGTCGACGAGTCGCGTGTCGCAGATCATCAGCACGCCGCGATCCGTCTCCGCACGAATCAGCCGGCCCGCGCCCTGCTTCAGCGTGATCACGGCCTGCGGCAACTGGTGCACGGCGAACGGGCTCAGCCCCTTCTTCGTCAACGCATCGAGCCGCGCGGCCAGCACCGGATCGTCCGGCGGCGCGAACGGCAGCTTGTCGATCACGACCAGCGACAATGCATCGCCGCGCACGTCGACGCCTTCCCAGAAACTCTGGCTGCCGACCAGGATCGCATTGCCGTACGCGCGGAAGCGGTCGAGCAGCTCGGTACGGCTGGCGTCGCCCTGCACGAGCAGCGGCGTGTTCCAGCCGCGCGATTCGATCACGTCGCGCAGCTTCGACGCGATCCGGTCGACCGCGCGCAGCGTCGTGCACAGCATGAACACGCCGCCGCCGGATGCCTCGATCGCCGGCAGCGCGGCATCGAACACGGCATCGGTAAACGCCGGCGACGACGGCTGCGGCAGGTTGCGCGGCACGTACAGCAGCCCCTGCGACTGGTAATCGAACGGGCTGGCGAGCGTCATCGAACGGCGCGAGCTGAGGCCCATCTGCGCCGCGTAGTGCGTGAAATCGCCGCGCACCGACAACGTGGCCGACGTGAACACCCATGCACGCGGCACGCCCGCACGCTGCTTCGCGAAAATCGGCGCGACCGACAGCGGCGTCTCGTGCAGCTGCACGGTATGCGCGAATACCTCGACCCAGCGCACCTTCTCGTTCGGATCGCCGTCGGATGCGGCTTTGTCGCCGGCGGCTGCCGCATCGGCTTTCGCGGCCGCTTCCGCCGCGCCGGGCGCGACCCAGCCGGCCAGCAGGTCCTGCAGCTCACGCGCGCGCCGCAGGCACGCGCCGAGCGATTCCGCGCGCTCGGCCTGGCTCGCGAGCGCCGACGCGAGCGCTTCGAGCGCAGCGTCGAGCGCGTCGAGCGCACCGAACATCGGGTGATCGTCGCCGAGCTGCGCGAGCGACATGCGCACGATCTGATCGTTCGCGAACGCGAGGCGCAGATCGCGCGCCGCGCGCTCGAGATCGCCGCCGAGCTTCACCCACTCGACCGCGTCGCGCGCATGGCTCAGGCCTTCTGCGACCGTGTCGCGCGCGAGCTCGAGGATCTGCGTCGTCGACAGCGTCTCGCCAAAGAACAGCGTCGCCGTCTCCGGCAGCTGGTGCGCTTCGTCGAAGATGATCGTGTTCGCGTTCGGCAGCAGTTCGGCCATCCCCGTGTCGCGCAGCATGATGTCCGCGAAGAACAGGTGATGGTTGACGACGACGATGTCGGCCTGCTGGGCCTCGCGCCGCGCCTGCATCACGAAGCATTCCTTGTAGTGCGGGCATTCCTGGCCGAGGCAGTTGTCGCGCGTCGACGTGACCATCGACCATACGGGCGCGTTTTCCGGCACGCTGGCGAGTTCGGCCTTGTCGCCGCTCTTCGTGATCTTCGCGAAGCGGACGATTTCCTGCAGATAGGCCGTATCCTGCCGCGACGGCAGCCGGCCGTTGTCGGCCGTGCGTTGCAGGTAGTAGTGGCACAGGTAGTTGGCCCGGCCCTTGAGCATCGCGACCGACACCGGCACCGCGAGCGCGTTGCGCACGGTCGGGATGTCGCGCTGGAACAGCTGGTCCTGCAGATGCTTCGTGCCGGTCGACACGATCACCTTGCCGCCCCACAGCATCGCGGGCACCAGATACGCGTAGGTCTTGCCGGTACCCGTGCCGGCCTCGACGATCAGCGTGTTGTCGCCGGTGTCGCTGTCGGATTCGGCTGCCGCAGCGGCGGCGTCCGCGGCCGAGCCGGCCGTCTTGTCGGCCTCGCCCAGGCGGCGCGCCGGCCGCTTGCGGGTTTCGAAGATCTCGGGCTCGGGCATCCGGCGCGCGGACGCCTCCATCGCGGACGCGACCGCGCGGGCCATCTCGATCTGCGACGTACGCGGCCGATAGCCGTCGAGCGCGCGCGCCAGCAACCCGCCAACGCCAAAGATCGTGTCGAGTTCGTCGACACGCTTGCGGCTCAGCTCGAAGGTGCCTTCGGGCGCACGAGCACGCCCGGCGGACGTCGTGTCACGCCGGGCATCGGGGGTGGCTTCAAGCGGTGAATTCAAGGCAAGCGTTCCTGTGTCCAGCGCCCAAGCGGCGCCGGCGCTTGCCAGGCCGCGCTCAGGCGCGCTTATCCGGTTCGAGCTGCGATTGCAGCAAAATGATTTTGTCCTTGGCCGCCAGCTTTTCCTTCTTCAGCCGGTGCAGCGTGATGTCGTCGATGTCGGAGTGCCCTTCCTTCAGCTCGATCTCCCGAGCGAGCTGCTGGTGCTGCTCCTGCAATGCAGCCAAACGGTTGTGCAATTCCTGCTGCTGTTCCGTGTGACGGTTTTGCATACTTGCCTCCTCATCGAAGCAGCGCGACGACCGGCGTGCCGACGCGCCCGAGACTGATCCCGATCAATTCAACACGTTACTGCCCCTGCTGTTGCTGCTGCTTGGCCTTCTCGGCCGCTTCCTGCTGACGCCGCTCGACATCGGCCTTGTGCTGCGCGGCTTCCTTCTGCTTCTGCTCGTAGCGCGTGGCGTTGTCGGCCCGCTCCTGCGCTTTCTGCGCAGCCTGCTGGTGCGCCTGATCGAGCTTGCGCTGGAAATCCGCCTGCTTCTGGTCGTATGCCTGCTTGCTCGCCGCGCGTTGCGGCCCTTCCGCGCCGCGCTGCGCCTGCTTCAGTGCATTCTGCTCCTGCTTGTCGCGGAATGCAGCCGCGTTCGCCGCGTCGTTGGCCGCCCGCTGCGGCGCTTCCGCCGCGTTCTGGGCCTGCTTCAGCGCCTGCTGCTGGTCGCGCTGCTGCGCTCGCACCGCGCGCTGCTCGTCGTTGAGCGCGAGCTGCTCCTGGCGAATGCTCGCCCGCTCCTCGCGCATCTGGTCGCGCGCCTTGCCGAGACAGTGATTGACGAAGAACTTGCTGTAGCAATCGTGCTCCGCCACCGCATAACGATAATCGTTTTCCGCGGAGCGTTGATTGAGCACTTTTTGACGGGCGTCGAAATCCGGGGCGGCGGAAGCGGCAACGGGCGCGGACGCGGCGGCGTCCGAGGCCTGCGCGAATGCACCGGAAGGCCCGGCAGACAAAGCCGCGGCGAGCGCTGCGCCGAGCGCGACGAGAGAAATACGGGAAGTTGGCAACGTCGTAGGAAAGCTGCGGGACATGTGTCAAATTCTATCACCCCCGGCTGGACGCTCCGCCATTTATGGCAAAATGCCCCGCTTCATTCACCCGCGGCCTCCGGCCCGTCGGGCCCGCCGGGCAGCCCGCCGCTTCGGGGCTGCCGGCCCGCGCCGCGATTTCAGCAGGCAGACAGACCATCCACGACATGACGGAAACCGTAGCACTCAAGATCGTACAGCGCATCGCCACCGAACTGTCCGTCCAGCCGCGCCAGGTCGCGGCGGCCGTGCAACTCCTCGACGAAGGCTCGACCGTTCCGTTCATTGCCCGGTACCGCAAGGAAGTGACCGGCAACCTGGACGACACGCAGCTGCGCAACCTCGAGGAACGCCTCCTGTACCTGCGCGAACTCGAGGATCGCCGCGCCGCGATCCTGTCGAGCATCGACGAACAGGGCAAGCTGACCGACGAACTGCGTGCCGCGATCGATGCGGCCGACAGCAAACAGGTGCTCGAAGACCTTTATCTGCCGTACAAGCCGAAGCGCCGCACGCGCGCGCAGATCGCCCGCGAAGCCGGCCTCGAGCCGCTCGCGCAGGCGTTGCTCGCGAACCCGCTGCTCGACCCGCAGGCCGAGGCCGCCGCGTACGTCGACGCCGACAAGGGCGTCGCCGACGTGAAGGCCGCGCTCGACGGCGCGCGCGACATCCTGTCCGAACAGTTCGGCGAGACGGCCGAGCTGCTCGGCAAGCTGCGCGACTACCTGCACAGCCAGGGCGTCGTGTCGTCGGCCGTCGTCGAGGGCAAGGAAAACGAGGAAGGCGAGAAATTCCGCGACTATTACGACTACGCGGAAACGATCAAGACCGTGCCGTCGCATCGCGCGCTCGCGCTGTTCCGCGGCCGCAACGCGGGCGTGCTGACGGTCAAGCTCGGCCTCGGCGAGGAACTCGACGCGCAGGTGCCGCATCCGGGCGAGGCGATGATCGCGCGCCATTTCGGCATCGCGAACCAGAACCGTCCGGCCGACAAATGGCTGTCCGACGTCTGCCGCTGGTGCTGGCGCGTGAAGGTGCAGCCGCATATCGAGAACGAACTGCTCACGCAGCTGCGCGAAACGGCCGAAACCGAAGCGATCCGCGTGTTCGCGCGCAACCTGAACGACCTGCTGCTGGCCGCGCCGGCCGGCCCGAAGGCCGTGATCGGCCTCGACCCCGGCCTGCGCACGGGCGTGAAGGTCGCGGTGGTCGACCGCACCGGCAAGGTGCTCGCGACCGACACGATCTACCCGCACGAGCCGCGCCGCGACTGGGACGGCTCGATCGCGAAACTCGCGCGCATCGCCGCGCAGACGCAGGCCGAGCTGATCAGCATCGGCAACGGCACCGCGTCGCGCGAAACCGACAAGCTCGCGAGCGAACTGATCGCGAAACACCCGGAGCTGCGCCTGCAGAAGATCGTCGTGTCGGAAGCCGGCGCGTCGGTCTACTCGGCGTCCGAGCTCGCCGCGAAGGAATTCCCGGATCTCGACGTGTCGCTGCGCGGCGCGGTCTCGATCGCGCGCCGTCTGCAGGACCCGCTCGCCGAGCTCGTGAAAATCGAGCCGAAGGCGATCGGCGTCGGCCAGTACCAGCACGACGTGAACCAGCGCGAACTCGCCCGCTCGCTCGACGCGGTCGTCGAGGATTGCGTGAACGCGGTCGGCGTCGACGCGAACACCGCGTCGGCCCCGCTGCTCGCCCGCGTATCGGGCCTGAACGCGACGCTCGCGCGCAACATCGTCGACTACCGCGATGCGAACGGCCCGTTCCCGTCGCGCGAGCACCTGCGCAAGGTGCCGCGCCTCGGCGACAAGACCTTCGAACAGGCCGCCGGCTTCCTGCGCATCAACGGCGGCGAGAATCCGCTCGACCGCTCGTCGGTGCACCCGGAAGCGTATCCGGTCGTCGAACGGATGCTCGCGAAGATCAACAAGCGCATCGACGACGTGCTCGGCAACCGCGAAGCGCTGTCGGGCCTGTCCCCGACGGAATTTGTTGACGAACGTTTCGGCCTGCCGACCGTACGCGACATCCTGGCCGAACTGGAGAAGCCGGGCCGCGATCCGCGCCCCGAATTCAAGACGGCCACGTTCCGCGAGGGCGTCGAGAAGGTCTCGGATCTCGTGCCGGGCATGACGCTCGAAGGCGTCGTGACGAACGTCGCCGCCTTCGGCGCGTTCGTGGATATCGGCGTGCACCAGGACGGCCTCGTCCACGTGTCCGCGATGTCGACGAAGTTCATCAAGGATCCGCACGAAGTCGTGAAGGCCGGCCAGGTCGTCAAGGTGAAGGTGATCGACGTCGACGTGAAGCGCCAGCGCATTGCGCTGACGATGCGCCTCGACGACGACGCGGCCGCGCCCGGCACGGCCCCGCGCGGCGGCCAGGATCGCGGCAACGCGGGGCGCGGCGCCGCCCGCCCGCAGCGTTCGCGCGAGCCGGAACCGGCCGGCGCGATGGCTGCGGCATTCGCGAAGCTCAAGCGCTGAGCACGCGAAGGCGTCGACGCACAAAAAAACCCGCCGGAAGGCGGGTTTTTTTATGGCTTCGGCGAAGCGCACAGCCTGATCGGCACGGGCCGCATGCGCGGCCCCGCTGCGCCCGGTCAGATCTCGATCTTCGTCCCGAGCTCGACGACGCGGTTCGCCGGAATCGCGAAGAAATCGGTCGGCTTCGCGGCGTTCTGGTGCATCCACGCGAACACGCGCTCGCGCCAGATCGACATGCCCGGCAGATGCGTCGGCACGACCGTTTCGCGCGCGAGGAAGAACGACGTGTCCATCAGCTCGAACGTCATGTCGTGCGTGCGGCCGAATTCCTCGAGCACGGCCTTCACGTCCGGCGTCTCGTTGAAGCCGTACTCGGCCTTGACGATGTACAGCCCGCCGCCCGCATCGCGCGACGTCTGGCGCTTGTCGTCGCGCACGTACGGAATGTCGCGCGTGACGAACGTCAGGAAAATGGTCCGCTCGTGCAGCACCTTGTTGTGCTTCAGGTTGTGCAGCAGGCTGACGGGCACAAGCTTGTCGTTGCCGGTCAGGTAGATCGCGGTGCCCGACACGCGGTGCGGCGGATGCGCGAGCAGCCCCTGCAGGAACGGCTCGAGCGGGATACCGTCGGCCGCCGTGCGTTCCTTGACGATGTGACGCCCCTTGTACCAGGTCATCAGCAGGAAGAACAACAGCGCGCCGATGCCGAGCGGCAGCCAGCCGCCCTGCGCGACCTTGAGCAGGTTCGCGCCGAAAAAGCCGAGGTCGATCGCGAGGAACACCGCGATGATCGCGCCGACCAGCAGCCGGTTCCAGTTCCACACCTTCACCATCACGACGCACGCGAGCACGGTCGTGATCACCATCGTCGCCGTCACCGCGATGCCGTACGCGGCCGCGAGGTTGTCCGAGCTCTTGAAGCCGACGACGATACAGAGGATCACGGCCAGCAGCAGCCAGTTCACGACCGGCACGTAGATCTGGCCGATCGCGAGCTCCGACGTATGCAGCACCTTCATGCGCGGCACGTAGCCGAGCTGGATCGCCTGCGACGTCAGCGAATACGCGCCCGAGATCACGGCCTGCGACGCGATCACGGTCGCGACCGTCGACAGCACGACGAGCGGCAGCAGCCCCCATTCGGGCGCCAGCAGGAAGAACGGGTTCTCGATCGCTTTCGGATTCTGGATCAGCAGCGCACCCTGGCCGAAGTAGTTCAGCACGAGCGACGGCATCACGAGCCCGTACGCGGCGTACCGGATCGGCTTTGCGCCGAAGTGGCCCATGTCCGCGTAGAGCGCTTCCGCGCCGGTCAGCACCAGCACGACCGAGCCGAGCACAACGTAGGCCTGCAGCAGGTGGTCGGCCATGAACGACGCCGCGTAATACGGATTGATCGCCGCGATGATGCCCGGCACGCGCACGATGTGGTACACGCCGAGTGCCGCGATCACGATGAACCACAGCACCATGATCGGGCCGAACAGCTTGCCGACCAGCGCGGTACCGTGCCGCTGGATCCAGAACAGCGCGATCAGGATCACGATCGTGATCGGCAGCACGAGGTGAGAAAGATGCGGCGTCGCGATCTCGAGACCTTCGACGGCCGACATCACCGAGATCGCCGGCGTGATCACCGCGTCCCCGTAGAACATGCACGCGCCGAATATCCCGAGCGCCATCAGCGCGCCCGCGACCCGGGTCCTGGAATCGAGCGGCCGCAGCGACAGCGCCATCAGCGCGAGCACGCCGCCTTCGCCGTTGTTGTCCGCCCGCATCACGAACAGCAGGTATTTGACGCCGACCACCAGCACGATGGCCCAGAACAGCAGCGAGATCACGCCGAGAATCGACCCTTCGGTCAGCGGGATGCCGTGCGCGGGGCTGAACGCCTCCTTGAGCGAATACAGCGGGCTGGTGCCGATGTCGCCGAACACGACGCCGATGGCTGCTATCGCGAGCGCCCGCATCGAGTGTTGTTGCGTCGAATGCGGCGCGTGGGCGGCGTCGGTCGCGTGAGTCGTGTCGTTCATATGAAGCGTAATAATCGGGTCCGGGTCGGACAAAACGAGCGCTATTCTACTCGCGCCCCCGTGAAACGCCGCCCTGCCGTGTTGCCGTGGAACCACGTGATCCACGCGGCGCATGCAATCCGACGCGACCTGTGGCAGGGCTGCCATCATAGCCGGGGCCGCGCCGTCTGCCTATCGGGTGCGCGGCACGCCGCGTGGCGCAACGCGCGCACCAACGAAAAACGGCGCCGCAAGCGGCGCCGTGCAAGGCTTTCCTTCGATCGGCCGGCCGCTTACGCGCCCGAACCGTCGCGCTGCGCGCGACCGCGCTTGATCCACGCCTCGAGGTTGTGCGGACGCACCGTGTCCCACTCCTCGAACGGCTGATGAATCCACGGATTCGTCGGCAGGAACTGCGTGTGATAGTCGGGTTTGACCTTCGAGCAACCCTTGTACCAGAGCACGGCCGAGCGCACGGCCGTGACCGCCGGATAGCGCTCCTTCAGGTGCTCCTGCACGCGCGCGAGCGTGACGCCCGAATCGACGAGGTCGTCGACCAGCAGCACGTTGCCCGCGAGATGGCCGCGCGTCATCGTGATGTACTGCGCGATGTCGAGCTCGCCCTGCTCGGTGCCGGCCGCTTCCCGGTACGAACTCGTCGCAAGGATCGCGAGCGGCACGTCGTAGATGCGCGACAACTGATCGCCGACGCGCAGGCCGCCGCGCGCGAGGCACAGGATCTGGTCGAACTTCCAGCCCGACGCATGCACCTGGAGCGCGAGCAGCTCGATCAGACGGTGATACTCGTCCCAGCCTACCCACAGGTTCTTGTCGTCGTTGCGCGGATCGGTCATCAAGTCTGCCGCCGTCATCGTGATTTGCTGCGTCATCTGGGAATTACACCTTGAACGGATGGCGGAGCAGGATCGTTTCGTCGCGGTCCGGGCCCGTCGACACCATGTCGACCGGCACGCCAGCCACTTCCTGGACGCGGGCGAGGTAGGCCCGCGCATTCGCCGGCAGCGCGTCCCACGTATTGATCCCGACGGTGCTTTCCTTCCAGCCGGGGAACGTCTCGTACACCGGTTCGCAACGCGCGACATCGACCGCGCCGCGCGGCAGGATGTCCACGTCCTTGCCGTCGACGTGGTAACCGACGCACAGCTTGACTTCGTCGAGG
Source organism: Burkholderia sp. BCC0044 (assembly GCF_902832955.1). NCBI lineage: Bacteria > Pseudomonadati > Pseudomonadota > Betaproteobacteria > Burkholderiales > Burkholderiaceae > Burkholderia > Burkholderia sp. BCC0044. Next base: position 464,760 of record NZ_CADFDO010000001.1, on the reverse strand, counting down.
CCGTCGAGCACGTCGAGCTTCGTCATGCACAGGCCCGACACGCCATTGATCTGGATCGAGCGGCGCAGCGCGGCCGCATCGAGCCAGCCGGTGCGGCGCGGACGGCCGGTGACCGAACCGAATTCCTTGCCGACGTTCGCGAGCGTGACGCCGATCTGGTCCTGACGCTGCGGGTTGTCCGCATCGTACAGCTCGCTCGGGAACGGGCCCGAGCCGACGCGCGTGCAATACGCCTTCGTGATGCCGAGGATGTAGTTGAGCTTCTGCGGACCGACGCCCGCGCCGGCCGACGCCGCACCGGCGACGCAGTTGCTCGACGTGACGAACGGATAGGTGCCGTGGTCGATGTCGAGCAGCGTGCCTTGCGCGCCTTCGAACAACAGGTTCTGGCCCGCGTTGTTCGCGTCGTACAGGCGGCGCGACACGTCGGCCACCATCGGCTTCAGGCGGTCGGCATAGCCGAGCATCGTGTCGAGCGTGGCCTGGAAATCGACGGCCGCACCGCCCAGATACTGGGTCAGCACGAAATTGTGGAAATCGAGATTTTCGCGCAGGCGATCGGCGAAGGTCTTCGCGTCGAACAGATCCTGCACGCGCAGCGCGCGGCGGCCGACCTTGTCTTCGTACGCGGGGCCGATGCCGCGGCCGGTCGTACCGATCTTGCCCGCGCCCTTGCGCGCTTCGCGCGCCTGGTCGATCGCGATGTGGTACGGCAGGATCAGCGTCGTGGCTTCGGAGATGAACAGGCGGTCGCGCACGTTCACGCCGGCTTCTTCGAGCTCGCCGATTTCCTTGAACAGTGCTTCGGGGGACAGAACGACGCCGTTGCCGATGTAGCAGGCGACGCCTTCACGCATGATGCCCGACGGAATGAGGCGCAAGATCGTTTTCTTGCCGCCGATGATGAGGGTGTGGCCGGCGTTGTGACCGCCCTGGAAACGCACGACGCCCTGAGCGTGGTCCGTCAGCCAGTCGACGATCTTGCCCTTGCCTTCATCACCCCATTGCGTTCCCACGACGACGACATTGCGCCCGGGAGTCACGTTCACTGCGCTGGCAGACATGTTGATTCGTTAGCTGGTTAAAAACGTATTCTACCTATGTTCGCGGGCGATTCCGAATTTTTCCGTTTCGCTTCAACGATATGCACGCCGAAGCACGGCCCGCGAACACCGCTTTATCGGGGTTCGACCACCCATGCGCCGTTGCGCTCGACGAGCGAACGATCGCATGCGAATTCGTCGAGCACGTGGTCGTGGCCCGGCAGCGCCTGGATCACGACCTCGCCCGCATCGCGCAGCGCCGCGACCGCCGCGCCCAGCGCGTCGTCCTGCGCCCACGGCGCGAGAATCGCGGTGCCGCGCGCCTCGACCGGCGAAATCCGCGCGAGCTCGCGCAGGTCGAGCGAGAAGCCCGTGGCCGGACGGGCGCGGCCATAGGCCTGCCCCACGTGGTCGTAACGGCCGCCGCGCGCGATCGCGTTCGGCACGCCGTCGATGTATGCGCTGAACATCGCGCCGCTGTGATACGCGTAGCCGCGCAGGTCCGCGAGATCGATCGCGACTTCGACGCCCTTCGCCTGCGCCGCAAGCTGCGCGAGATCATCGAGCGCCCGCGTGATTTCGGGCAGCACCGGCAGGCGCGCGCGCGCCTCGGCGAGCACGCTCGCGTCGCCGTACAGGTTCGGCAGCGCGCGCAGCGCGGCACGCGTATCGGCGCCGAGATCGTCGGTGAGTTCGTTCAGCAGCGGCACGTCCTTGCCCGACAGCGCGTCGTACAGCGACTCGCCGCGCTCGGCGGCCTGCGCGTCGCGCGCCAGCAGCGCCGCGAGCACGCCCGCGTGGCCGAGGTCGAGACGGATGCGCGACAGGCCCGCGAGATGCAGCGCGTCGAGCATCAGTTGCTGGATCTCGAGATCGGCCTCGAGCCCGGCGTGGCCGTAGATTTCTGCGCCGATCTGGATCTGCTCGCGCGTCGCGTGCAGGCCGCGCGGACGCGTATGCATCACGTGGCCCGCGTAGCAGAGGCGCGTCACGCCCTGACGGTTCAGCAAATGCGCGTCGATCCGTGCGACCTGCGGCGTGATGTCCGCGCGCAGGCCGAGCGTACGGCCCGACAGCTGATCGACCAGCTTGAAGGTGCGCAGGCGCAGATCGGCGCCGCCGCTCGTCAGCAGCGATTCGAGATACTCGAGCAGCGGCGGCATCACCATTTCGTAGCCGTACGAACGGAAGCGGTCGAGCAGCCTGCGGCGCAGCTCCTCGATCTTGCGCGCTTCCGACGGCAGCACGTCGGCGATATTCTCGGGAAGTAACCAGGTCGACATCGGTACGGTCCTACGACGGGAAACGGCGCGCGACACGCGCGCCGCGAGTTGAATCGGAACTTCGAAATCGGGCGGGACGAACGGCGGATGCGCCGTCCGGATCGGGGCGCCGGTCAGGTCGCGAGCAACAGCAGCACGAGTCCGAGCACCATCACGATCAGCCCGCCGATCCGGATATGATGCGGCGGCCGCTCGGCTATTCTACGAAACGTGTCGCGCCAGGCGACGGGAAACACGAAGGGGAACGCCCCCTCGATGATCAGCATCAGCGCTACTGCGAGCAACAACGAGCCAGCCAGGTCCATGCGAGCGACGGCGCCGCTCGACGCGGCGCCCCAAGGTCAATGTTTGCGGGGAGCAGGCGCCGCCGGTGCGGCACCGCCCGTCGGGCTGCGCATGAAGCGGAAGAACTCGCTGTCGGGATCGACGACGATGATGTCGTTGCGCTTGAACGTATTCCGGTAGGCCTGCAGGCTCGCGTAGAACTGATAGAACTGCGGATCGCGGCCGAACGCATCGGCGGCGATCGTCGCGGCCTTCGCGTCGCCCTCGCCCTTGATCGTCTGCGCGGACTTGTACGCGTTCGCGAGCACGGCCTGCTGCTCGCGTTCGGCGTCGGCCTTGATCTGCTCGACGTCGGCCGCGCCTTGCGCACGCACTTGCGCCGCCTGATCGCGCAACGCGCCGATCATCCGTTGATAGACGGCATCCGTCTGCGCGGCTGGCAGGTCGACACGCGTCAGCTGGACGTCGACCACGTCGACTCCGAAACCGGACGCTTGCGCCTTCGCCGCATCGCGCGCCGCATCGGCGATCGCGCGCTGACCGCCGAGGGCATCGTCGAGCGCGCGCTTGGCGAATGCATCGCCGAGCGCACCCTTCAGCGCGCCCGACAGCCGGTCGGCCGCCGCCGCCGGGTCGCCGCCCGTCGCGGTGAAATATTTCATCGGATCGCTGATCCGGTACTTCACCGCATACGCGACGAGCAGGTCGTGCTTGTCTTCGGTTGCCAGTTGCAGCGGATCGGACGACTCGAGCGACTGCAGGCGCGTGTCGATCAGCGTGGCCGTCTGCAGCGGCGGCGGCAGCTTGAAGTGGACGCCGGGCCCCGCGAGCTCCGGCTGCGTGCCGTCGCGGCCCGACAGCACGGCCGCGTGGCGCGGATCGACGGTGAGGACCGTCGACGACGCCGCGAAGGCAACGATCACGATTGCGACGACGAGCGCAATGATTCGGTTCATGTTCTGCGTTCCCCGTTACTTCGTATCGTCTTCACGCGAACGGCTGCGAAACGCTTCGCGCGATCGCAGCACGTCGACACCCGACGCGGTGGCGGCCGGTGCGGCGCTCGCCGGCGCGGCAGCGGCTGCCGCCGGCGCCGTGGCCGCCGGTGCCGACGCCGCATCGGGTGCGGACGCGCCGGTCGACGCCGCGGCGTTTTGCCGCCCCTGCTCGACGAGCTTGTCGAGCGGCAGATAGACGACGCTGTTGCCGCCCTTGTTGCCGACGAACACCTTCGTCGCGTTCGAATAGATTTCCTGCATCGTCTCGAGATACATCCGCTCGCGGATGACCGCGGGCGCCTTCGAGTACTGCGCGTAGACCTGCTTGAAGCGGTCCGCGTCGCCTTCGGCTTCGGTGACCACGCGATCGGCATACGCCTTCGCCTCGTCGACGAGCTTCGCCGCGTCGCCCTGCGCCTTCGGCAGCAGGTCGCTCGCATACGCCTGCGCGGCGCGCTTCGCGGCCTCGCGCTCGTCACGCGCCTTCGCGACTTCGGCGTACGCGGCCTGGGTCTGCTCGGGCGCCGCGACGCTCTGCATCGTGACGGCCGTCACCTCGAGCCCCGACTGGTAGCGGTCGAGATCGCGCTGGATCGCGGTGGCAAGCTGCTCGCGCAGCGCGTCGCGATCCTGGTTCAGCATGTCGGCCGCGCTGCGCGTGCCGACGATCGCGCGCACCGCGGCCTGCGCGGCCTGCGACACGCTGCGCTCGGGATCGACGCTGCGGAACAGGTAATCGGTGGCGGAACGGATCCGGTACTGGACGATGAAGCGCACGTCGACGATATCGGCATCGCGCGTCAGCATCGCCGCTTCCTTCACGTTCGCGAGGCGCACGACGTTGTTGCGGCCGATCTCGATCGAGCGGACCTGCGACGTATCGACGATCTCGTGCGACGCGAACGGATACGGCGCGCGCCAGTGCACGCCCTGGCCGACCGTGCCGGACAGCTTGCCGAGCTGCAGCACGACGCCCGTCTGGCCTTCCTGCACGACGAACAGCCCGCTGCCCGCATAGACCGCGACCAGCACGCCGATCACGATGCCGACGCCGACGCGTGCGGCCCGGCCGTTGTCGGGACGGAAGCCGTTGCCGCCCTTGCCGCCGAACAGGCCGCTCAGGCGCCGGTTGAAGTTGCGCCACATCTCGTCGAGATCGGGCGGACCGTCGCCGTCTCCGCCTGGCGGACGCTTCGATTCGTTCGCGCGCGGACGGGATCCGTCCTTGCCATTGCCTTCGCCGCGTCCCCAGCGGGGATCGTTGATCGACAGCAAGGCGCGCATCCGCCGCCAGGTACTCCGCTCGTTGTATTCGTTCACCAGAGTTTGTTCACCAGATTGGACGCCGGCGAACCGGCCGGGACCGGTTAGCGCCCGTGTTCGGAAATCGTGTGGTCTTCGTGTGGTTCAGCGGACGTGCCATCGAGCGCGTCGGGTAACGTCGCGCTGGAAAGGTGTTCCGCGGAGGCGATTTCGGCGATGGCGGCACGCAACGTATCGAGACCCTGACCGGTGCGTGCGCTCAAAAAGACGCGCGAAATATTACCATACTCGTCCCGCTCGACCGCGTCGCCGCGGGCCGCCAGCTCGGGCACGGCGTCGATCTTGTTGAACACCAGGACCTGCCGGATCGTGTCCGCACCGATCTCGTGCAACACGCCGTTGACCTGCTCGATCTGCTCGAGCCGGACCGCGCTCGACGCATCGACCACATGCAGCAGCAGATCCGCGTGGATCGTTTCCTCGAGGGTCGCGCGGAACGCCGCGACGAGCTGGTGAGGCAGCTCGCGGATGAACCCGACCGTATCGGACACGACGATCTGCCCGACCTCGTCGCCGAGGTACACGCGCCGCGACGTCGTATCGAGCGTCGCGAACAGCTGGTCGGCCGCGTACGCCTGCGCTTTCGTCAGCGCATTGAACAGCGTCGACTTGCCCGCGTTCGTATAGCCGACGAGCGACACCGACATCGTGCCGCTGCGCGCGCGCTGCCGGCGCTGCGTGCTGTGCTGGCGGCGCAGCCGGTCGAGCCGCGACTTCAGCATCTTGATGCGTTCGCCGATCAGCCGGCGGTCGGTTTCGAGCTGGGTTTCGCCGGGGCCGCGCAGGCCGATACCGCCCTTTTGCCGCTCGAGGTGGGTCCACGCGCGAATCAGCCGGGTCGACAGGTATTGCAGCTGCGCGAGCTCGACCTGCAGCTTGCCTTCGTGGCTGCGGGCACGCTGCGCGAAGATGTCGAGGATGAGGCTCGTGCGATCGACCACGCGCCGGTTAAGCGCCTGCTCCAGATTGCGTTGCTGGGCCGGTGCGAGGGCGTGGTTGAAGATGACGATTTCGACGTTGTGCGCGTCGCAGGCAAGCCGCAGTTCTTCGGCTTTGCCGCTGCCGATGAACATCTTGGCATCGGGACTGGCGCGACGCCCGGTGAGGGTGACGGCGGGACGGGCCCCCGCACTGGAGGCGAGAAGACTGAGTTCTTCGAGACTGGCTTCGAAATCGGTCTTGCCGAAATCGATGCCGACGAGCGCTGCGTTGATCAAATTATCGGGTGTCAAGATAAGGCGGCTGGCATCGGTCGCTCGCGGCGACCGGATGCCGGCCGCTGCGATAGGTTAGGACGAGGCTTCCGCGTCCGGGTGGAAATTCACCGGGCGCGCCGGCACGACCGTCGAGATGGCGTGTTTGTAAACCATCTGGGTCACCGTATTACGGAGCAACACGACGTACTGGTCGAACGATTCAATGTTCCCTTGAAGCTTGATGCCGTTGACGAGGTAGATCGAAACGGGAACGTGCTCTTTGCGCAGTGCGTTCAAAAACGGGTCTTGTAACAATTGCCCTTTGTTGCTCATGGCGTACTCCATCTTTTTTTGCAGGTTGATCTGGATTGGCGACGAAGAAAAAGAGATCCGGCGCCAATCGCTACACTATAGCTGATTTTGCCTGCCCCGCCCGGCCACTGGCCATACGGCCAATGCCTTGCGGGGCGTGCTTCAGCCCTTGTCCGCGTACGGGTTGTTCGACGAACGGAACTCTATGCGCAATGGAGTCCCGGTCAGCGAGAAAGTTTCGCGGAATCGGTTTTCGAGGTAACGCTTGTACGTTTCCGTCACCGCGTCGAGCGCGTTGCCGTGGATCACGATCAGCGGCGGATTCTGGCCGCCCTGGTGCGCGTAGCGCAGCTTCGGACGCACCGGGCCGCGACGGCGCGGCTGCTGGAATTCGACAGCCTCGATCAGCGCGCGCGTGAGCTTCGGCGTCGGCAGTTTCGCCATCGCCGCCGCGTACGCGTCGTCGACCGAGCGCATCAGCGCGCCGATGCCCGTCTTCTTCGCGGCCGAAATGTAGTGCGACTTCGCGAAGTCGAGGAATTTCAGCTTGCGGGTCAAATCCGCTTTCGCGCGGTCGCGCGCGTGGTCGTCAAGGCCGTCCCACTTGTTGACGCCGATCACGAGCGCGCGGCCCTGCTCGACGACGAAGCCGGCGATGTGCGCGTCCTGGTCGGAAATGTCCTGCTGCGCATCCAGCAGAAGAATGACGACGTTCGCGTCGGAGATCGACTGCAGCGTCTTCACGACCGAGAACTTCTCGATCGCCTCGAACACCTTGCCGCGGCGTCGCAGGCCGGCCGTGTCGATCAGCGTGTATTTCTTGCCGTTACGCTCGAAGTCGACGTAGATCGAATCGCGCGTCGTGCCCGGCATGTCGAACGCGATCACGCGGTCCTCGCCGATCAGCGCGTTGACGAGCGTCGACTTGCCGACGTTCGGCCGGCCGACGATGGCGATCTTGATGCCGCGCGACGGATCGTCCTCGTCCGCTTCCTCGGGCTGGCCCGCATACGCGACTTCCAGCGCCTCGTTGATCATGTCGGTCACGCCGTCGCCGTGCGCGGCGGAGATCGCGCGCGGATCGCCGAGGCCGAGCTCGTAGAAGTCCGTCGCGACCGCCGTGTACTTCATCCCCTCGGCCTTGTTGACGACGAGGAAGATCGGCCGGCCGGTCTTGCGCAGGTAGTCGGCGATCGACTTGTCCTGCGGCGCGAGCCCGTTGCGGCCGTCGACGATGAACACGACGACGTCGGCTTCCTCGACCGCCTGCCGCGTCTGGCGCGCCATTTCGTGCAGGATGCCGTCCTTCGCGACGGGTTCGAAGCCGCCCGTATCGACGACCAGGTAAGGCCGTGCGCCGACGCGCCCTTCGCCGTAATGGCGATCGCGCGTCAGGCCGGGCAAGTCGGCGACCAGCGCATCGCGCGAGCGCGTGAGCCGGTTGAACAGCGTGGATTTCCCCACATTGGGGCGCCCAACGAGGGCAATGACCGGTTTCATCTGTGTTTTCTACGGTGATGCGCAGCAGCGGGAGGCCCGCTGCTGCGGGCGGCTGCGCTGAATGAAAATATCACGAATTCGCGCCGCGCCGGATGCGCGCGCCCGGCGCGCGTTGCGCGCCGTCGTCTTTCGTCTCGAACTGCCTTTCAAATACCGAGCGGCCGGGAGCGCCGGCCGCCTTCAAGTCGCGCGGCCGCGGCGCGCGGGACCGGCCCGCCGCGCCACGGCCGCACCGGTTTCCTGCGCGTCAGCGCGGGCGGAACCCGTACAGGCCGCCGTCCTTCGTCTGCACGACGAGCGTATTGCCCGCGAGGACCGGCGCCGCCGTGATCGCGCTGCCGTCGGTCTTCATCCGCGCGATGAAGCTGCCGTCCTCGCGCGACAGGAAGTGCACGAAGCCCTTGTAATCGCCCATCACGACCGCGTGCCCGAGCAGGTACGGCACGCCGACGTCACGGCTCTTCAGCTTGTCGTTGCGCCAGAGCTGGTTGCCCGTGGCCGCGTCGTACGCGGTGACGACCGACCAGTCGTCGCCGCCGGCGACCACCGAATCGTCCTGCGCGAGGCCGCTGCGGCTCGAGAACGGCTTTTCCCACAGCGGACGGCCCGAGTTCGCATCGAAGCAGCCGAGCTGACCCTGGAACGTCACCGCGCAAGCTTCCGCGCCCACGAGCGTCGGCGGGCCGCTGACGTCGTTGATGCGCTCGACCTCGGTCACGCCCTTCGGGAACGACACCGGGGTCTGCCAGAACGGCTCGCCCGTCTGCAGATTGATCGCGACCAGACCGCCGCCCGGGAAGCCCGCGAGCACGGCCGCGTCGCCCGCGAACGTCATGCCGGCCGACACGCGCAGGTTCAGCGGCACCGCGCGGTTGCGGTAGTTCCACTTCTGCTCGCCCGTCTGCGCGTTGAACGCGATCACCTGGCCGTCGATCGTGCGGACGACCACGAGGCCGTTGCCGACGAGCGGCGGCGAGAAGATCTCGCCCTGCACGCTGGTCTTCCACAGCTGCTTGCCGTCCGGGCCCAGCACGAACACGCCGCCCTTCAACGCACCGACCGCGGTCAGGTTGCCGTCGCTGCCGACCCCGGCCGACAGGTCCGAACCGACCTTCGAGCGCCACAGCGTCTGGCCCGTCTTCGCGTCGATCTTCTCGACCGAACCGTTTTCGCCCGCCGCATAGACGGCGTCGCCCACGGCCACCGGCGAGAACAGGTAGCGTCCGCCCTTGCCGACGCTCGCCTTCCAGACCTGTTGCACGTCCATGACGGGCTTGAACTCGGTGAGCGGCGTCGGCACGCGGCGCGCGTCCTTCGACGACGAGCAAGCCGCCAAAGCGAGGACAGCCGCCGCGCAGGCAACGGGCACAGCGTAACGTTTCAGCAAATTCATCGGTTAGCGAAGCAGAGTTAAGAGGTTGAGGGGACCGGGATTCAGCCGCCGAGCGCGTCCAGCTTGAACTGCACGAGCTGGCGCGCGGACTGGTCGTCCTTCGACAGGCCGTCGAGCGCGAGCTTGTAGGCCGCGCGCGCATCGTCGGTCTTGCCTTGCGCGGCCAGCAGATCGCCGCGACGATCGGCCACGAGGCCCTTGAATGCATCGACCGGCGTGCCCGACAGCAGCGCGAGGCCCGCATCGTACGCCTTCTCGTCGAGCAGCAGCGACGCGAGACGCAGCTTCGCGATCTGCTTGTACTCTTCGTCCTTGGCGTGATCGGCCGCCCATTGCAGCTGCGCCTTCGCGCCTGCCGCGTCGCCGGCCGCATACAGCGTCTTCGCGGCCGCGAGCGCCGTCATCTGCGCATACGGCGTGCTGCCGAACTTGTCTTCCATGTCGGCGGCCGCGCGGGCCATCGTCGCCTTGTCGTTCGCGGCGGCGGCCTTCTGGACCTGCTCGTACAGCCCGGACGCCTCGGCAGCCTGACGGCGCTGCCAGTAGTTCCAGCCGTTGAAACCGGCCGCGACGACGAGCGCCGCGAGCACGATCCACGTGGTGAGGTTGCCCCAGCGGGCCCACCACGCCTTGAGACTTTCAATCGATTCTTGTTCGTCGTGATAACTCATCGGCGAGCGATTCCTTCTTCCTGTTCAGGCTTTTCTTGTCGAGCGGATGCCAGCGCGATCAGTCGTCGCCGTCTTCGGCGGATGCAACCATCGCATTGATTAGGAATTCGGTCAAGCTTTCGACCGGTACGGTCTGCTGAACGTTCTTTTCCCCTTCCGCACCCGCGCCGCGCAACGCTTTCACGCCCACCGTGCCGTTCGCGACCTCTTCTTCGCCGAAGATCACCGCGAACGCGGCGCCGCTCGCATCGGCCCGCTTCATCTGCGACTTGAAGCTCGCCGGCGCGCCGTCGGCGCTGCAGTGGAAGATCACGTCGAGGCCCGTGTCGCGCAGGCGCTCGGCCGCGATGAACGCCTGTTCGCGTGCCGTGTCGCCCTGGTGCACGACGTAGACGTCGACGCCTTCCTGCTCGGGCGCCAGATCCTCTTCCTTCAGCAGTTCGAGGATCCGCTCGATGCCCATCGCCCAACCGCATGCGGCGGTCGGCTTGCCGCCGAGCTGCTCGATCAACGGATCGTAGCGGCCGCCGGCCGCGACCGTGCCCTGCGCGCCGAGCTTGTCGGTCACCCACTCGAACACGGTCAGGTTGTAGTAATCGAGGCCGCGCACGAGACGCGGGTTGATCTTGAACGGAATGTTGTTCGCGAGCAGCAGGCGCTGCAGCCCTTCGAAGTGCGCGCGCGATTCGTCGCCGAGGAAGTCGATCAGCTTCGGCGCGTTCTGCGCGATGTCCTGCAGCGCGGGATTCTTCGTGTCGAGCACGCGCAGCGGGTTCGTATACAGGCGGCGCTTCGCGTCCTCGTCGAGCACGTCGGCGAACTGCTCGAGGTACTTGATCAGTTCGACGCGGTGCGCGGCGCGCTCTTCGGCGAGGCCGAGCGAGTTGATCTCGAGCTTGATGCCGGTCAGGCCGAGGTCGTCCCACAGGCGCTGGCACATCATGATGATCTCGGCATCCGCATCCGGGCCCGCGAAGCCGAGCGCCTCGACGCCGACCTGGTGGAACTGGCGATAGCGGCCGCGCTGCGGACGCTCGTGACGGAACATCGGGCCGATGTACCACAGGCGCTTCGGGCCGTCGTACAGCATGTTGTGCTCGATCGACGCACGCACGACGGCCGCGGTGTTTTCCGGGCGCATCGTCAGGTTCTCGCCGTTCAGCGCGTCGGTGAAGCTGTACATCTCCTTCTCGACGATGTCCGTGACTTCGCCGATGCCGCGCGTGAACAGCTGCGTGTGTTCGACGATCGGCGTGCGGATGTTCTGGTAGCCGTACGCGCGCAGCAGCGATTTCACGGTAGCTTCGAAGAACTCCCACAGGCCGGCATCCTGCGGAAGGATGTCGTTCATGCCCTTGACGCCGGTGAGCTTCTCGATCTTGCGTTTCTGTTCAGTCATCGTTCGTGTGTGTGGACGAATTAGTTCAGGGCCTCGGTGCGGCCGTAATTGCGTGCGACGTAGTCGCTGACGATCTGCTGGAATTCCTCGGCGATCCGCTCGCCGCGCAGCGTCTTGACCTTCTCGCCGTCGATGAAGACGGGCGCGGCCGGGTTCTCGCCCGAACCCGGCAGGCTGATGCCGATGTTCGCGTGCTTCGATTCGCCCGGGCCGTTGACGATGCAGCCCATCACCGCGACGTTCATCTTCTCGACGCCCGGATATTCCTTGCGCCACGCGGGCATCTGCTCGCGCAGATACGTCTGGATCTGCATCGCGAGCTCCTGGAACAGCGTGCTCGTCGTGCGGCCGCAGCCCGGGCACGCGATCACCATCGGCGCGAACGAGCGCAGGCCCATTGTCTGCAGGATTTCCTGGCCGACGATCACCTCGCCCGTGCGCGACGCGCCCGGTTCCGGCGTCAGCGAGATGCGGATCGTGTCGCCGATCCCTTCCTGCAGCAGCACGCCGAGCGCGGCCGTCGACGCGACGATGCCCTTCGAGCCCATGCCGGCCTCGGTCAGCCCGAGGTGCAGCGCGAAGCCGCAGCGGCGGCCGAGTTCGCGGTACACGGCGATCAGGTCCTGCACGCCGCTGACCTTGCACGACAGCACGATGCGGTCGCGGCCGAGGCCGAGCTCGACCGCGCGTTCGGCCGAGCCGATCGCCGACTGGATCAGCGCCTCGTACATCACGCTCTGCGCGTCCCACGGCTGCGCACGCGCGCCGTTCTCGTCCATCATGCGTGCGAGCAGATCCTGGTCGAGGCTGCCCCAGTTCACGCCGATCCGCACCGGCTTGTCGTACTTCGCCGCCGCCTCGATCATCTGCGCGAACTGCGTGTCGCGCTTCGCGCCCTGACCGACGTTACCGGGATTGATCCGGTACTTCGACAGCGACTCCGCGCAGCCCGGGTAGTCGCGCAGCAGCAGGTGGCCGTTGTAGTGGAAATCGCCGACGAGCGGCACGGTCACGCCCATCCGGTCGAGCTGCTCGCGAATCGCCGGCACGGCGGCCGCGGCTTCGGGCGTGTTGACCGTGATGCGCACCAGTTCGGAGCCCGCATTCGCGAGTTCCTTGATCTGGATCGCCGTGCCGATCGCGTCGGCCGTGTCGGTATTCGTCATCGACTGCACGCGCACCGGCGCGTCGCCGCCGATCGTCACCAGTTGCCCGCCCCAGCGGACATCCACCGCATGCGATACGCGGCGCGGCTGATGCCCGCCGAACACCGGCTCGGTTGAACAAATCTGACTGCTGCGTGGGGATTGAGCTTCGGATTGCATCGATAGATCCATTTACGCGGAATGCGCCGCGACGCGGCGCATGAATTGAAAAAGCGCCGTGCCCTCACGGCCTGCCGATATCGGCGACAGGCCTTCGCCACGGCGCTTGACGTCAGGGCAACGTGAACCGCGCCACGTTACCCCGCGCTGCCGAATATTTTGCCGGATCGACCGGTTTTCCGTCGAACGCAACCGCGTCGAGGCCGGCCTTGTTGCCGATCGTGACCTTGAACGGCCCGTCACCGGCCACCTGCTTCGTTTCGCCGGCACGCACCAGCGCCGAGAACAGCTCCTTGCCGTTCTTGTCGCGCACGCTGAACCAGCAATCCTGCTTGACCTTCAGTTCGACCATCGACTGGCCCGCCGCCACCACGACGCTCGCCGGCTGGGCCGGCGCCGCGGTGCTTGCCGCCGCCGTTGCCGCCACGGGCTGCGACACAGCCGCCATCGCGACCGGGGCCGCAGGCGCCGGAACGGCCGACGCCATCGCCTGCGCCGGCCCAGCCGATGCAGCAGCCGGGGCCGGAACCTCATTCGCAACCACCGCCGACGCGCCGGTCGTCGCCGCTTCTTCGGTAGACGACGATGCCGTCGCCGCGCTCGCTGCCGACGCATGTTCGGCGTCGCCGCCCTTGAAGCGTGCGAGCAGGCTCGACGAATCGCCGCCAGTGTGCCACATCAGTACGGCGACCACCGCGACGATGACGATCCCCGTTCCCCACAGCCACGGATGGTGGCGCGACGAGCCGCCCAGCGGAATCGACACGCGGCCGCGCGGCAGATCCGTGCCCGACGACGCAGGCATCGACAGGTCGACTTCCGGTACCCCGCGCTCGCGGCGCAGCGCCTGCGCGAACGGCTCCGGATCGACGCCGAGCATCTTCGCGTAGCTGCGCACGACGCCGAGCGCGAACGTCACGCCGGGCAAATGGCTGATGTCGCCGGCCTCGAGCGCCCGGAGCTTTTGCGGTGCGACCTTGAGTCGCGCCGACACGTCGTCGACCGACCAGCCCTTCGTCTCCCGAAGCTGCGCCAGCCGGCTGCCGACCGCCGCCAGCGATTCCAGTCCGGCCGGTGCCGACTTCGCGGCATTCGTCTCTGCGCCGTTAGACGGCTGCGGCTCACTCATCCTTGTCCTCGCGTCGATTCTTCTTCACTGGCGGCTGCCGCCGGCTCCTGCCGGCCGGCACCCGCAACGGTTCATACCATGCGCGGCGCCGAGGCGCCGCGACCGATCGCTATTCGCGTGTTGCACCGCCAAAGGGTTCGGGCACCCCGGCCAGGTGCCCCCGTCAAACTGCCCGAACTTCGATGATTTTTCCTGCTGCGCCCGTTCGCTCCGCGAGGCGCGTGCGATCCTTCACCGCGCCGGCCAGTTGCCCGCACGCGGCGTCGATGTCGTCGCCGCGCGTCTTGCGCACGGTCGTGACGACACCCGCGTCGATGAGGACCTGCGCGAAGCGCTTGATCTGCTCCGGCTTCGAGCGGATGAGGCCCGATTCCGGAAACGGATTGAACGGGATCAGGTTGAACTTGCACGGCACGTCACGCGTGACGGCCAGCAGTTCGCGCGCATGCGCTTCGGTGTCGTTGACGCCGTCGAGCATGCAGTATTCGAACGTGATGAAGTCGCGCGGCGCGACCTTCAGATAACGCTGGCACGCGGCCATCAGCTCGCGCAGCGGATACTTCTTGTTGAGCGGCACCAGCTCGTCGCGCAGCGCATCGTTCGGCGCATGCAGCGAAACGGCCAGCGCGACCGGCAACTCGGCGCCGAGGCGGTCCATCATCGGCACCACGCCGGACGTGGACAGCGTGACGCGACGGCGCGACAGGCCGTACGCGTTGTCGTCGAGCATCAGCCGCATCGCGGGGACGACCGCGCTGTAATTCAGCAGCGGCTCGCCCATGCCCATCATCACCACGTTGGTGACGACCCGTTCGGCCTTGCCGTTCGGGCCGGGCGCGCGGCCCAGCGACGCTCGCAATGCAAATTCGGCCATCCGGAGCTGGCCGATGATTTCGGCTGTCGACAGGTTGCGGGAGAAGCCCTGCTTGCCCGTCGAACAGAAGCGGCAGTTCACCGCGCACCCGGCCTGCGACGACACGCACAGCGTGCCGCGCGTCTCTTCCGGGATGAACACGGTTTCGACCGCATTGCCGTTTCCGACGTCGATCAGCCACTTGCGCGTGCCGTCGGTGGAAACGTGATCGCTGGCGATGTCGGGCATCACGATCGATGCGCGGCCCTTGAGCTTTTCTCTCAGGGACTTCGCGAGATCGGTCATGCCGTCGAAATCGCCGGCGTTGTACTGGTGGATCCAGCGCTGCAACTGCTTGGCGCGGAACGGCTTCTCGCCCAGGCTGCCGCAGTACGCGACAAGACCCTCGGCGTCGAAGTCGAGAAGGTTGACGGAAGTTTCGCTCGTCATGATGTGCTGCCTTGCCGCGTGCGCTGAATCCTGCCTACTTGCTGTCAGCCAGGGCTTAACGCGAGTAAACGTTGATTTCCGGGAAGAAGAACGCGATTTCGACCGCTGCCGTTTCCGCAGCGTCCGAGCCGTGCACGGCGTTCGCGTCGATGCTGTCGGCGAAGTCGGCGCGGATCGTGCCCTTTTCCGCCTTCTTCGGATCCGTCGCGCCCATCAGGTCGCGGTTCTTCAGGATCGCGCCTTCACCTTCCAGAACCTGGATCATCACCGGGCCCGAGATCATGAAATCGACGAGGTCCTTGAAGAACGGACGCGCTGCGTGAACCGCGTAGAACTTCTCTGCGTCGGCACGCGACAGGTGCGCCATGCGCGATGCGACGATCTTCAGGCCGGCGCCTTCGAAACGGCTGTAGATCTGGCCGATCACGTTCTTTGCCACCGCATCCGGCTTGATGATCGACAGGGTGCGCTCGATTGCCATAAAAACTCCAAAAAATTAAGAAGTTACAGGTTCAAATGAATCCGCTATTGTAGCACGATCCCGTGTATCATTGCGATTGAACCCTTACACGAATGAAAGGTTCGGAATCCCTGTATTTTGTTCCGCCGGGCCATTGAAACCTCCCGGCACGGAACGTATCTTAGCCATAGCTGCCCTGGTTTGCTGCGCCGCACATCGCGCGCGCCGAACCGGCCCCGGACGCCCACGCGTTCAATGTTAGGAGAAACCATGAACGACTATCCGTACAATTTCGGCCGCGGCGGTTCCGTCAGCACCGCCGAGGTTCGCAACCGCGTGCTGCGGAACACGTACTGGCTGCTCGCGCTGTCGATGGTGCCGACCGTGCTGGGCGCCTGGGTCGGCGTCGCGACGGGCTTCTCGCTGTTCGCGGCCACCAGCCCGATGATGAGCCTGCTTGCGTTCTTCGCGATCGCGTTCGGCTTCATGTTCGCGATCGAGCGGACCAAGAACAGCGCAGCCGGCGTGTTCGTGCTGCTCGGCTTCACGTTCTTCATGGGCCTGATGCTGTCGCGGCTGCTGAGCTTCATCCTCGGCTTCTCGAACGGCCCGTCGCTGATCATGCTCGCGTTCGGCGGCACCGGCATCATCTTCGCCACGATGGCGACGATCGCCACCGTCAGCAAGCGCGACTTCTCGGGGCTCGGCAAGTGGCTGTTCATGGGCGTGATCGTGATCCTGCTCGCGTCGGTCGCGAACATGTTCCTGCACCTGCCGGCGCTGATGCTCACCGTGTCGGTGCTCGCGATCGCGATCTTCTCGGCCTACATGCTGTTCGACGTCCAGCGCGTCGTGAACGGCGGCGAGACGAACTACATCTCGGCCACGCTCGCGATCTACCTCGACCTGTACAACGTGTTCACGAACCTGCTCGCGCTGCTCGGCATCTTCGGCGGCAACCGCAACTGACGTTCGGCACGCACCATGAAAAACCGGCCCGAGGGCCGGTTTTTTTACGTCCGCCGCCCGGCTCAGTCGCGCTCGAACAGCGCGATCGATTCGACGTGCGACGTATTCGGGAACATGTTCACGACCCCGGCGCCCTTCAGCCGGTAGCCGGCCTCGTGCACGAGCAGGCCCGCGTCGCGCGCGAGCGTCGACGGATTGCACGACACGTAGACGATGCGCTTCGGCAGCGGGCCTTCACCGCTCTGCGCGATCTCGGCCAGCGCCTTCGACACCGCGAGCGCGCCTTCGCGCGGCGGGTCGATCAGGAACTTGTCGAATGCGCCGAGCGCGCGCAGATCGTCGCCCGTGACCTCGAACAGGTTCCGGCACGCGAACGTCGTGTGGCCGTCGACACCGTTCTCGCGTGCGTTCGCGAGCGCGCGCGTGGTCAGCGTGTCGCTGCCCTCGATACCCATCACTTCGCGCGACAGCCGCGCGAGCGGCAGCGTGAAGTTGCCGATCCCGCAGAACAGGTCGAGCACGCGATCGTCGCGCGACGGCGCGAGCAGACGCAGCGCACGGCCCACCAGCACGCGGTTGATCTGGTGATTGACCTGCGTGAAGTCGGTCGGCTTGAACGGCATGCGGATGCCGAATTCCGGCAGCGTATAGTCGAGCGACACGTCGAGCGGATAGAACGGCGTCACCGTGTCCGGCCCCTTCGGCTGCAGCCAGAACTGCACGTTGTGCTCGTCCGCGAACGCGCGCAGCAGCGCTTCGTCGTCCGCGTTGATCGGCTCCAGCACGCGCAGCACGAGTGCCGTGACGGTCGAGCCGACCGCGAGTTCGATTTGCGGCATCCGGTCGCGAATCGACAGCCCCTCGACGAGCCGGCGCAGCGGCACGAGCATCGCCGACACGTGCGGCGGCAGCACTTCGCAGCTCGTCATGTCGGCCACGTAGCTGCTCTTCTTCTCGTGGAACCCGACGAGCACGCCGCCCTTCTTCGCGACGTTGCGCACGGTCAGGCGCGCGCGGTAGCGATAGCCCCACGACGGACCGTGGATCGGTGCGAACATCGTTTCCGCGCGCAGCTTCGCCAGGTGCCACAGGTTGTCTTCGAGCACGCGCTGCTTGACCGCCACCTGCGCGCGCATGTCGAGATGCTGCATCGAGCAGCCGCCGCAGGTGCCGAAGAACGTGCACTTCGGCTGCGTGCGCATCACACTCGGGCGCAGAATGTCGACAACCGTTGCCTGCTCGTAGCTCGGCTTGCGGCGATAGCTCGAATAGGTCACGCGTTCGCCCGGCAGCGCACCTTCGACGAAGATCACCTTGCCCGGCTGACCGTCCTCGGTCATCGTGCGGCCGACACCGCGCGCTTCCATGTCGAGCGATTCGATCTCGAGAACCGGGGCGGGCCCGGGCGCGACGGGCGCGTTTTTCGATTTGCGCGCAGAAGTGGGGACGGCTTCGGACACCAGCTTTTCCTGACAAACGTTGAAGAAGGCGAGATTGTAGACGACGAAGGCTCCCGTCGCGCGCTTTCGTCGCGCAAGCGTCGAAGCCGATGCGCATGCCGCGCTGCGTGGCGCGCGAGCGGCTGACAACCGCGCGCCCCGCTGCGCGCCGACCTGCCGCGCGCGATGCGTGGCGCAGCCCCACCGGCGGCACGGGTTCTGCTCGCAGCACCAAGCCAAGGAGACTCCATCATGCGATTGATCGACTGGAACATCCAATGGGGTCGGGATGCGGACGGCATCGTCGACCTCCCGCGCACGATCGCCGCCGCCCGGCAGTTGAGCGATTTCGACGTGCTGTGCCTGCAGGAAGTCACGCGCGGCTTCGACGCATTGCCCGGGCGGCCGGGCCCCGACCAGTTCGCCGAACTCGCGGCGCTGCTGCCCGGCTATACGATCGTCGACGCCATCGGCGCCGACCTGCCCGCCGTCCGGCCAGGCGCACCGCGCCGGCAATTCGGCAACGTGATCGCGACGCGGCTGCCGGTCGGGCGCGTGCTGCGCCAATCGCTGCCGTGGCCCGCCGACGCCGGCGCGCCGTCGATGCCGCGCGTCGCGCTCGATATCGCGTTGCAGGCGCCGTTCGGGCCGTTGCGCGTGGTCACCACGCATCTGGAGTATTACTCGGCACGCCAGCGGCTGGCGCAGGTCGACGCGCTACGCGACCGGCATCGCGAAGCCTGCGCGCACGCGGACCATCCCGCTCCCGCCGAAACCGCCGACGGGCCGTTCAGCGCGACCGGACAACCACGCGATGCGATCGTCTGCGGCGATTTCAACAGTGCATTCGGCGCCGATGCGTACCGGCGCTTCCTGGAGCCGATTGCCGACGCGCCGGGTTTCGTCGACGCGTGGGTCGCACGGCATCCCGGTCGTACACCGCCGCCGACGGCCGGTGTCTACGATACGGTGCAATGGTCGGACGGGCCGCTCGCGTGCGATTTCGTGTTCGTCACCGACACGCTGTTGCCGCGCGTCATCGGCTGCGAGATCGACGGCAGCGTACGCGCGTCCGATCACCAGCCGGTGCTGCTCGAACTGGCCTGATCGCGCCGGTTGCGGCGCGGGCCGCCCGCGCTACGCGTCGAAGCCGGCGAGGTATTCGACCCAGTGCGGCGCCGGCTCCAGCGCGAGCGCGTTCTTCACGAGCAGGATCTCGTCCGCGTACTCGCTCGGCGTCAGGCCGCCACGCATCAACTGGAACCGGCAGTACAGCAGGTAGGTGTTGACGACGTCGGTTTCGCAATAATTGCGGATTTCTTCGATCCGGCCGTCGCGGAACGCCGGCCATACCTGGCTGCCGTCCATCCCGAGCTTGCCCGGGAAACCGCACAGTTTCGCCAGCGCATCGAGCGGCGCGTTCGCGCGCGCCTGATACATCGCGAGCACGTCCATCAGGTCGGTATGCCGCGAGTGATAGCGCGAGATGTAGTTGTTCCACTTGAATTCGCGGTCGTCCTCGCCGAGATCCCAGTAGCGGGTGGCGGGAATGCCGTGCACGAGCGCGCGGTAATGGAGCACCGGCAGATCGAAGCCGCCGCCGTTCCACGACACGAGCTGCGGCGTGTATTTTTCGATCACGCGGTAGAACGACTGGATCAGCGCCGCTTCGTTGTCCTGCGGCGTCCCGAGCGAGCGCACGCGAAAACCGCTGTTGTCGCGGAACACGCACGAGATCGCCGCGATCCGCTGCAGATGGTGCGGCAGGAAATCGCCGCCGGTCTTCTCGCGGCGTGCGGCGAACGCGTGTTCGGCCACCGCGGCATCGTCGAGCGTGGCGGGCAGGTCTTCCAGACGGCGAATGCCGTCGACATCGGGAATCGTCTCGATGTCAAAAACAAGGATCGGGGTCATCAGTTACAGAACGGCGTCCTTGCGCACGCCGTTGGAGGCGAAGAACCGCTTGAGGCGCACCAGCGCTTCCTGCTGGATCTGCCGCACGCGCTCGCGCGTGAGCCCCATCTCGTCGGCGAGCTCCTCGAGCGTCGCCGGTTCGATGTGGTTCAGGCCGAAGCGGCGCTCGATCACGTGCCGGTGCTTGTCGGACAGCCGCGACAGCCACGCGCGCGTCAGCGTTTCGAGCTCGCGATGCTGCACTTCGGCGTCGGGCGACTGGCTCTGGTCGTCGGGCAGCAGGTCGAGCAGGCTGCTCGCGGGATCGAGGTCGAGCGGCGCGTCGAGCGACGCCGTGTGTTCGTTGAGTGCGAGGATATCGGTGACTTCCTCGGCGGTCTTGCCGGTGAGATAGGCGATGTCGTCGATGCTGGCTTCGCGGCGCTCGGCCGCTTCGCCCGTCGACATCGAATTCTTTTCGAGGTGGCGCTTCGCGCGCAGCACCTGGTTCAGTTCGCGGATCACGTGCACGGGCAGGCGCACCGTGCGGGCCTGGTTCATGATCGCCCGCTCGATGCTCTGCCGGATCCACCACGTCGCGTAGGTCGAGAAACGGAAACCGCGCGTCGGGTCGAATTTCTCGATCGCGTGCATCAGGCCGAGATTGCCTTCCTCGATCAGGTCGAGCAGCGGCACGCCGCGGTTCAGATAGCCCTTCGCGATACTGACGACGAGACGCAGGTTGCGCTCGATCATCACCTGCCGCGCCTCGAATTCGCCGGCCTTCGCCAGGCGCGAATAACGCTGCTCTTCCTCGACGGTCAGCAGCGGCTTCACGCTGATGCGGTTCAGGTAATGCTGGATCGTGTCGGCCGTGAGCTCGGCCTGCAGCAACGTGCGGAAATCGTCGACGTCGGGCGCGGCTTCCTGGCGGCCTTCGCGCTCGTCGTCGGCCCCGTCCGCTTCGGCGTCGCGCGCCTCGAGATCGCGTTCGTTTTCCGCGACGTCGTCCTCGTCGTCCGTCGAAGCACCTGCTCGCCCCACCGATGCTTGCGTGGCACGACTGATCTTCTCAGACTCGGCTTGCGGCTCGTGGCGCTTCGATTTCGGCATGGTCGTCTCGGTTATTGAGGCGGCAAATACTTCAGCGGATCGACAGGCTTACCCTGCCGGCGAACCTCGAAATGCAGCATCACGCGGTCGGCATCGCTGTTACCCATCTCGGCGATCTTCTGCCCCTTCGTCACCGCGTCCCCCTCTTTTACCATCAAAGCGCGATTGTGTGCATACGCCGTGAGGTAAGTCGCATCGTGTTTGATGATAATGAGGTTGCCGTAGCCGCGCAGACCGTTGCCGGAGTAAACGACGCGACCGTCCGCCGCCGCCTTCACGGCCTCGCCGGCCGTCCCGCCGATATTGACACCCTTGTTCTTTGCATCGTCGAACCCGTTCAGCACGGGGCCGCGCGCGGGCCATGCGAACGTCACGGGGCCGCTCGGCGCCGCCGCCGTATCGCTCGATCCGGTTGCCGCGGCCGGCGGCGTGGCGGCGAGCGCGGACGACGTGCCGGCGGCCGGCGTGGCCGGACCGCTGCTCAGCGGCGCGGTCGCGACGGCGGCGCCTCCGATCGGCGCGGCGACCTGCGTACCCGCGACTGCGGCACCGGCCTGCGGCGACACGCGCAGCAGCTGGTCGACTTCGATCTGGTTCGGGTTCGCCAGATTGTTCCACGCCGCGATGTCGCGATAGTTCTGCCCGTTTTCGAGTGCGATCCGGTACAGCGTGTCGCCCGGCTTCACCCGGTAGTAACCCGGCGGCGCCGGCGGAAGCGGCGCCGCGGGCTGCGCGGCGGCGGTCGTGCCGAGCGAACCGGAGCGGTCGACGACGGGCGCGTTGTCGAGCCGCGTCGCACAGGCGGCCAGTAGCGTGGAGAACGCAGCCACACAGATCGCGCGCTGGGCGAGCGTGAGCGGTTCCCTGGATCGGTTGTTTTGCATCGCGCGCAACATACTCATCGGTTTCAAATCACTCCGGATTTTAAAGGGACAAAGAAAACGCGATCAAGCCGGGACTCTCGCCATTGCGCGTGCGCGACGCGCTCGACGAGCGTGAGCACCTGGTGCTGCCCGCTCTGCGCGCCGACCGGCGCGACGAGCCGCCCGCCGATCGCGAGCTGCTCGAGCAGCGCCTGCGGCACGTCGAGCCCCGCCGCCGCGATCACGATCGCGTCGAACGGGGCCGCGGACGGCAGGCCGACACGCCCGTCGCCGTAGTGCAGACGGATGTTCGGCACGCGCAACGGCCGCAGGTTCAGCTTCGCGCGCTCGTAGAGCGGCTTGATGCGTTCAATCGAATACACGTCGCGTGCCACGTGGCTCAGCACGGCGGCCTGATAGCCGCAACCGGTGCCGATCTCGAGCACGCGCTCGAGGGTGCGGCCGGCCATCGCGAGCTCGATCATGCGCGCGACGACCGACGGCTTTGAAATAGTCTGCTGGTGGCCGATCGGCAACGCCGAATCCTCGTAGGCCTGCGTCGCGAGCCCGGGATCCACGAACAGGTGGCGCGGCACCGCGGCCATCGCGTCCAGCACGCGCGCATCGGTCACGCCGTTCGCGCGCAGGCGTTCGACCATCCGCTCGCGCACACGTTCCGACGTGAGGGCGAACGTGCCGGCCGGCGCGATGCTCGGCGCAGCCGGCTTCGGCGGCGCAGGTTTCGGCGCGGTCGGCTTCGGGGCGGTCGCCGGCTTCGCGGCCGCGATACCCGGCAGCGGCGCCCGCCCGGCGGCCGGCTTCACCGCAACCGGTTTCAGCACGGCTGCGGGTTTGTCGGCGGCCTTCGGCACCGCGCCCGCCGCTTGGCGTTCGCCGGGCCGACCTTCGGACTTGCGTGGCGCTCGCTTGAGATCTTCGAGCGCGAGCGGGAACCGCTTCGCGCGCTCGCCGCTCATGAAGCCCGCCCTCCGGCGCGCGCCCATTCGCGCGTCGCGGGCAACATCTGCGTATGCGTGAGATCGAGCTGCAGCGGCGTGATCGACACGAAACCGTTTGCAACGGCGTGGAAATCGGTGCCGTCGCTGGCGTCCAGCGCCTCGCCCGCCGCACCGATCCAGTAGATCGGCTCGCCGCGCGGGTCGGTCTGCCGAATCACCGGCTGCGATGGATGACGCTTGCCGAGACGCGTGACCTTCCAGCCCTTCAGTTCGCCGTACGGCAGGTTCGGGATATTGACGTTCAGCAGCGGGTTGCCCGGCAGCGGATGCGCGAGATAGTGCGCGACGATGTCCGCGGCGACGCGCGCGGCGTCGGCCAGATGGGCCCAGCCCTTGTCGACCAGCGAGAACGCGATGGCCGGCACGCCGAACATGATGCCTTCGGTGGCGGCCGCAACTGTCCCCGAATAGAGCGTGTCTTCGCCCATGTTCTGGCCGTTGTTGATGCCCGACACGACGATGTCCGGCCTCGCGTCGGCCATCCCCGTCAGCGCGACGTGCACCGAATCGGTCGGCGTGCCGTTCACGTAGAAGAAACCCGTACCCGCTGCGCGCTGCACCGACAGCGGCCGCGACAACGTGAGGGAATTCGACGCGCCGCTGCAGTTCTGCTCCGGCGCGATCACCGTAAGCTCGGCCAGCGGCTGCAGCGCTTCGCTGAGCGCGGCGAGACCGGGGGCGAGATAGCCGTCGTCGTTGCTGAGTAGGATTCGCATCCGGCGATTGTAACCGAGGAAAGATGGCGCGAGAGCGACAGTCAGGCCACCGCGGACGGGCGGGTATACGCATGGGCACACGATGCGCCGCCGCATTGCGCGACGGCGTTCCGCACGCCGGGAAAAACACCGGGCCGACGGGTTTTCCGCCCGGAGAAAATCGCGTCGGGGAACCCTTCGTCGACAGGCCCGGCGCGAAGCGCCAGGCCAGGTGCGCTCAGATCGCGCCCGCCTCGCGCAGCGCGGCGATCGCCTGCGCGTCGTAGCCGAGGCCGCGCAGCACCTCGTCGGTGTGCTCGCCGAGTTCGGGCCCGAGCCAGCGCGTTTCGCCCGGCGTATCCGACAGCTTCGGCGTGATGTTCGGCAGCGGAATGTCGGTGCCGTCGGCCAGCTTGAAACGCTGGATCATCTGGCGCGCGACGAACTGCGGATCGGTGAACATGTCGGCCGCGCTGTAGATGCGCCCGGCCGGGACGTCGGCGGCATTGAGCACGACGAGCGCCTCGTCGATCGTGCGCGGCGCGAGCCACGCGGCGATCGCATCGTCGATTTCCTGCGTGCGCGGCACCCGCCCGTCGTTTTGCGCGAGCGCGGGATCGTCGGCGAGGTCGTCGCGCTCGATCGCCTTCATCAGCCGCTTGAAGATCGGATCGCTATTGCCGCCGATCACGATGCTGCCGTCGCGGCATGCGTACGTATTCGACGGCACGATGCCCGGCAGCGACGCGCCGGTGCGCTCGCGCACCATCCCGTACACGCCGTACTCGGGCACCACGCTTTCCATCATGTTGAAGACGGCTTCATACAGGGCAACGTCGACCACCTGCCCCGCGCCGCCGTTGACCTTGCGGTGATGGAGCGCCATCAGCGCGCCGATCACGCCGTGCAGCGCCGCGATCGAATCGCCGATCGAGATGCCGATGCGCGGCGGCGGCAGATCTGGATAGCCGGTGATGTGGCGCAGCCCGCCCATCGATTCGGCGATCGCGCCGAAGCCGGGCCGGTCGCGGTACGGGCCCGTCTGCCCGTAGCCGGACAGGCGCACCATCACGAGGCCCGGATTGTCGGCCGACAGCACGTCGTAGCCGAGCCCGAGCTTTTCGAGCAGGCCCGGACGGAAATTCTCGATCACGATGTCGGCCTCGCTCGCGAGCTGCCGCGCGATCGCCTTGCCGGCGTCGGCTTTCAGGTTGAGCGTGACCGATTTCTTGTTGCGCGCCTGCACGGACCACCACAGCGACGTGCCGCCCTGCTCCGGGTGCAGCTTGCGCCACTTGCGCAGCGGGTCGCCGCCGTTCGGATCCTCGATCTTGATCACTTCCGCGCCGAATTCGGCGAACAGCCGCGACGCGAACGGCCCCGCGATCAGCGTTCCGAATTCGAGCACTTTGACGCCCGCGAGCGGGCCCTGGCTGGTGCTCATGTGTCTCCCTGGCATGAGGAACGGCGCCGCCGGCAGGCGGCGCCCGGCTTACATCGTGCGGCGATCGAGCATCGCGCGGGCGATGGTGCCCGCGTCGACGTACTCGAGCTCGCCGCCCACCGGCACGCCGCGCGCGAGGCGCGTGACCGCCAGCCCGCGCGCCTTGAGCGTCTGGCCGAGGTAGTGGGCGGTGGCTTCGCCTTCGTTCGTGAAGTTGGTCGCGAGCACGACCTCCTTGACGACGCCGTCGGACGCGCGCCGCACGAGGCGGTCGAAATGGATTTCCTTCGGGCCGATTCCGTCGAGCGGGCTCAACCGCCCCATCAGCACGAAATACAGCCCGCGGTAGGTCATCGTCTGCTCGAGCATGATCTGGTCGGCAGGCGTCTCGACGACGCACAGCAGCGTCGGATCACGCTCCTCGTCGCTGCAGACCTCGCAGATCTGCGCTTCGGTGAACGTGTTGCACTTCTCGCAGTGCTGCAGGTGCTCGGTCGCGAACAGCAGCGAGCGGCCGAGCCGCTCCGCGCCCTCGCGGTCGTGCTGCATCAGGTGAACCGCCATGCGCTGCGCGGATTTCGGCCCGACGCCGGGCAGCACGCGCAACGCTTCGACGAGAGCGGACAGGGCGGACGGCTGTTTCATACGGCGGCAAACGGTGGCAAGGACGCCGCGCTCAGAACGGCAGCTTGAAGCCCGGGGGCAGCGGCAGGCCCGACGTCATGCCGCTCATCTTTTCCTGCGACGTCGCTTCGGCCTTGCGCACCGCATCGTTGAACGCAGCGGCGACGAGGTCCTCGAGCATGTCCTTGTCGTCCGCGAGCAGGCTCGGGTCGATCGACACGCGGCGCACCTCGTTGCGGCACGTCATCGTCACCTTGACGAGGCCGGCGCCCGACTGCCCTTCGACTTCGATCAGCGCAAGCTGCTCCTGCATCTTCTTCATGTTTTCCTGCATTTGCTGCGCTTGCTTCATCAGTCCGGCGAGGTTGCCTTTCAACATGGGAATACTCCTTCTTGATCGTGTGAAAACCGGCACGCGGCGCGTGCCGGCCAATGTGTGCGGGGCGTGATTGTGCCTGTCGCGGGGCGGTCAGTTCAATGCAGTGTGGGCGACGCGCCGTCCGGCGCCGAATCGGCGAGCGGGCGCACCGACCCCTCGACGATGCGCGCACCGAAGTCGCGCACGAGCTGCTGGACGAACGGATCGCCGTGAATCTCCTGCTCGGCTTCGCGCTGGCGCGCCGCGCGCGCGGCCGCATCCAGCGCCGCCGCGGTGCGCCGGGCGGGCCCGACCTCGACGCTCACCTCGACCGGCTTGCCGAGCGCATCGGCCAGCGCGGCCTTCAGCTTCGCCACCTGCGCGGCGTCCGCATACTGCGGCACCGGCACGGACAATTTCAATGTGCTCGCATCGACGGCCGTCAGCTCGCTGTTGAACGCGAGCTGGTACGCGACGCCCTTCAGCGGCAACTGGGCGGCCAGCGCCGGCCATTCGCCGTCGAAGCCGATCGGATCGAGCGCGATCGCGGGCGGCAACGGACGCGTGTCGATCGGCGCGGCCGGACGCGCGTCCGCCAGCTTCGGCGTCACGCGCACATCGTCGGGACCGCTGTCGAACACCGGCACGAAGCCGTCGTCGGAACCGCCGAACATCTCGTCGGCGCTGAGCGGCACGTAGTCGTCGGGCGGGATGTCTTCCCACGGCGGCGACGGCTGGCGCGAATCCGCGGCTTGCGGCGCGCGGGCAGCGGCACGCGGCGTCGGCACCTGGACGGCCGGACGCGGCGCGGCCGGCTTCTCGGCGGCCGGCTGGGCCGCCGCCGGCTTGGCTGCAGCGCCTGCGCGCCCGCGGTCCGACGACACGCGCATTCCTGCATTGCGCAGCACGTCGAGCGCGGCGGCAGCGCCGCCGCCTGCACGCGCCGCCTGACGGGCGGCGGCCGGCTCGGGTGATGCGGCGCGCGGCGCCGGTTCGGGCTGCGGCGCCGGTTCGTCGTTTCGCTGCACGGCGGCAACGGCAGGCGGCTCAGGTTCGTTGCGGGCGGCAGGTGACATGTCGCCGGCGGGCACTGCGTTCGCTTCCGGCTGCGGCGGCTCGATCGCTCGAGCGTCGGCCGCTACCGGTGCCGGTGCTGCTGCCTCTTCGGGTGCCGAAACGGCTGCTTCTGCCGGTGCCGGAACGGCTGCCGGCTTGGCGGCCGGCCGATCGGCTTCGTCACCGGACTGCGCTGGCACCGAACGCGCGACCGGCGCAACAGGCACAGCCGGCGCCGCGGCTTGCGGCCGCGCCGCGACGGCGGGCGCGGCCGACACCGGCTTCGCCGCTGCGGCGGCCGGTGCCGCGGCAGCGCGCGGGGCCGGCACCGCACGCGGCGGCACGGACGGCTGACCGCCCGGCGCACTGCCGGCGCCCACGGCCGGCTCGAACGCGAGCATCCGCAGCAGCGTCATCGTGAAACCCGCGTATTCGTCCGGCGCCAGGCCGAGCTCGGCGCGCCCGACCGTCGCGATCTGATAGAACAGTTGCACCTGCTCGGGGCTCAGCGTCTCCGCAAAACGGCGCAGGTCGGCCGCTTCCGGCCATTCGTCGAGCACCGAGCCCGGCGCGAACTGCGCCCATGCGATCCGATGCAGCAGGCTCGCGAGATCCTGCAGCGCGGTCGAGAACGACAGGCTGCGCAACGACATCTCGTCGGCAATCGCGAGGATTTCCGGGCCGTTGCCGGCCGCGAGCGCGTCGAGCAGACGCACCATGTAAGTCTGGTCGAGCGCGCCGAGCATGCCCGACACCGCCGACTCGGTCACCTCGTTCGCCGAATAGGCGATCGCCTGGTCGGTCAGCGACAGCGCGTCGCGCATGCTGCCCTGCGCGGCGCGCGCGAGCAGGCGCAGCGCCTGCGGCTCGAACGTGATCTGCTCTTCGCCGAGGATCCGCTCGAGATGCGACACGATGTGCCCGGCCGGCATCTGCTTCAGGTTGAACTGCAGGCAGCGCGACAGCACGGTGACGGGAATTTTCTGCGGATCGGTCGTCGCGAGGATGAACTTGACGTGCGGCGGCGGCTCTTCGAGCGTCTTGAGCATCGCGTTGAACGCGTGGTTCGTCAGCATGTGCACTTCGTCGATCATGTAGACCTTGAAGCGCGCATCGACGGGCGCGTACACCGCGCGCTCGAGCAGCGCGGCCATTTCATCGACGCCGCGGTTGCTCGCCGCGTCCATCTCGACGTAATCGACGAAACGGCCCTCGTCGATCTCGCGACAGGCGCGACACACGCCGCACGGCTGCGACGTGACGCCGGTTTCACAGTTGAGCGCCTTGGCGAAGATCCGCGACAGCGTCGTCTTGCCGACACCGCGGGTTCCGGTAAACAGATAGGCGTGATGGAGACGCCCGCCGTCGAGCGCGTGCGTGAGCGCCCTGACGACGTGCTCCTGGCCGACGAGCGAAGCGAAATCCTTCGGACGCCACTTGCGTGCGAGAACTTGATAGGTCATCGGGAAATTGTATCAGTAACGCTGCGTCGCGCCGACACGCGAAACGGTGCGGAACACGGACAAGATGCAGGTCGAACGGAGTGTGACGCAGAAATAAAAAACGCCCTGCGAACGGGGCGAGAAGGAAGGTGACGAGCCCAACCCTCGGCACTGGCGGAAAACGATTGTGGCTGCTTCGTTCCCGACCTGACCAGGTTCACCGCCCCACCATGCGAGGAGGCCCGTCACGGCATATTCTATCACCGCTTCCAGACGAATGCGACCGTTTGTTCGCATCAATGCGATCTCACCGGGCAAACCGGTGCGTCGTCCCTTCGTACGCGCTGCAAGCGGCGGCGCCCCTTGTAATTTGCGGGCCGGCCTCCATCTGCGTGGCACAACGGTCGAACGTCGCGTCGTACCCCTACTCGCGTAGCGGCTACTATCGCCGCCCGCAGCAGATAGCAATTTAGGCTAATATGACGCCCGAACGACCCGCGAGCCGCGGCATGCAGCGCTTACGTCCCTCCTTCCCGGAAGGCGGAGTGCCCTGCCGCAGCGGCCGGCAGCCTGCGGAGGCCGGTACGCTGCAACGCGCAAGCAGGCAGTCCCCGAACCCGTAAGAGGTATTGACCCAATGAGCGAACAGATCAAACACATCAGCGACGCATCGTTCGAACAGGACGTCGTCAAGTCCGACAAGCCCGTGCTCGTCGATTTCTGGGCCGAATGGTGCGGCCCGTGCAAGATGATCGCCCCGATCCTCGACGAAGTCGCGAAGGACTACGGCGACAAGCTGCAGATCGCGAAGATCAACGTCGACGACAACCAGGCCACGCCGGCGAAATTCGGCGTGCGCGGCATCCCGACGCTGATCCTGTTCAAGAACGGCGCGGCCGCCGCGCAGAAGGTCGGCGCGCTGTCGAAGTCGCAGCTCACCGCATTCCTGGACAGCCACCTGTAATACCGGCAGTTCCGCGGACGTGTTGTCAGTCGGCAACACGTCCGCCGTCAAGCCGCCGATCGCTCGCTCAAGCGCGAATCGGCCTATGCTAGAATTAAAAAACGTCGACAAGACGCATTTAAGTCTCTGAGCGCTTCCGCTCGCCCTCCTCCCTTATTTTCTTTCGTCGCATCTCCTCCCTGGCGGGTTCTCCGTATGCATTTATCCGAGCTCAAGTCTCTGCACGTCTCCGAACTGATCGAAATGGCCAATGGCCTGGAGATCGAAAACGCGAACCGCCTGCGCAAGCAGGAGCTGATGTTCGCCATTCTCAAAAAGCGCGCCAAGACGGGAGAGACGATCTTCGGCGACGGTACGCTCGAAGTGCTGCCGGACGGCTTCGGCTTCCTGCGCTCGCCGGAAATGTCGTACCTCGCGAGCACCGACGACATCTACATCAGCCCGTCGCAGATCCGCCGCTTCAACCTGCACACCGGCGACACGATCGAAGGTGAAGTCCGCACGCCGAAGGACGGCGAGCGCTACTTCGCGCTGGTGAAGGTCGACAAAGTCAACGGGCAGCCGCCCGAGGCCTCGAAACACAAGATCATGTTCGAGAACCTCACGCCGCTGCACCCGAACAAGCCGCTGTCGCTCGAACGCGAAATGCGCGGCGAGGAAAACGTCACGGGCCGCATCATCGACATGATCGCGCCGATCGGCAAGGGCCAGCGCGGCCTGCTCGTCGCGTCGCCGAAGTCGGGCAAGACCGTGATGCTCCAGCACATCGCCCACGCGATCAAGCAGAACCACCCGGACGTGATCCTGTTCGTGCTGCTGATCGACGAGCGCCCGGAAGAAGTGACCGAAATGCAGCGCTCGGTCGCCGGCGAAGTGATCGCGTCGACGTTCGACGAACCGGCCACGCGCCACGTCCAGGTCGCCGAAATGGTGATCGAGAAGGCCAAGCGCCTCGTCGAAATGAAGCACGACGTCGTGATCCTGCTCGACTCGATCACGCGTCTCGCGCGTGCGTACAACACCGTGATCCCGGCGTCGGGCAAGGTGCTGACGGGCGGTGTCGACGCGAACGCGCTGCAGCGTCCGAAGCGCTTCTTCGGCGCGGCGCGCAACATCGAGGAAGGCGGCTCGCTGACGATCATCGGCACCGCGCTGATCGAAACCGGCAGCCGCATGGACGACGTGATCTACGAAGAGTTCAAGGGCACCGGCAACATGGAAGTGCACCTCGAGCGCCGTCTCGCGGAAAAGCGCGTGTACCCGTCGATCAACCTGAACAAGTCGGGCACGCGTCGCGAGGAAATGCTGATCAAGCCCGAGATCCTTCAGAAGATCTGGGTGCTGCGCAAGTTCATCCACGACATGGACGAAGTCGAGGCGATGGAATTCCTGCTCGACAAGATCCGCCAGACGAAGAGCAACTCCGAGTTCTTCGACCTGATGCGCCGCGGCGGCTGATCGCCTCCGCTCCGCGACACGGCCGCCCGCGCATCCAGCCCGGCGGCCGTTTTTCGATCCCAACCTGAACGTGAACGTACAGGTTGATCTATAATCGCGTCATTGTCCCATCGAAGAAGTCCCCATACCCGATGTCGAACGACGCCTCCACCCCGCTGTTGACCGTCAGCGACGCCGCATCGCGGCTCGGCGTCACGCCGCGCACGCTCAAATATTACGAAGAGCGCGGGCTCGTCACACCGTCGCGCAGCGAAGGCCGCTACCGCCTCTACGACGAAGCCGACCTCGAGCGCTTCGCGCGCATCCTGCGATTGCGCGCGCTCGGTTTCTCGCTGCACGGCATCACCGAAATGCTGAAGCGCCCGCTGGAAGAAACGGGCGACGGCCGGCGCCGCTATTCGGATGCGTCGCTGCGCGACATCCGCGCCGGCCTCGCCGAGCAGATCGACACGCTCGACCGGCGGATCGCGGCCGTCCAGCGGGAACTGAAGGAAGCCGTTTCGCTGCACAAGGAATTGCAGCACGACATCGACTACGTCGAGCGGCGCCTCGCCGGCGAGAACGCCGATACGCTGATCGCGCAGCGGCGGGCGGAAGCCGGCACGAGGCGCACACGCAAGGATCGCGAATGAACGCGGTGCCGGGCCGGCCGCTGTGGAGCCGCGCCAACCTGCGCGCGGACCTGTTCCCATGGGCGCTCGCGCTCGTCACCGGCATCGACTATTTCGACAACGCCGCCTTCTCGTTCTTCGCGAGCTACATCGCGGGCGGCATCAACGCATCGCCCGACGAACTCGTGTGGTCGTCGAGCGCGTACGCGGTCACGGCCGTGCTCGGCATCCTGCAGCAGCAATGGTGGGTCGACCGGCTCGGCCATCGCCGCTACGTCGCGGGCTGCATGCTGATGTTCTCGTTCGGCGCGATCGCGGCGGCGCTCGCCGACACGTCGCTGGAACTCGCGTTCGCGCGCGGCTTTCAGGGCTATTTCATCGGCCCGATGATGGGCGCGTGCCGGATCCTGATCCAGATCAGCTTCAAGCCGCAGGAACGACCGCCCGCGACCCGCGCGTTCCTGATCATGATCCTGCTCGGCACCGCCCTCGCACCGATCGTCGGCGGGCTGCTGGTCGCGCATTCGACTTGGCGCGCCCTGTTCGCGTGCACGGCGCCGGCCGGCATCGCATTCGCGATCCTCGCGTTGCTCACGCTGCCCGATTCGGGCCGCACACCCGACGACGAACGCGGCTCCGGCCACTTCTGGCCGTACGTCGTGTTCGCGCTCGCGCAAGGGGCGCTGCAGATCGTGCTGCAGCAAGTGCATTACCAGCTCTACAGCGGCTCGCCGATGCTGATCGTGCTGACGTTTGCCGGGCTCGGTGCGCTCGCGTGGTTCGCATATCACCAGTGGCATCACCCGACGCCGCTCGTGCGGCTGCATGCGTTCCGCGAGCGGACGTTCCGAATCGGGCTGTTGCTCTACATGTTCTATTACTACGAGACGACGGGCTTCAGTTACCTGACGGCGCGGCTCCTCGAGGGC
Source organism: Burkholderia sp. BCC0044 (assembly GCF_902832955.1). NCBI lineage: Bacteria > Pseudomonadati > Pseudomonadota > Betaproteobacteria > Burkholderiales > Burkholderiaceae > Burkholderia > Burkholderia sp. BCC0044. The sequence goes on along the minus strand of NZ_CADFDO010000001.1, from coordinate 432,263 downwards.
GGCCTCGGCTATCCGGTCGAAAACGCCGGGCGCCTGGTCGGCACGATGTCGCTGATTTCGGCCACCGCGCTGTTCGCCTACCTGCGCTACGCGAAATTCGTCACGCACAAGAAGTGGTTCGTCGTGCCGGGGTTCGCGATCGCCGTCACGGCCGCGCTGTGGATGACGCGGATGACGCCGCAGGTCGGCGAAGCGGCGCTGGTCGTGCCGCTGCTGCTGCGCGGGTTGCTGCTGCTGTTCATCGTGCTGCCGGTGGCCAACCTCACGTTCCGGATCTTCGCGATCGACGAATACACGCACGGCTACCGGCTGAAGAACATCGTGCGGCAACTGACGATCTCGTTCGCGACGTCGTCGGTAATCATCGTCGAGCAGCACCGGGTGGCCGTGCACCAGACGCGGCTCGTCGAGCGCGCGAACGTGTTCGACCCGCTGTTCCAGCAGACCGTCGATGCGCTCACGCGCAGCTATGCGGCAGCCGGCCACGCGCTGAACGACGCGCACGGCCTCGCGATCGCGTCGATCGCGCGGATGGTCGCGCAACAGGCGTCGTTCCTCGCGTCGCTCGACGGTTTTTACTTCCTGGCGGGCATCGCGCTCGTCGGCGGCCTCTTCGCGGCATGGCAAAAACAGATCGATTGAGTTAAAAGACAGGCTTTGGATTTTCGTCCGCAGCCTCCATGCTTTCGAAACTGACCCGCTGGTTCGACGACCGCCGCCGCGACCGCGCGCTGCGCAGCCATCCGATTCCCGACGCGCTGTGGCACGAGACCGTCGAGCGCCTGCCGTTCCTCGCCGCCCTGCCGCCCGACGCGCTCGGCCGGCTGCGCGAGCTGACGAGCCTGTTCGTCGCGAAGAAATCGTTTTCGACCGCGCACGGGCTCGAACTGACCGACGCGATGATCGTCGCGATCGCCGCGCAGGCCTGCCTGCCCGTGCTGAATCTCGATTTGTCGCTGTACGACGGCTGGGTCGGCGTCGTCGTGTACCCGGGCGAATTCGTGATCCGCAAGACCGTGCAGGACGAGGACGGCGTCGTCCACGAAGTCGAGCAGGATGCGAGCGGCGAGGCATGGGAAGGCGGCCCCGTGATCCTGTCGTGGGAAGACGCGCAGATGACGGACGGCCGGGACGCGTACAACGTCGTGATCCATGAGTTCGCGCACAAGATCGACATGGTCAACGGCGCGGCCGACGGCTATCCGCCCCTTTTTCGTCGCTGGCATGCGCCGCACCTCGACGCGCAGGCGTGGGCCGACGTGTTCGAACATGCGTACGACCAGTTCTGCGCGCGCGTCGACGCGGTGCCGGACCGCGCGTGGGCGCGCTTCGAGCGGGATTCGCTGATCGATCCCTATGCGGCCGACCACCCGTCGGAATTCTTCGCGGTGTGCAGCGAGGCGCTGTTCGTGCGGCCGAAGGCGTTCGAGTCCGAATTTCCGGAGCTGTACCGGCTGCTCGCGCGCTACTACCGGCAGGATCCGGCCGGCACCGGCGCGCTCGACGCGCCCTGAAAATTATTCGTCAACCGTCTGATTTTCTGGCATAATCGCCGTTTTTCGACCTTAGGCAAGTGGCTCGCGCCGGGCTTGGCGTCGTCCGTGATACGCAAATGTGCGGATTCCGGCACGGCAAGCGGCGGGTTGGCTACCGCTCTCACCAAGGAAAGACCATGAAAGAAGGCATCCACCCGAATTACCGCGAAGTCGTCTTCCAAGACATGTCGAACGGCTTCAAGTTCATCACGCGCTCGACGATCCAGACGCGCGAAAACATCGAACTCGACGGCAAGACCTACCCGCTCGCCAAGATCGAAGTGTCGTCGGAATCGCACTCGTTCTACACGGGTCAGCAAAAGATCATGGACACGGCAGGCCGTGTCGAGAAGTTCAAGAACAAGTTCGGCGCACGCGCCAACGGCAAGGCTGTAGCAAAGTAAGCCTTGCACCGATCCGGTGGCGGCAACGCACCGGTACCGCACGAAAGGGCAGCCCAGGCTGCCCTTTTTTGTCTCTGCTCGCCCGGCAGGCGCCGCCCGGCGCCCGGGAAACGACCTGACGCACAACAGCGGGCGCGACTACAATGCCGGATGCTCGAAACCGGCTCGGCCGCGCGCGACCGCGCCGGCTGCCCGCCCATAACAAATCGCTCATCTGCATGAAGCCTGTCGTCCGTCTCACCGCCTCCGCCACGCGCGCGCTGCCGCGCTGGCTGCTGCTCACGCTCTGCTTCGTCTACGCGGCGTTCGGCCTGTTCGGCCGCGACCCGTGGAAAAACGAGGACGCGGCGGGCTTCGGCGTGATGTGGACGATGGCCAAGGGCGGCTGGCACGACTGGCTGCTGCCGAACCTGGTCGGCAAGTTCATCACGACCGACGGGCCGCTCGGCTACTGGCTCGGCGCGCTGTCGATCCGCGGCCTCGGCCCGTGGGTCGACGCGAGCAACGCGTCGCGCGTCGATACCGGCGTGCTGTTCTGCGTCGCGTGCGCGTTCGTCTGGTACGCGGCCTACCTGCTCGGCCGGCGCGCCGAGGTTCAACCGTTCAAATACGCGTTCGGCGGCGAGCCCGAGCCGCGCGACTACGGCCGCACGCTCGCGGACGGCGCGCTGCTGGTGCTCGTCGCCTGCTTCGGCCTCGCGGAACGCGGGCACGAAACGACGCCGCAGCTCGCGCAGTTCGCGTGGATCGCGATGCTCGTGTACGGAATCGTGCGCGGCATCGACAAGCCGCTGCAAGGCGCACTGTGGTGGGGCGTCGCGATGGGTCTCGTCGCGCTGTCCGGCAACCCGGTGCTGGTCGTCGCGCTGCTCGCGGGCACGGCCGCGCTGTGGCTCGTCACGCCCGAGATGCGCAACCTGCGCCTGCCGCTGGTCGGCCTGCCGCTCGCGGCCGCGATCTTCGCGCTGTGGCCGCTCGCCGCGTTCGTCGCGGCGCCCGACGACGCCGCCTGGTTCTTCAACCAGTGGATCCATGGCAGCCTGATGCGCTTTTCCGGCCCGCCGACGGCCGTGCTCGGCTATGCGGCGAAGAACCTGCCGCTGTTCACGTGGCCCGCGTGGCCGCTCGCGATCTGGGCGTGGTGGAGCTGGGCCGGCATGCGCCGCCGTGCGCACATCGCGATTCCGCTGTCGGTCGCCGTGCCGCTCGTCGGGCTCGTGATCCTGCAAAGCCAGCAGTCGAACCGCATGTACATGCTGCTGCTGCCGCCGCTCGCGGTGCTCGCGACGTTCGCGCTGCCGACCCTCAAGCGCGGCGCGATCAACGCGATCGACTGGTTCGCGGTGCTGAGCTTCACGATCCTCGGCACCTTCGTGTGGCTCGTGTGGCTCGCGTCGCTCACCGGCTTCCCGCATCCGCTCGCGCGCAACCTCGCGCGCCTCGTGCCCGGCTACGAGCCGCATTTCAAGATCCTGTCGTTCATCTGCGCGGTGATCGTCACCGTATGCTGGTGTTTCCTCGTGCGCTGGCGGGTGTCGCGACAGCCGAAGGTGCTGTGGCGCAGCGTCGTGCTGTCGGGCGCGGGCACCACGCTGATGTGGGTGCTGCTGATGACGCTGTGGCTGCCGATCGTCAACTACGGCCGGACCTATCGCGACGTCGCGCAACAAATCGCCGTGCACCTGCCGTCCGACTACGAGTGCATCTCGCCGGTGCGGCTCGGCGACGCGCAGATCGCGACCTTCGCGTACTTCGGCAACATGCACTTCGATTTCTCCGGCGACTGCGACGTGATCCTGCGCCAGGACCGCGCCGACTTCGGCGAGCCGAGCGCGATGTCGCAATACGTGTGGCGTCTCGTCTGGGAAGGCCGCCGCGTCGCCGACCGCGACGAGCGCTTCCGCCTGTACGAGCGCATCGAACGGCCGAAGGCGCCCGTCAAGCGGCGTCCGCCGCGCCGCCAGGCGGCCGATTGACGATGTTCGGCGACATCCGCCGGATCGTCGGTCTCGCGTGGCCGGTGCTGGTCGGCCAGCTCGCGATCATCGCGTTCGGCGTGATCGACACCGCGATGGTCGGCCGCTACTCGGCCGTCGATCTCGCCGCGCTCGGGCTCGGTTCGTCGATCTACGTATCGATCTATATCGGCCTGACGGGCATCCTGTCCGCGCTGCAGCCGATCACCGGGCAGCTGTACGGCGCGCGGCGCTATGCCGAGATCGGCGAGGAAGTGCGCCAGGCGCTGTGGCTTGCGCTGCTGCTCTCGATTCCCGGCTTCCTGCTGCTGCATTTTCCCGAACCGCTGCTGCGCGTCGCGCACGCGCCCGCCGCGCTGCACGAGCGCACCGTCGACTACCTGCGCATCCTGTCGTACGGGCTGCCCGCCAGCCTCGTGTTCCGCATCTACAACGCGCTGACCAACGCAGCCGGCAAGCCGCGGCTCGCGATGATCCTGCAGATCGGCGCGCTGCTGCTCAAGTTTCCGCTGAACGTGTGGTTCATCTTCGGCGGGTTCGGCGTACCGGCGCTCGGCGGCCCCGGCTGCGGGCTCGCGAGCACGCTGATCAACTGGGCGCTCGCGCTGATCGGCTACACGCTGCTCGCGAAGCTCGACGTGTTCGCGCCGCTCGCGATCTTCTCGCGCTTCTGCTGGCCCGTCTGGGAGCGCCAGAAGGCAATCCTGAAGCTCGGCGTGCCGATGGGCCTGTCGTACCTGATCGAGGTCACGTCGTACACGTGCATGGCGCTGTTCATCGCGCAGTTCGGCACGACGACGCTCGCCGGTCACCAGATCGCCGGCAACATCGGCGCGGTGCTGTACATGACGCCGCTGTCGATCGGCGTGGCGGCGTCGACGCTGGTCGCGCGCGCGCTCGGCGCCGGACGCGCCGACGAAGCCCGGCTGCTCGGTCGGCACAGCGTGATGTTCGCGTGCGGCATCGCGGCCGTGTACGGCATGCTCGTGTTCGCGCTGCGCCCGCTGATCATCGGCGGCTATACGCCGAACCCGGCCGTCGCCGCGGCCGCGATGCCGCTCGTCGCGATCGTCGCGTGCTACCACGTGTTCGATGCGCTGCAGGTCACGTCGGCGTTCGTGCTGCGCGCGTACAAGGTGGCGGTCGTGCCGACCGTGATCTACGCGGTCGCGCTGTGGGGCGTCGGACTCAGCGGCGGCTACCTGCTCGGCTTCGACGTCGGCGGCATCGCGCCCGCGTGGCTGACCGGCGCGCGCGGCTTCTGGTTCGCGAACACGGTCAGCCTGATGCTGGCGGGCGCCGGGCTCGTGCTGTACCTGCGCCGCGTCAGTCGCGCGCACGCCGCCGCCGCGGCCTGATATGCGGCGCGCTACGCGTCCTCCAGCACGTCGGCCGCGTGATACGACGAGCGCACGAGCGGGCCGGCGACGACTTCCCTGAAACCGAGCGCGAGCGCCTCGTCGCGCCACGCGGCGAACGCTTCCGGGCTCACGTAGCGCCGCACCGGCAAATGGTGCGCCGACGGCGCGAGATACTGGCCGAGCGTCAGCACGTCGACCTCGTGCGCACGCAAGTCGCGCAGCGTGTCGCGCACCTCGTCGTCGCGTTCGCCGAGCCCGAGCATCAATCCCGATTTCGTCACGAGCGTCGGCCGCGCGGCCTTCGCCTGCGCGAGCAGTTCGAGCGAACCGCGGTAGTCGGCGCCCGGCCGCGCCGCCCGGTACAGCGACGGCACCGTCTCGATGTTGTGATTGAACACGTCCGGCCACGCCGACGACAGCGCATCGAGCGCACGCGCCGCGCGGCCGCGGAAGTCGGGCGTCAGCACCTCGACGCCAATGCCCGGCACGCTCGCGCGCACTGCCGCGATGCATGCGGCGAAATGCGCGGCGCCGCCATCGCGCAGGTCGTCGCGGTCGACCGACGTGATCACGACGTAGCGCAACCCCAACGCCGCCGCGGCATCGGCGAGCCGTGCGGGCTCGTCGGGATCGAGCGGCTCCGGACGGCCGTGCGCGACGTCGCAGAACGGGCAGCGCCGCGTACACAGCCCGCCCATGATCATGAAGGTCGCGGTGCGCTGCGCGAAGCATTCGCCGATGTTCGGACACATCGCCTCCTCGCAGACGGAATGCAGCCGATGCTCGCGCAGCACGGCGGCCATGTCGGCCACCGCCGCGCTCATCATCGGCCGCGCGTGCAGCCACAGCGGCTTCGGCAGCGCCGCGCCGGCCGCCGGCTCGACGCGCACCGGAATGCGCGCGAGCTTGTCGCGACTTCTCGCGCCGGGCTGGCCGAGCGCCGTGAGGCTGGGTCGTTCGAGCGCGGCGGCCATCGTCAGTCTCCGAGGAATGCGACGATCAGGCTGTTCACGTCGGCGGCCGCCTCCATCTGCACCATGTGGCCGCTGCCGGCGATCACCTCGGCGCGCACGCCGTCCGGCAAGCCCTGTGCATGCCGCGCGGGAATCACCTGGTCGCGCTCGCCCCAGATCACGAGCGTGCGCGGCGCCAGCGACGCGATGCGCTCACGGAACACGCGGCGCTGGGTCGCGCCGTCGAACGCGGCGTTCGCGATCTTCTCCAGCGCGGCCTGCACGCCTTCGAGCCGTTTGTACTTGACGAGATCCTCGACGAGCTGCCGCGTGACCAGCGCGTTGTCCGCGAACAGCGCGCCGAGATGCGGCTTCAGCGTGTTGCGGCTGTTGCCGGCGACGAAGCCGTCGATGTACGCGCGGTTGATGTCGGCGCCGAGCCCGGCGCTCGCGATCAGCGTCAGCGATGCGACGCGCTGCGGCGCGCGCTCGGCCACCGTCATCGCGACTGCACCGCCCATCGAATGGCCGATCAGGTGCGCGTGCTCGATGTGCTGCGCATCGAGCAGCGCGAGCACCGTGTCGGCCAGCTCGTCGAGGCTGCCGTTCTCGACCGCCTTGGCCGATTCGCCGTGGCCCGGCAGGTCGAGCGCCCACACCGGCCGATGCGCGGCGAGCTCCGCGTGATTGAACAGCCAGTTGTTCAGGTCGCCGCCGAAGCCATGGATCAGCACGGCCGGCGTGTCCGAACCGTCGCCCAGTTTCAGATAACGGATCGTACGGCCGCCGATCTGCGCCTTCTCCGGCTGCGGGCCGGCCGCGTCGTCGGACGCCGCGCTCGGCACGAAATCGCGCTGGAAGTCGGCGATCGCCGCATCGATGTCGGCGTCGCTCGCATCGGCGGCCGCGACCACGCCGAGCAGCGCGCCGACCGGCAGCGTCTCGCCCTCCTGCGCGACCTGCCGGCGCAGCGTGCCGTCGAACGCGCATTCGACGCCCGACGAGATCTTGTCGGTCTCGACGTCGAGCACCTCGTCGCCCTTCGTCACGCGCTCGCCGATCGCCTTCAGCCAGCCGTTGACCTGCCCCTGCTCCATCGACAGCCCCCACTTGGGCATCGTGATCATGTGAATCGACATCGTGTCAGCTCCTCGTCTTGAGTACCGCCTGCGCGATCGCATCGGCGGACGGGATGTACAGGTCTTCCAGCACGCCGGCGAACGGCGTGGGCGTATGCGGCGCGGTCACGAGTTCGATCGGCGCCTTCAGCGAATGGAACGCGCGCTGCGCGACGAGCGCGGCGATGTCGGTCGCGATCGAGCAGCGCGGGTTCGCTTCGTCGACCACCACCACGCGCCCGGTGCGCTCGGCGCTTTCGAGGATCGTTTCCTCGTCGAGCGGCGACGTCGTGCGCAGGTCGATCACGTCGCACTGGATGCCGTCCTTGGCGAGCGTCGCGGCCGCGTCCATTGCGAGATGCACCATGCGGCCGTACGTGACGATCGTCGCGTCGTCGCCGTCGCGCAGCACGTTCGCCTCGCCGAACGGAATCGCATAGGATTCCTCCGGTACGTCGCCCTCACGGGTATAGAGCAGCTTGTGTTCGAGGAAGATCACGGGATCGTTGTCGCGGATCGCCTGGATCAGGAGCCCCTTCGCGTCGTACGGCGTCGACGGGCACACGACCTTCAGCCCCGGGATGTGCGTGAACAGCGACGTGAGCATCTGCGAGTGCTGCGCGGCCGCGCGCAGGCCGGCGCCGTACATCGCGCGGATCACGACCGGCGTCACGGCCTTGCCGCCGAACATGTAGCGGAATTTTGCGGCCTGGTTGAAGATCTGGTCGAAGCACACGCCCATGAAATCGATGAACATCAGTTCCGCGACGGGCCGCATCCCGCACGCGGCCGCGCCGACCGCCGCGCCGATGTAGCCGCCCTCCGACAGCGGCGTATCGAGCACGCGGCCCGGAAACTTGTGGAACAGCCCCTTCGTCACGCCGAGCACGCCGCCCCATGCGTCGTCCTCGCCCGGCGCGCCCGCGCCGCCCGCGTTGTCCTCGCCCATCACGATCACGCTGTCGTCGCGCGCCATTTCCTGCGCGAGCGCCTCGTTGATCGCCTGCGAATAAGTGATCTTCCTTGCCATGTCTGTCTCCTGGAATGTTCGGTTCGCCGTGCCGGCTGCGGGGTCAGCCCGCGCTCACGGATACGACACGTAGACGTCGGTCAGCAGGTCGGCCGCATCCGGCAGCGGCGCGGCCTTCGCCTGCGCGACCGCGTCGTCGATCAGCGCCTTCACCTGCGCATCGACCGCGCGCAGCTCGGCGGTCGTCAGCGCTTCGGCGCGCACGACGCGCGTTTCGAAATGCTTCAGGCAGTCCTTCTCGTCGCGCAGCTTCTGCACTTCGCCCGGCGCCCGGTAGGTTTGCGCATCGCCCTCGAAGTGGCCGAAGTAGCGCGTGAACTTCACTTCGACGAGCGTCGGGCCGCCGCCGTTGCGCGCACGCTCGACGGCCTCGCCGAGCGCCTCGTGCACCGCGAAGAAGTCGAAGCCGTCGACGATCACGCCCGGCATCCCGAACCCGTTCGCGCGATCGGCGATGTTGTCGGTCGCGACCGACCAGCTCGACGACGTCGCTTCCGCATAGCCGTTGTTTTCGGCGACGAAGATCGCGGGCAGCCGCCACACCGACGCGAGGTTCATCGATTCGAAGATCACGCCCTGGTTCGACGCGCCGTCGCCGAAGAAGCACACGCCGACGCCGCCCGTCTTCTTGTGCTTGGCCGCGAGCGCCGCGCCGCACACGAGCGGGCCGCCCGCGCCGACGATCCCGTTCGCGCCGAGCATCCCCATCGCGAGGTCGGCGATGTGCATCGAGCCGCCCTTGCCGTGGCAGACGCCCGTCTTCTTGCCGTAGATCTCGGCCATCATCCCGTGCACGTCGACGCCCTTCGCGATGCAATGGCCGTGGCCGCGGTGCGTGGTGGCCACGTAGTCGTCGAGGCCGAGGTGCAGGATCGTGCCGACGGCGGACGCCTCCTCGCCCGCGTACAGGTGAACGAAGCCGGGAATCTCGCCGGTCGCGAATTCGACGTGCAGGCGTTCCTCGAATTCGCGGATCGTGCGCATCAGCCGGTAGGCGTCCAGCAGCGTGTCCCTGCTGAGCTGTGTCGAAGCGGTCATGTGTGTCTCCTGGGTAGGTCTGACTGCGAATGCCGCCCCGGCCACGCCGTGGCGGCGGATTGCACGGCCTGCGGCCGTCAGTGGAACGTGAAGCCGCCGGCCAGCGTCAGCGCGATGCCGCGGCCGATGCCGCGCGCGCCGCCCGTGACGATGGCGACCAGTCCTTCGAGAGGGGCTGTCATGGCAATGTCTCCGTGATGATCGTTATGGATCGCGAAACGTCTTCGTCAAACCGGCGTATCAGTCGTGCCGCGCACCGGCATCGCGCAGCAGTTGCCGCGACGACGCGTAGCGCAGCGTGCGGCCGACGTCGACCGTCAACGGTCCGCGCCAGTCGAGCGAAATCTCGTAACGATCGCCGCGCACGACCTCGATCTCGCGCTCGCCGTCGAACGCGAGCGTGCCGCGCTCGAACGGAATCGCGTGCCACGCGCCCGGTTCGAGCCGCTCGCAACTGCGCATCACGACACGGTCGACGCGCCCCGGCGCGATCGGCGCGACGAGCGGCGTGCCGGTCGCGTTGCCGGCTGGCGCGAAGCGCATCGCGAGCCCGTGCGGTGCGCTGCGTTCGAGCGGCGCCCACGCGCCGCCGAGCGCGGACAGGCCGATGCCGTCCGGTTCCGCGAAGGTCAGGTAGAGCGAGTCGATGTCGTCGGAGCCGGAGATCGCGCGCGCGCCGATGAAGCGCTGCCGCGCGGCGCACACGTCGACCAGCGCGATCTCCTCGCGCCCCGGCTGCGCGCCCGCGACGCAGCGCACGACGAGCCGCTTGTTGCGCACGAACGCGACCTCGGCCGGCACGGCGCCGGTCGCCGCGAGCCCTGCGGCGACACCGGCGACGGTCGCCTCGCGGTGTTCGGGAAACGCATTGTTGGTGCCGGTGGACAGCGCGACGAGCGGCGTCGCGCCGCAATGCGCGGCCACCGCGCGATGGGTGCCGTCGCCGCCGAGCACGACGATCAGCGCCACTTCCATCCGGTGCAGATAGGCCGCGCCGGCCTGCGTGTCGGCGACGGAATCGGTGATCGGCAGGTCGACGAATTCGACCTGGGGCCAGCGCTCGTGCGGCGCGACCGCGCGATGCGTGTCGATCGCGCGCAGCAGCAGCGTCGCGATGCCCGTGCGGTCGCGCAGCGTCAGCACGCGCTCGACGCCCATCGCGCCGAGGCCGGCCAGCAGGCGCACGATCATGTTCGCCTTCTCCGCGGTCGGGAACACGGAGGCATGCGTCGTGAGGCGGCGGATGTCGCGCCCCGATGCGGGGTTCGCGATCACGCCGACGGTAACGGGCGTCGTCACGGATTCGTCTCCATCCAGTCGGCAGGGCCGGCGCATTGGCGCGCGCCGGCCCCGCCTGTTTCGTCCGCCGCCATCGACGGGCGGCGGATCGTCGTCGCCGACGCGATCGCGCCGGCTTGCCCGTCATTTCTGCAAGCGGCGTGCCATCGTGCATGCGATGGCCGCGAAACCCGCGTCCGCACTGGCGCGGCGGGCATGCGCGGGTTCGGACTCCGTGGCCGTGACGATGCAGCGCGCGGCAAATTCGCCGGGACGTCTCACGTCGCCGATACGGCAACGCGATCGCCGCTCCACCTGCGTATGCGCGGCGTTTCGCCCGCAAACCCCGTATTCACGCGGCGCCGCGCGCGCGACGATCTGCCGGACGAGCGCCGCGCGCCACGCATGCGGCCGTCTCAACTGCGCGAGACGCGGCGATACCGGTGAGACGACCGTCTCACGCGCGCCGCGTGCTGCGATGCAATGTGATCCGCCGGACCGGATGTGCTACAAGAACAGCGACATCCCCGCCGTACGGAACCGGAGCCGACCATGCCCTACGCCGTCCCCCAGGCCCAGCACGCCGACCGTGTCCTCGGTGCGCTCGCCGGACGCCTGCCCGCGCCGGCCGATTCCGCGCGCCTCGTGTCGTCATGGCAACGGTCGCTGGAGCGCTACCGTCTCGACCCCGCTTCGTCGATCGGCCCGCGCGTGCTGACCGCGGCGGAACTGCGCGAAGTGCGCGACAAGGAGGAAGCCTTCCTGCGCGCGTCGGGCCAGTGCCTGACGCGGCTGCACGACATGATCCGCGTCGCCGACTACTGCGTGATGCTGACCGACGCGCACGGCGTGACGATCGACTACCGGATCGACCGCGAACGCCGCAACGACTTCCGTCATGCGGGGCTGCACATCGGCTCGTGCTGGTCGGAAAGCGAGGAAGGAACGTGCGGCGTCGCGAGCGTGCTGACCGATCTCGCGCCGATCACCGTGCACAAGACCGATCACTTTCGCGCGGCGTTCACGACGCTCACGTGCAGCGCCGCACCGATCTTCTCGCCGGGCGGCGAACTGATCGGCGTGCTCGACGCGTCGGCCGTGCATTCGCCCGACGGCCGCGACAGCCAGCGCCTCGTCTACCAGCTCGTGCGGCAGAGCGCGGCGCTGATCGAGGACGGCTACTTCGTGCACAGCACCGCGCAGCACTGGATATTGTTCGGGCATCCAAACCGTCACTACGTCGAGGCGCAGCCCGAGTGGCTGATCGCGTTCGACGAATGCGGCAACATCGTCGCCGCGAACCGGCACGCGCGCGACGCGCTGCCGGCGCTGCGCGAGCCGCGCCATATCGACGAGATCTTCGATGCGACCGAGATGCCGCTGCGCGACGCCGCACGGCTCGATGCCATCGTCGCGCTGCGGGTGCGTGCGACCGGCGCCCCACTCTATGCGCGGCTGCGCGCGCCGCTACGGCGCGCCGGCCGCGAACCCGGCGCGGCGTCGCGCCGCCCGGGCACCGCCGCACCGCGTCACGTCGGCGCGCTGACGCCGTTCCTGCACAGCAGCGATGCGCGCATCGCGCAACAGGCCGAACTCGCGCTGCGCGTCGCGAGCAAGCGGCTGCCGATCCTCGTGCTCGGCGAAACCGGCGCGGGCAAGGAAGTGTTCGCCCGCGCGATCCACGACGCTGGCGCGCGGCGCGCGCGACCGTTCGTCGCCGTCAACTGCGGCGCGCTGCCGGAGGCGCTGATCGAGAGCGAACTGTTCGGTTATGCGGCAGGCGCGTTCACCGGCGCACGCAAGCACGGCGCGCGCGGCAAGATCGCGCTCGCCGACGGCGGCACGCTGTTTCTCGATGAAATCGGCGACATGCCGCTCGCGCTGCAGACGCGCCTGTTGCGCGTGCTGGCCGACGGCGAGGTCGTGCCGCTCGGCAGCGATACGCCGGTGCGCGTCGATCTCGACGTGATCTGCGCGACGCACCGCGATCTCGCGCGGATGGTCGCGGACGACACGTTCCGCGAAGATCTGTACTACCGGTTGAGCGGCGCGACGTTCGACCTGCCGCCGCTGCGCGAACGCGCGGACGTGCGCGACGTGATCGCCGCCGTCTTTGCCGAGGAAGCGCAGGCGACCGGCCACGTGCTCACGCTCGACGCGACGCTCGCCGAACAGCTCGCCGCGTACCCATGGCCGGGCAACGTGCGGCAACTGCGCAACGTGCTGCGCTATGCGTGCGCGGTGTGCGACGCCGCGCGCGTGACGCGGCGCGACCTGCCGGCCGACCTCGCCGCGCAACTCGGCGGCGCCCCGGCGGGCGCGCTGCCCGACGACGAACGCGGCCGCATCGTCGCCGCGCTCACCGCGCATCGCTGGCGGCCCGACGCGGCCGCGCAGGCGCTCGGCATGTCGCGCGCGACGCTGTACCGGCGCATCGCGAAGTACCGGATCGTCGCGCCGCACCGCGCGTGACGCGCGGGCGCTCGCTGCGTCATGCGGGCTGTCCGGCCGCTTCGTTCGGGTGGTCCGCCGCGCCGGCCGCTTCGTCGCGCCGCGTGAACACCTCGTGCGCGGCGAACAGCGCGTTGAGCGCGGCCGGCATCCCCGCATACACGGCCATCTGCATGAACACCTCGACGATCTCGTCGCGCGTGCAGCCGACGTTCAGCGCGGCCTCGATATGCACCTTCAGTTGCGGCTGCGCGTTGCCGAGCGCGGCCAGCGCGGCGATCGTCGCGATTTCGCGCGCCTTCAGGTCGAGTTGCGGCCGGCTGTAGATGTCGCCGAAGCTGAATTCGACCAGGAGCCGCCCGAAGTCCGGCGCGATCGGCGCAAGCGCCGCGATCACGCGTTCGCCCGCTTCGCCGTCGATTTCCTTGAGCTTGTTCCAGCCGCGCGTGTAGCGATCCTCAACGAGTCGTTCCATCGTGTCCGTCCTGTTCCGATAAAGGGTGAGAAGATTTCGCCCGTCGTTCCGTTTCCCGTTCCTGCGCCTCGTAGTACGCGATCTTGTCGCCGATCGCGTCGAGGCTCGCCTGCAGCTCCGCGATATGCGCGCGCACCGCGTCGCGATGCGCGACCAGCAAGTCGCGCCGCGCGCCGAACGTCGACGCGCCCTGCTCGCGCAGCACCGCGAACGCCTGCATCTGCGCGATCGGCATGCCGGTCGCCTTCAGGCGCATCACGAAGGCCAGCCAGTCAAGGTCGGCCGGCGCATAGAGCCGGTGCCCGGCCGCCGTGCGCGAAATCGCGCGCAGCAGGCCGGCCTGCTCGTAATACCGCAGCGTATGCGTCGACACGCCCGTCAGTTCGGCGACTTGCCCGATCGTCAGCGGACCGGCGGCGGAGGGTTGGGATACGGTTTTCGACATGGCAGGAACAAGGTTAGGAGTTAGAGTTCACTCTAAGTCAAGCATTGTGTGACGGCCAGTGCGGCGTTCACGCGCGATACGTCCGCCGCACCCGGCGACACCCCGCGATACCGTAAAGAATCGTCAAAATCACCGCCCGGCACCGGTTTCGGCCTTTACAGCACCGCAAGCCTTCAGCAAGATTCGGTCAGCCTGTCTCAAAAAGGGCACGCATTTGTCCTATGCTTAACGGCGACGCCCGGCCAGCTCGCGCCCGGCCGTCCGTTGCAACAACCATTCATCCGTCAGAACCAGGGAGCCTTTGCCATGCTGAAAAAGCTGCTGATGCTGTTCGTCGCGCTGTCGCTGTCGCTTGCCGCCGGCCTCGCCGCAGCCGTCGAAGTCAACACGGCCGACCAGGCCGCGCTCGAATCCGTGAAGGGGCTCGGGCCCGTGAAGTCGAAGGCGATCATCGACGAACGCACCAAGAACGGCCCGTTCAAGGACGCCGACGATCTCGCGAACCGCGTGAAGGGTCTCGGCACGAAGTCGGTCGGGCATCTCGAGGAAAACGGCCTGACGATCGGCGGCGCGTCGACGCCGCCGAAGGGCGTGAAGCTGTCGAAGCCGGCCGCGACGACGTCCGCGACCACGTCGACCACGACGTCGGCCGGCACCGCGTCGACGTCCACGACCGCGACGGCCGGCACGACGACCGCGGCGCCCGCGCCGGCGGCCAGCGCACCGGACGCGGCCGCCAAGCCGGCCAAGACCAAGCGCGCATCGAAGAAGGAAAAGGCGGCAGCGGCTGCCGCGGCATCCGCCGACGCGGGTGCGAGCGCAGCGGCGCCTGCGTCGTCCGCGAAGGCGGCGAAGGGTTCGAAGAAGAAGAGCAAGAAGGACAAGGCCGCCTCCGCCGCCGCGGCGTCGGGCGCCTGATGTGCGCCGCGCGCGCGACGGCGTGCGCGTGGCATTCGTTCAACGGGCGCCGTCGTCACGGCGCCCTTTTCAGTGAAGGTGAAGAACCATGGGTCTCCTCGACATCGTTGGCGGTCTGCTCGGCGGCCAGGCCGGCGGCAACTCGCAAAGCGCGCTGATCACCACCGCGCTCGAATTCATCAACAACCAGCCGGGCGGCCTGAACGGGCTGATCGAGAAGTTCAAGGCCGGCGGCGCCGGCGACGTCATCGGTTCGTGGGTCGGCACCGGCGAAAACCAGCCGATCTCGCCGGACACGCTGCAGAACGTGCTCGGCTCGGACGTCGTCGGCTCGCTCGCGAGCAAGGTCGGCATCGATCCGTCGCAGGCCTCGTCGATCCTCGCGCAGGTGCTGCCGCACGTCGTCAACGGCGCGACGCCGAACGGCGAAGTGCCGGCCGGCGGCCAGGTCGACACGTCGAACGTGCTCGGCACGCTCACGCAGCTCGCCGGCATGTTCGGCGGCAACAAGCAGGGCTGACCACCGCCATCGGGCGGCCCGTTCGGCCGCTCCATAAGCAAACACCCCGCCGAGGCGGGGTGTTCGTTTTTGCGCGCCCGGTGCGAACCGGGCACGCTGCCGATGGCCGGCGATCAGTGAACGACGCGGTCGAACACGAACTGGCCGTCGTTGACGTCGACCGGGATCACGTCCTTCGGACCGAAGCGGCCGGCGAGGATCAGCTTCGCGACCGGGTTCTCGATCTCCTGCTGGATCGCGCGCTTCAGCGGCCGCGCGCCGAACACCGGATCGTAGCCGACCTTCGCGATCTGCTCGAGCGCCGCGGGCGACACGTCGAGCGCCATGTCGAGCTTCGCGAGCCGGTCGTGCAGGCGCGCGAGCTGGATCTTCGCGATCGACTCGATGTTGCTGCGGTCGAGCGCATGGAACACGACGACGTCGTCGATCCGGTTCAGGAACTCGGGGCGGAAATGCTGCTTCACCTCGAGCCACACCGCGTCCTTGATCTCGTCCTGCGGTGCGCCAGTCATCGCCTGGATCACCTGCGAGCCGAGGTTCGACGTCATCACGATCACCGTGTTCTTGAAGTCGACCGTACGCCCCTGCCCGTCGGTCATGCGACCGTCGTCGAGCACCTGCAGCAGCACGTTGAACACGTCCGGATGCGCCTTCTCGATCTCGTCGAGCAGGATCACGCTGTACGGCTTGCGGCGCACGGCTTCCGTCAGGTAGCCGCCTTCCTCGTAGCCGACATAGCCCGGCGGCGCGCCGATCAGCCGCGCGACGCTGTGCTTCTCCATGAACTCGCTCATGTCGATGCGGATCAGGTGCTCTTCCGAATCGAACAGGAACGACGCCAGCGCCTTGCACAGCTCGGTCTTGCCGACACCCGTCGGGCCGAGGAACAGGAACGAGCCGTACGGACGGTTCGGATCGGCGAGACCCGCGCGCGAACGACGGATCGCATCGGCCACCGCGCTGATCGCCTCGTCCTGGCCGACCACGCGCTCGTGCAGCTTTTCCTCGATGTGCAGCAGCTTCTCGCGTTCGCCCTGCATCATCCGCGACACGGGAATGCCCGTCGAACGCGACACGACTTCCGCGATTTCCTCGGCGCCGACCTGCGTGCGCAGCAGGCGCGGACGCGTCGGGTTGTGCTGCTCCTGCTCTTCGGCCTGCGTGACCTGCTTCAGTTGCGCCTCGAGCTGCGGCAGCTTGCCGTACTGCAGCTCGGCGACCTTCTCCAGCTTGCCTTCACGCTGCAGGCGCGCGATGTCGGCGCGCACCTTCTCGATCTCTTCCTTGAGCTGCGCGCTGCCCTGCACCGCGGCCTTCTCGGCGGTCCAGATCTCTTCCAGGTCCGCATATTCGCGGCCGAGGCGGTCGATCTCTTCCTCGATCAGCTGCAGACGCTTCTGCGACGCTTCGTCCTGCTCCTTCTTCACCGCTTCGCGCTCGATCTTCAGCTGGATCAGGCGACGGTCGAGCTTGTCCATCTCTTCGGGCTTCGAATCGATTTCCATCTTGATCTTCGAAGCGGCTTCGTCGATCAGGTCGATCGCCTTGTCGGGCAGGAAGCGGTCGGTGATGTAGCGATGCGACAGCTCGGCCGCGGCGACGATCGCCGGGTCGGTGATGTCGACACCGTGATGCAGTTCGTACTTCTCCTGCAGCCCGCGCAGGATCGCGATCGTCGCCTCGACGCTCGGCTCGTCGACGAGCACCTTCTGGAAGCGGCGTTCGAGCGCGGCATCCTTCTCGATGTACTTGCGGTATTCGTCGAGCGTGGTCGCGCCGATGCAGTGCAGCTCGCCGCGCGACAGCGCCGGCTTCAGCATGTTGCCCGCGTCCATCGCGCCTTCGGCCTTGCCCGCGCCGACCATCGTGTGGATCTCGTCGATGAAGACGATCGTCCGGCCTTCGTCCTTCGCGATGTCGTTGAGCACCGCCTTCAGGCGTTCCTCGAACTCGCCGCGATACTTCGCGCCGGCGAGCAGCGCGGCCATGTCGAGCGACAGCACGCGCTTGCCCTTCAGCGTCTCGGGCACTTCGCCGTTGACGATCCGCTGCGCGAGCCCTTCGACGATCGCGGTCTTGCCGACGCCCGGCTCGCCGATCAGCACCGGGTTGTTCTTGGTGCGGCGCTGCAGGATCTGGATCGAGCGGCGGATTTCGTCGTCGCGGCCGATCACCGGATCGAGCTTGCCCGCGCGGGCGCGCTCGGTCAGGTCGACCGTGTATTTCTTCAGCGCCTCGCGCTGGCTTTCCGCGTCCTGGCTGTGCACCTGCGAGCCGCCGCGCACCGCGGCGATCGCGGCTTCGAGCGACTTGCGCGTGAGGCCGTGCTGGCGCGCGAGCTTGCCGGCGTCGCCCTTGTCGTCGGACACGGCGAGCAGGAACATCTCGCTCGCGATGAACGTGTCGTTGAGCTTCTGCGCTTCCTTGTCGGCCTGGTTCAGCAGCCCGGCCAACTCACGGCCGATCTGGATGTCGCCGCCCGTGCCCGTCACTTGCGGCAGGCGCAAAATGGCTTCGTTCAGCGCGCCTTGCAGCGCCTGCACGTGAACGCCCGCGCGCGACATCAGCGAGCGGGCCGAACCGTCCTGCTGCGCGACCAGCGCCGCGAGGACGTGAACGGGTTCGATGTATTGATTGTCGCGGCCTGCCGCGAGGCTTTGCGCGTCCGCGAGTGCTTCCTGGAACTTGGTGGTGAGCTTGTCGATTCTCATTTAGTCGAGACCTCCAATTTTCGATTAACACCAAGATGAGGATGGTTATGCGGCTTTCAAGCGAAATTCGGGTTGATTCAGCGCAAAAATTGCCGGATCGCCTGAAAACGGCGCGGCGGCGCAAGGGAGTGGGCGTGCGGCCCGTGCGGCCTATGGCGGCCGCGCGTCAGTGGGCCTTGGACGACGGCTCGGCGGCTGCCGGCGCTTCGTCCGGCACCGGCGCGGCACGCATGAGCGCGACCGGACGGATGCCGAGCAGCGCCGCGAGCGGCGACGCGGGCTCGGTCAGTTCGCCGAGCGTGTGACGATCGAGTTCCGCGAAGAACGCATCGCGTGCGGCCGCCAGCACGCCCTTCAGCCGGCACTGCGGCTCGATCACGCAGCCGCGCGACTCGCCGCCGTCGGGCGAAAAGCAGCCGACCAGCGCGAAGTCGTTTTCGGTCGCCCGCACGACCTGGCCGACCGTCAGCTGCAGCGAATCGGCGAACAGCCGCAGGCCACCGTTGCGGCCGCGAACGGTGTCGACCCAGCCCAGTTCGCCGAGCTGCTGGACGACTTTCATCAGATGGTTCTTCGAGATGCCGTAGGCGTCCGAGATCTCCTGGATCGTCGCCAGCCCCTCGCCGCGCACGGCCAGGTACAACATCACGCGCAGCGAATAGTCGGTGTAGTCGGTGAGTCTCATGAGCGAATACGGAAAAGATCGATCGTGCCCCGATTACGCGAGGCGGGCCGATCGCGATGCGTGCAGGGCCGATTGACGGCGCCTTGGCGCGGCCCCGGTTGCCGGAATCGCGTGCGCACAATAAGATGCGTGATATCTGCACGTTTTCCAGGGGGTACAGGACGCTATTTTGCGTCAAAATCCCGCCGGCGTCCTGCTCGTTGCCCGCGGCGGCGCCGCGTCGCTGCCCCGATCCACCGGCCCTTTTTGTCATGACTGCCCTGCCCGCCTCGCCCGACACCGTACCGGCCCGCCCGCGCGACGCCGAACCGACCGAAGACAACATCCGCGATCTCGTCTACGCGTTCTACGACCGCGTGCGCGCCGATCCGCTGCTCGGGCCCGTGTTCGATGCGAAGCTCGCCGGCCGCTGGGACGATCATCTGCCGAAGATGGTGACGTTCTGGTCGAGCCTCGTGCTCGGCACCAAGGGCTATCGCGGCAACGTGCAGCAGGCACACCAGCCGCTCGACGGCATCGAGCCGGCCCATTTCAGCCGCTGGCTGTCGCTGTTCCTGAAGACCGTCGACGCGCGCTACGCGCCGCCCGCGGCGATCCGTTTCATGGAACCCGCGCTGCGGATCGCGCAGAGCCTGCAGTTGAGCCGGTTCGGCTGGGACTACCGGATTCCGCCCGAGCAGCAGGCGCTGCTCGACGCGATCGCGCCGCGCCGCCGCGACACGGGCGACGATCCGCATGCGTTGCCGTCGCGCGCCCGCGGCGAGCCCCGCGGCGAGCCGTTCCCGACGAAGATCATCGGGCGCGGCGTCGACCCGGACGCTTAACGCCCGTCACGCGCGACGACGACGCGCATGCGGCACGTCGCCGCATCGCCCGGGGCACCGCACTCAGCGCCGCGTGTTGCCCGACTCGACGCCCCAGCGCGCGAGCGCCGCGTCGTCGGTACTGCGCGCATCGACCCAGCGCTCGCCGTCCGGCGTCGTTTCCTTCTTCCAGAACGGCGCTTCGGTCTTCAGATAATCCATCACGAACTCGCACGACGCGAACGCATCGCCGCGGTGCGACGCGACCGTCGCGACCATCACGATCTGGTCGAGCGGCAGCAGCCTGCCGACGCGATGCACGATCGCGACGTCGATGCCCGGCCAGCGCCGGCCCGCCTCAGCGGCGATCTTCTCGAGCGCCTTCTCGGTCATGCCCGGGTAGTGCTCCAGCTCCATCGCGGCGACCGCATCGCCTTCGTTCAGGTCGCGCACCGTGCCGACGAAGCACGCAACCGCACCGATCTTCGGGTTGCGCGCACGCAATGCCGCCACTTCGGCATTCAGGTCGAAATCGTCGGTCTGGACTCGTATCGTCGCCATGACCCGCGCCTCAGCCGCCCGTTACCGGCGGGAAGAACGCGACCTCGCAGCCTTCGGTGAGCCGCGTGTCGGGATCGGTCATCTCGTGGTTGCAGGCCATCCGCAACGCGCGCCCTTCGGCGAGCGTGTCGGCCCACGCGCCGCCGCGCACGCGCAGCCACGCGCGCACGTCGCCGACGGTCGTCACGCTGTCCGGCACGTCGGCCTGTTCGTCGGCGACGCCCAGCGCCTCGCGCACGCTTGCAAAGAATTTCAGCTGAATCTTCATGGTTCGGGGAGCCGCCGCGTTACGACAGCAATTCGGAAAACGGAATGAAACGCACGGTCTCGCCTGCGCTGATCACATGCTGCGGCGGATTGTCGATCAGGCCGTCGCCCCAGACCGTCGACGTCAGCACGGCCGAGCTCTGGTTCGGAAACAGCTCGAGGCCGCCGGCCGCATTGACGCGCGCACGCAGGAATTCGTTGCGCCGGTCGCCCTTGCTCTGCGAAAAATCGGCCCGCAGCGACAACGCGCGCGGGGCGACGTCGCGCACACCGGACAGGCGCAGCAGGAACGGCCGCACGAACAGCAGGAACGTGACGAAGCTCGACACGGGGTTGCCGGGCAGCCCGATGAAGTGCGCGTCGGCGCGCGCGTCGCCGCGGCGCACCGCGCCGTACGCGAGCGGCTTGCCGGGCTTCATCGCGATCTGCCATAGCGCGAGCCGCCCTTCGGCTTCGACGGCCGGCTTCACGTGATCCTCGTCGCCGACCGACACGCCGCCGCTCGTCAGGATCACGTCGTGATCGCGGGCGGCCTCGCGCAGCGTGTCGCGCGTCGCGGCCAGCGAGTCGGGCACGATCCCGTAGTCGGTCACGTGGCAGCCGAGCCGCTCGAGCAGCCCGCGCAGCGTGAAGCGGTTCGAGTTGTAGATCGCGCCGGGCTTCAGCGGCTCGCCCGGCATCGTCAGTTCGTCGCCGGTGAAGAACACCGCCACACGAATCTTCCGCGCGACCGACAGCTGCGCGCAGCCGACCGATGCGGCAAGACCCAGCGCCTGCGGCGTGAGCCGCGTACCGGCCGCCAGGATCACCGAACCCTGACGAATGTCCGCGCCCTGCGCGGTGATCCATTCGCCGGCCTTCGGCGTGTGCAGGATCTCGACCGCGTCACCGTCGGCCGACGTCTGCTCCTGCATCACGACGGCGTCGGCGCCGGGCGGCACCGTCGCGCCGGTGAAGATCCGCGCGGCCGTGCCGGCTGCAAGCGGCGCGGCCGGATGCCCGGCCGGAATGCGCTGCGACACCGGCAAGCGCCGATCACCGTGCAGCAGGTCGGCGACGCGCACCGCATAGCCGTCCATCGCGCTCGTATGCATCGGCGGCACGTCGAGCGGCGAGCTCACGTCGGCCGCCAGCACGCGGCCGAGCGCGTCGAGCGTCGCGACGGTTTCGGCGCCGGGCAGCGGCTTCGCGGCATCGAGCAGCGCGGCGAGCGCCTCGGCGGTCGACAGCATCGGCGCACGCGGCGCCGCGGGATTCGGGTTCGACATCGATGGAATCGGGGATCGTTGGAATCAATACGTCATTGTAGCGACGCCGCTAAGCGCACGCGCGATATGGCGAGCATGCGAAGACTGTGATCGGCGCGAACGTGCGGGTCTGGCACTTGTTTCGCGCCGCGAGCGATGTCCGCGGGCCAAACGAAACGGCCGGAACCCCGATCCGTTCGACGAATCGGCATTCCGGCCGTCCTGCGCCACCGGGCCCGCGGGCCCGGCCGTGCGTCATGCGCCCGTATGGGCGGCGATGAAGTCCTTCACCTGCTGCGCGTCGGCCTTCACGACCTCGAAGCGCTGCGGCAGCGCCTCGAGCCCGTCGAATGCGGCCGGCCGCTCGGCTTCGCGATCGAGCGCTTCGCGGATCGTCTCGCCGAACTTGATCGGCTGCGCCGTCTCGAGCACGACCATCGGCACGCCGGCCTCCAGATGCTCGCGCGCGACCTTCACGCCGTCGGCCGTATGCGTATCGATCATCGTGTCGTAGCGCGAGAACACGTCGCGGATCGTCGCGATGCGGTCGGCGTGGCTGCTGCGGCCCGACACGAAACCGAATTCGGCGACGCGCGCGAAATCGCCGCTCGCCGCGAGATCGAAGCCGCCCTTCTCCTCGACGTCGCGGAACAGTTGCATCACGCGGGCCGGATCGCGGCCGAGCAGGTCGAACACGAAGCGCTCGAAGTTCGATGCCTTCGAGATGTCCATGCTCGGGCTGCTCGTGTGATACGTGTGCTCGGCGCTGCGCACGCGGTATGCGCCGGTGCGGAAGAACTCGTCGAGCACGTCGTTCTCGTTGGTCGCGACCACCAGCTTCGCGATCGGCAGCCCCATCATCCGCGCGATGTGGCCCGCGCAGACGTTGCCGAAGTTGCCCGACGGCACCGTGAACGACACGCGCTCGTCGTTGGACTGCGTCGCCGCGAAGTAGCCCTTGAAGTAGTACACGACCTGCGCGACAACGCGCGCCCAGTTGATCGAGTTGACCGTGCCGATCTTCTGCTGCGCCTTGAACGCGTGATCGTTCGACACCGCCTTCACGATGTCCTGGCAGTCGTCGAACACGCCTTCGACCGCGAGGTTGAAAATGTTCGGATCCTGCAGGCTGAACATCTGCGCCGTCTGGAACGCGCTCATCTTCTTGTGCGGCGACAGCATGAACACGCGCACGCCGGCCTTGCCGCGCATCGCGTATTCGGCCGCGCTGCCGGTATCGCCCGACGTCGCACCGAGGATGTTCAGCGCTTCGCCGTGCTTCGCGAGCGTGTACTCGAACAGGTTGCCGAGCAGCTGCATCGCCATGTCCTTGAACGCGAGCGTCGGGCCGTTCGACAGTTCGAGCAGCGACAGCGCCGTGCCGTGCTCGGTGCCGAGCGTCTTCAGCGGCGTGATGTCGGACGCGTTCTCGCCGTGGCGCGTGTTGCTGTACACGGCAGCCGTGTACGTGCGGCGGGTGATCGCGCGCAGGTCGTCAGCCGGCACGTCGTCGCAGAACTTCGACAGGATCTCGAACGCGAGATCCGCGTACGACAGCGTGCGCCAGCGCGCGAGCTCGTCGGCGGACACCTTCGGGTATTCGGCCGGCAGGTAGAGCCCGCCGTCCTTCGCGAGACCGCCGAGCAGGATGTCGGAGAACGTATGGCGCTCGCCGATGCCGGCGCCGCGCGTGGAGATGTAGTTCATGTCGTTCCTGGTCCTCAGTTCAGCGCTTCCATGCGCAGCTTCGTCACCTTCGACACGACGGTCGCGAGGCTCTCGATTTGCGCGATCGCCGCATTGACGTTCTTCTCGACCGTCTCGTGCGTGATCAGGATGATGTCGGTTTCGCCGTTCGCGCCGTCGATCTGCTCCGATTCCTTCTGCAGCAGCGCGTCGATCGAGATGCCCGATTCGGCGAGGATGCGCGTGATCGCGGCCAGCACGCCGGTCTGGTCGGCCACGCGCAGGCGCAGGTAATAGCCGCTCGTCACTTCCTCGATCGGCAGAATCGGCGTGTTCGACAGGCTGTCCGGCTGGAACGCGAGATGCGGCACGCGATGCTCGGGGTCGGCCGTATGCAGGCGCGTGACGTCGACGAGATCCGCGACGACGGCCGATGCGGTCGGCTCCGCGCCCGCGCCCTTGCCGTAGTACAGCGTCGTGCCGACCGCATCGCCGTGCACGACGACCGCGTTCATCGCGCCCTCGACGTTCGCGAGCAGGCGCTTTTCCGGGATCAGCGTCGGGTGCACGCGCAGCTCGATGCCGTTGGCGGCGCGGCGCGCGATGCCGAGCAGCTTGATCCGGTAACCGAGCTCTTCCGCGTAGCGGATGTCGGTCGCGTCGAGCTTGCTGATGCCCTCGACGTACGCGCGGTCGAACTGCACCGGCACGCCGAACGCGATCGCGCTCATGATCGTCGCCTTGTGCGCGGCGTCGACGCCTTCGATGTCGAAGGTCGGATCAGCTTCCGCGTAGCCGAGCTCTTGCGCCGCCTTCAGCGCGGTCGCGAAGTCGAGCCCGCGGTCGCGCATTTCCGACAGGATGTAGTTCGTCGTGCCGTTGATGATGCCGGCGATGTACTGGATGCGGTTCGCGGTCAGGCCTTCGCGCAGCGCCTTGATGATCGGGATGCCGCCGGCGACGGCCGCCTCGAACGCGACCATCACGCCCTTCTCGCGCGCGGCCTCGAAGATCTCGGTGCCGTGCACCGCGAGCAGCGCCTTGTTCGCCGTCACGACGTGCTTGCCGTTCGCGATCGCGCGCAGCACGAGCTCGCGCGCGATGCCCGTGCCGCCGATCATCTCGGCGATGATCGCGATCGACGGATCGTCGACGACCGCGTTGAAATCGTCGGTGATCTGCGCGGTGCCGGCGTGCGCGCCGAGCGCCGCCTGCGCCTTGGCCGGGTTGCGCACGGCAATGCGCGCGACCTCGATGCCGCGCCCCGCGCGTCGTTTGATTTCTTCCTGGTTGCGGTGCAGCACCGTGAAGGTGCCGCTGCCGACGGTGCCGAAGCCCAACAGGCCAACTTTGATCGGTTCCATGCTGCGTGTGATCGATGAGTAAGAAGTAGTGAGTTCCGTGTGACCCTGCCCGCTCAGACCGAATGGCGCTTGCGGTAGCCGTCGAGGAAGCGTGCGATCCGGTTGATCGAATCGGCCAGGTCGTCGAGGTTCGGCAGGAAAACCACGCGGAAGTGGTCCGGCGTCGCCCAGTTGAAGCCCGTGCCCTGCACCAGCAGCACGCGCTCCTCGAGCAACAGGTCGAGAATGAACTGCTGGTCGTTCTGGATCGGGTAGAGCTTCGGGTCGAGGCGCGGGAACATGTACAGCGCGGCCTGCGGCTTCACGCAGGTCACGCCCGGGATCGACGTCAGCATGTCATACGCGAGTTCGCGCTGCTTGTACAGGCGCCCGCTCGGCACGATCAGCTCGTTGATGCTCTGGTAGCCGCCGAGCGCCGTCTGGATCGCGAACTGGCCGGGCACGTTCGCGCACAGGCGCATCGACGACAGGATGCCGAGCCCTTCGAGGTAATCCTTCGCGCGCCGGCGGTTGTCGCCGCCGAGGCCCGACACGGCCATCCAGCCCGCGCGATAGCCGCACGAGCGATAGCTCTTCGACAAACTGTTGAACGTGACGGTGATCACGTCCTCCGACAGCGCACCCAGCGCCGTGTGCTCGAGGCCGTCGTAGACGATCTTGTCGTACACCTCGTCGGCGAACACGATCAGCCCGTGCTCGCGCGCGATTTCGAGCAGTTCGAGCAGCAATTCATCGGAATAAAGCGCGCCGGTCGGATTGTTCGGGTTGATCACGACGATCGCCTTCGTGTTCGGCGTGATCTTGCTGCGGATGTCGTCGGGATCGGGCATCCACGCGTTCTGCTCGTCGCACACGTAGTGCACGGGCGTGCCGCCCGACAGGCTCACGGCGGCCGTCCACAGCGGGTAGTCGGGCGCGGGCAGCAGCACTTCGTCGCCGTCGTTCAGGAGCGCCTGGGTCGCCATCACGATCAGCTCGGACGCGCCGTTGCCGATGTAGATGTCGTCGAGGCCGACGCCGACGACGCCCTTTTCCTGCGTGTAGTGCATCACGGCCTTGCGCGCCGAGAACACGCCCTTCGAATCCGAATAGCCGGACGACGCCGGCAGGTTGCGGATCATGTCCTGGATGATCTCGTCCGGCGCGTCGAATCCGAACGGCGCGAGGTTGCCGATGTTCAGCTTGATGATGCGGTGGCCTTCTTCCTCGAGGCGCTTCGCGTGCTCGAGCACCGGGCCACGGATGTCGTAGCAGACGTTGAGCAGCTTGTTCGACTTCTGAATCGGTTTCACGACGACACGGTTCCTGGGTTGGCCTTGCGGCCGGGGGGACGGGATCAAAACTGGAAAGCGGCCGGTCTGTGCGCGCTGTCTAGGCTGGGAAAAAGCGGCGGTCGGACGCAGCTTGTGGCGACGCACGACGCAAGTGGCGCCCGCAGGCGACCAAAAAGTTATAATTTAGCGGATTTTGGCCGACTTTCGCAATGCACCATAGCCGCGCCGGGCCCGCGCCGTCGGGCGTCCGCGCGTGCCGGAGCGCGCGAAACCGGCCCGCCGGGCCCCTGCGGCCCTGCCGATCCATTCCCCTACGGAACCGCGGAATACCGATTTGAAACTGCACCAGGACACGAGCGGCGCGCTCAATACCGTCACCGGCTACGGCCCCGATTATGTCGACGTCAATCTCGAACGCCACGAAACGAGCGTCATCGTGCTGCCCGGCGCGCCGGTCCAGGCGTGGCCCGTGTCGTCGTTCGACGCGCTCGCGCCCGAGCATTTCGCGATGCTGCTCGACCCGACGCCCGAACTCGTGATCTTCGGCAGCGGCGCGCGGCTGCGCTTCCCGCACCCGCGGCTCGTCGCGGCGCTCACCGCGAAGCGGATCGGCGTCGAGACGATGGATTTCCAGGCCGCCTGCCGCACCTACAACATCCTGATGGCCGAGGGCCGCAAAGTCGCCGCCGCGCTCTTAATTGAACGTTAATCCCCGATGCGGTAAAACTCGGGCCGGCGCAGCGGGTCGATCCCCGGATCGTCCCGGCCAGGCCGCCCGCCCCGGCGCACCCCGCCGGCGGCCCCGTCACAACAACCAACAGGCTGAAAACCCATGAACGATACGCCGTCCAGGCTACCGCTCAATCGCATCACGCTCGTCCTCCTGCTCGTCGCGCTCGCGATCGTCTGGTTCGCGCCGCTCGGGCTGCGCCACCTGATCCCGAGCGACGAAGGCCGCTACGCGGAAATGGCGCGCGAGATGTTCGTCACCGGCGACTGGATCACGCCGCGCTACAACGGCTACAAGTACTTCGAGAAGCCGCCGCTGCAGACCTGGCTGAACGCGCTGACGTTCGCGTGGTTCGGCCTCGGCGAATGGCAGGCGCGCCTCTATACCGCGGTGGCGAGCTTCGCCGGCGTGCTGCTCGTCGGCTACACCGGCGCGCGGCTGTTCAACCCGCTGTCGGGCTTCCTCGCGGCCGTCGTGCTCGCCAGCGCGCCGTACTGGAACCTGATGGGCCACTTCAACGCGCTCGACATGGGGCTCGCGTTCTGGATGGCGGCGTCGCTCTGCTCGCTGCTGCTCGCGCAGCGGCCCGGGCTGCGCCCGGCCGCGGTGCGCGGCTGGATGTGGGCGTGCTGGGCCGCGATGGCGCTCGCGGTGCTGTCCAAGGGCCTGGTCGGCCTGATCCTGCCCGGCGCCGTGCTCGTGCTGTATACGCTGATCGCGCGCGACTGGGCGCTGTGGAAGCGCCTGTACCTCGTCAGCGGCCTCGTGATCTTCTTCGCGATCGTCACGCCGTGGTTCGTGCTCGTCCAGCAGCGCAACCCCGAGTTCTTCAATTTCTTCTTCGTCGTCCAGCAGTTCCGCCGATATCTGACTCCGGAACAGAACCGCCCGGGCCCGCTGTACTACTTCGTGCCGGTGCTGCTGGTCGGCTTCCTGCCATGGCTGTCGGTCGCGTGGCAGAGCATCCGCCATGCGCTGCGGATGCCGCGCCAGCCGAACGGCTTCTCGCCGATGCTCGTGCTGCTGATCTGGAGCGCGTTCATCTTCCTGTTCTTCAGCGCGTCGCACTCGAAGCTGATCTCGTACGTGCTGCCGGTCGCGCCGGCGCTCGCGCTGATCATCGGCGCGTACCTGCCGCTGATGACCGCCGACCGGTTCCGCCGCCACCTGCTCGGCTATCTCGTGTTCTTCGTCGCCGCGGCGTTCGGGATCATCTTCCTCGCGTACCAGGGCGACGCCCGCACGCCGAACGCGCTGTATCGCGCATTCCAGATGTGGCTGTACGCCGGTCTCGCGGTCTCGGCCGCGCTGACGCTCGCGGCCGCGTGGCTGAACCGCCGCGCGGGCGTGGCCGCCGCGCTCGCCGCGTTCGGCGCCGCATGGCTCGCGTTCGGGACGATCGGCGGCACCGGGCACGACGAGTTCGGCCGCTACAGCTCGGGCGCGCTGCTCGCGCCGGCCGTACGCGCCGAACTGGCGAAACTGCCGGCCAACACGCCGTTCTACTCGATCGAAATGCTCGATCACACGTTCCCGTTCTACATGGGCCACACGACGATCATGGTCCAGCGCCAGGACGAGCTCGCGTTCGGAATCTCGGTCGAGCCGAACAAGTGGGTCCCGACCGTCGGCGAATGGATCACGCGCTGGAAGCAGGACACCCATGCGCTCGCGATCATGCCGCCCGGCCAGTACGACGCGCTGGTCAAGGAAGGCGTACCGATGCGCGTGATCGCGCGCGACAACCGCCGCGTGATCGTCGAGAAACCGCAATCGTAAGGACGTCCCCCACATGAATCCCGTTTCGTTCGTCTGCATCATCACCGGCGTGATGCTCAACGCCTGTGCGCAACTTCTGCTGAAAGCCGGCGTCAACGCCGTTGGACACTTCGAATTCAGCCGTGCGAACATCATCCCGGTCGGGTTCAAGATCGCGACCCAGTTGCCGATCATCGGCGGGCTCGGCTGCTACGTGCTGAGCGTCGTCGTGTGGATCGTCGGGCTGTCGCGGGTCGACGTGTCGATCGCGTACCCGATGCTGTCGCTCGGCTACGTCGTCAACGCGTTCGCGGCGTGGTACCTGTTCGGCGAGGTGCTGTCGATCCAGAAATTCGTCGGCATCGGCATCATCCTGATCGGCGTGCTCGTGCTCGCGCGCAGCTGAGCGCGGCTCGCGGCCCCAGCGTTCGTTAAGCGTCCGCCTACAAAAAATCACGGTGCGAATCCGTCAACCGGTGTTTAATGCCGGTTTCGGACGGATCGCCCGACCCTTTTATTACACGCCATTACAGGCCCAACGCGTTCATGAGCCAGACTACTGCTCCGTTTCTGCCGTTCACCCGCCCCGAGATCGATGAGGAAACCATCCAGGGCGTCGTCGACGTGCTGCGCTCGGGCTGGATCACCACCGGCCCGCAGTGCCAGAAATTCGAAGCCGCGCTGTCCGAGTATTGCGGCGGCCGCCCGGTCCGCGCGTTCAATTCGGGCACCTGCACGCTCGAGATCGGCCTGCGCATCGCGGGCGTCGGCCCCGGCGACGAGGTGATCACGACGCCGGCGTCGTGGGTCTCGACCAGCAACGTGATCATCGAGACGGGCGCGACGCCCGTGTTCGCGGACATCGATCCCGTCACGCGCAACATCGACCTCGACAAGCTCGAGCAGGCGATCACGCCGCGCACGAAGGCGATCATTCCCGTGTTCCTGTCCGGCCTGCCGGTCGACATGGACCGCCTGTACGCGATCGCCCGTGCGCACAAGCTGCGCGTGATCGAGGATGCCGCGCAGGCGTTCGGCTCGACGTGGCACGGCAAGCGCATCGGCGCGATCGGCGACATCGTGTCGTTCAGCTTCCACGCGAACAAGAACCTGACGACGATCGAAGGCGGCGCGCTCGTGCTGAACAACGAGGACGAAGCCGTGCTCGCGCAGAAGTACCGGCTGCAGGGCATCACGCGCACCGGCTTCGACGGGATGGACTGCGACGTGCTCGGCGGCAAGTACAACCTGACCGACGTCGCCGCGCGCGTCGGCCTCGGCCAGCTGCCGCACATCGAGCGCTTCACCGCGCAGCGCCGCGCGCTCGCCCGCGCGTATTTCGCCGCGTTCGACGGCGGCGCGGCCGTGAAGCTGGGCCTCGGCCTGCCGGTCGCCGAATTCGAGAACGGCAACTGGCACATGTTCCTGGTCACGCTGCCGCTCGAGCGGCTGACGATCACGCGCGCCGAGTTCATGGCGCAGATGAAGGAACGCGGCATCGGCACCGGCATCCACTACCCGGCGATCCATCTTTTCACGCTGTACCGTGCGCGCGGTTTCAAGGAGGGCATGTTCCCCCACGCCGAACGGTACGGCGCGTCGACCGTCACGCTGCCGCTGTTTACGCAGATGACGGAAGGCGACGTGCGTCGCGTGGTCGACGCCGTCAATCAGATTTGCGAACAATACGGAAAATAAGCGTACATGAGTCACCTTGAAGCACGCGCCGGGCATCCGGGCGCCGGGCACCCGGGCGCCGCGCACCTGGACGCCGGCCGGCCCGAAGTATCGATCATCATCCCCGTGTACAACGAGGAAGACGGCCTCGCCGCGCTGTTCGCGCGGCTGTATCCGGCGCTCGACGCACTCGACACGTCGTACGAAGTGATCCTGATCAACGACGGCAGCCGCGACCGCTCGGCCGCGATCCTCGCGGATCAGTTCCACGTCCGGCCCGACACGACGCGCGTCGTGCTGCTCAACGGCAACTACGGCCAGCACATGGCGATCCTCGCGGGCTTCGCGCAGTCGCGCGGCGAGATCGCCATCACGCTCGACGCCGACCTGCAGAACCCGCCCGAGGAAATCGGCAAGCTGATCGCGAAGATGCGCGAGGGCTACGACTACGTCGGCTCGATCCGCAAGCAGCGCCAGGACAGCCTGTGGCGGCGCAAGGCGTCGCAGATGATGAACCGGCTGCGCGAGCGCATCACGCGCATCAAGATGACCGACCAGGGCTGCATGCTGCGCGCGTACAGCCGCCGCATCATCGACACGATCAACGTGTGCGGCGAAGTCAACACGTTCATCCCCGCGCTCGCGTACACGTTCGCGCAGAACCCGACCGAAATCGAGGTCGCGCACGAGGAACGCTTCGCGGGCGAATCGAAGTATTCGCTGTACAGCCTGATCCGGCTGAACTTCGACCTCGTGACGGGCTTCTCGGTCGTGCCGCTGCAGTGGCTGTCGTTCATCGGCGTGATCCTGTCGCTCGGCTCCGCCGCGCTGTTCGTGCTGCTGCTCGTGCGCCGCTTCATCGTCGGCGCGGAAGTGCAAGGCGTGTTCACGCTGTTCGCGATCACGTTCTTCCTGCTCGGCGTGATCATCTTCGCGCTCGGCCTGCTCGGCGAATACGTCGGCCGCATCTACCAGCAGGTCCGCGCGCGGCCGCGCTACCTGATCCAGGCCGTGCTCGAGCAGCACGACGGCATGCCGGCGGTGCCGGCCGCCGCGAACCGCCCGGGAGCCGCGCAATGAAGCCGCGCGCGGTCGTCTTCGCGTATCACAACGTCGGCGTGCGGTGCCTGCAGGTGCTGCTCGCGCGCGGCGTCGACGTCGCGCTGGTCGTCACGCACGAGGACAATCCGAACGAGAACATCTGGTTCGGCAGCGTCGCGTCGGTCGCTGCCGAACACGGCATTCCGGTGCTCACGCCGGCCGACCCGGCCGATCCGGCGCTGCGCCGCGCGGTGTCCGACGCGCGGCCCGATTTCATCTTCTCGTTCTACTACCGGCACATGCTGCCGGTGGACCTGCTCGCGATCGCGCCGCGCGGCGCGTACAACATGCACGGTTCGCTGCTGCCGAAATACCGGGGTCGGGTACCGACCAACTGGGCCGTGCTGAACGGCGAGACCGAGACCGGCGCGACGCTGCACGAGATGGCCGCCAAACCCGACGCAGGCGCGATCATCGCGCAGACCGCGGTGCCGATCCTGCCGGACGACACGGCCGCGCAGGTGTTCGACAAGGTCACGGTGGCCGCCGAGCAGACGCTGTGGCGCGTGCTGCCTGCGCTGCTCGCGGGCGAGGCGCCGCACCTGCCGAACGACCTCGCGACCGGCAGCTACTACGGCGGGCGCAAGCCCGAGGACGGCCGCGTCGACTGGTCGAAGCCGGCCGCGCAGGTCTACAACCTGGTGCGCGCGGTCGCGCCCCCGTATCCGGGCGCATTCACGGACGTCGACGGCACGCGCTTCGTGATCGCGCGTGCGCGCCTCGCGGCGCCCGGCAGCACGATCGCCGCCGCCGCGGCAGATTTGCCGCCCGGCCTGCACGTAAGCGATAATGCGCTATTCGGCGTCTGCGGCGACAGCCGCGCCCTATCCATTCTCGAGCTCTGGCAGCAGCGCGACGGCAGCGAAACCGTCGTGACGCCCGCGGAATTCGCGCAGTTCATTCATTCTTCCCGTCATTCATGAAAGCAAAAAAAGTCCTGATCCTGGGTGTGAACGGCTTCATCGGCCATCACCTGTCGAAGCGCATTCTTGAAACCACCGATTGGGAAGTGTTCGGCATGGACATGCAGACCGACCGGCTGGGCGACCTCGTCAACCACGAGCGGATGCATTTCTTCGAAGGCGACATCACGATCAACAAGGAGTGGGTCGAGTATCACGTGAAGAAGTGCGACGTGATCCTGCCGCTCGTCGCGATCGCCACGCCGGCCACCTACGTCCAGCAGCCGCTGCGCGTGTTCGAACTCGACTTCGAGGCGAACCTGCCGATCGTGCGTTCGGCCGTCAAGTACGGCAAGCACCTCGTGTTCCCGTCGACCTCCGAGGTCTACGGCATGTGCTCGGACGAACAGTTCGACCCGGACGCGTCGGCGCTCACCTACGGCCCGATCAACAAGCCGCGCTGGATCTACGCGTGCTCGAAGCAGCTGATGGACCGCGTGATCTGGGGCTACGGGATGGAAGGCCTGAACTTCACGCTGTTCCGTCCGTTCAACTGGATCGGCCCGGGCCTCGACTCGATCTACACGCCGAAGGAAGGCAGCTCGCGCGTGGTCACGCAGTTCCTCGGCCACATCGTGCGCGGCGAGAACATCAGCCTCGTCGACGGCGGCTCGCAGAAGCGCGCGTTCACCGATATCGGCGACGGCATCAGCGCGCTGATGAAGATCATCGACAACAAGGGCGGCGTCGCGTCGGGCAAGATCTACAACATCGGGAATCCGAAGAACAACTTCTCGGTTCGCGAGCTCGCGCACAAGATGCTCGAACTGGCCGCGGAATTCCCCGAGTACGCCGATTCGGCCAAGCAGGTGAAGCTCGTCGAAACGACGTCCGGCGCCTACTACGGCAACGGCTACCAGGACGTGCAGAACCGCGTGCCGAAGATCGACAACACGATGCAGGAGCTCGGCTGGGCGCCGCAGGCGACGTTCGACGACGCGCTGCGCAACATCTTCGAAGCGTATCGCGGCCACGTCGCCGACGCACGCGCGCTCGTCGAACAGCAAGGCTGACCGGGACGTTCGCTTGGCTCGTATCGTCCTCAAGATCGACGTCGACACGCTGCGCGGCACACGCGAAGGCGTGCCGAACCTCGCGCGCATCTTCGACCGCTTCAACGCGCGCGCGACCTTCCTCTTCAGCCTCGGGCCCGACCACACGGGCTGGGCGCTGCGGCGCGTGTTCCGCCCGGGCTTCCTGAAGAAGGTGTCGCGCACGTCGGTGGTCGAGCACTACGGCGTGAAGCAGCTGATGTACGGCGTGCTGCTGCCCGGCCCCGACATCGGCCGCCGCGCGATCGCCGACATGCGCGCGATTCACGAGGCCGGCTTCGAATGCGGGATCCACACGTGGGATCACGTCGTCTGGCAGGACAACGTGCGCGCACGCGATCGCGACTGGACCGCGCGTGAAATGCAGAAGAGTCACGCGCGCTTCGTCGAGATCTTCGGCGCGCCGCCCGTCACGCACGGCGCGGCCGGCTGGCAGATGAACGACGCCGCGTTCGAGCAGATCGATGCATGGGGGATGCGCTACGCATCCGACGGCCGCGGCCATTCGCCGTACCTGCCCGTCGTCGGCGGCCGCACGCTGTCGCACGTGCAGATGCCGACCACGCTGCCGACGCTCGACGAAGTGCTCGGCGTCGACGGCATCGACACGCACAACGTCGCCGCGCACATCCTCGCGTTCACCGAAACCAATCCGCACGACCAGGTGTTCACGCTGCATGCGGAACTCGAAGGCCAGAAGCTCGCGCCTGTGTTCGAGCAACTGCTCGCCGGCTGGCGTGCGCAAGGCCACACGTTTGCGACGATGGGCGACTACCACGCGACGCTGGACCGCGCCTCGCTGCCATCGTACCCTGTCGCATGGGGCGAAATCCCCGGCCGCTCCGGCGAGCTGATCGTCCAGCCCGACTGAGTTCGCGCGAGCCGGCGTCGCCGCTGCGCCCTTGCGGCGCGCTGCCGCGACGCCCCGCCGAACCGCGCCGCCGCAGCGGCGCCTTTCCATAACAACAGGAGAAACACGTGTCTGTCGAAGTTGACCGTCAAGTTCCCGATTTCACCGCACCGGCCACGGGCGGCGACATTTCGCTGTCCGACCTGAAGGGCAAGAAGCTCGTGCTGTACTTCTATCCGAAGGACAACACGCCGGGCTGCACGACCGAAGGCCTGCAGTTCCGCGATCTCTATCCGAAGTTCAAGAAAGCCGGTGCGGAAGTCATCGGCGTGTCGCGCGACAGCCTGCGCTCGCATGACAATTTCAAGGCGAAGCTCGAACTGCCGTTCCCGCTGATTTCGGACGCCGACGAAGCGTTGTGCGCGTTGTTCGATGTCATCAAGATGAAGAAAATGTATGGCAAGGAAGTGCGCGGAATCGAGCGCTCGACCTTCCTGCTCGACGCCGACGGCGTGCTCCGCCAGGCATGGCGCGGCATCAAGGTACCGGGTCACGTGGACGACGTGCTAAAGGCTGTACAAGCGCTTTGAGGCGCGTTATATTGGGCCGCAATGAATGCCAGTTCGCCCCATATTTCTCGTAGCTGCGCCGGTGCCCGTTGCATTGCTTCCCGGCACCTGACGCGCATCACGACGGCATCAGCCGAGCCGCATGCCCCTGTCGACGGGGCAGCGGCTTTTTTTATGGAACGCGCGCCGGCCCTCCCCGGTCCGGCCTTTACCGCATCGAGGAGCTGATCGACACTTAGGCGAACCGGCTAGACGAAATTCCTGTGCGCCACCGCGCGCAAACTGCATGCGTCTACGTCACGCAGGATGCGATCAGCGGCGCACGCCATGCGACACGATTCCTCCCGAGGGACACCATGCCTTTGCCTACCCCCCCCAGCAAGCTCGGCAGCCTGCTGCCGCCCGACGAATACAAGGCGAAAGCGCGGCCCGCGAAAGCCGCGAAGAAATCCGCCGAAGGGGACGCATCCACAGCCGGTGACTATGGTCCGGCCAGCGTGGCCCAACCGATGATCGAAGCCGCGAACACGGCCGCGCCGCTGCGTGCCGTCGCGTCTTCGGCGCCCGACGCCGCGAGCGCACCCGCGCGCGGCCGCAAGACCCGACAGACGGCCGCGCTGCTGCAGCCGCTGCAGGCGCCCGCCGAACCCGCGGCGCCGGTGGTGGCACGCGACGACAAGCCGGCCGCCGGGAAACCGGCCGCCGCGCCCGCGCGCGATGCCGGCGCCGCGACGAAGTCGCGCAGCCGCAAGCCCGCCGAAACCGAACAGCAGAAACTGTTCGTGCTCGACACCAACGTGCTGATGCACGACCCGAGCAGCCTCTTCCGCTTCGAGGAACACGACGTCTATCTGCCGATGATGACGCTCGAGGAACTCGACAACCACAAGAAGGGGATGTCCGAAGTCGCGCGCAACGCCCGCCAGGTCAGCCGCACGCTCGACGCGCTCGTCGCCGACGGCGGCCCGATCACGGCCGGCATTCCGCTGTCGCGCCTCGGCAGCCGCGACGCGCTCGGCCGCCTGTACTTCCAGACGAAGCTCGCCGACATCGCGCCGGTCGAAGGCTTGCCCGAAGGCAAGGCTGACAACCAGATCCTCGGCGTCGTGCGCGCGCTGCAGCGCGACCGGCCCGACCGCCAGGTCGTGCTGGTGTCGAAAGACATCAACATGCGGATCAAGGCGCACGCGCTCGGCCTGCCCGCGGAAGACTACTTCAACGACCAGGTACTCGAGGATTCGGATCTCCTGTACAACGGCGTGCGCGAGCTGCCGCAGGACTTCTGGACCAAGCATGCGAAGGGCATGGAGAGCTGGCAGGACACGAAGACGGGCACCACGTACTACCGCGTGACCGGCCCGCTCGTCGCGTCGATGCTCGTCAACGAGTTCGTCTATCTCGAGCCGCAGAACGGCGAACCGACGTTCCACGCGATCGTCCGCGAGCTGAACGGCAAGACGGCGCTGCTGCAGACGCTGCGCGACTACAGCCACCACAAGAACAACGTGTGGGGCATCACCGCGCGCAACCGCGAGCAGAACTTCGCGCTGAACCTGCTGATGAACCCCGAGATCGACTTCGTCACGCTGCTCGGCCAGGCCGGCACCGGCAAGACGCTCGTCGCGCTCGCGGCCGGCCTCGCGCAGGTGCTCGACGACAAGCGCTACAACGAGATCATCGTGACGCGCGCGACCGTGCCCGTCGGCGAGGACATCGGTTTCCTGCCCGGCACCGAGGAAGAGAAGATGCAGCCGTGGATGGGCGCATTCGACGACAACCTCGAGGTGCTGCAGAAGACCGACGACGCGGCCGGCGAATGGGGCCGCGCGGCGACGCAGGAGCTGATCCGTTCGCGCCTGAAGGTAAAGAGCATGAACTTCATGCGCGGCCGCACGTTCGTCGACAAGTACCTGATCATCGACGAGGCGCAGAACCTGACGCCGAAGCAGATGAAGACGCTCGTCACGCGCGCGGGCCCCGGCACGAAGATCGTCTGCCTCGGCAACATCGCGCAGATCGACACGCCTTACCTGACCGAAGGCAGCTCGGGCCTCACCTACGTCGTCGACCGCTTCAAGGGCTGGGGCCACAGTGGCCACGTGACCCTCGCGCGCGGCGAACGCTCGCGGCTCGCCGACTACGCGTCGGACATCCTGTAACGCGCACGCCGGCCGATCGGCCGGCTTTCGACGCCACGCGGCGCTCCGTTTCCGGAGCGCCGTTTTTATTTGGGGTCGAATACGGAGGTAACGCCTCGTCACGCAACAACGCAGTTTACGCACGAAACTTCAAGTAAATTCTCAAGAATGGTTGCTTAAGCCCCGCTGGAGCGTCTACCATCGGGTCTGTCTGTCGTCATACGATTCGCGAGTGCGTCGCGCTCGCCCGCCTTGCCATGCTTCGAATCTGGGTTCCCGTCGCCGTCGTCTCCCTGCTTGCGGCCTGTTCCAGCGTGCCGCCGCAGTCGGCATCGCGTTCCGCTTCGGGCATGAAGATCACGACGCCGCGTGCGTTCCCGGCGCCCGCCAATTTTCCGAAATTCGTCGACCACAGCGTCGGTCAGGAAGAAATCTCGATCCAGGCGATGAGCCTCGTCGGCGTCCCGTATCGCTGGGGCGGCAACACGCCGACGAGCGGCTTCGACTGCAGCGGGCTCGTGCGCTACGTGATCGGCCGCGCGGCCGACGTGAACCTGCCGCGCACGACCGCCGACATGAGCGGCCGCGGCGTATCGGTCGAACCCGACGAGATCGCGCCGGGCGACCTGATTTTCTTCAATACGACCGGGCGACCGCATTCGCACGTCGGCATCTATGTCGGCAAGCTGCGCTTCGTCAACGCGCCGTCGACGGGCGGCACCGTGCGGCTCGACTACCTGACGAACCCGTACTGGGCCAAGCGATTCGACGGCATTCGCCGCGTCGCGCCGCCGCGCTCGGCCCCGACGCCGTTCGATGCGCCGACCTACGAGGCGAAGCGCGACGAGCCGCGCAATCCGGCAACGGTCGCGGCCGCTCCGGTGGTCGTGACGGCCGCGGCCGCGCCGCGGCAGCCCGCGACGGCGTCGTCGCAAGCGAGAGCGGCGCAGGCGCCGGCTGCGGCCATCCCGACCCCGCCGGTCGTGACGGCTGCCGCAGCTGCACCGGCAGTACCGGCAGCGGATCCGTACGAACCGCCGCCACCACGGATGCAGGCGGCCCGGCAGCAGGCCGCGTCGGTGAATGACGATGCGGCCGCGATGACGGCCAATGCAGCACCGGCCGCGCCGGCCGAAGTCGGCACGCAGATTCCGACGACCGCGCTGACGGCCGCCCAGGCCGCCGCCTTCGATGCCGAACCGCCGCCCGTCACCGCGTCGACGCCCCCACGCAGTATCGAGCCCGCGCCCGCGCAGGTGTGGCGGGCGTCGACACAATCCGCGCCGGTCGGCTCGCGCACGAGTACGGCTGACGATCCGATCGCGCGGTTCGCGAACGGCAGTTACTGACCGGTTGTTGCTTGCCGGACGACGGTGACGTCGGCGGTATCCGCGGCCGCCCCACCGCCCCCTTTCGCCGCCCCAAAAGAAAATGCGCCGCAGCCTGTCGGCTTGCGGCGCATTTCATGTCGATCCGGCCGTGTCGGCACTCAGAAGATCTGGCGGCCAATCCACCATCCGCCGGCCGCGAACAGCGCGGCCGCCGGCAGCGTCAGCACCCAAGCCCACACGATGTTGCCGGCGACGCCCCAGCGTACGGCCGACAGCTTCTGCGTCGCGCCGACACCGACGATCGCGCCGGTAATCGTGTGCGTGGTCGACACGGGAATGCCGAGGAACGATGCGATGAACAGCGTGATCGCGCCACCGCTTTCCGCGCAGAAACCGCCGACGGGCTTGAGCTTCGTGATCTTCTGGCCCATCGTGCGCACGATGCGCCAGCCGCCGAACAGCGTGCCGAGGCCCATCGACAGGTAGCACGCGCCGATCACCCACGCCGGCGGCGCATCGGCGCTCGCCGACGCGTAGCCGCTCGCGATCAGCAGCATCCAGATGATCCCGATCGTCTTCTGTGCGTCGTTGCCG
This sequence comes from Burkholderia sp. BCC0044, assembly GCF_902832955.1. NCBI lineage: Bacteria > Pseudomonadati > Pseudomonadota > Betaproteobacteria > Burkholderiales > Burkholderiaceae > Burkholderia > Burkholderia sp. BCC0044. The sequence continues at coordinate 393,401 of NZ_CADFDO010000001.1, read as the reverse complement.
CCGTGACCCAGGCTGTACAGGCCGGCCGACAGCAGCTGCAGCCGGCGGAAGCGCCGGTCGACCTTGCTGGGTGCGGTACGGAAATACAGCCACGACACGCCGAGCATGAACAGCGAACCGAGGATGAAGCCGAGCAGCGGCGAAATGAAGATGAACGCGATCGTCTTCAGCAGCCCGTCGATGTTCAGCGCGCTCCAGCCGGACTTCGCGAGCGCCGCGCCGACGAGGCCGCCGATCAGCGCGTGCGACGAGCTCGACGGGATCCCGTAGTACCAGGTGATCACGTTCCAGCCGATCGCGCCGACCAGCGCGCCGAACACGACGTAATGGTCGACGATCTCGGGATCGATCGTGCCTTTACCGACGGTCTGCGCGACTTTCAGGTGGAAGATGAAATACGCGATCACGTTGAACGCGGCCGCGAACACCACGGCCTGCTGCGGCTTCAGCACGCCGGTCGACACGACGGTGGCGATCGAGTTCGCCGCGTCGTGAAAGCCGTTCATGAAGTCGAATACGAGCGCGACGAGCACCAGCGTCGCGACCATCCATAGGGCGAGTTGTATCGAATGCATCGTGGTCCGCTCAGGCGTTTTCCAGCACGATGCCTTCGATGATGTTCGCGACGTCCTCGCACTTGTCGGTGATCTCTTCGAGCAGCTCGTAGATCGCCTTCAGCTTGATGAGCGTCTTCACGTCGTCTTCCTCGCGGAACAGCTTCGACATCGCCGCGCGCAGCACGCGATCGGCCTCCGACTCCCAGCGGTCGATTTCCTCGCATTGCTTGAGGATCTGCGCCGACTGCTTCATGTCGGACAGCAAGCCGACGGCCTGCTGCACGTGTTGCGCCGACTGCGTGACGATGTGCGCGAGCTGGCTCGCCTCGGACGTGACGGACTGCACGTCGTACAGCGACACGGCCGTGGCGACGTCCTCCATCAGGTCGAGGATGTCGTCCATCGTCGTGATCAGCTTGTGGATCTCGTCGCGATCGAGCGGCGTGATGAAAGTCTTGTGCAGCAGATCAATCGCCTCGTGCGTGAGCTTGTCGGCGGCCTTCTCGGCGATTTGCACGTTTTGCTTGTGAATCTCGGCGTCGGCGAGATTGTCGATCAGCAGTTCGAGCTCGCGGCCACCGGAAACGATGTGCTTCGCGTGCGCGTTGAAGAGTTCAAAGAACTTGCCCTCGGTGGGCATGAATCGACCGAACATGGGATTCCTGAGAGATTGTCAAACTACTGTCACGAAAACGGGCGACATTGTACCGGTTCCGGTCGCGACGCGACGTGCGCATATGCGCACGCCGGGATTGGATACAACGCTTGGCGATTTAGGACTTTACAATCGGCGTTACTCGCCGTAGAAGGTCTGCGCCCCTGCAAAATTATCGAACTTCGTGTATTGCCCCAGGAACGTGAGCCGAACGGGGCCGATCGGCCCGTTACGCTGCTTGCCGATGATGATTTCGGCCGTCCCCTTGTCCGGGCTGTCCGGATTGTAGACTTCGTCACGGTAAATGAACAGGATCACGTCCGCATCCTGTTCGATTGCACCCGATTCGCGCAAATCCGACATCACCGGACGCTTGTTCGGACGCTGTTCGAGGCCTCGGTTCAGCTGCGACAGCGCGATCACCGGCACGTCGAGCTCCTTCGCGAGACTCTTCAGCGATCGCGAGATTTCCGAAATTTCGGTCGCGCGGTTCTCGCCCTGCGACGAACCCGACATCAGCTGCAGGTAGTCGACGATGATGAGGCCGAGCTTGCCGCACTGCCGCGCAAGACGCCGCGCGCGCGAGCGCAGTTCCATCGGGTTCAGACCGCCCGTCTCGTCGATGAAGAGCTGCGCCTCGCTCATCTTCTGCACCGCGTGCGTCAGTTTCGGCCAGTCCTCGTCGGTCAGGCGGCCGGTACGCATCCGGTGCTGGTCGAGCCGGCCGATCGAGCCGAGCATACGCATCACGAGCTGGGTGCCCGGCATTTCCATCGAGAACACCGCGACCGGCAGCCCGTACTCGACCGCGACGTATTCGCCGATGTTCATCGAGAACGCCGTATTGTGGGTCACGACGTAATCGTCGGTCACGTACAGCCGAGACGGATGCGAAACCGAAATGCACTGCGTGGCTGCCCGGCGCGACGGCTCGATACCCGTGATCACCGGCAGCTTGCGGCGCGTCCGCCCGGCCGTCAGCCGCTCGCGCTTGCCCTCGAACAGGAACAGGCTCTGCGGATCCGGATGACTGATCGTGCAGATGTAAGCCGTCGCACCGGCCCTGCGTTCGCCGTCGACCGTGAAGCTCGTCGCCTTTTCGGCAACCTGGCACCACGCACCGAGCGAACGCGCCAGTTCGCGCACGTCGCTCGCCAACTGCGCACTGGCGGTCGAATAACGCACCGTACCCCACGATTCGACCCAGCCGTCCGTGTCGAGCAGCCCGCGCAACACATCCAGCCGCGCGTCCTTGTCCGCATCGAGGTAGATACGCGGGATGAACTTGTCGTAGCTCGTCCTCCCCCACACACCGAGTTGCTCGAGCGCAGCCTTGAGCGGGTTGACGGACGGCCGGGCCGCGGCGGCCGTCGACGGCCGGCGCTTGATGCGCCAGTCGTACTGACCTGCGTATTCAAGTTCGAGCGACGCGTCGACACGCGCGCGCATCCGGCTCAACGTTTCCTCGGCCTTCACGCTGAAACGCACGGCAGTCCCGCCGAGCGCACCGTCGCCTAGCAGCGCGCCGAGCACCCACGGATCAACCGGCAGCGCCTCGCGATGACCAAACTCGCCGCTCGGCATGTCGATCCACAACCGGTTCCGGTAGCGTTCGCGCGTCAGCAACGTGCGAATCTCCGCGGTCGACAGCACGCGCGGCTTTTCCCACTCGCGGAAATGGACGCACCACAAGTGCTCGTCGCAGCATTCGGCCGAACGCCCATCCGAAAAGCGGACCCGATACACCTCGCGTTCGCCCTGCGGGTAGATCCCGGTAACCATCGACGGCGCGCCGTCGACAGATGCCAGCGCGTCACCGATCGCCAGTTCACCCATGCGCTTCCAGCCGCTCAGTGTCTTTACCTTTGCATCGAGCGGCTGCGCCTTACCCATCGACGGTCTTCCGGCCACGATGATCAGCTCGCCGCCGTGCATCCCCGACGTCATCCGGTCGAGGTCGACGAAGCCCGTCGGCGTGCCGGTGACGTCGCTCGGGTTCGCGGTGTGGTACAGCGTGTCGATGCGCTCGACCACCTGCGTGAGCAGCGGGCCGATCTCGAGGAAGCCCTGATTGCCGCGCGCGCCCTCTTCGGCGATCGAGAACACCTTCGATTCGGCTTCGTCGAGCAGCTGGCGGACTTCCTTGCCCTGGGGATTGAAGGCGTCGGCCGAGATCTCGTCGGCGACCGACACGAGCCGGCGCAGCACCGCGCGGTCGCGCACGATTTCCGCGTAGCGACGGATGTTCGCCGCGCTCGGCGTGTTCTGCGCGAGCGCATTCAGGTACGCGAGCCCGCCGACGTCGTCGGCCTTGCCGGACGTGACCAGCGCTTCGTACACGGTCACGACGTCGGCCGGGCGCGTCGACGCGATCAGGCGGCCGATGTGCTCGTAGATGATCCGGTGGTCGTAGCGGTAGAAGTCGCCCTGCGACAGGAAGTCGGCAATCCGGTCCCATGCCGCGTTGTCGAGCAACAGGCCGCCGAGCACCGACTGCTCGGCTTCGACCGAATGCGGCGGGACTTTCAGCGATTCGATTTGGGGATCTTGCGGCGCGTTCATGGGTTGGGATTATCGCGAATAGATGGCGGCAGCGCTACCACCGCTTGCCGGCGAGCGGGCAATAAAAAAGGCAGGCCCCGGTTACCCGGGCGCCTGCCCTTGTCCGGACGGCGGAAGCCGCCCGGCAAGCTTGCGTCTACGCTTACGCGTGGTCGCCGATCACGTTGATCGTGACGTCGACGACGACGTCCGTATGCAGCGCGACCTGGACGTTGTGCTCGCCGATCATCTTCAGCGGGCCTTCCGGCATGCGAACTTGCAGCTTCTCGACTTCGAAACCTGCCTTCTTCAGCAGTTCCGCGACGTCGCCGTTCGTGACCGAGCCGAACAAACGGCCGTCGACGCCCGACTTCTGCGTGATTTCGAACGACTGGCCGTTCAGCTTCTCGCCCACTGCCTGCGATGCCGCCAGCTTTTCAGCGGCGATCTTTTCGAGTTCAGCGCGGCGCACTTCGAATTCGGCGATCGCTTCCTTCGTTGCACGGCGAGCCTTGCGGTTCGGGATCAGGAAGTTGCGAGCGTAACCGTCCTTGACCTTGACGATATCGCCGAGGTTGCCCAGATTGGCGACTTTTTCCAACAGAATGATTTGCATTCGAATTCTCCTTATTGCGTCGCCTGATTACGCCTTGTGCTGATCGGTGTACGGCAGCAGCGCGAGGAAACGCGCACGCTTGATGGCCGTATCCAGCTGACGCTGATAGTGCGCCTTCGTACCCGTCAGACGAGCCGGCGTGATCTTGCCGTTTTCGCCGATGAAGTCCTTCAGCGTTTCCGTGTCCTTGTAGTCGATCTGCTCGACGCCGGCAGCCGTGAAACGGCAGAACTTCTTGCGCTTGAAGAGCGGGTTTTGTTGCTGACGACGCTTGTCGAATTTCTTACCAGTCGGGCGGGGCATGATTTCAGTCCTTTCCAATGTCCTGCAATGCTGTGATGTGAAACACCAAGGTTCTCGCGTTGCGGCTTTTCTTGGCCAGGAAGCCCGTGAACAGCGTTTCGACGCCCATTTCACGACTTTCCAGCTTGCCGCTCGCCTCACCGGCCGCCACCGCGTCGATCGTCATTTCGACCTGACGGGGAATGCCTGCTTCGACGACTTCCGTGCGGTGATGCAACGTGGCGCTTGCGATCGGAACACCTGCCGGCGTATATCGCACCGGTGCGCGTTCGACGACGCTCGCCGTCAATTGCAACCTGTTCACGTGAGTGCCGCGCTCCTTGATGGCTTAATGAGTGACGAACTTAAGCCTGCGCTTCGGCCGGCTGAGCGGCAGCCGCCTTCTTGGCTTCTTCGCGCTGAACTTCCTTCATCATCGGCGACGGGCCGGTTTCGGCCTTCTTCATCTTGACGATGAGGTGGCGCAGCACGGCGTCGTTGAACTTGAACGCGTGTTCGAGTTCGTCGAGCGTCGTCTGGTCGCACTCGATGTTCATGCAGACGTAGTGAGCCTTCGCGAGTTTCTCGATCATGTAGGCCAGCTGGCGACGGCCCCAGTCTTCGACGCGGTGGATCTGACCGCCGTGCGACGTGATCGTGGACTTGTAACGCTCGATCATCGCGGGCACTTGCTCGCTTTGATCGGGGTGCACGATGAATACGATTTCGTAATGACGCATTACACACTCCTTGTGGATTAAAGCCACCCGGGCGTCTGAACCGGTGTGGCAAGTGAGAAGCCAAAGATTTTAACCCGGTTACGGGGCGCATGCAAGGCCAATCGACGATTTGCCAACGGATTCGGCCGTGTTTTCAAAGACTTGAACGGGTGTGCGGGGGCAAACGGCAACCGGTCGAGCCTTCTACTGTCGAGGGTCGGAACACTGGAGCGACCGCCCCGCCGCCGCGGTCACTCGCTGCGCGCGCCGGCAAGCCGCGCGTCGAGCGCCGTCCGGAACGCCGCGAGCGCCGACGGCTCGGCGTCCGTCACCGCCCACCACGTCATCCCGGCCGCGTCCCAGCGGTCGAGCGCATAGCCCTGCGACACGGTCGCGTACGGGGCCGCCGGCCGTTCGCCGGCCGGCTGCACGTAGACGTCGACCACGTGCTGCCGGTGGCGGTAGACGAGCACCGCGACGCGGCGACGCCCGACGTAGTCGAGCCGGCCGCCGACCAGCGCGAAGCCGTCCCTGGCGAGATCCTCGACCGGCGGCGCGTAGTCGAGCCGGCCGTTGAACCACGGCTTGACCGTGTGCTGGTCGGTCGAGATCACGTCGATGTCGCGCGCCGACAGGTCGGCCCGTACGTGGCTCGCGACGAGTTCGTCGACCGTCCGGTCGGTGTCGGCGTGACGGGCGGACCACGCCATGCCGCCCGCCGCCGCGACCGCCATCAGCAACGCGACGCCCCAGCCGAGGCCCGGCAACGCGGCCACGCGCGGCCCGGCGCCGGTGCCGGCCGGCCCCGGTCGGGCCGACCCGCCGCGCCCGGTCAGCCAGGAAAACCAGTCGCGGCCGCGCGGCCGACGTGGCGGCTCGGGCCGGGACTCAGGCCGCGGCTCGGCGCGCGACGGCTCATGGGCAGGCGCGTCGACCGCCGGCGGCAGGCTCGCGAGGATGCTCGCCCGCAGCGCGTCCGGCGCGCGGTGATAATCGGCCTGCCGCACCGCCTGCACCAGCGTGACGATCCGCGCGCGTTCGCGGCGGCACGCATCGCACCCTTCGACATGCTGCTGGACCCGCAACGCATCGGGCGCCGACAGCTCGCGGTCGACGTCCGCGTCCAGCAACGCTCGCGCTTCGTTACAGTCCATCGATAGCCTCCGATGCGGTTCCGCCCGCCGGCGCACGGCCCGGCCGGCCTTCGGTCGCCGGCGCCGGCGCGCCGCCCAGCAGCGCGGCGAGCTTGCGCCGGCCGCGCGCGAGCCGCGACATCACCGTGCCGACCGGCACGTCCGCGATCGCCGCGATCTCGCGGTAGCTCAGGTCCTCCATCTCGCGCAGCACGAGCACCTCGCGGTATTCGGGCGGCAGCTTCGCGAGCGCCGCATTCACGAGCCGCACGTTCTCGCCGCGCAGCAGGTGCGCGAGCGGATCCTCCGTCGCCGGCTGCCAGTCGTCGGGCACGTCGGTGTCGTCGAGCGTGTCGGGCAGCGCGACCTCGTGCGCATGCGTGCGCCGCCGCCACTCGGTGTACCAGGTGTGGCGCACGATCGTCAGCAGCCACGGCCGTGCGTTGTCGCCGCGACACGAATCGACGAAGCGCAGCGCGCGCATGCACGCGTCCTGGACGACGTCGTCCGCATCGCCGGCGCTGCCGCTCAGCCAGCGCGCGAGGTTGTACGCGGCGTCGAGATGCGGCAGCACCAGCGCGCGAAACCGCTCGCCGCGCGCGACCGCATCGTCCGCCGCCCGTTCATCGACCGCCTGTCCGGCTTGCCCCACATGGCCTCCCTGGTCCCGGCGGCCGACGCCGCGCCCGTTCCGCGCACGGCGCCCGGACAGACCGGCAACGTGCGCGCTCGATGACCTTACCGCTGCTGCGTCGAGTTTATTCCCGCGCCGCGCGCATCGAGCGTAAAAAAATCGCCGCGCGGCCGGGCGGCCGGGCGGCCCGCCCCGTTACGGCGTGGTGCTCCAGTAGCCGGGGCGTGCATACGCTTCGCGCAGGTAGTCGATGAAATAGCGCACGCGTGCCGGCACGTAGCGCTGCTGCGGGTAGACCGCGAGGATGTCGTAGTCGGGCAGCGCGTATTCGTCGAGTACGGTCTCGAGTTCGCCCGTCTCCAGCTGCGCGGCGATTTCCCACGTCGAGCGCCAGCCGAGCCCGAGCCCTTCGGCCACCCAGCGGTGCAGCAGCTCGCCGTCGTTGCAGTCGAGATTGCCGGCCACGCGCATCGTCGCGATCTTGCCGTGACGCTGGAAATACCAGCCGCGGTTCTGCCCGCCCTGCAGGTTGAACGCGAGGCAGTTGTGCTTGAGCAGGTCGTCGAGCGATTTCGGCCGGCCGTGCTTGCGGAAATACTCGGGCGTGCCGCACACGACGCGCCGGTTCGACGCGAGCTTCACCGCGACGAAGTTCGGATCGACCGCGCCGCCGATCCGGATCGACAGGTCATAGCCTTCGCGCACCAGATCGACGACGCGGTCGGTCAGGTTGAACGACAGCTGCATCTCCGGCTTGTCGGCCAGGAAGCCGGGCGCGTGCGGCGCGACGTGCTTGCGCCCGAACGCGGCCGGCGCCGACACGATCAGGTGGCCGCTCACCGCGCGCCGCCCGGCGGCCAGCTCGTTCTCGGCCTGGTCCCATTCGGTCAGCAGCCCGCGGCAGCGCTCGAGGAACGCGGCGCCCTCCTCGCTGACCACCAGCCGCCGCGTCGAGCGGTACATCAGCTTCACGCCGAGACGCTTCTCGAGCGCGTCGATGCGCCGCCCGAGCACCACCGGCGACACGCCCTCCTCGAGCGCGGCCGCCGCGAGGCTGCCCGCGTCCGCGACCCGCACGAACGTCTCGATCTGCTTGAAACGATCCATCTGCTGTCTCCGTCCCGGCTCCGACACCGGCGGGAAGCCCCGTCCGGCCGTCATTCCATACTTTTAGTTTCGAAATAAGCGACTTCGGCTGATCTTATCAAACCTTTCCTGCGTCCCTACAGTGTTCCCAACAGACCGATTCGCCAGATCCGCACATTCAAGGAGACATTCATGGCCAAGATGAGAGCCGTCGACGCAGCCGTACTCGTGCTCGAGAAGGAAGGCATCCAGACCGCGTTCGGCGTGCCGGGCGCCGCGATCAACCCGTTCTACTCGGCCATGCGCAAGTCGGGCGGCATCAGCCACGTGCTCGCGCGCCACGTCGAAGGCGCGTCGCACATGGCCGAAGGCTTCACGCGGGCGGCCCCGGGCAATATCGGCGTGTGCATCGGCACGTCCGGCCCCGCCGGCACCGACATGATCACCGGCCTCTACTCCGCGTCCGCCGACTCGATTCCGATCCTCGCGATCACCGGCCAGGCGCCGCGCGCGCGCCTCTACAAGGAAGACTTCCAGGCCGTCGACATCGAATCGATCGCGAAGCCGGTCACCAAGTGGGCCGTCACCGTGCGCGAGCCGGCGCTCGTGCCGCGCGTGTTCCAGCAGGCATTCCACCTGATGCGCTCGGGCCGTCCGGGCCCGGTGCTGGTCGACCTGCCGATCGACGTGCAGCTCGCCGAAATCGAGTTCGACATCGATACGTACGAACCGCTGCCGGTCTACAAGCCGGCGGCCACCCGCGCGCAGATCGAGAAGGCGCTCGCGATGCTCAACGACGCGGACAAGCCGCTGATCGTGTCGGGCGGCGGCGTGCTCAACGCGGCGGCCGAAGACCTGCTCGTGCAGTTCGCCGAAACGGTCGGCGTGCCGGTGATCCCGACGCTGATGTCGTGGGGCGCGATTGCCGACGACCACCCGCTGATGGCCGGCATGGTCGGCCTGCAGACGTCGCACCGCTACGGCAACGCGACGATGCTCGCGTCGGACTTCGTGCTCGGCATCGGCAACCGCTGGGCGAACCGCCACACGGGCAGCGTCGAGGTCTATACGAAGGGCCGCAAGTTCGTGCACGTCGATATCGAGCCGACGCAGATCGGCCGCGTGTTCGGCCCGGATCTCGGCATCGTGTCCGACGCGAAGGCCGCGCTCGAACTGTTCGTCGCGGTCGCGCTGGAATGGAAGGCCGCCGGCAAGCTGAAGGACCGCAGCGCGTGGGTGGCCGACTGCCAGGCACGCAAGCGCACGCTGCAGCGCAAGACCCACTTTGACAACGTGCCGGTCAAGCCGCAGCGCGTGTACGAAGAGATGAACAAGGTGTTCGGCCGCGATACCTGCTACGTCAGCACGATCGGCCTGTCGCAAATCGCCGCCGCGCAGTTCCTGCACGTGTTCAAGGCGCGCAACTGGATCAATTGCGGCCAGGCCGGCCCGCTCGGCTGGACGATCCCCGCCGCGCTCGGCGTGCGTGCGGCCGACCCGAGCCGCCCGATCGTCGCGCTGTCCGGCGACTACGACTTCCAGTTCATGATCGAGGAGCTCGCCGCCGGCGCGCAATTCAAGCTGCCGTACGTGCACGTCGTCGTGAACAACTCGTACCTCGGGCTGATCCGCCAGGCGCAGCGCGCGTTCGACATGGACTACTGCGTGCAGCTCGCGTTCGACAACGTGAACGCACCGGAACTGAACGGTTATGGCGTCGACCACGTGGCGGTTGCCGAGGGCCTCGGCTGCAAGGCCCTGCGCGTGTTCAAGCCGGAAGAGATCGAGCCGGCGCTGCGCCAGGCGCAAACGCTCGCGGACGAGTTCAGCGTGCCGGTGGTCGTCGAGGTGATCCTCGAGCGCGTGACGAACATCTCGATGGGCACCGAAATCGACGCGATCAACGAGTTCGAGGATCTCGCCGAAAAGGCCGAGCACGCACCGACCGCGATCTCGATGCTCGACTGAACCGCACGACATTTTTGACTGACCGACCGAAGAGGCTTAGCTCATGCCGAAGTTTGCTGCAAACCTGACCATGCTGTTCAACGAAGTGCCGTTCCTCGACCGCTTCAAGGCGGCCGCGGACGCGGGCTTCGACGCCGTCGAGTTCCTGTTCCCGTATCCGTACGCGAAAGAAGAACTCGCCGAGCGGCTCGAGACGCACCGCCTGCGCCTCGTGCTGCACAACCTGCCGGCCGGCAACTGGGATCAGGGCGAGCGCGGCATCGCGTGCCTGCCCGATCGCGTCGGCGAGTTCCAGGAAGGGGTCGGCCGCGCGATCGACTACGCGAAGGCGCTGAAGGTGCCGCAACTGAACTGTCTGGTCGGCATCCCGTCGGCGAGCACGGCGCGCGACAAGACGTTCGTCACGATCGTCGACAACCTGCGCTTCGCCGCCGATGCGCTCAAGCGCGAAGGCATCCGCCTGCTCGTCGAGCCGTGCAACCGCTTCGACATCCCGGGCTTCGCGCTGAACCGTTCGTCCGAAGGGCTCGACGTGATCCGCGCGGTCGGCTCGGACAACCTGTTCCTGCAGTACGACGTCTATCACATGCAGCGCATGGAAGGCGAACTGGCCGCGACGATCGAACGCAACCTCGCGTCGATCGGCCACGTCCAGCTCGCGGACAACCCGGGCCGCAACGAGCCGGGCACCGGCGAGATCAACTACGCGTTCCTGTTCGCGCTGCTCGACCGGCTCGGCTATGCCGGCTACGTCGGCTGCGAATACAAGCCCCGCACCACCACGACGGAAGGGCTCGGCTGGCTGCAAAGCGTGGCCGGCTGCGCACCGGGCTCGGCGCGTCGCGCCGCCTGAGTCGCGCCCTTTCCGTTTTCAGCCCCATAGGAGACTTTCACATGGCAACCATCGGTTTCATCGGCCTCGGCATCATGGGCGCGCACATGGCGCGCAACCTGCTCAAGGGCGATCATCAACTCGTCGTGAACGGCGCGTTCCCGATTCCGGACGATCTGCGCGGCAGCGCCAAGGTCGTCGCGAACTCGACCGAAGTCGCGCAGCACGCGGACATCATCATCGCGATGGTGCCGGACACGCCGGACGTGCGTAACGTGCTGTTCGCCGACGACGGCGTCGCGAAGGGCCTGACGGCCGGCAAGCTCGTGATCGACATGAGCTCGATCTCGCCGCTCGATACGCAGGCGTTCGCGAAGCAGATCAACGCGCTCGGCTGCGACTACCTCGACGCGCCGGTGTCCGGCGGCGAAGTCGGCGCGCGCGAAGCGACGCTGACGATCATGGTCGGCGGCCCGGAAAAGGCGTTCGAACGCGCGAAGCCGCTGTTCGAGAAGATGGGCAAGAACATCACGCTCGTCGGCGACAACGGCGCGGGCCAGACCTGCAAGGTCGCGAACCAGATCATCGTCGCGCTGAACATCGAAGCCGTTGGCGAAGCGCTGCTGTTCGCCGCGCGCTCGGGCGCCGATCCGGAGCGCGTGCGCCAGGCGCTGATGGGCGGCTTCGCCGCGTCGCGCATCCTCGAAGTGCACGGCGCGCGGATGACCAAGCGCACGTTCGATCCGGGCTTTCGCATCGAGCTGCACCAGAAGGACCTGAACCTCGCGCTCGACGGCGCACGCAAGCTCGGCCTCGCGCTGCCGCACACCGCGAGCGCGCAGCAACTGTTCAGCGTGTGCGCATCGCATGGCGGCAAGGCGTGGGATCACTCGGCCCTCGTGCGTGCGCTCGAGATCATGTCGAACTTCGAGATCGGCCAGACGCCGGCCGCGTAACGCGGATGCCGCAACGCGCGTTTCGCTGCAATGGCGAAACGCGTGTCACGAACACACGCGATCCGGTCACGGCCGGTCGCATCGATGCGCGACATCACGCGCATGACGGTGGGGCGCCCCGCCACGCATCGCTGAAAAGCATGCGGGACGGGGCGAAAAACGCCGCTCTGGGCTGAGAGCGGCGTGGTGGGGTCCGCAGCGGCACCCGGCGGCGCCGGGGAAGCCTTGGTCGGTCAGACGTCGTCGTCGGGTGTCCGCCTGTCGGATTTCGCGTATTACATTTCTTTACGTTCGAGCGTGCGATTTTTCATGCAATCGTCGCGTCGAACGCCTACACTTTCGCCACGCCTTTCGAGAAAACCGCCGCGCTTGCGCGCCCCTTCCGGGCCCGCCCCCAGCGCGGTGTTTTTTTCGCCACTTCACGGCGCGTTTTCTTTTCAACCACCTAAGGAGTGCAACGATGGGTCTTCTTTCGTTTATCAAGGAGGCGGGTGAAAAACTGCTGGGTCACGCCGATGCACAGGCAGCGGAAGATCCGAATGCCGCGAACCAGACCGCGGCCGATGCGATCAAGAATTACATCAGCTCGCAAGGTCTCGACACGTCGAACCTGACCGTCGCGTTCGACGGCGCATCGCGCACCGTCACGCTGTCGGGCAGCGTCGCCGATCTCGACACGAAGGCGAAGGTCAAGGTCGCGGCCGGCAACGTGCAGGGTGTCGCGGGCGTCAACGACGACGATCTGCAGCCGGACGATCCGGAAGTGCAGTACCACGACGTGAAGCCGGGCGACACGCTGTCCGCGATCGCCAAGGAAGTGTACGGCGACGCGAACAAGTATCCGGCAATCTTCGAGGCGAACAAGCCGATGCTGTCGAGCCCGGACCGGATCTATCCGGGCCAGAAGCTCGTGATTCCGCCGCAGTCCTGAGCGTTCGCGCAGCACTGACGCAAAAATGGCAGGCCATCGGCCTGCCATTTTTTATGCGCGCCGCGTGCCGCCCGAGTGGCGGCCATCGGTCACAGCGTATCGAATGCGCGCTGCAGTGCGTCTCGATCGTCAATGCCGTTCGCGAGCGCGAGCATCAACAGCACGCGCGCCTTGAACGGGCTCAGCGAGCCCGCGCTCACGAAACCGAGCGCATCGTCGCTCGCGGCACCGTTGCGCATCACGTGCCCCGAGCCGACGCGCGACGCACGGACCACGGCCACGCCCGCGTTCACCGCATCGGCGAGCGCCGTCTGCAGCGTCGCATGGATCGACCCGTTGCCGGTACCCGCGACGACGAGGCCGCGCACGCCGGCCGCGACGAGCGCGTCGACGGTCGTGCGCGTCACGCCCGCATAGCTCGCGACGACTTCGACCGGCGGCCACGCCGCGGCGATCGCCAGTTGCGCGTCGCGCGTGCGCGTGACGCGGCGTGCGAATTCGACGCGGCCGTCCTGCACCCAGCCGAGCGCGCCGAGCTCCGGCGACTGGAACGCGTCGACCGCATAGGTGCTCGTCTTCACGACGTCGCGCGCGCCGTGGATCCGGTTGTTGAACGCGACCAGCACGCCCTGCCCGCGGGCGGCCGGATGACCGGCGACCGTCACCGCGTTCAACAGGTTCAGCGGGCCGTCGGACGACAGCGCAGTGGCCGGCCGCATCGCGGCCGTCAGCACGACCGGCTTGTCGCCCCGGACGACCAGATGCAGCGCATACGCGGTTTCCTCGAGCGTATCGGTGCCGTGGGTGATCACGATGCCGTCGACGGCCGGATCGGCCATCAGCGCGTCGATCCGCGCGGCGAGCGTGTTCCACAGCGGCAACGCGAGATCCTTGCTGTCGATGCTGGCGACCTGCTCCGCGTCGATGCGTGCGACCGACGCGAGCGCCGGTACGGCGTCGACGAGGAAATTGACGCCGAGCGCGCCGGCCTGATAGCCGGCCGTGCTGGCCGCGTCGGGCGCGGCGCCGGCGATCGTGCCGCCGGTGGCGAGTACGGCGATGCGCGGCAGCGCCGCCACGGACGAAGGGGATGCGGTGTTCGGTGTATTCATGGCCGCGATTGTAATGGCTCGCGGCCGCGAGCCGGCAGGTTCCGGCGCGGCGGCCGGCGCCCGCCGCCGCGCGTCATGGTTTGTCCCGATCTCCGGAACGCGCGCGCCGTCAACGGCCGTGGCATCCGCAACGTTATAGAAAGTGCCGTTTTGGTGTTTTCACATTGATTTGCCATAATCGGAACGCGTGGTGCGATGTGGCCCTGTCCTCATCGCGTCGTGCTTCGTGACGCGTCGATCACACGCAATTCACCCCATGGGAGTGTCGAAATGAAAATTCAATCGCTCGTAGCCGCAGTGCTTCTCGGCGGCATGCTGGCTTCCCCCGCATTCGCGGCGAACAGCCAGCAGGACAAGATGAAGGCCTGTAACACGCAGGCAACCGGCAAGACGGGCGATGAACGCAAGGCGTTCATGAAGGACTGCCTGTCGGCGAAGCCCGCGAAGGCGATGACGCAGCAGGAAAAGATGAAGGCGTGCAACACGCAGGCCACCGGCAAGAAGGGTGACGATCGCAAGGCGTTCATGAAGAGCTGCCTGAGCAGCCAGCCGGCCGCCTGACCCCCGGCGCTCCCGTCTCGAATGCCGCGCCCCGCTTCGGCGGGCGCGGCATTTTTGTTTTCGTTGCACGCGCATCGACACACGCATTCCAGCCCTTCCCGCCCCGTTTTCCCGGTCCGCCGCTCCGGCGCCGCCACATGGTGCGGCAATTCGCCGCGTTTTCTTCTATGATGGCTGCAACGCGGCCCACCCAAGACCAAGAAGCGCCATCGGGCCGCCCTCGAGACGGACGCGCACGCGCGTCAAACGGAGGCTTGGATGGCATGGAGACAACACCGCTGGTTCCGCCGCTGGCTGATCGTGATCGTGTTCTGGGCGGTGCCCGTCGCGATCATCGCCGTGCGCGAGATCCGCGAGGAAATGGCCTACAACAAGGCGGATCTGCAGCTTGCGCTGACCACCTGGCAGCTCACTGACGCGCAGCAGGCCGCCGGCGCCGCCGCGAAGTGCCACGGGGATCCTGACGAAGCGCGCGCGGCCGGCTGCCCGGCCGACGTGCTCGCCGCCAATGCGCCGCGCCAGCAGGCGGCCCGCGACGAATACGTGGTGCGCCGCAATACGCTCGCCGGCTATCTGTGGCATGCGTTCGTCGGCTACTGGGTCGTCCCGGCCGCGTTCCTGTTCGCATGCGGCGTCGTGATCGCATTGATCCGCCGCGCGCTGCGCCGCCCGCCGATCAAGCCGCCCGTTCCACCCGTCACGCACTGATACCGGCGCGCGCCGCAGGCCCCGCCGCCCTCCGCTCGACCCTCGCGTTCGCCGCCAGCCAACCACGCGCCGGGCGCGCGTCGCGCGTCGGCGCCGGTTCGTCCGTTGGCGCGCCGCGACACCCCTACGCGATTTGACGCTTTTTCACGCGGCAACGAAAAGAGGTCGTAATCCGCTGTGATATAACTGCCGACGTGATCCGCTCCCTGAGCGAGACTCACTCCGAACATCATCCGATGGAGAACAACGATGCAAAAACGGACTCTTGTGCTGAAAGCCGCCGCCGCGCTCATCGTCGGTAGCCTCGCGCTCACCGGTTGCACCACCACCCCGGACAAGCCGGACAATGCCGCGACGAACGCGTCCAAACGCCAGTCGATCGACGCGAGCGTCGACGCCACGCTGTCGCGCATGTACTCCACCGTCAAGGGTTCGCGCGAGCTCGTCGCGAAATCGCGCGGCGTGCTGGTCTTCCCCGAAGTGCTCCAGGCCGGCTTCATCGTCGGCGGCCAGTCCGGCAACGGCGCGCTGCGCGTCGGCGGCAGCACGGTCGGCTACTACAACACGTCGTCGCTGTCGGTCGGCCTGCAGGCCGGCGCGCAGTCGAAGGCGATCGTGTTCCTGTTCATGACGCAGCAGGCGCTCGACGAATTCCGCAACTCGGACGGCTGGGCAGCCGGCGCCGGCGCATCGGTCGCACTCGTGAAGATGGGCGCGAACGGCGCGGTCGACTCCAACACGGCCACCGCACCGATCCAGGTCGTCGTGCTGACCAACGCGGGCCTGATGGGCGACGTGTCGATCAACGGCACGAAGGTCACGAAGCTCAAGATCTGACGTCGACGCACTGCCCCGCGCGCGCTGCGCGCGGGGCATGCGCAAACGGCGATGTCCTTGCGGGCATCGCCGTTTTTTTTATCTGCCGTCGCCGTGCGGCAAGTCGGTCAGGTGGGTCGGTCCGATCAGGTCGTCGAGTCGATCACCTTGAAGCGCGAGCGCTTCTGCGCGCGGATCACCGACTGGTACACGTCGACGTACTGCTGCGCCATCCGGCGCGACGTGAAGCGTTCCTCGAAGCGCTGCCGCACGCGCGCACGCGGCAGCAGGTGCAGCCGGTTCACGGCGGCCACCGCGCTGATTTCATCCTCGACGATGAACCCCGACACGCCCTCGTCCACCACTTCGGGCACCGCGCCGCGGTTGAACGCGATCACCGGCGTGCCGCACGACATCGCCTCGATCATCACCAGGCCGAACGGCTCCGGCCAGTCGATCGGAAACAGCAGCGCATGCGCGCCCGACAGGAATTCGGCCTTCTCGTGATCGGCGATCTCGCCGATGTATTCGACGTGCGGCAACGCGAAGAGCGGCTTGATCTCGCGGTCGAAATATTCCTGGTCGGCCGCGTCGATCTTCGCGGCGATCCGGATCGGCAGCCCGCACTGGCGCGCGATGCGGATCGCGGTGTCGACGCGTTTTTCCGGCGAGATGCGGCCCAGGAACGCGAGATAGCGCGGCTCGACGGGCTGCGGCATGTACAGCGTATCGGGCAACCCGTGATAGACGGTCGTCAGCCATTTCGCCTGCGGCAACGGCTGGCGCTGCGCATTGGAAATCGAGATCACCGGCGCCGTGTTGAACGTGTCGAACACCGGTTGCTGCTCGGGCAGGTCGAGCCGGCCGTGCAGCGTCGTCACGTAAGGCGTTTCCTGCCGGTTGAAGACCGAGAACGAGTAGTAGTCCATGTGGAAATGGAGCACGTCGAAATCCTTCGCGCGGCGCGCGACCGTCTCCATCAGCAGCATGTGCGGCGCGACCCGGTCGCGGATCGACGAATCGAGCCGCAGCGCGCGCGGCCACACGGGCTCGAGTTTCGCCCGCGTCGTCGAATCGCCGCTCGCGAACAGCGTCACGTCGTGGCCGAGGTCGACCAGCGCCTCGGTGATGTAAGACACGACGCGCTCCGTGCCGCCGTACAGCTTCGGCGGCACGGATTCGGTCAGCGGGGCGATCTGGGCAATTCTCATGGTCCACGTCTCCTGTGTCCTGTCCGTTGCGGCACGGCGGCGGAGCACTCGTTTATGCGAGCCCGCCCTGCGTCCATGCAGCGCTGGCCGGCATGGCACCAGCCGGATATCTCATTATTATTCGCGATCCCGATGAGCGGAACCGCAGGTCTTGCATTTTTTGGGGGTTGTTACAGACCGGATACATTCGGCCGATCGAGCCCGGTCCGCCTCGCAGCGGGCCCCGCCGGGCCGATCCGACGCCGCCGGGCGCCGATCGCGACCCCAGGCACGCGATCGGGCCGTCAACGCGACGGCCACTTCCACGCCGGCAGGTCGCGCGAATCGGCATCGACGAGCGCGGTCGCGCCGAGCTGCTTGTCGAGCACCAGCGATTCGCAGCCGGCCTCGCGCTCGAGCGTCGCGATGAGCCGCGCCGCGTGCGACACGACCAGCACCTGCGAACGCCGGGCGGCCTGCGCGATCAGGCGGCCGAGCGCCGGCAGCAGATCGGGATGCAGGCTCGTCTCCGGTTCGTTCAGCACCATCAGCGCAGGCGGCCGCGGCGTCAGCAACGCGGCCGCGAGCAGCAGGTAGCGCAGCGTGCCGTCGGACAGCTCGGCCGCCGCCAGCGGCCGCAGCAGCCCCGGCTGGCGCATCAGCACGTCGAAGCGGCCGCGGCCGCCCGGATTGTCGATCTCGATCGACGCACCCGGAAACGCGTCGTCGATCGCCGCGTCGAGCGCCGCCGCGTCGCCGATTTCGCGGATCGTCTGCAATGCGGCGGCCAGGTCGGCCCCGTCGTCCGCGAGCACCGGCGTATGGGTGCCGATGTGCGACTGGCGCGCGGGCGCCTGCGCATCGGTCCGGAAATGGTCGTAGAAGCGCCACGAGCGGATCCGTTCGCGCACCGCGATCATCTCGGGCGCGCCGGTCGGATCGGCGAACTCGGTCATCATGCTGTCGAAGCTCGCGACCGGCTGCGGAATCGTCTGCCAGTCGCCCGATGCGGTACGCGCACGAATCTGCGCACCCTGCCGGTCGACCAGCAGCGTGGACGGGCGCAGCAACGCGCCGCCCCAGATGCATTCGCGCTTGACCACCGGATCGAGCGCGAACTGCGAATTGCTCGGCAGCGGCAGGCCGAGATCGATCGAATAGCCGAAATCGTCGCACGCGAAGCCGAGCTTCAGGCTCACCGGCCCCTTGCGCACCGTGCCCGTCACCGGCACGTCGCCGGCCAGCATCGCGCGCGAGAAGCGCTCGGGGCCGGCCCACAACGTCGACGGCAAGCCGCCCTCGCGGGCGAGCGACGGGATCACGCGGCCCTGCGCGGTGTCGGCGAGCAGCCGCAGCGCGCGGTACACGCTCGACTTGCCGCTGCCGTTCGGCCCCGTGACAACGTTGAGCGCCGCGAGCGGCACGATCAGCTCGCGCAGCGAGCGGTAGTTGGCGATGGCGAGCGTCTTCAGCGCGGTCATGGGAATGGGGAATGCCGGACAGGCGCCGGGCCGCATTCAGCGGCCATCGACGGCCTGCGGATCGGCCGCGGTGTTGGCCGCCGTGCTGGCGGCGGGCGACCGCGCGTGCGGCCGTTCGGGATTCGGCGCATCGGGCGCGGATTCGTGCGGATACAGCTCCATCCGGCTGCGCGGCAGGCATTGCGGATAGCGGTTCTGCAGATACGCGATCAGCCCTTCGCGCACGCGGCAGCGCAGATCCCAGCACGACGACGAATCGGCCGCGCTGACGAGCGCGCGCAACTGCATCGTGCGCTCCGTCGCGTCGGTCACCTGCAGCACCTGCACGCGGCCGTCCCACTCGGGCGCGGCGTGGACGAGCCGCGCGAGTTCCTCGCGCAACGGCGCGAGCGGCGTGCGGTAGTCGACCGACAGGTAGACGGTGCCGATGATCTCCGCGCTGCTGCGCGTCCAGTTCGTGAACGGGTTCTCGATGATCCACTGCAGCGGCACGACGAGGCGCCGCTGGTCCCACAGCCGCACCGACACGAACGAGCCGGTGATTTCCTCGATGCGCCCCCACTCGCCCTGGATCACGACCACGTCGTCGAGCCGGATCGGCTGTGTGAGCGCGATCTGCAACCCGGCGATCAGGTTGCCGAGCACCGGCCGCGCGGCGATACCGGCGACCAGCCCGGCCACGCCGGCCGATGCCAGCAGGCTCGCGCCGACCTGGCGCACGTTCGGGAACGTCATCAGTGCGGCGCCGGTGCCGATGATCACGATCAGCACCATCACGGTCCGCACGAGCACCTTGGCCTGCGTATGAACGCGCCGCGCCTGGAGGTTGTCGGCCGTATCGAGCGGGTGGGCCTGGATGATCGCGTCGCCGACGCCGGCCGCGAGCCGCACCAGCAGCCACGTGAGCGACACGATCGAGCCGACCGCGGCCGCGGTGCGCATGCCGCGCACGAACGACATGCCGTCGTCCGCCTGGACCCACAGGAATTCGAGCGCCAGCAGCGCCAGCACGACGAGCGACGGTTTGTCGATGTAGCGCAGGATCGCGCTCATCAGCGGATACGGCTGCGCGATGCGCTTGACGATGCGTGCGCCGAGGCGGTGCACGACAGTGACGACCAGTATCACGATGACCGACACGCCCAGCGTGCCGAGCCACGAATGCAGCGGCGCATCGGCGATGCGCTGCAGTTCCTCGATTGAAATCATCGGCGCCCTCGAGTGATGAAGCGCACAGGCTTCGTCCTGGATGCGTCGGCGACGTCCGGGCCACGCACGCGCCCGGACACGGCGTCAGGTCAGTTGCCGCTCCTGCACGGAAACGCCTTGCCGAGACCGAGCGACACCGCGGTGCTCGCGTTGTAGTCGGCCAGCTTCGGATTTTCCGCGATGTACTTGCGCACCGCGTCCGTCATCTGTTGCGCCCGGATGTCGGGCGGCAGGCAAAAGTATTGACCGACGCGCGGCCCCGTGGTGCCGCCGATCGCATCGATCGTGTTGTAGACGCCGTCGGCGGCGCCTTCGATATAGGCCGCGCACGACGCCCGCGACTTGACGTCCGTCTTCGCGCACAGCCGGTCGAGATCCGCGCCCGTGAAAGCCGCCGCCGACAACGGCACGGCAAACGCCGCGGCACAAAACATTGCGCGCAACATGGTGTTCCTTATGTCAATGCGGCCGGAGACCGCCTGCTTGCGTTGGCCGGTGCGGCGCCGTGGCGCCCTGCACCGGCCCGAAGCCGGCCGGGCGACGGGCGCCGCCGCACCAAAAACCGTTATTTTGCACTCTTTTGAGCATCTGCCGGCGTCGCTGCACCGATACGCGTCGTCCGCTTGCTCAGGATCTCGATCGCGTCCGGCGCGTTGTAGTGCTTCGCGAATTCGAGCGCGGTGATGCCGAGCTGGTTCTTCACCTGCGGATCGGCGCCCTGGTCGAGCAGCAGCGTGACCGTCGACGCATGGTTGCCGCGCGCGGCCATCATCAGCGGCGTCGTGCCGTTCGGCGATGCGGTGTCGATGTACGCGTCGTGGTCGAGCAGCACCTTGACGACCGCGTCCTGGCCGTTGGTCGCCGCGTAGTGCAGCGGCGCCCAGCCCTTCTTGCTGACTTCCGCGCCCTTGTCGATCAGCAGCTTGACGAGGCCGAGGTCGCCGTTCAGCGACGCGAGCATCAGCGCGTTTTCGCCGGCCTTGTCTTCCTTCTCGAGATCGACGTTCGGCGTCGTGGCGATCGCCGCCGCGACCTTGTCGGACTTCTCGCGTGCGGCGATCACGAGGATCGGGTCGCCGTTCGGCGCGAGCGTGTTCGGATCGAGCTTGCCGCTCTTGAGCTGCTTGCCGATATCGGCGATGTCGTCGAACTTGACGGCCTTGACGATCGCGTCGAGCGACTCGGCATGCGCGCCGGCGGCGGCGAACAGGCCGCTCGCGACGAATGCGGCGGCAACGAGTGCGCGTTTGGGCAGATGGTTGGTCGGCTTCGTCATTGTTGTGGGCTCCTTCCCTGGGTTGTCGGCTGCGCGCCCGTCGTTAGCGGGCGATCTTGAACAGCCGGAAAAAGTTCTGCGTCGTCGCATCGGCGAGCGCCTCGACGGCCATCCCGCGCTCGGATGCGATAAAGCGTCCGACATGGCTGACGTACGCAGGTTCATTCGGCTTGCCGCGATACGGCACCGGCGCGAGGTACGGCGAGTCGGTCTCGATCAGCAGCCGGTCGAGCGGCACGCGCCGCGCGACGTCCTGCACGTCGGTCGCGTTCTTGAACGTGACGATGCCCGACAGCGAGATATGGAAGTTCTGCGCGAGCGCCTGCTCGGCGACCGGCCACGGCTCGGTGAAGCAGTGCATCACGCCGCCCGGCACGTCCGCGCGCTCCTCGGCCATGATCCGCAGCGTGTCTTCCGACGACGAACGCGTGTGGATGATCAGCGGCTTCATCGTCGCGGTCGCCGCGCGAATGTGCGTGCGAAAGCGCTCGCGCTGCCATTCCATGTCGGCGATCGAGCGGCCTTCGAGACGGTAGTAGTCGAGGCCGGTTTCGCCGATCGCGACGACCTTCGGGTGCGCGGCCAGCTCGATGAGCTCCGCGAGCGTCGGCTCGCGCATGTCCTCGTGATCGGGATGCACGCCGACCGACGCGTACACGTTGTCGTGCGCTTCGGCGATCGCGAGCACGTCGGGCAGCGTCTCGAGATCGACCGACACGCACAGCGCGTGCGTGACGTCGTGCTCGCGCATGTTCTCGAGCACGGCCGGCAGGCGGTCGGCCAGGCCCTTGAAATTGATGTGGCAGTGAGAGTCGACGAACATCGTGTTTCCTGAATACGTGAGACGGGCGCTCATGCGCCCGCCGGCATGCGGCACCGGGCGAGGTAAGCGGGCCGGCTGACCACGGTCACGCCCCCGCGTGATCCGTTCATCGTTTCGCAACCCATCGGAAACAATGCCGGATCAAGCGAATATTTCCCGATATCCGAGAAACAATTCCTCGAATACGAGCCGCGCGTTGAGCGGATGGTTCTCGACCGTCCGCTGTCGCGTCACGGCTTTCATGAAGCGCGCGAATGCGTTCGCGTCGACCGCTTCCGCGCAGCGCGCCAGGGCTGCCGCATGCGTCGGGAAGTAACGCGGGGCGCCAGCCATCCGCTGCGCGAGCAGATCGTACAGCCAGCGCTGCAGCCAGCCGAGCACCAGCGGCACCGGCAGCTTCTGCAGCGTCTCGCCGCACGCGAACGGATCGCAGCCCGCACCGGCGGCCAGTTGCCCCAGCGTGTAGTCGCGCAGCGGGCGGTTCTCGTCGCTCGCGAGCGCCAGCGCGGCGAGCGGCGCGCCGCCGGCTTCGGCGAGCAGCGCGCTGGCGTGGTCCACGCCCTGCGCGGCGAGCCATGCGGCGGCCGCCTCCGGCGCCGGCACGGTCATCGGCCACTGCCGGCAGCGGCTGATGATCGTCGGCAACAGGCGGTCGATGCGCGCCGACACGAGCAGGAACACGACGCCGGCCGGCGGCTCCTCCAGCGTTTTCAGCAGCGCGTTCGACGCGGCGACATTGAGCGCCTCGGCCGGGTACAGCACGACGACGCGCGCGCCGCCGCGGTGCGAACCCACGCCGCAGAAGTCGAGCAGCGCACGCACCTGCTCGATCTTGATTTCCTTGCTCGGCGCACGGGTCTTCTTGCCGCCTTCGTCCGCGTCGGCCGGCTTCGCGTCGTCGGCCGCGCCCGGCGCCTCGCCCGCCAGCGCCTCGGGCAGCACGATCCGGTAGTCCGGATGGTTGCCCTGCGAGAACCAGTTGCAGGCCGCGCAGGCGCCGCACGGCTCGCCGTTCGGCCGCGGCGATTCGCACAGGAAGCCCTGCGCGAGATGCTGCGCGAACTGCAGCTTGCCGATCCCGGCCTGACCGTGCAGCAGCAGCGCATGCGGCCATTGCGCGCGCAGTTGCTGCAGGCGGTTCCAGTCGTCGGTTTGCCACGGATAGATCATGGGGTGCGTTCCTTGCGGGTTACAGCGCGGCGAGCACGCGTTCGAGCTGCTGGCGGATCTCCGGAATCGACTGCGTCGCGTCGACGATCGCGAAGCGGTGCGGCGCCTCTTCCGCACGCCGCAGGTATTCGGTGCGTGTGCGGGCAAAGAACGCGTCCGACTCGCTTTCGAACTTGTCGGGCATGCGCGCGGCGCCGCGACGCTCGCTCGCGACTTGCGGCGCGACGTCGAACAGCACCGTGAGGTCGGGCTGGAAGCCGCCCTGCACCCAGCGCTCGAGCGTCTCGAGCTTGTCGCGCGGCAGCCCGCGGCCGCCGCCCTGGTACGCGAACGTCGCGTCGGTGAAGCGGTCGGACACAACCCAGTCGCCGCGCGCGAGCGCCGGCTCGATCACGAGCGCGAGGTGCTCACGACGCGCGGCGAACATCAGCAGCGCTTCCGTCTCGAGATCCATCGGCTGGTTCAGCAGGATCTCGCGCAGTTTCTCGCCGAGCTGCGTGCCGCCCGGCTCGCGGGTGACGACGACCTGCCGGCCGGCCGCGGCCAGTTTGCCCTGGAGGCGTTCGCAGAACCATTGCAGGTGGGTGGTCTTCCCCGCCCCGTCGATGCCTTCGAACGTGATGAATTTACCGCTCGCCATTATTGACCTCGTATGTATTTATCCACGGCCTTGTTGTGGTCGCCGAGCGTGTACGAGAACACGCTCGTGCCGTCGCCCTTTGCGACGAAATAGAGCGCGCTCGTCGGCGCCGGATTGATCGCCGCCTGCAGCGCGGCGACACCCGGCAACGCGATCGGCGTGGGCGGCAGCCCGCGTCGGGTGTAGGTATTGTAAGGAGTGTCGGCCTGCAGGTCGCGCTTGCGCAGACGGCCGTCGTACGCGTCGCCGAGCCCGTAGATCACCGACGGATCGGTCTGCAGCGGCATGCCGATGCGCAGCCGGTTCGCGAACACGGCCGCGACGAACGCGCGGTCGGCCGCGTGGCCGGTTTCCTTCTCGACGATCGACGCGATCGTCAGCATTTCGTAAGGCGTCTTGTACGGCAGGCCCGGCGTGCGTGCGGCCCATGCCTCGTCGATGCGCGTCTGCATCAGGCGGTATGCGCGCCGGTAGATGTTCAGGTCGCTCGTGCCCTTGTCGAACAGGTAGGTATCGGGGAAGAACAGCCCCTCGCCGCTGCCGCGCTGCACCGCGCCGTCCGACGCGCCGATCGCGCGCAGCAGCTCGGCGTCGCTCATGCCGGCCGTCGCGTGCGCCAGATCGGGGTTCGCATCGAGCTCCGCGCGCATCCGCTTGAAGGTCCAGCCCTCGATGACCGTCGCGACGTACTCGTTCACGTCGCCGCGCGCGATCTTCTGCAGCACGTCGTACGGCGTGATGCCCGTCTTGAATTCGTAGTTGCCCGATTTGAGCCGGCTCGACAGCCCGAGCACGCGCGTCATCGCGACGAACGCGAACGGCTCGACCGGCACGCCGCCGCGCTTGAGCTGCAGCGCGACGCTCTTCACGCTGCTGCGCGGCTTGATCGTGACGTCGAGCGATGCCGAGCCCAGCAACAGCGGCCGGGTCGCCCAGTAATACCCGCCGCCCGCGCCGGCAGCGGCCACGACGACGGCCAGCGCCACGATCGTCGCGGCGCATTTCTTCAGTAGGGACATGGAAACGTGACTCAGGTAAGACCCATATAATACTTGCTCGCCTCCGTCAAAGTCAGGGTTGACTGTTCCCTCATTCCATGAGCACACCGTTCGCTTCACCGGCTGCCCAGGCCGCATCTGCCTCGCTCCCCGTTTTCCCCCGCCCGTCCGCCGCCGATTTCGATGCGCCGGGCGCCTGCATGCCGCTGCCGCAGTTCGGCGTGATCGACGTGGCCGGCGACGATGCCGCGACGTTCCTGCACAGCCAGCTCACCAACGACATCGAGCATCTCGATGCCGGCAGCGCCCGGCTGTCCGGGTACTGCTCGCCGAAGGGCCGCCTGCTCGCGTCGTTCCTCGCGTGGCGCGCCGGCCACGACGTGCGCCTGCTCGTGTCGAAGGACGTGCAGCCGGCCGTGCAGAAGCGGCTGTCGATGTTCGTGCTGCGCGCGAAGGCGAAGCTGACGGACGCGAGCGACACGCTCGCGGTGGCCGGCTTCACGGGCGACGTGCGCGACGCGCTATCGGGCATCTTCGATGCGCTGCCCGACGGCGTGCACGTGAAGGTCGACGGCCCGGCCGGCGCGCTGATCCGCGTGCCCGATGCGGCCGGCCGCAAGCGCTATCTGTGGATCGGCCCGCGCGCCGAAGTCGACGCGCGCCTCGCCGCGCTCGCCGGCACGCTGCCCGTCGTGTCGCCCGCCGTATGGGACTGGCTCGACGTTCGCGCGGGCGAGCCGCGCATCACGCAGCCGGCCGTCGAACAGTTTGTGCCGCAGATGGTCAACTTCGACGTGATCGGTGCCGTTAACTTCAGGAAGGGGTGCTACCCGGGCCAGGAAGTGGTGGCGCGCAGCCAGTACCGCGGCACGATCAAGCGCCGCACCGCACTCGCGCACGTCGCCGGCGAGACCGATACCGTGCATGCCGGCGTCGAGCTGTTCCACAGCGACGACCCGGGCCAGCCGTGCGGGATGATCGTCAACGCGGCGGCCGCGCCGGCGGGCGGCGTCGACGCGCTCGTCGAGATCAAGCTCGCCGCGCTCGACGGCGGCACGGTGCACCTCGGTTCGGCCGACGGCCCGGCGCTCGCGTTCGACGCGCTGCCGTACGCATGGCCGACCGAAGCGTGATGCACTGACAACCCGTTCGGGCGCCGGCTCGCGAGTCGCAGCCGGCGCCCGACGTTTCCTGCGAGAGATTCGCCCGATGTGTCTGATTGCCTTCGACTGGCAGCCCGATGCCGCCGCCGGTCCCGTCTTTACCCTCGTCGCCAATCGCGACGAGTTCTTTCGCCGGACCAGCGCGCCGCTCTCGTGGTGGGAGGACGTGCCGGGCGTACTGGCCGGCCGCGATCTCGAAGCGGGCGGCACGTGGCTCGGCGTCTCGCGCGACGGGCGCTTCGCCGCGCTGACCAACTACCGCGCGCCGTTCGACATCCGTGCGGGCGCGCCGACCCGCGGCAAGCTGGTCTCCGACTTTCTCGGCGGCGCGTCCGTCGCGCCGCTCGACTATCTGACGCAGCTCGCCGAGCATGCGGCCGTGTACAACGGCTTCAACCTGCTCGTCGGCGACTGGCGCCGGCGCGAACTCGCGTGGTTCTGCAACCGCGCGCCCGACGGCGAAAGCCGTGTCGCCGCGCCCGTCGCGATCGCGCCGGGCGTGCATGCGCTGTCGAATGCGCGGCTCGATACGCCCTGGCCGAAAGTGGTGCGCAAGCGCGCGGAGCTCGGCACGCTGCTCACCGACAATCCGACCCCGTCGCTCGACGAACTGATCGCGCTGCTGCGCGACCCGCACGTCGCGGACGACGACGCGCTGCCGCATACGGGCATTCCGATCGAGCGCGAGCGCGCGCTGTCGGCCGCGTTCATCGAGACGCCCGAATACGGCACGCGCGGCACGACCGCGCTGCGCGTCACGATGAAGGAAGGCGTGCGGCTGACGGTCGAGGTCAAGGAGCGCAGCGACGACGACGGCTCGCACCGCACCGTCCGCCCGGGCGCGTTCGAGCGCGCGTTCACGTTCGATATCGACGCGGCGCGGCCGCGCTGAACCCACGCGGTGCGCGCTACGGCGCGCGCGCCATCTCGACGTGCGGCACGCCGGCTTCGACGAACGGTTCGCCGACCGCCGCGAAGCCGTGCCGCAGATAGAACGACACCGCCGAATCCTGCGCGTACAGCCGCACGACGGCTTCGCCGCGGCGCCGCGCGGCGTCCAGCAGCGCATTGAGCACGGCCGACCCGACGCCCTGCCCGCGCATGTCGGCGAGCACCGCGACGCGGCCGATCGTGCCGGACGGCAGCAGCCGCCCCGTCGCGACCGCGCGGCGCAGGCCGGTCGCCGCATCGGTGCGGTACGCGACCGCATGCAGCGACAGCGGATCGTCGTCGTCGAGCTCCCATTCGGGCGGAATCTGCTGCTCGCGCACGAACACCGCGTCGCGGATCCGTGCGGCGTCGCCGCCCAGTATCGTCCAGTCGCCCGTTTCCACGCTGCCCACGCCGTTCGTCATCGCGATCCTCCCGCAGCGTGCGCGCCTTCACGCGCCCGCCGTCAAACCTCGTCGAATGCAGCCTTCAGCGCCGCGACCGCATCGGCATGCGCGGCCCGCACCTCGGGCACGTAGCCGCCCATCTTGAAGAATTCGTGGATCATCCCCGGATAGCAGACCAGCGTGACCGCGTTGCCGGCCGCGCGCAACTTGTCCGCGTACGCGGCGCCCTCGTCGCTCAGCGGATCGTATTCGGCCGTCGCGATCCATGCCGGCGCGACACCCGCGAACGACGGCGCATCGCGCGTGCCGTCGAGCGGCGCGAAACGCCAGTCGTCGCGATCCGCGCGGTCGCGCACGTATTGCGTGAAAAACCACTGGATCGTGTCCTGCGTCAGCAGGTGGCCGCTGGCGAGCCGCGCGTGCGACTCGGTGTCCTGGTAGCGCGTCACGCCCGGATAGATCAGCAGTTGCAGCGCAAGACGAATGCCCGCGTCGCGCGCGAGCACCGCGCAGACCGTCGCGAGCGTGCCGCCCGCGCTGTCGCCGCCGACCGCCAGCCGCGCCGCATCGATACCGAACGCGGCAGCCTCGCGATGCAGCCACTGCAATGCATCGTCGGCATCGTTCACCGCGGTCGGAAACCGGTGTTCGGGCGCGAGCCGGTAGCCGACCGACAGGACCACGCATTGCGCATCGCGCGCGAACATCCGGCACAGCGCATCGTGCGTGTCGACGCTGCCGACCGTGAAGCCGCCGCCGTGGTAGTACACGAGCGCGGGCAGCGGCTCCGCCAGGCTCGGCGCGACCGGCAGATACAGCCGCGCGCCGATCGTGCGGCCGTCGCGCGTCGGCACCACGCATTCCTCGACCGAATGCATCGGCGCCGGCGCGACGTCGAGGATCGGCGCGCTCTTCTCGTACGCGGCGCGCGCCTGCTGCGGCGTCTGGTGGTGATACGACGGACGTTTCGCGCGCTCGATCATGTCGAGCACCTGGGCGATCTTCGGATTCAGCGGCATCGGTGTGGGCGCGCCGGCGTGGCGCCGTGAACGGACAAAGCGGACAAGCGTGACATGATGCCACGCGCGCGCCGGGGCAGGCGCGGCGCGCCGTGTGCCGGCATCCCGTGCTTCAAAAAGAAACGGCCCTGCCTCATCGAAGAGGCAAGGCCGTGCGTGGCGCAGGCTTACGCGTCGCTCGGGCCCGGCTGGGCGTCCGGCGCCGTGCGCGAGCGTTGCCGCTTGATGTCGCGGCCGACCGCGAGCCGCCGCATGTACTTGAACGTACCGAGCGCCTTCGCGACGAAATTGCCGTCGCTGTCGCGCACTTCGCCTTCGCAGTAGGCCATCGTCGTCGAGCGGTGCATCACGCGCCCGTAAGCGCGCAGCTCGCCGCGGCCCGGCTGCATGAAGTTCACCTTCATCTCGACCGTGACGACGCCGACGCCGTCGTCGGTCAGGCTGCGCGCCGCCATCGCGAGCGCGATATCGGCGAGCGTCATCGTCACGCCGCCGTGCGCGATGCTCCACGTGTTCATGTGGCGCTCCTCGAGCGGCAGCACGATCTCGCTCGCGCCATCCTTCGCGGACACGAGCTGCACGCCGAGCAGATCGACGAACGGGCTTTCGATCGACGGGCCTTCCGTCGGGGTCGCCGCGTCGCTCATCGTGCGACGTCGACGATGTAGTCGACGCACTCGCGCGATTCGGCCACCGCGACGACGAATTTCTTCACTTCCTGGTGAACCGGATGCACCTGGTACGCGTCGAGCGCGGCCTTGTCGGTGAAATCGGAGACGAGCACGATGTCGGCGGTCGCGTCGAGGCCCGGCGTCGCCAGGCCGACGTCGATCTGCAAGGTGCCCGGCACGAGGTCGCGGCAGCCTTCGAGCTTCTCCTTCAGCTTCAGCGCGTTCTGCGCACGCGTCGCGCCTTCCGCCGATTCCTTCAACTTCCACATGACGATATGTCTGATCACTTCGTTCGCTCCTGTTCGTGTTGGTTCGGCGATTGGCCGGGAACCTTTGCCGGTCGGGCACCTTGCGCCCGTCCGCCGCTCGCTCTCGTTCGCTCGGAATCGCACCCGGTCGAAAAGAACGGGCATCGTTTGAAATCTTCACGGACGATACCCGCTTTTTCACCGCGCCACTGACCGACATCAAGATCCGACGAGCGAAGGCAGGCGACAAGCCTACCAAACTTACCGAAGGCAATGGCTTGTATCTTGACGTGCGTCCGTCAGGTTCAGTCACCGCTGGCGTGAGCCTGACGAAAGGCGCAATGCAGCGCCCCGCTCACTCCGCCGGCTGCAGCGCGGCGACCTTGTTCCGCCCGGTCGCCTTCGCGTAATACAGCGCCTCATCAGCCGCCTTGATCACGGCATCCGGCTGCCCTTCCTGATCGGGCGTCCAGCTCGCCAGGCCAATGCTCGCGGTAACGCGCCCGTATTCGCTGCCGGCGTGCTCGAGGGCCAACTCGTCGATGGCCGCACGAATCCGCTCGGCGATCTGCGCCGCGCCGGTCTGTGGCGTGTCGGGGAGCAACACGACGAACTCCTCTCCGCCATAACGAGCCGCCGTATCGGCCGGCCGGCGAATGTTCTCGCCGATGCACCGCGCGACAGCCGCCAACGCATCGTCCCCGGCCTGATGACCGTACGTATCGTTGTAAGCCTTGAACCGGTCCACATCCACGAACAGCAGCGAGAAAACGGAACGCGCACGCCGGGCGCGACGCCACTCGCTGTCCAGTACCTCGCCGAAGCTGCGGCGATTGCTCAGGCCGGTGAGACCGTCCGTCCGGGCGAGCAGCACGAGTTCCGACTCGGCCCGCATACGGCGCCGCAGCTGCGAACCGAGCAGAAGGGACAGCACGATAAACGCGACCCCGAACGTCGCGACCAGTCCGCCGATCGTGATCGCACGTTGCCGCCATGCGGCGTAAATGTCCTGCTCGGCCTCCGCCACCATGATGATCAGCGGCAGTTTCGGCAAATGCTTGAAGTAGTACAGGCGGCGCACACCGTCGATCGATGAGGTTTCAGAGAAGGCGCCCTCTCGCGCGGTCTGAAACCGCCGGAACGTGGCGGCCTTGCTGAGGTCGCGGCCGATGGTATGCACATCGTACGGCTGACGCATCACCATCTTGCCGTCTTCGCCGATCAGCGAAATCGAGCCATGTTTGCCAAGCGAAAGCCCGGCGAAGAGTTGATGGAAGTACTCGAGATTGACCGCGATAACGGCAATGCCGCCAAACGATCCATCGGGGTTCGAAATCCGCCGCGTGAGTGCGATACTGAGCATGCCTCCACGCAACCGGGAGACGAACGGGTCACTGACATAGAGTCCGACGTCCGGATTATCGCGGTGGACCGTGAAGTATGGGCGATCGGCGAAATTGCCCTTGCGCGGCTCGTCGTAGCCCGAATCCAGAATGATATTGCCGCCCGCATCCATCACGAGCATCGAACCGAGAAACTGTGCGGTCATGGCGTGATCGAACAACACCGCGCGGCGCAGGCTGGGTGAAGCGTCCATCACATCGCGGCGCTGCAACCCATGGATGACCGCTTGCAAAGACAGGTCGTACAACTCGAAATTGCGTTCGATGTCGCGCTCGGCGACAAGTCCGAGGTTGCGTGAAGTTTCCCTTGCACGCTCCATCGCATCGTCGCGGCTCTGCAAGAGTTGCAGCACGCATAGCGCCATGAGCGCGCACGCGATCACTGAAGCAATCGCCACGATGACGTAAGGGGCAGTCTTACGGGGGTGCATGGGTCTCCTCACCGCGAATGAGCGCCCCTCCCGCCGAGCGCAGATTGCTCATACTAAATCAGTTGGACCGATATTCGCGCTCAGCGCGAATGGAAAGACTCAGCGCGTGCGCGATTATAAATACCCGGTGCGAAAAATTGCCCGCTCGTAACGGCTTCCAGCGACAGATCGGCCACGAACGAGCCGCTCGAGCTTCGCGTTCTCTTCGTCAAGCTGCTTCTGCCGGCGCGGGGCCGAAGGCGACGGCCCGCCGTACTGCGTCCGCCGGTGGCCGTTAAAGATCAGGCGACGATGTCTCGCCGTGCGGGCATGCGCGGGAACGTGGCTTGCTGCGCTTCGCGCGCGCCGTGTCTTGCATGCCGGCCTGTCACGACACAGACCGACACAACGCGGCGATTCGTTTCCTGTCCGGCATCAATCTCCGGCGCGATAGAGCATTGCCGATCGTTTTGTCACTGACTATCCGGAGCGCGTTAATTCCAATTCGCTGAATCGCAAGTTTTACCGGCGAGACGGGTAATAATTGCGATCGATTTTTCAATCGATATTTGAAAAGCAAAACATTATTGACTTCGACTTTCCCGTAAATTTAGAATCGCCTACGACGGCTTACGCATCGTTTTCCGCGCCGCTCCGGATTCGCCACTCACCGGCGCGAAGGTCCTTCGCATCGGCCTTCTCGCAGGGTATCGACGCTCGCCCCTGTCTCTTTCAGATTTCGGCATTTATCAGCCATTCGGTTATTTCCAACCCGTTTTTCATTGCGAAGAAACGCAACACCTCGATTAATTCCAGCCATTCACCGGAATAGCCGCGACACGAGACCAGACGGACCCAAGATCCGCCACTGAAAACATCCAGATAAAAAATCGCCAGTCATCAGGAGGGACATCAACATGCATCGCCTTGCGAAGTCGCTGTGTCTCGGGCTCGTCTGCGCCGGCCTGCTGTCGGCCTGCAACGACGACGACGTCAAGTCGACCACCCCGCCGTCGAACACCGCCGCGCTGTCGTTCCGCATGGACGCCGGCGGCCAGATCAACGCGTTCTACCGGCGGGACAAGGTCGCCGCGCACCTGCTGGTGCGTTCGTCGACGAAGCCGCGCCTGCTCGTGGTGTTCCCCGCCGGCAACAGCGGCACCGGGCTGTGGTTCGACGACACCGCGCAGCCGGTAAACTGGAGTCTCGACACGCCGCCGTCCGCGCTGTCGGCCCCGGACGCGCACGGCCGCCCGCTGTACGGCATCGGCGCCGACGTGTCGGTCGACACCGCTACGCTGACGATTCGCCAGAGCGTGCTCAGCAACGTGCGCTTCCTGCGCGACTTCAACGGCGGCGCGACGATTCCGCAGCAGATCCTCACCGCGCCGACGGTCCAGGGCAGCACCGCGCAATGGCAACGCGACCGGCTCGACGGCGCGCCCGGCTATGCGCTGCGCATCACGCTGCGCGACGGCGGCAGCATCACGCCCGCAGCGGGCGGCAAGCTCGTGCTCAACGCACCGGCGGGCGCGCACACGCTGAAGCTGCACGTCGATGCGCTGTCGGGCGAGACGCCGCTGTCGCCGATCACGCACGCCGACCTGTTCGCCCCGTCCGTGAACCCCGACCCGGTCAGCCAGAACGTGCTCGAATTCCTGAGCTTCAATGACAAGCTGCTGGCCGGCTCGTGGCAGTACGACACGTACTTCGGCCGCGACACGCTGATCTCGGTCCGCATGCTGATGCCCGTGCTCGAACCCGCGGCGATCGAGGCCGGGCTGTCGTCGGTGCTGAGCCGCCTGTCGGCCGACGGCAAGGTCGCGCACGAGGAAGGCATCGGCGAATTCGCGCTGGTCGACAACCAGAAGAACGGGCGGCCGAACGATGCGACACCGACCTACGACTACAAGATGATCGACAGCGACTACCTGCTCGCGCCGATCGCGGCCGCGTGGCTGATCGACGATGCGCGCGGCCAGGCGCGGGCGGCCGCGTATCTCGCGCAGCGCGGCAGCGACGGGCAGACCAACGGCAGCCGCCTCGTCGTCAATCTGCTGCACGTCGCGACGACCGCGCAGCCGTTCGCGCAGCAGCCGTCGGTCGCGAACCTGATCCACCTGCGGCCTGGCGAGATCGTCGGCAACTGGCGCGACAGCACCGACGGCCTCGGCGGCGGCGTCTACCCGTACGACGTGAACGCGGTGCTCGTGCCGGCCGCGCTGCGCGCGGCGAACGCGTTCCTCGCCCGTGGCCTGCTCGATCCGTATCTCGATGCCGGGCAGCGCGCGACGCTCGCCAACACGGCGAACGCAGCGGCCACGTGGGAAACGCAGGCGCCGCCGCTGTTCCAGGTCAGCGTGCCGGCCGCACAGGCGGCGACCGACGTGTCGGCCTACGCGCCGTCCGCCGGCGTGCCGGCCGGCGCCGCGCCCGACGCACCGCTGGCCTTCTACGCGCTGTCGCTCGACCAGCAGGGCAACCCGATTCCGGTAATGAACTCCGACGGCGGCTTCGCGCTGCTGTTCGGCACGCCGCCGGACGATCAGCTCCAGCGGGTCGTCACCGACGTCACGCGGCCGTTCCCGACCGGGCTCGTGACCGACGTCGGGATGCTGATCGCGAACCCCGCGTACGCGAACTCGTCGCTGTGGCCGAAGTTCACGAGCTCCGCGTATCACGGCACGGTGATCTGGTCGTGGCAGCAGGCGATGTGGGTGGCCGGGCTCGATCGGCAACTGGCGCGCCAGGACCTGTCGGCCGCGACGCGCACGCTGCTCACGCAGGCGCGGCAGACGATCTGGCAGGTGATCTCGAACGGGCGCGACATGCGCACGTCGGAAATGTGGACGTGGTCCTACGTGAACGGCAAGTACCAGACCGACGCATTCGGCACGCGCAGCGCCGATGCGACCGAAGCCAACGCGGCGCAGCTCTGGAGTACGACGTATCTCGCGATCCGCGATCCGCAGCAGCGCGCGGGCAAGTACTGGTGGCAGGCGTCGCAGTCGATGCAGGACGAACAGTCGAAGCAGGCGACGGCGGCGGCGTCGCGCTAGCGCGTCGCCGCGCGCGAGCAGGCCGGCACCGACATCGCCACCGGCCCGCAAAAGCCCCGGCGGCACTCCCGCCGCCGGGGCCGTCGGTGCAAATCCGGATTAGCGCGTCACCACGCGGTTACGCCCTTCCCGCTTCGCCTGGTACAGCCGCTCGTCGACCACCCGCAGCAGCGCATCGACCGTGCTGCCGTCGACGCCGTATTGCGCGACGCCGACGCTGACCGTCACCTGCACGCGCTTGAAGTCGAGCCCGAACGGCGCACTCGAGATCGACGAACGTACGCGCTCGGCCGTCATCCGCGCGCCCTCGAGCGGCATCTCCGGCAGGAGCGCCATGAATTCCTCGCCGCCGACCCGCGCGAGCGCGCCCGTCGGGCGGATCGCCTCGAGGCACTGGCGCACGACGCCGCGCAGCACCTCGTCGCCGATCTGGTGCCCGTAGGCGTCGTTGATGTTCTTGAAATTGTCGAGATCGAGCGCGAGCAGGCAGAACGGCGTGCCGTCGCGCTCGGCCCGCACGATCTCGCGCTCCACCTGCGCGATGAACTGCCGGCGGTTCGACGCGCCCGTCATCGGGTCGGTCGCGGCCATGTACTCGAGCTTCTGGTTCGTGCGCCGCAGCTCCTGCAGCGCGCTCTCGGTGCGCGCCATCGATTCCGACAGCCGGCTCATCAGGTCTTCCTGGCTGTAGATCGCCGAGAACGAGCGCGTCGTCTGCAGCGCCTGCACGACGCCGTAACTGAGCAGGAAGAATCCGCCCGCGAAGATCGCATGCGCGAGCCACCACATGTGATTCCACGGCTTGCCGAGGATGAACGCGACCGACGACAGCGCGAACGCCATGATCGACACGCCGTAGATCACCATCAGCGGCGAGCGGATCCGCCGCGCGAGCAGCACGCACACGTTCAGCAGCGAGAACACCAGCGCGCCGCCTTCCATCGACAGCCGCGTGCCCAGCGCGCCGGCGACCGGCGAATACGCGATGTACGCGACCGCCACGTTGACGATCAGGAAGAACACGATCCACGGCAGCCACGTCCCCACGCGCGTGCGCTTGTCGAGCCGGTCGGGCGGACGCGAATACGACAGCAGGCCCGTGAGCAGCAGCGCCGACATCACGAACCGCGACGCGGGCCCGTACAGCAGGAACAGCCAGATATTGTGGTGCGCCATCCCGGTGAACGCGCCGTGCAGCGCATAGATCATCGCGAAGCCGAGAAAGCCGAGCGTCAGCCAGCGCAGCAGCGGCTCGCCGGAGG
Source organism: Burkholderia sp. BCC0044 (assembly GCF_902832955.1). Lineage (NCBI taxonomy): Bacteria > Pseudomonadati > Pseudomonadota > Betaproteobacteria > Burkholderiales > Burkholderiaceae > Burkholderia > Burkholderia sp. BCC0044. The sequence continues at coordinate 357,935 of NZ_CADFDO010000001.1, read as the reverse complement.
ACCGGTAGCACACCCACGTCACGTAGGTGACGAACGCGCCTTCGAGCGTCGCCGCCGCGATCGCGATTTCATGGAAAGCGTGGCTCTCGAACACGACGCTCGGGTCGCTGAAGAACCACAGATAGCCAATCAGATAGGCAGGCAGCAACGCGAATCCGACCAGCAGGCATTTCGCGTAGAGCCTCGCGGCCGCGCTGACGACGCGCGGCGGTTCCCCGGCTGCATAGGTCGTACTCATTCGGTCCCCGGTCGGTCTGCTGCATTGGTTCGAATCTTCGCGGCACGGATCGTGCCGACGCGCGATCTGGCCCATCGTGCCGAAAGGCAAATGTCAGAGCAAGTATAGGAGGGGGAATTCGTTTGACAAGTCAGGGGAAACGGCATTGCCGGGCGCATGCCTTTTGTTTCCCGATCGTTGCGAAAGCCGCATCGGCCGCGCCGATCCGCAACGGCGGCGCGCGGCGCACGGTCCCGCCGAAGCGCAACCGCGGCCGCCGCCGGGCAAAGATCAGAGGATTTCGAACAGGCCGGCCGCGCCCTGCCCGCCGCCGATGCACATCGTGACGACCACGTATTTCACGCCGCGCCGCTTGCCTTCGATCAGCGCATGGCCGGTCAGCCGCGCGCCCGACACGCCGTACGGATGGCCGACCGCGATCGCGCCGCCGTTCACGTTCAGGCGGTCCTCAGGAATCCCGAGCGTGTCGCGGCAGTACAGCACCTGCACCGCGAACGCCTCGTTGAGCTCCCACAGCCCGATGTCGTCGACTGTCAGCCCGGCCTGCTTCAGCAGCTTGGGCACCGCGAACACCGGGCCGATGCCCATTTCGTCCGGTTCGCAGCCGGCCACCGCGAAGCCGCGGAACACGCCCAGCGGCTGCAGCCCGTCGCGCTGCGCGGCGTCGGCGCTCATCACCACGCATGCCGACGCGCCGTCGGAGAACTGGCTCGCATTGCCCGCGGTGATCACGCCGCCCGGCACCGCCGAACGGATCTTCGACACGCCTTCGAGCGTCGTGTCGGGGCGGATGCCTTCGTCGGCCGAGACCGTCACTTCCTGCGTGAACAGGCGGCCCGTCGCCTTGTCGGCGATACCCGCGAGCACGGTGATCGGCACGATCTCGTCGCGGAAACGCCCGGCTTCCTGCGCGGCCGCGGCGCGCAGTTGCGACTGCACGCCGTACGCGTCCTGCCGCTCCTTCGAGATCCCGTAGCGCTTCGCGACGTTCTCCGCGGTCTGCAACATGTTCCAGTAGATCTCGGGCTTGTGCTGGACGAGCCAGCCTTCCTGGACCATGTGCCGGTTCATCTCGTTCTGCACGCACGAGATCGATTCGACGCCGCCGGCCACGTAGACCTCGCCTTCGCCCGCGATGATCCGCTGCGCGGCCAGCGCAATGGTCTGCAGCCCCGACGAACAGAAACGGTTCACCGTCATCCCCGGCACGCTCACCGGTAACCCGGCGCGCAGCGCGATCTGCCGCGCGATGTTCGCGCCCGTCGCGCCTTCGGGGTTCGCGCAGCCCATGATCACGTCCTCGACGCGTGCCGGGTCGAGCTTCGCGCGTTCCAGCGCGGCCGCGACCACGTGGCCGCCGAGCGTCGCGCCGTGCGTCATGTTGAAGGCGCCGCGCCAGGATTTCGCGAGCGGCGTGCGTGCGGTCGATACGATTACGGCTTCGGTCATGCGAGTCTCCTTCGGTCCTGCTGAATCTGAATCGGATGGGAAATGCGCTACGCCGCCGGGCGCGCGCCCGCGGACGTCACATGGGCGACGCCCGCTGCCTGCATCTGCTGCCATGCGTGCGCGAGCGATCCGTTCAGGTCGATCGCACGGCACGCATCGTTGATCACCGCGGCCTCGAAGCCGGCCGCGCGCGCATCGAGCGCCGACCACGCGACGCAATAGTCGGTCGCGAGCCCGCAGCACCACACGCGCTTCGCGCCGAGTTCGCGCAGATAGCCCGCGAGCCCCGTGCGCGTCGTGCGGTCGGCTTCGACGAACGCGGAATAGCTGTCGACCTGCGCGTCGCCGCCCTTGCGGATCACGAGCCGCGCGTGCGGGATGTCGAGGTCGCGATGCAGCGCCGCGCCGTCGGTGTCCTGCACGCAGTGCACGGGCCACAGCACCTGCTCGCCGTACGGCAGCGCGAGCGTCGAGAACGGCTCGCGCCCCGGATGGTTCGCCGCGAACGACACGTGCTCGCGCGGGTGCCAGTCCTGCGTCAGCACGACCTGGTCGAAGCGTTGCGCGAGTGCGTTGATCACCGGCACGACCGCGTCGCCGTCGGGCACCGCGAGCGCGCCGCCCGGCATGAAGTCGTATTGCACGTCGATCACGAGCAGGACGTCGTCGGTGCGTTTCATTGCAATTCTCCTGGGTGAATCGGGCGCGCCGTCGTGCGATATCGTCAGCCGTTGAACCCGCGGCCGGCCTTCGCCAGTTCCGCGATCGACGGCGCGAGCTGCCACGCGTCGCCGTTCGGCGCCGCCGCATAGCGGCGAATCGCGCGCTCGACGTTGTAGAGGCCGACCATGTCCGCATACAGCATCGGGCCGCCGCGCCACAGCGGGAAGCCATAGCCGGTCAGGTAGACCATGTCGATGTCGGACGCCTTCGACGCGATCTTCTCCTCGAGGATCTTCGCGCCTTCGTTGACGAGCGCGAACACCAGCCGCTCGACGATCTCGTCGTCGCCGATCTTGCGCCGCTCGACGCCGCGCTCCTTCGAATACGCGACGACCATCTCGTCGACGAGCGACGACGGCTTCGCCTTGCGGTCGCCCGGCACGTAGTCGTACCAGCCGGCGCCCGTCTTCTGGCCGAAGCGGCCCTGTTCGCACAGGCGATCGGCGATCTTCGAATAGTGCAGATCGGGCTGCTCGACGTAGCGGCGCTTGCGGATCGCCCAGCCGATGTCGTTGCCGGCGAGGTCGCTCATCCGGAACGGCCCCATCGCGAAGCCGAACTTCTCGATCGCGCGATCGACCTGCGCGGGCAGCGCGCCTTCCTCGAGCATGAACAGCGCCTGGCGGATGTACTGCTCGATCATCCGGTTGCCGATGAAGCCGTCGCACACGCCCGACACCACCGCCGTCTTGCGGATCTTCTTCGCCACCGCCATCACGGTCGCGAGCACGTCCTTCGCGGTCTGCGCGCCGCGCACGACCTCGAGCAGCTTCATCACGTTCGCCGGGCTGAAGAAGTGCATGCCGACCACGTCCTGCGGACGCTTCGTGAACGCCGCGATCTTGTCGACGTCGAGCGTCGACGTGTTCGACGCGAGGATCGCGCCCGGCTTCGCGACTTCGTCGAGCTTGCGGAACACCTGCTCCTTCACGCCGAGTTCCTCGAACACGGCTTCGACGATCAGGTCGGCGTCCTTCAGGTCGTCGTAGGACAGCGTCGGCGTGATCAGCGCGATGCGCGCGTCGAGCTTCTCCTGCGTGAGCTTGCCCTTCTTCACCTGCGCATCGTAGTTCTTGCGGATCGTCGCGAGGCCGCGCTCGAGCGCGTCCTGCTTCGTCTCGAGCAGCGTGACGGGCAGGCCCGCGTTGATGAAGTTCATCGCGATCCCGCCGCCCATCGTGCCCGCGCCGATCACGCCGACCCGGCGGATCTCGCGCAGCGGCGTATCGGCCGGCACGTCGGGAATCTTGCTCGCCGCCCGCTCGCCGAAGAACGCATGGCGCAGCGCGCGGCTTTCCGGCGTCATCATCAGCGCGACGAACCCTTCGCGCTCGGCGATGCTGCCTTTGTCGAAGCCGTTCAGCACGCCGGCCTCGATCGCGTCGATGCACTTGTGCGGCGCGGGGAAATTCGGCGCGGCGGCCCGCGCGGAATTGCGCGCGAACTGGATGAAGCCCGCCGCGTTCTCGTGGACGATCTTGCGATCGCGCACGCGCGGATGCGGCCCCTTCTGCGCACCGACCTTGCGGGCGAACGCGACGGCCGCGTCGAGCAGGTCGCCGTCGGCCATTTCGTCGAACAGCCCGCTCTTCGCGAGTTGCTCCGACGGCACCGGCGCGCCCGACACGATCATGTTCAGCGCGGTTTCGAGCCCCACCGCGCGCGGCAGCCGTTGCGTGCCGCCCGCGCCCGGCAGCAGCCCGAGCTTCACCTCGGGCAGCGCGACCTGCGCGCCGGGCGCGGCGATGCGGTAATGCGCGCCGAGCGCGAGCTCGAGGCCGCCGCCCATCACGACGCTGTGCAGCGCCGCGACGACCGGCTTCGCGCTCGCCTCCACCGCGCGGATCACGGTATGCAGCGTCGGCTCCTGCAGCGCCTTCGGCGTATTGAATTCGGTGATGTCGGCGCCGCCCGAGAACGCGCGGCCCGCGCCGGTCAGCACGATGGCCGTGACCGACGGATCCTGCGCGGCGCGATCGAGCGCGTCCATGACGCCCTGGCGGGTCGACAGGCCGAGCCCGTTGACGGGCGGATTGTTGAGCGTGATGACGGCCACGCCGTCGCGAGTCGAGTAATCCACTGCCATCTGCCTGCCTCCATGCATCGCGCGCCGGATTGGCTGCGCTTCATTGTGCGCGGTCGAACGGCCGCATGTCCGAATGAACGCAGGCAGCATACAACGAAAAAGCACGGTCGTTCAATTTGAATTTCGTTCCCGATCCGGGGACGGATCGGGCGACCGGCAGCAGGCGACCGGCATCGGGCGACAGGTTCGCGGGCAGGCGGTGGCCCGGGCTCGGGGCTTACGGCGCGCACACCGCCGTCGGCAACACGTAATCGCGGAACGTCTCGCGCAGCTTCAGCTTCTGCAGCTTGCCGGTCGCGGTGTGCGGCAGCGATTCGACGAACACGACGTCGTCGGGAATCCACCATTTCGCGACCTTGCCCTCGTAGAACGCCAGCAGCGTGTCGCGGGTCAGGTTCGCGCCTTCGCGCGGCACCACGACGAGCAGCGGCCGCTCGGTCCATTTCGGGTGCGCACAAGCGATGCAGGCGGCCTCGGCCACGCCCGGATGCGCGATCGCGACGTTCTCGATGTCGATGGAGCTGATCCATTCGCCGCCCGACTTGATCACGTCCTTGCTGCGGTCGGTGATCTGCAGGAAGCCGTCCGGGTCGATCGTCGCGACGTCGCCGGTCGGAAACCAGCCGTCCGACAGCGGCGACGCATCGCTCCCGAAGTAGTGATCGATCACCCACGGCCCGCGCACCTGCAGTTCGCCGAACGCGACGCCGTCCCACGGCAGCTCGTGGCCGTCCTCGCCGACGATGCGCATGTCGACGCCGCAGATCACGCGCCCCTGCTTCTCGAGCAGCCGGCGCTGCGCGTCGAGCGGCCGCTGCGACTGCGCCCAGTTGAGCTTCGCGAGCGTGCCGAGCGGCGACAGTTCGGTCATCCCCCACGCATGGATCACGCGCACGCCGTATTCGTCCTCGAACGTGCGCAGCATCGCGGGCGGACACGCGGAGCCGCCGATCACCGTGCGGTTCAGCGTCGAGAAACGCACGCCGGCCTCGCGCATGTAGTTCAGCAGGCCGAGCCACACGGTCGGCACGCCCGCGGAGAACGTCACGCGCTCGGCCTCCATCAGCTCGTACAGCGATTTCCCGTCGAGATCCTTGCCGGGCAGCACCAGCTTGCCGCCGGTGAGCGGCACCGCGTACGGCAGCCCCCATGCGTTGACGTGGAACATCGGCACGACGGGCAGCACGGCGTCCATCGCGGACAGGTTCATCGCGTCGGGCAGCGCGGCGCCGTACGCGTGCAGCACGGTCGAGCGATGCGAATACAGCACGCCCTTCGGGTGGCCGGTCGTGCCCGACGTGTAGCAGAGCCCCGACGCCTGCTGCTCGTCGAGGCGCGGCCAGTCGTAGCGGCCGTCCTCGGCGTCGACGAGCGTTTCGTAGCAGAGGAACGGCGTCGCGCCGGACGGCAGGTGCGCGGCGTCCGTCATCGCGATCCAGCCCTTCACGTGCGGGCATTGCGGCGCGATCGCGTCGACGAGCGGCGCGAAATTGATGTCGAAGAAGACGTAGCGGTCTTCCGCGTGATTGACGATGTATGCAATCTGTTCGGGAAACAGGCGCGGGTTGATCGTATGGCACACGGCGCCCATCCCGCCGATCCCGTAATACGCTTCCAGATGCCGGTAGCCGTTCCACGCGAGCGTGCCGACGCGGTCGCCGGTTTCGACGCCGAGCCGCGCGAGCGCCTGTGCCAGTTGCTTCGCGCGGTGCTCGCAATCGCGGTACGTATAGCGATGCAGGTCGCCTTCCACGCGCTTCGACACGATTTCCGTGTCGCCGGCGTGCCGCGCGGCATGCGCGATCAGCGACGACACCAGCAACGGCACATCCATCATCTGGCCCAGCAACGGCTTACCCATCGTCTTGTTCTCCGTGAGGATGCGAATCGGTGACCAGCCTGGCGGCCGTTTCCATCCGGAAGCAGCCCTCGTGCGCGCCCGTCAGCGGCCCGGACGGGCGTGGCGCACGATGCGCGGGCCGCCATGCGGGCGGCGCGACGCCGCCTTACAATATCGGCTTACCCAGAGGCGCTCAACATGTCGTTTTCCCGAAGCGCAGCCGATGCGGCTGACACCCTGCCCGACCTCGCCGCGACGCTCGGCGCGCCCGCCGAGGGCGCGTTCGTCACGCTCGGCGACGCGTTTCATACGCGGCTGCCGGCCGCGCCGCTTGCCGCGCCGTACGTCGTCGGCTTTTCCGACGAAGTCGCGCAACTGCTCGACCTGCCGCCCGCGCTCGCCGCGCAGCCCGGCTTCGCCGAGCTGTTCGCCGGCAACCCGACGCGCGACTGGCCTGCGCATGCGATGCCGTACGCGTCGGTCTATTCCGGCCATCAGTTCGGCGTGTGGGCCGGCCAGCTCGGCGACGGCCGCGCGCTGACGATCGGCGAATTGCCCGGCACCGACGGCCGGCGCTACGAACTGCAGCTCAAGGGCGGCGGCCGCACGCCGTACTCGCGCATGGGCGACGGCCGCGCGGTGCTGCGCTCGTCGATCCGCGAATTCCTGTGCTCGGAAGCGATGCATCACCTCGGCATCCCGACCACGCGCGCGCTGACGGTGATCGGCTCCGACCAGCCGGTGGTGCGCGAGGAGATCGAGACGGCGGCCGTCGTCACGCGCGTGTCGGAAAGCTTCGTGCGCTTCGGCCACTTCGAGCACTTCTTCTCGAACGATCGCCCCGACCTGCTGCGCCAGCTGGCCGATCACGTGATCGACCGCTTCTATCCGGCCTGCCGCGACGCGGACGATCCGTACCTCGCGCTGCTGGAGGCCGCGACGCTGCGCACGGCCGACCTCGTCGCGCAATGGCAGGCCGTCGGCTTCTGCCATGGCGTGATGAACACCGACAACATGTCGATCCTCGGCGTGACGATCGACTACGGCCCGTTCGGCTTCGTCGATGCATTCGACGCGAACCACATCTGCAACCACTCCGATAACGGCGGCCGCTATGCGTACCGGATGCAGCCGCGCATCGCGCACTGGAACTGCTACTGCCTCGCGCAGGCGCTGCTGCCGCTGATCGGGCTGCAGCACGGCATCGCCGACGACGACGCGCGCGCCGAGCGCGCGGTGGACGACGCCCAGGCCGTGCTCGCGAAGTTTCCGGAACGCTTCGGTCCCGCGCTCGAACGCGCGATGCGCGCGAAACTCGGTCTGGAACTCGAACGCGAGGGTGACGCCGACCTCGCGAACAAGCTGCTCGAGACGATGCATGCGAGCCACGCGGATTTCACGCTGACGTTCCGCCGGCTCGCGCAGCTCTCGAAGCACGACGCGAGCCGCGACGCGCCCGTGCGCGACCTGTTCATCGACCGTGAAGCATTCGACGCATGGGCGAACCTCTACCGCGCGCGGCTGTCCGAGGAAACGCGCGACGACGCGGCGCGCGCGGTTGCAATGAACCGCGCGAACCCCAAATACGTGCTTCGCAACCATCTGGCCGAAGTTGCGATCCGGCGCGCGAAGGAAAAGGATTTTTCGGAAGTCGAGCGGCTCGCGCGGATCCTGCGCCGCCCGTTCGACGAACAACCGGAGCATGAAGCGTACGCGGCGTTGCCGCCCGACTGGGCCGGCACGCTCGAAGTGAGCTGCTCGTCCTGAGCCCGCAACCCGCGCATCTCGACCGACCGATCAGGAGAACCCCGATGTCCCACGATTCCGACGACAAGACCTTCCCGTACCAGAAGGACGACGCCGAGCTGCGCCGCCGGCTCACGCCGATGCAGTACGAGGTCACGCAGCACGCGGCGACCGAGCGCGCGTTCACCGGCGAATACACCGACACCGAGGATGCCGGCATCTACAAGTGCGTGGTGTGCAGCACGCCGCTGTTCGAATCCGGCGCCAAGTTCCACTCGGGCTGCGGCTGGCCCAGCTACTTCAAGCCGCTCAACGGCGAGGTGATCGACGAGAAGGTCGACTACTCGCACGGGATGGTGCGCGTCGAAGTGCGCTGCAACAATTGCGGCGCGCATCTGGGCCACGTATTCGAGGACGGCCCGCGCGACCAGACCGGTTTGCGGTACTGCATCAATTCGGCTGCGTTAAACTTCGAGTCCCGACCCGAAAACGAATGAGCGGCGCCGGGCGGATCTGCCGGGCGGCGAGCCCCGGGTGGGCCGCCCCGCTCCGCGACGGCGATGCCTGGCGGGTCCCTACAACGGTGACGGGCCGCGCCAGCGGCCTGTCACGCAGCTGCGAGCGCCATGAAATTCCTGTTCGATCTGTTTCCGATCATCCTGTTTTTTGTCGCCTTCAAGGTCTGGGGCATCTTTACCGCCACCGCCGTCGCGATCGTCGCGACGCTGGCCCAGGTCGCCTGGGTCGCCTTCCGGCACCGGAAGGTCGACACGATGCTGTGGGTCAGCCTCGGCGTGATCGTCGTGTTCGGCGGCGCCACCCTCGTCCTGCATGACGAGAAATTCATTCAATGGAAACCGACTGTGCTGTACTGGCTGTTTGCGATCGGGTTGCTCGCCGCGCGCTATGCGTTCAGCAAGAACCTGATCGAGAAGATGATGGGCAAGCAGCTCACGCTGCCGCACCCGGTGTGGGACAAGCTGAACGTCGCGTGGGCGCTGTTCTTCGCGGTGCTCGGCGTCGCGAACCTGTACGTGGTGCACAACTTCACCGAATCGCAATGGGTGAACTTCAAGCTGTTCGGTACGACGGGCGCGATGGTCGTGTTCATCATCCTGCAGAGCCTGTGGCTCACGAAGTACCTGAAGGACGAGTGACATGAGCGACGCCTTTCTCCACGCCTCCGCCGACGAACGCATCGCGCTGATCGAAGCGCGCCTCACCGCGTCGCTCGCGCCGCTGTCGCTCACCGTGCGCGACGACAGCGCGCAGCACGCGGGCCATGCGGGCGCGGCCGCCGGCGGCCATTTCACGGTCACGATCGTCTCATCCGCGTTCGCGGGCAAGCCGCGCGTCGCGCGGCACCGGCTGGTGTATGATGCGCTCGCTGATGCGATGCAGCGCGGCATTCACGCGCTCGCGATCGTGGCTTACACGCCCGAAGAATTCAACGAATCTTCAATCTAGTCTCATTAGGAATTCCCGATGATCCTGAAATCCCCCCGCCTGTGGGTCGCGGCGGCTGCGTTTGCAGCGGCACCGGCATTTGCCCAGAACATCGCCGTCGTCAACGGCACGCCGATTCCGAAGTCGCGCGCCGACGCGATGGTCGCGCAGCTCGTCCAGCAAGGCCAGACCGACGGCCCGCAACTGCAGCAAGCCGTGCGCCAGGAACTGGTGAACCGCGAAATCCTGATGCAGGAAGCGATCCGCGAAGGCATCCCGAACCGTCCGGACGTGAAGGCGCAAGTCGCCGTCGCGCAGCAGACCGTCGTGCTGCGCTCGATGATCGAGAGCTTCCTGAAGAAGAACCAGCCGACCGACGCCGAAGTGAAGGCGCGCTACGACGAACTCGTCAAGGGCGTGGGCGGCAACCGCGAATATCACCTGCACCACATCCTCGTCGAGAGCGAGCAGCAGGCAAAGGACCTGATCGCGAAGATCAAGGGCGGCGCGAAGTTCGAGGATCTCGCGAAGCAATACTCGAAGGATCCGGGTTCGGGCAAGAACGGCGGCGATCTCGACTGGTCGGACCCGAAGGCGTACGTGCCGGAATTCGCGGCGGCCGCGCAGAAGCTGCAGAAAGGCCAGATGACCGACACGCCGGTGAAGACGCAGTTCGGCTGGCACATCATCCGCGTCGACGACATCCGCGACATCGCGCCGCCGCCGTTCGACCAGGTGAAGGCGCAGATCGCGCAGCAGCTCGTGCAGCAGAAGCTGCAGGCGTTCGAGGAAGGTCTGCGCCAGCAGGCGAAGATCCAGTAACGCCGGCACGCGTCGTACGCGCATCGAAAGGCCGCTCTTCGGAGCGGCTTTTTCTTTTGGTGCGCACGAAACAGATGTATCGCGACGCGACGGCGGTTAACCGACGCGCAATAAAAAACCGCTCCGAAGAGCGGCTTTTCCGTGCCAGGTGCTACCCGCCCGCGGCGTTCGCTACGCGGCGGGATAGAACACGTCGTGATAACGCACGTTGCCTGACGGCAGCGGTGAGGATTCATCGAACGACAGCGCGAGGAAATACTCGGCCGGCACGCCCGGAAACACGATGTCGCCGCGCGGTTCGAACCCGAAACGCGTGTAATACGCGGGCTCGCCGAGCACCACGCAACCGCGCGCGCCGAGCCGCCGCAACGCGTCGAGCCCCGTGCGCACGAGCCCCGCGCCGATGCTCTGCCGCTGGCAATCCGGCCGCACCGCGAGCGGCGCGAGCCCGTACCACTGCTGGCTGCCGGGCGGCTCGCCGCCGATCGCGACCGGCGAGAACGCGACGTGCCCGACGATGCGCCCGTCGCGCTCCGCGACGAGCGATACGCTCAGCGCACCGTCCGCACGCAGCGTGTCGACGATCCGCTGTTCGAACTCGCCGCCCTGCGGCTCGCCCGCGAACGCCGCGCGGATCACGCGGCCGATCGCGTCGGCCTCGCTCGCCCGCTCGTCACGCAGCGTGACGACCTCGACCGGTGCGTTCGGGTCGAACATCATCCGGATCAGCCGATCCAGCGGCGCGCGTTGCGGAACACGCGCAGCCACGGGCTCGCTTCACCCCAGCCTTCCGGGTGCCAGCTCATCGTGACCGTGCGATGCACGCGCTCCATGTGCGGCATCAGCACCGAGAAGCGGCCGTCGGCCGTCGTGACCGACGTGATGCCGGCCGGCGACCCGTTCGGGTTGAACGGATAGCGTTCGGTCGCTTCGCCGCGGTGGTCGACGTAGCGCATCGCGACCGCGACGCGATCGATGTCGCCCTGCTGCGAGAAGTCCGCATAGCCTTCGCCGTGCGCGACCGCGACCGGAATCCGCGAGCCTTCCATCCCCGCGAAGAAGATCGACGGCGACTTCTCCACTTCGACGAACGAGAAGCGCGCCTCGAACTGCTCGGACTTGTTGCGCGTGAACTTCGGCCAGGCTTGCGCGCCCGGGATCATCGACGCGATGCTCGACAGCATCTGGCAGCCGTTGCAGATACCGAGTGCGAACGTATCGGGACGCGCGAAGAACGCCGAGAACATGTCGGCGAGATTCGCGTTGAAGCGGATCGTCTTCGCCCAGCCTTCGCCCGCGCCCAGCACGTCGCCGTACGAGAAGCCGCCGCACGCGACCGCGCCCGCGAAATCGGCCAGCGACGCGCGGCCCGCGAGCAGGTCGCTCATGTGCACGTCATGCGCATCGAAGCCTGCGCGGTCGAACGCGTACGCCGTTTCCAGATGCGAGTTCACGCCCTGCTCGCGCAGGATCGCGACGCGCGGCCGTGCACCCGTCGCGATGAACGGCGCGGCGATGTCGTCGGCCGGATCGAACGTCAGCACCGGCGAAATGCCCGGATCGGCCGCGTCGAGCAGCGCGTCGTATTCGGCATCCGCGCAGGCCGGGTTGTCGCGCAGGCGCGCGATGCGCCAGCTCACTTCGCTCCATGCGCGATGGAGTTCGGTGCGCGGCGCGTCGAAGATCTTCTTCGCGTCGCGGTACACCTCGATCACGTCGCGATCGTTGACCGAGCCGATCACGTGCGAGCACGTCGACAGGCCGAACTCGCGCAGCGCGCCGAGCACCGCATCGCGGTCGGACGCGCGCACCTGCACGACGGCGCCGAGTTCTTCGGAGAACAGCGCGCGCAGCGTGCGGTCGTCGCGAAGGCCGCTCGTCTGCTTCGCCCAGTCCTTCGCGTCGCCGTAGTCGGATTCGTGGTTCGGGTCGAGCGTCAGCATGTCGACGTTCAGCGACACGCCCGCATGGCCGGCGAACGCCATTTCGCACACCGTCGCCCACAGGCCGCCGTCCGAGCGGTCGTGGTACGCGAGCAGCTTGTCTTGCGCATTGAGCGACTGGATCGCGTTGAAGAAGCGCTTCAGGTCTTCCGCGTCGTCGACGTCCGGCGTCGCATTACCCACCTGCTGCGTGACCTGCGCGAAGATGCTGCCGCCCATCCGGTTCTTGCCGCGGCCGAGATCGATCGCGATCAGCACGGTGTCGCCCGCGTCGGCCACGCGGCGCAGTTGCGGCGTCAGATGACGGCGCACGTCCTCGACCGGCGCGAACGCCGAGATGATCAGCGACACCGGCGACACGACTTCCTTCGCGACGCCCTGCTCGTCCCACTTCGTCTTCATCGACAGCGAGTCCTTGCCGACCGGGATGCCGATCCCGAGCGCCGGGCACAGCTCCATGCCGATCGCCTTGACCGTGTCGAACAGCGCGGCGTCCTCGCCGGCCGTGCCGCACGCGGCCATCCAGTTCGCCGACAGCTTCAGCTTGTCGAGCGACGCGATCGGCGCGCTCGCGATGTTCGTGATCGCCTCGCCGACGGCCATGCGGCCCGAAGCCGGCGCGTCGATCACGGCGAGCGGCGTGCGCTCGGCCATCGTCATCGCCTCGCCCTTGAAGCCGGCGTAGTCGAGCGCGGTGATCGCGCAGTCGGCCACCGGCACCTGCCACGGGCCGACCATCTGGTCGCGCACCGACGTACCGCCGACCGAACGGTCGCCGATCGTGATCAGGAACGACTTGCTGCCGACCGTCGGATGCTTCAGCACGTCGAGCGCGACGGCCGACAGCGCGATGCCCGTCACGTCGACCGGCGCACGCTCGGTCGCGACGCGCGTGACGTCGCGGTGCATGCGCGGCGGCTTGCCGAGCAGCACTTCCATCGGCATGTCGACCGGGTATTCGTCGGCGCCCGTCGCTTCGTCGTCGACGAGCTTCAACTGGCGCTCGTCGGTCGCGACACCGACCACCGCGAACGGGCAGCGCTCGCGTGCGCAGATCGCCTCGAAGCGCGGCAGGTCGGCCGGCGCGATCGCCAGCACGTAGCGCTCCTGCGCCTCGTTCGACCAGATTTCGCGCGGCGACAGGCCCGATTCCTCGAGCGCGACCTTGCGCAGCTCGAAGCGGGCGCCCTTGCCCGCGCCGTCGACGATTTCGGGGAACGCGTTCGACAGGCCGCCCGCGCCGACGTCGTGGATGCTCAGGATCGGGTTTTCCGCGCCGAGCTGCCAGCAGCCGTTGATCACTTCCTGCGCGCGACGCTCGATTTCGGGGTTGCCGCGCTGCACCGAGTCGAAGTCGAGTTCGGCCGTGTTCGCACCGGTCGCCATCGAGCTCGCGGCGCCGCCGCCCATCCCGATCCGCATGCCGGGGCCGCCGATCTGGATCAGCAGCGAACCCGCCGGCACGTCGTGCTTGTGCGTGTGCTGATCCGCGATGTTGCCGAGGCCGCCCGCGATCATGATCGGCTTGTGATAGCCGTGCACCGTGCCGCCGACGTTCTGCTCGTACACGCGGAAGTAGCCGCCGAGGTTCGGACGGCCGAATTCGTTGTTGAACGCGGCGCCGCCGAGCGGGCCGTCGATCATGATCTGCAGCGGCGACGCGATGCGGTCCGGGCGGCCGTACGGGCCGTGCTGCTCGTTCGGGTTGCGCTCGGCCACCGGCTGCGCGGCGTCGCGCGCGTTTTCCCACGGCTGGCGCGCATCGGGCAGGTCGAGGTTCGACACGGTGAAGCCGGTGAGGCCGGCCTTCGGACGCGCACCGCGGCCCGTCGCGCCTTCGTCGCGGATCTCGCCGCCCGCGCCGGTCGCCGCCCCCGGGAACGGCGAGATCGCCGTCGGGTGGTTGTGCGTCTCGACCTTCATCAGCGTGTGCGTGAGCTCGGTGTGACGGCCGTAGCGTTCACCCGGCTCGCCGGCCGCACCGGCCTTGCGCGGGAACCAGCGCTCGGCTTCGGCGCCGACCATGATCGACGAGTTGTCCGAATACGCGACGATGGTGCCCTGCGGGCTCAGCTTCTCGGTGTTGCGGATCATCGCGAACAGCGACATGTCCTGCGCTTCGCCGTCGATCGTCCACTGCGCGTTGAAGATCTTGTGGCGGCAGTGTTCGCTGTTCGCCTGCGCGAACATCATCAGTTCGACGTCGGTCGGGTTGCGTTCGAGCTTGCGGAACGCGTCGACCAGGTAGTCGATCTCGTCGTCGGCGAGCGCGAGGCCCAGCTCGACGTTCGCGCGCTCCAGCGCGCCGCGGCCCACGCCCAATACGTCGACGGTCGACAGCGGCTTGGCCGGCAGTTCGTCGAACAGGTGTTTCGCGTCGTCGCGCACCGCGACCACGCTTTCGGTCATCCGGTCATGCAGCGCGGCCGCGACGGCCGCGCGCGCGTCGTCCGACAGCGCCTTCTTGCCGCCGAGCAGGCCCGACTTCAGCGTGACCGTGAATTCGACGCCGCGCTCAATGCGGCGCACCTGCGTGAGGCCGCAGTGCTGCGCGATGTCGGTCGCCTTGCTCGCCCACGGCGAAACCGTGCCGAAGCGCGGCAGCACGACGAAGGTCTCGGTCGCGCCCTTCTCGCCCGCCGGCTGGAACGGCGCGCCGTAGTGCATCAGCGCATCGATGCGCGCGCTGTCGTCGGCCGACAGCGGCTCGGCCGCATTGACGAAGTGCAGGAACTGGCCGCGCACCGCGACGATGTTGGCGTCGATTTGCCTGAGCGTGTCGAGCAGACGGGTTTGACGGAAATCGGAGAGGGCCGAAGCGCCGGGAAAACACGAGAAGTGAGCCATGGGCTGGACTGACGTCGATGAGTCGCGCGAGGTGGCGACGTGGGGCGAAAGGAAGGCCGTAATTATACCCGGAAGTCGGCCGCCCAAGACCGGCCGATCGGTAGTCCGCCTGCACCGCCACGGTGCCCGGACGCGCGGCGCGCCCGGCCGCCCGCCGGGCCGGCCTCCAAGGGCCCGCGCGCCGGCCGCCGTGGCGCGGCCGCACGGCCGATGCTCGGCCGGCGCCGGCTCGCGCACTTTTGGCGCTATCATTCCGGGTTCACCGGGCCCGGGCCCTCAGCGAATTCTCACCGGGCGGCGTGCGCGCCGCCCGTCATCGAAGCAATCCAAATGGATGTCATCGTCATCGGCGGCGGAATCAGCGGCGTCGCCACCGCCTACCAGCTGCGCGCGGCCGGCCATCGCGTGTGCGTGGTCGAACGCCACGCGACCGTCGCGCAAGGCGCGACCTACGGCGACGGCGGCGCGCTGCTGCCGAGCCCGCTCGACGTCTGGTTCGGCCCGACCTTCATGCGTCAGCGCCAGTCGCGCGACAGCGGCATCGTCTACAAGCCGGGTTTCAACGGCGGCGTGCGCCGCTTCGTCAAGCAGCTCGGCGCGCTGCGCGAGCCCGACGCGTTCGCCGCGCAGTACGCGCGGCTGCGCCCGCTGATCGACGTGTCGCGCGACACGCTCGCCGATATCGAGGCGCGCCTCGAACTCGAATACGAGCAGAAACCCGGCATCCTGCACGTCGTGCGCGATCCGCGCGACTGGGACGCGCTGCAGCCCGCGCTCGACCTGCTGCGCACGCTCGACCAGCCGTATCGCACGCTCACCGCCGACGAATGCACGGCGCTCGAACCGTCGGTGCCGGCCGAACCCGGCTTTGCCGGCGGCGTGCTGCTCGAAACCGAGCGCACCGGCAACTGCCCGCTGTTCGCGAAACTGGTCAAGCAGACGCTCGACGAGCACGGCGTGCAGTTCCGCTTCGGCGCGGACGTCGCCGCGATCCGCGTCGACAACGGCCGCGTCGCGGTCGAGCTCGCGCCGCCGGCCAACCGGCGCGCGGCGAACGCGCGCGAGGTCGACGTGATGTCCGCCGACGCGATCGTGGTCGCCGCCGGCGCCGGCAGCATCCCGCTGCTCGAACGGCTCGGCTGGCGCCTGCCGCTGCACCCGGTGCGCGTCCATACGCTCACCGCGCCGGTCGCGTACGAAGAACATGCGCCGCACCTGAGCGTCGTCGATTCGATCAAGCGGATCTCGATCACGCGCACCCACCAGCGGCTGCGCGTCGGTGGCGCCGCCGTGCTGCAGAGCCTCGCCGACACCGCGAAACCGCTCGCCGAGCCGCTGTCCGAGGCCGCGCTCGCGCTGCTCGGCCAGGCCGTCCACGACTGGGTGCCCGGCGCCGCGAAGATCTCGGCCGCGCTGTCGTGGCAAGGCATGCAACTGCTGTCGCCGGACGGCCTGCCCGTCGTCGGTCCGACCCCGCATCCGCGCGTATTCGTCAATTTCGGCCATGGTCCGGCCGGCTGGGGCCTCGCGTGCGGGTCTGCTAAAGTGGTGACCGACTATCTGGCCGGCGACGTCCAGCACTGGCCCGCCGACACGCTCGCCGCGCTGAACGCCGGCCGCTTCACGACCTGACCGCCGCGGGCCGACCCGTGGCGGCATCCTTGCCCGCCGCCACGATCCCGCGATGACCGCTACCCGCCCGCTTCCCGATTCCGATTCCGCTCCGATCGCGCTGCTGCGCGTCGCCGACCTGCGCGCCGCCGAAGCCGACGCCACCGCCGCGCTGCCGCCGCACACGCTGATGGGCCGCGCCGGCGCGGCCGCCGCGCGCTGGCTGTCCGAGCGCGTCGCCGGCGACGATCGCCCCGTCTGGTTCGCGGTCGGCCCCGGCAACAACGGCGGCGACGCGCTGGTGGCCGCCGCGCAGCTCCAGCAGCTCGGCGTCGCGACGCATGCGTGGATGCCGGTGCCGGTCAAGCCGGACGACGCGCAATGGGCGCTCGGTCTCGCGCGCTCGGCCGGCGTGCCGTTGTCGGCCACGGCGCCCGCGTCGCTGGACGGCTACGCGTGGATCGTCGACGGGCTGTTCGGCATCGGTCTCGGCCGCGCGCTCGACGGCGCGTTCGCCGAGCAGGCTGCCTGCATCGCCGCCCATGCGCGCGGCGGCGGCCGCGTGCTCGCACTCGACGTGCCGAGCGGGCTCGACAGCGACACGGGCCGGATCGTCGGCGCGGGCGTCGCCGTCGCGGCCACCCACACGCTCACCTTCATCGGCGCGAAGCCCGGCCTCTACACGGGCGACGGCCGCGATCTCGCCGGCGAGATCCACGTCGCGTCGCTCGACGTCGCGCCACCCGCCGCGCCGGCCATCGTGCTGAATGCGCCCGCGCGGTTCGCCGCGGCGCTGCCCGCGCGCGCCTTCGCGTCCCACAAGGGCACGTACGGCAGCCTCGCGGTGCTCGGCGGCGACACGGGCATGTGCGGCGCGCCGATCCTCGCCGCCCGCGCCGCGCTGTTCGCGGGCGCCGGCAAGGTGCACGTCGGCTTCCTTGGCGCGGGCGCGCCGCCGTACGACCCACCCTTCCCTGAACTGATGCTGCATCCGGCCGACACGCTCGACCTCGGCGCGATGACCGCGATCGCGGCCGGTTGCGGGCTCGGCACGCGCGAAGCCGCGGCGACGCTCGTGCGCGACGTGCTCGCGCACGACACGGCGACGCTGCTCGATGCCGACGCGCTCAACCTCGTCGCGACGCACGCGGACCTCGCGGCCGCCGTCGCCACGCGCGGCGCACGCGGCAATCCGTGCGTGCTGACGCCGCATCCGCTCGAAGCCGCGCGCCTGCTCGGCGGCGACACGGCCGCCGTGCAGCGCGATCGCGTCGCGGCCGCGCAGGCGCTCGCCGCCCGTTACGCGGCCATCGTCGTGCTGAAAGGCTCGGGCACGGTGATTGCGGCGCCCGACGGCCGCGTGACGATCAACCCGACCGGCAACGCGGCGCTCGCCACCGGCGGCACCGGCGACGTGCTCGGCGGCCTGATCGGCGCGCTGCTCGCGCAGCGGGTCGCGCCGTACGAAGCCGCACTGGCCGGCGTCTACCTGCACGGCCTCGCGGCCGACACGCTGACCGCGAACGGCACCGGTCCGGCCGGGCTCACCGCGGGCGAGCTCGCGCCGATGGTGCGCACGCTGGTCAATCGCCTTTTTTATCCGTCGCCGCGCGCCGACACGTAACGCCGCTATACTGACTGCCCCGCCGCACGGCGGGCCTTCTCGTCCGCCGGCTTTCCGATCCCGATGAGCCGGCGCGGCATTCCTCCCGATTCACGCTTCACTCGAACCGCCATGACGCTGAAATCGCTCCCCGCCTGGACTGCCCTTCAATCCCACTTCGAACAGATCCGCCACGCGCGGCTGCGCGACTGGTTCGCGCCGGAAAACGACCGCGCGCCGACCCGCGCCGAACGCTTCACGATTCCGGGCGGCGGTCTCGCGGCCGATTTCTCGAAGAACCGCATCGACGACGAAACGCTGCGCCTGCTCGTGCAGCTCGCGCGCGACGCGGGCGTCGAGGCGCGCCGCGACGCGATGTTCGCGGGCGAGATCGTCAACCCGACCGAAGGCCGCGCGGCGCTGCACACCGCGCTGCGCGCGACCGACCCGCAGGCGCCGTTCCACGCACAGGTGAGCGCCGAGCGCGCGAAGATGGCGACGTTCGCGCGCGCCGTGCGCAGCGGCACGTGGACGGGCTATACGGGCAAGCGCATCCGTCACGTGATCAACATCGGCATCGGCGGCTCGGATCTCGGGCCGAAGATGGTCGTGCACGCGCTGCACCACGTCGCGACGCCCGAAATCTCGACCCACTTCGTGTCGAACGTCGACGGCGCCGATCTCGCGCGCGTGCTCGAACAGGTCGATCCCGAGGAAACGCTCGCGATCATCGTGTCGAAGACGTTTACGACGCTCGAGACGATGACGAACGCACGCTCGCTGCGCGACTGGTTCGTCGCGCGCGGCTGCCCCGAGGATGCGCTCGCGAAGCACTTCGTCGGCGTATCGGCGAACCCGGCCGAAGTCGTGAAGTTCGGCATCGCCGCGGACAACGTGTTCGAAATGTGGGACTGGGTCGGCGGCCGCTATTCGCTGTGGTCGGCGGTCGGCCTGTCGATCATGATCGCGGTCGGCCCCGAACAGTTCGACGCGCTGCTGGCCGGCGCGAACGACATGGACCGTCATTTCCGCGAAGCGCCGCTCGAGCGCAACCTGCCGGTGCTGCTCGGCCTGATCGGCATCTGGTACCGGAATTTCTTCGGCTCGCAGAGCTATCTCGTCGCGCCGTATTCGGAAGCCCTGCACTACCTGCCGTCGTACCTGCAGCAGCTCGAAATGGAAAGCAACGGCAAATCCGCGCGCCTGGACGGCACCTTCGTCGACTACCCGACGTCGGCCGTCACGTGGGGCGAGCCGGGCACCAACGGCCAGCATGCGTTCTTCCAGATGCTGCACCAGGGGCCGACGATCGTGCCGATCGACTTCATCGCGGTGCTGACGCCCGAGCATCCGCTCGCGAGCCATCATCCGAAACTGCTCGCGAACTGCTTCGCGCAGAGCGAGGCGCTGATGCTCGGCCGCACGCTCGAGGAAGCGCGCGAGGTGGCCGGGCCCGGCAAGGAAGCGCTCGCGCCGCACCTGACGTTCCCCGGCAACCGCCCGACCACGACGCTGCTCGTCGATGCGCTGACGCCGCGCACGCTCGGCGCGCTGATCGCGCTTTACGAGCACAAGGTGCTCGTGCAGGCGACGGTGTGGGACATCAATCCGTTCGACCAGTGGGGCGTCGAGCTCGGCAAGATTCTCGGCAAGGTGGTCGAGGCCGACCTGTCGGCCGACTCGGTCGATCCGGCGAAGCACGACTCGTCGACCACGGCGCTGATCGAGCGCGCCCGCGCGGCGCTCAAGCGTTGAAGAAGCACTGACGCGACGGCGTCATGCCCGTGCCGGCCGCGCGATCCACGCCGCGCGGCCGGCACGAACCTTCACGCGTTGCGCGAAACCGCGTGCGGCGCGACGATGCGCCCGGCGTCGATGGTAACCGTCGTCGCGCAGCGGCGCGCGAGTTCGGCATCGTGCGTGACGAGCACGAGGGTCGCGCCGTGCGTGCGGTTCAGTTCGAACATCAGGTCGATGACCGCGTGGCCGGTGGCCGCGTCGAGGCTGCCGGTCGGCTCGTCGGCGAACAGGATCGCCGGGCGCGTGACGAACGCGCGTGCGAGCGCGACGCGCTGCTGCTCGCCACCCGACAGCAGCTTCGGATAATGCGCGGTGCGTTCGCCGAGACCGACCTGCACGAGCAGCGCCCGGGCGCGGTCGGCTGCGTCGCGCGCGCTGATGCCGCCCCGCAGTTCGAGCGGCAGCATTACGTTCTCGAGCGCCGTCAGGTGCGGCATCAACTGGAACGACTGGAACACGAATCCGACCGCGCCGTTGCGCAGCGCCGCGCGTTCGTCCTCGTCGAGCGGGTCGAGCGCGCGTCCGAGCAGGCGAACCGTGCCGCTCGTCGCGCTGTCCAACCCGGCGAGCAGGCCGAGCAGTGTCGATTTGCCCGACCCCGACGCGCCGACGATCGCGAGGCTGCTGCCCGGCTGCACGGCGAGCGTGATGCCGTCGAGGATCGTCAGCTCGCCCGTTGCATCGGCAACCCGCTTGCACACGTCATGGACTTCGATGATCGGATCGGTAATCTTGAACATGGACACGACATTTCGCTGGAAGAGACGCGCGGCGGCCGCCGCGCTGCTGGGCACCCTGCTGGCCGTCACCGTACCCGCACGCGCCGCGACGGCGCCCGCATCGAGCCCGCCCGTGATCGTCGTGCTCGGCGACAGCCTGTCGGCCGAATACGGCTTGCCGCGCGACACCGGCTGGGTGTCGCTGCTGCGGCAACGGCTCACGACCGAGCGAATCGATTATAGCGTCGCGAACGCCAGCGTCAGCGGCGACACCACCAGCGGCGGCCGCGCGCGGCTGCCCGCGGTGCTGCAACGGCTCAAGCCGTCGATCGTCGTCGTCGAACTCGGTTCGAACGATGCGCTGCGCGGCGTGCCGCTCGCGACGACCGAGCAGAACCTGCGCGACATCATCGCCGGCGCCCAGCGCGCGCGGGCGAAGGTCGTGCTGGTCGGCATGTACGTGCCGCCCAATTACGGCCCCGACTACACGCAGAAGTTCCATGCGGTCTATACACGGCTGTCGAAGGATCTCGGCGTGCCGCTCGTGCCGTTCCTGCTGGCCGGCATCGAGAACAAGCCCGAGATGTTCCAGGCCGACCAGATGCATCCCGCGCAGCAGGCCCAGGGCATCCTGCTCGACAACGTATGGCCGGCGCTGAAGCCGTTGCTTGGCAAGCCGCACGGCTGACCGCGGCCGCACCGGAAAACAAAAAGCCCCGCTTCGAGCGGGGCTTTTCGATGGTTGCGGGCGAAACGGTGCTCAGTTGTCGCCGTCCTGCTGCTGGCTGGCCGTCGTGCTGCCGTACAGCTTCACCTTCGAGCGATCGCGCAGCGCGGCGAGATATGCCTCGCCCTCGCTTTGCGCGTCGACCTGCGCCATCTGCTGCTGCGCGGCCGCCAGTTGCTGCGGATCGACCGCCGAACCCGCGATCACCGCGTTCACGCGGTAGATCGCATAGCCGTCCGCGCCGAGGTCGACACCGACGTAAGCCGGCAACGTCTTCGCATCGACCTTGTAGACGGCGCTCAGCGCAGCCGGCGTCAGGCCCTGCGACTGCGTGCGCGACACCTTCTGCGCGGCCGCGAAGCCGTCGGTCGACTTCGACTTCTGCAGTTCGGCCAGCTTCGCCGCACCGTCCTTCTTTGCGAGTTCCGCGGCCTGCTCCGCGATGACCTTCTGGCGCACGACGTCCTTGATCGCGTCGAGCGCGGGCACGGCAGCCGGCTTGTAGTCGGTCACGCGCGCCGAGATCAGCGTGTTGTTGCCGACGTCGATCGCCTGCGTGTTGTTCTGGTTCTTCACCGCGTCGTTCGCGAACACGGCGGCCAGGAACTTCGGATTGTTCAACGGGCTCGTCGGCGGCAGTTGCGGATTCGGCGTCGGCGCGACGGTGGCCGTCTGGATCGTCAGCTTGTACTTGTCCGCGGCCGGCTGCAGCGTCTTCGCCTTTTCATAGACGGTCGACGTGAAGCCTTCCGCGTTGTCCGAGAATGCCTTCGCTGCGTACTGCTGCTTCAGGTCGACCGCGATCTGGTCCTTCACTTCCGCGAACGGCTTGACGACCGCCGGCTTCACTTCGGTCGCCTTCAGGATGTGGAAACCGAGATCCGACTGCACGATACCGCTCACGTCGCCCTGCTTGAGCGAGAACGCGGCATCGTCGAATGCCTTGCCGCCCGCGGTCGAGCCGCGCGTGATGAAGCCGAGGTCGCCGCCCTTCGCCGCCGACGGCGCGTCCTGCGAGCTCTTCTGTGCAATTTGCGCGAATTGGTCCGGATGCGCCTTCACGTCGGCGAGCAGTTGCTCGGCCTTCGCCTTTGCTGCTGCCTTGTCGGCCGCGCTGGCGCTGCCCGGCGCGGCGATGAAGATGTGGCTCACGCGCACCTGTGCTTCGGTACGGAAGTGCGTCGGGTTGTCGTCGTAGAATTTCTTGATGTCCGCTTCGGTCGGCTGCGCGCTCGCGGCCGCCGCGGCCGGCGAATAGACGAGGTACTGGATCGTCGCGGTTTCCGGCGTCGCGAAGCTCTGCTTGTGCGCGTCGTAGTACGCGGTGAGCTGCGCGTCGGTCGGCTGGATCTTCGCCGCGAAGTCGCTCGTCTTCAGCACGAGCGCCTGCACTTCACGCTGCTGCGCGGCGAGTTCGGACAGGCGTTGCGCGAGGCTCTTCGGCGTGAACGCGCTCGACACGATGCTGGCCGGAATCTGCTGCAGCGACAGGCTGTAACGCACGCGCTCCTGGTACTGCTCGGGCGTCATCCCCTGGAACGACAGCAGTTGCGCATAGCGTTCGACGTCGATCGTGCCGTCGGGCTTCTTCAGCGACGCGATCATCGGGTCGCTCATCAGCGCGTCGCGCACGGCGTTGTCGGATGCGGTCAGGTGCAGACGTTGCGTCTCGTCGGCCAGCACACGTTGCTGGATCAGGCCGTCGAGCACCTGCTTGCGATGCTCGGGCGTGTCGAACATCTTGATGTCGAACTGCCCGCCGAGCGCCTGGCGCGCCTGGTCGATCTGCTGGCGGAACGCGCCGTCGAATTCGACCCGCGTGATCTTGTGCCCGTTGACCGCCGCGACGTTCGCACTGTCGTCGAAGAAGCCGCGGAAGCCTTGTATCCCGACGAAACCCAGCCCCGGCAACACGATCAGGAGCAGGAGCGCCATCATCAGGCGCTGGTGATTACGGAAGAAATCGAGCATGCGTGACGGGAAAATTGGACAAAACGACCGATATTACAACATACGGGGTGGGACGGGAAAAAAGCAGGCACGCTATGCGCGAACAGAACCGGAATCCGGAGGCTGCGCAAGCGGCTTCCCCCGCTCCGCAGCCACGCGCACGCTAGCGTGCGCTTTCAACGACGCAAACGAAAAAGCCCGCACGAGGCGGGCTTTTTCGTTTTCTGGCGGAGCGGACGGGACTCGAACCCGCGACCCCCGGCGTGACAGGCCGGTATTCTAACCGACTGAACTACCGCTCCTTGGTCTGGCTGAATCGTGAAACTGGTGGGTGCTGAGGGGTTCGAACCCCCGACCTACGCCTTGTAAGGGCGCCGCTCTACCAGCTGAGCTAAGCACCCGTTTCCGATTCGTTCTGACTGCGATCTGCGTTTGCGCATCAACAATCAGCGAGCCCGCAAGTTTAATTCATCCCCGATCATTTTGCCAAGTCTGGGCGTGAATTTTTTTAACGTACACCCTCGCACGATTCCGATACGCATAAAAAAACCCGCGGACTATGCCGCGGGTTTTCGTGAACGACCGTCAGCAACGACGGCGCTCAGGGTCTCAGTGCTTGACGACTTCCGTCGAGCCGGCATCCTTCGCCGCCTCGCCAACCGGCGCCGCAGCCTTCGCCTCTTCTTCCGGCGGCAGCGGCGTCGGCGAACGCTCCAGCGCGAGCTCCAGCACCTTGTCGATCCAGCGGACCGGCACGATCTCGATCGCGTTCTTCACGTTGTCCGGAATGTCCGCGAGATCCTTCACGTTCTCTTCCGGAATCAGCACGAGCTTGATGCCGCCGCGATGCGCGGCCAGCAGCTTCTCCTTCAGCCCGCCGATCGGCAGCACTTCGCCACGCAACGTGATTTCGCCCGTCATCGCGACGTCGGCCCGCACGGGGATCCCCGTCAGCACCGACACCAGCGCGGTCGTCATCGCACCGCCGGCGGACGGACCGTCCTTCGGCGTCGCGCCTTCCGGCACGTGGATGTGGATGTCCTGCTTCTCGAACGCTTCGTCCTTGATACCGAGACGACGCGAACGCGAGCGCACGACCGAACGCGCAGCCTCGACCGACTCCTTCATCACGTCGCCGAGCGAACCCGTACGGATCACGTTGCCCTTGCCCGGCATCACCGCGGCTTCGATCGTCAGCAGGTCGCCGCCGACTTCCGTCCACGCGAGGCCCGTCACCTGACCGACCTGGTTTTCCTTCGCCGCGAGGCCGAAGTCGTACTTGCGCACGCCCAGGAACGTGTCGAGGTTTTCGCCATCGACCTTGATCGCGCCCGATGCCTTCTTCAGCAGCAGCATCTTCACGACCTTGCGGCAGATCTTCGACACTTCCCGCTCGAGCGAACGCACACCGGCTTCGCGCGTGTAATAGCGGATGATGTCGCGGATCGCCTGCTCGGTGACCTCGATCTCGCCGTCCTTCAGCCCGTTGTTCTTCTTCTGCTTCGGCAGCAGGTAACGCTGGGCGATGCTGACCTTCTCGTCCTCCGTGTAGCCCGACAGACGAATCACTTCCATCCGGTCGAGCAGCGGCGGCGGGATGTTCAGCGAGTTCGACGTCGCGACGAACATCACGTCCGACAGGTCGAAGTCGACTTCGATGTAGTGGTCGGCGAACGTGTGGTTCTGTTCCGGATCGAGCACTTCGAGCAGCGCCGACGACGGATCGCCGCGGAAATCCATCCCCATCTTGTCGACTTCGTCGAGCAGGAAGAGCGGATTGCGCACGCCGACCTTCGCGAGGCTTTGCAGGATCTTGCCCGGCATCGAACCGATGTACGTACGGCGGTGGCCGCGGATCTCGGCTTCGTCACGCACGCCGCCGAGCGCCATCCGGACGAACTTGCGGTTCGTCGCACGGGCGATCGACTGGCCGAGCGAGGTCTTGCCGACGCCCGGAGGCCCGACGAGGCACAGAATCGGCGCCTTGACCTTGTCCACGCGCTGTTGCACCGCGAGATACTCGAGGATCCGTTCCTTGACCTTCTCGAGGCCGAAGTGATCCTCGTCGAGCACCTGCTCGGCGTTCGACAGGTCGTTGTTGACCTTGCTCTTCTTGCGCCACGGCAGGCCGATCAGCGTGTCGATGTAGTTGCGCACGACGGTCGCTTCCGCGGACATCGGCGACATCAGCTTCAGCTTCTTCAGCTCGGCGTCGGCCTTCTTCTTGGCTTCCTTCGGCATGCGCGCGGCATTGATGCGCTTCTCGAGTTCCTCGAGATCCGCACCTTCCTCGCCCTCGCCCAGTTCCTTCTGGATCGCCTTGACCTGTTCGTTCAGGTAGTACTCGCGCTGGCTCTTTTCCATCTGGCGCTTCACGCGCCCGCGGATGCGCTTTTCGACCTGCAGGATGTCGATCTCGGCTTCGAGCTGCGCGAGCAGGTGCTCGAGGCGCTCGATGACCGGGAACATCTCGAGGATGTGCTGCTTCTGGTCGAGCTTCAGCGGCAGGCGCTCGGCGATCATGTCGGCGAGGCGGCCCGCTTCATCGATGCCCGACAGCGACGTGAGGATCTCCGGCGGGATCTTCTTGTTCAGCTTCACGTACTGGTCGAACTGCGACACGATCGCGCGGCGCAGCGCTTCCGTTTCCGCGCTGTCGGCGTGGTCGGGTTCGAGCGGCAAGACTTCGCACGAGAACTGGGTCTCCTGCTCTTCGATCGACAACGCCTTCGCGCGCTGCAGGCCCTCGACGAGCACCTTCACGGTGCCGTCCGGCAGCTTCAGCATCTGCAGAATGTTGGCGATACAACCGACCTCGTACATGTCCTTTTCGGTCGGTTCGTCCTTGGCCGCGGTTTTCTGGGCGACGAGCATGATGTGCTTGCCGCCCTCCATCGCTGCTTCGAGGGCCTTGATCGATTTCGGCCGGCCCACGAAGAGCGGAATGACCATGTGCGGGAAAACGACGACGTCCCGCAGCGGCAGCAGCGGGAGCGTGATGCGTTCCGGCGGGAGAAGTTGGGTGCCTGACATTTCATTTCCCCATGAGTGGAATCAATTGTTCGGTAATTGAGGCCGCCACAACGAATTGCAAGCCTTCAAGTGCGGGAAATATTCGGTAAGAAAGTAACCACCGCGTGTCGAGTCAGAGTTACCCACAAGATAAACGAAAAAAAGCCGCCCACGGACTCATGAACGGCCTTTTTCGCTGAACATCGTCGGCAAGCCGGTCAGTTCGAACCCGCCACCTTCGGCGTGTCCTCGTAGATCAGCAAGGGCTTGCCGTCCCCATCGATCACGTTCTCATCGATGATGACCTTGCTGACCCCTTTCATCGTCGGCAGCTCGTACATCACGTCGAGCAATGCCTGTTCGATGATCGAACGCAAACCGCGCGCGCCGGTCTTGCGGCGGATCGCCTTGCGGGCGACCGCCTGCAGCGCGCCCGGCCGGATTTCCAGCTCGACGCGCTCCATCGCGAACAGCTTGTGATACTGCTTGACGAGCGCATTCTTCGGCTCGACCAGGATCTTCATCAGCGCGGCTTCGTCGAGCTTGCCGAGCGTCGCGACCACCGGCAGACGGCCGATCAATTCGGGGATCAGACCGAATTTGATCAGGTCTTCCGGTTCCGTTTCGCGCAGCACTTCGCCCGCGTCGCGTTCCTGCTTGCTCTTGACCGTCGCGCCGAAGCCGATGCCGGTTTTCTCGGTGCGGTCGGTGATCACCTTTTCGAGACCGTCGAACGCGCCGCCGCAGATGAACAGGATGTTGGTCGTGTCGACCTGGATGAAATCCTGGTTCGGGTGCTTGCGGCCGCCCTGCGGCGGCACCGACGCCATCGTGCCCTCGACGAGCTTCAGCAGCGCCTGCTGGACGCCCTCGCCCGACACGTCGCGCGTGATCGACGGGTTGTCCGACTTGCGGCTGATCTTGTCGATTTCGTCGATGTAGACGATCCCGCGCTGAGCCTTGTCGACCTCGTAGTTGCAGTTCTGCAACAGCTTCTGGATGATGTTCTCGACGTCCTCGCCGACGTAGCCGGCTTCGGTCAACGTCGTCGCGTCGGCGATCACGAACGGCACGTTGAGCAACCGCGCGAGCGTCTGCGCGAGCAGCGTCTTGCCGGAGCCCGTCGGGCCGATCAGCAGGATGTTGCTCTTCGACAGCTCGACGTCGTCCTTCTTGTCGAGATGCTTCAGACGCTTGTAGTGGTTGTACACGGCCACCGCGAGGATTTTCTTCGCGCGTTCCTGGCCGATCACGTACTGATCGAGGATGTCGCGAATTTCCTGCGGGCTCGGCAGATCCGACCGGGACAGGCTGGCCTCGACGCCGGCGGCAGCCGCCTCGTCGCGAATGATTTCGTTGCAGAGGTCGATACATTCATCGCAGATGAACACCGACGGGCCCGCGATGAGTTTTTTCACCTCATGCTGGCTTTTCCCGCAAAACGAGCAATACAACAGCTTCTCGCTGTTCGAACCTTTTTTGTCCGCCATGAATGTAGAGCCTCCGGACAGGTAGATGACATGATACGCCGATTGCTCCGGACGCCGCGCCTAGGGCGCGACCGGAGCCGGCTGGATGCGCTTGCCGCAGATGCTCAGGGCACTCGGGACGTTTCGAGGGCGCCGCCCGAATCGGGGCGGCACCCCGTTTAAGCTCACGGGCGCTTCAACAGCACCTGATCGATCAGCCCGTACGCCTTCGCGTCCTCGCTCGACATGAAGTTATCACGGTCGGTGTCGCGCGCGATGCGCTCGACGTCCTGGCCCGTGTGCTGCGCGAGCAGGTTGTTCAACCGTTCCTTCAGGTAGAGGATCTCGCGTGCCTGGATCTCGATGTCGGATGCCTGGCCGCGCGCGCCGCCGAGCGGCTGGTGAATCATCACGCGCGAATTCGGCAGCGCGAAGCGCTTGCCCTTCGCGCCCGACGCGAGCAGGAACGCGCCCATGCTGGCCGCGAGGCCCATGCACAGGGTCGACACGTCCGGCTTGATGAACTGCATCGTGTCGTAGATCGCCATCCCGGCCGACACCGAGCCGCCCGGGCTGTTGATGTAGAGGCTGATGTCCTTGTCGGGATTCTCGCTCTCGAGGAACAGCAATTGCGCGACCACGAGGTTGGCGGTCTGGTCGTTCACTTCGCCGACCATGAACACCAGGCGCTCCTTCAGGAGACGCGAATAGATATCGTACGAACGCTCGCCGCGGCCGCTCGTTTCGACGACGATCGGCACCAGCCCCAGCGCTTGCGCCTCGAAACCCTGCGGCGCGTTCGAAGCAAGCATGTCCAGCAATTCAGCGCGAGTGATCATTCAATGAACCTTGTTCGAATGGAAAATTGAACGGAAGGAAGCCGCCCGCTCAATCGCCATATTAATGGCAACCGTGCGCTTGACGTAAAAACGGCGTGCGGGCCGTCGCTCCGACAGCCGGCACGCCGCTAGAGCAACACTTACGCTTGCGCCGATGCGCTCGCGAGTGCCTCGAAGCTCACTTCCTTGTCCGTCACCTTTGCCTTGCCCAGCACGAAATCGACGACGTTGCTTTCAACGACGAACGCTTCCATCTCGGCGAGGCGCTGCTGGTTGGAATAATACCAGCGGACCACTTCCTTCGGGTCTTCGTAGCTCTTCGCGAACTCGTCGACTTCCGCGCGGATCTGTTCCGGCTTCGCTTCGAGGCCGTTCGACTTCACCAGCTCGGCCAGCACGAGGCCCAGCTTCACGCGGCGCTCGGCCTGCTCGGCGAACATTTCGGCCGGGATCGGTGCGTCCTTCGCGTTCGGCACGCCGCGCTGCGCCAGATCCTGGCGAGCCATTTCGACGAGGCGTTGCTGATCCTGCTCGATCAGCGCCTTCGGCACGTCGAGTTCGGAGATCTTCAGCAGCGCGTCCATCACCTGGTTCTTGACGATCGACTGCGTGCGACGCTTCGCTTCGCGCTCGAGGTTTTCCTTGATCTCGGCGCGCATCTTCGTGAGGTCGCCGTCTTCGATGCCGAGCGACTTCGCGAATTCCGCGTCGATTTCCGGCAGGTGCGGCCACTCGATCTTCTTCATCGTGACCGTGAACTGCGCCGTTTTGCCGGCGACGTCCTTGCCGTGGTAGTCATCCGGGAACTTGAGGTCGAACGTACGCTGTTCGCCGACCTTCAGGCCGAGCGCCGCCGTTTCGAATTCCGGCAGCATGCGGCCTTCGCCGAGCACGAACGGGAAATCTTCGGCCGTGCCGCCCTGGAACGCGACGTCGTCGATCTTGCCGACGAAGTCGACCGTCACGCGGTCGCCGTTCTTCGCTGCGGTGTCGCCGCCGCCGTCGCCGTGCTCGCCGGCTTCGCCGCGTGCGTGGTAGTGCACGCGCTGCTTGCGCAGGATGTCCAGCGTGCGGTCGATTTCGGCGTCGCCGATCGACGTGGTCGAGCGCTCGACTTCAGCCGTCGCCAGATCGCCGATCTTCACTTCCGGGTAGACCTCGAACGTCGCGTCGAACGCGTATGCGTCCTCAGCCTGTTCCTGCTTCGGCTCGAAGCTCGGCTGGCCGGCGACGCGCAGGTTTTCCGCGCGGCTGACCGTGAAGAATTCCTGACCGATCTTGTCGCTCAGCACTTCGGCTTCGACCTGACCCGCGTATTGCTGGGCGACCATCTTCAGCGGCACCTTGCCCGGGCGGAAACCCGGCATGCGCACGGTCTTCGCGAGTTTCTGGATGCGGGCGTCGATTTCCTTCTGCACGGTGTCTTTCGGCAAAGAAATCGTCACGCGGCGTTCAAGCTTGCCGAGGTTCTCAACAACGTTAGCCATGGCTTCAATCGTCCTAAAATTATTCGAGCGAATCGGGTTTTCCTTGCCGTGCCTGCCTGCAGCATGCGGTGCGTCGCACTCGCACGCCGCGCCGGAGCGCCACGCCATCCCTGCACGCGCCGAGTGGCTAGCGCAAGCGGCTCGGAGCACGGCTTTGGCCGGAAGAATCGACTATTCTAGCAAACAATTTTCCTCGTACCGCCAGATCGGCGCGACACGCGTGTGTCCCCGCGCTGTCGACGGCCCGTTGCACGGCGATGCACGCGGATCGTCGCTATGCCGAACGGCGTATCCACCGCGCGCGCGCCATCCTGTAAGCTCCGATAGCGTGTGAGCCACCGTCGTGGCCCGCCCTTCATTCTTCACACCAATCACGCCTTCCGGAGACACCATGCCGCACCACCCGTCCGCGCCTGTCGTCGTCATCGCGCCCGATTCGTTCAAAGGCTCGCTTTCCGCCGAGCAGGTCGCGGACGCGATCGCCGCCGGCATTTTGCGCGCCCGGCCCGACGCGGTCGTGCGCCGCTGCCCGATGGCCGACGGCGGCGAAGGCACGCTCGATGCGATGCTGGCGGGCGGCGGCGCGCGGCGCGTGCTGCGGGTGGCCGGCGCGTCGCTGGCGGCGCGCGATGCGGCGGTCGGCGTGATCGACGCGCGCACCGCGATCGTCGAGACGGCCGAGATCGTCGGGATTACCGACCCGGTCGGCATGAGCGTGCCGGTCGACGCGCGCAGCACGCGCGGGATGGGCGAGGCGATCCGCGCGCTGCTCGACGACGGCGTACGCCGCTTCTTCGTCGCGCTCGGCGGCAGCAGCACCAACGACGCGGGCGCCGGGCTGCTTGCGGGCCTCGGCCTGCAGTGCTTCGACGCGGGCGGCCAGCCGGTCGAGCCGGTGCCGTCGCGGCTCGCCGACATCGCGCGCATCGATGCGTCGGGGCTCGATCCGCGCCTGAAGGAAACGGAATTCGTCGGCATGTCCGACGTCGACAACCCGCTGACGGGCGCGCATGGCGCGACCGCCGTGTTCGGTCCGCAAAAGGGCGTGACGGCCGCACAGGTCACGACCCTCGACGCGGCCCTCGCCCGCTTCGCCGACCTGCTCGAAGCCGCGCTCGACCGCCGCGGCCGCGATCTGCCGGGCGCGGGCGCCGCGGGCGGCCTCGGTTTCGCGCTGCACATGCTCGGCGCGCAGTTCGAGGCCGGCGCCGAAGTGGTCGCGCGCCAGGTCGGGCTCGACGCCGCACTCGCCGGCGCCGACTGGCTGATCACCGGCGAAGGCCGCTCGGACGTGCAGACGCTGCACGGCAAGGCGCCGTTCATCGCGTGCCGGCACGCGCAGGCCGCCGGCGTACCCGCGTCGCTGCTGTCGGGCGCGGTCGATCCGGCCGCGCTGCCGCGCCTGTCCGAGCATTTCTCCGGCTGCTTTTCGCCGGCTCCCGGGCCGATCACGCTCGACGTCGCGATCCGCGACGCGGCCAACCTGCTCGCGAACGAAGCGGAACAGTTGACACGCCTGAAGTACGGTGCACACTGACCGTTGACCCGAGCGCGCGATACAGGAACAATCGGGCCCGCCCTTTTTCTTCAGGATTCGACATGAAAGGCCGTCAAGCCGGGCTCGACCAGTTTCTGACCTATCGCCTCCATGCGCTGACGAAGCGCTCCGACCGCGGGATCGGCGAGGTGTACCGGCACAAGCTCGACATCTCGCTGCCCGAGGCGCGCGTGATCGCCGCCGTCGGCGCATTCGGCCCGTTCTCGATCATGGATCTCGCGCGCCACACCAATCTCGACAAGAGCCAGGCAAGTCGCGCGGCCGAAGCGCTGCTGCGCCAGGGGCTGCTCGAGCGCAGCGCGAGCGACGAAGACGGCCGGATCGTGCTGATCGCGCTGACCCCCGACGGCCGCGCGCTGCATCGCAAGATCATGCCGATCGTGCGCAAGTGGAACGACGGCTTGCTCGCATGCCTGTCCGACAGCGAACGTCAGACGTTCGAGCGGCTGCTCGACAAGGTCGTCGCGCACGCGACCGAGCGCGACGAGTAAGCCGCGCGTCGAGCCCCTCGGCAGTGCTGGATCGCCGAGCGGTGCGGGCAGGATTTGATCCGACGAATCAGACAGGCCGCCCGGGTCGCGTCACGCGCGATTCCGGGCGGCCCGTTTTGCATCATGCGGCGGCGTCGCGCGAAGCACACGTGGGCGCATTGCGGACGTTGCCGACGGCCGCGAATTCAGCCGCCTCGTGAGCCCTACAACCCGCTGTTCGCCGCGCGCTGACGCAACAACCCGAGCACCGCGTCGCAGTACGGCGTCGGCACGCCCAGCTTGCGGCCGAGTTCGGGAAACACGCCGAGGATCGGCCCGATCTCGAGCGGGCGCCCCGCTTCGAAATCCTGCAGCATCGACGTCTTGAACGCGCCGAGCTTGCGCGTGACCGCGATCCGCTCGGGGCCGCTCATCCCGGTGGACAGGCCGAGCCTCGCGCCGATCGCCGCCGCCTCCTCCATCATCCGCAACGCGAGATCCTGCGTGAACGGATCGTCCAGCAATTGCTCGGCCGTCGAACCGGTCAACGCGCTCAGCGGGTTCATGTTCATGTTGCCCCACAGCTTCGTCCAGATCTCGGCCCGGATCGCGCGCGTCGACTCGACGTCGAAACCGCCCGCCGCGAGCGCCGCGGCGAACCGCGCGGTAGCCATGTCGAGCCGCGGATCGGGCGTGCCGACGATCAGCCGGTTGCCGCGCCCGCGACGCACGACGCCCGGCGCATCGGTACTCGACGACAGGTGCACGACGCAGCCGATCGCCTGCGCGGGCGGCAATGCGGCCGACACCGCGCCGGCCGGATCGACCGCATCGAGCGGCACGCCGTCGATCGCGCCTTCGAGCCCGTGCGTGAACCACCACGGCAGCCCGTTCATCGCCGCGACGATCACCGTATCCGGCCCGACCAGCGACGCGATGCGCGCGGCCAGCGCCGGCAGCGCCTGTGCCTTCAGCGCGATCACCACGTAGTCCTGCACGCCGAGCGCGGCCGCATCGTCGCTGGCGCGCACCGGCACCGACGAGGTCGCGCCCGCCTCGTCGATCACGCGTACGCCGTGCGCATTCAGCGCATCGAGCGTCGCGCCGCGCGCGTATGCGCTCACGCTCATGCCGGCTCTCGACAACGCGGCCGCGAGCAATCCGCCGATCGCGCCGAGCCCGACCACCGCCGCGCGCACCGACCCTGAATTCGTGTCGTTCATGATGGAGTTCCGTCTCCTGGGAGCTGACGAGCATAACGCTCAATGGTTGCGGGCACAACCATTCTGGCAGCGTACTGCACCCCGCGCGGCACAGGCTCGTGCGCGTCAGCGCGGCATGCCGCCGGCTTCCACCGCCTCGTCATCGGTCGCGCCGCCCGTCGCGCCGAGCACGCCGGCGATCTGGCTCTTGTCGTGCATGCCGAGCTTGCGGTACGCGCAGCGCAGGTAGTGACGCACGGTCGTCGGCGAAATCGCCATCTGCTGCGCGACTTCCTTGTGCGAACGCCCGGCGCCGTAATAGCGGATCGCCGCGAGTTCGCGCGGGCTCAGCCGGTCGAGCAGCGAGCGCGGCCGCGCCTCGATCTGGAACAGCCCCGCGACCGGCACGCACTGGATGCGCAGCGCGTCGCCGACGAACGGCTGCCCCGACTGGCGCCGCAGGTGCGCGACGAGCGGCTCCGGCACCCGCGCGCCGGCCCAGGCCGGCCATTCGGAGCGCAGCACGTCGTCGAAACCGTGATCGGCATGGTGCAGCACGCCGAAGTTGTCGCACAGCGCACGCGCCGCCGGCGCGACCGTGTCGGCGCGCTCGCGCGTGAGCTGCGCGGCGCGATTGATCGTCAGCGCGGCCGCCAGATGCGGAATCACTTCCTCGAAGCGCCGCGCGTCGTCGTCGCTGAACGGCCGGTTCAGGCCCTGGCGGTAGATCGACATGAACGTCGTCAGGCCAAAGCGGCGATCGAGCGTACACACGCACATCAGTTGCGCGAGCCCGTACTTCACGCACCAGTCGCGAAACCGCGCATCGAGCCCCGGCTCGACGACCGTCAGCCGCACCGCGCGACCGTGCGCGCCGTGCAACGTGCGGTGCGCGAGCGGATCGCAATCGCGCACGCGCTTCCAGTCGGTGAAGAACGCGTGCGGCAACCGGTACAAAAAACTGTTGTGCATGACGGGGCCGGTCGGCAAATGGGTCGCGACGCCCGTCCACGCGGCATCGAACGGAATCAGCGCCTGCAGCAGCGAAAAGAACCGGCATTCGAATTCGCCGATGCCGGATTGGGCGGCCACCGCGTACAGGTCGAGCAGCATCAGCCCGAGCTCGCGCTGCGGCGCGTCGCCGCGCGTGACGCCGTCGAAATCGGCTCGGCGGGACGGCCGCGGCGGCCACGCGAATTCGTCGAGCACGATGGCGGCCGGCACGTCCCGCAGCGCGTCGAGATCCTGCCCGATATCCGTCGTGATCCTCACCTTCCGCTCCCCTGCCCAGTCGGGCTGCTGATGTGCGCAACGACACCGGCCGATTATAGCCAGCGGCTTTTTTGGCGGGCCACGGCGCCGGAACGCGCGCCAGCCCCATCCATTTGAACGGTGCGCCGCACGTTGCTGCTGCGCAGCACGGCGCGCGGCGGCATCGCGCGGCGTTCATGCCGCGCACCGCGGGTTTTCCGCACCGTTCATCTGGACGACTGTTCGACGGTTTTCCCGCTGCGGACACTGCGTCGCGACAACACCAACGACGAATCGATGCAGGACGGTATGGAGAACCCCTCGTGACGACACCCCGCTTCATCCGCACGGCCGCGGCCGCCGCGACGCTGGCCGCATGCAGCGCCGCCGCGCACGCGCAGTCGGCCCTCACGCTGTACGGCGCGCTCGACGCCGGCGTGCAATACCTGACGCACGCCGACGGGCGCCGCTCGGCCGTGCAGTTGCAGAACTACGGCATCCTGCCTTCGCAGTTCGGGATCAAGGGCCACGAGGATCTCGGCGGCGGCTGGCGTGCGCTGTTCAAGCTCGAACAGGGCTTCAACGTCAACGACGGCACTTCGACCGTGCCCGGCTACGCGTTCTTTCGCGGCGCGTACGCGGGCATCGCGGGGCCGGTCGGCACCGTCACGCTCGGCCGCCAGTTCAGCGTGCTGTTCGACAAGACGCTGTTCTACGACCCGCTCTGGTATGCGTCGTACAGCGGCCAGGGCGTGCTCGTGCCGATGAGCGCGAACTTCATCGACCACTCGGTCAAATACCAGTCGCCGACGTTCGCCGGCTTCGACGTCGAGGCGCTCGCCGCCACATCCGGCGTCGCCGGCAATACGCGCGCCGGCCGCGTGCTCGAGCTCGGCGGCCAGTACGCGAGCAACGGCCTGTCGGTCAGCGCGGTGCTGCACCAGGCGCACGGCGACGTATCGGCGGCGGCCGACGCGTCCGCGCGGCGTCGCGAACTCGGCACGCTCGCCGCCCGCTATGCGTTCGCGACGCTACCGCTCACCGTCTATGCGGGCGTCGAACGCCTGACCGGCGACCTCGACGCGGCGCGCACGATCGTCTGGGGCGGTGCGCGCTACCTGACGTCGAACGGAATCGGCCTGAACGCGGGCGTCTACCACACCGATTCGCGCACACCGGCGCTCGGCCATCCGACGCTGTTCATCGCGAGCACCACGTACGCGCTGTCCAAACGCACCGTCGCGTACGTGAACCTCGGCTATGCGCGCAACAGCGGCCAGAGTTCGCAGACCGTCTACGAATACGACCCGACGCCGCTCGCCGGCGCGTCGCAGTTCGGCGCGATGGTCGGCATGTACCACCTGTTCTGATTCCCCCAACGAGACCCCGCCATGAAGACCCTGTCCCCGGATGCCGCCCTGTCGCCCGACGGCCGCACGTCGACGTTCGCGCGCTCGACGCTCGTCGCACTCGTCGTGTTCGCGGCCATCACGCCGCTGCTGCTGCTCGTGGCGCCTGCCGTCGCCGGCCAGCTCGCGACGCAGCTCGGCTTGTCCGCATCGCAGATCGGCACCTACTTCTTCGTCGAACTCGGCGCGTTCAGCCTCGCGACCGTGCCGTCGTACCTGTGGCTCGGCCGCATCGACGCGCGCCGCGTCGCCGCGCTCGCCATCGCGCTGTTCGGTGCGGGCAACCTGCTGACCGCGCTGTGGATGCCGGGCTTTGCCGCGCTGCTCGCACTGCGCGCCGTCACCGCGCTCGGCGGCGGCTCGTTGATGGTGCTCTGCATGACGAGCGCGGCGACGAGCCAAAACAGCGACCGCGTGTACGGCCTGTGGGTCGTCGGCCAATTGATCGCGGGCGCGATCGGCCTGTTCGTGCTGCCGCACGTGTTCGCCGCGTTCGGGCTGCGCGCGCTGTACGTCTCGCTCGCCGCGCTCGCGCTGCTCGCGGCGCCGCTGTCGCGCGGCTTTCCGTCGTCGCTCGGCACGCGGACGGCATCCGCGCACACCGCGCGCGGCGACGCGCCGCCAACGCCGCGACGCTTCGTCGTGCTCGGCATCGGCGCGGTGCTGACGTTCTATCTCGCGATCGGCAGCGTGTGGACGTTCGCGAGCCGCGCGGCGGCCGAGGCCGGACTCGATCCTCAGTCGACCGGCAACGTGCTCGCGATCGCGAGCGTGATGGGCATCGCCGGCGCGGCGCTCGCGGCGTGCGCGGGCGGCCGGCTCGCGCGGTGCGCGATGCTGGCGATCGGCTACGCGCTGCTCGCGGCGTCGCTCGTCGCGCTCGCCGCGATGCATGACACCGTCGGCTACGGCGCGGCGATCTTCGCGTTCAAGTTCGCGTGGACCTTCGTGCTGCCGTTCATCCTCGCGACGGTCGCGCAGATCGACACGTCGGGCCGCCTCGTCGCGACGCTCAATTTCGTGATCGGCGCGGGGCTCGCCGCCGGTCCGCTGCTGGCCGGCCTGATGCTCGATGCTGGCGGCACGATGCGCGCGCTGTTCATCGCCGCGACGGCCGTCGCGATCGTGTCGTTCGCCGCGCTGCGCCACATCGATCGCCGTTCTTCCTTTTCCTCCCAACCGTGACAGGTCACGCATCCATGAATCGCACTGCCTTCTTCACCGATGAACGCACTTTCTGGCATACCGGCGGCACGCACGCGCTGTTCTTGCCCGTAGGCGGCTGGGTCCAGCCGCCGTCGAGCGCGGGCTACGCGGAATCGCCCGATTCGAAGCGCCGCTTCCTGTCGCTCGTGCAGGCGTCGGGCCTGGCCGCGCAGCTCGACCTGCGGAGCGCCGAGCCCGCGGCGACCGCCGACCTGCTGCGCATTCATCCGGCGCACTATCTCGACGCGTTTCGCGCGCTGAGCGACGCGAACGGCGGCGACCTCGGCGATCTCGCGCCGTTCGGCAAGGGCAGCTATGAGATCGCCGCGCTGTCGGCCGGCCTCGCGATCGCGGCGGTCGATGCGGTGGTCGGCGAGCGCGCGGCGAATGCATTCTCGCTGTCGCGACCGCCCGGCCATCACTGCCTGCGCGACCGCCCGATGGGCTTCTGCCTGCTCGCGAACATCCCGATCGCGATCGAGGCCGCGCGCGCGAAATACGGCATCGAGCGCGTCGCGGTGATCGACTGGGACGTGCATCACGGCAACGGCACGCAGTCGATCTACTACGACGATCCCGATACGCTGACGATCTCGCTGCACCAGGACCGCTGCTTCCCGCCCGGCTACAGCGGCGCGGACGATCGCGGCGAAGGCGCGGGCGTCGGCGCGAACCTGAACGTGCCGCTGCTCGCGGGCAGCGGCGACGATGCATACCGGTATGCGTTCGAGCGGATCGTGCTGCCGGCGCTCGCGCGTTTCCGCCCCGAGCTGATCGTCGTCGCGAGCGGCCTCGACGCGAGCGCGGTCGATCCGCTCGCGCGCATGCAGCTGCATACCGACAGCTACCGGTTCATGACCCGCGCGGTGAAGGAAGCCGCGCAGCGCCATTGCGGCGGGCGGCTGGTGATCGTTCACGAAGGCGGCTATTCGGAGGCGTACGTGCCGTTCTGCGGGCTCGCGATCGTCGAGGAACTGGCCGGCCTGCGCACCGAGGTCGTCGATCCGATGCTCGACCTGGCGATCGCGCAGCAGCCGGGCGAGCGGTTCGTCGCGTTCCAGCGCGCGCTGCTCGACGAACTGGCCGCGTCGTTCGGGTTGTAACGCGCGGGAACGGACGTGACGGGGCCGGCCCGCGCCGGCCCTTGCGCGATCCGTGCGGATGGGGTTTCCTGTGCCTTTACCCCCTGTTCCGGCACGAGGCCGCACTCTTCCGATGAAATCGTCCCCGCGCGACAACAACGACAACGCCAAAACGCGCCGCCAGCCGTCGAAGCTGGCCCTGAACATCGCCGCCGTGACGGTCGGCCTCATCACGTTCGCGATCGGCGCGGCGTGGGTGATCTATAGCTGGGTCGTCGATCGCGAAGCGCAGTATTTCGCGATTCCGCTGGTGTTCTCGGTGCCGGTGATCGTGGCCGTCGCGATCCGCAGCTTCTGGGAATAGGCGCGCCGGAAACGACGAAGCGCCGCGGTCGGGCGACACGCGGCGCTTCGTATCGTGCTTGTTTCAACCGAAGCGGCGCGCTCCGCGATCCGCTTGCAAGCGAGTCACAGGCCGGGCCGCGGGCACGGATTGGGGGCTGCGCCCTGATATCCGCCGGCGACGGCACCCAGCGCGGCGCCGGCCAGCGACGTGCCGAGCGCTTTTAGCACGCCCTCGGTCGACAGCGGCTGGCCGCTGCCCGACATCACGCGCCCCGAGTACGCGGCGCACGCGGACGACGATGCCGCCGTCTTCACGGGCTGGGCGCTCCAGGCGATGTTGTCGGCAGGCGTGTTGGCAATGGCCGGCGCGGCCAGCATCAGCGCCAGAACGGAAATCGGGATACGTAAGGTGTGTTTCATCGGGCGGCCCCTCGGTGTCGTCGTGCTTCTTGTATGTGAAAACCGAGCACGATATTACACGCGGCCAGTTTTCCGGGCGAGACCGGGATGCCTGGCGATGAAACCGACGTCAACAAAAAAGCGCTGCGGTCAGCCGACCGGCAGCGCTTTTTCGCGAACGGCCCCTGGCGGGACACGTTCGACTTCTGGTGCGTGAGGCCGGACTCGAACCGGCACACCCTTGCGGGCGTCAGGACCTAAACCTGGTGCGTCTACCAATTTCGCCACTCACGCGCATTCCGTCGCCTGACCGCGCGGGACGCAAGATGCGTGCGCCGCGCCCCCGGGACTTCACGCCGGCCCGAAAACCGGCACGCCCGATCAGGCGAGCGCGAGATTCTACCCGATCCGTGCGGCGTTGTCTCGCCCCGCCGGCGCCTGTCGTGCCGCGGTGCTAGAATGCCGCGCTCGACGTTTCGGCAGCGCGCCGCCGCGCGTCCCCCGAACCCGCCCCACCCGATTTCGCCCGTGAACTTCGACGACTACTGTCAGCAAAAGGCCGCCCCCGCCGGCTCCAGCGTCTACTACGCGCTGCGCCAGGCGCCGCTCGCCACGCAGCCGCGCCTGACCGCGCTGTTCGCGCTGCGCCGCGAACTCGAGGAAACCGTCAAGGAAACCAGCGATCCGACCGTCGGACACACGAAGCTCGCGTGGTGGCACAAGGAACTCGCGGCGCTCGCCGACGGGCAGCCGTCGCACCCCGTCACGAACGCGCTCGCGCAGCATCACCCGGCGATCGCCGCCGAGGCCGATGCGCTGCGCACGCTCGTCAACGGTTACGGGATGGACCTCGAACAGGCGCGCTACCTCGATTTCGCGAACCTGCAGCGCTATATCGCGCAGGTCGGCGGCACCTTCGCGTCGCTGGTCGCGCGCGCCAGCTCGGCGAACCCGGCCGACCCGCAGCCGTGGGCCGCGGACGTCGGCCGCGCGCTGATGCTCGCGCAATTCGTGCAGGAGCTCGGCAACGACGCACGCCACGGCCGCATCTATCTGCCGATCGACGAACTGCAGCGCTACAACGTGACCGCGGCCGATCTGCTGAACCGCCGCTACAGCCCCGCCTTCACCGAATTGCTGCAATTCCAGACGGCCCGCGCGCGCGAGGCGCTCGCAGCCGCCGATGCGGCGATTCCCGCCGCCGAACGCCGCGCGCAGCGCACGCTGCGTGCGCAGATCGCGCTGGCCGGCGCGCTGCTCGAGGAGATCGCGCGCGACGGCTACCAGGTGCTGCACCAGCGCATCGCACTCACGCCGATCCGCAAGCTGTGGATCGCGTGGCGCGCCGCGCGCCGCCGCTGAGCCGCGCGCATCACGCCTTCAGCAGCGGCAGCGTGTCGAAACGCTGCTGCAGCACGTGCGTCGCATCGAGCCCCCACCACGACCCGAGCACGGTCGCATAAAGCTGGCGGAAATCGACCGCGACCGGCAGGTTGCCGTTGCCGTCGAGCCGCCCGAGCGC
The DNA here is from genome assembly GCF_902832955.1 of Burkholderia sp. BCC0044. Taxonomy (NCBI): domain Bacteria; kingdom Pseudomonadati; phylum Pseudomonadota; class Betaproteobacteria; order Burkholderiales; family Burkholderiaceae; genus Burkholderia; species Burkholderia sp. BCC0044. The sequence goes on along the minus strand of NZ_CADFDO010000001.1, from coordinate 317,134 downwards.
CGGCGGCGCACCGTACAGCCCGCCCGCCACGCGGCCGCCCATCACGAAATGCGGCGCGGCCGTGCCGTGATCGGTGCCGTTGCTCTGGTTCTCGCGCACGCGCCGCCCGAATTCCGCATACGTCATCACGAGCGTCTCGTTCCAGCGCCCGAGTTCGATCAACGCCGCGCGCATCGCGCTCATCCCGTCCGCGAACTGCTTGAGCAGCGCGGCCTGCTGCCCCGGCTGGTTCTGGTGCGTGTCGAAGCCGTTGAGCGTCAGGCGCAGCACCGCGACACCATCCTGCGCGCCGGGCCCGGACGCTTCGCACGCGGCCAGCACCTGCATCGCGGTCTTGACCGACGTGCCGAACGCGCCGGCCGGAAAAGCCGTCCTGAATTCGCGCATCCCGCCGCGCGGGCGCAGCCGGTCGGCCGCCTTCACGATGTCGTTCTCGACGTCGATGATGTGCGCGAGCGCCGGGTTCTGCTCGCGCAGCGACGACGGCTCGGCGAGCCGGGCCGCACGGATGAACTGCGCGGGATTGACGAGCGCGATCGCGCGCGCGCCGTTCGACAGCGGCCCCATCTCGGCGCTGCCGAGCACGACGCCGTCCGCGGCGAAACCGGGCGGCACGGGCGCCTGCGCGAACGTGCGCGTGAGCCAGCCTTCGTGCAGGTACTGATCGGAGCGCGACGCGGTGTCCCAGATCTCGATCGAGCGGAAATGAGACAGGTTCGGCTGCGGATAGCCGACCCCCTGCACGATCGCGACCTGGCAGTCGCGCCACAGCGGCATCAGCGGCGCGAGCGACGGGTGCAGCCCCGTCTGCGCGTCGAGCTGCAGCACCTGGTCGCGCTTGATGCCGATGCCGCGCCGGAACTGGTAATACAGCGGATCCGCATACGGCACCACCGTGTTGAGGCCGTCGTTGCCGCCCTTCAGCTCGACGAGGATCAGCACGTTCGCATACCCGGTCGCGGGCTTGCGCCCCGCCTGCGTCGCGGCGGCCGCCATCGCGGGCGCCTGCCACATCGACACGCCGGCGGCGGCCGCAGCGCCTGTGAGCGTCAGAAAATCACGTCGGTTCATCGCACATCCTTTGGTTCGCCGCCGCGCACCTTTACCGCGGCGGCTGCCCGCTTCGTCGTCGTTTGCATCATTTCAGTTGATAGGCCGGATCCATCAGCAGCGCCTCGAGATACGCGCTGCCGGTCGAATCCGTGTCGATCGCCGCGACCGGCGAAAGCTGCAGCACCGCGTGCTGCAACTGCAGCTCGGTCGACAATCCCGCGATCGTCTGCGGCCGCGCACGATACTGGGCGAGCCAGCGTTCGAGATCGAAACGCAGGCCGCCGCGCGCCGGCTTCGCCGGCAGGCCGCGCACGGCGGCGGCGGACGCCGCGTCGACCACCGGCATCGCACGCGCGTTCGGCGGCGGCGCGATCGCACGGGCAGGCGGCCGCATGCCGGCCGTCTCGGTCGCGCGGAACAACTGCTCGACGAACTGCTTGCGCGACAGCAGCGTGGTGCTGTTGATCCACAGCGCGCCGCCCGGCCAGCCCTTCACGTTCGGCGGGTAGAACAGGTTCTGCCCGAGCGTGCGCACGGTGTTCGCGAGCATCTGCGGATCGCCGTACGCCACGTCGAACAGCCGCACCGACCCGACGACGAATTCGGCCGGCGACTTGACCAGCACGCCGCGGTTGCGCGGATCCCAGAACGCGTCGGTCGACCACAGCGCGGCGAGCGCCGCGCGAATGTCGTAGCCGCTCGCGCGAAATCGTTCGGCCACCGCGTCGAGCGCGACCGGCTCCGGCGTATCGGACACGAACTCGCGCCACAGCTTGCCGGCGATGAAGCGCGCGGTGCCCGGCCGCTTCAGCAGGATGTCGAGAAAGCCGTCGCCGTCGAACGGCCCGGTTTCGCCGAGGATCGCCTTGTCGCCGGCATCGTGCCACTCGGGTCGCACCACGAAGCGCAGCGTATCGGGGTCGACGGTCCAGCCCGTCATCGCGCGCGCGGCTTCGGTCACGTCGTATTGCGTGTAGTGCCCTTCGCCGAGCGTGAACAGCTCCATCACCTCGCGCGCGAAATTCTCGTTCGGCCGCCCCTTGCGATTGCTCGCGCCGTCGAGATACTGCAGCATCGCCGGGTCCTTCGCGACCGCGTGCAGCAGCGTGCCGAAGTTGCCGAGCGCCTCGCGGCGAAACAGCGCGTTCTGCGCGGCCATCGTCTGCGGGTAAGGCACCTTGTCCTGCCCCGACGTGAAATGCCCGTGCCAGAACAGCGTCATGCGCTCGCTGAGCGGCGACGGCGTCGCGACCATCTCGTTGACCCACGCCGCACGCAACGCGTCGTAGCGAAGATTGCGCTCGCGCTGCTCGTCGCGCCGCATGTCGGGCGTCAGCGCCTGGCGCTGCGCGCGCGTCGGCGGCGGCTCGGCGAGCCAGTCGGGCCACGTCGTGACGGGTTCGTGTCGCGCGCTGCCGAGCGTGTCGGCCACGACCTGCGCGCGCGTCATGCCGACGATGCGCGCGACCTCGGCGGGCGCGGGAGAAAAACCGGTGCGACTGAGGAAAAACAGCGCGTCGTCGGCATCGAGCGGCGACTGCATGGCAGGCGGCGGCGCCGGTGCGGCAGCGTTCGCTTTCATCGTCATGGACTCCCGGAACGCACCGGCGGTGCGGATGCCCGTACAACGGCATTCGGCAGCCGAAAGTTGACGGAAAAAGTGCTACGAATTCTTTCCGCGCGGAGGTTTCCGCGCAAAGCGAACGACGGCACGCATCAGCGCTTGTACAGCTCGCGAACGGCGTCTTCGATGTGCTGGCGCAACAGGTGCCGCTCTTCGGGCGTCATGTGCCCGTCGCGGCGGCGCTGTTCGAGATCGGGGGGCACGGCGGAACGGACCGTCATATCGGCGGCGCGATCGGGTTGCGGCGCTTTGCCGCGCGGCAGCTTGCGCGACGATGCGCCCTGCTCGGGGCGCTGCGCATACGCGAAGTTCGACGCATACGGACCGGCAAGCGCGATCGTCAGCATCAGTGCAATCCGGGCAGATCGCATGACCGTCCTCGCTTCTTTGGTCGATTTGTTCCCTTCGTCACGCGGCAACCGGCTACCTCTGGTACTTGAAAAACCCTGCGGAATTCGGGTGTGCAAAGATGAAAGATGGAGTGCAGGGGAGTATCTAACGAATTTCGGCTTCGAGTAAAGGAATCTCTATAGCCTGCCTTTACTCCGCGCGACACTACGGGTAAATTTTGTAACCGACTGTAACGCACGAAAATCCCCGGCCGTGCGTCAATTCCCATTCGCGATAAGATGCCGATCATGGAAACGAAAAACCCCTCCAAGATTCTCGTCGTCGACGACGACCCTCGCCTGCGCGATCTGCTGCGCCGCTATCTCGGCGAACAGGGTTTCAACGTCTACGTCGCGGAAAACGCGACCGCGATGAACAAGCTCTGGGTCCGCGAGCGTTTCGACCTGCTCGTGCTCGACCTGATGCTGCCCGGCGAAGACGGCCTGTCGATCTGCCGCCGGCTGCGCGGCAGCAACGACCGCACGCCGATCATCATGCTCACCGCGAAGGGCGAGGACGTGGATCGCATCGTCGGCCTCGAGATGGGCGCCGACGATTACCTGCCGAAGCCGTTCAACCCGCGCGAACTGGTCGCGCGCATTCACGCGGTGCTGCGCCGCCAGGCGCCGGCCGAACTGCCGGGCGCGCCGTCGGAAACCACCGAGGTGTTCGAGTTCGGCGAGTTCTCGCTGAACCTCGCCACGCGCACGCTGACGAAGTCCGGCCAGGAAATTCCGCTGACCACCGGCGAATTCTCGGTGCTGAAGGTGTTCGCGCGCCATCCGCGCCAGCCGCTGTCGCGTGAAAAGCTGATGGAGCTCGCGCGCGGCCGCGAATACGAAGTGTTCGACCGCAGCCTCGACGTGCAGATCTCGCGCCTGCGCAAGCTGATCGAACCGGATCCGGGCAGCCCGCGCTTCATCCAGACCGTCTGGGGCCTCGGCTACGTGTTCATCCCGGACGGCGCCGCCTGAGCTTTTTCCTTCCCGGCTTCGCCCCGTCCACGGCCCGTCCCATGCGTATCGACCGGCGCCTTTTGCAGCTCGCGTTCGGCGGGCTGTTCTGGCGCACCTTCCTGCTGATCGCGCTGCTGATCTCGGTCAGTCTCGCCGCGTGGTTCCAGAGCTTTCGCGTGATCGAGCGCGAGCCGCGCGCGCAGCGCGTCGCGCTCCAGCTCGTCGCGGTCGTGAAGCTCACGCGCACCGCGCTGCTCTATTCCGATCCCGACTTGCGGCGCGCGCTGCTGCAGGATCTCGAGAGCAACGAGGGCGTGCGCGTGTACCCGCGCGAGAAAACCGACAAGTTCAAGCTGCAGCCCGACGAATCGCTGAACCGCCTGATCGAACACGACATCCGCAGCCGCCTCGGCGACGATACCGTGATCGCGCAGTCGGTCAACGACATTCCCGGCGTGTGGATCAGCTTCAAGATCGACGACGACGATTACTGGGTCGCGCTCGACCGCGACCAGCTCGACAACGTCACGGGCCTGCAATGGGCCGGCTGGGGGCTGTTCGCGCTCGCGCTGTCGCTGTTCGGCTCCGCGTTCATCACGAGCCTCGTGAACCGGCCGTTCTCGCGGCTCGCGCTCGCCGCGCGCCAGGTCGGTTCGGGCCAGGCGCCCGAGCCGCTGCCCGAGCGCGGGATGGGCGTCGCGGCCGACACCAACCGCAGCTTCAACCAGATGGTGCGCGACCTCGAACAACTCGAGGCCGACCGCGCGCTGATGCTCGCGGGCATCTCGCACGACCTGCGCACGCCGCTCGCGCGGCTGCGGCTCGAAACCGAGATGAGTCCGTCCGACCAGGCGACCAAGGACGCGATGGTCGACGACATCGAACAGATGGACCGCATCATCGCGGCCTTCATCGACTACGCGCGCCCGTCGCAGCGCAAGCCCGAGCCCGTCGACCTGTCGTCGGTCGCGCAGGACGTCGCCGCGCGCGTGTCGGGCGAGGACGGCGTCCAGATCCGCACGCGGCTCGCGCCGAGCGCGATCATCGAAGCCGACGAGACCGACATGCGGCGCGTGATCGGCAACCTCGTCGAGAACGCGCGCAAGTACGGCCAGAGCAAGCAGGACGGCATCTCGCGCATCACGCTCGAGACGCGCGTGTCGCATGCGCGCGTCGAGCTGTCGGTGAGCGACGAAGGCCCCGGCATCCCCGAGGATCAACTGCCGCTCGTGATGCGGCCGTTCTACCGCGTCGACACCGCGCGCACCAAGGCGGACGGCACGGGCCTCGGGATGGCGATCGTGCTGCGCCTCGTCGGCCGCTACCGCGGCGCGCTGCGCCTGCGCAACCGCCACCCGGAAGCCGGCCTCGAAGTCACGCTCGAATTCCCCGGCGCCGGCAAGGCGCGTGCGACCGCGTGACGCGTTCGCGCACGCATCTTGCGCGTCACACTATCGACCCGGTTGACAAAAGCTATGAAGGTCGTTAGTCAAAATCTATTGAAGCGCCTTACTAATAGTGTTATAGTTTTCCCCATGCTGTCACATCATCGTTGCAGCACCGAGGTAGCTTGACTCAGTCTTCTTCCCAACTCACACAGGAGTATCCGCATGAAAACCGTGGGCGATAAACTCGAAGCTTTCACCGTCGTAGCCGCGAAGCCGGGCTTCAATCATCACGAGGAAAACGGCCAGTCGGCGTTCGAGACCGTCACCGAAGCGTCGTTCCCGGGCAAGTGGAAGATCATCTACTTCTATCCGAAGGATTTCACGTTCGTGTGCCCGACGGAAATCGTCGAATTCGCGAAGCTGACGAAGCAGTTCGAAGAGCGCGACGCCGTCCTGCTCGGCGGCAGCTCGGACAACGAATTCGTCAAGCTCGCATGGCGCCGTGAGCACAAGGACCTCGACAAGCTGAACCACTACTCGTTCGGCGACGTCAAGGGCGAGCTGATCGACCAGCTCGGCGTGCGCGACAAGGAAGCCGGCGTGGCCCTGCGCGCGACGTTCATCGTCGACCCGGACAACACGATCCAGCACGTTTCGGTGAACAACCTGAACGTCGGCCGCAGCCCGGAAGAAGTCCTGCGCATTCTGGACGGCCTGCAAACGGACGAACTCTGCCCGTGCAACCGCGCAGTCGGCGGCGCCACGCTGTAAGCGTAGCAATGCACGAAGCCCGCGGCGCACGTGCTGCCTGCGGGCTTTTTTAACGGCCAACCCATAGGAGATATCAATGGAATTCATCGACTCGATTAAGGCACGTATCCCCGACTACGCGAAGGACATTCGCCTGAACCTCGACGGCACGATCTCGCGCTCGTCGCTCGAAGGCACCGACGCGGTCGGCGTGGCGCTCGCGGCGGCCATCGCGGCGAAGAGCACGGTACTCGTGAAGACGATTCGCGAAGCCGGCGTGCTGTCGCCCGAAGAGACCAACGCCGTGCTGACGGCGGCCGCGCTGATGGGGATGAACAACACCTGGTATCCGTATGTCGAGATGGCCGACGACGCCGACCTGAAGACGCAGCGCGCCGAATTGCGGATGGGTGCGTACGCGACGCACGGCGGCGTCGACAAGCGCAAGTTCGAGATGTACGCGCTCGCCGCGTCGATCGTCGGCAAGTGCCACTTCTGCGTGAAGTCGCACTATGCGCTGCTGAAGAACGAGCAAGGGATGACGACGACGCAACTGCGCGACGTCGGCCGCATCGCGTCGGTGATCAACGCCGCCGCGCAGGTGATCGCCGCCGAAGGCGAATAAGCGGTTGCGCGGCGCGCGCCATACACAGCGCCCGCTTCAAACGAAAATGCCACGCATCCGCGTGGCATTTTTCATTTCGGCGGCGTGGCGTGCAGCGCGAACCGCGCGCGCCGCCGTAAAGGCCGTCAGCCGCCCTGCTTCACCAGCAGCGCGGCGGCTTGCGCCTCGATCCCGTCGCCACGGCCGAGATAGCCGAGCTTCTCGTTGGTCTTCGCCTTCACGTTCACGCGATCGAGCGGCAGCCCGAGATCCGCCGCGATGTTCGCGCGCATCCCGTCGATATGCGGTGCGAGCTTCGGCGCCTGCGCGATCACGGTACTGTCGACGTTCTGGATCGTGAAGCCGGCCGCCTTCACGCGCTCGGCGCACGCGCGCAGCAGCACGCGGCTGTCCGCGCCCTTGAACGCCGCGTCGGTGTCGGAGAAATGGCGGCCGATGTCGCCGAGCGCCGCCGCGCCGAATAGCGCGTCGGTGATCGCGTGCAGCAGCACGTCCGCGTCCGAGTGGCCGAGCAGGCCGCGCGCGTACGGAATCGTCACACCGCCGATGATGAGGGGGCGCCCTTCGACGAGCTGGTGCACGTCGTAGCCTTGTCCGATTCTGAAATCCATGCGTAATCCGGTTTGAGATGAGGTGAAAGTCAGGAAGCGTTCGCGGGGCGCGCGAGGATCGCCTCCGCGAGCGCGAAATCTTCCGGGTACGTGACCTTGAAGTTGCGCAGGCTGCCCTGCACGACGCGCGGCGTATGGCCGGCCCATTCGATCGCGCTCGCCTCGTCGGTCAGGTCGTGCCCTTCGCGCTGCGCCTGCAGGATCGCGTCGCGCAGCATGCCGATGCGGAACATCTGCGGCGTCTGCGCCTGCCACAGCGCGTCGCGCGACTCGGTGCGCGCGATCGCGTCGCCGCCGGCCGGCACGCGCTTGAGCGTATCGGCCACCGGCAGCGCGACGATCCCGCCCACCGGGTCGTCCTTCAGCGTCGCGACCAGCGTGCGGATCAGCGCCGGCGTGATGCCCGGGCGCGCGGCGTCGTGCACGAGCACCCAGTCGTGGTCGGTCGCGCCGAATTCGGCCAGCTCCAGCAGCCCGTTGAGCACCGACGCCTGCCGCGAGCCGCCGCCGCAGCGGCGCACCGCGAAGCGCAGGCCCGCGAAGCGGCGCGCGTCGAAATGGGAATCGTCGGGCGCGAGCACGACGAGCGTCTGCGCGAACTCGCTGCACGCGTCGAACGCGGCGAGCGTGTAGTGCAGCAGCGCGCGGCCGGCCAGCGTGCGGTATTGCTTCGGCACGGCCGAACCGGAACGGCTGCCCGTGCCGGCACAAGGAATCAGGGCGAAAAGTCGGGGAGTCACGAAGGGGAAACGCCGGAAAGATGAAATCGAGAAGCGGATTTTATAATAGGTCTTTCGTCTCGACCGGCGCACCGCGCCGCGCCCGTGCACGCCACCCCTGTCGTCCCTATGCCAGATAACGCTTCCACCCCGTCCGCTTCACCCGTTGCCCGCGTCAAGCCCGGCCAGCGTTTCGCCTTCGACGGCGCGCACGGCTCCGCCGACGCGCTCGCCATCGCCCGTTATCTCGCCGACAACCGCCAGGACGTGCCGCTCCTCGCGGTGATCTGCGCGAACGCGGTCGACGCGCAGCGGCTGTCGCAGGAAATCCGCTACTTCTCACCCGAGGCGCGCGTGCGGCTGCTGCCCGACTGGGAAACGCTGCCGTACGACACGTTCTCGCCGCACCAGGATCTCGTGTCCGAGCGCCTCGCCACGCTGCACGACCTCGGCGAGGGCCGCTGCGACATCCTGCTCGTGCCCGCGACCACCGCGCTGTACCGGATGCCGCCCGCGTCGTTCATGGCCGCGTACACGTTCGCGTTCGCGCAGGGCGAGCGGCTCGACGAGGCGAAGCTGAAGGCGCAGCTCACGCTGGCCGGCTACGAACACGTGAGCCAGGTCGTGCGGCCCGGCGAATACTGCGTGCGCGGCTCGCTGATCGACCTGTACCCGATGGGCTCGCCGCTGCCGTACCGGATCGACCTGTTCGACGACCAGGTCGACTCGATCCGCGCGTTCGATCCCGACACGCAGCGCAGCCTGTACCCGGTGCGCGACGTGCGCCTGCTGCCCGGCCGCGAATTCCCGTTCGACGAGGCCGCGCGCACGGCCTTCCGCAGCCGCTGGCGCGAGACCTTCGAAGGCGACCCGAGCCGCGCGCCGATCTACAAGGACATCGGCAACGGCGTGCCGTCGGCCGGCATCGAATACTACCTGCCGCTGTTCTTCGACGAGACGGCCACGCTGTTCCACTACCTGCCGCAGGACGCGCACCTCGTGTTCGCCGGCGATCTCGAAGCGTCGATCCGGCGCTTCACGGCCGATACGAAGCAGCGTCACGCGTTCCTCTCGCACGATCGCGAGCGGCCGATCCTCGAGCCGCAGCGGCTGTTCCTGTCCGACGAGGATTTCTTCGCGTTCGCGAAGCCGTTCGCGCGCGTCGTGCTGCCCGCTCAGCCGGCCGGCGGCTGGGCGACCGGCCTGCCCGAGCTCACCGTCGACCGCCATGCGGACGATCCGCTCGCGTCGCTGCGCACGTTCGTCGAATCGTCGGGCAAGCGCGTGCTGCTGACGGTCGAATCGGCCGGCCGCCGGGAAACGATCCTGCAACTGCTCGCCGAACATCACCTGCGCCCCGCGTCGAACGACCACTTCGCGGGCTGGCTCGCGAGCGACGAACGCTTCGCGCTCGGCGTCGCGCCGCTCTCGAACGGCTTCGCCGTGCCGGGCGAAGGCTACGCGATCGTCACCGAGACCGAGCTGTACGGCGCGCTCGGCCGCCGCGCGGGCCGCCGCCGGCAGGAGCAGGCGAGCAACGTCGACGCGATGGTGCGCGACCTGTCGGAGCTGAAGATCGGCGACCCGGTCGTCCACGCGCAGCACGGCATCGGCCGCTACATGGGCCTCGTGTCGATGGATCTCGGCGAAGGCGAGACCGAATTCCTGCACCTCGAATACTCGGGCGACAGCAAGCTCTACGTGCCCGTCGCGCAACTGCACGTGATCTCGCGCTACAGCGGCGCCGATCCCGACAGCGCGCCGCTGCACGCGCTCGGCTCCGGCCAGTGGGAGCGCGCGAAGCGCAAGGCCGCGCAGCAGATCCGCGATACGGCCGCCGAACTGCTGAACCTGTACGCGCGCCGCGCGGCCCGCGAAGGCCACGCGTTCTCGCTCGACCCGCGCGACTACGTGAAATTCGCGGAAAGCTTCGGCTTCGAGGAAACGCCCGACCAGGCCGCGGCGATCGCGGCCGTGATCGGCGACATGACGAGCGGCAAGCCGATGGACCGCCTCGTGTGCGGCGACGTCGGCTTCGGCAAAACGGAAGTCGCGCTGCGCGCGGCGTTCATCGCGGTGCTGGGCGGCAAGCAGGTCGCGCTGCTGTCGCCGACCACGCTGCTCGCCGAGCAGCACACGCAGACCTTCGCCGACCGCTTCGCGGACTGGCCGGTGCGCATCGTCGAGCTGTCGCGCTTCAAGACCGCGAAGGAAGTGAATGCGGCGATCGCGCAGATCAACGAAGGCAGCGTCGACATCGTGATCGGCACGCACAAGCTGCTGTCGTCGGACGTGCAGTTCAAGCGCCTCGGCCTCGTGATCATCGACGAGGAACACCGCTTCGGCGTGCGCCAGAAGGAAGCGCTGAAGGCGCTGCGCGCGGAAGTCGACGTGCTGACGCTCACCGCGACGCCGATCCCGCGTACGCTCGGGATGGCGCTCGAGGGGCTGCGCGATTTCTCGGTGATCGCGACCGCGCCGCAGAAGCGGCTCGCGATCAAGACCTTCGTGCGCCGCGAGGAGGAAAGCGTGATCCGCGAGGCGATGCTGCGCGAGCTGAAGCGCGGCGGCCAGGTGTACTTCCTGCACAACGAGGTCGAGACGATCGAGAACCGCAAGGCGATGCTCGAGGCGCTCGTGCCCGAGGCGCGCATCGTGATCGCGCACGGCCAGATGCACGAGCGCGAGCTCGAACGCGTGATGCGCGATTTCGTCGCGCAGCGCGCGAACGTGCTGCTGTGCACGACCATCATCGAGACCGGCATCGACGTGCCGAGCGCGAACACGATCATCATGCACCGCGCGGACAAGTTCGGCCTCGCGCAGCTTCACCAGTTGCGCGGCCGTGTCGGCCGCTCGCACCACCAGGCGTATGCGTACCTGCTGGTGCACGATCCGCAGTCGCTGACCAAGCAGGCGCAGCGCCGGCTGGAAGCGATCCAGCAGATGGAGGAACTGGGCTCCGGCTTCTATCTCGCGATGCACGACCTCGAGATCCGCGGCACCGGCGAGGTGCTCGGCGACAAGCAGTCGGGCGAAATCCACGAGATCGGCTTCCAGCTCTATACGGACATGCTGAACGACGCGGTGAAGGCGCTGAAGAACGGCAAGGAGCCCGACCTCACCGCACCGCTCGCCGCGACGACCGAAATCAACCTGCATGCGCCCGCGATCCTGCCGGCCGACTACTGCGCGGACGTGCAGGAGCGGCTGTCGCTGTACAAGCGGCTCGCGAACTGCGAGCACGGCGACGCGATCGACGGCATCCAGGAGGAACTGATCGACCGCTTCGGCAAGCTGCCGCCGCAGGCGCACGCGCTCGTCGAGACGCACCGGCTGCGGATCGCCGCGAAGCCGCTCGGCATCGTGAAGATCGACGCGAGCGAGGTCGCGATCGGGCTGCAGTTCGAGCCGAATCCGCCGATCGACCCGATGCGGATCATCGAGATGGTGCAGAAGCATCGCCACATCAAGCTCGCGGGCCAGGACAAGCTGCGCATCGAGACGCGCTCGCCCGATCTCGCGATCCGCGTGTCGACGATCAAGGAAACGCTGCGCGCGCTCGGCCCGAAACAGGGGGCGGCCGTCGCGGCCCGCTGACGCCATCCTGACGGGCGCGACGTTGCTGCACCGCATCGCGCCCGACGAAGGCGGGCCGGCGCGTTTTTGAGTATGATTTCCCATTCATCAGACGGAGTTTTGCCATGTCCACTCTCGACGCGACGGCGCCGTCCGCCGCAACCGAAGGCGATGCATCGCTCGTCAGCCTGCCCTGGGTCAAGCAACTCGTGTCGATGGACACGACGAGCCGCGTGCCGAACCTCGGCCTGATCGAAACGGTGCGCGACGCGCTCGCCGCGAAGGGCATCGCGTCGACGATCACGCACGATCCGCGCGAAGGCTGGGCGAACCTGTTTGCCACCGTGCCCGCGCACGACGGTTCGACGAACGGCGGCATCGTGCTGTCGGGCCACACCGACGTCGTGCCGGTCGACGGCCAGCAATGGGACAGCAATCCGTTCGCGCCGGAAATCCGCGACGGCCGCCTGTACGGCCGCGGCACCTGCGACATGAAGGGCTTCATCGGCGCGGCGCTCGCGCTGCTGCCCGAGATGCAGGCGACGAAGCTCGCGAAGCCGATCCATTTCGCGCTGTCCTACGACGAGGAAATCGGCTGCGCGGGCGCGCCGCTGATGATCGCCGATCTCGTGAAGCGCGGCGTGCAGCCGTCGGGCTGCATCGTCGGCGAGCCGACCAGCATGCGGCCGATCATCGCGCACAAGGGCATCAACGCGTACCGCTGTTGCGTGCGCGGCCACGCCGCGCATTCGTCGCTGACGCCGAAGGGGCTCAACGCGATCGAGTATGCGGCGCGCCTCATCTGCCACATCCGCGACATCGCCGACCGCTTCCGCGCCGAAGGGCCGTTCGACGAGCTGTACGACGTGCCGTTCACCACCGCGCAGACGAGCACGATCCAGGGCGGCAACGCGATCAACACGGTGCCGGCCGAGTGCCGGTTCGACTTCGAATTCCGCAACCTGCCGACGCTCGATCCCGAACAGATCTTCACGCGCATCGAAGCGTATGCGCAGGAAACGCTGCTGCCGCAGATGCTGCGCGAGCATCCGAACGCCGCGATCGAGTTCTCGAAGATCGCCGCGGCGCCCGGCCTCGACGCGACCGAACAGGCGGCGATCACGCAGCTCGTGCGCGCGCTGACGGCCGACCAGGACAAGCGCAAGGTCGCGTACGGCACCGAAGCCGGGCTGTTCGAACGCGCGGGCATCCCGAGCGTCGTGTGCGGGCCCGGCAACATCGAGCAGGCGCACAAGCCGAACGAATACGTCGAGCTCGCGCAGCTCGCCGGCTGCGAGCAGTTCCTGCGCAAGTTCATCCGCAGCATGTCGGTCGACGCGCACTGACTGCCTCCCGCCACGCCGGCTCGCGTGTGCGGGCCGGCCCACTCCGCCACCCGCCACGTCATGTCGACTGAACAACAGGGCACGGCCCATACGACGATCGACGGCGAGCCGATTCCGACGCTCGACGAAATCGCCGCGCAGCATTTCGCGTTGTCGCCGTGGGTCGCGCGCACGCCCGTGTTCGAGCGCGCCGACCTGCCTTCCCTCGAAGGCACGCACGTCAACCTCAAGTTCGAGCTGCTGCAGGCGAGCGGCAGCTTCAAGGCGCGCGGCGCGTTCACGCACCTGCTTGCGCTCGACGAAGCGCGCAAGAACGCCGGCGTCACCTGCGTGTCGGCCGGCAACCATGCGGCGGCCGTCGCGTATGCGGCGATGCGGCTCGGCAGCAGCGCGAAGGTCGTGATGTTCCATACCGCGAGCCCGGCGCGCATCGCGCAGTGCAAGCAGTACCGCGCGGAAGTCGTGCTGGCGGGCAGCGCGTCGCAGGCGTTCGATCTCGTGCGGCGCATCGAGGCCGAGGAAGGCCGCTTCTTCATTCATCCGTTCAACGGCTATCACACGATCCTCGGCACCGCGACGCTCGGCTACGAATGGGCGACGCAGACGCCGGACCTCGACGCGGTGATCGTGCCGATCGGCGGCGGCGGGCTCGCGGCCGGCATGGCGACCGCGCTGCGGCTCGCGAATCCGCGCGTGCACGTGTACGGCGTCGAGCCGGAAGGCGCCGACGCGATGAGCCGCAGCTTCGCGGCCAATCACACGATCACGATGAGCGCGATGCAGACGATCGCCGATTCGCTGATGGCGCCGCATACCGAGGAATACAGCTACCAGCTGTGCCGGCGCCACCTCGAGCGCATCGTCACCGTCTCCGACGACGCGCTGCGCGCCGCGATGCTGTTCCTGTTCTCGCATCTGAAACTGTCGGTCGAGCCGGCCTGCGCGGCCGCGCTCGCAGCGCTGCTCGGCCCGCTGCGCGAAACGCTGCAGGGCAAGCGCGTCGGCGTGCTGCTGTCGGGCACGAATACCGACCCCGCCACGCTCGGCATGCATCTCGCGCACGCGCAACTGCAGCACTGATTGCGCATCGCGCGTGCGCAGGCCAACCTAGGGTTATCCCCAGATTATGTTGACAGCCCTGTTGATAACCCGCCGGCCCCGCACGCAAGTGGTTGAGCGCGCAGCGTTTTGCGCGCGCGAAGGTCGATCGTCAGGAAATGGGCAGATGCGGCGGTGGGCCGCATGCGCGGCGGCGCTCGCGCTGCTCGCCGGTTGCGCGACGGCGCCCTCGTCCATCTCCACCTCCACCGCACAACCTGCGGCCTGCATACAACCGGGCGAAAGCCGCATGCTGCAGGCGGACCTGCTGTTCGGGCGCGACATCGCCGGGCGCGGGCCCGTTACCGATGCCGAACGCGCGGCGTTCCTCGCCGACACGGTCACGCCGCGCTTCCCCGACGGCCTCACCTACTGGGACACGCACGGCCAGTGGCGCGACCGCTCGACCGGTGGCGTCACGCGCGAAGACAGCTTCGTGATCCGTATCATCGCCGACGATACGCCCGACACGCGCACGCGGCTCGCCGCGATCCGGCAAGCGTACGTGCAGCGATTCCACCAGCAATCGGTCGGGATGACCGTCGTGCCGGCCTGCGCTTCGTTCTGATTCCCTGTCTTCCGCTATCGGCCGCGCACAAAAAAAAACGGGCGCCCGTAGGCGCCCGTCGCATGGGTGAAGCACAGCGTACCGCTTACTTGTTCTCGAACATGTCCATGATCTGCTGCTTCTCCTGCGGCGTGACGGGCGGCGGCGCGAGCCCGGCCGCGCCCGCGGAACCGAGCGCGTCGTTCGCGCTGATCGCGTTCTCGGCCGGGTTGATGTCGACGTTCGCGACGAAGCCGTTGCCCGGCGTGCGGTCCGCGTAGTACAGCTCGCCGTCGATCGTCGTCAGGCCGTCCGGCATCGGCATCTGCTGCTCGGGCACGCCGTTCAGCGCGGTGCGCATGTAGTTCACCCAGATCGGCAACGCGAGCTGCGCGCCGAATTCGCGGCTGCCCAGGCTCTTCGGCTGGTCGAAACCCATCCACGCGACCGCGACGAGCGATTGCTGATAGCCGGCGAACCAGCCGTCCTTCGCGTCGTTCGTCGTACCCGTCTTGCCCTGCAGGTCGTTGCGGCCCAGCGCATTGGTGCCCGCGCCCGTGCCGGCCGTCGCGACCGAATGCAGCAGGCTGTTCATCACGTACGCGTTGCGGCCTTCGATCGTGCGCGGCGCCGTGCCGCCCGCGACCACCGGCTGCGACTTCTGCAGCGGCTGGCCGCGCGCGTCGTCGACTTCGGCGATCAGGTACGGATCGACCTTGTAGCCACCGTTCGCGAACACCGCGTAGCCGGTCGCGAGCTGCAGCGGCGTCACGAGACCCGCGCCGAGCGCCATCGGCAGGTACGGCGGCGTCTTCGCCGGATCGAAGCCGAAGCGCTGCGTCACGTACTGCTGCGCATACTGCGTGCCGATCGACGCGAGGATCCGGATCGACACCAGGTTCTTCGACCGCTGCAGGCCGGTGCGCATCGTCATCGGGCCGTCCGGCTGGTCGTCGTCCTTCGGCTCCCACGCGGTGCCGCCCGGCACGCTCGGCGGGAAGTACAGCGGCGCGTCGTTGATCATCGTCGCCGGCCCCATCCCCTTGTCGAGCGACGCCGAGTAGATGAACGGCTTGAACGACGAGCCCGGCTGCCGCCACGCCTGCGTCACGTGGTTGAACTTGCTCTTGTTGAAGTCGAAGCCGCCGACGAGCGAGCGGATCGCGCCGTCCTGCGGCGCGATCGCGACGAGCGCGCCTTCGACCTGCGGCAGCTGCACGACCTGCCAGCCCGTCTTGCCGTCCTTCAGCACGCGCACGACCGAGCCCGGCTTGATGCGCAGCGCGTTGTTCGCGCGGGCTCCCAGCGCGGCCGACACGAAGCGCAGCCCGGCCGGGCCGATCGTCGTGGTCGCGCCACCGACGAACTGCACCTCGACCGCGTTCGGCGACGCCGACAGCACGACCGCCGATTGCAGGTCGCCGTTGTCCGGGTGATCGGCGAGCGCGTCGTCGATCGCCTCGTCTCGCTCGTCGCCGGCCGCGGGCAGGTTGATCGACGCTTCGGGGCCGCGATAGCCGTGACGGCGCTCGTAGTCGAGAATGCCGCGACGCACCGCCTGATACGCGGCTTCCTGGTCGGCCGAGTTGATCGTCGTCGTGACGGTCAGCCCGCGCGTGTAGGTTTCGTCCTTGTACTGCTCGTACATCATCTGCCGCACCATCTCGGCGACGTATTCGCCGTGCACCGCGTACTGGTTGCCCGGCGTGCGCACGTGAATCTCTTCCTTGATCGCCTCGTCGTACTGCGGCTGCGTGATGTAGCCGATGTCGAGCATGCGCTTCAGGATGTATTCCTGACGCACCTTCGCGCGCTTCGGATTGACGACCGGGTTGTACGCGGACGGCGCCTTCGGCAGCCCCGCGAGCATCGCCGCTTCCGCGAGCGTGATGTCCTTCAGGTCCTTGCCGAAGTACACGCGCGCCGCGGCCGCGAAGCCGTACGAGCGCTGGCCGAGATAGATCTGGTTCATGTACAGCTCGAGGATCTGGTCCTTCGTCAGGGCCTTCTCGATCTTGTACGCGAGCAGCATCTCGTAGATCTTGCGCGTGTAGGTCTTCTCGCTCGACAGGAAGAAGTTGCGCGCGACCTGCATCGTGATCGTGCTCGCGCCCTGGCGCGCGCCGCCGTGCATCAGGTCGGCCACGCCCGCGCGCAGGATGCCGAGGAAATCGACGCCGCCGTGCTCGTAGAAGCGGTAATCCTCGATCGCGAGCACGGCCTTCTTCATCACGTCGGGAATGTCCTGGAAGCGCACGAGGCTGCGGCGCTCCTCGCCGAACTCGCCGATCAGCACGTGATCGGCGGTGAACACGCGCAGCGGCACCTTCGGCTGGTAATGGGTCAGCGCATCGAGCGACGGCAGTTGCGGCGCCATTACGACCAGCGCGTAGCCGACGATCAGCGCGCCGACGACCGCCAGTGTCGCGAACAGGCCGACGAACCACAGCGCGACGCGCGAGCCGAACGTGCGGCGGCGCCCTCCGCCACCGCCGCTGCGCTGCTGCGCGCGGCGGCCGTCGTCGCGATCGTCGTCATCGGGGTAATAGGCTCCGGACGGCGAACGGCGCAGCGTGTAGTGGGGTTCGTTCCTGTCGGAAGAAGAAGGCGGTCGTTTGATAATTGGCATGTCGGAATGGCGGGCGTACGTGGCGCCCTCGGACGCATGCGGAAATGCAAGCGGATGAATCAGAGTGGGTGCATCGAGATGCGGCTGTCACGTCGACAGACCCCGCCGCGCGGCGATCCGTTCCCGCGACGTGACAGCGCATTTTAATGAAATCGACCGGGTGCCTTCGCGATTTTTTGTAAAAATTCCCCCAATGCCGTGATTCGCGGCACGTATTGTCGTCATCCTCGGCCTATGATGGACACGCGATACGGTGCACACGGGCGATTTTCTTTCAGTCGCGAAAGGTTCGGCGTCCTGATGCGCGAGCCGCTTGAACTCGCGCGTTTAAGCCGTATTTAAGTGAACCGGTGGTGTAATATCCGCCGGCTCACGCGGGCCGGAACCGGCTCGCGACGGGCATTGCCGCGGTCACGCGGCGCCTTTCAACCACGGAGGATTTCATGTCGCTTTTCGACTCTATTTCGCGCACGATCAAAGGCCTGCTGAACGATGCGGCCGATTCGGTACAGGATCCGTCGCGCGACGCGCGGCAGATCGTGCGGGAGCTCGACGACAGCATCGGCCGTGCCGAGAATTCGCTGATCGAGATCGAGGCACAAGTCGCGACCCAGCGCAGCAAGCGCGATGCGGCCGACGACAAGGTGAAGAAGTACGAGGACGGCGCGAAGCGCGCACTGCAGGGCGGCGACGAAGCGCTCGCCCGCGAGGCGCTCGCGGCCCAGTCGAACGCGGAAGCCGAGCGCGATGCGCTCGCGGCCGAGCTGACGACGCTCGAGCCGTCGGTCGACAAGCTGAAGGGGCAGATCGCCGACATGCGTCAGCGCCGCAACGACCTCAATTCGCGCTCGAACATCCTGCAGGCCAAGCAGGAAATCGCGCAGGCGAAGGATGTGGCCGCCAGCGCGCTGGGCGGCATCGGCGGCAAGAACCTGTCCGAGGATTTCCAGAAGCTCGAGGACAAGGTCGCGCTGCAGAACGCGCGCTCGGACGCGCGCCTCAATTCGGCCGACACGTCGAGCGGCAAGGCGCTCGACGACAAGCTCGCCGCGCTGAACAAGGGCCCGTCGGTGGAAGATCGCCTCGCCGCGCTGAAGAAGCAGCTCGATACGCCCGCGCAGTAACCGCCGCCGCGGGCAACCGTGCCGCGCCCCCGGTCCGGGCGTGCGGCGCGAACCGATCGTCAGGAGACGGGCGCATGCGCCCGGTTCGACCATGAAGAAATCTCTCGCCGCACTCGGCCTGTCGCTGATGTTGCTGTCGTCCGCCGCGTTTGCGGTCCCGTCGCTGCAGCAGGTCGAGCAATCGATCGCGCAGCGCAACTGGCAGCAAGCCGACACGCAGCTGTCGCAAGTCATCGACGCCCATCCGAACAACGCGCACGCGCGCTACCTGTATGCGCAGGTGCTGGACCGCGAAGGCCGCGCGTCCGACGCGCTCGCGCAACTGCAGCGCGCGAAATCGCTCGATCCGCAACTGAAGTTCACCGACGCGTCGCGCTTCGCGCAGACGGAATCGCGCATTCGCGCCGACGCCGCGCGCGTGAGCGGCAACACGCCGTCGGCCACGCAGGCCGGCACGCTGCAGCCGGGGCTCGCTCCCGCGGTCGCGCCGGCCGAAAAACACGGCCCGTCGACCGGCATGTGGATCGGCCTCGGGCTGATCGTCGCCGTGATCGCGCTGGTGCTGCGCTGGACGCTGCGGCGCGCGCGCACGGCCGACAACGGCCGCGCCGACGACGAACGTCGCACGCAGCTCAAGCGCGCGACCGACGTGCTGAACGACATCCGGCCGCTGAAGCTCGATGCGAAACTGTCGACGGCGCCCGGCGCCGCGGCGCTGACCGGCGAACTCGAAGCGATCGAGAACGACGCGCGCACGCTCGTCGAGACGCTGTCGAACGGCAAGAATCCGGTGCCGCCGTATCGCGTCGATGAACTCGAACAGCGCCACGCGAGCGTGAAGGCGCGCGTCGAAGGTCGCCCCGACCCGGCCGCGCAGCCCGCGGCGCCGGCGAACGGCAGCGGCTCCGTGTACGCGCAGGAAGCCGACCGCATGACGGGCGCCCAGGGCCAGCCGTATCAGCAGCAGCCCTACCCGCCGCAACAACCGTATCCGCAACAGCAGCCGCCCGTCGTGATCCAGCAAGGCGGCGGTTTCGGCGGCGGAATGGGCGGGCTCTTGACCGGCGTGCTGCTCGGCGAAGCGATGTCGGGCGGCCGCGAGCGCGTGGTCGAACGCGACGTGATCGTCGACGGCGAACACCGCCGGCAGGACGCCGACCCGGGCTTCGACCTCGGCCGCGGCGACGATTCGAACTGGAGCGACGGCAGCAGCGGCGGTGGCGGCGGCATGGACCTCGGCAGCAACGACGACGGCTGGACCGACGACAATTCCTGAGTGACTACTGGCGCACCGGGTGTCGACCTGCATGTCGACGCCCGGCCACGCACGCCAGGCCCTGCTGCATGACCGGCCGCGCCCACGCGCGGATTTGTCAATCATTTCAAGATGGGCTACCGGCAATGGGGCACGTTCGCTATCATGCGGCCATCGGCGTGCCACCGACCCTGATTCGACGCAAGACCATCCCGCGCGTCGCGGCACGCCTCCCCTCGCCCCAACCAGGAGAAAGCCGCTCATGAGCATCATCAAGGAATTCAAGGAGTTCGCCGTCAAGGGCAACGTGATGGATCTCGCCGTCGGCGTGATCATCGGCGGTGCGTTCTCGAAGATCGTCGACTCGATCGTGAAGGACCTCATCATGCCGGTCATCGGCGTGCTGACCGGCGGTCTGGATTTCTCGAACAAGTTCGTTCTGCTCGGCGCCATCCCGCCGTCGTTCAAGGGTAATCCCGATTCGTTCAAGGACCTGCAGGCCGCGGGCGTCGCCGCATTCGGCTACGGCTCGTTCATCACGGTGGCGATCAATTTCGTGATCCTTGCGTTCATCATTTTCCTGATGGTGAAATTCATCAACAAGCTGCGCAAGCCCGAAGAAGCCGCGCCGGCCGCGACGCCGGAAGACATCGTGCTGCTGCGCGAGATCCGCGATTCGCTCAAGCAGCGCTGATCGCCACACGCTCCGCCAGTCAGGCCCGCCCCGTGCGGGCCTTTTTATTGCGTCCGCGATGCACCGCCGCATGCGGCCCATCTCACTTTTTTGTGACGAGCGAATGCACGCGCGGGAAAAGCAGGTCTATGATGGAGACTAAACGACAGTACGGGCGCCAAGACGCTGGCTGTGTCGATCATGGCGAGCAGGTCGACGGGAGACATTGATCGTCGTACTGCACGAATGCAGCATTTTCGTGTGCTATAAAGGATCGACATGCGGCGTACATAGCCGGGAGTGGGTCGCATGAAAGTGCCGCATTTCTTGCAATTGTTTTTGAGGCGAGTGTTTATGTCCTTCCCGAAAAAACGTCGGCGTGCGCCGCAGGATGGCCAGGAGTCGTTCCTCGCGGTCTTGCGCCACTCGAAACCGTTTGCCCAGCTCGACACCAAGATTGCCCGCGCCCGCGCGCAGGACGAACCCGTCCTCTATGCGCACGTGCTGCCCGGCCTCGACGTGCTCCTGTGCAGCGTGCGCGGCGCGCAGCCGCCCTATCCGGCCATTGCCGAGCTGCGCAAGCGCTGCATCGAATCGATCGCCAACGCGCTCGAGCAGCCGCTCGACGGCCTCGAGAACGGCGGATACTGGTACGAAGCGAACGGCTTCGGCTTCCTCGTGTTCGCGAGCCGGGCGCGCGCGCGCATCCTGCCCGAGTTTGGTGCAGGCACGAAAGCGAGCCTGCGCGGCGGCCTCGGCCGCCAGAACGCGGGCGACACGACACCCCGCTCGCTCGGCTGATCCGCCAGTCTCATTCGATGGGCCGCCTCCGGGCGGCCCATCTGCCATTCACACGCCCCGCTTATTCGTCACGACGCCTGCTGGCGGCCGTTGCCCGGCCGCACGATGTCGATGAACGCGGCGAAATCGGCGCCGGCGAGCCCCTGCGCGGCGCCGAGCCTCAGCACCTGCTGCACGGTGGCCGACACGGGCATCACCGCGCCCGTGTCGCGCGCGGCGTCCGCAATTGCATCGACATCCTTCTGAAATGTACTGAGCGCGCCGATCGGCGGATGACCACCTGACGTCATGCGCGGCACGAACGTCTGCAGCAGCACCGAATCGGCCCAGCCGCCGGCCAGCGCCTCGGCCAGCCGTGCGGCGTCGATACCGCTTGCCTGCGCGAGACCGACCGCCTCGGCGATCGCGGTGACCGTCGCGGTGACGATCGCCTGGTTGCACAGCTTCGCCGTCTGGCCCGCGCCCGCGTCGCCCATGTGCGTGATGCGCGACGCGTACGTATCGATCAGCGCTCGCACCGCGTCGAGATCGGCCGCGCGGCCGCCGGCCATCACCGCGAGCGTGCCGGCCTGCGCGCCCGGCACGCCGCCGGACACCGGCGCGTCGACCCAGCCGACCCCGAGTGCGGCGGCGCGCGCCGCATAGTCGCGCGTGGCGGCAGGCGGAATGCTCGAATGATCGACGATGCGCCGCACGCGGCGCGCGCTCGCGTCACCGGAAAGCAGCCCGTGTTCGCCGAACACGACGTCGCCGACCGCCCGGCCGTCGAGCACGCACACGAACACCGTCTCGACGCGCTCGGCCAGCTCGCGCGGCGTGCCGGCCACCTGCGCGCCGTCCTTCACCAGCGCGTCGGCCTTGTCGCGCGAGCGATTCCATACGCCGACGCGATGCCCGGCCGCCAGCAAATGCCGAATCATCGGCGCGCCCATCAATCCCGGTCCGCAAAATCCGACTTCCACGATGTTCCTCGTCTCCGATATGGGTTGCACTTGCCGCCCATCATACCTATCACTCAAGAAGCCGGGCACGCACGGGACCGTGGCGCGGGACCGCGCCTTGCCTCGGCAATTGCAGACCGATATCCCAGGGAGCGCATCATGAGCGACCACGTGTACAAGTTGATCGAACTGACCGGTTCGTCGCAGCAATCGAGCGACGACGCGATCCGCAACGCGATCTCGAAAGCCGGCAAGACGCTGCACAACCTGCACTGGTTCCAGGTGACCGAAACGCGCGGCCACATCGAAGGCGACCAGGTCGTGCACTGGCAGGTCACGCTGAAGGTCGGCATGCGTATCGACGACTGACGCGCCTGCCGCCTCACCCGCCGCGTCGCGATCCGGATCCGTGCCATACGGACCCGCGCGGCGCGGCGCGTCCCGCTTTTCACCTCGTTCAAGCCCCTTGTCGAACCGCCGCCGGCGGGTAGCCGCGGGTATCCATCTCTTGACGCTGATTTTCGTTCATATTAAAAACGATATACCCGCCCCATCCCTCGATCAGCCCAGCCATATAAACCGGAGATAACATGAGTCAGCAACGCGAGGCGATCGACACGTACCTCTTGCGCGTCTTGCACACCTTGTTGATGGAGCGCAGCGTCACGCGCGCGGCCGTCAAACTGAACCAGTCGCAACCGGCGATCAGCGCCGCGCTGCGACGCCTGCGCGACATCACCGGCGATCCGCTGCTGGTGCGCGGCAAGTCCGGCATGGTGCCGACCGAATACGGGCTGCGCCTGCTCGAGCCCGTGCAGAACGCGCTGCGTGAGATCGAGCGCATCAAGTTCCAGCAGCACAACTTCGACCCGGCCACGTCGATCCGCTGCTACCGGATCGGCTGCCCCGACTACCTGAACGTGCTGTTCGTGCCGACCGTCGTCGAACGCTTCCGCCTGGCCGCGCCGAATGCGACGCTCGAGTTCCACTCGCTCGGCCCCGCGTTCGACTACGAGCTGGCGCTGGAAGACGGCAAGCTCGACATCGTCGTCGGCAACTGGCCCGAGCCGCCCGAGCAACTGCACCTGTCGAACCTGTTCGTCGATGAAATCGTCTGCCTGATGAGCAACACGCACCCGTTCGCGAAGCGCGGCGGGCTCACGCTCGACCAGTATCTGAACGCGCCGCATCTCGCGCCGACGCCGTACTCGGTCGGCCAGCGCGGCGCGATCGACGTGCATCTCGCGCGCGAACGGCTCAAGCGTCATGTGGTCGTCACGCTGCCGTACTTCAACCTCGCGCCGTACGTGCTCGTGAAGTCAGACCTGATCTTCACGACCACGCGGCTGTTCGCCGATCACTACGCGAAGTTCCTGCCGCTGTCCGTCGTGCCCGCGCCGCTCGACTTCCCGCCGATGCAGTACTACCAGCTGTGGCACGAGCGCTGCCATTACTCCGATGAAGTGCGCTGGCTGCGCAGCCTCGTCGCCGAAGCCACCCGCACGCTGATCGAGGCGTAGTCGCATACGGCGCGCACCACGCGCGCGCCGGTCACGCCGTTGCGCGTGGCCGCGACGCGTTGCGCGGCGGGTGGTGGCCGCAATGGCCGCGCCCCCGCTGCGCAACGTGCTGCGCGACGTGCTGCCCGACGGCCCCGCCGACGCGTCAGCGCGACGCTTCCACGAGCGCGTGCGCCAGCGCGTTGTGACGCTCGATCACGGGCGGCAGATCGAGCGTCGCGAGCCGCCCTTCCCGCACCACCACCTTCCCGTTCACCACCGTGTACGCCGTCTGCGACGGCGCGCAGAACACGAGCGCCGCGACCGGATCGTGCAGCGCGCCCGCGAACAGCGGCTGACGCAGGTCGAATGCGGCGAAATCCGCGGCCATGCCGGGCTTCAGCGCGCCGATGTCGTCGCGGTTCAGCACCTTCGCGCCGCCGAGCGTCGCGATCTCGAGCGCTTCGCGCGCGGTCATCGCGTCGGGCCCGAAACCGACCCGCTGCAGCAGCAGCGCCTGGCGCACCTCGGCGACCATCTGCGCGCCGTCGTTCGACGCGGAACCGTCGACGCCGAGGCCGACCGGCACGCCCGCGAGCCGCATCTTCTTCACCGGCGCGATGCCGGAAGCCAACCGCATGTTCGAACACGGGCAATGCGCGACGCCCGTGCCGGTGCGCGCGAACAGGCCGATGCCCGCATCGTCGAGCTGCACGCAGTGCGCATGCCACACGTCGTGGCCGACCCAGCCGAGATCTTCCGCATATTCGGCAGGCGTCATCCCGAACTTCTCGCGACTGTACGCGATGTCGTTGACGTTCTCCGCGAGGTGCGTGTGCAGCGACACGCCGTATTCGCGCGCGAGCACGGCTGCATCGCGCATCAGCTCGCGGCTCACCGAGAACGGCGAGCACGGCGCGACCACCACGCGCAGCATCGCGTAGCGGCCTTCGTCGTGATAGGTCTCGATCAGGCGCTGCGTGTCGCGCAGGATGTCGGGTTCGCGCTCCACGACCGAATCGGGCGGCAGCCCGCCGTCGCGCTGGCCGACGCTCATCGCGCCGCGGCTCGCGTGAAAACGCATGCCGATCCGCTGCGCGGCGCCGATGCTGTCGTCGAGCCGGCTGCCGTTCGGGTAGATGTACAGATGGTCGCTCGACGTCGTGCAGCCGGACTGCAGCAGCTCGGCCATCGCGGTGAGCGTCGACACCTCGATCATCTCCGGCGTCAGGTGCGCCCAGATCCGGTACAGGTTCGTGAGCCAGCCGAACAGTTCGGCGTTCTGCGCGGCCGGCACCGCGCGCGTGAGGCTCTGGTACATGTGGTGGTGCGTGTTCACGAGCCCGGGGATCACGAGGTGGCCGCGCAGGTCGAGCACTTCGTCGGCGGTATCGGGCAGCTCGGCGCTCGGGCCGACCGCGACGATCCGGTTGTCCTCGATGTAGAGCCCCGCGTCGCGCAGCTCGCGACGCGTGTCGTCCATGGTCACGAGCACGTCGGCGTGCTTGACCAGCAAGGTTTTCGGGCGGGATGAGGAAAGGTTCGGCGCGCGTGCGCCAGCGTGCTGCTCGAGATTCATGCGTTCTCCGCGTCGGTCTGCCTCCAGGAGCTGCCCTGGAAGCGGTCACACAGCCGTTCGAACGCTGAATCGCGGCACGCCCCGGTGCCTGCGTCCGTTCGAACGCCCTGGCCCGGTTACCCGGCGTGCTCGCCGTCTTCGGGGTACGCGCGGCTCACGGGCCGACGCGCACGGCGGGAGGATCGCCCAAGCGCGCGCCGCGCACAATACGCGATCCGGAATACCGTGCTTCAGGGATTTGGTATGGTACGCCGCCCGATGCCACGCCGCGTGCCGCCACCGGCGCTGGAAGCCCTGTCCGGCGGGCCGTCGACAGCCGCTCATGCGCGGCGCATTATCTTCGATATCGCGCACGTATTTACACGGGGAACCTTTTTACAATGCCTGCACGGCGCTCGCTTCACTCTCGCCGACGGGTATGTAGCCACGTGACGTGGAGCCTCGATCCGCCGCACAGACATGGATCGAGTCGCCGCCGAACCTCGCATTCACACAAGGAACAACGAATGGGAAAGCTCACTACCCACGTACTCGATACGGCGCACGGCCGCCCCGGCGCCGCCATCAAGGTGGACCTCTACGCGCTGGACGGCGACTCGCGCCGCGCGATCAAGACCGTGCTGACCAATAGCGACGGCCGCTGCGACGAACCGCTGCTCGAAGGCGCGGCCCTCGCCGCCGGCGAATACGAACTCGTGTTCCATGCCGGCGACTACTTCGCGGCGCTCGGCGTGAAGGTGCCCGAACCCCGCTTCGTCGATCGCG
Organism: Burkholderia sp. BCC0044; assembly: GCF_902832955.1. Lineage (NCBI taxonomy): Bacteria > Pseudomonadati > Pseudomonadota > Betaproteobacteria > Burkholderiales > Burkholderiaceae > Burkholderia > Burkholderia sp. BCC0044. The sequence goes on along the minus strand of NZ_CADFDO010000001.1, from coordinate 291,182 downwards.
TCGTGCTGCGCTTCGGCATCGCCGACACCGGCTCGCACTACCACGTGCCGCTGCTCGTGTCGCCGTGGTCGTACAGCACCTATCGCGGCAGCTGACAGACGAATCAGCGCCGGCATCAAGACAAACGATCTGAGTCTGGAGGAGTTTCATGGAAGGCTTCATCACCGACTGGCTGAACCTCGCGCTGCGATGGCTGCACGTCATCGTCGCGATCGCGTGGATCGGCGAGTCGTTCTATTTCGTCGCGCTCGACAACAGCCTGAAACCGCCGACCGACCCGAACCAGCGCAAGCGCGGGGTGTTCGGCGAACTGTGGCACGTCCACGGCGGCGGGTTCTACAACATGCAGAAGTACACGGTCGCCCCGCCGGAAATGCCCGACGACCTGCACTGGTCGAAGTGGCCGTCGTACACGACCTGGCTGTCGGGCTTCACGCTGTTCTTCGTGCTGTACCTGCTCGCGCCGAACACGTACCTGATCGACAAGAACGTGCTCGACATGGGCCCGGTGGTCGCCGTCGCGTCCGCACTCGGCTTCCTCGCGGCCGGCTGGATCGTCTACGACTCGCTGTGCCGCATCCTCGGCACCAACGATCGCGTGCTCGGCATCTGCGTCGGCCTCTACGTCGTCGTCGCCGCATACCTCGCGTGCCACATCTTCTCGGGCCGTGCCGCCTACCTGATCGTCGGCGCGATGCTCGCGACGATCATGTCGGCGAACGTGTTCTTCGTGATCATCCCGGGCCAGCGCAAGATGGTCGACAAGATGCTCAAGGGCGAGGAACCGAACCCGATCTACGGCAAGCGCGGCAAGCAGCGTTCGGTGCACAACACGTATTTCACGCTGCCGGTCGTGTTCGCGATGCTGTCGAACCACTATGCGATGACGTACACGAACAAGTTCAACTGGGTCGTGCTCGTGCTGATCATGCTGGCCGGCGCGCTGATCCGCCAGTTCTTCGTGATGCGTCACCGCGGCAAGCAGCTGTGGTACCTGCCGATCGGCGGCGTCGCGCTGCTGTCGGGCGCATTGGTGTGGACGATGCCGAAGCCGGTCGCGCCGGAAGCGCAGGCGGCCAACGCACCGAAGATCGCGATCAACGACATCATGCCGATCCTGCAGCAGCGCTGCGTCGCGTGCCACTCGGCCAAGCCGACGCTGATGGGCAGCGCGCCCGCGGGCGTGATGTTCGACACGCCGGACGAAGTGTCGAAGAACGCGCAGCGCATCTACGACCAGGCCGTGCGCCTGAAGGCGATGCCGATCGGCAACGTCACGCACATGACCGACGACGAGCGCGTGAAGCTCGCCGCGTGGTTCGAGGGCGGCGCGGTCAAGTAAGCCGCCGGGCGCCGGACGTGATTCGCCGGCGTCATTCTCTCCGTTCGCGGGCCCGGTCACACGGGCCCGTTTTTTTTGCCTGCGCGGCATGCCCTTCGCGGGCTACGCGCGCATCGCGTCGCGCTGCAGTGCGACGAGTACGTCGCGTGCGCGCGGGCCGTCGTCGACCGGCACGAAGATGTGATCGTGGTACGCGGCGGCCATCACGTTGCAGCTGATGCCGGCCGCGCCGAGCGCCCGGGCGAATGCGGCCGTGAGGCCGACGGCCGCGAGATCGGAATGCACGGTCAGCGTGATCCATGCGGCGCGGAACAGCACCGGCCAGCCGCGACGCGCGGCCGTCGCCTCATCGACCACGACCGTCAGTCCTTCCGCTTCGCGAAACGTCGCCATCACTTCGGATAACGATACGTTGGCGTCGTGCGGCAGCGCGACGAACGCGAATGCGCCCGGATGCAGTTCGGGCTGCATCGTGCGCAGCAGGACCGCGAGGTCGTTTTCAGGCTGGCTCATCGAAGGATCGCGCCCGGAACCGGACGTCGTATGGTGGCGATGCGGGCACGATAGCACGCGCTACACGCGCACCGTCGCGACTTCTTCGGCGAGCCAGGCACGCAACGCGACGACGCGCGGATCGTCCTGCATGTGCCGCGGATACACGACGTGATACGCAAGTGCGGGCGCCACGTCGACGCTCACGTCGAACAACCTCACGAGGCGACCCTCCGCGAGATCGCGCGCGATCATGTGCGGTTCGGCCAGCCCGATCGCCGCACCGTCCACCACCGCCTGCACGACGTGGCTCGAATCCGGAAACGCGACGCACCGGCTGTCGTCGAAGCCCGCGATACCGGCGGCCGCCATCCATGCCGACCAGCGCGGCCAGCGCACGCCATCGACTTCGCAGTCGGCGTGGCACAGCGTGTAGCGCAGCAGGTCGCGCGGCACGCGCGGCGGCCGCCCGCCCGACAGCAGCGCCGGGCTGCAGACCGCGACGACCGACGTGCCGAACAGGCGCTGCCCACCTGCATCGCGGTAACGCCCGGTGCCGAAGCGGATCGCCACGTCCACATCGTCGTCGTCGAAATCGCGCAGGCGATCGGTGATGTCGAACGTGAGTTCGAACGCCGGATGCGCGGCCCTGAAACGCGGCAGGCGCGGCAATAGCCAGTGCGTCGCGAAGCGTGCGCCGACCGACACGCGCAGCTCAGTCTGCTCGCGCGCGACGCGGCGCGCCCGCACGGTCGCGCGTTGCAGGCCCGCCAGCGCATCGGCAGCCGCGGCGGCCAGCACGACACCCGCCGGCGTCAGCCGGATGCTGCGGCTCGTGCGGACGAACAGATCCATGCCGAGCTGCGCTTCGATTTCCTTGATCTGGTGACTGACGGCGGCCGGTGTCAGCCCGACCTCGTCGGCCGCCCGCGAGAAATTCAGGTGCCGCGCCGCTGCATCGAACGTCCTCAGCGCGCGCGTACCGGGCCACATGCGTTCCATCGATCTTCAAAATAAATTTGATGACCGTTCGAAAACTACTCGTTTTTCATGCCGCCATCAATCGGCAAACAATAGCCGTTCTTGAAGATGCCGTGCGCCCTGTGCTTGCGGCCGAACCCGGAGACTTCCCGATGACCGCCCTATCGTTCCCGTCCGTCGCTCAGCTCAATGGCACGACCGCCCCGCCGGATGCGCTCGCGGCGCTGGCCTTCGCGGGTCATGCGCATTTCACCGCGATGCAGGTCCGCGACGGCCGCGTGCGCGGCCTCGACCTGCATCTCGCGCGGCTGCGCGATGCCTCGAATGCTCTGTTCGGGCACGCGCTGCCCGACGCACGGATCCGCACGTTCCTGCGCGCCGCGCTCGAGCACGCGCCGTCGGCGCTGTCGCTGACCGCGACCGTTCATGCAACGACCGGCGAATTCGTCGCGCCGCGCGACGACGAAACACTCGACGTGCTGGTGCGTACCGCCGCGCCGTCGTCGGGGCCGGCGGGCCCGCTCGATCTCGCGCTGTTCGAGCACGAGCGCGTGCTGCCGGCGATCAAGCACGTCGGCGAAGTCGCGAAGACGCACTTCCTGCGCCGCGCGGTCGCGCAGGGTTTCGACGATGCGGCGTTCGTCGACCGTCACGCGCGCATCAGCGAAGGCTCGATCTGGAATCTGGCGTTCTGGACCGGCGACGCGGTCGTGTGGCCCGTGGCCGGCATGCTCGGCGGCGTCACGATGGGCATCCTGCGGCGACAACTGGCGCGCCTTGGCGTCGCGCAGCACGACCGTGAAGTCACGCCGGCCGACCTGCCGTCGCTGGCCGGCGCCGTCGTGATGAATTCGTGGACGCCGGCCATCGCGGTGCGCCGGCTCGGCACGGCGACGCTGCCCGATTCTTCGCCGCTCGCCGCGCTGCTGCATCGTGCGTATGAGCACGAGCCGCCCGTCGCGCCGTGATGCGCGGCCACCCTGAAACCCGCGCGCCGAATACTCACCCGCCGACCGTCTCCGGCAGCCGCGCGATCACCTTGATCTCGAACTGAAACCCGTACAGCCAGGTCACGCCGATGGCGGTCAGCGTCGGATGCGGTGCGTCGCCCCAGTATTCGGGGACGATCTCCCAGACCCGCTCGAACGTCGCTTCTGGATCGACGAGGAACACCGTCACGTCGACGACGTCGTCGAACGTGCAGCCTGCCGCGCGCAACACCGCGTTCAGGTTGTCGAACGCGCGGCGCACCTGCGCGCCCAGTTCCGGCTCGGGCGAGCCGTCCTCGCGGCTGCCGACCTGCCCGGACACGAACAGGAAGCCGTTCGAGCGCAGCGCCGGCGAATAACGGTTGCGGTCATACAGCGCCTGGCGACCCGGCGGAAAAACTACGCTACGCTTTGCCATTCGACACCTCCATCGGTCTTGTCGGGCGACATGCCCTTGCATCAACGATGGAGGCACTTTAAGGACCGTTGCGCGGCGGATAAACCGGCAACCCTGTCCAACACTGTTTGGTCACTCCAAACAATCTGCGACCGACGCGGAGCCCCGACCCGATGGATCGATTCGACGCAATGCAGGCGTTCGCGCGCGTGGTGGAAGCCGGCAGCTTCACGAAGGCAGCCGACACGCTGCACATGAGCCGCACCACGGTCACGCAGCTGGTGCAACAGCTCGAAGCGCGGCTGCGCGTGAAGCTGTTCCACCGCACGACGCGCAAGGTCGTCGTCACCGCCGACGGCGCTGCGTACTACGAGCGCGTCGTGCGGCTGCTGGCCGACATGGACGATGCGGAAACGAGCCTGTCGGCCGCGGCGTCGGCGCCGCGGGGGCGATTGCGCGTGGACGTGCCGACTCCGTTCGCGCGGCTGATCCTGATTCCCGCGCTGCCCGCGTTCCATGCGCGCTATCCGGACATCCAGCTCGACATGGGCGTGAGCGACCGCGTGGTCGACGTGATCGGCGAGAACGTCGATTGCGTCGTGCGCGGCGGCGAGCCGACCGACCGCGCGCTGGTCGCGCGCCGCATCGGCGACTTGCGGCTCGGCGTGTACGCGTCGCCCGCCTATCTCGCACGTGCCGGCACGCCGTCGCATCCGGATGAACTCGAGGACACGCATCACCGGGTCGTCGGCTTTCTGTGGGCACGCACCGGCAAGACGCTACCGTTTGCGATGGAACGCGACGGCGAGCAGGTCAACGTGCGCGGGCGCTACGTGCTCGCGGTCGACGACGGCAATGCGTATCTCGAAGCCGGCCTCGCGGGGTTCGGCATCCTGTGGCTGCCCGACTACATGGCCGCCGCGTATCGTGCGAGCGGCGAACTGGTGCCGCTGTTCGAGCCGTGGCAACTCGAACCGATGCCGATGTATGTCGCGTTCCCGCCGAACCGGCACGTCAGTGCGAAGCTGCGCGTGTTCGTCGACTGGGTCGCCGGGCTGATGGCGCAGCATGCGCCGGTTGCGAACCGGCGGCGCGGCGGCCAGGGTTCGCGCGATACGCGCAAGGGCGCGGCGACCTGACCGGCGAGAAAACGACCGCACATAAAAAACCCGCGCAAGCCGCGCAGGTCTCGACAGACAGACAAACGATCAGCCTAACTCAGGCCGTCACCGCATCCAGCGCATCCTCGGTGAGCCACAGCGACTCCTGCAGATCCTGCTCGTTCAGGTTCAGCCCGTCGCCGCCGCGATCGACGACGATGAAGTCGCTGACGCCGCCCAACGCGATCAGCGGGTGATGCCACACGCCCTTCGCATAGTTCACACCCTGCCAGCCGCTCGTGACGAACGCGCGGATCTTCGCCGGATCGAGATCGCCCGCGGGCGCGACGACGACGAGATACGGCTGGTCGTTCAGCGGCACGAACGCCTGGCTGCCGAGCGGGTGCCGCTCGAGCATCTTCACTTCGAACGGCAGCGTGCGCGGCTGGCCGCGGAACAGGTTGACGAGCGTGCGGCCGCCTTCATCGCTCACGTCGACTTTCGCAAGATCGTGAAAGCGGATCGTCGTGCCGAGGTTGATCGGGATCTGCTTCGCCCCTTCCGTTTCGATCACGTCGCCGAATGGCGCAAACGCTTCCTTGGTCAGCGGTTCGATGGCAAGCGTCTTCATTTGTCGAGCGTCCCCCACAGACGCAGGCGCGACACGCCGCCGTCCGGAATGATGTTCAGTCGCACGTGCGTGACCGGGCCCAGCGACGCGATCTCCTGTTCGAAGTAATGCTGCTTGTCCATCTGCAGCTTCTGTTCGCCGAGCAGCACCGGCCAGAACATCGACTGCGTGATCAGCGAGCTGTCCGTGCCGCCCGACACATAGGCGGCCTGGATCGAGCAGCGATCCGGGTAGTTGCCCTTGAAGAACGCGGTATCGACTTCGATCTTGCGGATCACGCCCGGCTGCGCGAGCGCGATGATCGCCCAGTCGTTGCCCGGCTCGCGGCGGCGGCGGGTTTCCCAGCCGTCGCCCATGTTCACGCCGCGGCCCGGCAGCAGCAGGTTCGACGCGACGCCGAAGTGCTGGTTGTTCGCCGCCACCACGTAACCGCCGTTTTCCATCGCCGCGAGGTCGAACTGCTCGGTCGCGCTCGCGCCGGCCCAGTCGAGCTGCGGCTGGCCGTACACGCGCAGGCGCGCGATGCCGCCGTCCGGGTAGATGTTCACGCGCAGGTGCGTGAACGCCCGCGCGTCGCGCGCTTCGACGTAGTGATGGCTGTTGCCCTGCAGCGTCGTCGACGGGACGATCTCGACCCACTCGGTCGCCTGCGTCGGCGCGCCGTCGGCCACGAACGCGGCCTCGATCGACGCGGCCGGCGGGAAGTTGCCGGTGAAGTGGCTCGTGTCGATGTCGAAGCCCTTGATCACGCCGGGGCGCGCGAGCTTGACGATGCACCAGTCATAGCCGGTCGTGCGCTTGCGGCGCGTTTCCCAGCCGTCCATCCACTTGCCGTGGTCGTCGTACTTGCCGGGGATGAAGACGGCCGGCTCGGGGTTCAGCATCCGGTCCTTCGGCGCGAAGAAATCGTCGCTGGCCTCGAGCGCCTGCGCACCGAGACGCGGGTCGGCCAGATTCACGTAGCGCCGCGTGAAATCGGGTGCATTCGGATCGAGAAGCGGAACAGCCATGATGTTTCCTTGTTTCAGTGAGGCGATCGGGCCGCCGCGGCGCAGCCGCCCGCATTGCGGTGTCAGGCGTCGATCAGGTCGTCGAGGCGAAAGCGCGCGATCCGGTAGATCTGGTCGAGGCTCGCGCGCAGTTCCTCGTCGCGCGAATGATTCACGCGCGACTCGAAGTTCGCGATGATGCCGTGGCGGTCATAACCGCGCACCGCGAGGATGAACGGGAAGCCGAACTTCTCGCGATAGGTGCGGTTCAGCGTCAGCAGCTTGTCGAATTCTTCCTGCGTGCACTGGTCGAGGCCCGCGCCGCTCTGCTCGCGAGTCGACTCGGCCGTCAGCTCGCCGCGCACGGCGGCCTTGCCGGCCAGCTCCGGGTGAGCGTTGATCAGCGCGAGCTGGCGCGCTTCGCCGCCGGTTTCCACCGCATCCGACATCGTTCGGTGCAGTGCGTCGATGCTCGCGAACGGCCGTTGGCCCGCGGCGACCTCGGCCACCCACGGCGAATGTTCGAAGATCCCCGACAGCGCCGCGACGAATGCGCTCGGCGCCATCGTGTTCAGTTGTTCCAACGTGTAGCGCATCGCCTTCATGCTTTCCCTTCGTTTCGATGATTGGGCTGATACGGATGATGTTCACGCCAGTGACGCGCGATATCGACACGGCGCGTCACCCATACGCGATCGTGCTGCTCGATGTGATCGAGGAACCGCTGCAGCCCGCGGAACCGGCCCGGCCGGCCGAGCAGCCGGCAGTGCATGCCGATCGACAGCATCTTCGGCGCGTCGTCGCCCTCCGCGTACAGCACGTCGAACGCGTCGCGCAGGTAGTCGAAGAAGTGGTCGCCGGTATTGAAGCCCTGCGGCGTCGCGAAGCGCATGTCGTTCGTGTCGAGCGTGTACGGCACGATCAGTTGCGGCGACGTGCGGCCGCCCGACACTTCGACGTCCATCCAGAACGGCAGGTCGTCGCCGTAGTTGTCGGAGTCGTACAGGAAGCCGCCGTATTCGGCGACCAGGCGGTGCGTGTTGGGGCTGTCGCGGCCGGTATACCAGCCGAGCGGACGCTCGCCCGTCACCCGCTCGATCGCTTCCATCCCGAGGCGCATGTGCTCGGCTTCGAGTTCCGGCGTCATGCTCTGGTAGTGGATCCAGCGCCAGCCGTGGCACGCGATTTCATGGCCGAGCTCGACGAATGCCCGCGCGAGCTCCGGATGCCGCTCGATCGCCATGCCGACGCCGAATACCGTCAGCGGCAGCCCGCGCTTCTCGAATTCGCGCAGGATGCGCCACACGCCGGCCCGCGACCCGTATTCGTAGATCGACTCCATGCTCATGTGGCGGTCCGGATACGCGGCCGCGCCGACGATTTCGGACAGGAACTGCTCGGAGCCCGGATCGCCGTGCAGCACGCAGTTCTCGCCGCCCTCCTCGTAATTCAGCACGAATTGCACGGCGACGCGGGCGCGCCCCGGCCAGTTCGCCTGAACGGGATGGCGGCCGTAGCCGATCAGGTCGCGAGGATAGTTGGGATCGAGTGACATGGTTCGAAATGCAACGGGAGCGGGCTGAATGAGCGGGCTCGAATAATGGGTTCGCATCGACTGCGCGGTGCCGGCGGCCGGCCGCACAAGCCGATGCGATGACGGCCCAGTGTAGCGAAAACGTTGATACGCGCCCATACAGCGGCGCAGATAGTGCGTGTCAGACGGTGTGTATGTGCGGTTGCGGCAAAGTCGGGCCCGGTTCCGCCGCGTCCCCGTCCGGCGGGCTGAAGCGGGCGAACGCGCCGTCGTAGCGCTTCGGCAGCGGCCGCGCGTAGTCGCCGCGCTTCGCGGTCGCGAGGCGCAGCGCGACCAGCGCCTCGGCCCACTTCACGGCCGCCGTGACGCCCTCGACCACCGGCGCGCCGATCTGCTGCTCGATCTCGTGCGCGAATTCGGCCATCCCTGCACAGCCGAGCACGATCGCGTCCGCGCCGTCCTCGTCGAGCGCGCGCCGGCATTCGTCGACGATGATCCGGCGCGCGGCCGAGCCGGGCCGGTCGAGTTCGAGCACCGCGACGTCGGTCGCGCGCACGTTGCGGCAGAACCGCTTCATCCCGTAGCGCTCCGCGAGGTGCCACGCCATCCCGCAGGTGCGCGCGAGCGTCGTGACGACCGAGAAGCCCGGCGCGAGCACGCTCGCCGCATGCATCGCGGCCTCGGCGATGCCGATCACCGGCCCGCGCGCGAGCTCGCGCGCCGCGTACAGGCCCGGATCGCCGAAACACGCGATCACGTATGCGTCGCAGCCGTCGCGCTCGCCCCGCGCGACCTCGGCGAGCAGCCCAGGCGTCGCGAGCGCCTCGTCGTAATAGCCTTCGATCGACGGCGGCCCCATCGGCGGGCTCACGGCCACGACCTCGGTGCCGGCGGCCGCGACCTCGCGCGCGCAGCGGCCCATCGCGTCGGTCATCCGCTGCGTCGTATTCGGATTGATCAGTCGGATCTTCATCGCACGCTCCTTACGCCTTCGCGCTCGCGAGCAGCCGGTAGAACACGAAGCCGAGCCCCGCGCCGATGAACCACGAGAAATTCGCGACGCCCTGCCAGCCCGGCACCATCACGCAGACGACCGCGATCACCGCGGCCGGCAGCAGCGCGGCGAGCGCGCGGCGGTTCACGCCGCCCGTGTACCAGTAGGCGCCGCTTTCCGACATCGTGTACAGGTCGTCGCGCACGAGGCGGCCGCGCTTGACGAGGTAGAAGTCGGCGATCAGCACGCCGTACAGCGGGCCGATGAACGCGCCGAGCACGTCGAGCGTGTAGTGGATCACGGCCGGGTTGTTGAACAGGTTCCACGGCGTGATGAAGATCGACGCGACCGCGGCGAGCATCCCGCCCGCGCGCCAGCTGATCAGGCGCGGCGCGACGTTCGAGAAATCGAACGCGGGCGACACGAAGTTCGCGACGATGTTGATGCCGATCGTCGCGATCGTGAACGTCAGCGCGCCGAGGATCACCGCCGTCGGATGGTCGATGCGGCCGACCGTCGCGACCGGGTCGGTGATCAGTTCGCCGAACACCGGCAGCGTCGCGGCGGTGGTGATCACCGTGACGAGCGAGAACGCGAGGAAGTTGACCGGCAGCCCCCAGAAATTGCCGCGTTTCACGTCGCCGAACGAGCGGCAGTAGCGCGAGAAATCGCCGAAGTTCAGCATCGGCCCGGAGAAGTACGACACGACGAGCGACACGGCCGTGATCATCACCGGGATCACTTCCGCGCCGTGATACTTGACGCCGCCGAGGTTGAGGCCGATGTTGCGCCAGCCCGCGCGCCACACCATGTAGCCGGCGAGGATGAACATCACGACATAGACGGCCGGGCCCGCGAAGTCGATAAACTTCTTGATCGTCTCCATCCCGTTCCAGAACACGAACGCCTGCAGCACCCACAGCAGCATGAAGCCGGCCCAGCCGACCGCCGACAGCCCGAGGAAGCCGTAGCGATGGACGTCCGCATACGGCAGCCATTGCGGGAAGAATTTCAGCACGACGATCACGAGCGCGCTCGACGCGAGATAGGTCTGGATGCCGTACCACGCGATCGCGATCAGCCCGCGGATCACGGCCGGCACGTTCGCGCCGAGCACGCCGAAGGTCGCGCGGCACGCGACCGGATACGGCACGCCGATCTGCTGGCTCGGCCGCGCGATCAGGTTGCACAGCGCGTTCACGAGGCCGATGCCGACGATCAGCGCGATCAACACCTGCCAGCTCGTCAGCCCGAGCGCGAACAGGCTGCCCGCGAACACGTAGCCGCCGACGCTGTGCACGTCGGACATCCAGAACGCGAAGATGTTGTACGCACCCCATGTCTGATTCTTCAGGGGTGCCAAATCTTCGTTGTACAGACGTTCGCTGTAACCATCCGGCAGTGCCGGACCGCCGCCCTCGCCGCCTTCTTCCGCCGGATAGGCGCTGTCGTGCGCCACACTGAACTGAGCCATGACTTCTCCTTGACGCGGCCGCAAGGCCGCTCCACCGTCATCGATATCGCTCCGGATCATCGCCCGGAGTCGGACCAGCGGCCCGCGGCAAACACCGCGGGCCTACATTGCTCTCGTCGTGTGGCGCGCGGCCGGGTTCGCGTCGCCGCTCAGGCGCCGCCGAACACTTCGCGCAAATCGACCTGCCCTTGCGCGGGCCGGTCCAGCATCTTCAGTTCGACATGCTGCAGGTGGCGCGCCATCAGCGTCACCGCCTGCTTCGGATCGCCCGCCTCCAGCGCGGCGAGGATCTCGTCGTGGTCGTCGCACGAGCACGGGCTGCGCCCGTGCGATTCGTACAGCGCCGACATCAGCGTCGAGCGTGCGACGAGCCCTTCGAGGCACTCGCTGAGCGTCGCATTGCCCATCAGCGTCGCGAGCGCCGTATGGAATTCGCCCGACAGCCGGATCCACGCCGCGAAGTCGTGCCGCTCGAACGCCTTGCGTTCCTTGTCGATCAACGCCGCGACGCCCTTCAGCCGCCTGGCGCCGGGGCCGGTCGCGAGCCGTTCGACCACGGCCAGCTCGATGATCCGGCGCATCTCGAACACTTCGTGCACGTCCTGCAGCGTCGGGCTCGCGACGAACGCGCCGCGGTTCGGCTCGAGCTCGACCAGCTTGTCGGTCGCGAGTTGCGCGAGCGCCTGGCGGATCGTCCCGCGCTTCACGCCGAACACGTCGCAGAGCTGCGCCTCCGTCAGCTTCGCGCCGGGCGCGAGCCGATGCTCGAGGATCGCGGTGCGGATCCGCTCGGCGATCGCTTCGGGGCCGGCTGCACCGGACGGAGAGGAATCGGGCTCGTTCATGGTCTGCATCGTGTGATAGTCCTCATCCTAGGGTGGACATAAAGATTGTCAACAATTCTTTTGTGGGATTTCGCACAATCGGCGTGCGCCGGCGTGTCCCCATTCGGTGCAACGCGCACGAAATCCATGCAATACAAGCCTGACGGGCAAGACGGACGCCCTTCTCGTCGTATACCCGTCCGCCATTTTGTTGACAAAAATGGTGCAAGGCCGGGCGAAGATCGTGTGGGCGTCGATGAAAAAGATGGACCGTTAGTTGCGTATATACCTAAAGAAAAAGGCGGGAACCCCGCCTTTCGATCGATCGCGCCGGCATCAGCCGAGATGCGGATAGTCCGACAACGTGAGCCGGAACCCGTGCGCATTCGCGACCAGTTGCGCCTGTGCACCGAACGGCAGCGTCAGCAGGTCGGGCACATGACCGAACTGGAGCCCCGTGACGACCGGGATGCCGACCACCCCGCGTATCTGGTCGATCATCGCCTGCATGTCGTAGCCGTTGTCGTACTCGAACGGCCGCGCGCCGGTGAACTGGCCAAGCACGAGCGCCTGCTGGCGTGCGAGCAACCCCGACAGGTGCAGTTGATAGATCATCCGCTCGATCCGGAACGGCTGCTCGTTGACGTCTTCGATGAACAGGATGCCGCCTTCGATGTCGGGCATGTACGGCGTGCCGATCAGCGACGTGAGGATCGCGAGGTTGCCGCCCCACAGCGTGCCCGTCACGTTCGCCGTCTGCACCTGCGGCGCGTCGGCGACGATCGTCGTGCTCGGCTGCGTCAGCGTCTGCCAGAAATGCTGCATCGTGAAGTCGCTCGGCGTTTCCGCGCCGAAGTCGGCCGACAGCATCGGGCCGCCGAACGTCGTGATGCGCGCCTTCGCATACAGCGCGAGCTGGATCGCCGTGAAATCGCTGTGACCGACGAGCGCGACCGGCTGGTCGCGCAGCCGGCGTTCGAGCCCGCGATAGTCGAGCCCGTGCAGGATGCGCGCGGCGCCGTAGCCGCCGCGCACCGCGAGCGCGATGTCCGGCAGCGGCCGCTCGGGATCGGCGAGGCGGTTCAGGTCGCCTGCCCGCTCGCCGTCGGTGCCGCCGAAGCGCTGGAAGCGCCGCTGCGTCGCCTCGATGTTCTCGATGCGCTGCTGCGCGGTGCTGAGGCGCTCGAGCGCGCGGTTGATCGCGTCGGGATCGTGCGGATAGCCGGACGGCGCCAGCAGACGGATGGTGTAGGACGCGGCGGGCTGGAAGGACATGGCGAAAGGTGTCGGGGTCGTCAAACCTGCTTAGAGGGACCGAACCGTGTCCGGTTCACGAAAACCGTGCACGCCCGGAACGCCGGGCTCGGCGGAAGCGCCTATGACGCGCCGGCTTCAGCGTCGCGGGCAAGCCGCGCGTCGCGCAGCGCGCGACGGCGCTCGGCGAAGAACGACTTCAGCGCGGCGCCGCACTCGTCGGCGAGCACGCCGCCCGTCACTTCGGTGTGGTGGTTGAGCTGCGGATTCGCGAATGCGTCGATCACGCTGCCGCACGCGCCCGTCTTCGGGTCGGCCGCACCATAGACGACCCGCGCGATGCGGGCATGCATGATCGCGCCTGCGCACATCAGGCACGGCTCGAGCGTCACGTACAGCTCGCAGCCGGGCATCCGGTAATTCTGCAGATGCTGCGCGGCCATGCGCAGCGCGGCCATTTCGGCATGCGCGGACGGGTCGTGCCCGCCGATCGGATGGTTGAAGCCGCGGGCGATCACCTCGTCGCCGCGCACGAGCACCGCGCCGACCGGCACTTCGCCGGCCGCGCGCGCCTCTTCCGCGGCGGCTTGTGCAAGACGCATGAAATGCAGGTCGCGCGCCGATACGGGCGCGGGTTCGGGAACGGGAGAATCGGCGGCGGGGTCAGTGGCCGCGGCGGCTGCCGAGCGTGCTGCGTCGTGCAGCGCGTCGGACGTCACATCGGCCCCGCTTCGGCGGGCGCTTCGTCGAGCCCGCGCTCGCACAGGCGTTCCGCGATGCGCCGGCAGTAATCGCGCGGCATCACCATCGGGCCGCCGCGCAGCGATTCGAGCGCCATGTCGAGCGCGAGGATCTTCGCCTGCAGCCGGCAGCGCGCGGCACGGTCGCTGACCGCCTGCACTTCGTCGTGCAGGTTGCGCAGCGCGCGCAGTTGTTCGACGGCCGGCGGCACGAAGCCCGCGTTCTTCAGGATACGGTTGGCCACCCGCACCTCCTCGGGCACGAGCAGGTCGTCATCCAGCGCCTGCGGCGCGCCGGTACCCGGCAAATCGTCGAACTCGCCCCGCGCGGCGGCGGCGGCAATACGTTGTTCGACCAGGGCGTCAAGCAATCTCATCAGTCAATCGGAACAATGCGGCAGGCCGAATTCTAGCAGGGTGACGCCGGTATGACAGGCCCTTCGAATACATGCTCGATATTGTATTTTTAGGGGCCGAATCGCAGCGCATGCGCGCCGATCGCCGTCGGTTGCCGCTCTGCTGCGCCGCAGCAGGCTGAGCGCCGGTTGGACGCCCGCAAACGGCGGCAGTATCCGGACCCATTTTTTATCCACGACGATGGGGCGCCTCCCCTGCCTGCCCGGCGAAAACACGAGTCGCTCCGCTCCCGGTACCCGCTTACGCAGCCACCGTTTCCGGCCGCGCTTTCGCGAACGGGCGGAACATCGTCGCGATCAGGAACGCGCCGAGCCCGATCGCAAACGAGCCGAGATACAGCCAGCCGTAGCTGCCGAACGCATCGACGATCAGCCCGCCGGCGACCGGGCCCGCGGCCATCCCGAGGCTGCCGGCCATCGCGCTGCCGCCGATCACGGTGCCCATCATCCGCAGCGGGAAGTTCTCGCGCGCGAGCACCGAATACAACGGCATCACGCCCGCGTAGATGAAGCCGAACAGCGTCGCGACCGCGTAGAAACCGTCGAGCGTGCGCACGAAGTAGTAGCCGAGCGCGCCGAGCGCCTGCGCGAACAGCCCCGCGACCAGCATGCGTTTCGCGCCGAGCCGGTCGCCGAGGATCCCGAACGCGATCCGGCCGCCCATGCCCGCGAGCCCTTCGACGCTGTAGATCGACACCGCGACGATCAGCGGAATCCCGCAGGTCACCGCGTAGCTGACCGTATGGAAGATCGGGCCCGAATGCGTCGCGCAACAGAAGAAGTTGGTCAGCACGAGCACCATGAACTGCGGCGAGCGCAGCGCCTCCGCGACCGACATCGCGGCGGGCGCGCCGGCGGACGCAGGCGCAGGCGCCGCGTGCGCGGATTCGGGATCGAGCGCGGGCGCCCGGCGCACCAGCAACGACACCGGAATCATCACGACGGCCGCCAGCGCGGCGATCAGCAGCATCGACGTGCGCCAGTCGCGCACCGACACGAGCCAGGCGGCCAGCGGCGCCATCGTCATCGGCGCCATCCCCATGCCGGCCGACACGAGCGACACCGCGAGGCTGCGGTGCGTGTCGAACCAGCCGGTCACGCAGGCCATCATCGGCGCGAAAATCGCGGCCGTCGCGCCGCCGACCGCCAGGCCGAAGGTCAACTGGAACACGAGCAGCGACGGCGCGCGGCTCGCGAGCGCCAGGCTCGCCGACAGCAGCACGGCGCCCGTGACGACGACCGGGCGCGTGCCGATGCGGTCCGACAGGCTGCCCCACGCCATGCTCGCGAACGCCATCGCGATGAAGCCGAGCGTCATCGCGGCGGAAATGCCGGTCATCGACCAGCCCGTATCGCGTGCGATGGACCGCAGGAACACCGGCAACGAAAACATCGCGCCGATCGCGACGCAGCCCATCAGGCCGCCCGCGGCGACGATCACCCAGCGGTATCGTGAATCCGGCATGTGGCGTGTCATGTGGCCTCTCCTCGTTCGTTGCGCCGTTCGCGGAAAACCGGGTGGCGGCCGCATGGCGCGGCGCGCTGCCCGCTCGATATCGATACGACGGGCGACGTATCGGGAAATCGACAGGCGCGGCGCATGGGCCGGGGATTTTTTATTGTCGGCGATTCCCCGCGGCTCGCAAGGGTCGGATCATGCGCTCGTCTCGCCGCCTGCCATCTGTCGCCCCGCTTTTCCGCAACGGGAAATTCGAAATCAGAAATCGTTGGTTGGGGCGCGCCCTTGCGCTGGCTACACTCGCCCCATCTTGTCATAACAAGTTGACCGATGACCCCACCCAACGTCGTGCCGCTGTCCGCGGCCCCGCTCTACGTGCAGATCAAGGACACGCTGCGCGCGCGCATTCTCGACGGCACCTATGCGCCGCACAGCCGGATGCCGTCCGAGCACGAGCTCTGCGCGATGTTCGACGTGAGCCGCATCACGGTGCGCCAGGCGCTCGGCGACCTGCAGAAGGAAGGCCTGCTGTTCAAGCTGCACGGCAAGGGCACGTTCGTGTCGAAGCCGAAGGCGTTCCAGAACGTGACGTCGCTGCAAGGGTTCGCCGAGGCGATGTCGTCGATGGGCTACGAGATCGTCAACCAGTTGCGCAGCCTGCGCACCGTGAAGGCCGATCGCCATCTCGCGACGAAGCTGAACGTGCCGGAAGGCGCGCCGCTCGTCGAGATCCATCGCGTGCGGCTGCTGAACCGCGAACCCGTGTCGCTCGAACAGACCTGGGTGCCCGAGGCGCTCGGCAAGCGTCTCGCCGGCGCCGATCTCGCGACCCGCGACATCTTCCTGATCCTCGAGAACGACTGCGGGATCCCGCTCGGCCACGCCGACGTGTCGATCGACGCGATCCTCGCCGACGACGAAATCGTCGACGCGCTGCACGTCGAGGAAAGCAGCCCCGTGCTGCGCATCGAGCGCCTCACGCACGATGCGTCGGGGGCGCCGATCGACTACGAATACCTCTACTTCCGCGGCGACGCCTTCCAGTACCGGTTGCGCGTCGACCGGCAGAAGGCGCGCAAACCTGCAAGGAACCCGCGATGAATACCCAAGTGCACGAATACGACATCGTCGTGGTCGGCGGCGGCACGGCCGGCCCGATGGCGGCCATCAAGGCGAAGGAGCGCGATCCGTCGCTGCGCGTGCTGCTGCTCGAGAAGGCCAACGTGAAACGCAGCGGCGCGATCTCGATGGGAATGGACGGCCTGAACAACGCGGTGATCCCCGGTCATGCGACGCCCGAGCAGTACACGCGCGAGATCACGATCGCCAATGACGGGATCGTCGACCAGGAAGCCGTGTACGCGTATGCGACGCACAGCTTCGCCACCATCGAGCAGCTCGACCGCTGGGGGGTGAAGTTCGAGAAGGACGGCACCGGCGACTACGCGGTGAAGAAGGTCCACCACATGGGCTCGTACGTGCTGCCGATGCCGGAGGGGCACGACATCAAGAAGGTGCTGTACCGGCAACTGAAGCGCGCACGCATCGCGATCACCAACCGGATCGTCGCGACGCGCGTGCTGACCGACGCGCACGGCCGCGCAAGCGGCGTGCTCGGCTTCGACTGCCGCACCGCCGACTTCCACGTGATCCGTGCGAAGGCCGTGATCCTCTGCTGCGGCGCGGCCGGCCGCCTCGGCCTGCCGGCGTCGGGCTACCTGATGGGCACGTACGAGAACCCGACCAACGCGGGCGACGGCTACGCGATGGCCTATCACGCGGGCGCCGCGCTCGCGAACCTCGAATGCTTCCAGATCAACCCGCTGATCAAGGATTACAACGGCCCGGCCTGCGCGTACGTGACGGGGCCGCTGGGCGGCTTCACCGCGAACGGCAAGGGCGAACGCTTCATCGAATGCGACTACTGGAGCGGCCAGATGATGTGGGAGTTCTACCAGGAACTGCAGAGCGGCAACGGCCCCGTGTTCCTGAAGCTCGACCATCTCGCGGAAGAAACGATCCGGACCATCGAGCAGATCCTGCATACGAACGAACGGCCGAGCCGCGGCCGTTTCCATGCGGGGCGCGGCACCGACTACCGCAGCCAGATGGTCGAGATGCACATCTCCGAGATCGGCTTCTGCAGCGGCCACAGCGCTTCGGGCGTGTACGTGAATGCACGCGCGGAGACGACCGTGCCGGGGCTTTACGCGGCCGGCGACATGGCGGCCGTCCCACACAACTACATGCTCGGCGCATTCACGTACGGCTGGTTCGCCGGGCAAAACGCGGCCGACTACGTGGCCGGCCGAGAACACGCGCCGGTGGACGACCAACAGGTCGATGCCGAGCGCACCCGCGCGCTCGCGCCGCTGCTGCGCGAGCGCGGCCTCGCGCCGGCGCAGGTCGAGTACAAGCTGCGCCGGATGGTGAACGACTACCTGCAACCGCCGAAGGTGACGCGCAAGATGGAAATCGGGCTGCAACGTTTTGACGGAATTATTGAGGATATCGAAGAAATCAAGGCCAACAACCCGCACGAACTGATGCGCGCGGCCGAAGTGCGCGCGATCCGCGATTGCGCCGAAATGGCCGCGCGCGCGTCGCTGTTCCGCACCGAGAGCCGCTGGGGGCTGTACCACCATCGCGTCGATTTTCCGCACCGCGACGACGCCGAATGGTTCTGCCACACCTGGCTGCGCAAGGACGCCGCGGGCGCGATGCGCAGCGAGAAGCGGCCGGTCGAACCCTACGTCGTGCCGCTTGCCGACGACGAACGCGGCGCCTATGCGCAGTTGCGCATCCGCGAACCGGCCGCGCTCGCGGCCGCCCTTTGAGGAACCTTGCCATGCCCCATACCCCGCACGACATCTTCCAGCGCAGCAGCGCGCCCGTGACGATCGACGAGTCGCTGTGCATCGCCGACAAGGGCTGCACCGTGTGCGTCGACGTGTGCCCGCTCGACCTGCTCGCGATCGACGTCACCAAGGGCAAGGCCTACATGCAGTTCGACGAATGCTGGTACTGCATGCCGTGCGAACGCGACTGCCCGACCGGCGCGGTCAAGGTCGACATCCCTTACCTGCTGCGCTGACACGGCGCGCCGCTCTCCCACTACCGGACCACCACACATGAAAACAACGCTACGGATGTTTCGCCTGCTCGCCGCGTCGATCGCGGTCGCGGCCACCGGTTTCGCGCATGCGGAGACGATCCGCGTCGCGATCGGCACGCAGGACACGACGATCAACTGCGCGACCGGCGGCCTGCTGATTCGCGAACTGCATCTGCTCGACAAGTACCTGCCGCGCACCGGCAAGTACCAGGACGTAAAGTACGACGTGCAGTGGAAGGATTTCACGTCCGGCGCGCCGCTGACCAACGAGATGGTCGCCGGCAAGCTCGACTTCGGCGCGATGGCCGATTTCCCCGGCGCGCTGAACGGCGCGGCGTTCCGCAAGGCCGGCCGCAAGAGCGTGTTCATCACCGTGCTCGACGGCAGCATCGACGGCAGCGGCAACGGGATCGTCGTGCCGTCGAATTCGACGGTGCGCTCGCTTGCCGACCTCAAGGGCAAGACGATCTCGGTGCCGTTCGCGTCGACCGCGCACGGGATGCTGCTGCGTGCGATCAAGGCGCAGGGCTGGAACCCCGACACCGACGTGAACATCGTCACGCAGGCGCCGGAAGTGGCCGGCAGCGCGCTGAAGGCGAGCAAGATCGACGCGCATGCGGACTTCGTGCCGTTCGCCGACCTGTTCCCGTACCGCGGCATCGCGCGCAAGATCTACGACGGCGCGCAAACCCATGCGCCGACCTTCCACGGCGCGCTCGTCGACGCGGACTACGCGCAGCGCTATCCAGAAATCGTCGTCGCCTATCTGCGCGCCGCGATCGAAGCGAACCGCCTGCTCGCGCAGAACCCGGAAAAATACAGCCTGCTGATCGAGAAGGTCACCGGCATCGAGGCGCCGGTCGACTACCTGTATCACGGGCCGCTCGGCATCCAGACCCGCGACCTGACGTGGAAGCCCGAATACCGGCAGGCGGTCGCGACGGCGATCGATACGCTGACGCTGCTGAAGAAGACCGACACCGCGCCCGACCCCGCGACGTTCGTCGACGATCGCTATATCCGCGCGGCGTTCAAGGCGTCCGGGCTCGATTACGACGCGGCGCTGAAACACTACGGCAAGCAGCCGCTCGTCGCGAACGATGCGTCGACCGGCAAGCCGATCCGCGATTTCAACGACGTCGCGCAACTCTGGCTCGCCAACGACGAACCGGTACGCAACTACGCGAGCCCGACCGCCGCGTTCGTGGCGCTCGGCAAGCTCGGCCCGTCCGCGAAGGTGCGCGCGGTGTTCGTGCACGACCATGCGAGCGGCCTGAAGCTGTTCGCCGACCAGGCGTGGTACGTGAAGGACACGCACGGCGTGCTCACCGCGTTCCTGCTGAAGTCTGGCGCCGACGCGTATGCGCAGCAGGTATCGGGCGCGGTGGTCGACTACGCGGCCGCGAAAACCGTCACCGCGCAGGCGCTCGCCGCGCGCTGAGCGCCGCACGCCCGCCTCTTTCCATTCGTCGACACCGGACTTCCGCATGGCTGCCACCCTCGACCTCGTCAAACGCCGTCTCACCGACGCCCCGCGCAGCGGCGACGCCCGCTCGCCGCATCCGGGCGCGCGCCGCCGCCCGACACCGATGCGCCGCCGCGCATGGCGAATCGCGTCGCTCGCCGCCTGCATCGCGCTGTGGCAGGCGGCCGTCCACTGGCGGCTGTCGCTCGGCATCGTCACGTTCGCGAACGTGCCCGCGCCGACCGACGTCGGCCCCGCGCTGGCAGCGTTCCTGCAATCGCCGAAGCTGCCGATGCACCTGTTCGCAAGCATCACGCGCGTGCTGGCCGGCTTCGTCGCGGCGGCGGTCGCCGGCGTCGGCCTCGGGCTCGCGATCGGCCGCTATCGCGCGCTCGAAGACACGCTGCTGCCGCCGCTCGAGATGCTGCGGCCGATTCCGGCCGTCGCGTGGATTCCGCTCGCGATCCTGATGTTTCCGTCGTCCGAGCTGAGCATGATGTTCATCACGTTCGTCGGCGCGCTGTTTCCGATCCTGCTCAATACCGTGCACGGCGCGGAAGCCGTCGACCCGCGGCTCGTCGCGACCGCGCGCAGCCTCGGCACGCGCGGCCTCGCGCTCTATGTGGAAGTGATCCTGCCCGGCGCCGCGCCGTCGATCTTCACGGGCCTGTCGATCGGAATGGGCACCGCGTGGTTCTGCCTCGTCACGGCCGAGATGATCGCGGGCCAGTACGGGCTCGGCTATTTCACGTGGGCGTCCTATACGTTGCAGAACTACCCGGACATCGTGGTCGGCATGGCGCTGATCGGCCTGCTCGGGATGGGCAGCAGCCTGCTCGTCAAGCGCATCGGCGCGGCGCTCACGCCGTGGTACGCACCGCGCGGAGGCCGGCCATGAGCGTCGCCGACCTTGCCGCGCCCGCGCCCGGCCGCATCGGCGTGCGCGCGCTGACGATCGAACTCGGCCCGCCGCATGCGCGCTTCGCGGCGCTCGACGCGCTCGACGTCGACATCGCGCCCGGCGAATTCGTCTGCGTGCTGGAGCCGTCCGGCTGCGGAAAATCGACGCTGCTCGGCGCGCTCGCCGGCCACGTCGCGGCGACGCACGGCGAGATCGTCGTCGACGGCGAACGAGTCGACCGTCCGCATCCCGATCGCGGGCTCGTGTTCCAGCAGCACACGCTGTTTCCGTGGAAGCGCGTGATCGACAACGTCGCGTTCGGCCTGAAGATGAAAGGCGTGCCCGCGCGCGAACGCCGCCGCGAAGCAGCCGAACTGCTCGAACTCGTCGGGCTCGGCGGCTTCGGCGCGCACTACCCGGCACAGCTTTCCGGCGGCATGCAGCAGCGCGTCGAGATCGCCCGCGTGCTGATCAACCGGCCGCGCGTGCTGCTGATGGACGAGCCGTTCGGCGCGCTCGACGCGCAGACGCGCCGGATGATGCAGACGCTGCTGCTCGACATCTGGTCGCGCATCGGCACGACCGTGCTGTTCGTCACGCACGACATCGAGGAGGCGCTGTTTCTCGGCGACCGCATCCTGATGCTGTCGCCGCGGCCCGCGCGCATCATCGCCGATATCCGCGTGCCGCTCGCGCGGCCGCGTACCGACGACAGCACGACCGAGCCCGCGTTCGTCGACATCAAGCGCCGCTGTCTCGCGCTGTTGCGCGACGCCGCGTGAGCGCGCGCGCCTGCCCATTCACCGCACCGACCTTTCTTCCATGACCGCTTCTTCCTCCGCTTTCCCGCTGCCCGGCGTGCCGGACGCCGATCACGACGATCATGCCGCGCTCGTCGCGCGGCTCGCCGCAGCCGATGCCTCGGTGCGCCGCATCGCGCTGCTCGAACTCGCCGATCTCGAGGCGCCCGAACTCGTGCCGTCGTTCGTCGCGGCGCTGCGCGACGATCCGTCGGCCGACGTGCGCAGCGAGGCCGCGCGCGTGCTCGACGCATGGGAGCAGCCCGACGTCGTCGACGCGCTGTGCCACGCACTGCTCGATCCGGACGACGGTGTGCGCGCGACGGCCGCGCAAAGCCTGTCCGAGCTGAAGGACCCGGCATCGGGCGCCGTGCTGTGCCGCTGGGCCGACCGGCCCGAGCCGTTCGTGCGCGCCGCCGTGCTGCGCGGCTTGCGCGAGTTGCGCGACCCCGACGCGTTCGCACCCGCGCTGCGCGCGCTCGACGCGAGCGCCGCTGCCGTACGTGCCGAGGCCGTCGTCGTGCTCGGCTGGCTCAAGGATGCCCGCGCGCTGCCGCCGCTCGCCCGCGTCGCGACCACGGACACCGACGCGGACGCCCGGCGCGCCGCAGTCGGCGCAATCGGGTTTGCGGCGGCCGGCGACACCGCCGTCGTCACCGCGTTGCTCGCGGCGCTGCGTGACGCCGAATGGCAGGTGCGCGAGGAAGCGGCTGCCACGCTCGGCAAGCTGCGCCTCGCCGCGGCGCGGGACCCGCTCGTCGCCGCGCTCGACGACGACTACTGGCAAGTGCGCGTGCGTGCCGTCCGCGCGCTCGGCCAATTGCGCGATGCGGCCGCCGCCTCGGCCGTCGTCGCGCTGCTCTCGCATGCGATCAGCAATCTGCGCAAGGAAGCCGCGCTCGCGCTCGGCGAATTCCGCGACCCGACGACGCTGCCCGCGCTGCACGACGCACTCGACGATCGCGACCCCGAAGTCCGCAAGGCCGTGCGGATCGCGATCGGGCAGATCGGCGAGGCAGCGCGATGATCGCGCCGACCGAAATCGCACTCGATCACCCGGCGCACGCACTGACGCTGCGCTGGCCCGACGGCGCCACGCAGCGCATCGGCTATGCGCGGTTGCGCAGCGATTGCCCGTGCGCCGAATGCCGAAAGATCCGGTTCGATGGCGGCCATATCGACGCGCGTCCAGGGCTGACGCTGGACGGCGTGGAGGCGCTCGGCTACGGCGTCCGCTTCCTGTTCGGCGACGGCCATGCACGCGGTATTTATCCGTGGCCGTATCTGGCGGAGATCGCGTAGCGACGACGACGCGGCTTGCGCGCTCGCGCGGGCCACATGGCAGGCGTGCGAAAACGCTGCGATACTGACGCCCACGATCGTCGCCACCTACCGTGGGAGCAGCACCATGCAAACCGCAGTCGGATTCATCGGTCTCGGCGTGATGGGCACGCCGATGGCGCTCAATCTCGCGCGGGCCGGCACGCCGCTCGTCGTGTGGAGCCGTTCGCACGGCAGCGACGATGCGCTGCGCGACGCCGGCGCACGCGTGGCCGAAAACGTCGACGACGTATTCGCGTCCTGCCGCACCGTGATCCTGATGCTCGCGAACGACGCGGCAATCGACGTCACCCTTGCCCGCGGCACGCCCGCTTTTGTCGTCCGGGTCGGCGGACACACGATCGTCAACATGGGCACGAATGCGCCCGAATACTCGCGCGCGCTCGCCGACGACATCGCCGCCGCATCGGGCCGCTACGTCGAGGCGCCGGTATCGGGCTCGCGCAAGCCGGCCGAAGCCGGTCAACTCGTCGTGATGCTGGCCGGCGCGCCGGACGACGTCGATGCCGTCCGCCCGCTCGTGAAGCCGCTGTGCCGCGACAGCTTCGTGTGCGGCGACGTGCCGTCGGCACTGACGATGAAGCTCGCCGTCAACCTGTTCCTGATCACGATGGTCACCGGTCTCACCGAAGCCACGCATTTCGCGCAACGTCACGGTATCGATCTCGCGCGCTTCGCCGACGTGCTGAATGCCGGCCCGATGGCCAGCGACGTATCGCGCGTGAAGCTCGGCAAGCTCGTCGCGGAAGATTTCTCGGTGCAGGCCGCGATCACCGACGTGCTGAAGAATGCGCGCCTCGTCGCGGAATCCGCGCGCGGCATCGGCATCGCGTCGCCGCTGCTCGACATCTGCCATGCGCTTTACGCGGAAACCGAGCAGGCCGGACACGGCGCGGACGACATGGTCGCCGTGATTCGTGCGATCGAGCGGCGCACCGGAGACGCGCGATGAGCCGCTTGCAAGCTCGCGCGTTCGTCCGCACCGGCCCGTAGGCGCGGCTGTGTCCGCAACCCGCACCGCCGCGCCCGTGCGCCCCGTTCCCGCCGTAATCGGCATCGTGCTGCGCGAGCGCGACGTGCTGCTGGTGCGCCGCGCGAATCCGCCCGATGCGGGCTGCTGGGGCTTTCCTGGCGGCAAGATCGAACCGGGCGAGCCGCTCGCGGATGCGGTCGTGCGCGAGATCGCGGAAGAAACGACGGTCGACGTCGAGGCGCTCGACACCTTTACCGCGCTGGACGCGTTCGATTACGATGCGCACGGCGCCGTGCGCCAGCATTTCGTCATGGTCGCGGTGCTGTGCCGATGGCTGCGCGGCACGCCGGCCGCCGGCGACGATGCGCTGGACGCGCGCTGGTTCGGCATCGACGAACTCGACCGCGACGATTTGCCGATGAGCGCAGGCGTGCGCGACGTCGCGCGACGGGCAATCGAGCGGGCGGCGGAGCTGGGTAACGCGCGTCCGCCATCCGCCTGACACATCGCTGTCGCTTGCGCCGCACCGCTACACGTTCCATCCATCGCGGCGCCGGCTACCTGCCGAGCGCCGGGTTATCGCGGTGGCGAGCGGGACTGACAATCATCCCGACAGGCTGCCGGTCGTCAGCGGCCAGCGCCCCAACACGTCGTAGTGCGTCCTGTTGAGCCAACTGTCGATCAGGACGAACTCGGACACGGCCCACGTAATCGGCTCGATCCTGTACTCATCGGGCCTCTGTGCGCCATACAGCAGCGTCACGTGCGGAGTGAAACCCGAGGGAAAAACAGGCACACCTGCCCGTTTCAACGCGTCTCGCAACTGCCGCCGAAAATCGATCAAGCCTTCCAGACCGGCCTTCCCCATCAGCACCAGCGGCTGACGGCCGGGCCGCCCGTTGAAGCTGACGACCTTGTCGAACGCCACGGAGAACGACGGCACGTTCATGCGGCCCGCCACCGCACGCGCCCGCGCAAGGGTAGCGCCCGGCACATAGGCGAAGTCGCCCAAAGAACCCAGCGTGATATGCAGACGCTCGGTGCGCAGCACGCTTTCCTTCTCCAACCGAAAACGCTCGGCTATGCCGGCAATGCGCATCGCCGTGGCCGGATCCGGCATCACGGCGAAAAAGAAGCGGTGCACGGGAACCGGCGGCGGCGCATCGAATCCGGGTAGCGTCAGTTGAATCACGGCAGCATGTCCGGCAAGCATGGAGCGAGATTTTCATTATCGTCAATCGGCAGCCGGGCCGCTCGCCGCTCGATGATTCCACCGTCCGCGCGCCCGAAGATGCTACCCTCTCGGCCACACTCGACACCCTCTGATGACGCACCCGAATTCAACCATGCAAACCGTCGCGGTACTGGACTTCGAAACAACCGGGCTGTCGCCGAATCTGGGCGACCGTGCAACCGAAATTGCCGTCATCCTGCTGCGCGATGGACAAGTCGTCGACCGCTTCCAGAGCTTGATGAATGCCGGCCGCCGCATCCCGTCCGATGTCGTTGCGCTCACCGGCATCACGAACGACATGATCGCGGCGGCGCCGCCCGTGTCCGAAGTCATGAAGGAAGCGGCGGCGTTCGTCGGCAAGCATGCGGTCGTGGCCCACAACGCCGGTTTCGACAAACGCTTCTGGCAGTCGGAACTCGGGCTGCTCGGCATGTCGGCCGACCATGCGTTTGCGTGCACGATGCTGGTGGCCAGACGGATCTACCCCGACGCGCGGAGTCACCGCCTGTCGAGCCTGGCCGAGATGCTGCGGCTGCCGCAGACGGGCCGCGCGCACCGGGCGATGGTCGATGCCGAAATGGCCGGCCATCTGTGGTGCCGGTTGCAGCAGGATATTGCGCGGACTTACGGGCTGGATCGGATCGATCACGCGCTGATGTCGCGTGTTCAGGCGACGACCAAGGCGAAGGTGCCGATGTATCTGCGGTCGCTCGTACGCGCGCACGCATGACGAATTCACGCCGTGCATAAACGCAAAACGGCTTGGCAACATCCAAGCCGTTTCTGGTCCGCCCGGCAACGTCAGGCGCGCTGCTTCAGCAGCCCGGCCAGCAGTGTCAGCGCTTCCGTCAGATCGTCGAACGACGGCCCGCCGAGGCAAAGTCGAATCCCGCTCGCCTGATCTTCCGGGTTCACCATCATGGATTCCGGAGGGGTCAACTTGATACGCATCGCCGCGGCAACGGAGGCGAAACGAATGGC
Organism: Burkholderia sp. BCC0044; assembly: GCF_902832955.1. Lineage (NCBI taxonomy): Bacteria > Pseudomonadati > Pseudomonadota > Betaproteobacteria > Burkholderiales > Burkholderiaceae > Burkholderia > Burkholderia sp. BCC0044. The sequence continues at coordinate 264,756 of NZ_CADFDO010000001.1, read as the reverse complement.
GGCGTCGCGCTCCATCGGCAGCCACGCGTTGTAGGCGCCGGGATGCGAGACCAGTTCGCCCGCGCCGAGCAGCGCGATGGCCAGACTGGATCGACGCCGCGCCTCATGGTGCAGGTCCCGCTGGATCGATGAGATGACGTCGGTGGCCAGCCATTCCTCGATCACTGCGCAAGAGAGCGGCGACGGCGCCATCGGCAGGTCCCGCAGCGCGTCTTCCGCGGCGTCGTCGAATCCGGCCGGCAGTGCGAGCACGCCGATCTGCAAACCGGGGCCAAGCGATTTGGACAGCCCGTTCACATGAAAGGTGATCTCGGGCGCCAACGCCGCAAGCGGTGGCGAAGCCGGCTCGGCCGGCGCATAGACGCCGTCCTCGATGATCCACGCGCCCGCCCGGCGGCAAATATCCACGATGGCCTGCCTGCGTTCCGTGCTCATCGTCGCGGTGGTCGGATTGTGCAGCGTCGGTGTGAGATAGACCGCCTGGTTGCCGGTCGATGCGGCGCCGTCGAGTGCGTCCGCCAGTGCCTCCGGCGCCATCCCTTGCGCGTCGGTCTCGACGCCTCGCATCCGATATCCGTTGCGCCGAGCCAGCGCGATCGCGCCCGGATAGGTGATCCGCTCGGTCAGAAGCAGCCCTTGCGAGCCGCACGCAAGATCGAAGGCCAATGACAGCGCCTGGCGCGCGCCGCTCGTGAGCACCAGATGCGACGGTTCCACCATCAGGCCCAGCGTTTCGAGCCAGCGGGCCAGCACACGTCGGTGCTCCATATGCCCGGCGGCCGGCGCATAGAGATTGAGATGGTCCGCATCGATCTTGCGTGCGATCCCCGTCAGTGTTCGCGCCAGCAAGCGCGCGTCGAGCATGGCCGGCGGCACATTGGACGAAAGGTCGATCTGGCGATCATGGTGCGCCTGGCGGATCGCCACGAAGGTTCCCCGCCCCTTGATGCTGCGCGTCAGGCCTCGCCGTTCAAGCGCGGCATAGGCCTTCGTCACCGTGCCAAGCCCGATCCCCAGTTTCAACGCGAGATCGCGATGAGCGGGCAGTCGGTCGCCTCCCGTCAGCCGCCCTTCGACGATGTCGTCGGCCAGGGCGAGCACCAACCGCTCGGCGGTATTCGCATCGATGTCGGCCAGCCGTGGTGACCAGGGGGATCGCAGGAGCATGTTCGCCGCCCAGATATTAGTGTCACGTGACACTATTTATGAAAACAACAAGCGTAACATGCGCGATGTGATCGGATGAAGTCATGCATTTCTGGAGGCGCCTGATCGCCATGACGGGCGCGGGGAGAGTCGAATGTTCAGCCATGTAACCGTTGGCGCGCGTGATCTTGGGCGGGCAGGCCGTTTCTATGACGCGGTGCTCGCTCCGCTCGGACTGAAGCGTCGCGTCGTCACGTCCGATGGCGGGCCGCCGGCCCTGTGCTGGGTAGCCGGTCAAACGCCGCTGCCGCGCTTCTATGTCTACCTTCCTTACGATGGCGAGCCGGCGAGCATCGGCAACGGCAGCATGGTCGCCTTTCTCGCCCCGTCGCAGGAAGTCGTGAACACGGCCTACGCGAAGGGTCTCGAGCACGGCGGGACGGACAACGGTGCGCCCGGGTTACGCCCCCGCTACGGTGACGGCTACTACGGCGCGTATCTGCGCGACCCTGACGGGAACAAGGTCCATATCGTTCATCGCGGGGATCTCCAGCCATGACGCTGGAGACACTCGCCTCTCTGGAGAAACTCGAATGATCGCCAGTCAGATCGCACTCGTCTACGGCACCTATCTCGTCGCCACCGCCAGCCCCGGGCCGAGCAACATGGCAATCATGGCAACAGCGATGCGTGACGGCCGTCTGCCGGCCCTCGTGCTGGCCGCCGGCGTCATCACGGGCTCGCTCTTCTGGGCGATCCTGGCGGCGACCGGCGTTTCCGCCGTGCTGGCGGCCTATGCCGAGGCACTCGTCGTGATCAAGATGGTGGGCGCTGTCTATCTGCTCTACCTGGCGTTCCGCACGGGCAGGTCGGCGCTGAAACCGGGCCCCGGCTTCGCGAAGATGGAGCCCGGACGCTCGACACCTCGCTATCGGCGGCTCTACCGTCAGGGCATTCTCATGCATATCGGAAACCCGAAGGCGGTTCTGGCCTGGATGGCCATCATGTCCCTTGGGCTTCAGGAACACGCCTCCGGCGGCACCTTGCCGGCGATCATCGGTGGTTGCGCGCTCCTCGGGGTCATCGTGTTTGGCGGTTATGCGATCCTCTTCTCGACCGCTCGGATGATCGCCGTGTATGCCCGCCTCCGGCGCTGGATTGAAGGCACGCTATCCGCGGTGTTCGCCGTTGCGGGAGTCAACCTGCTTGCCTGGCAACGTTGATATCCGGGCTCGCCGGCGCCGTCACGAACTGATCTGAATTGAAAGAGCGATGTCATGAGCCTTGCGATCCATATGGTCGACGTCTTCGGCGCCGGGCCGCTTTCGGGCAATCCGCTGGCGGTCGTCATCGGTGCCGACGCCCTGGCAACGGATGACATGCAGCGGCTGACGCGGTGGTTCAACCTGTCCGAGACCGCGTTTCTGTTGCCGCCCACGCATCCCGAGGCGGACTACCGGGTCAGGATCTTCACGCTGGACAGGGAGATGCCTTTTGCCGGGCACCCGACGCTCGGCAGTTGCCATGCGTGGCTCTCGGCAGGCCGCGTGCCGAAGCGCGCAGCGGAAATCGTCCAGGAATGCGGAGCCGGGCTGGTTCCGATCCGACTCGATCACGAGCGGCTTTCGTTCGCCGCCCCGCCGCTGATCCGCTCCGGCGCGCCGACCCAGGATGAATTGGACCAGGCTCGGCGACTGCTGGGGATCGAATCCGGCGATATCCTGGATGCCGCCTGGATCGACAACGGCCCCGGATGGCTGGGCATCAGGCTGGTATCGGCAGAGGCGGTGCTTGCGCTCGATCCGCTCCGCAGTTGGCCCGGCCGGATCGATGTCGGTGTGATCGGCCCTCATGCAACGGGCGGCGATGCCGCCTTCGAGGTTCGCGCGTTCTTCAGCGACCATCTGGGTGCTATCGTCGAAGATCCGGTCACCGGCAGCCTCAATGCTTCAATGGCGCAGTGGCTGTTCGCGACGGGTGTGGTCGAGGACGACTATGTCGCCGCCCAGGGGACACGCGTCGGCCGCCATGGCCGCATTCATTTGACCCGCGACGCGGCTGGTCAGATCTGGGTCGGCGGCAGGACGCGCACGCATGTCGAGGGCCGGCTACAAGGCCTGTGAACAGGCAAACGACAAAGCGGCAACCTGATGTTCGGGCGGGCGCACGTGACGCCCGTCCGGGTCGCGCCATACGCCGAGCAGCTTGCGCGCAGGACTGCTACCGGTGTGGCGCGACGACACCGGATCAACCCGAGCATTGTTCCGACGTTCGAAACCACGCAAGGAGTTTCAGCATGTCTGCCCTCCCGCAGAACCCGATTGCGCCATCCGGAACCACCGATCGCATCACACCGCCCGCCTCGGCAGCAGACACCTTGAGCATGCTGGTGCGCTACAAGTCCTGGGCGAACGGACTGACGTTCAAGAGCGTGATGGACCTGCCGGCTGGCGAAGCCCTTCGGCAGAGACCGACGCGGTTCGGAAACATGGTGCATACCTTGAATCATGTCTATGTAGTCGACGACATTTTCAGACATCATCTGCAAGGAAAGAAACACACCTACACCTCGCGCAACACCGACCATACGCCTGCAGTTTCCGATCTCTGGAACGCGGTTCAGGAAATGGACCGCTGGTACGTCGAGCTTGTCGACAGCTGGTCGGACGAGGATCTCGCGACAGCCATTCGTTTCGAGTTCGTGGGTGGAGGAGAAGGCGTCATGACCCGCGAGCAGATCGTGCTGCATGTCGTCAATCACGCGACCTATCATCGCGGCTTTGTCGGCGACATGATGTATCAGGTGCCTTTTGCGCCGCCGTCAAATGATCTTCCGGTATTCATCAGGGACCACTATCGCGACGCTCGGTGAGCGCCGGGTCGGCTGGCCCGGCGCTCACCCGCCACTTGTCTCGTCCGACGCCAGCCTGTTCCGCCGGACGCCGGCCGCCATCGATAGCTGCCGCAACACATTGCTTCGTCACCGCAGTTTTTCGATGGCTGGCGCTAGTTCCCGAAGGACGTCAACTCACTCCCACTCGATCGTCGCCGGCGGCTTGCCCGAGATGTCGTACACGACTCGGTTGATCCCGCGCACTTCGTTGATGATCCGGTTCGACGCGCGACCAAGCAGCGCATACGGCAGGTGCGCCCAATGCGCAGTCATGAAGTCGGTCGTCTGCACCGCGCGCAGCGACGTCACGTAGTCGTACGTCCGCCCATCGCCCATCACGCCGACCGACTTGACCGGCAGGAACACCGCGAACGCCTGGCTCGTCAGGTCGTACCAGCTCTTGCCGACGTCGGCCTCGCCGCACAGGCCGGCCGCCGCATCCTGCGCGGTCGCGGTCGTGTTGCGCAGTTCCTCGATGAAGATCGCGTCCGCGCGGCGCAGCAGGTCCGCGTACTCGCGCTTCACTTCGCCGAGAATCCGCACGCCGAGGCCCGGGCCCGGGAACGGATGGCGGTACACCATCTCCGGCGGCAGGCCGAGCGCGACGCCCAGTTCGCGCACTTCGTCCTTGAACAGGTCGCGCAGCGGCTCGAGCAGCTTCAGGCCGAGCGTCTCCGGCAGGCCGCCGACGTTGTGGTGGCTCTTGATCGTCGTCGCCTTCTTCGTCTTCGTGCCGCCCGATTCGACCACGTCCGGGTAGATCGTGCCCTGCGCGAGCCACTTCGCCTTCGACAGCTTCTGCGCTTCGGCCTGGAACACCTCGACGAACTCGCGGCCGATGATCTTGCGCTTCGCTTCCGGGTCGGTCACGCCGGCCAGATGGCCGAGGAACTGGTCGGACGCATCCACGTGCACGACCTTCGCGTGCAGGCGGCCCTCGAACATGTCGAGCACCATCTTGCCTTCGTTCAGGCGCAGCAGGCCGTGATCGACGAACACGCAGGTCAGCTGATCGCCGATCGCGCGATGGATCAGCGCGGCCGCGACGCTCGAATCGACGCCGCCCGACAGGCCGAGAATCACTTCCTCGTCACCGACCTGCTCGCGGATCTTCGCGACGGCTTCCTCGATGTGGTTCTTCATGATCCAGTCGGGCTTCGCGCCGGCGATCTGCAGCACGAAGCGTTCGATGATCTGGCGGCCCTTCACCGTGTGCGTGACTTCCGGGTGGAACTGCACCGCGTAGTAGCCGCGCGCCTCGTCGGCCATGCCGGCGATCGGGCAGCTCGGCGTCGACGCCATCAGCGCGAAGCCCGGCGGCAGCTCGGCCACCTTGTCGCCGTGGCTCATCCACACCTTCAGCATCCCGTGGCCTTCGGCCGTCGTGAAATCCTCGATGCCGTCGAGCAGGCGCGTATGGCCGTGCGCACGCATTTCCGCGTAGCCGAATTCGCGATGGTCGCTCCACTCGACCTTGCCGCCGAGCTGCACGGCCATCGTCTGCATGCCATAGCAGATGCCGAGCACCGGCACGCCGAGATCCCACACGGCCTGCGGCGCGCGCAGCTGGTGGTCTTCGTACGTGCTCGCGTGGCTGCCCGACAGGATCACCGCCTTCGGCGCGAACTCGCGGACGAAGTCGTCGGACACGTCGTTCGGATGGATTTCGCAGTAGACGTGCGCTTCGCGCACGCGGCGCGCGATCAGTTGGGTGACTTGCGAACCGAAGTCGAGAATCAGGATTTTGTCGTGCATGGCTGCGGACGGGATGAAGAGAATAAGAAAAGCAGCGCGTGAAGCGCTGCGTCAAAAACATGGACAGCGGCGTCGGGCGGCAGGCGGCTCGCGCGACGCATCGCCGGTCAATCCTGCGACGGCGGACGCGCGTCGAATGCGACGCTGCCTGACGCGCGGTCGGATGCGGCCGACGGCGTAGCCGCGGCCGGCGCAGCAGGCGCCACCGGACGGCTGACGACCGGCTCGACCCGCGGCGGCACGGCGGAGGCCGGCGCCGGTTCGACCGGACGCTTCGCGTCCCGGCCCTCGAGCGCCTGCGCCCGGTCGGCCCTTTCGCGCCGCCGCACGGCCGATGCGAGCCGCACGCCGCCGAGACCGAGCACGATCAGCGCGACCCCGGCCACCGCCGACAGCACCCGGCCGGCGGCCGCGAGCGCGGGACCGCTGCCGGTGCCGATCGACCACACGACCGTCAGCACGCCGATCAGCCAGTTCACATGGCCGACCGCCCGTGCGACGGGCGCCGTGAGGTCGCCGTTGAACGCCGCATGAAACGCGAGCCACGCGAGCCCGAGCAGCGCGATGCCGAATGCCTGACCGAGCATCGCCGGCTGGATGTTCGCCAGTTGCAGCGCGTTGAACAGCGCCTGCCAGGGCGTCAGCACGAACAGCACGCCGAACGCCAGCAGCAGCACGGCATCGACGATCAGCACGGCTCGCAGCAGCGGTTTCATCGGCGATCAGTCCACGTGGTAGTTCGGCGCTTCCTTCGTGATCTGCACGTCGTGCACGTGCGACTCGCGCATGCCCGCCGCGGTGATCTGGACGAATTCGGCCTTCTCGTGCAGCTCGTCGATCGTCTTGCAACCGCAGTAGCCCATGCTCGCGCGCACGCCGCCGACCAGCTGGAACAGGATCGCGTTGACCGAACCCTTGTACGCGACGCGGCCTTCGATGCCTTCCGGCACGAGCTTGTCGATGTTCGCCGAGTTGTCCTGGAAGTAGCGGTCTGCCGCGCCGTCCTTCATCGCACCGACCGAGCCCATGCCGCGGTACGACTTGTACTGGCGGCCCTGGTACAAGAACACGTCGCCCGGCGCTTCTTCGGTGCCCGCGAACATGCTGCCCATCATTACCGCGTTCGCGCCGGCCGCGAGAGCCTTCGACACGTCGCCCGAGAAACGCACGCCGCCGTCGGCGATGCACGGCACGCCGGTGCCCTTCAGCGCTTCCGACACGTTCGCGATCGCGCTGATCTGCGGCACGCCGACACCCGCGACGATCCGCGTCGTGCAGATCGAGCCCGGGCCGATCCCGACCTTGACCGCGTCCGCGCCGTATTCGACGAGCGCCTTCGCGGCGGCGGCCGTCGCGATGTTGCCGCCGATCACCTCGACGTGCGGGAAGTTCTGCTTGACCCAGCGCACGCGCTCGAGCACGCCCTTGCTGTGACCGTGCGCGGTATCGACGACGATCACGTCGACGCCGGCCTGCACCAGCAGCTCGACGCGTTCTTCGTTGTCGGGACCGACGCCGACCGCCGCGCCTGCGCGCAGCTTGCCGTGTTCGTCCTTGCACGCGTCCGGGTGTTCGGTCTGCTTCGTGATGTCCTTGACGGTCATCAGGCCGCGCAGTTCGAACGCGTCGTTGACGACCAGCACGCGCTCGAGGCGGTGGCTGTGCATCAGCGCCTTCGCTTCGGCGAGCGGCGTGCCTTCCTTGACCGTGACGAGACGCTCGCGCGGCGTCATGATCGACTTGACCGGCTCGTCGAGGCGCGTTTCGAAACGCAGGTCGCGGTTCGTGACGATGCCGACGAGCTGCGGGCCTTCGACGACCGGGAAGCCCGAGATGCCATGCTGGCGCGACAGCGCGATCACGTCGCGCACCTTCATTTGCGGCGGCACCGTGATCGGGTCGCGGACGACGCCCGACTCGAAACGCTTGACCTTGGCGACTTCGCGGGCCTGTTCGGCCGGCGTGAGGTTCTTGTGGACGATACCGACGCCACCCTGCTGCGCCATCGCGATCGCGAGGCGACCTTCGGTGACCGTGTCCATCGCGGCGGACACGAGCGGCATGTTCAGGGAGATGTTGCGGGTCAGCTTGGTCTTGAGGCTGGTGTCGCGCGGGAGAACGTCGGAGAAGGCGGGAACGAGGAGCACGTCATCGAAAGTGAGTGCTTTTTGGATCAGACGCATGGCAAATCCTATGGGCGCAAAAGCGAATTATACGCGAAGCGCCGCGAATTTTCACAACACGAACAACGGCTTAGCCGGTTTCGGCCGTTCGGGGGCCGAATCGTTCGGATCGCCGTTCGGTTCGTTTTCGATCGTTTTTCGTTTCACCGCCGCATCGAGCCATTCGCGCAACCGGCGGCCGGGCGGCACGTGCCCGTGTCGCGGCGAGGCCACACGGCCGCGACGGCGGCCGCCGCGCACGGTCCGGCGACACGCCGCCGAAGCGGCTTGCCTGCGTCGCGTCACGCCAGCCCGGCCGCGCGGACGATCATCGCGACGCCGCCCGCCACCGCCCCGCAACCGACGATCCGCGCGACGCGCCCGCCGGCCGGCGCCACGCGTTCGGCGGCGATCGCGACTGCGACGGCGGCCATCACGCGCAGATCCATCATGCCGGCCGCCAGCGCGACGGCCATCAGGTTCCCGCAACACGCGCCGCACCGGATCGCGGCGTGCACGCCGTACCGCCATGCCGTGACGGCCGCCACGCGCGGCCGGTGCCCGCCGTGCGCCGTCGCGTGCCGGCAGCATGCGAGCCGGCGCGCCTTCCACCCGGAGAATTGCAACGCGCCCGCCGCCAGCACGACGGCGCCGGCCGCGAACGGCATTGCACGGGCGAGCGCCGGCAGCCGGGCAGCGGCCGTCGTCAGTGCGGCGCCGGCCGGAAACACGAGCGCCCCGAGCGCCATCCAGACCGAGAAATATCCCGCTCCGGCGACGACGACAAGCCAGGCCGAACGCACCGCCGCCTGCGTACCGATGCACCGACGGTAGCGCCACAACACAGGCGCCAGCACCGGCAGCATCATCGTCACCGTCATCGCGCCCCACATTCCGGCGAACGTCGCGAATGCGCGCCCGGCGCCCTGCCCGCACGGCCGCAGCCAGGCGGCCGAGGCCGTCCAGCCGCCGGGCATCGGTTCGCCACCCATCGCGGCCATCGACGCATGCTGCGCCAGCGTCGCCACCGCGGCGACCGCGAACACGGCCGCGACCGCCACGCCGAATGCCCGCGGATCGGAGGCCGTCTCGCCGGTTTTCGGCCCGGCTTTCGGCCCGGTCGTCGTTCGTGTCATCGCGCGCTCCCATCCGTCGCCGGCCCGCTCAGCCGCGCGCGTACTCGTCGTGACGGCGCCACCACGGGGCGGCCTCGTTGCGGCCGCGCGGCGCGCGATCGAGCCACTGGTACATCCCCCACAACCCGTCGAGGCCGCGCGCGTAGGTCGAATACGTGTGATAGACGGCGCCGTCCTCGCGCACGAACGCGCTCATCCCCGGCCGGTCGAGCGAATACGTGAGCGCGTCGGTGCCGCACGTGGCCGCGAACTGCACGACGGGCGCCGGCGGCGGATCCATGTCCATCGCGTGGCCGGCCCGCGCATAGTTGTATTCGACGTCGCCCGCGCGCTGCTGCGTTTCGGTGAACGACACGTTGAAGTCGAAGTTGAAATCGCTGCCGACCGACGACGCCCACGGGAACGTCCACCCCATCCGCTGCCGGTACGCGAGCAGTTTCGCGAGCGGCGCGCGCGACACGGCCGCGAGCGTCACGTCGTGGTGCGCCAGATGCACGGCAAAGCCATCGAAGCCGTCGGCGAGCGCCGAGCACGACGGGCAGCCGGCCTTGTAGTCGGGGCCGAACATGAAGTGATAGATGAGCAATTGCGAACGGCCGCGAAACAGGTCGTCGAGCGTCGCCGGCCCGTCCTCGGTATCGAACCGGTAGGTCTTGTCGACACGCACCCACGGCAGCGCCTGGCGCTGCCGCGCGAGTTCGTCGCTTTGCCGCGTCAGCGCCTTTTCCGCGTCGAGCAGCGCGCGGCGTTCGGCGAGCCATTCGTCGCGGGTTCCGGTGAGATGGGTCGTCATGGCAGGTTCCTCCTTCGATGGGTATCCGGGCACGGCGTACGGGCCGTGTGCGTGGTGCTAGATTAGTGGCGGGCATCGGACCGGAGGGAGTGACAAGTGTGTCGGGATTCGGATGGATTCGCTGATCACGGCGGCCGCGCGCGCGCTCGCGGCCGGTGACGCGCTCGGCGCGCTGAACCGCGTCGCGCTGCGCGACGATGCGCCGGCGCTCGCGCTGCGCGGGATCGCGCTCGCGCAGCTCGGCGATTTCGACCGTGCGCGCTCGCTCGTGCGCGGCGCCGCCCGTGCATTCGGCGCGAAGGAAGCGGTCGCACGGGCGCGCTGCGTCGTCGCCGAAGCCGAGATCGCGCTCGCGTCGCGCGACCTGCACTGGCCGACGCGTGCGCTCGACGCGGCCTGCGCGACGCTCGACGCGCACGGCGACCGCGCGAACGCCGCGCATGCCCGCTATCTCGGCGTGCGCCGCTTGCTGCTGATCGGCCGGCTCGACGAGGCCGAGCGGCTGCTCGCGCATCTCGATCCCGTGCCGCTGCCGCCCGCATCGCGCGCGGCCCATGAATTGATCGCGGCCGGCATCGCGATGCGCCGTATCCGCACCCACGCGGCCCGTGCGGCACTCGACCGGGCGCGGACAGCCGCCCGCGCCGCCGGCATCGCCGCGCTGACCGCCGAGGTCGACACCGCGGCGCGCGTGCTCGACGCACCGGCCGCCCGGCTCATCGCACGCGGCACGTCGCGGCTCGTGCCGCTCGACGAGGTCGAGACGCTGTTCGAGTCGAATGCGCTCGTCGTCGACGCATGCCGCCACACGGTGCGCGATGCGCGCACGACCGTGTCGCTCGCGCGGCGCCCGGTGCTGTTCGTGCTCGCCCGTGCGCTCGGCGAGGCGTGGCCGGCTGACGTGTCGAGAAACGCGCTCGTCGCCGCCGCGTTCCGCGCGAAACACGCCGACGAATCGCACCGCGCGCGGCTGCGCGTCGAGATCGGCCGGCTGCGCGCGGTGCTGCGCCCGCTCGCGAACGTCGTCGCGACGCCGCGCGGCTTCGCGCTCGAACCGCTCGGCGTGCGCGAAACCGTCGTCCTCGCGCGTCCGGTCGACGAGCGCCACGCGGCCGTGCTCGCGCTTCTCGCCGACGGCGAAGCATGGTCGAGCTCCGCGCTGGCGCTCGCGCTCGGCGCCAGCCAGCGCACCGTGCAGCGTGCGCTGGATGCGCTTGCCGAAACCGGCAAGGTGCAGGCGCTCGGCCGCGCACGCGCGCGCCGCTGGATGACGCCGCCGCTGCCCGGATTCGCGACGACCTTGTTACTCCCGGTTGCGCTGCCGGGCGATTAGGATGGCCTCATCGAACGACGAGGTGACGAACATGAAACGCTCCACCGCAGAGATCCTTCACGAGTACGGCCCGTTTCCGGGCGTCGACGGCGTGCACGGCGTCACGTTCGACGGGCAGCACGTGTGGTACGCATCCGGCGACAAGCTGAACGCGCTCGACCCCGAGCGCGGCACGACCGTCCGCTCGCTCGACGTCGCCGCGCACGCGGGCACCGCGTTCGACGGCCGCCACCTGTTCCAGATCGTCGAGGACCGCATCGAGAAGATCGACCCGGAATCGGGCCGCGTGCTCGCGACGATCCCGGCGCCCGGCGGCGGCGCCGATTCGGGGCTCGCGTGGGCCGAAGGCACGCTGTGGGTCGGCCAGTACAGCGAACGCAAGATTCATCAGGTGGATCCGCAGTCGGGCGCCGTGCTGCGCACGATCGAATCGAACCGCTTCGTCACCGGCGTGACGTGGGTCGACGGCGAGCTGTGGCACGGCACGTGGGAAGCCGACCAGAGCGACCTGCGGCGCATCGATCCGCGCACGGGCGAGGTGCTCGAGCAGATCGACATGCCGGCCGGCGTCGGCGTGTCGGGGCTCGAATCCGACGGCCACGACCGCTTCTACTGCGGCGGCGGCAACAGCGGCAAGCTGCGTGCCGTGCGCCGTCCGGCGCGCACGCGTGCCGCCGGCGACGACACGGCGGCGACCCCCGATCCGGCAGACGAATGATTCGCCGCGCGTCGAACCCGTCCGACGCGCGCATGCCCCGAGTGCAGGAATGAACAAGACGCCGCCGCAACGGCATCGCTAAGATGCGCGCACCTCAGTCATTCGTTCGGAGCGGTCGATGCAGCGCGGCGTGATTTATGGTGTCCTGGCCGGCGGCCTGTGGGGCATGGTGTTTCTGGTTCCGCGGCTGCTGACCGATTTCTCGCCGCTGCTGCTGAGCGCCGGCCGCTACACGATGTACGGCCTCGTGTCGCTCGTGGCCGCCCTGCCGGCCGCCCGCTCGCTGTTCGTTCGGCTGACCCGCGAGGATCTCGTCGCGCTGGTGAGGCTCGCGGTCATCGGCAACGTCGCGTACTACATGCTGCTGTCCGGCGCCGTACACCTGATCGGTATCGCGCCCAGTTCGCTGATCGTCGGCGTGCTGCCCGTGACCGTCACGCTCGCGGGCCTCGGCGACCACGGCGCGATGCCGCTGCGGCGGCTCGCCGTCCCGCTTGCGTTGGTGGTCGGGGGCATCGTCTGCATCAACGTCGATCTGTTTACGTCCGAAGCCGCGCACGCGACGACGCTCGCCCAAAAGCTCGCGGGCATCGCCTGCGCGGCGGGCGCGCTCGCAAGCTGGACCTGGTATGCGGTGGCGAACACACGCTACCTGCAGCGCCATCACCACTTCGGCGGCAACGAATGGTCGGTGCTGTGGGGTGTCGTGACGGGCCTGATCGGCGGGCTCTGCTGGATGGCGATCCTCGCGCTGCCGGCCGACACGATACAGGCGGCCGTCCCGGCATCGCGCTGGCAGTTGTTCTGGCTGCTGAATCTCGCGCTCGCGATCGGCGCGTCGTGGCTCGGCAACGGGCTGTGGAACGCCGCGTCGAAGCGGCTGCCGCTGACGCTGTCGGGTCAGTTGATCGTGTTCGAAACCGTGTTCGCGATGCTGTACGCGTTCGTGTACGACCGGCGGATGCCGCACGCGCTCGAGATCGCCGCGCTCGGGCTGCTGCTCGCCGGCGTCTACGGCTCGGTGCGACGGCATGGCGACACGCCGGGCAGCGCGCCGACCAACGCAAACGCCGCAGCCCACTGAGCGCCGCGGCGTTTGATCAGATCAATCGGAACGAAAAGCGCGTCAGCGCGCGTCCTTGTGCATCCACTTGCGGCCCTCGATCGAGCCGTCGCGGCGCGATTTGTCGACGCGCCGCTGGCGCGCGAGCTTCGGATCGACGATCAGCGGACGGTAGATCTCGACGCGATCGTGATCGACCAGCGGCGCGTCGAGCGGCGCGAGCTTGCCGTAGACGCCCGTCTTCGCCTGTGCGAGATCGATCTCCGGGTGCAGCGCGAGCACGCCGCTCGCGTCGATCGCCGAGCGCACGGTCGCCCCATCGGGCAACGACAGCGGAATCAGCGTCTGGCGGTCCGGCAGTGCGTAGCAGACTTCGATCGACAGCATCGCGTCACCCCTTTCCGTAGCGCTGGTCCGCCCGCTTCACGAACGAATCGACGAACGTGTTCGCGATGTGGCTGAATACCGGCCCGATGATCTTCTCGAGCAGGATGCTCGAGAACTCGTAGTGCAGCGCGAATTCGATCTTGCACGCATCGGCGCGCAGCGGGATGAAGCGCCACGAACCCGTGAACTTCTTGAACGGCCCGTCCGCGAACTCCATGTCGATCCGCGTCGGACGCTGCTGCGTGTTGCGCGTCGCGAAATGCTGCTTGATGCCCTTGAAGTTGATGTCGATGCGCGCTTCCATTCCGCTCTCGTCCTGACGGCGAACCTCGACACCGCCGCACCAGGGCAGGAAATTGGGGTAGTCGGCCACGTCGGTGACGAGGTCGAACATCTGTTCCGCCGAGTGGCGGATCAATACGGTTTTCTGGACATCTGCCATAAATCGCGCGGCATCGCTTAAAGTGGGAACGCCAAGCCGGGCGATTCCCGCCCCGCTTTGCTAAAATCGTGATTTTAAACGAGTTGGCCCGATCCTTTCATGAGCATCATCGACAACAGGAAAGCGCACTTCGATTATCACATCGAGGAACGCTACGAGGCGGGGCTCGTGCTGGAGGGCTGGGAAGTCAAGGCGCTGCGCGCCGGACGCGGCCAGATCAAGGAAGGCTACGTCGTGGTGAAGAACGCCGAGATCTTTCTGATCGGGACCCATATCAGCCCGCTGCCCGAAGCCTCGACGCACATCAAGCCCGACCCGGTTCGCACGCGCAAGCTGCTGCTGCACCGCGAGGAAATCAAGAAGCTGATCGGCAAGGTCGAGCAGCGCGGCTACACGCTCGTGCCGCTGAACTTCCACTACAAGGGCGGTCGCGTGAAATGCGACATCGCGCTCGCGAAGGGCAAGAAGCTGCACGACAAGCGCGAAACCGAAAAGAAGCGCGACTGGGAACGCGAGAAGGCGCGCATCATGCGGGCCGGCACCTGACGCCCACCGCATTCATCGCAAACGACACGGCCCGCTCGAAGCGGGCCGTGTTGCTTTGGACTGCCTGAATCGCGCGTGCCGCTTGGCCGGCTGCGCGACGATTCGTCGCACGACGATCGCACGCGGCGACCGCGCAGGGATCGGGCAGCCGATCGGGCTCAGCCCTTCGCGCCCGAGCCCACACCCGCGCTCTTGACGATCGTCAGCGCCGACGAGATCGCGGTGCCGAGATCCGACAGGTTCGACGGCACGATCAGCGTGTTGCCCTGCTTCGCGAGATTCGCGAACGCGCCGACATATTGCTCGGCGACCTTCAGGTTCACCGCGTCCATCCCGCCTTGCGACTGGATCGCGCTCGCGATCTTCTGGATCGCCTGCGCGTTCGCCTCGGCCACCGCCAGGATCGCGGCGGCTTCGCCCTGCGCCTGGTTGATTGCGGCCTGCCGCTCGCCTTCGGACTTCTGGATCGCGGCTTCGCGCGCGCCCGATGCGAGGTTGATCTGTTCCTGCTTGCGGCCTTCGGATGCGGCGATCAGCGCGCGCTTTTCGCGCTCGGCCGTGATCTGCGCCTGCATCGCGTGCAGGATCTCCTTCGGCGGCGTCAGGTCCTTGATCTCGTAACGCAGCACTTTCACGCCCCAGTTCGCGGCGGCGTCGTCGAGCGCCGACACGATGCTGTGGTTGATGAAATCGCGCTCCTCGAAGGTTTTGTCGAGCTCGAGCTTGCCGATCACCGAGCGCAGCATCGTCTGCGACAGCTGCGTGATCGCGAGCACGAAGTTGCTCGACCCGTACGACGCCTTCATCGGATCCATCACCTGGAAATACAGCACGCCGTCCACCTGCAGCTGCGTGTTGTCGCGCGTGATACAGACCTGGCTCGGCACGTCGAGCGGAATTTCCTTCAGCACGTGCCGGTATGCGATCCGATCGACGAACGGCAGCACGATATTGAGACCGGGCGACAGCGTCGCGTGATAGCGCCCGAAGCGCTCGAGCACCCACGCATGCTGCTGCGGGACGATCTTCACCGTCTTCGACACGATCACGATCGCGATGACGAGCAGGACAACCCAGATGATCAGCGAATCCATGAAGTATTTCCTCCTTGTTGTATCAGCGGACGATCAGCCCGCGGGTTTCGCCACGACCACGAGGCAATTGCCGCGCACGGCGCTCACCTGGTACACGTGCGCATCGTCGCGCTCGCCGTGCGCGAGCTCGACGTCCCAGTCGGCACCGCGATACTGCACGCGCGCGCGGCCGTCACGCCACGCGTCGACCGTGACGGTCGAGCCGATATCGAGATTGACGTCGGGATTCGTCGACGTGTCGCGCTTCTGCTTGCGGCCGAGCCCCGAACGGCGCAGCACGATCATCGCGACGATCGCGACCGCGGCCGCCGCGCCGAACTGCGCGTGCGGCGCGAAACCGGCCAGTTGCAACACCCCGCCCGCGAGAAAGCCGAGTGCGATCATCAGCAGGTAGAACGTGCCCGTCAGCAACTCGGCGACGACCAGCACGCCCACCCCGATCCACCAGAACAGATGCCCCGACATCATTGTGGTCTCCAGAAAAACGCCCCGATGCTCACTATATTCGCTGCGCTCGCCACTGTGCGAAGCGGTCGGCGCGCTCGCGAGGGCCGCGCGTACCGACGAAAAAAAACACCCCGGTGCTTACCGGGGTGTTTATAGCACGAACCTTGCATTTTGCCTTCAACGAAAGCGCGGCGGACCGCGCTTTCGCCGAAGTGGCATGACCGACCGTTACTTGCGGTTGGCGAGCGCCTGCCACGTATCGATGATCGTGTCGGGGTTCAGCGAGATCGACTCGATGCCTTCGTCGGTCAGCCACTGCGCGAAGTCCGGGTGATCGGACGGGCCCTGGCCGCAGATACCGACGTACTTGCCCATCTTGCGGCAGGTGTCGATCGCACGCTTCAACAGGAACTTGACGGCCGGGTCGCGTTCGTCGAAGTCCACTGCCAGCAGTTCCATGCCCGAATCGCGGTCGAGGCCGAGCGTGAGCTGCGTGAGGTCGTTCGAGCCGATCGAGAAACCGTCGAAGAACTGCAGGAAGTCTTCGGCAAGAATCGCGTTGGTCGGCACTTCGCACATCATCACGAGGCGCAGGCCGTTTTCGCCGCGCTTCAGGCCGAACTTCTCGAGCAGGCCGACGACGCGCTCCGCCTGCTTCACGGTCCGCACGAACGGCACCATGATCTCGACGTTGGTCAGGCCCATCTCGTCACGCACGCGCTTCAGTGCACGGCATTCCATCTCGAACGCCTGCGCGAAATCTTCAGCGATGTAGCGCGACGCGCCGCGGAAGCCCAGCATCGGGTTTTCCTCGTCCGGCTCGTAACGCGAACCGCCGATCAGCTTCTTGTACTCGTTCGACTTGAAGTCAGACAGACGCACGATCACGGGCTTCGGATAGAACGCCGCCCCAATCGTCGCGACGCCTTCCGTCAGCTTGTCGACGTAGAACTGGCGCGGCGACGCGTGGCCGCGCGCAACGCTTTCGACCGCCTTCTTCAGGTCCTGGTCGATGTTCGGGTACTCGAGAATCGCCTTCGGGTGAACGCCGATGTTGTTGTTGATGATGAACTCGAGACGCGCGAGGCCAACACCACCGTTCGGCAGTTGCGAGAAGTCGAACGCGAGTTGCGGGTTGCCGACGTTCATCATGATCTTGACCGGGATTTCCGGCAGTTCGCCGCGCTGCACTTCCGTGACTTCCGTCTCGAGCAGCCCGTCGTAGATCTTGCCTTCGTCGCCTTCCGCGCACGACACGGTGACGAGCGCGCCGTCCTTCAGGATGTCGGTCGCATCGCCGCAGCCGACGACCGCCGGCACGCCGAGCTCACGCGCGATGATCGCCGCGTGGCAGGTACGGCCGCCGCGGTTCGTGACGATCGCCGCCGCACGCTTCATCACCGGCTCCCAGTTCGGGTCGGTCATGTCGGCCACCAGCACGTCGCCCGGCTGCACGCGTTCCATTTCCGACGGATCCTGGATCACGCGCACGGGGCCCGCGCCGATCTTCTGGCCGATCGCACGACCCGTCGCGAGCACCTGCGACTGGCCCTTCAGTTTGAAGCGCTGCTCGGCCTTGCCGCTCGCCTGGCTCTTCACCGTTTCCGGACGCGCCTGCAGGATGAAGATCTTGCCGTCGCGGCCGTCCTTGCCCCACTCGATGTCCATCGGACGCTGGTAGTGCTTCTCGATGATGACCGCGTACTTCGCCAGCTCGATCACGTCTTCATCGGTGATCGAGTAGCGGTTGCGCTGCTCGTGCGGCACGTCGACCGTCTTCACGCGGCCCGGCTCGCCCGGCTGCGTGAATTCCATCTTGATCAGCTTCGAGCCGATCGAGCGGCGGATGATCGGGTACTTGTCCTGCGCGAGCGTCGTCTTGAACACGTAGAACTCGTCCGGGTTCACCGCGCCCTGCACGACGGTTTCGCCCAGGCCGTAGCTCGACGTGATGAACACGGCGTCCTTGAAGCCCGATTCGGTGTCGATCGTGAACATCACGCCGGCCGCGCCGACGTCCGAGCGGACCATGCGCTGCACGCCGGCCGACAGCGCGACTTCGGCGTGCGTGAAGCCCTTGTGCACGCGGTACGAGATCGCGCGGTCGTTGTACAGCGACGCGAACACGTGCTTCATGCGATCGAGCACGTCGTCGATGCCGACGACGTTCAGATACGACTCCTGCTGACCGGCGAACGAGGCGTCGGGCAGGTCTTCCGCGGTCGCGGACGAACGCACGGCGAACGACAGTTCGGCCGGCGAGCCGTTCTTCAGCACTTCGAACTGCGCGCGGATTTCCTGCTCGAGGCGCGCCTGCAGCGGTGCATCGACGATCCACTTGCGGATTTCGGCACCGGCTTCGGCGAGCGCCTTCACGTCGTCGATGTCGAGCGACTCGAGACGCTTGGCGATGCGATCGGTGAGGTCGTTGTGCTTGAGGAAATCGCGGAATGCGAGCGCGGTCGTGGCGAAACCGGTGGGAACGCGAACGCCTGCTTCGGAAAGCTGGCTGATCATCTCGCCGAGCGACGCATTCTTGCCGCCCACGATTTCCACATCGGTCATCCGCAACTGCTCGAACGGAATTACATACGCCTGGTCCTTTGCGACGTTTGCTGCGTTAGTCATACAAGCCCCTAAGTGTGAAAAAAATGCTCGATCGCGCAAGTGGGCTTGGACGCGGGCGCTTGCAAAAAGGCGCGGCGCGTCTTGCGCAACCTGTTAGATAAACATTCGCAGCGGCGGAAATGTTCCGACCCGATTTGAAAAAATCCCGGCAGAAGGGCGATATTTGCAGACAAATCGCCAGACTTGCCGGGAATTCTGGAATCGTGCGGCCCAGCCACGGGCCGCCGTTCGCGCCCCGCCCCGCAATTGCTTATCCAACAGGTTGCCGCTATTCTACCGTGCCGGCTGCCGGATGTGGCGCGACCTTGTCACTGGGTCTGGAGGCTCACCTCCAGCCGCCCGCGCAACTGCCCTTCACGCTCGACGTCCAGATTCATGCTGCCTACCGTATTCATCGTCTCCGACGGCACCGGGATCACTGCCGAAACCTTCGCGCATTCGATCCTCTCCCAGTTCGACCAGAAATTCCGCCTCGTGCGCGTGCCGTTCGTCGACTCGCTCGACAAGGCCTATGCGACCGTCGAGAAGATCAACGAAGCCGCCGTGCACGATGGCCGCCGCGCGATCGTGTTCACGACGCTCGTCGACAGCGAATCGAACGACATCGTCAAGCGCTCGAACGCGCTCGTGCTCGACATGTTCCAGCGCTTCGTCGAACCGCTCGAGCAGGAACTGGAACTGAAGTCGAGCCACGCGATGGGCCGCGGCCACCAGAACGCGGACACCGAGGAATACAAGACGCGGATCGAGGCGATCAACTTCTCGCTCGCGCACGACGACGGCCAGTCGAACCGCAACCTGTCGGAAGCCGACGTGATCCTGGTCGGCGTGTCGCGCAGCGGCAAGACGCCGACGAGCCTGTACCTCGCGATGCAGTACGGCGTGAAGGCGGCCAACTATCCGCTGATTCCGGAAGACTTCGAACGCGGCAAGCTGCCGTCGGCGCTGTCGCCGTACAGCGACAAGCTGTTCGGGCTGTCGATCGATCCGCAGCGCCTGTCGGAGATCCGCAACGAGCGCCGGCCGGGCAGCAAGTACGCGGCGCCCGAGAACTGCCGCTACGAGATCAACGAGGCCGAAGCGATGATGCGCCGCGAAGGGATCAAGTGGCTGTCGTCGACGCACAAGTCGATCGAGGAAATCGCGACGACGATCCTGCAGGAAATCCGCCTCGACCGGCAGTCGTACTGAGCGCGGGCGCGCCGGCGGCCGTCCAGCCGTCGCCACGAAAGCAACGAGGCCGCGTCAAATGCGGCCTTGTTTCGTTTTACGGCACTGCAACGCGCGCGGCGTCACACAGGCCGCTGCTGCCGCACCTGCTCGAACAGGCACACCGCTGCCGCCGCAGCGACGTTCAGCGACTCCATCCCGCCCGGCTGCGGAATCGTCACGCGATGCGTGGCCGCGTCGCGCCAGAATGCCGACACGCCCGCGCCCTCGTTGCCGAACACCCATGCAACGGGCCCGGACAGGTCGCAGTCGTAGACCGCCTGCGCGCCGTGCGAGTCGGTCAGCGCGACCGGTACGTCGAGGCATTCGGCGAGCGCCGCCGCTTCGACGTCCTCGTGGATCGACAGCAGGAAATGCGCGCCCATGCCCGAGCGCAACACCTTCGACGACCACGCATAGGCCGTCCCCGGCGCGCAGAACACGTGACGCACGCCGGCCGCCGCCGCGCTGCGCAGGATCGAGCCGACGTTGCCGGCATCCTGCACGCCGTCGAGCACGACCGACGTATGCGTCACGCGCGCGGGCAGCGGTTGCGCCGGCCGGTCGACCAGCAGCAGGAAGCCGACGCCGTTGACGACGTTCGACAACTGCCCGAACAGCGCGTCCGGCAGCGTGACGATCCGCTGCGCGTCGATGCGCGCGACGATCGCCTGCGCGTCGGCGTGGCCGAGCGCACCTTCGGTCGTCACGCACAGCTCGGGCGTCGCGCCCGTGTCGAGGTACGCGCTCGCGAGATGGAAACCTTCGAGCAGCGCCTGGCCGCCGCGGCGCTGCTGGGACGTCGAACCCGCGAGCGCCTTCAGGCGCTTGTACAGCGGGTTGTCGCGGGAAGTGATGCTTTTCATCGAATCAGGTCGAGCGCCTCGCGCACGGGGGCAAACGAGCGCCGATGCACTTCGCACGGGCCGTGCTCGCGCAGCGCGGCAAGATGTTTCGGCGTGCCGTACCCGGCATGCACGTTGAAGCCATACACGGGAAAGCGCTCATGCAGATCGACGAGCATGCGGTCGCGCGTGACCTTCGCGAGGATCGACGCGGCCGAGATGCTCGGCACGAGCGCGTCGCCGCTGACGATCGCCTCCGCACGGACCATCAACGTCGGGCAACGGTTGCCATCGATCTGCGCGAGCGTCGGCAGCACCGACAGCCCTTCGACGGCCCGCTTCATCGCGAGCATCGTCGCGTGCAGGATGTTCAGCGTATCGATCTCGTCGACGCTCGCCGACGCGACGCAGTACGCGCGCGAACGCGCGACGATCAGGTCGTACAGCATGTCGCGCTTTTTCGCGGACAGCGCTTTCGAATCGTCGAGCCCGTCGATCGGCTGCGCCGGATCGAGGATCACCGCGGCGGCCACCACCGGCCCCGCGAGCGGGCCGCGGCCCGCTTCGTCGACGCCGCAGACGATCTCGTCCGGGCGGCTGAAATCGAAACCGCCCTGCAGCACGTCGCTCGACGCGCGACGGCGCGGTGCACGCACTGCGGTCATGCGCGCCCCTTGCGTTGTTCGAGCACGCGCACGACGGCCTCGGCGGCCTTCGCGGCCGTGTTTTGCCGCAGCGACAGATGCATTTCGGTAAACACTTCGGTCAGCGTGCGGCGGTTCGCGTCGTCGCGCAGCTGCGTGAGCGTCGCATCGGCGAGCGCCTCGGGCGTCGCGAAATGCTGCAGCAGCTCGGGCACGACGAAGCGCCCCGCCAGGATGTTCGGCAAGCCGACATACGGCAGGTAGCCCTGCCGACGCATGATCTGCCCGGTCAGCCAGGGCACCTTGTACGAGATCACCATCGGCTTCTTCAGCAGCGCGGCTTCCAGCGTGACGGTGCCGCTCTTCACGAGGATCGCGTCGGCGGCCGTCATCGCGACCTGCGAGCGGCCGTCGGTGATCGTCAACGCGAGTTGCGGATGCGCGTCGACGAGCGGCTGCAGCAGTTCGCGCAGCGCGGGCGTCGCGGCCGGCATCACGAACCGCACGCCGGGCTCGCGCTGCTGCATCAGCGCCATCGCCGCGAAGAACGTCGGGCCGATCAGCGCGATCTCCGAGCGCCGGCTGCCCGGCAGCACCGCGATCACGGGGCCGTCTGCGGCCAGGCCCAGCGCGATGCGCGCGCCGTGCGTGTCGGGTTCGAGCGGGATTTCGTCGGCCAGCGGATGGCCGACGTAGGTCGATGCGACGCCGGCCTTGTCGAGAATCGCCGGTTCGAACGGGAACAGGCACAGCATGTGGTCGACGGACTTCGCGATCTTCTTGATCCGGCCGCCGCGCCACGCCCAGATCGACGGGCACACGAAGTGGATCGATGGGATGCCCGCGTCGCGCGCGGCCTGTTCGACGCTGAAGTTGAAATCGGGCGCGTCGACGCCGATGAACGCGTCCGGCCGCTCGGCGAGCAGCTGGCGCTTCAGTTCGCCGCGAATCCGCAGGATCTCGGGGATCTGGCCCAGCGCCTCGACATAGCCGCGCACGGTCAGCTTGTCCATCTGCCAGTGCGAATCGAAGCCCTGCGCGATCATGCGCGGCCCGCCGATCCCGTAATACTGGGCCGATTCGGGCAGCCGCTCGCGCAGCCCGCCGAGCAGCGACGCCGCGAGCAGGTCGCCCGACGGCTCGCCGGCCACCATCGCGAGCCGCAGCTGATTGGTCGGGAGCGGCATCGCTTAGCGGATGATGCCGCGTTGCGACGCGTCGATGAACTCGACGAGCGCCGTCACCGGTGCATCGCCGTCGCCGCCCGCTTCCGCGAGCTCGCGCAGTTGCACCTTCGCTTCCTCGAGCGACAGCCCGTTCTTGTACAGCAAGCGATACGCGCTGCGCAGCGCCGAGATCGCGTCGGCCGAGAAGCCGCGCCGGCGCAGCCCTTCGACGTTGATCCCGTGCGGCTCCGCCTTGTTGCCGGCCGCGATCACGAACGGCGGGATGTCCTGCACGAGCGCCGACGCGCCGCCCAGCATCGAATGCGCGCCGATACGCACGAACTGGTGCACGCCCGACATGCCGCCGACGATCGCGAAGTCGCCGATCTCGACGTGGCCGGCCATCTGCGCGTTGCTCGACAGGATCACGTTGTTGCCGACGCGGCAGTCGTGGCCGATGTGCACGTAGGCCATGATCCAGTTGTCGTCGCCGAGCGTCGTCACGCCGACGTCCTGCACGGTGCCCGTGTGGATCGTCGTGAATTCGCGGATCGTGTTGCGGTTGCCGATCACGAGCTTCGTCGGCTCGTCCTTGTACTTCATGTCCTGCGGACGGCCGCCGACCGACGCGTAATGGCCGATGCGGTTGTCCTCGCCGAGCGTCGTATGGCCTTCGATCACGCTGTGCGAGCCGATCGTCGTGCGCGCGCCGATCGTGACGTGCGGGCCGATGATCGCGTACGGGCCGATCTCGACCGATTCGTCGATCTGCGCGCCCGGCTCGACGATCGCGGTAGGATGAATCCTGGTCATGCGCCGTTGCCTCTCGATATGATGTGTCGCGTTGCTCGCGTTACGTTACCCATGCGTGCCGCGTCGCTCAGGGCGCCGCGTCGGCCGTCTTGACCGTGCACATCAGTTCGGCCTCCGCCGCCACCTTGCCGTCCACTTCCGCCACCGCCTTGAACTTCCAGATGCCGCGGATGTAGCGCTCGAACGTCACGTTCAGGATCAGCTGGTCGCCCGGTTCGACCACGCGCTTGAAGCGCGCGCCGTCGATCCCGACGAAGTAATACAGCGTGTTCTCCGGATCCTTCGGCTGCTCTTCCGCGAATGTCAGCAGCGCCGCGGCCTGCGCGAGCGCCTCGAGGATCAGCACGCCCGGCATCACCGGCCGCTTCGGGAAGTGCCCCTGGAAGAACGGCTCGTTGATCGACACGTTCTTCAGCGCTTTGATCCCTTTGTGCGGTTCGAGTTCGAGCACGCGGTCGACGAGCAGAATCGGGTAGCGATGCGGCAGCAGCGTGAGGATCTTGTGGATGTCGAGATTGATTTTTTCAGTGCTCATGATGGTTCGTCTCACGCAGAGGCTGCGCGGTGGTGATGCAAAGGCTGAAGCGGGCCGCCGCGCGGCCCAGTCTGGCAAACCGGGCCGGTTGCGCTGGCCGGGCCCGGTTCGTGGTCTCGCATGACGCGCTCAGGCGTCCGCGCCGCCTTGGGCGGCGAGCGCGGCTTCGAGCGCCTTGATGCGCTCGCGCAGCTTGTCGAGGTTGCGCACGAGCGCGGCGCTCTTGTTCCATTCGCCGTGGTCGACGGCCGGAAACGCGCTGGTATAGATGCCGGCCTTCGGCAGCGACTTCGATACGCCCGACTTCGCGGTGATGATGACATAGTCGCCGAGCGTCACGTGGCCGGCGATCCCGGCCGCGCCGCCGATCATGCAGTGGCGGCCGATCGTCGTGCTGCCCGCGATGCCGGCGCTGCCGGCAATCACCGTGTACGCGCCGATCCGGCAGTTGTGACCGATCTGGACCTGGTTGTCGATCTTCACGCATTCCTCGATGACGGTATCCGCCATCGCGCCGCGGTCGATCGTCGTGTTCGCGCCGATTTCGACGTCCGGGCCGATCGTCACGCCGCCGACCTGCGGGATCTTGACCCAGCTGCCGGTGCGCGCGTCGCCGTCGCCGACGAAATCCGGCGCAAAGCCGAAGCCGTCGGAGCCGATCACGGCGCCCGCATGGACGATCGCGCGCGGGCCGATCTTGCAGCCGTGGTACACCGATGCGTTCGGATAGAAATGCGAGCCGGCGCCGATCGTCGTGCCGCGGCCGACGAAGACGTTCGCGTCGAGCTGCACGCCGTCTTCGATCACCGCGCCGGCCTCGACCGTCACGTGCGGGCCGATCACCGCGGTCGCGGCGACCTGTGCGGCCGGATCGATCGTCGCGCTCGGATGCACGCCGGCCGCGCGCGGCGGCGTGGCGAGATCGATGAACATCTGCGCGACCCGCGCGAAGTACGCGTACGGATTCGGCGTCACGATGAAGTTGCGAGGGCCGGCCGTCCGGGCGGTGGCGGCCGCGCCCAGCTTTTGCAGATCCTGCGGCGCGATCAGCACCGCGCCGGCGCGGGTCGTCTCGACCTGCGACAGGTACTTCGGGTTCGCGAGAAACGCGAGCTGCTGAGGGCCTGCCTGGTCGAGCGGCGCGAGGCCGCCGACCGTGCACTGTGCATCGCCGACGATCTCGCCGCCGAACCGCTTTACGAGTGCCTCAAGCGTCAATGCCATTCGTCGTCTGCTCCGTTCAGTTCGTCGAGCCGGACGCGAGCGCCTTGAGCACCTTGTCGGTGATGTCGATGCGCGGGCTGACGTACACGGCTTCCTGCACGATCAGGTCGTAATTCTGCTGCTCGGCGATCTGCTTGATGACCTTGTTCGCCTTCTCCAGCACGGCTGCGAGTTCTTCGTTGCGACGCTGGTTCAGGTCTTCGCGAAACTCGCGCTGCTTGCGCTGGAAGTCGGTGTCGAGCTGCGCGAGATCGCGCTGCTTCTGCGCGCGATCGGCCGCCGACAGCGACGTGCCGTTCTTGTCCAGCGAATCGGACATCGACTTCAGGCGCGCCGCCAGGTCCTGCAGATCCTTGTCACGCTTCGCGAACTCGGCTTCGAGCTTCGTCTGCGCCGCCTTCGCGGGCGCCGACTCGCGCAGGATCCGATCCGAATTGACCGCCGCGATGCGGGCGACGTCCTGTGCGTGCACCGTTGCCGCGCCTAAGGCCAGCGCAACGGTCAGCGCGCACATCACTCGTTTCGAAAACTTACCGGTTAGCAAAATTACCCTCTCGTTGCTGTTGTCATGCGTTCGGTCAGAACGCCGTCCCGATCTGGAACTGGAATTTCTGGTACTGGTCGCCTTCGTGCTTCTGCAGCGGGAAACCGAGGCTCAGCTTCAGCGGGCCGATCGGCGAGATCCACGCGAGACCCACGCCGTAGCCGTAGCGCAGGCCGTTGGCGCCCGTACTCGTGCCGCCCGGCGCATTGCCCCACACGTTACCGCCGTCGAGGAACGTGAACACGCGCAGCGTGCGGTCGTAACCCGTGCCCGGCAGCGGGAACGTCAGCTCGATGTTGCCGACCAGCATCTTCGAACCGCCGATCGGGTCGTTCGTCTTCGTGTCGCGCGGGCCCAGCGAGCTCGGCTCGTAGCCCCGCACGGAGCCGATACCGCCCGCGTAGTAGTTCTTGAAGATCGGGTACGGGTTGCCGATACCGTTACCGTAGCCGCCTTGCAGGTTCAGGCCCAGGATGAAGCCGCGCGAGAACGAATAGTAGTACTGCGCCTGCAGGTCGGCCTTGTAGTACTGGATCTTGCCGACCGGCACGCCGTACTCCATGTTCGCCTGCGTGAAGTAGCCGCGGCTCGGAATCAGCGCGCTGTCACGCGCGTCGCGCGACCATGCGACCGTCAGCGGCACCGTGTTCGACACGCGGCCGAACTCGTTCACGTAATCCTGATAGCTCTGCGGCGTGTTCGAATCGACGTCGAGGCGGTTCTGCTCGAAGCCCGCGCCGAAGTAGACGGTGTCGACTTCCGAGAACGGAATGCCGAACTTCAGGTTGCCGCCCGCGCTGATGATCCGAAAGCTCGAGCTCGTCGAATAGTAGAGCGGCTGGTACGTGCGGTAGAAGACGTCGGTGATTCGCTTGATGCCGTCGACCGTGAAGTACGGGTCGACCTGCGTGACGGTCAGGGTCCGGTAGCTCTTCGCGGTGTTGACGTTCACCGACAGGCTGGTGCCCGAACCGAACACGTTGTCCTGCGACACGCCGGCCGACAGCACGACCTTGTCCGTCGACGAAAAGCCGGCGCCCAGCGTGATCGCGCCGGTCGGCTTTTCGTCGACCTTCACGTTCACGTCGACCTGGTCGTTCGTGCCTTCGACCGGCACCGTCGTCACGTCGACGTTGGTGAAGTAGCCGAGGCGGTTCACGCGATCCTTCGACAGCGCGAGGCGGTTCGAGTCGAACCACGAGCTTTCGAGCTGGCGCATTTCGCGGCGCACCACTTCGTCGCGCGTGCGCGTGTTGCCGACCACGTTGATGCGGCGCACGTACACGCGGCGGCTCGGATCGACGACGAGGTTCAGGTTCACCTTGTGGTTCGCCTGGTCGATGTCCGGCTGCGCGTTGACGGTCGCGAACGCGTAGCCGTATTCGCCGAGCTTGTCGACGATCGACTTGGTGGTCTGCTGCAGCTTTTCGGCCGAGAAGCGGTCGCCCGGCTTGATCTTGATCAGCTTGTTGAGTTCGGCCTCGCGATCGAGCAGGTTGCCCGACAGCTTGATGCCCGACACCGTGTACGGCTCGCCTTCGTGCAGCGTGACCGTCAGGTACATGTCCTTCTTGTCGGGCGAGATCGACACCTGGGTCGAGTCGATGTTGAACTCGAGGTAGCCGCGGTTCAGGTAGTACGAGCGCACGGCCTCGAGGTCGCCCGTGAGCTTTTCCTTCGAGTACAGGTCGTTCTTCGTGTACCAGGAGAACCAGTTCGGCGTCGACAGCTGCATCTCGTCGCGCAGCGTGCTGGTGCTGAACGCCTTGTTGCCGATGAAGTTGATCTGGCGGATCTTCGCGCTCGGGCCTTCGGCCACCGCGAACAGGATCGACACGCGGTTCGCGTCGACCGGCGTGACCGTCGTCTTGACCTCGGCCGCATAGAAGCCGCGCGTCAGGTACTGGCGCTTGAGCTCCTGCTCCGCCTTGTCGACGAGCGCCTTGTCGTAGTAGCGGCCATCGGCGAGGCCGACCGCGCGCAGCGCCTTCGTCAGGTTGTCCTTGTCGAATTCCTTCGTGCCGGTGAAGTCGATCGACGCGATGGCCGGACGCTCCTGCACCTGCACGATCACGACGTTGCCTTGCGTGGCGATGCGTACGTCGTTGAAAAAGCCCGTCGCGTACAACGCGCGGATTGCTTCGGATGCCTTGTCGTCCGTGAAGGTATCGCCCTGCTTGATCGGCAGATAGGCGAACACCGAACCCGCTTCGACGCGCTGCAGCCCCTCGATCTTGATGTCTTGCACCACGAACGGTGCCGCTGCATGCGCCGCGAGGCCGTGCGCGGCGAGCGCGGCCGCTGCAACTGTCTTAGGTACAAAGCGATGAGGTTTGAACAACATGCATCCCCAATATTTAGCTGCATCAAATCAGGCGGCTGGCCAGCGGCCGCCGCCTGACGCTTCAGAAATGGATTAACCGAGCCAAATCGTTGAACAGCGCGATCGCCGACAACGCGACGATGCAGATCAACCCGGCTCTTTGCAGAATCAGCTGCCAACGCTCCGAGACGGCTTTCCCGGTCGCGGCTTCAACCGCATAATATAACAGATGCCCCCCGTCCAAAACGGGAATCGGCAACAAGTTCAGGACGCCAAGGCTAATGCTGACAAGGGCGAGGAACGACAGGAACGCCGACGGACCGAGCCGCGCGCTCTTGCCTGCGTAGTCGGCGATCGTCACCGGGCCGGACAGGTTCTTCAGCGACGCGTTGCCCGTGATCATCCGCCCGAACATCTTCAGCGAATACACGGAAATGTCCCACGTGCGGTGCGCGCCGAGCCGCAGGCTGTCGATCGGCCCGTAGCGCACGTCCACCGACGGCGCGTGCATCGACAGCGCCGCGCCGATCCGGCCGACCTGCTGCCCCGATTCGTCGTCGCGCTGCAGCTGCGGCACGATCGATACCGTCTGCACGGCGCTGCCGCGCTCGATCCGCAGCTCGAGCGGCGTGCCCGCATGGTGCTTCACCGTATCGATGAAGCGCGACCCGCCGCCGATCGGCTTGCCGTCGAGCGCGACCAGCTTGTCGCCGACCTTCAGGCCGGCCCGCTCCGCCGCACTGCCCGGCTGCACCGACGCGACCGACAACGTGCCGCCGCCAGCCTCGAAGCCCAGATGGGCCATGAAATCGTCGTCGAGCTGGCTGTCGGGCACGTTGCGGAGATCGACGCGGAAGTCGAAGGTCGCACTGCCGTCGCGCGCGCCGAGCACGACCTCGCGATGGTCGAACGCGGCCGACAGCAGCTTCCAGCGCAGGTCCGACCACGATCGCACCGGCTCGGACTCGCCGCCCTGCGCGTTGCGGATCGACACGACCGTCTCGCTGCCGTCGAAGCCCGCGCGGGCCGCCGCCGTGCCGGCCGCAGGCGGTGCGACGATCGCGGCCGGCTCGGTCACGCCGGTCGCAAATACGAGGGAAAACAGTGCGATTGCCAGCAGGAAGTTCGCAATCGGCCCGGCCGCGACGATCGCGATGCGCTTGTAGACCGACTGGCGGTTGAACGCCTGGCCGAGCTCCTCGGGCGGAATGCCGGGGCCCGGATCGCGCTCGTCGAGCATCTTCACGTAGCCGCCGAGCGGCAGCATGGCCAGCGTCCATTCGGTGCCCGTCCTGCGGCTGACCCAGCGCGCAATCGGCTGGCCGAAGCCGATCGAGAAACGCAGCACCTTCACGCCGCACCAGCGCGCGACGCGATAATGTCCGTACTCATGCACGACGACCAGTACCCCGATCGCCACCGCAAACGCGACCAGTTCGACCAGTACGTTCATGAGCACCCCATTCAGACCGTACGCTCCACGCGTGGCGCAGGCGCTTTCGCAATGATCGCGGCGGCGAGGCGGCGAGCCTCGGCATCCGCCGCGAGGACGTCGTCGAGCCCGTCGGGCGCGCGGTTCGGCAGCGTGTTGAGCACCGCGTCGACCGTCGCCGCGATCGCCATGAAGCCGATCCGGCGCTCGAGAAAGGCTTCGACCGCCACTTCGTTCGCCGCGTTCAATGCGGCGCTCGCGATACCGCCTTCCTCGAGCGCCTTCAGCGCGAGCGCGAGGCACGGGAAGCGCGTGTAATCGGGCTTCTCGAACGACAGCTGGGCGATCTGCGCGAGATCGAGCTGGTCGACGCCCGCGTCGACGCGCTCGGGGAATGCGAGCGCGTGCGCGATCGGCGTGCGCATGTCGGGGTTGCCGAGCTGCGCGAGCACCGAGCCGTCGCGGTACGACACGAGCGAATGGATCACGCTCTGCGGATGGATCAGCACGTCGATCCGGTCGCCCGGCAGCCCGAAGATCCAGTGCGCCTCGATCACCTCGAGGCCCTTGTTCATCATCGTCGCGGAATCGACCGAGATCTTGCGGCCCATCACCCAGTTCGGGTGCTTGCACGCCTCGTCCGGCGTCACGTCGACGAGCGTGGCCGGCTCGCGCGTGCGGAACGGGCCGCCCGACGCGGTCAGGATGATCTTCGAGATCCCGCCGTGCTCGGCCGCGTCGCGCGGCATGCACTGGAAGATCGCGTTGTGTTCGCTGTCGACCGGCAGCAGGATCGCGCCATGGTCGCGCACGGCGTCCATGAAGATCGCGCCCGACATCACGAGCGCTTCCTTGTTCGCGAGCAGGATCCGCTTGCCGGCACGGGCGGCCGCCAGGCTCGGCGCGAGGCCGGCCGCGCCGACGATCGCCGCGACCACCGTGTCGCAGCCGTCGCTCTTCGACACGTCGACGAGCGCCTGCGGCCCGTGCAGCACGACCGTCTTGCTGCCCGCCGCGCGCAGTTTCGCGTCGACCTGCGAGGCCGTCGCGGCATCGCCGACCACCGCCACTTCGGGCGCGAAGCGCAGACACTGCTCGACGAGCTTGTCGCCGTTGCGGTGCGCGGTCAGCGCGTAGACCGAGAAGCGCTCGGGATGGCGCGCGACCACATCGAGCGTGCTGTCTCCGATCGAGCCCGTGGAACCGAGCAATGTCAGACGTTTTTGCATAACAGAATCAATGATTTAACCAAGCAGCAGCATCGCGAGCGGCAGCACCGGCAGCAACGCGTCGACACGATCGAGCACGCCGCCGTGGCCCGGCAGCAGTCCGCTCGAATCCTTCACGCCCGCCTGCCGCTTCAGCAGCGACTCGAACAGGTCGCCGATCACGCTGTACGCGACCAGCAGCGTCAGCGCGGCCCACGCGCCGGCCATCCCGTAGCGCGCGGCGAATGCAGAAAACAGGGTCGGTTCGAATGCATGCACGGCCATCGCGATACCGGAAACGACCATCACCGCGAACCAGCCGCCGATCGCGCCTTCCCAGCTCTTGCCGGGGCTGATCGTGATGGCCAGTTTACGCTTTCCGAAGGCCTTGCCCGCGAAGTATGCGCCGATATCGGCCAGCCAGACGACCAGAAGCAGCGACAGCACGAACGGTACGCCCTGCGCGCGGGCCGCAACGAGCGCGTGCCAGCAGGCGGCGAACACGACGAGGCCGGCGGCCAGCAGGAACGGCCGCCAGACGCCGCCCGCGAGGACGGGCTTGCGCCGCAGCGCGAACGGACCGACCAGCAGCCAGAACACGCCGGCCGCCATGAAAAGGGGACGGGACGAAGCCGTATCGACGCCGAGCGGCGCGGTGGCCGCGAGCGCGAGCGCCGCGACGACCGCATAGACGACCGGGCTGGCGCCGCCGAGCTTCAGCAGGCGCGCCCACTCCCACGCGGCGAACACGAGCACGATGCCGATCAGCGCGCCGAACCCGTTGAGCGGCGCGAACAGCATCACCGGCAGCAGCACGGCCAGCATCACGATCGCCGTGATCACACGGGTTTTCAGCATGAAAGGGAGTCGGCGTTCTGCGATTGCGGTTCGAGCTGCGCACTCGTGCGCCCGAAACGGCGCTCGCGCTCGGTATACGACGCCATCGCGTCGGCCAGTGCCGCGCCGTCGAAATCCGGCCAGTACTTGTCGGTGAAATAGAATTCGGCGTACGCGAGCTGCCACAGCAGGAAGTTGCTGACGCGCTGCTCGCCGCCGGTGCGGATGAAGAGATCGGGCTCCGGCGCGTAGGCCATCGCCAGGTGCGGCGCGAATGCGTCCTCGGTCACTTCGACCTCGCGACCTTCGCGCACGGCCTGCTCGACGAGCTTCTTCGTCGCCTGCAGGATGTCCCACCGGCCGCCGTAGTTGGCCGCGATGGTGAGCGTCAGACGGGTATTGCGCGCCGTCTTGGTTTCGGCGCGGCGAATCAGCTCGCGGATGCGCGGCTCGAAACGGTCGAGATCGCCGACGACACGCAGGCGGATCCCGTTCGCATGCAGCTTGCCCACCTCGCGCTCGAGCGCGGTGATGAACAGCCGCATCAGGAACGACACTTCGTCGTTCGGCCGGCGCCAGTTTTCCGAACTGAACGCGAACAGCGTCAGGTATTCGACGCCGGCGCGCGCGCAGCCTTCGACCACCGCCCGCACGGCGTCGACGCCGCGGGTGTGCCCCGCGACGCGCGGCAAGCGGCGTTCGGTCGCCCAACGGCCGTTGCCGTCCATGATGATCGCGATGTGACGCGGCACGACACCGACGTCAGGCACGCGAACGGTAGAGCTGGTATAGGTCATGGCCGTTGAGACAGTAATGCGGGAAGAAGGCGGCGCGCGAGGACGGTCGTCAGACCGTCATGATCTCGGCTTCCTTGCTCTGCACGAGCTTGTCGATTTCGGCAACGTGCTTGTCGGTCAGCTTCTGCACGTCGTCGCTCGCGCGGCGCTCGTCGTCTTCCGAGATTTCCTTGTCCTTCACGAGCTTCTTCAGCGCTTCGTTCGCGTCGCGGCGCAGGTTGCGGATCGCGACCTTGGCCGTTTCGCCTTCGCTCTTCACGACCTTGGTCAGCTCGCGGCGGCGCTCTTCCGTCAGCGCGGGCATCGGCACGCGGATCAGGTCGCCGGCCGTCGCCGGGTTCAGGCCCAGATCGGCTTCGCGGATGGCCTTCTCGACCTTCGCGACCATGTTCTTTTCCCACGGCTGCACGCCGATCGTGCGCGCGTCGACGAGCGTCAGGTTCGCGACCTGCGAGATCGGCACCATCGAGCCGTAGTAGTCGACCTGCACGTGATCGAGCAGACCGGTGTGTGCACGGCCCGTACGGATCTTGGCCAGATCGTTCTTGAACGCTTCGATCGAGCGCTGCATCTTTTGCTCGACGCCCTTCTTGACATCAGCGACACTCATTTCAACCTCCGAACCTTCAAACCTTCAAAGAACGCGGGCCCCGCGCGGCGCATGTCGCGCGCCGCGGCCGGTCGCCCGCATCCGCGGGAGTTTACACGTGGACGAGCGTACCTTCGTCCTCGCCCAGCACGATGCGCTTGAGCGCGCCCGGCTTGTTGATCGAAAACACGCGAATCGGCAGCTTCTGGTCGCGGCACAGCGCAAACGCCGTCGCGTCCATCACCTGCAGGTTGCGGCTGATCGCCTCGTCGAAGCTGATCGTCGTGTAGCGCGTGGCCGACGGATCCTTCTTCGGATCGGCAGAATATACGCCATCGACCTTGGTCGCCTTCAACACGACTTCGGCGCCCACTTCCGAACCGCGCAGCGCGGCGGCGGTGTCCGTCGTGAAGAACGGGTTGCCGGTGCCGGCCGCGAAGATCACGACGCGGCCTTCCTCGAGCTGACGGATCGCGCGGGGCCGGATGTACGGCTCGACGACCTGGTCCATGCGCAGCGCGGACTGCACGCGCGCCTCGATGCCGGCGTGGCGCATCGCGTCCTGCAGCGCCAGCGCGTTCATCATCGTCGCGAGCATCCCCATGTAGTCGGCCGTCGCGCGGTCCATGCCGGCCGCGCCGCCCGCGACGCCGCGGAAAATATTACCGCCACCGATCACGACCGCGAGCTGCGTCCCGAGACGCACGACTTCGGCGATATCGGCCACCATCCGTTCGATCGTCGCGCGATTGATGCCGAAGGCATCGTCGCCCATCAGCGCTTCGCCGGAGAGTTTGAGGAGGACGCGTTTATAGGCATTGGACATAGGGGCTTCCGAGCGACGAGAGGGTGACAACCACGAACTGTAGGGGCGAAATACTGATTCGGGCAAGCGCCGGCGACCGGACCGGGGTTCCCGGCCGGCCGGCGGCGCCGCCGGCCGCGGCGGAGCGGACGCCCGCCGCGGATACTGCCTGACTGCTTACTGCTGCTTGGCTGCTGCGACTTGCGCGGCCACTTCGGCGGCGAAGTCGTCCTGGCGCTTCTCGATGCCCTCGCCGACGACGAACAGCGCGAACTTCTGCACCGTCGCATTCGCTGCCTTCAGCATCTGCTCGATCGTCTGCTTGTCGTTCTTCACGAACGTCTGGTTCAGCAGCGACACTTCCTTCAGGTACTTCTGGACGCTGCCGTCGACCATCTTCGCGACGATTTCAGCCGGCTTGCCCGATTCGGCAGCCTTCTGCTCTGCGACGCGGCGTTCCGTGTCGATCAGTTCCGCCGGCACGTCGGCTGCCGACAGTGCGACCGGCTTCATCGCGGCGATGTGCATCGCGACGTCCTTGCCGACCTGCTCTTCCGCGCCCGTGTACTCGACGATCACGCCGATACGCGCGCCGTGCAGGTACGTCGCGATCTTGTTCGCGGTTTCGAAACGGACGAAACGGCGGATCGACACGTTTTCGCCGATCTTGCCGATCAGCGCCAGACGCACTGCGTCGACGGTCGAGCCTTCGAGCGGCAGCGCCGACAGCGCGGCCACGTCGGCCGGGTTCTGCGTCGCGACGAGTTCTGCCACCGTCTTCGAGAACGCGAGGAAGTCGTCGTTCTTCGCGACGAAGTCGGTTTCGCAGTTCAGCTCAACCAGCGCGCCTGCGTTGCCGCCGACGAACGAGGCGACGACGCCTTCTGCCGTCACGCGCGATGCGGCCTTGCTCGCCTTGTTGCCGAGCTTGACGCGCAGCAGCTCTTCAGCCTTGGCCAGATCGCCGTCGGCTTCCGTCAGCGCCTTCTTGCATTCCATCATCGGTGCGTCGGTCTTTGCGCGCAGTTCTGCCACCATGCTTGCGGTAATTGCCGCCATCATTCGCTCCTTGAGTCTGTATTCACAACGCCGCCCGCTTGGACGCGAACGGCCGAGATTCGTTTCCGGACCCGCGCCGATTCGGCGCGATCAGGTCCGGCGCACAAGCTTAAAAAAAGGGGGCCTGTTGAGAGCCCCCTTTTTGCGCCGGCTCGGGGCCAGTTACGCGTTTTCCTCGACGTACTCGTCGTCGCCGCGTGCGGCCTGGACCACTTCGTTGACCGCGTTCGCACGGCCTTCGAGGATCGCGTCGGCCACGCCTTCGGCGTACAGCGCGACGGCCTTGCTCGAGTCGTCGTTACCCGGGATCACGTAATCCACACCTTCCGGCGAGTGGTTCGTATCGACCACGGCGATGACCGGCACGCCCAGCTTGTTCGCTTCCGTGACGGCAATCTTGTGGTAGCCGACATCGATCACGAAGATCGCGTCCGGAATGCCGCCCATGTCCTTCACGCCGCCGATCGACTTTTGCAGCTTGGCGATTTCGCGTTCGAACAGCAGCGCTTCCTTCTTGCTCATCTTCTCGGTTTCGCCCGATTCGACGGCCGCTTCCATGTCCTTCAGGCGCTTGATCGATACCTTCAGCGTCTTGAAGTTGGTCATCATGCCGCCGAGCCAGCGTGCGTTGACGTACGGCATGCCCGCACGTTGCGCTTCCTGGGCGATCGTGTCACGCGACTGGCGCTTCGTGCCGACGAACAGGATCGTGCCGCGGTTCGCTGCCAGCTGGCGCACGTACTTCTGTGCGTCCGTGAACATCGGCAGCGTCTTTTCGAGGTTGATGATGTGAATCTTGTTGCGGTGACCGAAAATGAACGGAGCCATCTTCGGGTTCCAGAAGCGCGTCTGGTGACCGAAGTGGACACCCGCTTCCAGCATTTGGCGCATCGTAACTGCCATGTAAATTCTCCACGAGGGTTGGGTCTTAAGCCGGCTGCCGTACCGCCGCGCGAACCCGCCATGAAGGCGTGGATTCCGCACGGACGGCACCCTGGTTGCGCCGGCTTGCGATTCGGCACGTGCAAAACACCCGTGCCGTAAGCCTGTCACCGCGATGCCACCCCAAAATGGGGCACTTCGGCAAATTTGGATGTCGACTTAGCCAAAGAGTATAGCACGCAGATTTGTCCGCTCTCAAGTCGCGCGGCACTTCCGCTTGCCGCGCGGCAGCGGGCCGGACAATCCTCGAAAACCCGCATCCGCGCGGCCCGCAGGGGCTGCGAGGCCCGCCATAAGGTGCGATAATCCGTCAATTCACCGCATTCCAGGCATACCTCGATGGCTATTACGCTCAAAAACGAACACGATATCGCGGAGATGCGCGTCGCCTGCCGTCTCGCCAGCGAAGTGCTCGACTTCATCACGCCGCACGTCGTCGCGGGCGTCACGACCGCAGAACTCGACCGCCTCTGCCACGAGTACATGCTCAACGAGCAAGGCACGATCCCCGCGCCGCTGAACTACCAGCCGCCCGGCTATCCGCCGTACCCGAAGGCCACCTGCATTTCGGTCAACGACGTGATCTGCCACGGCATTCCCGGCGAAAAGGTGATCAAGAACGGCGACGCGCTGAACATCGACATCACCGTGATCAAGAACGGCTATTTCGGCGACACCAGCCGGATGTTCATCGTCGGCGAGGGGTCGATCCTCGCGAAGCGCCTCGTGCAGACCACCTACGAATGCATGTGGCTCGGCATCGACCAGGTCAAGCCCGGCGCGCACCTCGGCGACATCGGCTATGCGATCCAGAAGCACGCGGAGGCGCAGGGCTACAGCGTCGTGCGCGAATACTGCGGCCACGGCATCGGCACGGTGTTCCACGAGGATCCGCAGGTCGTCCACTACGGCCGCCCGGGCACCGGCATCGAACTGAAGGCCGGGATGATCTTCACGATCGAGCCGATGATCAACGCCGGCAAGCGCGACATCCGCACGATGCCCGACCAGTGGACGGTCAAGACGCGCGACCGCAGCCTGTCCGCGCAGTGGGAACACACGGTGCTCGTCACCGAAACCGGCTACGAAGTGCTGACCGTGTCGGCCGGCACGCCGGCGCGCCCGGTGTTCGCGCAACCGGCCGCCGCCGTCTGAGCGCCGTCGCGCCAGCCCGCCCCACCCCGCACCTGAACGGTCGCCCATGAGCGCTCACGCTGCCCCCTCGCCCGAAGCGCTGTCGCGGCGCGCCGAATTCAAGGCCGCCAAGACGGAGATGCTCGAGCGCTTTCGTCACGCGGCGAACGTCGCGTCGCTGATGCACGCGCTGTCGAAACTCACCGACGATGCGCTGAAGCGCGTGTGGGACGAATGCGGGCTGCCTGCGACGCTCGCGCTCGTCGCCGTCGGCGGCTACGGGCGCGGCGAGCTCGCGCCCTATTCCGACGTCGACATCCTCGTGCTGCTGCCCGATGCGCACGACGCGGCGCTCGACGCGCGCATCGAGCGCTTCATCGGCATGGCGTGGGATCTCGGCCTCGAGATCGGCAGCAGCGTGCGGACCGTCGCGCAGTGCATCGAGGAGGCGTCGCAGGACGTCACGGTGCAAACCTCGCTGCTGGAAGCGCGCCGCATCGTCGGCAGCACCGCGCTGTTCGAGCGCTTCACCGTGCGCTACCACGAGGCGCTCGACGCCCGCGCGTTCTTCACCGCGAAGGTGCTCGAGATGCGCCAGCGCCACGCGAAGTGCCAGGACACGCCGTACAGCCTCGAACCGAACGTGAAGGAAAGCCCCGGCGGGCTGCGCGACCTGCAGACGATCCTGTGGATCGCGCGCGCGGCAGGCTTCGGCAGCAGCTGGCGCGAACTCGACACGCGCGGCCTCATCACCGACCGCGAAGCGCGCGAGCTGCGCCGCAACGAAGGCTTCCTGAAAACGCTGCGCGCGCGGCTGCACGTCATTGCCGGGCGCCGCCAGGACATGCTCGTGTTCGACCTGCAGACGCAGGCCGCCGAGAGCTTCGGCTACCAGCCGACGCAGGCCAAGCGCGCGAGCGAGCAGCTGATGCGCCGCTACTACTGGGCCGCGAAAGCGGTCACGCAGCTCGCGACGATCCTGATCCAGAACATCGAGGCGCAGTTGTTCCCCGCGACGAGCGGCATCACGCGCGTGCTGTCGGCCGATCGCTTCGTCGAGAAACAGGGGATGCTCGAGATCGTCGACGACGGCGTGTTCGAACGCCATCCCGACGCGATCCTCGAAGCGTTCCTGCTGTACGAGACGACCCGCGGCGTGAAGGGCCTGTCCGCCCGCACGCTGCGCGCGCTGTACAACTCGCGCGAAATCATGAACAACGCGTGGCGCCGCGATCCGCAGAACCGCGACACGTTCATGCGGATCCTGCAGCAGCCCGAAGGCATCACGCACGCGTTCCGGCTGATGAACCAGACGAGCGTGCTCGGCCGCTACCTGTTGAACTTCCGCCGCATCGTCGGGCAGATGCAGCACGACCTGTACCACGTGTACACGGTCGACCAGCACATCCTGATGGTGTTGCGCAACATCCGCCGCTTCGCGGTGGCCGAGCATGCGCACGAATACCCGTTCTGCAGCCAGCTGATCGGCAACTTCGAGCGCCCGTGGGTGCTGTATGTCGCGGCGCTGTTCCACGACATCGCGAAGGGCCGCGGCGGCGATCACTCGACGCTCGGGATGGCCGACGCGCGGCGCTTCTGCCGCGAACACGGGATCGCCGGCGACGACGCCGCGCTGATCGTGTGGCTCGTCCAGCATCACCTGACGATGAGCCAGGTCGCGCAGAAGCAGGACACGAGCGACCCCGAAGTCATCAAGCGCTTCGCCGAAGTCGTCGGCAACGAACGGTATCTGACCGCGCTCTACCTGCTGACCGTCGCCGATATCCGCGGCACGAGCCCGAAGGTGTGGAACACGTGGAAGGGCAAGCTGCTCGAGGATCTGTACCGCATCACGCTCGCGGTGCTCGGCGGCGCGAACCCCGACGCGCATTCGGAGCTGAAGTCGCGGCAGGAGCAGGCGCTCGCGCTGCTGCGCCTGGAAACCGTGCCCGACGATGCGCA
Source organism: Burkholderia sp. BCC0044 (assembly GCF_902832955.1). Lineage (NCBI taxonomy): Bacteria > Pseudomonadati > Pseudomonadota > Betaproteobacteria > Burkholderiales > Burkholderiaceae > Burkholderia > Burkholderia sp. BCC0044. The sequence continues at coordinate 226,145 of NZ_CADFDO010000001.1, read as the reverse complement.
CCGCGCGTTGTGGGATCAGCTCGACGTCGGCTTCTTCCTGCGTCACGACGCGGCCGACATCGCGTGGCAGACGCGTGTGCTGTACCGGCACGTGAACGCCGAAACCGCGATCGTCCGCGCGCGGCCGTCGCCGATCGGCGACGCGCTGCAGGTGCTCGTGTACGTGAAGGACCGCCCCGACCTGTTCGCGGGCATCTGCGCGTACTTCGACCGCAACGGGCTGTCGGTGCTCGATGCGCGCGTCAGCACGACGCGGCACGGCTATGCGCTCGACAACTTCATCGTCACGCAGACCGAACGCGACGTGCGCTACCGCGACATCGCGAATCTCGTCGAGCAGCAGCTCGCGACGCGGCTCGCCGAAACCGCCCCGCTGCCGGAGCCGTCGAAGGGCCGCCTGTCGAGGCTGTCCCGGACGTTTCCGATCACGCCGCGCGTCGACCTGCGGGCCGACGAGCGCGGCCAGTACTACATCCTGTCCGTGTCGGCCAACGACCGGCCGGGCCTTCTCTATTCGATCGCGCGCGTACTCGCCGAACATCGGATCGGCGTCCATGCGGCGCGGATCAATACGCTCGGCGAGCGCGTCGAAGACATCTTCCTGCTCGCGGGCGCCGGCCTGTCCGACAACCGCCTGCAGATCCAGCTCGAAACCGAATTGCTGCGTGCGATCGCAGTCTGAATGAATCCCAGCGTTTATGCGCACCAAATTAACCGTCAAGAATCCGAAGCCGGCGTCGCCGACCCGCGCCCCTGTCCGCTCCGGCAGCCTCGTCGCCCGCAAGGCGGTGCGCCCCGCCGCGCCGCCCGCCGGGGACAAGCCCGCCCGCCCGAAGAAGGCGCCCGCGGCCGCCGCTAGCGGCGAGCGCGCGTTCAAGCCGCGCGGTGCCGCCGGCGCCGAACGCCCGGGCGCGGATCGCGCACCGGCCAAGCGCGCGCCGCGTGATGGCGGCGCCGAGCGCGGCGCGCGCGCGCCGTATCGCGACAATGCGGCCGGCGAAGGGGCGAAGCGCAGTTTCGGCGATCGCCGTACGTCGTCGGATCGGCCGCCGCGTCGTAGCGATGACGATGCGCGGCCGCGTCGTGCAGCTGGTGGTGACGAAGGCAAACGCCCGTCCTATCGCGACAACGCTGCCGGCGAAGGTGCAAAGCGCAGTTTCGGCGATCGCCGTACGTCGTCGGATCGGCCGCCGCGTCGTAGCGATGACGATGCGCGGCCGCGTCGTGCGGCAGGTGGCGACGAGGGCAAGCGCCCGTCCTATCGCGACAACGCAGCCGGCGAAGACGCGAAGCGCAGCTATGGCGATCGCCGCACGTCGTCCGATCGCCCGCCCCGCCGTAGCGATGATGATGCACGTCCGCGCCGTGCTGGTGGCGACGAAGGCAAACGCCCGTCCTACCGCGACAACGCAGCCGGCGAAGGCGCGAAGCGCAGCTTCGGCGACCGCCGTCCGTCATCCGATCGCCCGCCGCGCCGTAGCGACGACGATGCACGTCCGCGCCGCGCAGCAGGTGGTGACGATAAGCGCCCGTCTTACCGCGACAAGCCCGCCGGCGAAGGTGCGAAGCGCAGCTATGACGACCGCCGCCCGTCATCCGATCGGCCGCCGCGCCGTAGCGACGACGATGCACGTCCGCGCCGCGCAGCAGGTGGTGACGCCGGCAAACGCCCGTCCTATCGCGACAACGCAGCCGGCGAAGGCGCGAAGCGCAGCTATGGCGACCGCCGCCCGTCGTCGGATCGCCCGCCGCGCCGCAGTGATGACGATGCACGTCCGCGCCGCGCAGCAGGCGGTGACGACAGCAAGCGCCCGTCCTACCGCGACAAGCCCGCCGGCGAAGGCGCGAAGCGCAGCTTCGGCGACCGCCCGGCCCGCCCCGCGCGCGACGGCGAGCGCCGTTCGTTCGGCGCGGTGAAGACCGCGCAACCCGTCAAGCGCGCGGCGGCCGACGTCGACTACGGCGACGAAACGGGCCTGATGCGCCTGTCGAAGCGGATGTCCGAGCTCGGCATGTGCTCGCGCCGCGAAGCCGACGAATGGATCGAAAAGGGCTGGGTGCTCGTCGACGGCGAACGCATCGACACGCTCGGCACCAAGGTGCGCGCCGACCAGAAGATCGAGATCGACGAGCGTGCGAGCGCCGCGCAGGCCGCGCAAGTGACGATCCTGCTGCACAAGCCGGTCGGCTACGTGTCGGGTCAGGCGGAAGACGGCTACGAGCCCGCCGCCGTGCTGATCACGCGCGCGAACCGCTGGAGCGGCGATCACTCGCCGGTGCGCTTCTCGCCGCAGCACCTGCATGCGCTCGCACCGGCCGGCCGTCTCGACATCGATTCCACCGGCCTGCTCGTGCTGACGCAGAACGGCGTGATCGCGAAGCAACTGATCGGCGAACAGTCGGACATCGACAAGGAATATCTGGTGCGCGTGCGCTTCGGCGAACGGCTGATCGACATCGACCAGCACTTCCCGGCGGAATCGCTCGCGAAGCTGCGCCACGGCCTCGAGCTCGACGGCGTCGCGCTGAAGCCCGCACTGGTGAGCTGGCAGAACGGCGAGCAGTTGCGCTTCGTGCTGCGCGAAGGCAAGAAGCGCCAGATCCGCCGCATGTGCGAACTGGTCGGTCTCGACGTGATCGGCCTGAAGCGCGTGCGGATGGGCCGCGTGATGCTCGGCGCGCTGCCGCAGGGCCAATGGCGCTACCTGTCCGCCGACGAGACGTTCTGACCGCAAGCACGCCACGTGCGCCATGCAATGAAAAAGCCCGCTTCAAGCGGGCTTTTTCTTTTCCGCGCGAGAGCGGCCGATCAGTCGTCGTCGGCCGGATCGAGCCCCGGGAACAGCACCTCGGTGAAGCCGAAGCGCGTGAAGTCGGTGATCCGCATCGGATACAGCTTGCCGATCAGGTGATCGTATTCGTGCTGGACCACGCGCGCGTGGAACCCGTCGGCGACGCGATCGATCTTCTGGCCGAACTGGTCGAAGCCGCTGTAGCGCACCTTCGCGTAGCGGCTGACGACGCCGCGCATGCCCGGCACCGACAGGCAGCCCTCCCAGCCCTCTTCCATGTCCGGCGGCAGGTACTCGACCTTCGGGTTGATCAGCACGGTCTCGGGCACCGGCGGCGCATCCGGGTAGCGGTTGTTGTTGCCGAAGCCGAAGATGATGATCTGCAGCCCGATGCCGATCTGCGGCGCGGCCAGCCCCGCGCCGTTCGCGTGGTGCATCGTCTCGAACATGTCCGCGACGATCTCGTGCAGCTCGGGTGTATCGAACCGCTCGACCGGGTTGGCGATTTCGAGCAGGCGCGGATCGCCCATCTTCAGGATCTCGCGAATCATGGCGTATTGCCCTCCAGGAGTTGGTGCAGACCGTCTTCGTCCAGCACGGGGATGCCGAGTTCCTCGGCCTTCGCGAGCTTGCTGCCGGCTTCGGCGCCCGCGACCACGTAATCCGTCTTCTTCGATACCGAACCGGCCACCTTGGCGCCGGCCGCTTCGAGCATCTCCTTCGCCGCATCGCGCGTGAGATTCGGCAGCGTGCCCGTCAGCACGACCGTCTTGCCGGCCAGCACGCCCTGCGGCGCCTTCGGCGCGGGCGGCCCTTCCGGCCACGTGACCTTGCCCGGTGCGCGCAACTGCTCGATCACGGTCCGGTTGTGCTCTTCCGCGAAGAACTGGTGGAGCGACTCGGCGACGATCGGCCCGACGTCGTTGACTTCGAGCAGTTCCTCGATCGACGCGTCCATGATCGGCGTCAGCGAGCCGAAATGCTTCGCGAGATCCTTCGCGGTCGATTCGCCGACATGGCGGATGCCGAGCCCGTAGATGAAGCGCGCGAGCGTCGTATGCTTCGCCTTCTCGAGCGAATCGAGCAGGTTCTGCGCGGACTTCTCGGCGAACCGGTCGAGCTCGGCCAGCGTCGCGAAGCCGAGATTGAACAGGTCGGCGGGCGTACGTACCAGATTCAGCTCGACGAGCTGGTCGATGATCTTCTCGCCGAGGCCGTCGATGTCGAGCGCGCGGCGCTGCGCGAAATGCCACAGCGCCTGCTTGCGCTGCGCCGGGCAGAACAGCCCGCCCGTGCAGCGCGCGATCGCCTCGTCCGGCAGGCGCTCGATCTTCGAGCCGCACACCGGGCATTCGGTCGGCATCACGAATTCGGCCGCATCGGCCGGGCGCCGGTCGAGCAGCGCGCCGACCACCTCCGGAATCACGTCGCCCGCGCGGCGCACGATCACGGTGTCGCCGATCCGGATGTCCTTGCGGCGCACTTCGTCCTCGTTGTGCAGCGTCGCGTTGGTCACGGTCGCGCCGCCGACGAATACGGGCTCGAGACGCGCGACCGGCGTGATCGCGCCGGTGCGACCGACCTGCACGTCGATCGCGACGAGCTTCGTCAGCGCCTCCTGCGCGGGGAACTTGTGCGCAAGCGCGAAGCGCGGCGCACGCGACACGAAGCCGAGGCGCTCCTGCTCGTCGCGCCGGTTGACCTTGTAGACGACGCCGTCGATGTCGTACGGCAGCGACTCGCGCTTCTCGCCGACCTTGCGGAAGAAGTCGAGCAGGCCCTCGGCGCCGTGCACGACCGCGCGCTCGCGGTTCACGGGCAGGCCGAACGCCTCGTACCAGTCGAGCAGCGCGCTGTGCGTGTCGGGCATCGGCATCCCGTCGAGCACGCCGATTCCGTACGCGAAGAACGACAGCGGCCGCTGCGCGGTGATCTTCGAGTCGAGCTGGCGCAGGCTGCCGGCCGCCGCGTTGCGCGGGTTCGCGAATTCGCGCTGCTCGGCCGCGCGCTGGCGTTCGTTCAGGCGTGCGAAATCGCGCTTGAACATCAGCACCTCGCCGCGCACGTCGAGCACGGCGGGCACGTGCTTGCCCTTCAGCTTCAGCGGAATCGAACGGATCGTGCGCACGTTCTCGGTCACGTCCTCGCCCGTCGTCCCGTCGCCGCGCGTCGCGGCCTGCACGAACACACCCTCCTCGTAGCGCAGCGAAATCGCGAGGCCGTCGAACTTCAGTTCGCATGCGTATTCGACGGGGTCGGTCACCGAGCCGGCGAGATCGGTCGTCTTGGCGAGCGCGTCGGCCACGCGCTTGTCGAACGCGACGATGTCCTCGTCGGCGAAGCCGTTGTTCAGCGACAGCATCGGCGCATCGTGGACGACCGGCGTGAAGCCGCCGGCCGCTTCGCCGCCGACGCGCTGCGTCGGCGAATCGGGCGTCACGAGTTCGGGATGGTCGGTTTCGAGCTGCTGCAGCTCACGGAACAGCCGGTCGTATTCGGCGTCGGGCAGATCCGGCTGATCGAGCACGTAATAGGCGTAGTTCGCCCGCTCGAGTTGGTCGCGCAGCCACGCGGCGCGCGCGTCGGGCTGGCTGGCTGGCGGTTCGGCTTGGGTTCGGGCCATGCTGGCGGCAGAGTCGTTCTGGAAAAATCGGATGTCCGATTATCTCAGTTTGACGCCGCGGCGGGGCACGCAATACGGGCCCGATGACATGCTGCGGCGCACACGAAACGGTGCGCGCCGCGGCGACGAACGACGGCGCCAAAGACCGCCGTTCGCGCCATCGCGTTACTGGCTGAACAGGCGGCGCGTGACCGGCGAACCGGCCGGGATGCCGGCTTCCTCGAGCTTCGCGTACAGCTTCATCAGTTGCTGCTCGATCGCGAGCAGCGTCGACTCCGGCAGCGGCCGGCGCGAATCGTCGACGACGCGTGCACCGATCCGCTCGGACAACGATTTCGCGTAATCGCACATCAGCCGGAACGGCAGGATGTCCTCTTCGGCGACCGGCACGTCGAGCACCAGCGTGATCATGTTGCCGCCCTTGTACGTCAGGTCGTCGCGCAGGAAGTTCGTATCGCCGAACTGCAGCATGAACACCGGATTCTGCTTCGCGTCGAGCTTCACGAAGCGCGTGCCGTCGCGCGACAGCAGCAGCCCGTCCTGCGACGCGACCGCCTGCACGTAGTTCGCGGACCACGGCGCGCCGTCCGACATCACGTTGATCGACAGCTGCGCGTCGCACTGCGCGGCAAACGCGTCGAGCTCGCGCGCCATCGCGACCGTTTCCATCATGTCCGGGAATTCCGGCGCGCCGTCGATCGCGTCGGCGAACTGCTGGACGCCCGTCACGAACTCGGAGAATTCGAGCTCGTTCAGCGCGCCGCTGCGGTTCGCGAGCTGCGCGGCCGCGCGCAGCTCTTCGTAGCGCACGCCGTTCTGCAGCAGCTCCCACTGGCCGCCTTCCGGCTTGCCTTCGATGTGCACGGGCTTGCTGCCCGCGCGGCGCAGCCGCTGCGCGACCGGCAGGATCTTGTCGCCCGGCAGCGGGCCGGTGAGGCGGATCGGCACGATGCAGTCGATCCGGCGATCGACGATCGCGGGCGGCGCCGACGAGATCGTCGTCGCGGCCGGCATCACCGGTTCGGTCGGGCCGGCCGGTTCGGCCGCCGCTTCATGCGCGGCGGCAGGCGCGGCTTCTTCACCGGCAGCCGGTTCGGTCGATTCGGACGACGTGTCGACGCCCGTCGCCTCGGCCTGCAGGTCGGCCGGCGTATCGGCCGGCGCCGCGCCGCCGGCGGCCGCGCCGAACGTCGGCTCGACGCGCGCGGCTTCGGCAGCAGCAGCCGCGACCGGTGCCGCGGGCTCGCGGCGCACCGGCTGACGCACCGGCTCGATGAACGGCAACTCTTCGTCGCGCTCGGGGCGGTTCATCGCCTCGGCCGCTTCCTCCGGCATCGGGCGCGGCATCCTGCGCCGCACTTTCGCGCCCTGCCATGCGTTGTAGACCACGACGCCGCCCACCACGACCGCGCCCGCGCCGATCAAACCGAGTGTCAACTCGTCCATGCACGCTCCATCAGCAATTCTTTTTCGTCGGAACCGCGAACGGGCGCCCATGCGCCGCGCGAACGCGGTCCGGTTTCGTCAAACGTCAATTCTGGGCAAAACCCGCGGCGGTTTCCATGTCCACCGCGACGATCCGCGACACGCCCTGCTCCTGCATCGTCACGCCGATCAGCTGCTGCGCCATTTCCATCGCGATCTTGTTGTGCGAGATGAACAGGAACTGCGTCTTGTCGGACATCGCGCGCACGAGATTCGCGAAACGCTCGGTGTTCGCGTCGTCCAGCGGCGCGTCGACCTCGTCGAGCAGACAGAACGGCGCCGGGTTCAGCTGGAACATCGCGAACACCAGCGCGGTCGCGGTCAGCGCCTTCTCGCCGCCCGACAGCAGGTGAATCGTCGCGTTTTTCTTGCCGGGCGGCTGCGCCATCACCTGCACGCCGGCATCGAGAATCTCGTCGCCCGTCATGATCAGCTTCGCCTGGCCGCCGCCGAACAGGCGCGGGAACAGGTCGCTGAAGTGACGGTTGACCTCGTCGAAGGTACCCTGCAGCAGCGTGCGGGTTTCCTGGTCGATCTTGTGGATCGCGTCCTCGAGCGTCGTGATCGCGTCGATCAGGTCGGCCGATTGCGCGTCGAGGAACACCTTGCGCTCGCTCGCGGCCTTCAGCTCGTCGAGCGCGGCCATGTTCACCGGGCCGAGCGCGTTGATCGCGTTGTTCAGGCGCGTGACTTCGCCCTGCAGGTACGACGGCTTCAGATCCGGCGTCAGCTTCGCGGCCAGCGCCACTTCGTCGACCTCGGCGGTTGCGAGCTGCTCGGCGAACTGCTCGACGGACAGGCGCGCGGCCTGCTCCTTCAACTGCAGTTCGGTGATGCGGTCGCGCAGCGGCTGCAGCGAACGCTCGGCGACGAGCCGCTGCTCGTCCGACGCGCGCAGCTTCGCGGTCAGGTCGTCGAGCTCGATCCGCGCGGCCTGCAGCGCCTCTTCCTTCACCGCGCGAATCTCGAGCGCGTCCTGCAGGCCCGTATGCGCGGTCTGCTCGTTGATCGTCTCGAGTTCGGCGCGCGCGTCTTCCAGCGACGCGGCGACGCGCTCGCTCTGCTCGTGCGCGACCTGGATCGTGCGCTTGAGCTCGTCGATCCGGGTCACCGCGTTGCGGGCGGCGAAGCGGGCGTCGTTCGCGCCGCGCTCCAGGTCGCGCGCTTCCTGACGCGCCTGCGTCAGCGATTCGTCGAGCGACTCGAACGCGAGCTGGTTGTCCTCGAAGCGCGCCTGCAGTTCCGCGAGCTCGCCGTCGAAGCGCTCGAAATTCGCTTCCGACTCCGCGCGCAAGGCACGCTGTTCCTCGATCTGCGCGCCGATTTCCTCGAGTTCCTCGCGGATCTGCGTGCTGCGCTGCGTGTAGCGTTCGTGCGCCTGCGCGAGCTTCAGCACGTCCATCTGCAGCGCGTGCACGCGCTGCGTCGCGCGTTCGGCCTGCGCACGCACGTCGCCGAGCGCCTGCGTGGCCTGCGTGTGCGCGGCTTCCGCCCGCACGGCGGCCGTGCGCGCCTCGTCGGCGAGCAGCGCCTGCGCGCGCACCTGGCGCGTCAGGTTTTCGATTTCCTGCTGACGGGCCAGCATCCCGGCCTGCTCCGAATCGGCCGCGTACAACTGCACGCCGACCCGCGTGACGATATGGCCGGCCTTGACGACGAACGCGCCGCCTGCCGGCAGCTGCGTGCGCGCCGCGAGCGCCTGCGCGACGTCGTCGGCGACGTACACGTTGCCGAGCCAGTCGTTCAGCACCGCGCGGATGCCCGCGTCGTCGATGCGCACGAGCGACAGCACCGGACGCAGCCCGGCCGCCGCGGCGGGCGGCTCGCCGGCCGCGGGCGGCGCGTAGAACGCGAGCTTCGCGGGCGGCGCATCGGTCGCGAATGCCTTCACCCAGTCGAGATTCGACACTTCGAGCGCGGCGAGGCGCTCGCGCAGCACGGCCTCGAGCGCCGCTTCCCAGCCGGCCTCGACGTGCAGCTTCTTCCACAGACGCGGCAGCGCGCCGAGTTCGTGCTTGTCGAGCCACGGCTGGATCTTGCCTTCGGTCTGCACGTTTTCCTGCAGCTGCTTCAGCGCGGCGAGGCGCGCTTCGAGCTGGTGAATCTGCGCGGCTTCGGCCTGCACGCGCTCCTGTGCGGCGCGGCGCTCGCCGTCGAGACGCGGCACCGTTTCCTGCGCATCGGCCAGGCGCGCCTGCGCTTCCGCGAGAATCTCTTCCTGCTCGGCCAGCTGCATGCGCAGCTCTTCGAGCTGCGTCTCGTCCGGCGCGTCGAGGCCGCCTGCTTCGCTCTTCAGGCGCTCGTGACGCTGCTGAAGCTGCTGGAGCTGCTGATCGGCGTTGCGCTGGTGCGCGGCTTCGAGCTTCAGCGACTGCTCGGTCTGCGCGATCCGCGCGCGCTCGTCGTTGAGCTGCGCCTGCGCGTCGCGCCACTTCGCTTCGAGCGCCGGCAGCGCATCGTGCTTCGCGGCCGCGTTGTCTTCGGCGAGCGCGGCCTTCTCGTCGGCCATCGCGCGCGCCTCTTCGGCTTCCTCGAGCTCGTCCTGCGACTTCTCGGCCTGCGCGCGCCACTGCTCGCGCTGCGCGTTCAGCGCGGCGATCTGCGCCTGCACGCGATTGCGCGATTCGACGATGAACTTGATCTCGGCTTCGAGACGGCTCACCTCGGCGTTCGCCTCGTAGAGCGCGCCCTGCGCGCCCTGCATCGCGTCGCTCGCCGAGTAGTGCGCGACGCGCAGCGTCTCGAGCTGCGCCTCGACTTCCCGCAGCTTCGCCGTCTGCGCCTCGAGGTCGATCTGCGCCTGTTCGATCGCGCGCTGCTGCTTTTGCTGCTCGCCGGCGGCCTCGTTCTTGCGCAGCAGCCACAACAGGCGCTGCTTCTCCTCGCCGTCGGCGACGAGTTCCTTGTACTTGGTCGCGACCACCGCCTGCGCCTCGAGCTTCTCGAGGTTCGCGCCGAGTTCGCGCACGATGTCCTCGACGCGCGTCAGGTTCTCGCGCGTGTCGTGCAGGCGGTTCTCGGTTTCGCGGCGGCGTTCCTTGTACTTCGACACGCCGGCGGCTTCCTCGAGGAACACGCGCAGCTCTTCCGGCTTCGCCTCGATGATCCGAGCGATCATGCCCTGCCCGATGATCGCGTACGCACGCGGCCCGAGGCCCGTGCCGAGGAAAATGTCCTGGATGTCGCGGCGGCGCGCCGGCAGGTTGTTGATGTAGTAGCTCGACGTGCCGTCGCGCGTCAGCACGCGCTTGACGGCGATCTCGCCGTACTGGCCCCACTGGCCGGCCGCGCGGCCGTCGGAGTTGTCGAAGATCAGTTCGACGCTGGCCCGGCTGCCGGGCTTGCGGGCGGTCGAACCGTTGAAGATCACGTCCTGCATCGATTCGCCGCGCAGCTCGGACGCGCGCGACTCGCCGAGCACCCAGCGCACGGCATCGATGATGTTGGACTTGCCGCATCCGTTCGGGCCGACCACGCCGACAAGCTGGCCCGGAACCTGGAAATGCGTGGGATCGACGAAGGATTTGAAGCCAGCGAGTTTGATCGAGCTCAGACGCACGGCGGTATCGGATGTGAAGAAGGTGTGAAACGGACGGGGCCGCCCGGCGCGGGGCCGGAGAGCCCCTGCGCGCCATGCGCCCCGGAATTCAAAAACGGGGCCGCGCGCATCCAGCGTTGGGCCCCGCAAACGGCTTCCATCATACCATCGCGCGTGCGCCGTCCCGACCGTCGCCGGGTTTGTCCGGTGCCGGCGCGGCACGATGGACCCGGCTCGACAGCAGCGTCGCCAGCACGATGCACGCGCCGCCCGCCCACTCGCGCGCGCTCGGCAGCTCGTTCGCGAACACCCACGCGGACAGCGCGGTGATCACGATCTCGAACAGCATGATGATCGACGCGCGGTTCGCGGGCACGCGCGCGAGACCGTACTGGACGAGCAGGTTGTTCGACGCCATCGTCACGCCGATCGCCGCGATGATCAGCGCGGCCACGCCCAGCTGGCCGCTCGCCGGCGCGGCCGGCAGCCCTTCGAACAGCGACGCGATCGCGCCGAACACGGCCGCGCCGCCGAACAGCGTCGCGGTGCGCATTTCGGCGCGCATGTCGGGCAGCTCCCGGCTCGCCTTGATCACCAGCACGTTGCTCATCGCGAAGCTCAGCCCGGCCGCGAGACCGGCCCATTCGGCCGGATTGGCCGGCAGCGGCAGGCCGAGCGACGGCGACCACAGCATCAGCATCGCGCCGCCGATCGACAGCGCCGCGAGCCCGGCGCCGGCCCAGGTCAGCCGCTCGCGCAGCAGGAAGTGCGCGTAGATCGCGGTCCAGGCCGGCGTCAGGTAGAACAGCAGCATCACGCGCAGCACCTCGCCGTGGATCGTGCCCCATACGAACCCGAGGTTCGTCACGCCGGCCGTCACCGCGATGCCCGGCAGCACCCAGTGCCAGCGCAGCGTCGCGATCGTCCGGTGCCGCGCGACGATCACGAACAGGAAGGCGACGAGGCTCGTCAGCGCGCTGGCCAGCGTGCCCGTCACGCCGAGCGACGCGAGGATCCGCAGCGGATACCAGATCAGGCCCCATACCGACGCGCCGATCAGGATGGCGAGCGTTGGCAGGCTGCCGCGTACCGCGTTGTGCATTTGTTCGATACCCTTTATTCGACCGGCCCGGCCGCCGTTCCGGCAGGCCGTGACCGCATTCCGTCACGCTATAATCGTCCGTTGCGAGCCGCGCGCCCCGGCGCCCGTTCGCAGCCGCGCGGCGCGCCCGCCGCTTCTTTCGCTCCAACCGGCCGCGATGGCCGCTTCGCCCGTGAACCCTCGACTCGACTCGCTCCAGCCCTATCCCTTCGAAAAGCTGCGCGCCCTGTTCAAGGACGTGACGCCCGGTGCCGGTACGCCTTCCGGCAACCTGAAACCGATCAGCTTCGGCATCGGCGAGCCCAAGCACGCGACGCCGGCGCTGATCCGCGACGCCGTCGTGGCCGCGCTCGACGGCCTCGCGTCGTACCCGGCCACCGCCGGCTCGGACGCGCTGCGCACGTCGATCGCGCGCTGGCTCGAACGCCGCTACGGGCTGCCGGCGATCGATGCGGCCACGCAGGTGCTGCCGGTCTCGGGCTCGCGCGAGGCGCTGTTCTCGCTTGCGCAGACGGTGATCGACGCGCGAGCGCGCGCGGACGGCAAGAAGGCGATCGTACTCTGTCCGAATCCTTTCTATCAAATTTACGAAGGCGCGGCGCTCCTGGCCGGTGCCGAACCCTATTTCGCGAACAGCGACCCGGCGCGCAACTTCGCGTGCGACTACGCGGCCGTGCCCGATGAGGTGTGGGCGCGCACGCAGCTGCTGTACGTGTGCTCGCCCGGCAACCCGACGGGCGCCGTGCTGACGCTCGACGACTGGCGCGAGCTGTTCGCGCTGTCCGACCGCCACGGCTTCGTGATCGCGTCCGACGAGTGCTATTCGGAAATCTATTTCGACGAAGCGGCGCCGCCGCTGGGCGGCCTCGAGGCCGCGCACCGCCTCGGCCGCGGCTTCGAGCGCCTCGTGATGCTGTCGAGCCTGTCGAAGCGCTCGAACGTGCCGGGCATGCGCTCGGGCTTCGTCGCCGGCGACGCCGCGCTGCTCAGGAAATTCCTGCTGTACCGCACGTACCACGGCGCCGCGCTGTCGCCGGTCTGGCAGCACGCGAGCATCGCCGCGTGGAACGACGAGGCGCACGTGCGCGAGAACCGCGCGCTGTACGTGCAGAAGTTCAACACGGTCACGCCGATGCTCGCCGAGGTCATCGACGTGAAGCTGCCCGACGCCGCGTTCTACCTGTGGGCCAACGTCGCGCGCACCGGCCTGTCGGACACCGAGTTCGCCCGCCGCCTGTACGCCGACTATAATGTGACGGTTCTGCCCGGCTCGTACCTGGCGCGCGATGCGCACGGCACGAATCCGGGCCGCGATTTCATCCGGATCGCGCTCGTCGCGGGCACCCCCGAATGCGTCGAGGGCGCGCAACGCATCGTCGATTTCTGCCGCGCTCTCGCGCGGTAAGACGTCCATCCCGATCAATTCCATCCATCTCCTGCGAAAACGAACATGTCGCAACAACTTCAGCAAATCATCGACACCGCCTGGGAAAACCGCGCCGAGCTGTCGCCGAAGGCCGCGCCCGCCGACGTCCGCGAGGCCGTCGCTCACGCGATCGAGCAACTCGACAAGGGTGCGCTGCGCGTCGCCGAGAAAATCGACGGCAACTGGACGGTCCACCAGTGGCTGAAGAAGGCCGTGCTGCTGTCGTTCCGCCTGGAGGACAACGCGCCGATGCCGGCCGGCGGCTACTCGCAGTTCTACGACAAGGTGCCGTCGAAGTTCGCGAACTACACGGCCGAAGATTTCGCCGCGGGCGGCTTCCGCGTCGTGCCGCCGGCCATCGCGCGCCGCGGCTCGTTCATCGCGAAGAACGTCGTGCTGATGCCGTCGTACACCAACATCGGCGCGTACGTCGACGAAGGCACGATGGTCGACACGTGGGCGACGGTCGGTTCGTGCGCGCAGATCGGCAAGAACGTGCACCTGTCGGGCGGCGTCGGCATCGGCGGCGTGCTCGAGCCGCTGCAGGCGAACCCGGTCATCATCGAGGACAACTGCTTCATCGGCGCGCGCTCGGAAGTCGTCGAAGGCGTGATCGTCGAGGAAAACTCGGTGATCTCGATGGGCGTGTACCTCGGCCAGAGCACCAAGATCTACGATCGCGAGACGGGAGAAGTGAGCTACGGCCGCATCCCGGCCGGCTCGGTCGTGGTCGCCGGCAACCTGCCGTCGAAGGACGGTTCGCACAGCCTGTACTGCGCGGTGATCGTGAAGAAGGTCGACGCGAAGACGCGTGCGAAGGTCGGCCTGAACGAGCTGCTGCGAGGCGACTGATGGCGAAGCCGCACACCGTGGTCGTCTACGGCATTCCGAACTGCGACACCGTGAAGAAGGCCCGCGTGTGGCTCGACGATCACGGCGTCGAATTCGAGTTCCACGATTTCAAGAAGCTCGGCGTCAGCGCGCCGCTGATCGAAGACTGGCTGAAGGACGTGTCGCTCGACGCGCTCGTGAACAAGCGCGGCACCACGTGGCGCGGCCTGGACGACGCGATGAAGGCGGCCGCCGAAACGAAGACCGGCGCGGTCGCGCTGATGATCCACAAGCCGTCGGTCATCAAGCGCCCCGTGCTCGTCGTCAACGGCCGCGTGAAATCGCTCGGCTTCGTGGCCGATCAATACGCGGCGCTGTTTGCCGCATAGGGCCGCCCGCGCCGCGCCCGCGCTGCGCACGACGTCTCATCGCTGCCGGCCACCGCGCCGGCATTTTTTATCGAAAGTGGTCCGAACCATGTCCGCCACCCTAGCCCTTACCGAACAGCTGATCGCCCGCGCGTCCGTGACGCCCGACGACCAGCACTGCCAGCAGATCATGACCGAGCGCCTCGCCGCGCTCGGCTTCGAATGCGAGACGATCGCGTCGCACGGCGTGACCAACCTGTGGGCCGTCAAGCGCGGCACCGACGGCCGCGACGGCAAGCTGCTCGCGTTCGCGGGCCACACCGACGTCGTGCCGACCGGCCCGCTCGAACAGTGGACCTCGCCGCCGTTCATCCCCGCCCACCGCGACGGCAAGCTGTACGGCCGCGGCGCGGCCGACATGAAGACGTCGCTCGCGGCGTTCGTCGTCGCGTCCGAGGAATTCGTCGCGGCCCATCCCGGCCACCGCGGCACGATCGCGTTCCTGATCACGAGCGACGAGGAAGGCCCGGCCACCGACGGCACCGTGAAGGTCGTCGAGCTGCTGCAGGAACGCGGCGAACGCCTCGACTATTGCATCGTCGGCGAGCCGACGTCGACGGCCGAGCTCGGCGACGTCGTCAAGAACGGCCGCCGCGGGTCGATGTCCGGTGAACTCGTCGTCAAGGGCGTGCAGGGCCACATTGCCTATCCGCACCTTGCGAAGAACCCGATCCACCTGCTCGCACCGGCGCTTGCCGAGCTCGCGGCCGAGCAATGGGACGCCGGCAACGAATACTTCCCGCCGACCACGTGGCAGGTGTCGAACCTGCACGCCGGCACCGGCGCGACCAACGTGATCCCGGGTCACGCCGACCTGTTGTTCAACTTCCGCTTCTCGACCGCGAGCACCGTCGAAGGCTTGCAGGCCCGCGTGCACGCGATCCTCGACAAGCACGGCCTCGAATACACGCTGAAGTGGTCGGTGAGCGGCCTGCCGTTCCTCACGCCGCGCGGCGAACTGTCGGGCGCACTGGAAAACGCGATCCGTACCGAGACCGGCATCACGACCGAGCTGTCGACGACGGGCGGCACGTCGGACGGCCGCTTCATCGCGCGCATCTGCCCGCAGGTGATCGAGTTCGGGCCGCCGAACGGCAGCATCCACAAGATCGACGAGCACATCGAAGTGCGCTTCGTCGACCCGCTGAAGAACGTGTACCGACGCGTGCTCGAACAACTGATCGCCTGATGGAGCCTCGCATGACGACACCTTTTGCCACAGTCCGCGACCTGCTGCGCTACGCGGTCACGCGTTTCTCGAAGGCGAAGCTCGCGTTCGGCCACGGTTCCGACAACGCGTACGACGAAGCGGCCTATCTCGTGCTGCGTACGCTCGACCTGCCGCTCGACACGCTCGACCCGTTCCTCGACGCACGCCTGCTGCCCGACGAAATCGCGGCCGTGCTCGCGGTGATCGAACGACGCGCGGCCGACCGCGTGCCGGCTGCGTACCTCACGCATGAAGCGTGGATGCACGGCCACCGCTTCTACGTCGACGAACGCGTGATCGTGCCGCGCTCGTTCATCGGCGAACTGCTCGACGACGGGCTGCAGCCGTATGTCGCCGATCCCGAGCAGGTCGGCGCGGTGCTCGAACTGTGCACCGGCTCCGGCTGCCTCGCGATCCTCGCGGCAAGCGCGTTCCCGAACGCCGAGATCGACGCGGTCGACCTGTCGGACAAGGCGCTCGAAGTCGCGGAAATCAACGTGCGCGACTACGGCCTCGAAGACCGCATCGGGCTGCACCGCGGCGATCTCTACGCGCCGCTGCCCGCGTTCCGCACCGATCCCGACTCGCGCTACGACGTGATCCTGACGAACCCGCCGTACGTGAACGCCGCGTCGATGGCCGCGCTGCCGCCCGAATACCGGCACGAGCCGGAGATGGCGCTCGCCGGCGGCGACGACGGGATGGACATCGTGCGACGCATCGTCGCCGAAGCACACCGCTGGCTGCATGACGACGGCGTGCTCGTCGTCGAGATCGGCAACGAGCGCGAGCACGTCGAAGCGGCGTTCGGCGGCCTCGAGCTCACGTGGCTGCCCACCAGCGCGGGCGACGACGCCGTGTTCCTGATCCAGGCGTCGGACCTGCCCCGCAAGGCCTGAGCGTTCCGGCCCGCCCGCCGTGCGGCGCACCATTGCGCCGCACGGTTGGGTAAGATGCGCGTAGGCGGCCGCCCGGCCGCGCGAGTTCCCTCGGGAGTCCCCGCAGGAGTCCTTTACGCGCCCATGACCCTCGACTGGCTACATCTCGGCACCCTGATCCTGACCATCCATGTGCTCGGGATCGTCGCGGCATGCCACGCGATCATGAACACGCGCACGTCGCAAGGCGCGATCGCGTGGGCCGTCTCGCTCACGGCCATGCCGTACCTGACGCTCGTTCCGTACCTGTTCCTCGGCCGCAGCAAATTCTCCGGCTACGTCGACGCCCGGCGCCACGAGCTCGAAATGTTGCGCACGCACACACCGCGCTCGCCGTGGCGCGCGACCGACGCGACCGACGGGCCGGCTGCCGACGCGCTGGGCCAGGCCGCCGTGCTCGCGCTCACACGGCTCGGCGGCATGCCGTTCCTCGGCGGCAATTCGGTGCGCACGCTGGTCAACGGCGACGCGACGTTCTCCGCCATCCTGTCGGCGATCGACGCCGCGCGCGACTACGTGCTCGTCCAGTTCTTCATCGTGCGCGACGATGCGCTCGGCCGGATGCTGCGCGACTCGCTGCTCGCGCGTGCGGCGGCCGGCGTGCGCTGCTGCCTGCTGTACGACAGCATCGGCAGCTTCGACCTGCCGCACAGCTACGTCGACGCATTGCGCCGCGGTGGCGTCGAGGTTCATCCGTTCGCGACCAACCGGAAATTCGTGAACCGCTTCCAGCTGAACTTCCGCAACCATCGCAAGATCGTCGTCGTCGACGGCAATCGCGCGTTCGTCGGCGGCCACAACGTCGGCGTCGAATATCTCGGCGCGAAGCCGCGCCTGTCGCCATGGCGCGACACCCACATCGAGATACGCGGCCCCGTGGTGGCGAGCATCCAGTACGTGTTCGCCGAAGACTGGCACTGGGCGACGCAGAAGCTGCCGCCCATCGCGCTGCCGCCGCCCGCGCAGCCCGGCGACGGCATGCACTGCCTCGCGGTGCCGATGGGGCCGGCCGACAAGCAGGAAACCGGCTCGCTGTTCTTCGCCGAATCGATCAACGCGGCCCGCGAGCGGGTCTGGATCACCACGCCGTACCTCGTTCCCGACGAAGCCGTGGTCTCCGCGCTGAAGCTCGCCGTGATGCGCGGCGTCGACGTGCGCATCCTGATCCCGAGCCGGCGCGACCACTACGTCGTGTTCGAGGCGTCGAAGCTTTACGCGCGCGACCTCGTCGATGCGGGCGTGAAGGTGTTCCGCTACCGGCCCGGCTTCCTGCACCAGAAGGTCGTGCTGATCGACCGCATCGCGGCGGCGATCGGCAGCGCGAATCTCGACAACCGTTCGTTCCGCCTCAATTTCGAGGTCATGGTGCTGACCGTCGACCCGGCGTTCGCCGACGAGGTCGAGACGATGCTCGACGCCGACTTCGCGCAAGCGTACGAGGTGGACGCGGACGAATACCGGCAGTCGCCCGCCTGGCGGCGCATCGCGATGCACGTCGCGCGGCTGTTCGCGCCGATCCTGTAACGGCCCGGACGACGGCCGCGCCCGCGCTGCGCGCCGGCACCGCGTATGCCGGCCGCTGCCGGTCACAGCAGCTTGTCGATATCCGCGGCGATCTCGTCGGGCTTGGTGGACGGCGCGTAGCGCTTGACGATGCGCCCGTCGCGGTCGATCAGGAATTTCGTGAAATTCCACTTGATCGCCTTGAGGCCGAGAATGCCGGGCGCTTCGTCGGTCAGGTAGCGATACAGCGGATGCGCATGGTCGCCCTTCACGTCGATCTTCGCGAACATCGGGAACGTGACGCCGTAGTTGCGCTCGCAGAACGCACCGATCTGCGCGGCGTCGCCCGGCTCCTGCTTGCCGAACTGGTTGCACGGGAAGCCGAGCACGAAGAAGCCGCGCGCCGCGTACTGGTCGTACAGCTTCTGCAGGCCCGCGTACTGCGGCGTGAAACCGCACTCGCTCGCGGTATTGACGATCAGCAGCACCTTGCCGCGATACGCATCGAGCGATACCGGCGCACCGGCGAGCGTCTCCGCGCTGAACGAATACAGGGTGGACATCGGGCACTCCTTTTATGAAACCGGATCGACGTGGAGTCTAGGCGAAATTGCGCCGTTGCGGCATCCGCCGAACGGCCGATGCCCGGCGCGACCGGCGCGCGGTCTAGAATAGCGGTTTTCGCCAGCCATTTCCGCCGTGATCCGTTTCAATCAGTTCAGCCTTGCGCGCGGCACCAAGCCGCTGTTCGAGTCGACCTCGTTCGTGCTCAATCCCGGCGAGAAAGCCGGCCTGATCGGCGCGAACGGCGCCGGCAAGTCGACGCTGTTTTCCGTCCTGCGCGGCGAGCTGCATTCCGACGGAGGCGATTTCTCGATGCCGCCGTCGTGGCGGATCGCCCACGTGTCGCAGGAAACGCCCGCGGTCGACCGTTCGGCGCTCGACTACACGCTCGACGGCGATGCCGCGCTGCGCGAGATCGAAGCGCGCATCGCCGCCGCTTCGGCCGCGCATGACGGCGCGGCCGAAGCCGACGCGCACGCGGCGTTCGCCGACGCCGACGGCTACACCGCGCCGGCCCGCGCCGAGGCGCTGCTGCTCGGCCTCGGCTTCACGCTCGCGCAAACGCGCGAATCCGTCGCGAGCTTCTCCGGCGGCTGGCGCATGCGCCTGAACCTCGCGCAGGCGCTGATGTGCCGCTCCGACCTGCTGCTGCTCGACGAACCGACGAACCACCTCGACCTCGACGCGATCGTGTGGCTCGAAGACTGGCTGCACCGCTACCCCGGCACGCTGGTCGTGATTTCGCACGACCGCGAATTCCTCGATTCGATCTGCAACGTCACGCTGCACCTGGAAAACCGCCAGGTGAAGCGCTACGGCGGCAACTACTCGCAGTTCGAAGTGCTGCGCGCGCAGCAACTGGCGCTGCAGCAAAGCGCGTACGAAAAGCAGCAGAAGACGATCGAGCACCTGCAGAGCTTCGTCGACCGCTTCAAGGCCAAGGCGACCAAGGCCAAGCAGGCGCAAAGCCGGATGAAGGCGCTCGAGAAGATGGAGCTGATCGCGCCCGCGCACATCGCGTCGCCGTTCACGTTCGAATTCCGCACGCCCGATGCCGCGCCGAACCCGATGATGGTGATGGAGGACGTCCGCTGCGGCTACCACGCCGACGACGGAGCGGACATCCCGATCGTCGAGCGCGTCGCGCTGTCGATCCAGAACGGCCAGCGCATCGGCCTGCTCGGCGCCAACGGCCAGGGCAAGTCGACGCTGATCAAGACGCTGGCGGGCACGCTCGCGCCGCTGTCGGGGCATGTCCGCGACGGCAAGGGGCTGACGATCGGCTATTTCGCGCAGCACCAGCTCGAAACGCTGCGCGAAGACGATTCGCCGCTCGCGCATCTGGCGCGGCTCGCGCCCGACACGCGCGAGCAGGAATTGCGTGACTTCCTCGGCGGCTTCAATTTCTCGGGCGACATGGCGACCAGCCCGGTCGGGCCGTTCTCGGGCGGCGAAAAAGCGCGCCTGGCACTGGCGCTGATCATCTGGCAGAAGCCGAACCTGCTGCTGCTCGACGAACCGACGAACCACCTCGACCTCGAAACGCGCCACGCGCTGACGATGGCGCTCGCGCAGTTCGAAGGCACGCTGATCCTCGTGTCGCACGATCGCCACCTGCTGCGCGCGACGACCGACCAGTTCATGCTGGTCGCGAAGCACCGGCTGCAGCCGTTCGACGGCGACCTCGACGACTACCGCGACTGGCTGCTGCAGCATGCGGCCGAGCAGCGCGCGGCCGCGAAGGCCGACAGCGCGGCCGCCGCGGGCGCCGATCCGGGCGTCAACCGCAAGGATCAGAAGCGCCAGGCGGCCGAGGAACGCCAGCGGCTGTCGCAACTGAAGAAGCCGCTGCAGAACCGCATCACGAAGCTCGAAAAGGAAATGGAAGCGCTGCACGCGGAGAAGGCGCGCCTCGACGCGTTCGTCGCCGATCCGGCGAGCTACGAGGCCGCGCGCAAGACGGAACTGACCGACGCGATCCGCAAGCTCGGCGAGGTCACGACCCGGCTCGAGACGGTCGAGGCGGACTGGCTCGCCGTGCAGGAAGAACTCGAGCAGATCGGCTGAACGCGGCCGCCGGAGCCATCAGGCGATGAGCGCGTCATCGGCGGTGTAGCGTGTCGGAGCGTCGACGCTCCACGAATCCCCCGGCCGCGCTCCCGCCCCGGAAACGACGAGGCCGGGCGCCCTGGCCCGGCCTCGTCGTCATTGCCGCGTTGACGTAGCTGCGTCGGCGGGCCCGTATGCGGGCCGCACCATCCGCTCAGCGGCGCGGCAGCGTGTCGCGCGGCATCTGTTCGTCGTCGCCCATCAGGTACCGGCGTCCTTCGGTCGGCCGGCGGATCGCCGCGGCGACTTCCGCTTCCGTCACGTCCTCGGACACGACCTTGCGCGCCAGGCGCCCTTCTTCGTCGATCCACTCGACGATCCGGCATCCGCCGCCCCACGGCTGGCGAATCGGCTCCGACACGCGGCAGCCGCGCAGGTTGTAAAGGCGTCCGCCAGGCGCTTCCCCATACGATTTCAACATAGGTTCCCTTCGCATTGCGCGGTTCGACAATCCGGCAAAGGATAGGGAAAAGCGATGTCCGGCGGGTTACAGCAGCCTACATATTCTTTACAGCGAATTACGCGACAGATCGCACGGCGACGCACGGCCCGTGCGCGCGCCGGGCCGGTCATTCAAGATCGCGCACGCGGTCGATCGCCTGCTCGAGCCGCTCGACGGCCATCACGTTCAGCCCTTCGATCGGCTGTTTCGGCGCATTCGCCTTCGGGATCAGCGCGGACGTGAAGCCGAGCTTCGCCGCTTCGCGCAGCCGTTCCTGTCCGCGTGGGGACGGCCGGATCTCGCCCGCCAGCCCCACCTCGCCGAATACGATCAGCCCTTTCGGCAGCGCCTTGTTGCGCATCGACGAGTGAATCGCGAGCAGCACCGCGAGGTCGGCGGCCGGCTCGGTGATCTTCACGCCGCCCACCGCGTTGAGGAACACGTCCTGATCGAAGGCCGCGATGCCCGCGTGGCGGTGCAGCACCGCGAGCAGCATCGCGAGCCGGTTCTGCTCGAGGCCGACCGCGAGCCGGCGCGGGTTCGGCACGTGCGCCGTATCGACGAGCGCCTGGATTTCGACGAGCAGCGGCCGCGTGCCTTCCTGCGTGACGAGCACGCACGAACCGGGCACGACCTGCTCGTGCTGCGACAGGAACAGCGCGGACGGGTTGGCCACGCCGCGCAGCCCGCGCTCGGTCATCGCGAACACGCCGAGTTCGTTGACCGCGCCGAAGCGGTTCTTGAACGCGCGCACGAGCCGGAACGACGAATGCGTGTCGCCCTCGAAGTACAGCACCGTGTCGACGATGTGCTCGAGCACGCGCGGGCCCGCGAGGTTGCCCTCCTTCGTCACGTGCCCGACCATGATGATCGCGGTGCCCGACTGTTTCGCGATGCGCGTGAGCTGCGCCGCGCACTCGCGCACCTGCGCGACCGAGCCCGGCGCCGACGTCAGCGCCTCGGAATAGACGGTCTGGATCGAGTCGATGACGGCCACGTCCGGCCGCTCCGCGTCGATCGCGGCCTGGATCTTCTCGAGCTGGATCTCGGCGAGCAGCTTCAGTTCGTCCGCGGGCGCGCCGCCGTCGAGCAGCGCGAGCCGTTGCGCGCGCAACGCGATCTGCGCGGCCGATTCCTCGCCGCTGATATAGAGGGCGCGCCGCTCGCTCGCGATATCCGCGAGCGACTGCAGCAGCAGCGTCGATTTGCCGATGCCCGGATCGCCGCCGATCAGCACGACGCCGCCGGGGACCAGCCCGCCGCCGAGCACGCGGTCGAATTCGCCAATGCCGGTCGAAAAGCGCGGCACGTCGGCGGCCTCGATGTCGACGAGGCGCTGCACCGGCGCCCGCTTCGCGAGCGACTGGAACCGATGGGCGGCCGGCGACTCGGCGACCGATTCGACGAGGGTGTTCCACGCCTGGCACGACGGGCACTGGCCCTGCCACTTCGGGGTCTGTCCGCCGCACTCGCTGCAGACGTAAACGGTTTTCTGTTTGGCCACGCGCGACGCCCTTATTCCGCTCGCACGGGCACGCGGCCGGCAACCGCGCACATCAGCTCGTAGCCGATCGTGCCGCAATGGCGCGCGACGTCGTCGATCGGCAACGCGTTGCCCCACAGCTCGACGCGCGCGCCGACGCCGGCCTGCGGGCACGGCGTCAGGTCGACGGTGATCATGTCCATCGACACGCGACCGACGATCCGCGTGCGGATGCCGTCGACGATCACCGGCGTGCCTTCCGGCGCCACGCGCGGATAGCCGTCCGCGTAGCCGCACGCGACGACGCCGATCTTCATCTGCGCCTGCGCGGAGAACGTCGAGCCATAGCCGATCGCCTGGCCCTTCCCGATCGTCTGCACCGCGATCAGCTCGGACGCGAGCGTCATCGCGGGCTTCAACCCCGTGTCGGCGATATCGGACGACAGCCCGGACGGCGATGCCCCATACAGCACGATCCCCGGCCGCACCCAGTCGAAGTGCGTGTCCGGATGCCACAGCACGGCCGCCGAATTCGCGAGACTGCGCGCGCCGGCGATGCTTTCCGCGCCGCGCTCGAACGTCGCGAGCTGCTCGGCGACGCCGCGCTCGTTGTCCGCGTCCGAAAAATGGGTCATCAACGTGATCTGGCCGATGCCCGGGCACGCGCGGGCGCGCTCCCACGCGGCACGATATTTTTCCGGCGTATAACCAAGCCGGTTCATCCCGCTGTTCATCTTGAGCTGCACGTTGACGGGCTTCGACAGCCGCGCCGTTTCCAGCATCCGCATCTGCTCGTCGTTGTGGACGGTCGTAGTCAGGCTGTAGCGGTCGATCACGTCGATGTCGGTCGAGCGGAAGAAGCCCTCGAGCAGCAGGATCGGGCCGGCCCAGCCGAGCTCGCGCAGCTTCACGGCCTCGTCGAGGTCGAGCAGGCCGAAGCCGTCGGTGCCGCGCAGGCCCGGAAACGCGCGGGCGAGACCGTGGCCGTACGCGTTGGCCTTGACGACCGCCCAGACCTTGGACGGGCCGGCAAAGCGGCGGACGACGGAGAGATTGTTCGCGAGAGCGGCGGTGTGGATGGTGGCGGAGATCGGGCGCGGCATGGGAAATTTACGTAAAGACGCTTGCGAATCATCAGCTTACCGCGCCTTTTGAGCACCGAAGCCGACAATTTGCGGAACGATCGGGGAATCTTGCTAGTCCGAATTCGCGTATTTTCATGTTATAAAGCCGTGCGCACAACCCATTTCGAACGGAATAAGCCGATCGCATACCAGGCGGCCTACGCGGCCCTGCCGCAGCGACGAAAGCATCGCATCAGATGAAAAAAGGTTTTTACACCATCATGGCCGCGCAGTTTTTCTCGTCGCTGGCCGACAATGCGCTTCTCATCGCCGCCATCGCCCTGCTGAAAGACCTCCACGCCCCCAACTGGATGACACCGCTGCTGAAGCTGTTCTTCGTGTTGTCGTATGTGGTGTTGGCGGCGTATGTCGGTGCGTTCGCGGATTCGCGCCCGAAGGGCCGCGTGATGTTCATCACCAACTCGATCAAGGTGGTCGGCTGCCTGATCATGCTGTTCGGCGCCCACCCGCTGATCGCGTACGGGATCGTCGGCTTCGGCGCGGCGGCCTACTCGCCCGCCAAATACGGGATTCTCACCGAACTGCTGCCGGCCGACCGGCTGGTCGCCGCGAACGGCTGGATCGAAGGCACGACCGTCAGTTCGATCATCCTCGGCACCGTGCTCGGCGGCGCGCTGATCAGCCCGCACATCGCGTCGCACGTGATCGCGCACACGCCCGCCTGGATCGGCACGCCCGCCGAAGCGGCGATGGCGATCATCATGGCGATCTACGTGGTCGCCGCGCTGTTCAACCTGCGCATTCCCGACACGGGCGCCCGCTATCCGAAGCAGGAACGCGGCCCGGTCAAGCTGCTCACCGATTTCGCCGACTGCTTCATGGTGCTCTGGCGCGACAAGCTCGGCCAGATCTCGCTCGCGGTCACGACGCTGTTCTGGGGCGCGGGCGCGACGCTGCAGTTCATCGTGCTGAAGTGGGCCGAGGTGTCGCTCAACATGTCGCTGTCCGAAGGCGCGATCCTGCAGGCCGTGGTCGCGGTCGGCGTCGCGGCCGGTGCGATCGCGGCGGCTGCCCGGATTCCGCTGAAGAAGTCGCTGACCGTGCTGCCCGTCGGCATCATCATGGGCATCGCGGTGATGCTGATGGCGTTCTACACGCGCGACCTGTTCCCGTCGCACTGGGCCGTGCATTTCGGCCACCTGCGTCTGCCGTTCTACCTGATCGTCGCGTACCTCTTCCTGATCGGCGTCGGTGCGCTGTCCGGCTACTTCGTCGTGCCGATGAACGCGCTGCTGCAGCATCGCGGCCACGTGCTGCTGTCGGCCGGCCATTCGATCGCGGTGCAGAACTTCAACGAGAATCTGTCGGTGCTCGTGATGCTGTGCCTGTATGCGGTGCTCGTGTGGCTCGACGTGCCGGTCGGCGTCGTCATCGTGCTGTTCGGCACGTTCGTCTGCCTGACGATGTGGCTCGTGATGCGCCGCCATCAGGCGAACCAGCGTCAGTTCGACTCGGTCGCGCTGATCGGCGAATCGCGGCACTGACGCTACACTTTCCGTTTCCGTCCGCCGGCGCCGGTCCTCGAACCGGCGCGTTGCCCTCATGACGCACCCGATACCCAACATCCTGACGATCGCCGGCTCCGATTCGGGCGGCGGCGCAGGCATCCAGGCCGACCTGAAGACGTTTTCCGCGCTCGGCGCGTATGGCGCGAGCGTGATCACCGCGCTGACCGCGCAGAACACGCGCGGCGTGACGGGCGTGCACGCGCCGGACGCCGCGTTCGTGACCGCGCAGCTCGACGCGGTGTTCGACGACATCCGCATCGATGCGGTCAAGATCGGGATGCTCGCGAACGCGGCGATCGTGCAGGCGGTGGCCGACGCGCTGCGCCGCTACGCGCCGCGCTTCATCGTGCTCGACACGGTGATGATCTCGAAGAGTTCGCACGCGCTGCTCGCGCCCGATGCCGTCGACGCGCTGCGCGACACGCTGCTGCCGCTCGCGACGGTCGTCACGCCGAACCTGCCCGAAGCGGCCGCGCTGCTGAACGATGCGCCCGCCACCACCGAAGACGACATGGTCCGGCAAGGCCAGGCCTTGCTGCAGACGGGCGCACGCGCCGTGCTGATGAAGGGCGGCCACCTGCCGGATGCGTCCGCGAGCCCCGACTGGCTCGTCGAAGCGACACGCACCGTGCGGCTCGACGGCGCGCGCGTGCCGGTCAGCAACACGCACGGCACCGGCTGCACGCTGTCGTCGGCGATTGCCGCGCTGCTGCCGCAGCAGCCCGACCTCGAAAGCGCAGTACGGGAAGCCAAGACCTACCTGAGCGGCGCGATCGCCGCGAGCGGCCACCTCGACGTCGGCCACGGCGTCGGCCCGGTCCATCACTTTCATCGCTGGTGGTGAGCGCCGGCTGACGCGGCGTCAGCGATCCTGCGCCGCGAACGCCTGCGCGCGCGCCGGCCAGTCGTCGGGCACGACGAACCCGCGCGCCGCTTCGCGCCACGTGCCGTCATCGCCCTTTTCATGAATCGCAATGAGATCGGGCGTCTGGCGCGTCGCCAGCACGGGCGGCAGTTCCAATGCGCTCGCCAGCGGCTCGGGCTCGACACCCGCGCCGGCGGCGGCACGCCGCGGCGCCAGCCACGCCAGCCGCGGCAACACGCTCCACGCCGCGCCGTCACGCTGCGCAGCCGCCCACGCCGGCCACTGCGCGTGCGTCAGCCAGAAACCGCGCGGGTGATCCGGCGCGATTTCGGCGGACACCGGCGGCACCGGCGCGCCGTGCGGATGGAACAGCCAGCCCTTGATGAACATCTGCGCGTCGGACGGCGCGCCGTAGCCGAGCCGCGCAAAGCCGTCGTGTTCGCCGAGCCGCAACTGATGGTCGAGCAGCCGGCTGCGCTTGCGATCGAACCGGTCGACGAGATTGGGACCGACGAAGTCGGCGAGCGACGCGCCGTCGCGGACCGGCGCGCACAGATAGCACTTCACCGCGAGTTCCCAGTGCAAACGTCGACCGTCCGGCGCATCGACGAGAAAGTCGACTTCGCCGAGCGTGCGGCCGTTGCTGCGCAACGGGAGATTGGCCGCGACGAGCCGCAGCGACGGCCCGTGCGTCAGAAAGTACTCGAGCAGGCATTCGGCGTAGCGGCCGAGCCGGGTGGGCCGAAACCCGTCGAGCGCGCGATGCAGCGGCCCGGGCTGCGCATCGAGCGCGGCGAGCCACGCTTCGACGGCCGCTTGGCCTGCCGCATCCGGCCACGGGCGCGCAAGCGGCGCGCCCGGCACCGCGGTGAGCAGGCTCGGGCTGGCCAGCAGCCAGCCCAGATCGCGCACCGCGACGTCATGCAGCGTATCGACGAACGCGCACGCCGCGCCGGTCGTCATGGCCCGGCCGGGCCGTTCGCGTCGGCGCCTGGCGCACGCTGGAACGTGTTGCGCGCGAGGCACAGGTCGGCCCACGCCTTCGACTTGTCCTGCAGGCTGCGCAACAGGTAGGCCGGGTGGTAGGTGACGATCACCGGCACGCCCTCGTACGCATGCACGCGGCCGCGCAGCGACGCGATGCTCGCGTCCGTCTTCAGCAGCGTCTGCGCGGCAAACCGGCCGAGCGCGACGATCAGCTTCGGCTTCACGAGCGCGACCTGGCGCTGCAGATACGGCTCGCAGCTCGCGACCTCGTCCGGCTCCGGGTTGCGGTTGCCGGGCGGCCGGCACTTGATCACGTTCGCGATGTACACGTTGTCGCCGCGCTTGAGCGACAGCGACTGCAGCATGTTGTCGAGCAGCTTGCCGGCCTGGCCGACGAACGGCTCGCCCTGCTTGTCCTCGTTCTCGCCCGGCGCTTCGCCGATCAGCATCCAGTCCGCCTCGCGGTCGCCGACGCCGAACACGGTGTTGGTCCGCTTCTCGCACAGACGGCACAGCGTGCAGTCGGCCACGCGCGCGGCCAGCGCATCCCAGTCGAGCGCGGCGACCGGCGTGCCGGCGGGGCGCGATTCGGTGAGCGGCACGGGCACGGATTCGCCCGGCGGCGCCGCGTCGAACCACGCGAAATCGTCGTCCGCCGCAGGCGGCGCATCATTCTTCGGCGGCACCGTATCGGGAGATGCGGTCGATGCGGTCTGCGCAGGCGCGCGATCGCCATCGCCGACAGCGTGCGCCGATGCCCCCGATTCGCGAGTCGGCAAGTCACGGGCTGCGCCACGCGCGACGGCCGCCGGCGCATCGTCCTGCACCGGCGCCCGCGCTGCACGCCCCGGCCGCTCGGCCGCGACGACGGAACCGTCGTCAGTCGCCGCGGGTTGCGCGTCGGTTGCCACACCCTCTTCCGCGCGCTGCCCGCGCCGCACCCAGATCTGCGCGAGGCCCAGTTCCTCGAGCGCCGCTTCACCCCACGCCATGCGCGTCCCCCTCGTCCTTGTTCAGCGTCAGACGCATCACGATCGCGTCCTCCCGGCTGCGATGCTTCGCCGGATAGTAGTTCTTGCGCCGGCCGATCGTCACGAAGCCGAAGCGCTCGTACAGCTGGATCGCGCGCGGATTCGACGGCCGTACTTCGAGCAGCATGCCGTCGAGCCCTTCCGCGCGCGAAATGCGCACCGCCTCGCGCAGCAGCGCGAGGCCGGCGCCCGCATGCTGCGCGGCTGGCGCGACGCACAGGTTCAGCAGATGCATCTCGTCGACCACGGGCATCAGCACGCAATAGCCGACGAGCGACCCGGTCACGTGCCGCAGGCACACGCCCAGGTAGCCGTTGCGCAACGAATCCTCGAAGTTGCCGCGGCTCCACGGGAATTCGTACGCGACGTGCTCGATCGCGACGACCTCGTCGAGATCGGCATCCGTCATCGGCGCCAGATAGCGGTCGCTCAGCAGGACACCCGTCATCCGTTCGCTCCGCCCGTCTGCGCGCCCCGTGCCGCGATCCGCTCGGCCGTGGTCTGCGCGACCTTGTCGCGCACGTATTCGGGCGCGGCCTGGTCGGCCGGCACCGCACGCCCGGCGCGGAACGCACGCAGCGCGGCATGCGCGACCGCCAGCGCATGAGGCAGCGCCTCGCCGTCGATCGCGGCCGCCCGCGC
The DNA here is from genome assembly GCF_902832955.1 of Burkholderia sp. BCC0044. Lineage (NCBI taxonomy): Bacteria > Pseudomonadati > Pseudomonadota > Betaproteobacteria > Burkholderiales > Burkholderiaceae > Burkholderia > Burkholderia sp. BCC0044. The sequence goes on along the minus strand of NZ_CADFDO010000001.1, from coordinate 197,493 downwards.
GGCGGCCGGCAATTGCGCGCCGAACGCCGCGGCCGCATTGCCGGCGAGCGTGAACGGCGCGTCGGGCACGCCGACGGCGCCCGGTACGTCGAGCGACGCCGGATGCAGCGTACGCCAGTCGCCGGCGCTGTCGTCCCACTCGAAATCCGCCCAGTAGGCTTCGTCCATCCGCGCGTCGAGCGCGGCGAGCACGCGGGTCGTGCTGGGCGTGCGCAACCGAGCGTGCTCGGCGCATGCGAGCAGCGTGCCGATCGGCACGACCGGCAGCCCGCCGCCGAACGCGAGGCCCTGGGTAATGCCTGTCGCGGTACGCAGGCCCGTGAACGAGCCGGGGCCGGCGCCGAACGCGATCGCGTCGCAGTCGGCGAGCGTCAGCCCGGATTCGGCGAAGAGCTCCTGGATCGCCGGCAGCACGCGCGTGCTCGACACGGCGCCCGTCGGCTCGTGGCGGACCCAGGTTTGCGGGGTGGAAACGGCGTCATCGGCCGGGGCCGAGCGCAGCAGCGCGACCGAGCAGTATTCGGTCGACGTATCGATGGCGAGGAGCACTGTTTGCGTCATGGCCGACATTGTAATGCGCCGCCCCGCTCCCACGGGCGATCGGGCCCGATCTGTGCGCACGGGCGGCGCCGGCGGCGGTTTGGAAGGATCGCTCGACCCCGCGCGACGGTCCGCTTGTTAAGATCGGCCGACCTGAAACCCTTACGGAGACACCCGATGAGCGAACTCACCGCCCAATTCGACCAGGCGCAGATCGACGTCAAGCAACTGACCGAACGACCGGGCAACCTGACCCTGCTGCGCCTGTACGCGCTCTTCAAGCAGGCGACGGACGGCGATGCGCACGGCGACAAGCCGGGCTTCACCGACATCGTCGGCAAATACAAGTACGACGCGTGGGAAGCGCTGAAGGGCACGTCGCAGGATGCGGCGAAGCAGCAGTACATCGAGCTCGTCGAATCGCTGAAAAACGGCACGGCGTCCTGACCGGATTGCCGTTATCGCAATAGGCAATCAAATCAGTGGCGCAGCGCAGCAAATTTCTTTATAATGCGGCCTGCGTCACCTCCCGCGCTCGGCTCGAAGCCGTTCCGGCCCGACGCCTCGTAGCGTTAAGCTCCAATCCGGTTTAGAACCTGTCCCCTCCTGCTTCGACCCTTGCGGTCGTCAACTAGGCTGGCGGCCCCGCTCCTGAAGCGCGCCGCACCCAAAACAGCTTCTAATGCCTCATCCGCCGAAGGTTCGGCGGATTGCACCCGTTTCCCGATTTGCTCGCTGAATCCGACGACTTGGGTATGCGCGATTGGCGCCGACGTTTCACCCACTGTGTTTCAAGGATTGTTATGACTTCGAGCATCAACTCCAGCCCGCTCAACGCGATCGCCGACCAGGCGCTCGGTCTCGACGACGCCGCCGCACCGGCCGCGGTCGAACCGGCGTCGGACGAGCCGAGCTTCGCGTCGCTCGGGTTGTCGCCGGAGATCGTCTCCGCGCTGCAGGCCGCCGGCTACGTGAAGCCGACGCCGGTCCAGCAGCGCGCGATTCCGGCCGGCATCGCCGGCCGCGACCTGCTGGTGTCGAGCCCGACCGGTTCGGGCAAGACCGCCGCATTCATGCTGCCCGCGATCGAACGTTTCGCGCAGCTCCAGAAGACGCAGGCGCAGCATCCGCGCGCGCCGCGTGAACCGAACCAGGGCGATCGCCGCGCGCGCCGTCCGCAACCCGTCGCGCGCCCGGGCCTGCTCGTGCTGACGCCGACCCGCGAACTCGCGATGCAGGTCACGACGGCCGCGTCGACGTACGGCAAGCACCTGAAGCGCCTGCGCACGGTCAGCATTCTCGGCGGCGTCGCCTACGGCCAGCAGCTGATGCTGCTCGCGAAGAACCCGGAAATCCTGGTTGCGACGCCGGGCCGCCTGCTCGATCACCTCGAGCGCGGCCGCATCGACCTGTCGGAACTGAAGATGCTCGTGCTCGACGAAGCCGACCGCATGCTCGACATGGGCTTCATCGAAGACATCGAAACGATCGTCGCCGCCACGCCGGAGTCGCGCCAGACGATGCTGTTCTCGGCCACGCTCGACGGCAAGATCGGTTCGCTGACGGGCCGCCTGCTGAAGGATCCGGAACGCATCGAGATCCAGCAACGCCTCGAGTCGCGCACGAACATCGCGCAGACCGTGCACTACGTCGACGACCGCGATCACAAGGATCGCCTGCTCGATCACCTGCTGCGCGACGACGCGCTCGACCAGGCGATCATCTTCACGGCGACCAAGATCGACGCGGACCAGCTCGCCGGCCGTCTCGCCGACGCAGGCTTCGAATCGGCTGCGCTGCACGGCGACCTGCCGCAGGGCGCGCGTAACCGCACGATCCGTGCGCTGCGCGAGCGCCGCGTGCGCGTGCTGGTTGCGACCGACGTCGCGGCACGCGGCATCGACATCCCGGGCATCACGCACGTGTTCAACTACGACCTGCCGAAGTTCGCGGAAGACTACGTGCACCGTATCGGCCGTACCGGCCGCGCGGGCCGTTCGGGCACCGCGGTGAGCCTCGTGCACCACGCCGAACAAGGCGCGCTCAAGCGCATCGAGCGCTTCGTGCGCTCGCCGCTGCCGGTCAACGTGGTCGAAGGTTTCGAGCCGCGCAAGTCGCCCCCGCGTAACGGCGGCACCGGCGGCCGCGGCCGTCCGGGCGGCGGTAACGGCGGTCGCCGTTTCGGCGGCAAGCCGGGCGGCGGTTATGCCGGCAACGGTAACGGCAACGGCAATGGCCGCAGCTACGGCGGCGGCAATGGCGGCGGCTGGAGCGGCAAGCCGGGCGGCAGCCGTGACGGCGGCCCGCGTCGCGACGGCCAGCGCAGCGGCGGCCCGCGCCGTAGCAATTCGGCATCGTAAGCATGCAGGGGCGGCCGTTCGGCCGCCCCGCGGATGGGCACCTCGCCCATTCAGCCAACCGGCGCATCCGCGCCGGTTTTTTTTCGTCTCGCCCTCAATTTCACGATACGAAAAAAATTTTTGTGTCGTAAAAAATCATGCTGCACGGCACAACCCTCGCGATTGCGGGATGGGAAAGTGCATTTCTTATCTCGAAATCAAGCATGCAAGCCGTTGATTCAAAACAATTAAAAAATTCAACACTTCCCGATGCAGCCCCTGTTTCGCTCCCCCCGATTTGCCTAGACTCTTATACAAGACCTCACGAAACGGAACGCCCCACTTCCCCGCTTCGCGAACAGCATCACCACGGTCAGAATCGGCCCGTCACGCATACCCCGCATCAAGGAGCTCATCATGTCGCGTCAGCAACAGGCACAGGAACTGCAGCAGCAATGGGAAACCGATCCGCGCTGGAAGGGCATCAAGCGCAGCTACTTGGCTGAGGACGTGGTCCGCCTGCGCGGCTCGGTCCCGATCGAGCACACGCTGGCCAAGCGCGGCGCGGAAAAACTGTGGAGCCTCATCAACAACGAGCCGTTCGTCAATGCACTCGGCGCGCTGACCGGCAACCAGGCGATGCAGCAGGTGAAGGCCGGCCTGAAGGCCATCTACCTGTCCGGCTGGCAAGTGGCCGGCGACGCGAACGTCGCGGGCGAAATGTACCCGGACCAGTCGCTGTACCCGGCGAACTCGGTGCCGCTCGTCGTGAAGCGCATCAACAACACGCTGACGCGCGCCGACCAGATCCAGTGGTCGGAAGGCAAGAACCCGGGCGACGAAGGCTACGTCGATTTCTTCGCACCGATCGTCGCCGATGCGGAAGCCGGCTTCGGCGGCGTACTCAACGCGTTCGAACTGATGAAGGCGATGATCGAGGCCGGCGCATCGGGCGTCCACTTCGAGGACCAGCTCGCGTCGGTGAAGAAGTGCGGCCACATGGGCGGCAAGGTGCTCGTGCCGACGCGCGAAGCGGTCGCGAAGCTGTCGGCCGCGCGTCTCGCGGCCGACGTGATGGGCACGCCGACCGTGCTGGTGGCCCGCACCGACGCGGAAGCAGCCGACCTGATCACGTCCGACGTCGACGACAACGACAAGCCGTTCCTGACCGGCGAGCGCACGGTGGAAGGCTTCTTCCGCACGAAACCGGGCCTCGAGCAGGCGATCTCGCGCGGCCTCGCGTACGCGCCGTACGCGGACTTGATCTGGTGCGAAACGGGCAAGCCGGATCTCGAGTACGCGAAGAAGTTCGCGGAAGCGATCCACAAGCAGTTCCCGGGCAAGCTGCTGTCGTACAACTGCTCGCCGTCGTTCAACTGGAAGAAGAACCTCGACGACGCGACGATTGCGAAGTTCCAGAAGGAGCTCGGCGCGATGGGCTACAAGTTCCAGTTCATCACGCTGGCCGGCTTCCATGCGCTGAACTACTCGATGTTCAACCTCGCGCACGGCTATGCCCGCACGCAGATGAGCGCGTTCGTCGAACTGCAGCAGGCCGAGTTCGCGGCCGCCGACAAGGGCTTCACGGCCGTCAAGCACCAGCGCGAGGTCGGCACCGGCTACTTCGACGCGGTGACGCAGACGGTCGAACGCGAAGCATCGACGACCGCGCTGCACGGCTCGACCGAGGACGAACAGTTCTTCGACGGCAAGAAGGTCGCGTAACACGCCCACGCGTGATGCCGATGCCGGCCGCGTCTCGCGACGCCGCGGCATCGGCCACCGGAACAACAATCAGGGAGGAGACGGCAGGCGCGCGAGTCCCTTCGCGCGACCGGCCGCGCGGCCTGCGGGCCGCCAGCAACGATGCGCGCCGGCTTCGTCCGGCGCGCCCTTTTTCTGCGGCGCAGCTTGCCCGGCCGCGGCCGGCGCTGCCCTACCGATAGACGATCACCGGAATTTTCGTATGGGTCAGCACGCGCTGCGTCTCGCTGCCGATCAGCAGGCTGCCGAGCCCGCGACGTCCGTGGGACGCCATGAAGATCACGTCGCACCCGCCGCGCTCGGCCGCCTCGATAATGCCGAGATACGGCGACGGATGCACGCTCGTCCACGTGTCGCACGCGACCCCGGCCGCCTTCGCGGCCGCTTCCACCTCGTCGAGATGCGCCCGCGCCTCGCGCTCGCTGCGCGCGCGGAAATCGGCGGGCGGCTCGATGATCACTTCGGAAAACGGCGAGTACGGGTATTGCGGCAGGCACGCGTAGGCCGTCACGCGCGCGCTGACCGCACGAGCCAGATCGATCGCGCCGTCGATCGCCTTTTGCGACAGTTCGGAACCGTCGGTTGGAACGAGGATGTGCCGGAACATCGCGCCCTCCTTCGTCAATCGCACGCCACGCGCCGCGGCGCCGGTCGAGCCGGCCGCGACACGTCGCGCATGCCTCTTACGATTGTAGTGTGCGAAATCGCGCAAGCCGAATCGGCAGCGGGTTCGCCCTCATATCGGAAACACGCGGGCGCGCGCCGCCTACTCGCCCCAATAGCCGGGCCGCTCGTACGTGTGCTTCAGGTAATCGAGAAACAGCCGCACGCGCAGCGGCAGATGCCGGCGCTGCGGAAACACCGCATGGATGCCGATCGGCGGCGCGGCGAACGCGTCGAGCACGCTGACGAGCCGGCCGGCCGCGATATCCTCGCCGACTTCCCACCACGAGCGCCACGCGAGGCCATGGCCTGCGAGGCACCACTCGTGCAGCACCGCGCCGTCCGAGCATTCCATCGTGCCGTTCACGCGGATCGATACGACCTTGTCGTCCTCCTGGAACGCCCAGCCGCGCTGCTGGTTCGCGTTCGCCGCGAGCGCGAGGCAGTTGTGCCGCGCCAGTTCCGCGAGCGTGGCCGGCGTGCCGCGCCGCGCGAGATACGCGGGCGACGCGACGCATACGCGGCGGTTCTCGCCGAGTTTCAGCGACACCAGCGACGAGTCGGGCAGCTCGCCGAGCCGCACCGCGCAATCGAAGCCTTCGTTGACGAGGTCGACCATCCGGTCGGACAGGTCGAGCGTGACCGACACGTCCGGATGCGCGCCGCTGAATTCGGGCACGAGCGGCGCGACGTGGCGCCGGCCGAAGCCGGCCGGCGCGGAAATCCGCAGATGGCCGCTCGCCTTCACGCCGCCGGCGGACACGCTCGCCTCCGCGTTCTGCATGTCGTTGATGATGCGCTGGCAATCCTCGAGGAACGCCGAACCCTCGAACGTCAGCGTGAGCTTGCGCGTCGTGCGCACCAGGAGCTTCACGCCGAGCCGCTCCTCGAGCGCGTCGAGGCGGCGGCCGATGATCGCCGGCGCGACGCCTTCCGCATGCGCGGCCGCCGACAGGCTGCCTTTCGCCGCGACCGCGGCGAACGTTTCGATCTGCTTGAACCGGTCCATGACTCTGTCGAGAAGACGGCATCGCCGCCCTTCAAATAGCTTGAGCCGCCCAGATTAGGTATATGAAAGTAAAAGATCAAGTGATGTTTAGCGTCTTTTTTAGCAGCTTCGATCACGAATAGAATCGACCCGACCTCTGAAACTGGAGCGCAAGGCTATGTCGGCCACAACGACACTCTCCTCTCCCGACGCCATCCTCTTCGACGCATTCGGCACGTTGTTCGACGTGCGTGCCGTGCTGGCCGCGGCCGAGCAGATGTTTCCCGGACACGGGGAACGGTTGTCGCAGCTGTGGCGACGCAAGCAAATCGAATACTCGCAGCTGCGCACGCTCGCCGATCCGGCCGGCGCGCACTATCGCCCGTTCCGGGACATCACGCTCGATGCGCTGCGGTTCGCCGCGCGCCGGCTCGGGCTCGTGCTGAACAGCGCGGCCGAGAAGCGCTTGATGGACGAATACGCGTGCCTGTCCACCTATCCCGATACGGTGCCCGCGCTGCGGCAGCTGCGCGCGCTCGACCCGCGCCCGCCGCTCGCGATCCTGTCGAACGGCACCCCGCAGATGCTCGACATCGCGATCAAGAGCGCCGGGATGACCGGCCTGTTCGATCGCGTGCTGTCGGCCGACACCGTGCGCGCGTACAAGCCGAGCCCGGCCGCCTATTCGCTCGGCACCGCCGCGTTCGGGGCGAACCCGCGCGACATCGTGTTCGTGTCGTCGAACGCGTGGGACGTCGCCGGCGCCACCTGGTTCGGCTATACGACGTTCTGGCTCAACCGCACGGGCGCGCCCGCCGAGGAACTCGGCGCGCCGCCCGACGGCACGGGCACCGGCATGGCCGACCTGCTCGCCTTCCTCGCCACCCCGGCTCCGTCCGGCAAGCCCGCAAACCGCACGCGCCCCGGCCCGGGTGCATGACGTTTCGCAGCTGCCGCCTTCCCCTTTCACCGAAACCGCAACTGACCGACCAAGGAGATGAGACTCATGAGCACCCCGATCACGCTGCCGCAAGGCATGACGATCACCGGCGAAATCAAGCCGGGTTACGAAGCGATCCTGACGCCCGACGCGCTGGCACTCGTCGCGTCGCTGCATCGCACGTTCGAATCGCGCCGCCGGACGCTGCTGCAGGCGCGCGTCGAGCGCACGAAACGCCTCGACGCGGGCGAGCGCCCCGACTTCCTCGCCGAGACGAAGGCGATCCGCGAAGGCGACTGGAAGGTCGCGCCGCTGCCGGCCGACCTGCAATGCCGCCGCGTCGAAATCACGGGCCCGGTCGAGCGCAAGATGATCATCAACGCGCTGAACTCGGGCGCCGATTCGTACATGACGGACTTCGAGGATTCGAACGCGCCGAGCTGGACGAACCAGATCGACGGCCAGATCAACCTGAAGGACGCGGTGCGCCGCACGATCTCGCTCGAGCAGAACGGCAAGTCGTACCGGCTGAACGACAAGGTCGCGACGCTGATCGTGCGTCCGCGCGGCTGGCACCTCGACGAGAAGCACGTGACGGTCGACGGCCAGCGCGTGTCCGGCGGCATCTTCGATTTCGCGCTGTTCCTGTTCCACAACGCGAAGGAACTGATCGCGCGCGGCTCGGGCCCGTACTTCTACCTGCCGAAGATGGAAAGCCATCTCGAGGCGCGCCTGTGGAACGACATCTTCGTCGCCGCCCAGGAAGCGATCGGCGTGCCGCGCGGCACGATCCGCGCGACGGTGCTGATCGAGACGATCCTCGCCGCGTTCGAGATGGACGAGATCCTGTACGAACTGCGCGAACACAGCTCGGGCCTGAACGCCGGCCGCTGGGACTACATCTTCTCGGCGATCAAGAAGTTCAAGAACGACCGCGATTTCTGCCTGGCCGAGCGTTCGAAGATCACGATGACGGTGCCGTTCATGCGTGCGTACGCGCTGCTGCTACTGAAGACCTGCCACAAGCGCAACGCGCCGGCGATCGGCGGGATGAGCGCGCTGATTCCGATCAAGAACGATCCGGAAGCGAACGACAAGGCGATGGGCGGCGTGCGCTCGGACAAGCAGCGCGACGCGACCGACGGCTACGACGGCGGCTGGGTCGCGCACCCGGGCCTCGTGCCGATCGCGATGGAAGAGTTCGTCAAGGTGCTCGGCGACCAGCCGAACCAGATCGCGAAGCAGCGCGACGACGTGCAGGTCGAAGGCAAGAACCTGCTCGACTTCCAGCCGGAAGCGCCGATCACCGAAGCCGGCCTGCGCAACAACATCAACGTCGGGATCCACTATCTCGGCGCGTGGCTCGACGGCAACGGCTGCGTGCCGATCCATAACCTGATGGAAGACGCGGCGACGGCCGAGATCTCCCGCTCGCAGGTGTGGCAATGGATCCGTTCGCCGAAGGGCGTGCTCGACGACGGCCGCAAGGTCACGGCCGAACTCGTGCGCGAATTCGCGAAGATCGAGCTCGACAACGTGAAGCGCTCGGTCGGCGGCAACACGCAGCCGTACGAACGCGCCGCGGCGATCTTCGAGCAGATGTCGACGTCGGAAGGCTTCACCGAATTCCTGACGCTGCCGCTGTACGAGGAAATCTGACGACCCGCACGCTGCGATCGTCGGCCGGCCCCGCGCCGTGCCGCCGGTCGCATGCGGTGACGGCATGAAAAAAGCGCCCCGCGGGGCGCTTTGTCTTTTGCGGCGAATCCAGCCGCCGCCCGCAGGCGTGCTCAGGCGGCTTCCTGCTCGCGCCGGTGCTGGACCCAGTCGCCGGACGCGATGCGCGGGCGCCCGACCGCCGCGTGCGCGGCGACCGGGTAATACAGGCAGATGTACTCCCGGCCGCCGAGCTCGACGGTCACCTGTTCCGGCTTGAACAGCGAGTCGACGCCCGGGTAGACGCGCTCGATCTCGTCGAGCACCGGGACGAGCTGCTCGTCGACCTCGTAGACGTCGCCCCAGACCAGCGACTTGCCGGCCGGCCCGGCGATCATGCCCGGATAGGTGCCGAAATCGACCAGTTCGCCCGGCAGCGCGGCAGCACCCAGCAGCGTCGGCGCGGCGATGCCGTGGCGGGCGGCCGCATGGCCGATGTCGTTGGCCTGTCCGGCTCTCAAGGTGCCATAGACGAATACGTGGCGCATCGTGGTTCTCCTCTTCGATTCGTGTGTTGCCTGTTTACGTGCGATCGGTGCGCGATGGGCGCGACGTGGCGCACGCATCGGTAGACCGCGATACCGGCCCGATGGTTCGAACCGGCGGCGCGACCGGTAGTGGGCAACCGGCTGCGGGCAGCCGTCCCGGGTTCGCCGATGCCCACACAAAGTTCATTTGAAACCGGCATGATGGCCCGAAAAACCGCCGCATGCGCATGCGCTGCGCCTTCTAAAATAACGGCATCGCCGCCGCGCCGCCCGAACCGTTCATGAATCCGCCCGCTCCAGCCGACGTATCGAACCCGTACGACGTCATCGACATCCCGCCGGAATTCGCGCCGACCGCCGTCCATCCGATGCGCGTGCGCGCACGGCAGGTCGATGCCGGCCGCCGCATTCCGCTGCACACGCATGCGTGGGCGCAGCTTGCGTACGCGTCGCGCGGCGTGTTGCGCGTCGCGACGACCGGCACGACGTGGATGGTGCCGCCGTCCCGCGCGATCTGGGTGCCGCCGCGCGTGACGCACGAAGTCGTGATCGTCGAAGAGGCCTATTTGCGCACGCTGTATATCGACGAGTCGATCGTGCCGGGCGGGCTCGATGCATGCCGCGTCGTCGAGGTGACGGGGCTGCTGCGCGAGCTGATCGTCGCACTCGACGCGCGCGACCTGAGCGCCGCGCGCGAGCGCCTGCTGTGCGGGCTCGTGCTCGACGAGCTGAGTCACGCCGAACCGTTGCCGCTCGCGGTGCCGATGCCCGACGAGAAACGGCTGCGCCTGCTGTGCGAATCGGTACTCGCGCACCCCGCGCATGCGGAGTCGCTCGAGCACTGGGCAAGCGAGGTCGGTGCGAGCACGCGCACGATCTCGCGGCTCTTCAAGCAGGAACTGGGTGTGAGCTTTTCGCAGTGGCGCCAGCAGGCGCTGCTCGCGCGGGCGATCCCGCTGCTGAACCAGGGGCGCCCGCTGTCGCACATCGCGCGTGAGCTCGGCTACCAGAGCCAGAGCGCGTTCTCGGCGATGTTCCGCCGCGCATTCGGCGAAAGTCCGCGTGCGTTCATGCTGCGCGGCTACGAGCATCGAGGCCCGGAAGGCGGCGTCGCGGAAAATGAAGCGCCGGACGACGACGGCGCGTTCGACACGGCCCGCTGATCGCCCACGCCGGCGCGCCGGACCGTCAGACCGGCCGCACCATGTGACGAATCGACCCGAGTTGCGCAAGCCGCGGCCCGGTGACGCGGTAGCCCATGCGCAGGTACAAATGCGCGGCAGGATTGTCGACGAACACGCGCAACTGCAGTTCACTCAGCCCGCGCGCACGCGCCCAGCGATGGGACATCTCGAGCATGTAGGTGCCGGCGCCCTGCCCGCGATGGCCGGCCGCGATCTGCACGTCGCGGATGTGCAGCGAATCGCCCTCCTCGGTCACGCGCAGCACGCCGATGCGCTCGCCGTCGGCCTCGAGGATGAAGTTCTCGGATTCGCGCCAGCTCGCGTAGAACAGGTCGCTGCGCCACACGAGCCCATGGCGCTTGTAGTAGCCGCCCATGTTGCCGTGCGTCAGCGCTTCGGCATACGGAAAGTCGCCGGGCTCCGCGGGCCGGAGCTGATACAGGAGTCGCAGGTCGGTCGGATCGAGCATCGCGCAGGAGTCAGAAACGCATCCCGCCACGATAGCGCAGTCGCGTGCGGATGCAATCGCGAATTTCTCGTAGCGGCGCGGCGCGATGCAGCACGCGGTGTGGGGTGTGAGCAGAAGGCACCGCGAACGACGCAAATGAAAAAGCCCGCACGAGGCGGGCTTCTTCATTTTCTGGCGGAGCGGACGGGACTCGCCTACATCCCGCAGCCCTTCGAGTCCCGCCGGAAGCCGCGCAGGCGGCTTCCTCCGCTCCGCAGTCACGCGCACGCTAGCGTGCGCTTTCAACGACGCAAATGAAAAAGCCCGCACGAGGCGGGCTTCTTCATTTTCTGGCGGAGCGGACGGGACTCGAACCCGCGACCCCCGGCGTGACAGGCCGGTATTCTAACCGACTGAACTACCGCTCCAGTCTTGCTGCTTGCCTGGCAGGCGTCGGTTACTTCCTGCCGGCGCGTCGTTTGTTCGAACGACGCCGAAATCTGGCGTCCCCTAGGGGATTCGAACCCCTGTACTCACCGTGAAAGGGTGATGTCCTAGGCCTCTAGACGAAGGGGACAACGTACTGCTTACATCCTTAACGAGAAAGCCCGTTCAAAAAACGCTTTTGAACGGGCTTCGTTCTGGCGGAGCGGACGGGGCTCGAACCCGCGACCCCCGGCGTGACAGGCCGGTATTCTAACCAACTGAACTACCGCTCCAGCTTTTCTGCACCACCGCCTGCAGGATCTCGTCACCTTCCTGCACGCGTTGCGACACTTCCATGAAACGCCGCTGAATCTGGCGTCCCCTAGGGGATTCGAACCCCTGTACTCACCGTGAAAGGGTGATGTCCTAGGCCTCTAGACGAAGGGGACATAATCTTTTCAGATTTGTCTGACTTTCGCTATTGACTTCTGGTCAACAGCGAAGGCCGAAATTCTAACTGCTTTGAATCATTTTGTGAAGCATTTATTACTGCCGCTGCTTCGCAAATCAATCCAAATTTGTTCTGTTGGTGGAGGTAAGCGGGATCGAACCGCTGACCTCTTGCATGCCATGCAAGCGCTCTCCCAGCTGAGCTATACCCCCTTGCAGAACAGAAATGAGATTATATGGACCGATTCTGAACTTGTAAATACCCTTTTTACGATTCACACGAAATTTTTTGCGAAGCCGCCGCGCGCATCGCGCGGACAGCTCCGCTCGCGCACGAACGTCAGGCCAGCACAGCCTCGATGCGCGACACGACGACGTCGCGACCGAACAGCACGAGCACCGCATCGATCGACGGCGTGTGCGTCGTGCCCGCCACCAGCAGACGCACCGGCATCGCGAGCTGCGGCATCTTCAGCTTGTGCGTGGCGAGCGTCGCCTTCAACGCGGCGGACACCGCTTCCTTCGTCCAGTCGGCTGCCTTCAGCGCGGCGACGAGATCGGCCAGCGCCGGTCGCACCGCGTCGGTCACGTGCTGCGCGATCGCGTCGGCTTCCGGTGCCGGCACACGGTAGAACATCGCGGCGCCTTCCGCGATCTCCTTGACCGTCGTCGCACGATCCTTCATCAGGCCCACCACCGCGTCGAGCGCGGGGCCCGTCGCGATCGCTGCGTCCTCAATGCCGAGCGCGTCGAGGAACGGCTTCGCGAGCACCGCAAGGCGCGCGTTGTCGGCTTCCTTGATGTAGTGCGCGTTCAGCCAGCTCAGCTTGCTGTGGTCGTACTGCGCGGGCGACTTGCCGAGATGCTCGAGATCGAACCATTCGACGAACTGCTCGCGCGAGAAGATCTCGGCGTCGCCGTGCGACCAGCCCAGGCGCGCGAGATAGTTGACGACCGCTTCCGGCAGGAAGCCCGCGTCGCGGTACGCCATCACGCTCATCGCGCCATGCCGCTTGCTCATCTTCTCGCCCTGCTCGTTCAGCACGGTCGGCAGGTGCGCGTAGACGGGCGGCTCGCCGCCGAGCGCGTTCAGGATGTTGATCTGGCGCGGCGTGTTGTTCACGTGGTCGTCGCCGCGGATCACGTGCGTGATGCCCATGTCCATGTCGTCCACCACCACGCAGAAGTTGTAGATCGGCGTGCCGTCCGGGCGCGCGATCACGAGATCGTCGAGTTCCTCGTTCGAGATCTCGACACGCCCCTTCACCGCGTCGTCCCACACGACCGTGCCCGTCAGCGGATTGCGGAAGCGCAGCACCGGCTTCACGCCGGCCGGCGGCTCCGGCAGCACCTTGCCGGGCTCCGGGCGCCACGTGCCGTCGTAGCGCGGCTTCAGGCCGGCTTCGCGCTGGCGTTCGCGCAGCGCGTCGAGTTCCTCGGCCGACATGTAGCACGGATAGGCGAGGCCCTTCTCGAGCATCTGCGCGAGCACTTCGCGATAGCGGTCCATCCGTTGCATCTGGTAGATCGGGCCTTCGTCGAAATCCAGCCCGAGCCATTGCATCCCTTCGAGGATCGCATCGACCGCTTCCTGCGACGAGCGCTCGACGTCGGTATCCTCGATGCGCAGCACGAACGTGCCTTTCATCTTGCGGGCGAACGCCCACGGATAGAGTGCGGAGCGGATGTTGCCGAGGTGGATGAAGCCGGTGGGACTCGGCGCGAAGCGGGTACGGACAGGACGGGTCATAAACGGTAACTCGAACGCCTGGGGCGCATGAATGATTCGACGCGGGACGACGACGGCAGCCCGGACAGCAACGGAGCCGGCGACGCCCGGAACGGGAAAGAAGCCGGAATTATACTCGCGCCGGACATCGCGCCAAGCGCGCCGCTTGCTTTATGATGTGCGCGCCGCGGCCGCCAGCCGGCGCGGCGCCGGCTGCACGGAACCCGCTGCGCGGCCGCTCGAAACCTATCGCCGCGCGGGCCGTGTGACCCGCCGTCAAGCCGCCGGAGAACCATTCGATGTCGTCCCCTCGCCTGTCGCGCCGCCACTTCACGATCGCGTGCGCGTCCGCCAGCCTCGCCGCCTGTACGTCCTTCGGCGACAAGTCCCGCCCCGGCACGGCACTCCCGCAGGAGAAGCCCGTCAAGATCGGCATCGCGCTCGGCGGCGGCGCCGCGCGCGGCTTTTCGCACATCGGCGTGCTGAAGGCGCTCGAGGCGCGCGGCATTCCGATCGAGATCGTCGCCGGAACGAGCGCGGGCTCGGTGGTCGGCGCACTCTATGCGTCGGGCATGAACGCGCTGCAGATCAACAAGATCGCCCTCGACATGGATCAGGCGTCGATCAGCGACTGGGCGCTGCCGTTTCGCTCGCGCGGCCTGCTGCAAGGCGTCGCGCTGCAGAACTTCCTGAACAAGACGCTCAACAACCGGCCGATCGAGAAGATGGCAAAGCCGCTCGGCATCGTCGCGACGGACCTGCAAAGCGGCCAGCCGATCCTGTTCCAGCAAGGCAACACGGGGCTCGCCGTGCGCGCGTCGTGCAGCGTGCCGTCGGTGTTCGAGCCGGTGAAGATCGGCAATCGCGAATATGTCGACGGCGGCCTCGTGAGCCCGGTGCCCGCGTCGTACGCGCGCAAGATGGGCGCGAGCTTCGTGATCGCGGTCGACATCTCGGCCCGGCCGGACGGCGCGGCGACCAACAACCCGATCGAGATGCTGCTGCAGACCTTCACGATCATGGGCCAGACGATCAAGACCTACGAGCTCGACAAGTACGCGGACGTCGTGATTCGCCCGAACCTCGCGGCGATGGGCGGCAGCGACTTCAACCAGCGCAACGCGGCGATTCTCGCGGGCGAGGAAGCGGTCGCGCGCATCATGCCGGAACTGCAGCGCAAGCTCGCGGCGGCACGCGGCGTGGCTGTGGCCGCGTAAGCCGCGATGGGCGGGAGGCCGCGGCACGCGGCGCCGCCTCCCGGCCGCCGACGGAACGATTTCCGCTTGGTCGCCCACGCCAGCCCCAAAACAAAAAACCCTGCCGCCTTTCGGTGACAGGGTTTTTCATTGTCCGGCCTGATGACCGGCCGGCGAACGTCAGTTGTTGCCGTTCGCCGAATCGTCGCCGAGCGTCGCGCGCACGCGGCGCAGGTCTTCGGGCTTCATCGGGAATTCCGATTCGATCCGGCGCGCGCCGGTGAAACGCTTTTCCCAGTAGCCGCTGTCGAGATCGTCGACGCGGACCGTGCTGCCCGTCGACGGCGAGTGCACGAACTTGTTGTCGCCGATGTAGATGCCGACGTGCGAGAACGTGCGGCGCATCGTGTTGAAGAACACGAGATCGCCCGGCTTCAGGTTGCTCATGCTCACCTTCTCGCCGACGCGGCTCATTTCTTCCGCGCGACGCGGCAGCGACATGCCGAGCGTGTCCTGGAACACATAGCGCACGAAGCCGCTGCAATCGAGGCCCGAATCCGGCGAGTTGCCGCCCCAGCGATACCGCACGCCGATCATGTTCAGCGCACCGACGACCACGTCGCCGGCCTTGCCCGCCATGCCGGCAAGGAACGACTTCGCGCCGCCGCTCGACGGCTGCGCGCTGGCCTGCTGGAGGGAGGAACCCGACCCGATCTGAGTCGAATTGTTGACATTCTGGTTAAAACTGCTGACTTCGTCGGCGAACGCGCCGGGTGCTGCTGCGAACAGGGCGCCGATGAACAGCCCGGCGATGGTGCGCGCGCATGCCTGGGTCAGGGATCGATGCTGCATTGGTCGATGGAATGTGCTTAAAAATCAGCTGATTGGCGGAAAATTTCGGTCGATACTAGCCAGCGCGTAATCGTTTGTCAAAACAAATTAATAAATACAATCGAGATGGTCAGACCATTGGACGCCTATCACGCTTTCCAGACCGCTTTCAACAGCTTTTGTGTGTAAGGATGTGACGGTCTGCCGAAGACGTCGGACACCTCTCCCGACTCGACGACGGCGCCGTCCTGCATCACCGCGACGCGGTGCGCCATCGCGCCGATCACCTCCAGGTCGTGGCTGATGAACACATAGCCGAGGTTGTATTTCTGTTGCAAATTCGCGAGCAGCTTCAGCACCTGCTGCTGGATCGACACGTCGAGCGCCGACGTCGGCTCGTCGAGGATCAGGATGCGCGGCTCCAGCACCAGCGCGCGCGCGATCGCGATCCGCTGGCGCTGGCCGCCCGAGAATTCGTGCGGATAACGGTGCAGCACCGTGCGGTCGAGGCCGACTTCGCGCAGCACCGCGAGCGACTTCGCGCGGCGCGCGTCGGGCGTCATGTCCGGGCGATGCAGCTCGAGCCCCTCGCCGACGATCCGCTCGATCGTGTGACGCGGCGAAAGCGAACTGAATGGGTCCTGAAAGACCACCTGCATGTTCGAGCGCAGCGCGGTCTGTTCGCGGCCGCGATAGGTCGACAGCGCGCGTCCCTGGAATTCGATCTCGCCGCCGGCCGTCTTCTGCAGCCCGAGCAGCGCCATCGCGAGCGTCGACTTCCCCGATCCCGATTCGCCGACGATGCCGAGCGTTTCGCCCTGCCTCACCGACACCGACACGTCGGCGACGGCCGTCACCGGCACCGTGCCGAACCAGCCCGCGAAGCCCGGTCGCTTGCGCGCGAACTGCACGCTCACGTGGCGCGCGTCGAGCACGACGGGCGCGATCGGCATCACCGGCGTGACCGCGCGTTGCGGCCGGCTGTTCAGCAGCCGCTGCGTATACGGATGCTCGGGCGCCGCGAAGATCCGCTCGACGGGCCCGCTCTCGACGAGCCGGCCATGCTCCATCACCGCGACGCGCTGCGCGAAGTGCCGCACGAGATTCAGGTCGTGCGTGATCAGGAGGATCGCCATCCCGCGCTTTTCCGCTTCGTCGCGCTGCAGCTCGAGCAGCAGGTCGACGATCTGCGCGCGGATCGTCACGTCGAGCGCGGTGGTCGGCTCGTCGGCCAGCAGCAGGCGCGGCCGGCACGCGAGCGCCATCGCGATCATCGCGCGCTGGCGCTGTCCGCCCGACAACTGGTGCGGGTAGCTGTCGACGCGCTTCTCCGGCTCCGCGATGCCGGTGCGCGCGAGCAGCGCGATCGCCCGCTTGCGCGCCTCCACGGCCGATACGCCGTCGTGCAGCACGATCGTCTCGCCGATCTGCACGCCGATCGTATACAGCGGGTTGAGCGCCGTCATCGGCTCCTGGAAGATCATCGCGATGTCCGAGCCGCGCAGCCCGCGCATCTCGCGCTCGCTCTTGGCCGCCAGGTCCTGCCCGGCGAAACGGATCGCGCCCGTGACTTCGGCGTCGCGCAGCAACCGCAGGATCGACAGCGCGGTCACGCTCTTGCCGGACCCCGATTCGCCGACGAGCGCGACCCGCTCGCCGCGCCCGATCGCGAGCGTCACGTCGTCCACCGCGACCGTGTCGCCGAAACGGACGTGCAGATGCTCGAGCGACAGCAGCGGTTCGCCCGTGTTCGCGTTCGCCACGATCGGCTCGCTCATCGCTGGCCTCCCGCTGCGCGCACCGAATCGGCGATCCGCGTGTCGAGCGCGTTGCGCAGCGCGTCGCCCATGAAGGTCAGCAGCAGCAGTGTCGCGACCAGCACGCCGAACGTCGACAACGAGATCCACCACGCGTCGAGATTGCCCTTGCCCTGCGCGAGCAGCTCGCCGAGGCTCGGCGTCGGCGGCGGCACGCCGAGCCCGAGGAAATCGAGGCTCGTCAGCGCGAGGATCGAGCCGCTCATCCGGAACGGCAGGAACGTGATCACCGGCGTCAGGCTGTTCGGCAGCACGTGGCGCCAGATGATCTGCCCGTTCGTCAGCCCCATTGCGCGGGCCGCGCGCACGTAGTCCTGCGTGCGGTTGCGCAGGAACTCCGCGCGCACGTAGTCGGCGAGGCCGATCCAGCCGAACAGCGACAGCAGCACGATCAGCAGCAGGAAGCTCGGCTCGAAGATCGACGCGAAGATGATCAGCAGGTACAGCTCGGGCAGCGAGCTCCAGATCTCGATCAGCCGCTGCCCGACGATGTCGATGCGCCCGCCGAAGAAGCCCTGCACCGCGCCCGCGGCGATCCCGAGCAGCGTGCCGATCACGGTCAGGATCAGCCCGAACTCGACCGAGATACGGAATCCGTATACGAGCCGAGCGAGCAGGTCGCGGCCTTGCGCATCGGTGCCGAGCCAGTTCTCGCGCGACGGCGGCGCCGGGTTCGGCACGGTCGAGAAGTAGTTCAGCGTGTCGTAGTAATAGCGGTTCGGCGGATAGACGACGAAGTTGCCGGGCGCCTCGAGCCGCTTGCGCACATACGGATCGAGATAGTCGGCCGGCGTCGGGAAATCGCCGCCGAAGGTCGTCTCCGGGTACGCATGGAACATCGGGAAATAGGTCTGGCCGTCGTAGCGCACGACGAGCGGCTTGTCGTTCGACCACAGCGGCGCCGCGAGGCTCGCGGCAAAGGCGACGACGAAGATCCAGAAGCTCCAGTAGCCGAGGCGCTGCTGCCGAAAGCGCTGCCACACGCGACGGGCCGGCGACGGCGACACGCGCGCACGCGCGGCGTCGATGCGGGAAGATGCGACGGCCCGGTTCATCGCGCGCCTCGCCCGATGGCGCCGGGCATGCGGATGGCTCGTTTCATGTCAGCGTTCCAGGTTGTCGAATTGAATGCGCGGATCGACCCACACATAGCAAAGATCGGAGACCAGCTTGGTCGCGAGCCCGATCAGCGTGAACAGGTACAGCGTGCCGAGCACGACCGGGTAATCGCGCCGCACGACCGACTCGTACGACAGCAGCCCGAGGCCGTCGAGCGAGAACAGCGTCTCGATCAGCAGGCTGCCGGTGAAGAACGCGCCGATGAACGCGGCCGGGAAGCCGACGATCAGCGGCAGCATCGCATTGCGGAACACGTGCTTCCACAGCACGTTGCGCTCGGAGAGCCCCTTCGCGCGCGCGGTCAGCACGTATTGCCGGCGGATCTGGTCGAGGAACGCGTTCTTCGTGAGCATCGTGACGACCGCGAAGCTGCCGACGACCGACGCGGTGATCGGCAGCGCGATGTGCCACAGGTAGTCGAGCACCTTGCCGACGAGCGACAGCTGCGCGAAGTTGTCCGACGTGAGGCCGCGCAGCGGAAAGAGCTGCCAGAACGAGCCGCCGCCGAACAGCACGAGCAGCAGCACGCCGAGCACGAAGCCCGGAATCGCATAGCCGATGAGCACGACGAGGCTCGTCGCGACGTCGAACGGCGAACCGTTGCGCACGGCCTTCGCGATGCCGAGCGGCACCGAGATCAGGTACGTGAGGAAGAACGTCCACAGCCCGATGCTGATCGACACGGGCAGCTTCTGCACGACCAGCGACCACACGCTCTGGTGGCGGAAGTAGCTGTCGCCGAGATCGAAGCGCGCGAAGCGCTTCAGCATCAGCCAGTAGCGTTCGAGCGGCGGCTTGTCGAAACCGTACAGCGCCTTGAGCTGCGCGAGCTGCTGCGCGTCGACGCCGGTGTGCGCGCGCATCCCGAACGGCGTCGCGCCCTGCTCCGTCGCGCCCTTGCGCAACTCCTGCACGGCCTGCTCGACCGGGCCGCCCGGCACGAACTGGATCACCGCGAACGTGAGCGTCAGCACGCCGACGAGCGTCGGGATCATCAGCAGCAGGCGTTTGAGGATGTAGCTCCACATAGGGCGTCGACTCGTGATCGGATGGCTGGGTTGGACGGAGGGCCGGCGCGGGTCAGTGATCGGGCTTCGCCCACCAGGTCGACACGACCCAGCCCTCGGCCGAATAGTACAGCGGCAGCGTCTGCGGATAGGCGAGCGTGCGCTTGTACGCGACGCGGTGCGTCGTGCTGTACCACTGCGGGACCGCGTAGTAGCCGTGCATCAGCACGCGGTCGAGCGCGTGCGTCGCGTCGAGCAGTTCGTCGCGCGTCTGCGCGGTGCCAAGCGCATGCAGCAACGCGTCGACGGCCGGCGATTTCAGCCCGATGAAGTTGTCGGAGCCCGGCTCGTCGGCGAACTTGCTCGCGTAGCGCGAGTATTGCTCGGCGCCCGGCACCTGCACGCCCGGCAGGCGGATCGTCGTCATGTCGTAGTCGAACGCATCGAGACGTTTTTGCAGCAGCGCGAAATCGGCCGTGCGAAAACGGGCTTCGATGCCGAGCTTTGCGAGGTTGCGCCGATAGGCGGTCACGACGCCTTCCATCGCGCCGCCCGCATCGTCGAGGATCTCGAACGTGAACGGCTCGCCCTTCGCATTGCGCAGCGCACCGTCGCGATAGGTCCAGCCGGCCTGCTCGAGCAGGGCGCGCGCCTTCAGCAGGTTCGCGCGCAGCGAGCCCGGCGGATTCGTGTTCGGCTGCGTGACCATCGGGCCGAACACGGCCGGATCGAGCTGCGCGCGCAGCGGCTCCAGCAGCTTCAGCTCGCCCTCGCCCGGCGTGCCAGTGGCCTGCAGGTCGGTGTCGGCGAAATAACTGTTGAGGCGCGTATAGGCACTGTAGAAGATCTGCCGGTTCAGCCATTCGAAGTCGAACGCAAGATCGAGCGCCTGGCGCACGCGCACGTCGCGGAACAGCGGCCGGCGCAGGTTCATGAAGAAGCCCTGCATGCCGGCGCCGTTATGTTGGCGGAACTCGCGCTTGACGAGCTCGCCGCTGTCGAAACGCTTGCCGACGTCGCGCCGCGTCCAGTTGCGCGCGACGTACTCGACGAGCACGTCGTATTCGCCGGCCTTGAACGCTTCGAGCCGCGCGACGCCGTCGCCGTACAGCTTGTAGACGATCCGCTCGAAGTTGTTCGTCCCGACTCGTACCGGCAGGTCGGCGCCCCAGTACGCGGGGTTGCGCCGGTACGTGATCGTGCGGCCGTTGTCGTAGTGGTCGATCACGTACGGGCCGCTGCCGATCGGCTGCTCGAACGCGAGCTGGTCGAACGGGATGCGCGAGCCGTCCGCGCGCAATCCCCACTTGCGCGAGAACACCGGCACGCCGCCGGCGATCAGCGGCAGCTCGCGGTTCGCGCTGTGGAATTCGAAGCGCACGGTCGCGGAATCAACCACGACGGCCTTCGTGATTTCGGCGAAATACGCACCGAACTGCGGCGCGGCCTGCTTGCTCTTCAGCGTGTCGAACGAAAACTTGACGTCGTCGGCCGTGACGCGATCGCCGTTCGAGAAGCGTGCGCGCGGGTTCAGGTGGAACGTGACCGAGCGGCGGTCCGGCGCGACGTCGATGTCGTCGGCCAGCAGCCCGTACGCGGACGCCGGTTCGTCGGAGCTGCCGGTCGCGAGGCTCTCGAACAGCATGTCGATGCCGGGCGCCGGGTTGCCGCGCATCGTGAACGGATTGAACTTGTCGAACGACGTCAGCCGGCTCGGGTTCGCAAGCACGAGCGTGCCGCCCTTCGGCGCGTCGGGGTTCACGTAGTCGAAATGTTTGAAGCCCGGCGGATACTTCGGCTCGCCGTACTGCGCAATCGCGTAGGCCGCGTGCGCGGCCGGCGCGGCGAGCGCCGCATGCAGCGCCAGCACGGCGGCCGCGCGGCCGGCGGCTCGCAGCGCGCCGAGGCAGGCGCGCGCGGCGGCGGCCCGGGGCGAACCCTTCGTCATAGAGGCCCTGTCGTCGAATGAGGGTAGTAACGTGGAGCGATTCTACCCATTCAATCCGTCGGGCCAAAAGAAAACCGCCACGCGGGCGGTTTCCTCACGAGCCGTTGTCGCGCACGCGGCACGCATGCGCGACCGGTCGATCAGCGCCAGCCGTTGTGACGGCCGTGATCCCAGTGACCGCGATCGTCGCCCCAGCCGCGGCCATGGCGGCGATACCATTCGTCGCGGCCCCAGTAGCGGCGGCCGTCCCAGTAGCGGTCGCCGTGCCAGCCGATCACGATCGCCGGCGCCGGTGCGTACACGGGCGCCGGTGCATAGACAGGCGCCGGCTGGTAGACGACCGGCGGAGGCGGCGGCGCATACACGGGCGCGGGCGCGACGTAGACCGGTGCCGGCACGCCGACGTTGATCCCGACATTGACTCCCGCCATTGCTGCGCCCGACACGAGCAAGGCCGTCATACCGGTCAAGAGCGAGGCAACACGCAAAGTCTTCATGGATTCCTCTTCTGGTTGTGTCATGTGTGATTCGACTATAGCGGCATGCGCCGTCTCCGCATATTTCAAGTTTGTAAGAACTGATGCGCGGCATCGCAACGGGACACGCGCGCTAACGTCTTGTAACAATCGACGGCCGGCGCCGCCGTGCTGCGGCACTTCGCCGACCGGCCGGCGCGCCGCGCCGACGGAGACTCCGCGGGCCTGCAGCCGGCGCCGGAATCGCCAGGATCGTCTTCCAGCCGAGCGCCGATATCCGCCCCCGTCATCCGCCCGTGTCGAACCGGAAACCGAATCGCGCCACCGTTTCGATCCGTGCGGAAAACGCATGCGCGGCCAGCTTGCGCCGCAACCGTACGACCAGCGCATTGACCGTTTCGGGCTCGATGTCCGCATCGCCCCACGCATAACGCAGCACGGCGTCGCGCCCGACCGGCCGCCCCGCTTCGCGCAGCAGGCATTCGACCACGCGAAATTCCCGCGCGCTGAGCGCGAGCCGCCGGCCGCGCTCGTCGAGGGCGCGCGTCGCCGCGTCGAGCCGGATCGATTCACGCATCGCGACGACGCCCGCGCGGCGCCACAGCGCGCGCAATCGCTCGTGCAATTCGACGAACGAACACGGATGGGCCAGGCATACGTCGCAGCCCGCGTTCAGCATCCGCGCACGCTGGGCGGACGTGGTGCCGGCGACGACCGCAGCAATCGTCGCGCTGCCGGCCGACGCGGCGAGCCGCGGCAATCCATCGAGAATCGCCGGCGCGCAAGCGCCATCGGTCGCGACGATCACGATCGCGTCGAACCGGTCCTGCGTCGCCGCGAAACAGCCATCGCGCCATTCGTCGACGCGTTCGACGCCGTGCATGCTCTCTCGAAACGCCTTGTCGAGCCGCGACGCGTCCGGCGTCGGCGGCGCAATCAGCAGGATGCGCATCGATCGGCCTCCTCTTCCGTCACGCGAGCGAACGCGGCCAGCATTCGACCGTGATCGCCGCGCCGGCCGGCTGCGCATCGCCGATCCGCAGCGCGAAACCGTGCACGCGCATCACCGCCGACACGATGCTCAACCCGAGCCCCGAGCCGTTCACGTGGCGCGTGCGCTCGCCGCGATAGAAGCGTTCGAGCACCGCATTGCGCTCGCCGGGCGGGATGCCGGGCCCGGTGTCCTCGAACCGGACGAGCGGACCATGCGGTGTCGTCTGGAGCACGATGCGCACGCGGCCGCCGGGCGGCGTGAACTTGATCGCGTTGTCCGCGAGATTGCTGAACGCCTCGAACAGCAACGCACGATCGCCATGGATGCCGTCGACCGTGGCCGCATCGAGCGCGAACGACACGTCGACGGCCTCGGCCAGCGGCTCGTAAAGCTCGCACACGTCGCGCAGCAAGGCCGCGACGTCGACCGCGGCAAAACCGCCGCGCCGGCTCAGCGTGCCGATCTCGGAGATGCGCAGCATCGCGCGAAAGCGTTCGAGCAGCCGGTCGGTTTCGTCGCGCGCCGAAGCCAGCAGCGCCGCCGACGTGGGTTCGTGTGCGCAGAACGGCTGATCGGCGAGCCGCGCCAGCATCGTATGCACGCGTGCGAGCGGCGTGCGCAGGTCGTGCGCGATCCCGTCGCAGGCATGACGCACCTCGCCCATCAGCCGCTCGACTTCATCGAGCATGTGGTTCACCAGATGCGCGAGCAGATCGAGTTCGTCGTAGCGACCGACCGGCAGCCGCTTGCCGAGATCGCCTTCGGCGATCTGTCGCGTGACGCGCCGGATCGCGGCGACGCGGCGCATCTGCCGCATGCCGAGCATGCTGCCGCCCGCGATGCCGGCGATCAGGATCATCACGCCGCCGATCACGAGCCCGCGGATCGCGACGTCGCGGATCTGGATGAAGTGCGACAGGTCGCGCGCGACGACCAGCATCATCCCGTCGTCGCGGCGCACGGCCATCGCGCGCGCGACCGGCGACGGTTGGCCGTCGAGCAGCGCGAGCGTGCGGTCCAGCGTACGGCCGTGGCGATCGGTGTGCAGCGCGGGCGGCATCGCGATGTCGCCGGCCACGCGGCGCCCGTTCGCATCGAACAGCCCGTAGAAATTCGTATGCATGTGCTCGTGCTCGAGACGCCGATGAATCGCGAGCGGCAGCTCGGCATCGGGAATCGAATCGAAATAGATCAGTTGCCACGCGAGCACCTCGTCGGTGTCGCGCGTCATCGTGTGCGTCGCGGCCACGCTGATCACGCCGGCGAGCAGCAGCAGCGAGACCGCGAAGATCGCCGCGTACGCGCACAGCCAGCGAAACGTCGTCGTATGCCAGCGGCGCGTGAAGTTCGCCGCGCGGGCTGCATCCATCCGAGCCTCCGTCAAGCGAGCATGTAGCCCGACCCGCGCACCGTCTGGATCATCGGGTTCGCGCCGGGCGGATCGATCTTCTTGCGCAGCCGCCCCATGTGGACGTCGATCAGGTTGGTGCCGGGATCGAAGTGATAGCCCCACACGGCCTCGAACAGCATCGTGCGCGTGATCGTCTGCCCCGCGTTGCGCATCATGAATTCGAGCACCCGGAACTCGGTCGGCAGCAGCGGAATCTCGTCGGCGCCGCGGCGCGCGCAGCGCGAAATGAGGTCGAGCTCGAGCGCGCCGACCTTCAGCAGCGTCTGCTGCGGCACGCCCGACGCCTGCCGGCGGCGCAGCAGCACTTCGATGCGCGCGCTCAGTTCGCCGGAATCGAACGGCTTCGTCAGGTAATCGTCGCCGCCCGCACGCAGCCCGCGGATGCGCTCGTCCACGTCGCCGAGCGCGCTCAGCATCAGCACCGGCGTATCGATGCCGACGGTGCGCATCGCGGTCAGGATCGCGAGGCCATCCGCGCCGGGCAGCATCCGGTCGAGCGTGATCGCATCGTACGATGCGCTCATCGCACGCATCATCCCGTCGCGGCCGTTGTCGATCCAGTCGACCTCGAAGCCGCGCGCGGTCAATTCGCCGACGATTTCGCTCGCGGTCACCGCATCGTCCTCGACCGTCAGTACTCGCATGGTTGTCCTCGCAATGAACGTCAAGACGGG
This sequence comes from Burkholderia sp. BCC0044, assembly GCF_902832955.1. Classification (NCBI taxonomy): domain Bacteria; kingdom Pseudomonadati; phylum Pseudomonadota; class Betaproteobacteria; order Burkholderiales; family Burkholderiaceae; genus Burkholderia; species Burkholderia sp. BCC0044. The sequence continues at coordinate 172,345 of NZ_CADFDO010000001.1, read as the reverse complement.
CGCGTACGACGCGCCCGCCACTATCGTAAGCGCGGCGATCGCCGTGCGGCGCCAGATGAAAATAGCTTCATCCGGCATCGCGACGGGCGCGCATGAAACATGTTTCATCCGTGCGTCGCCGGCCCTGCGACCGCGGCCGCCTACGCTGACGTCATGCGGCATCGGGCCGCGCAACCAGGAGCTACCGGATGAAACTGTCGACCACCGTCGCCTGCATGCTGCTCGCATGCGCGAGCACCGCCGCGTTCGCGGGGCCGCACCTCACCCCGCAGGAATGCAACGCATACCCGTTCGTGCACACGGGCAATGACGTCACGCGTGCGGACCTCGTGCGCGAGCTGACCGAGCTCGAACAGGTCGGCTACGACCCCGCCCACGCGAGCCCGTACTATCCCGACGATCTCGACGGCGCGAAGCATCGGCTCGCCGCCGAGTACCGCGCCGACTGCACGCATGCGCTGACCGCCGATGCGGGTGTGCGGCACTGACCGCACGGCCCGGCGCAACGCAGCAGGAGAAAAACAAAAAGGCGGCACATGCCGCCTTTTCGTCATGAACGCGCAGGGACGTGAACCCGATGCGCCGCGTTGCCGCTCAACGCGACATCATGTTCATGCTGACGTTGTGCATCACCCACAGCGTGCCGACGATCAGGATCGCCGCGGTCAGCACCGTGTAGCTGAACGCCATCACGTTCCAGCGCTGGCCCGACGAGCCGTTCATGTGCAGGAAGTACACGAGGTGCACGACGATCTGCACGAACGCGAGCACGGCCAGCCCGACCAGCGACGCATGCGGCGACAGCACGCCGCCCATCACGAGGCCGAACGACGCGGCCGTGAGCAGCACCGACAGGATGAAACCGGCGACGTAGCCGCCGACACTGCCGTGCCCTTCTTCGAGTTGAGACGAATGCGAATGGGCCATTTAGATCACGCTCGCGAGATAGACAAAGGAAAACACGCAGATCCACACGATGTCGAGGAAGTGCCAGAACAGGCTCAGGCACGTCAGGCGCCGCAGGTCGCGATCGGTCAGGTCGCCGCCGCGCAACACGATCTGCGCGGCCAGCACGAGCATCCACAACAGGCCGGCCGTCACGTGCAGCCCGTGCGTGCCGACCAGCGTGAAGAACGCCGACAGGAACGCGCTGCGCTGCGGGCCCGCGCCTTCCGCGATCAGGTGCGAGAACTCGCGCAGTTCCATCGCGAGAAACGCCGCGCCGAGCACGAACGTCACCGCGAGCCACGCGAGCAGCGCGCCGCGCCGCTGCTTGTACGCTGCGAGCATCGCGAAACCGTACGTGATGCTCGACAGCAGCAGCGCGGCGGTTTCCACCGCGACGCCCGGAATGTCGAACAGCTCTTTCGCGGTCTGCCCGCCCGCGTACTGGTGGCCGAGCACCGCGAACGTCGCGAACAGCGCCGCGAAGATCACGCAGTCGGTCATCAGGTACAGCCAGAACCCGAACACCGAATGCGACGGCGGATGGTCGTCGTGCTCGAGCAGGGTTGCGCTCAAGGTTTTCTGCAACATCAGTTGGCCTCCAGTTCCACGTCGTCGACGCGCGCCGTGCGCTGCGTCGGCTGCTTGTCTTCGGTCTTGCGCACCGTCGACGCAGGGATGTAATAGCCGTCGTTATCGCGCGAGCTGTAGATCACGAGCGTCGCGATGATCCCGACGAGCCCGCCGATCGCCATCCACCAGATGTGCCACACCAGCGCGAAGCCGAGCACCAGGCTGAAGACCGCGATCACGAGGCCCGCGCAGGTATTCGACGGCATGTGGATGTCGCGGATCGCCGCCGGGTTCGGCCGGCCTTCGCCGCGCGCCTTCATGTCCGCATACGCGTCGAGCGTGCGCACCTGCGGGATCACCGCGAAGTTGTAGTCGGCCGGCGGCGACGAGGTCGCCCACTCCAGCGTGCGGCCGCCCCACGGGTCGCCCGTCGTGTCGCGGTACTCGGGCAGATGGCGGTTGCGGATGCTGACCACCAGTTGCAGCAGCTGGCACGCGATGCCGATCGCGATCAGCACGGCGCCGAACGCGGCGACCAGCAGCCACGGATGCCAGGCCGGGTTGTCGTAGTGGTTCAGGCGGCGCGTCATGCCCATGAAGCCGAGCACGTAGAGCGGCACGAACGCGACGTAGAAGCCGATCTGCCAGAACCAGAACGCGGCCTTGCCGAGCTTCTCGTTCAGCTTGAAGCCGAACGCCTTCGGGAACCAGTAGTTGAAGCCCGCGAGATAGCCGAACAGCACGCCGCCGATGATCACGTTGTGGAAGTGCGCGATCAGGAACAGGCTGTTGTGCAGCACGAAGTCCGCGCCGGGAATCGCCATCATCACGCCGGTCATGCCGCCGAGCGTGAACGTGACCATGAAGCCGATCGTCCACAGCACGGGCGTCGTGAATTCGATCCGGCCGCGGTACATCGTGAACAGCCAGTTGAACACCTTCACGCCGGTCGGAATCGCGATGATCATCGTCATGATCCCGAAGAACGCATTCACGTTCGCGCCCGAGCCCATCGTGAAGAAGTGATGCAGCCACACGAGGAACGACAGCACCATGATCGCGCAGGTCGCATACACCATCGTCTTGTAGCCGAACAGCGGCTTCTTCGCGAACGTCGCGATGACTTCCGAGAAGATCCCGAACGCCGGCAGGATCAGGATGTACACCTCCGGATGGCCCCATGCCCAGATCAGGTTCAGGTACAGCATCGCGTTGCCGCCGGCATCGTTCGTGAAAAAGTGCATGCCGAGGTAGCGGTCGAGGCCGAGCAGCGCGAGCGTCGCGGTCAGGATCGGGAACGACGCCATGATCAGCACGTTCGTGCAGAGTGCCGTCCACGTGAACACCGGCATCTTCATCAGCGTCATGCCGGGCGCGCGCATCTTGATGATCGTCACGAAGAAGTTCACGCCGGTCAGCAGCGTGCCGACCCCGGAGATCTGCAGCGCCCACAGGTAGTAGTCGACCCCTACCCCCGGACTGAACTGCAGCTCCGACAGCGGCGGGTACGCGAGCCAGCCCGTCTGCGCGAACTCGCCGATCACGAGCGACAGGTTGATCAGGATCGCGCTGACCGCCGTCATCCAGAACGACAGCGAGTTGATGAACGGGAACGCGACGTCGCGCGCGCCGATCTGCAGCGGCACGACCAGGTTCATCAGGCCGACCATGAATACCATCGCCATGAAGAAGATCATGATCACGCCGTGCGCCGTGAAGATCTGGTCATAGTGGTGCGGCGGCAGGTAGCCGGGCGCGTTGTACGCGAGCGCGAGCTGCATGCGCATCATGATCGCGTCGGCGAAGCCGCGCAGCAGCATGATCAGCGCGACGATGATGTACATCACGCCGAGTCTCTTGTGGTCGACCGTGGTCAGCCATTCCGTCCACAGCCATTTCCAGCGGCCGGTGATCGTCAGCGCGGCGAGAATGCCCAGCACGACCAGCCCCATGAAGGCGCCGGCCCCCATGATGATGGGCTGATCGAACGGGATCGCCGAAAGTGTGAGTTTGCCGAACATGCGTTACCCCTTCGTGCCGCAGGCGGCGTCCTTCAGGTCGAGGACGTGGCCATCGTTGTATTTCGCGATGATGTTGTGGAAGAGCCGCGGATCGACCGACGAGAAGTAGCGCACCGGCGCCTTCTCGCTCGGCTGCGCGACGCTGCCGTACAGGGTCGCGTCGAGCCGGTCCGGCGATGCCTTCACCTTCTGCACCCACGCATCGAACTGCTCGCGCGGCTCGGCGAGCGTGCGGAACTTCATGTCGGAGAACCCGCGGCCGCTGAAGTTCGCGGACGTGCCCGCGTAGTTGCCGGGCTCGTCGGCGATCAGGTGCAGGCGCGTCTGCATGCCGGCCATCGCGTAGACCTGGCCGCCGAGCTGCGGGATGAAGAACGAATTCATCACCGAATCCGACGTGATGCGGAAGTTCACCGGCGTGCCGACCGGAATCGCGAGCTGGTTCACCGACGCGATGCCGAGTTCCGGATAGATGAACAGCCACTTCCAGTCGAGCGCGACCACCTCGACGTCGATCGGCTTCACCGCCGATTCGAGCGGCTTGTACGGATCGAGCTCGTGCGTGGTCTTCCACGTGAGCACCCCGAGGAACAGGATGATCAGCGTCGGCACCGTCCAGATCACGACCTCGATCGCGGTCGAGTGCGACCAGTTCGGCGCATACGCGGCGTGGCGGTTCGACGCGCGGTAACGCCACGCGAACCATAGCGTGAGCAGGATCACCGGCACGACGACGATCAGCATCGCCCAGGTGGACGTCGCGATCAGCGCCTTTTCGGCGGCACCCACGCTTCCTTTCGGATTTAGTACATCTAAATTACAACCTGACAGGCTCAATGCCGCGCCCATTGAAAGCAGCGCCGACCAGCCTCTTGATGCTCTTCTTTTCATCACACAGCCCGAGGGTCATTGAATCCGTTTGCGTATGCCCGATGCGCATTCGATTCACGAAATTGGCCGAATCATACGTCGCGCGAGTGCGATGAAAAACCGGTGCATGCGGCAAATCATCATTGCAAAATCTGCCGTGAGTCACATTGTCGCGGGGCAATTTCACGCAGCCGGATGCGCGCCCGGCACTCGCCGTGCGGAGCGTGTGATCGATGTGTGCGCAACGATACCCGCCGCGCGATGCGGCAGGCCTGGCTTGCATGGCGCGGCCCGGTGTGCCGCGATCAGATCAGTCGTGCGTCGATGCCATGTACGACGGCAGCGCCGGCGCGGGGCCATCCCCTGCCGGCACCTTCGAATGGCTCGCTTCCTGGATCAGCTTGCCGACGGTCGGATCGATCGCATCGGTGAACGGCTTCGGATCGATGCCGACCGCGAGCACGATCAGCGCGAGCGACGCGAACATCACGATCTCGCGACGGTTCAGGTCGGCGAGCTTCGCGATCCGCTGGCTCGCGACCTTACCGAACACCACGCGCTTGAGCATCCACAGCGTGTACGACGCGCTGAGGATCAACGTGAGCGCCGCGATCGCGCCGATCCAGAAGTTGAAGCGGATCGCGCCCATGATGACCATGAACTCGCCGACGAACCCCGACGTGCCCGGCAGGCCGACGTTGGCCATCGCGAACAGCAGCGTGAAGGTCGCGAAACGCGGCATCACGCCCGCCACGCCGCCGTACGCGGCGATCTCGCGCTGCCGGGTGCGATCCACGAGCACGTTCACGCACAACAGCATCGCGCCCGCCACGAAGCCGTACGACACGAGCTGCACGATCGCGCCTTCGACGCCGATCCGGTTGAACAGGAACAGCCCGAGCGTGACGATCCCCATGTGCGCGACCGTCGAATAGGCGAGCAGCTTGCCGAGATCGGTCTGCGCGAGCGCGATCAGGCTCGCGTAGACGATCGCGAACAGCGACAGCGCGATCACTGCCGGCGCGAAGAAGTGGCTCGCATCGGGCGTGATCGGCAGCGCGAAGCGCAGGAACCCGTAACCGCCGAGCTTGAGCATCGCGAGCATCAGCGCGGCGCCCGTCGGGCCGTCCGTGTACACGTCGCTCAGCCACGTGTGGACCGGCCACATCGGCACCTTGACCGCGAACGCGGCGAAAAAGCCGAGGAACACCAGCAACTGCGGCGCGAAACCGAGCTGCAGCGTGCGCCACACGGCCATGTCGAACGTATGCGACTGCGCGTACAGGTACAGCATCGCCATCAGCAGCAACAGCGAGCCGGCGAACGAGATGAAGAAGAACTTCACGGCCGCATACACGCGGCGCTCGCGCCCCCACGTGCCGATCAGCAGGTACAGCGGGATCAGCGTCGCCTCGAAGAAGATGAAGAACAGCAGCCCGTCCTGCGCGACGAACACGCCGACCATCAGCCCCGACAGGATCAGGAACGACGCGTAGTACTGCGCGACGCGCACCGTGACCGATTCCCACGACGCGACCACCACCACGAGCGTCGTGAACGCGGTCAGCACGACGAGCCACAGCGACGCGCCGTCGATGCCGACCCGCCATCCGGCATTGAATGCCGCCAGCCAGTCGCGTCTTTCGACGAACTGCATCGCCGCCGAGTGCGTGTCGAATCCGGCAATCAGCGGGACGACGGCCGCCAGCCCCGCGATCGCACCGACGAGCGCGATCAGTCGTATCCGGCGTGAATGCCGGTCGGAACCGGCGCGCAGCAGCCCCGCGCCGAACAGGATCGGAACCCAGATGGCCAGGCTCAGGAAGGGGAAATCATGCATGTCAACAACGCCTTGAGGAAGTCGCGCCTTGCATCGGGGACAGGCGCGACGAAAGGAACGAAATCAAATCGACAGGTAGATTTCGTGAATCGCCAATGTTGGCAAAATGTAAAGCGGTGTCACCGGAAAACTTGACGCCGCTCAAACGCGATCGGGTTAACGAGCATAAGGCGATTGAATATTTTTTGCATCGCAGCAGAGCATCGATTTTCAACGTCGCCGTAGCACACTGATTTTCATGAGTAATTTTTCGTATTGCGCGACGCGCCACGCTGCGCGAATCGACGCAGCGCCGCATTTTTGATGTCAACCGGTCATTTCGAGGGGCTGGAACAGCGGGACCCACGTTCCGCTGCGCGGCGATCGCGCGGGGCGCTCTGCCTTACACGAATACTTTCACTTTTATTTCATTCGATCTCGGGTCGCGCCCCTCGCGCCAAGGGGCGCCCTCACCTGCCCCGGTCACGCGCCGGCCGCTAGCGCCGATGACTCAGCCGATCCCATATCCGCATCGTCACCGCGCGATAGTGATCGTGCTGGGCGGGGAAATGGACGAAGCGGCTGTCGCGCGTCGCATAGACCGGCGATGACGCAAGCGTCGTCGCATCGACGATATGGCGCGCGTCGATCATGCCGGACGCCAGCAATTCCACGTAGATGGCCTGTTGATCGCCGCCGCTCGCGTAGACCGACGAACGATCGTCGAAACGCTCGATGCGCGCGCAGATCCGCTCCACCAGTTCGCGCATCGGCGCGACGTTGCGCACGCCGATCATGCAGGAGTTGATCGCCCACGCCGTGTGGTCGGTGCCGATCACGAAGTCGCGGCCGTCGATCGTGCCGTCGATGCGCTGGCTCTGGTCGATCGCGAGGATGTCCGCATCGACCCAGAAGACGAACGCGTGATGCGGCAGATGTTCGCGAATCAGGTGCAGCTTCGCCCAGTTCGCATCGATGCCGTCCGGCAAGAATGCGGGCGCGGCGCGATACGTGTGGTACGCATAGCCATGTCGCGTGCAGTAGCGCACGAAGTTCTCCTCGTGCAGGTCGCCGTAGCCCGCGATAGGGGATGTGTGCAGGCTCACGAACGCGATCGGCGCGTGCGGATTCACATGCCGCTCCGCTTCGCGCGGCCGCTGCTGCGCGGCGCGCCAGTCGTCCATCGCGTGCGGGCAGTCGCCGCGCTGGTACCGTTCGGCATCGTCGACGAGCGCCGTCACGTAACGGAAGTCGTAGTCGGGCGCCGGCGCCCAGACACCGTTCGCTTCTCGCCACTCGGGTGCCTGGTGCGCGACGAGCGGCCGCGCGCCGGCGATCGAATCGATCGAGACGCCATCGCTCCAGACCGTCTGGACCGACGCGAAATGACCGTTCGCCAGCCGCGCATCGAACGGCAGCGGCGGAAAGTGTTCCGCAAGCAGCGTCGCCTCGCACGCGTGCTGCCGCTCCGGAAGATGCATCGCCCACTTGCCCAGTTCGAGCGCCAGCCGGCGCAACTGCTCGCGCACGTCGGGTACGTTGCGAAAGATCATGCCGCTCGCCGCGGGCAGCGCCGATTTCGACGTCTGCGTCGTGACGATCGCATCGTAACCGTGCGCGACGTCCGGCAATGCGTGCGGATCGAACACGACGGAGAACGGATCGAGCACGAGCAGCAACGCACCCTGCTCCATCGCCACGAGTTGCGCGATGATCGCGTGGTACTTGTGCAGCACCTGCTGCCGCTCGCCATACACGTGCATGCCGTCGACCGTCGCGTGCCGGTAGCCGTGCAGGTGCGCGTAACGGGCGTGGTTGTCGACCAGTCCGTCGACAGGTCGGTGAGACAGGACGGTCAGAACGGAATGCGGGTTTGCCAAGAGCATCACCTTGAGTCGCGCCGGACGATACGCGATATGTAGCGCATGACCGGCACTCAAGTCGAGCACTCATTGCCTGATCGACCGTTCCGACGACGCGCGGCCGAGGATGAGATCCGGCAGCATCGATGCTCGACGCACGACGCACGACCCGCACGGCGGGGCTGAAAAAGAAAAAGCCCCGCAAGTCCGAGAACTTGCGGGGCTTTGTCACCGCTTTTGGCGGAGACGGAGGGATTCGAACCCTCGATCCAGGTTTTGGCCCAGATGCTCCCTTAGCAGGGGAGTGCCTTCGACCTCTCGGCCACGTCTCCCAAACTTTCGCTCGCACCAGGGAGGCAGTGCGACGAGAACGAGATAATATAGGGTTTCGAACCGTGCGTCAATTTCCGTGATGCATTTTCTTCAATGCATCACGGAAAATTCACGATGCCTGGTCGAGTTCGAATACCTTGTGCAGCGCGCGGACGGCCAGCTCCATGTATTTCTCGTCGATCAGCACCGAAATCTTGATTTCGGACGTCGAGATCATCTGGATGTTGATGCCCTCTTCCGACAGCGTGCGGAACATCTTGCTCGCGACGCCCACGTGCGAACGCATGCCGACGCCGACGACCGACACCTTCGACACCTTCGGGTCGCCCTGCACGCGCTCGGCGCTCACATGGCCCTGCACCTGGTTGGTGAGGATGTCCATCGCCTTCTGGTAGTCGCCGCGACCGACCGTGAACGTGAAGTCGGTTTTGCCTTCGACGCTCTGGTTCTGGATGATCATGTCGACGTCGACGTTCGCATCGGCCACCGGGCCGAGGATCTGATATGCGATGCCCGGTTTGTCGGGCACGCCCATCACCGCAATGCGTGCTTCGTCGCGCTGGAACGCGATGCCGGAAATGACTGCCTTTTCCATGGTCTCGTCTTCTTCAAAAGTAATCAGGGTGCCCGAGCGCATTTCTTCGTCGAGCGCAATCAGCGGATCGGTCAGGCTCGACAGCACACGCGTCTTCACCTGGTATTTGCCGGCGAATTCGACCGAGCGGATCTGCAGGACCTTCGAGCCGAGGCTGGCCATTTCCAGCATCTCCTCGAACGTCACGCGGTCGAGGCGGCGCGCTTCTTCGACGACACGCGGATCGGTCGTGTAGACGCCGTCGACGTCGGTATAGATCAGGCACTCTTCGGCACCCAGCGCAGCCGCCACCGCCACCGCCGACGTGTCCGAGCCGCCACGGCCCAGCGTCGTGATGTGGCCGTCCGGATCGACGCCCTGGAAGCCCGTGATGATCACGACCTTGCGGGCGTTCAGGTCGGCCTTCACGCGCTCGTCGTCGATCGAGTGAATGCGTGCTTTCGTAAACGCGCTGTCCGTCTTGATCGGCACTTGCCAGCCGGCATAGCTCACGGCCTCGACGCCGATTTCCTGCAGCGCGATCGACAGCAGGCCGACGCTGACCTGCTCGCCGGTCGACGCGATCATGTCGAGCTCACGCGGGCTCGGCTGGCTCGAAATCTCTTTCGCGAGACCGAGCAGACGGTTGGTTTCGCCGGACATCGCCGAAGGCACGACCACCATCTGGTGCCCGGCCTGATGCCATTTTGCGACGCGTTTCGCGACGTTCTTGATGCGCTCGACCGAGCCCATCGAAGTGCCGCCGTATTTGTGTACGATGAGTGCCATTGTCGTTCTGAACTGGAGGAGAAACCGCACGGGTGCGCTGGGCAGGCCGCATAGCCGTTCGGTCACGCGGCTTGTGGCTGTGGACGGACGACGAGGGGGACGGCTGGGACGCAACACGCAAGCGTGGCGGATTTTGCCCGGAAGGCCGATCAGGCCGCGCAAACCGGGTACGTCACGCGGAAAACCTGCACAAAACGCTCAAAAATCGAGCCGAGCAAACGACCGAGCGTACCCGATAGAAGCCCGCTTGACAAGCCGCGCGCCGTGTCGGCGGCCGTTCCGGCGCTGTTTACCAAATGGTGAAAATCGGCGCGCCATCGCGCCGCCGGCAGCCTGCCGCCGCTAGGCGATCAGCAGGTCGGGACGCCATTCGATCCGGCGCCATGCGGCGTCACCGCGCGCCGCGCCGGCAGGCTCGCCGATGTCGCGATTGACGCCCAGCCGCGGCACGTAGATCAGCCGGTCGCCCGCGAACAGCAGCGGCACGTCGCGCTGCCAGGCCGGCACGCCGCGCTCCTGGAACAGGTTCTTCAGCGTCCGGCCCGGCCCGCCCGGCGACGTACGCATCCGTTCGCCGCCGGCCCGGGCGCGCGCCGCCAGCCGCGCACCCCGCAGCAGCCGCTCCGGCACCGCATCGGCGCTGCCCGCGTCGGCCGGCGCGAATACGAACGTGCCGCGCCACGCCGGCAGGTGCCATACTTCCTGCCCGTCCCATGCGAGCGCCGCCTCCGGTTGCGGCGTGCCCGTGCCGTCGTCGGCCGGCTCGCTGCTATCGCCCGCTTCCCAGTAGACGACATCGCGATAGAGCCGCAGGCACTGCCCCGCGTGATCGACACGCAGCGCATGCGCGTCGTGCGCCGCGCGCAGTTGCCGCATCATGTTGGCGAGCCGGGCAGCCGACGCGCCCGGCAAACCGAGCCCACGCATCCAGAAGCGCAGCAGGTTCGCGCCGCGCGTGTCGTCGAAACCGACCAGTGCGTCGCGCGACAGCGCGTGACCGTCATCGCGCGCGGCGACGGCGAAATCCAGTTCGGCCAGATCGTCGAGCAGCCGCTGAGCGGCCGCCGCATGCTGGGCCGCGCGGCCGAGCGCATCGCGAAAGCCCGGGAAATGCACGGCCAGCGCCGGCAGCACGTCGATGCGCAGCGCATTGCGCGCATAGCGCGTATCGCCGTTCGATTCGTCGTCGATCCACGTGAGCGCGTGCTGCTTCGCATAGCGTTCAAGTTGCGCGCGCAACAATCGCAGCAACGGACGCACCCGTTCGATGCTCACGCCGTCGGGGCGATAACGCGGCGCCATCGCGGCGAGCCCCGCGATGCCTGCCCCGCGCAACAGTTGCAGCAGCACCGTCTCCGCCTGGTCGTCCGCATGTTGCGCGAGCCACAGCGCTGCCACGCCGTAGCGTTCGCCCATCTCGTCGAGCGCCGCGTAGCGACGCTCGCGCGCCGTCGCCTCGATACCGAGGCCGCTGTCGCGCGGCACGTCGACGCGCATCGATTCGAATGCGACACCGAGCCGCGCCGCTTGCCCTTCGGCATGCGCGACCCACGCGTCGGCGTTCGCGCTCAGGCCGTGATGCACGTGCAGCGCGACGCAGCGCGAGGCGCCCGCGACGCGCACGGCCGCATCGAGCAGCACCGTCGAATCGAGGCCGCCGCTGTAGGCGATCGCGATACGCGCGTCCGGCGGCAGGCCGGAAAGCGCAACGCCGACCGCGTCGAGTACGACACGGTCGGCGGAGAATTCGGTCGGGGGAATCACGAGAGAGATGCGCGCCGAACGGCGCGCGATGCGAGCACGCCGGTCATGCGCCGGGCGTGGTTTCCTTGAACTTGCCGTAGGCCATCAGGCGCTCGAAGCGGCGCTCGCGCAGCGCATCGATGCTCATGCCCTGGAACTGGCGCAGCGAATCGGCCAGCGCACGGCGCAGCAGCGCGGCCATGCCCTTCGGATCGCGATGCGCGCCGCCGAGCGGCTCGTTGATGATCTTGTCGATCAGGCCGAGCGCCTTCAGGCGGTGCGCGGTCAGGCCCAGCGCTTCCGCGGCTTCCGGCGCCTTCGCGGCGCTCTTCCACAGGATCGACGCGCAGCCTTCCGGCGAGATCACCGAGTAGGTCGAGAACTGCAGCATCATCACCGTGTCGGCCACGGCGATCGCGAGCGCGCCGCCCGAGCCGCCCTCGCCGATCACCGTCGTGATGATCGGCGTCTTCAGCTCGGCCATCACGTACAGGTTGCGGCCGATCGCCTCCGACTGGCCGCGCTCTTCCGCGCCGATGCCCGGGTACGCGCCCGGCGTGTCGACGAACGTGAAGATCGGCAGCCCGAACTTCTCGGCCAGACGCATCAGGCGTTCGGCCTTGCGATAGCCTTCCGGACGCGGCATCCCGAAGTTGCGCGCGGCGCGCTCCTTCGTGTCGCGGCCCTTCTGGTGACCGATCACCATGCACGGATGGCCGCCGAAGCGCGCGAGACCGCCGACGATCGAGAGGTCGTCCGCGAACGCGCGGTCGCCATGCAACTCGTGAAAATCGGTAAACAGTTCCGCGACGTAATCGAGCGTGTACGGCCGCTGCGGGTGCCGCGCGATCTGCGAAACCTGCCATGGCGACAGGTTCGCGTAGAGGTCTTTCGTCAGTTGCTGGCTTTTCTTCGACAGCCGCTCGATTTCTTCCGAAATATCGACAGCCGAGTCGTCCTGCACGAATCGCAGCTCTTCGATCTTGGCCTCGAGTTCGGCGATCGGCTGTTCGAAATCCAGAAACGTGGTCTTCATGTGTTCGAATCCTTGGGTCTTGCGGCAGCGCGTATTCTACCCGCGCGGGCGACGCTCAAAACCGGCTCTCAACTATTGATGTTTAAAACCCGATAGCCGGCGCTCAGGCGTCGGCGTCGGGCGCATCGAGGCTGCGCCACATGTACCAGGTCGCGACGGTGCGCCACGGCTCCCAGTTGGCCGCAACCTCGCGCGCCTCGCTGCGCGTGACGGGTTCCCCGCTGAAATAATTGACGCTGATCGCCCGGATCAGACCCGGGTCGTCGAGCGGCAGCACGTCCGGCCGCGACAGGTTGAAGATCAGGAACATCTCGGCCGTCCAGCGGCTGATGCCGCGGATCTGCGTGAGCTCCGCGATCACGTCCTCGTCGTCCATCGACGTCCATTTGTCGACGTGCAGCGCCCCCGACACGAAATGCTGCGCGAGATCGAGGATGTATTCCGTCTTGCGCTTCGACAGCCCGCACGCGATCAGCTTGTCCGCGCCGAGCCGGATCACCGGTTGCGGCGCGAGTTTCGGACAGGCGTCCTCGATGCGCGCCCACAGCGACTGCGCGGACGGCACCGAAATCTGCTGGCCGACGACCGAGCGCGCGAGCGTGACGAACGGGTCGCCGCGCTTCACGAGATGCGCGGGACCGAACTTCGGAATCAGTTTCTTCAGGATCCGGTCGCGCTTGACGAGGTCGGCGCATGCCTTGTCCCAATAGACGGGACGCACGACGACCTCCTCGCCGCCCGCTTCGGACGCACGTGTCTTGCGGGCCGTGTCGGCGGCCGGCGGCGCGGCCGCCGGCTGCGCATGACCGTTCAACGCGCCGTTCGGCACGGCGCGCGTCGCGTCCGTCTTCGCCGCCGGTACGCGCTTGGCTGCCGGACGCGCGGCGACCGGGGTCGCGCGCCTGACCGGCGCTTTTCTGGCCGTTGCCATCTTGCCTCCTACCTGACGGATCGGTCAGTGGAACGCGCCGCGCTCATACGCGACGCCATTCGGTCGATCCGCCCGGTTTGTCTTCAAGTGCGATGCCGGCTTCGAGCAATTGCGCCCGGATCCGGTCCGCTTCGGCATAGTCCTTCGCTTGCTTCGCCGCGACACGCGCGGCGATCTTCGCTTCGATCTCGTCGGCCGCGAGCCCGGCCGCCTGCGCGGCGCCGGACGCCTGCTGCAGGAACGCGCGCGGTTCGCGGCCCAGCAGGCCGAGCAGGCCCGCCAGGTGTTTCAGTTGCCGCGCGAGCGACGCATCGCGCGTGCGGTTGACTTCGCCCGCCAGCTCGAACAGCGTCGCCACCGCGACCGGCGTGTTGAAATCGTCGTTCATTGCGGCCGCGAAACGCTGCGCGTGCGGCTCGTTCCAGTCGAGCGCGAGCGTGTCGGGCTCGACGTCCTTCAGCGCGGTGTACAGACGCGTGAGCGACGCGCGCGCATCGTCGAGATGCACGTCGCTGTAATTAAGCGGCGAACGGTAGTGCGTGCGTACGATGAAGAAGCGCATCACTTCCGCGTCGTAACGCTCGAGCACTTCGCGGATCGTGAAGAAGTTGCCGAGCGATTTCGACATCTTCTCGTTGTCGACCTGCACGAAGCCGTTGTGCATCCAGTAATTGACGAACGTCTCGCCGGTCGCGCCTTCGCTCTGCGCGATCTCGTTCTCGTGGTGCGGGAATTGCAGATCCTGGCCGCCGCCGTGGATGTCGAAATGATTGCCGAGCAGCGAGCAACCCATCGCCGAGCACTCGATGTGCCAGCCCGGGCGGCCCATCCCGTACTTCGACGCCCACGACGCGCCGTCCGGCTCGCCTTCCTTCGCACGCTTCCACAGCACGAAATCGAGCGGATCCTGCTTCGCGTCGTTCGCGGCGACGCGCTCGCCCGCGCGGAGGTCGTCGAGCGACTTGCCCGACAGCTTCCCGTAGCTCGCGAACTTGCGCACCGAGTAATTGACGTCGCCGTCGGTCGCCTGATACGCGTAGCCGTTCGCCTCGAGCGTCTCGATCATGCCGAGCATCTGCGGAATGAACTGCGTCGCGCGCGGCTCGATGTCGGGCCGCTGGATGCCGAGCGCGGTTTCATCCTCGTGCATCGCGCCGATGAAGCGGTCGGTCAGCGACTTGATCGTCTCGCCGTTCTCGAGCGCGCGGCGGATGATCTTGTCGTCGATGTCGGTGATGTTGCGCACGTACGTGACCCGGTAGCCGATCGCACGCAGCCAGCGCTGGACGAGGTCGAACACGACCAGCATGCGCGCGTGGCCCACGTGACAATAGTCGTAGACGGTGATTCCGCATACGTACATCCGCACTTCGCCGGGCTGGCGCGGCACGAAAACTTGCTTGTCACGCGCGAGCGTGTTGTAGATGCGCAGTGATTCCATAGAGATGAACCGTGAGCCGAAGGAAACCGCCCTGGCGAAGCTCGCCCAGCATGTGAAACGGACGGACCATCTGCTGCGGCGCCAGGCCGCGCGTCCTCGATATCACACGGGGCGGTCAGGCTGCAAGCACAGCGGTGACGGCCACGAGAGGCTAAGAAAGACTGTCTGCGGCTCGCCGGAACGCGCAGACGTTTTGTTAGAATGGGTCGGAGTATAACATTCCGATTTACGCCTATGAAACCTCATCGCGGCCGCGCGCCGAGCGCTGCGACCCTCGTTGCGACCACCGTCATGGGCGTCGCGCTGACGCTTTTCGCGGCCCCCGCGGCGCATGCGCAAAAGGCCCCGGCGGTCGCCGACGGCACCCCCGAAGTCGACGCGTCGATCGCCGGCAAGCAGTGGCAGCAGGCGCTCGCGCAGCTCGACGCGCGCATCGCGTCGAACCCGCACGACGTGCAGGCGCAGTTCAAGCGCGGCACCGTGCTGGCCCGCCTGAACCGCGACGACGACGCGATCACGCAGTTCGTCGCGATCACGCAGGCGTACCCCGAACTGCCGGAGCCGTACAACAACCTCGCGGCGCTGTACGCGAAGCACGGCCGCTACGACGAAGCGCGCACCGCGCTCGTCACCGCGACGCAATCGAACCCGAGCTACTCGCTCGCGTACGAGAACCTCGGCGATCTCTACCTGCGCCTCGCGGCCGAATCGTACAAGCGCGCGCAATCGCTCGGCCGCACGAGCGGCGCGACCGCGCAGCGCCTCGCCGATCTGCAGAAGATCGTGTCGCCGCCGAAAGCCGCGCCGAACGCCCGCGCGACCACGCCGGCCACGCGCGAGTACACCGACCGCGCGGCCGCGAACGTGAGCACCACCACGCTGCCGATGTCGCCGACGTTCCAGTTCAACGGTCCGTCGGGCGCACTGGCGGCGCCGTACGTCGCGCCGTCGCAATAAGCGGCGCGGCCTTCCTTCCCTCCCAACCTGAGGATCGCAATGAAACGTCTGTTGCTGGCGCTTGGCGGCGCCGCCCTTCTCGCGACCGCACCCGCGTTCGCGCAAACGGCCACAGCGCACCCCGTCGTGCAGCTGAAGACCTCGCAGGGCGACATCCGCGTCGAGCTCTATCCGGAGAAGGCGCCGAAGTCCGTCGCCAACTTCCTCGATTACGTGAAGGCCGGCCAGTACAACGGCACGATCTTCCATCGCGTGATCAAGGGCTTCATGATCCAGGGCGGCGGCTACAAGACCAACTTCGAGGAAAAGCCGACCCGCGCGCCGATCCCGCTGGAGAGCCGCAATGGTCTGAAGAACCTGACGGGCACGATCGCGATGGCGCGCACGAGCGATCCGAATTCGGCCACCGCGCAATTCTTCATCAATACGGTCGACAACGGCGGCCTCGACTACCCGAACCCGGACGGCAACGGCTATGCGGTGTTCGGCAAGGTCGTGTCGGGCCTCGACGTCGTGAAGAAGATCGAAGGCGTGGCGACGACCTCGCGCGGCCCGATGCAGGACGTGCCGGCGCAACCGGTCGTGATCGAATCGGCGAACATCGTCTCGAAGTAAGAACCTGCCGGCACGTCCGGCGCCACACGCGGCCGCGTCGCACGACCGGCCGCGTGCCATTTAAACCGCCTCACCGAAGGAATTCATCATGGTTGAACTGCATACGAACCACGGCGTGATCAAGCTCGAACTCGACGCCGCGAAGGCACCGAAGACGGTCGAGAACTTCCTGAACTACGTGAAGAAGGGCCATTACGACGGCACCGTGTTCCACCGCGTGATCAACGGCTTCATGATCCAGGGCGGCGGCTTCGAGCCGGGCCTGAAGCAGAAGCCGACCGACGCGCCGATCGACAACGAAGCGAACAACGGCCTGAAGAACGACAACTACACGGTCGCGATGGCGCGCACGAACGATCCGCACTCGGCAACCGCCCAGTTCTTCATCAACGTGAACGACAACGACTTCCTGAACCACTCGTCGCCGACGCCGCAGGGCTGGGGCTACGCGGTGTTCGGCAAGGTCGTCGAAGGCCAGGACGTGGTCGACAAGATCAAGGGCGTCAAGACGGGCAACGCGGGCTTCCATCAGGACGTGCCGACCGACGACGTCGTGATCGAAAAGGCCGTGGTGGTCTGACGCACAGTCGTTACGGAGGCACTTCGATGTTGCAGGAGAGTCCGCCGCGAAGCGTCTCCGCGGGCGTGCCGGGTGAGCGCGAATACGCGCAAGCCGCACGCCCGTTCCTGTTTCTCTCCGATCTGCACCTGAGCGAGGCGATTCCGAAGACGGTCGCCGCGTTCGAGCATTTCGTGAAATACACCGCCGACAGCGCCGACTCGGTGTTCATCCTCGGCGACCTGTTCGAATACTGGATCGGCGACGACATCCTCGACGACGATCCGTTCGCCGCGCGCATGGCCGCGCTGATGCACACGTTCTCGGAACGCGGCATCGCGCTCTACGTGATGCACGGCAATCGCGATTTCCTGCTCGGCCGGCGCTTCATGAAGGCCGCCGGCGCGATGCTGTTGCCCGACCCTTCGCTGATCATGGCGTTCGGCCAGCGCATCGTGCTCGCGCACGGCGACGCGCAATGCACGGCCGACCGCGGCTACCAGGTGTTCCGTCGCTTCGCGCGCAACCGCGTCGCGCAATGGCTGTTTCTCGCGTGGCCGTTCCGCTGGCGCCGCGCGCTCGCGCAGCGCATGCGTTCGAACAGCGAAACAGGCCGGATGCGCCCTGCTTCGGCCATCTACGACGTCACGCGGGAAGGCGTGGCCGCGCTGTTCCGGAAAAGCCGTGCAAGCGTGATCATTCACGGCCATACGCACCGCCCCGCGCGCCACGCGGAACCGGGCGGAATCCGCTGGGTGCTGCCCGACTGGGATCTCGATCACGGCACGCGGCGCGGCGGCTACCTGCGCGTCGACGCGGAAGGCATCCACGCGATGCCGCTCGACTGAGCCTCCGCTGACGCCGCCGCTGCCGTCGCACCGACGGCAGCGTTCGGCGCCCATCGCATTCGTTACATCTGGCGTTCGACCGTCTTGCCTTCCAGCACCGCCGACAGCCTGCGCAGGTCGAGGCGCGCCGCGTCGGCGCCCTGCAGCGTTTCCAGATGCGTGCCGAGCCGCTCGAGCGCCGCGACGATCTCGTCGACGCGGCGGCTTTCCTTCGCCGCGTGATCGATCAGCCCGTGAATCGCGAGCGACATCGGATCGTCGGCGTTGGGCGTGATCCCGTACGCGCTGAATGCCGCACGCTCGGTCTGCGGCTTCGGCTGCGCCGGCATCACGATGCGCGCCGGATTGCCGACCGCGGTGCCGCCCGCCGGCACCGGCTTGACGACCACCGCGTTCGAGCCGATTTTCGCGCCCGCGCCGACCGTGAAACCGCCGAGCACCTTCGCGCCGGCGCCGACGATCACGCCGGCCTCGAGCGTCGGGTGGCGCTTTGCGCCGCGCGTGAGCGACGTGCCGCCCAGCGTCACGCCCTGATAGATCGTGCAGTCGTCACCGATGATCGCCGTCTCGCCGATCACGACACCCATGCCGTGATCGATGAACACGCGCCGGCCGATCGTCGCGCCGGGGTGGATCTCGATACCTGTCAGGAACCGGCCGGCCTGCGACGCGAACCGCGCGAGCCAGTAGCGTTTCGCTCGCCAGCATGCGTGCGCGAAACGGTGCAGCACGAGCGCATGCAGCCCCGGATAACAGGTCAGCACTTCCCACGCACTGCGAGCGGCGGGATCCCGCTCGCGAATCGTTGCAACGTCTTCGCGCAGTCTCGTGAACATGATGTGATCTGGGAAAAGGCCGGCGCGCATCGCCGGCAATGCCGGCCGTTATCGCGCCGGGTCATTTGCTTATGACGTCCGGCGATTGTAGGGCCAGTCGCGCCGGCCCGCACGCGGTCGCGCGTTCACCCCGCCGTCGGCGGGGGTATTCGGCCGCGACGCTTGCTGCGGGGCGGGATTTCAGGGAAATGCCGGGCGGGAGAGAAATAGCAGACGCGACGCTTCCGGTAGGTCAACGCATGGCCTGCCCGGCCACACGCGGCATCCAGCGGACTCCCCCGCGCGCCCGGTGATCGAAGCGCCGGCGGCTTACCTTACGCGTCGCCGTCCGGCTTGCCCGACTTCAGCAGGATGTGCTTCGCGACGCCGCGCAGGATGTTGACCTCCTCGCGCTCGAGGCTCGTGCGCGCGAACAGGCGCCGCAGCCGCGGCATCAACTTCTTCGGATTGCGCGGATCGAGGAAGTCGAGTGCGATCAACGCGTTCTCGAGGTGCACGTACATCCGCTCGATCTCGTCGCTCTGCGCGAGCGTGCCGGCTTCGGCCTGCGGCTGCGCCGACGGCTCGCTCGCCTGCTCGAGAAACGCGACGCGCAACTCGTATGCGAGCACCTGCACGGCCTGCGCGAGATTCAGCGAACTGTAGGCCGGGTTGGCCGGAATATGCGCGAGCGCGCTGCACTGCTCGACATGCTCGTTCGCGAGACCGGTGCGCTCGTTGCCGAACACGAGCGCGATGTCGCCCGTGCCGACCTGCGCGCTCGCCTGCGTGGCGGCCGCGCGCGGCGCGAGGCGCGGCGGCCCGTATTCGCGCGTGCGCGCGGTCAGCGCGATCGACCAGTGCACGCCGGACAGCGCTTCGCCGAGCGTCGGCACGACATGCGCGGACGCGAGGACGTCGTCCGCGCCGCTGGCCATCGCGATCGCGTCCGGGTCGCTCTGCACGTGCGGCACGCGCGGCGCGACCAGCACGAGGCGCGAGAAGCCCATCGTCTTCAGCGCGCGAGCGGCCGCCCCGACGTTGCCGGGATGGCTCGGCTCGACCAGCACGAAGCGGGTGGACGTGAAGCCGCCGGACGGCGGCGGGGACGAGGCCGCGCCCGATTCGGACGGCGCGGCGGTGTTCTGCGGGGTTTCCACTACGATACGACTCGGTTCGTCAGAATGGCCGTATGGTATCGCCATCGCTTCCGCAAACCCACTCGTCCGGACGGCCAGTGGGGGTTTCCCCGCATGCCGGTCGCCTGAAACCGCCGAAAATCGGGTAAAATCATGCCTTTACGCGTTGCGCTCGGCGCAGCGCGGGTCGTACCCCGCTCTTTGTCAATTCGCGTCTCACCTCGCCCCGGCACGCTTGCGCCGTTCCGGGCGGTTGTCCCACTTCGTGGCGGCCCGTGCCGCCGGCTACAGGATCCAGGCTCATGCATCCCATGCTCAACATTGCTGTCAAGGCTGCGCGCCGCGCCGGACAGATCATCAATCGCGCGTCCCTCGATCTCGACCTGATCGAGATCCGCAAGAAGCAGCAGAACGACTTCGTCACCGAAGTGGACAAGGCCGCCGAAGACGCGATCATCGAGACGCTGAAGACCGCCTACCCCGACCACGCGATCCTCGCGGAGGAATCGGGCGAATCGGAGAACGAATCCGAATTCAAGTGGATCATCGATCCGCTCGACGGCACGACCAACTTCATCCATGGCTTCCCGTACTACTGCGTATCGATCGCGCTCGAGCACAAGGGCGTCGTCACGCAGGCCGTCGTCTACGATCCGAACAAGAACGACCTGTTCACGGCCACCCGCGGCCGCGGCGCGTACCTGAACGACCGCCGCATCCGCGTCGGCCGCCGCGACCGCCTGTCGGACGCGCTGGTCGGCACGGGCTTCCCGTTCCGCGAGAAGGACGGCCTCGACGCCTACGCGCGCCTCTTCACCGAAATGACGCAAGCCTGCACGGGCCTGCGCCGGCCGGGCGCGGCGGCGCTCGACCTCGCGAACGTCGCGGCCGGCCGCCTCGACGCGTTCTTCGAGCAAGGCATCAACGTGTGGGACATGGCCGCGGGCAGCCTGCTGATCACCGAGGCCGGCGGCCTCGTTGGCAACTACACGGGCGACGC
Source organism: Burkholderia sp. BCC0044 (assembly GCF_902832955.1). Taxonomy (NCBI): domain Bacteria; kingdom Pseudomonadati; phylum Pseudomonadota; class Betaproteobacteria; order Burkholderiales; family Burkholderiaceae; genus Burkholderia; species Burkholderia sp. BCC0044. The sequence goes on along the minus strand of NZ_CADFDO010000001.1, from coordinate 151,475 downwards.
CGATTTCCTGCATCGCCACGAGATCGTCGCCGCGAACCCGAAGATCTACGCGCAGATGATCCCGATCCTGAACCGCTACAGCCGCGTGCATCCGGCAGCGGAGTAAGCCCGGGCCGCGCCCGCGTGGCGCGGCTTTCGCGCAAACCGCTCGCGCGGCATCGTCATGATGGCGCGCCGAACGCCCGACACGGGGGAAAATCTTCCGTGCACACGGGTCGCTTCGTGCGCCTATCCTGAAGTTGCCCGGGTTGCCCGTACGGGTCGGCGCAGTGCCGCTCGCACCGCCTGTCCCGCGACGACAGCCTAGGGTTTGCGTCCGGCAGGCCCGCGCGGCGAACGACGCCGCCGCCGGCATGCCGGCCCCGCCTGTATCAACACCGCCACGGCGCCGTGGCAATCGCATCCGAGTCCCCATGTTACGGCTAAGCGAAATTAAACTCCCCCTCGACCATCCCGAGAGCGCGCTCGAGGCCGCGATTCGCGCGCGCCTCGCGGAGCTTGGCGTGGCGCCAGACGGGCTGCTCCGTTACACCGTGTTCCGCCGCGCGCACGACGCGCGCAAGCGCGCCGACATCAAGCTCACCTATATCGTCGATATCGAAGTCAGCGACGAAGCCGCCGCGCTCGAGCGCATCGCCGGCAAGCCGCATTGCGGCGTGACGCCCGACATGGCGTATCACTTCGTCACGAAGGCGCCCGAACACGCCGAGTTCCTGCGTCCCGTCGTCATCGGCATGGGGCCGTGCGGGCTGTTCGCGGGGCTGATCCTCGCGCAGATGGGGTTCCGTCCGATCATCCTAGAACGCGGCAAGGCCGTGCGCGAGCGTACCAAGGACACCTTCGGCCTGTGGCGCAAGAGCGTGCTCAATCCCGAATCGAACGTGCAGTTCGGCGAAGGCGGCGCGGGGACGTTTTCCGACGGCAAGCTGTACAGCCAGATCAAGGATCCGAACCACTATGGCCGCAAGGTGCTGGACGAATTCGTCAAGGCCGGCGCGCCCGAGGACATCCTGTACCTGAGCCGGCCGCACATCGGCACGTTCCGCCTCGTCAGCATGGTGGAAAAAATGCGCGCGTCGATCCACGAACTCGGCGGCGAAGTGCGCTTCGAAACCCGCGTCGACGACATCGAAATCGACCAGGGCAAGGTGCGCGCGCTCAAGCTGTCGAACGGCGAAACGCTGCGGTGCGACCGCGTGGTGCTGGCCGTGGGCCACAGCGCGCGCGACACGTTCCAGATGCTGCACGACCGCGGCGTCTACATCGAAGCGAAGCCGTTCTCGCTGGGTTTCCGTATCGAGCATCCGCAGGGGCTGATCGATCGCAGCCGCTTCGGCAAGTTCGCGGGCCACAAGCAGCTCGGCGCGGCCGACTACAAGGTGGTCCACCACGCCAGCAACGGGCGCGCGGTCTACAGCTTCTGCATGTGCCCGGGCGGCACGGTGGTCGCCGCGACCTCCGAGCCCGGCCGCGTGGTCACCAACGGGATGAGCCAGTATTCCCGCGCCGAGCGCAATGCGAACGCGGGCATCGTCGTCGGCATCACGCCGGACGACTATCCGGGCGGCCCGCTCGCCGGCATCGCGTTCCAGCGCAAATGGGAAGAGCGCGCGTTCGAACTCGGCGGCGGAGATTACCGCGCGCCGGGCCAGCTGGTCGGCGATTTCATCGCGGGCCGGCCGTCGACGTCGCTGGGCTCCGTGGAGCCGTCGTACAAGCCCGGCGTGAATCCGACCGATCTCGGCACCGCGCTGCCGGACTACGTGATCGAAGCGATCCGCGAAGCGCTGCCCGAGATCGACAAGAAGATCGCCGGCTTCGCGATGCACGATGCCGTGCTCACCGGCGTGGAGACGCGCACGTCGTCGCCGATCCGGATTCGGCGCAAGGACGACTACCAGAGCATGAACGTCGAAGGCCTGTATCCGGCCGGCGAAGGCGCCGGGTATGCGGGCGGCATCTATTCGGCGGCGATCGACGGCATCGAAGTCGCGCAGGCGGTGGCGCTCAGCCTGACGTCGGCGCACGCGTCCTGATCCTCGGTACGGGGCCGGCGCGCGCAGGTTCGTAACCTGCGTGCGCCGGCTTTCGCCTGTCCGCCCCACCCGAGCTTCATCGACGCACCGCCGTTGCGCGCTTGCGGCGTTCCCGTCAAAACACGCCGGGAATCAACCGGTACCGCACCTTCGCCTTGTACGCACGATAATCGGCGTCTTCCGACAGCACGCGCTCTTCCATGACGATTCGCCCGATCTGCAACAGCATCCAGATGCCGATCGTGAGCAGGTTCCGGGTACTGAAGTTCGCCAGCAGGAAGCCGATTTCGGACAGCAGGTAACCGGCATAGATCGGATGGCGCATGAACCGGTACGCGCCGCTCGACACGACCCCGCGATTCGCGGGCAGCAAACCGAACGAGCGCCCCAGCGACAGCTTCGCGAACAGTTGCCACGCAATCCCGGAAATTTGCCAGACGCCCCCGGCCCACTCCGGGATCAGGTGCGTACTGGCGTTCAGCTGATAGGCGAGGCAGTAAAACGAACCACCGAGCGCGACGCTCACCGTGGCGGGATGCCAGTCGCGCCGCTTCGGCAATTTGGCGAAAGCCGACATGCCGACGGTCACTCCCGCGGAAACCAGCAGCAGGATCAGCGTGATCCGGCTCGGGTTCAATCGCCACTGCATATAAATCAGATAGGCGAATGCGCCCAGCACGGTCACTGAAGACGCGCGCGCGCCAAGCTCGATCGGATCGATCCGCCCCGACTTGCCCGCAACCGCCGTCGTGGGCGGCGCCAGCGTACTTTGCGCGCACGCTACCCCGCCATCCTGTATGGCCTGCTTCATGTTTGTGCCCCGTTAATCTATTGTATTTTTATATCGACGTTTCAGACTAGCACGCCGGTCTCGTTGAAACAGGCCCAAATTTCAGTTTTCCGACGCGAATTGGTGTAAGTCCCGAGCGCATTGGGAAATAGAAAGGCTGAAGGGCTGGATTGCGCTGACTGCCAAACGTTTCACAGTTCTTGGCGCTTTCGGGACGGGCCTGATTCTCCCGCTCGCCATCCAATAGGTGGCACTGCAACGCGAAGTTCGACGCCGCGGCGAACTTCGCGCGTGCATGCAATGCCTGGCGATATCCGAACCTTGGTCAGGTTTCCGAACGTTCCACTACCACCTCGCTGATTTGCAGCACGGGGCGTATATCCGTGTAATTGGCTATGTCGGCCATGATTTCCTGCGCATGCGGATCGCGAGCTGCCTGGAAAGCTTCGACGGAAGTGCAGATGAAGTCGCACTTGGCCACGTAAACAGGGTCAGTGCCCGGAGCCCCGCCCGCGATTCCCTTGTCCACCGTGTAGTACAGACAGGCGGCGCCGAGCCGCTGTTTCACCATTGGCATATGCCGCTCGCGGTAGTAGGCATGATCGAATCGCGCGCCTGCGGCGTACGGGTACATGACACTGACTTTGATCATCGGGTTCTCCGGTTGCGGCACGGTAAACGACGCGAGGGCGCCCGCGAGACGGCATCGAGTCGCCGATATAGCGTGTGGCCGAGGCTTCTTCCAGAATCGGCGCGCACATTCCTCTGATTGTAAGCACCGGTGAACCCGTTCTGCCAGTTGGGTGGTGCCGGGTGTCCAACGATGCGGGAGCAGCCCGGCGACATCGGACGCTTTGTGGGTCGGCAGTCGCGGGAGCCTGCCTTTCAGATAGTGGCCGATCGCCACCGCTGACCACCGACCGAATGGCCAACTTCGAGCGACCCCGTTTGGCGCGCTGGTAAACTCGTGCTACCCAAGCAACTTTCCCGGTCACGTGAGTACTCAACGCTGACCTGTCCGCCCCCACTACCATGCTCACCGCCTTCGAACTCGCTGGTTTTGTTGCTGCACATGCCGTCTGGTGTGTCTCCGACGCAGATGGTCTTGTCCCCATGGCGGCATTTCAGACTAACGATGGTCAACGGAAAATCGAGCGGCTGGTGTTCGATGATGCCGGCGAGGCAGTCGAGCAAGGTCGAAAGCATCTCGAGAGCGATCCGTTCAACGCAAGCGACGGCGTGCTGGCGTACGACGGCCGGATCGCGACGCCCGATGGCAAAAAGCTCGATGCGATCATTCTGGAAGCGCGGTCCTACGCTTTCCCGTCGGCAAAGGCAGCCATCGCGGTCGCATACACACCGAAGAGCACCGGCGAGTTCCGCGTACACAAGCCCAAACTCATCTTGTGGGACAAGTGTGACGACTTTGACATGGGCGCCGCCATCGAGTCGTTCTTCAACGGCGTTGCCTCACATGAGCGGGGCGCGAAGGTCTGGAACGACGCGCTGGACGAGAGCAAGTAGGCATGGCCCGCTGCCGCTCGCCGTCCGCCGCACCTGACCAAACGGCCAACTTCGCACGTTCACGGCGAAGCCACTGGTAAACTCGGGCAACCCAAGCAACAACTTCATGCCTGACCTATGACCACGCTGTCGCCCGAAGCCTTCGCAGGCCATACTCCGATGATGCAGCAGTACCTGCGCATCAAGGCCGATCATCCGGATACGCTCGTCTTCTACCGGATGGGCGACTTCTACGAGCTGTTCTTCGAGGATGCGGAAAAAGCGGCACGCCTGCTCGACCTGACCCTCACGCAGCGCGGCGCGTCGGCCGGCACGCCGATCAAGATGGCCGGCGTCCCGCATCACGCGGTCGAGCAGTATCTGGCGAAGCTCGTGAAGATGGGCGAATCGGTCGCGATCTGCGAGCAGATCGGCGATCCGGCCACGTCGAAGGGCCCGGTCGAGCGCAAGGTCGTGCGCGTCGTCACGCCCGGCACACTCACCGATGCCGCGCTGCTGTCCGACAAGAACGACGTCTACCTGCTCGCGATGTGCACCGGCCACAACAAGCGCGGCGTCGCGGTCAATATCGGCCTCGCGTGGCTGAACCTCGCGAGCGGCGCGTTGCGGCTCGCCGAAATCGAGCCCGAGCAACTCGCCGCCGCGCTCGAACGCATCCGGCCGGCCGAAATCCTGACGCCGGACGGCGCAACCGACGCCCTTCCCGCCGGCGCGGGCGCGAGCAAGCGCGTGCCGGCCTGGCACTTCGACATCGCGTCGGGCACGCAGCGCCTGTGCGACCAGCTCGACGTCGCGAGCCTCGACGGTTTCGGCGCGCATTCGCTGACGAGCGCCTGCGGCGCGGCCGGCGCGCTGCTGCTCTACGCCGCAGCCACGCAAGGCCAGCAACTGCGGCACGTGCGCAGCCTGAAGGTCGAGAACGAAACCGAATACATCGGGCTCGATCCGGCCACGCGCCGCAACCTCGAACTGACCGAGACGCTGCGCGGCACCGAGTCGCCCACGCTGTATTCGCTGCTCGACACCTGCTGCACGACGATGGGCAGCCGCCTGCTGCGTCACTGGCTGCATCACCCGCCGCGCGCCTCCGTCGCCGCGCAGTCGCGCCAGCAGGCGATCGGCGCGCTGCTCGACGCGCCGGCCAACGCGAGCCTCGATGCGTTGCGCAGCGCGCTGCGCCAGATCGCCGACGTCGAACGGATCACCGGGCGGCTCGCGCTGCTGTCCGCTCGCCCGCGCGACCTGTCGAGCCTGCGCGACACGTTCGCCGCGCTGCCGGCGCTGCGCGAGCGCATCGGCGCGATCGTCGCGAACGCGGATGCGCTCGCGCGCGTCGACGCGGCGCTCGCGCCGCCCGCCGAATGCCTCGACCTGCTGACGAGCGCGATCGCCACCGAACCGGCCGCGATGGTCCGCGACGGCGGCGTGATCGCGCGCGGCTACGATGCCGAGCTCGACGAGCTGCGCGACATTTCGGAAAACTGCGGGCAGTTCCTGATCGACCTCGAGGCGCGCGAGCGCGCGCGCACCGGCATCGCGAACCTGCGCGTCGAATACAACAAGGTGCACGGCTTCTACATCGAGGTCACGCGCGGCCAGACCGACAAGGTGCCCGACGATTACCGCCGCCGCCAGACGCTGAAGAACGCCGAACGCTACATCACGCCGGAACTGAAAACCTTCGAGGACAAGGCGCTGTCCGCGCAGGAACGCGCATTGGCACGCGAGCGCGCGCTGTACGACTCGGTGCTGCAGGCGCTGCTGCCGTTCATCCCCGAATGCCAGCGCGTCGCGTCGGCCCTCGCCGAGCTCGACCTGCTGGCCGCCTTCGCCGAACGCGCGCGTGCACTCGACTGGGTCGCGCCGACCTTCACCGACGAGATCGGCATCGAAATCGAACAAGGTCGCCATCCGGTCGTCGAAGCGCAGGTCGAGCAGTTCATCGCGAACGACTGCCGGTTCGGCACCGAGCGCAAGCTGCTGCTGATCACCGGGCCGAACATGGGCGGTAAGTCGACGTTCATGCGGCAGACTGCGCTGATCGCGCTGATGGCGTACGTCGGCAGCTACGTGCCGGCGAAGTCGGCGTGCTTCGGCCCGATCGACCGGATCTTCACGCGCATCGGCGCGGCCGACGATCTCGCGGGCGGCCGCTCGACCTTCATGGTCGAGATGACCGAAGCCGCGGCGATCCTCAACGACGCGACGCCGCAAAGCCTCGTGCTGATGGACGAGATCGGCCGCGGCACGTCGACCTTCGACGGCCTCGCGCTCGCCTGGGCCATCGCGCGCCACCTGCTGGCGCACAACGCGTGCTACACGCTGTTCGCGACGCACTATTTCGAGCTGACGCAACTGCCGGCGGAATTCCCGCAAGCGGCCAACGTCCACCTGTCGGCCGTCGAGCACGGCCACGGGATCGTGTTCCTGCACGCGGTCAACGAAGGCCCGGCGAACCAGAGCTACGGCCTCCAGGTCGCGCAGCTTGCGGGCGTCCCGGCGCCGGTGATCCGCGCTGCGCGCAAGCACCTCGCGTATCTCGAACAGCAATCGGCTTCGCAGCACACGCCGCAACTCGACCTGTTCAGCGCGCCGCCGGCGGCCGTCGACGATCTCGAATGCGCGGACGCGCCTGCGCTGCCCGACGCACCGCATCCGGCGCTCGAAAAACTGCGCGACATCGACCCCGACGATCTCAAGCCGCGCGAGGCGCTCGACCTGCTGTACGAACTGCGCACGCTGGTCCGCTCGCACGATGCCGACGGGCACGCGTAAGCGCATTCCGCGGGGCCTGCCGGCCCGCGCCGCCGCCGCGCTCGTCGCGGCGGTCCTCGTCTTCGCGCAGGCCGGCGCGCTGGCCGCGCCGCCCAAGCGCAGCGCGGCGCCCTACTCGTTCGCGGTCGTGTCGGGCGTCATCAACGCTCCGGCGGACGAACCGGCCGCGCAGCGGCTGCTCGATGCGATCGCACGCGAGCGCAACCTCGCGTTCGTCGTCTACGCGGGCGATCTCAAAGGCTCGAAGGAAGCATGCCGCGACACGCTGTATTCGCAGCGCGGTGCGATCCTGGATTCGACGCGCGTGCCGCTCGTGTTCATTCCCGGCCACGACGACTGGATCGCGTGCAACACCGCGGCCGGCGGCAGCTACGACCCGGTCGAACGGCTCGATTTCCTGCGGCAGACGCTGCTCGCCGATTCGGCGTTGCCCGACCCCGGTGCGCTGCAGATCACGCGCGAGAGCGAAGTCGCACGGTTCCGGCCGTATCGCGAGAACGCCCGCTGGATGCGCGACGACATCGTCTACGTCGCACTCAATGCGCCGGCGCCGAACAACCATTATTTGACGGCGGGCGGCCGCAACGGCGAATTCGAGGACCGCATCATCGCGAACGGCTTCTGGATCGACCACGCGGCCGAATATGCGAAGCGGCGCGAAGCGCGCGCAATGGTCGTGATTTTCGAAGGCGATCCGCAGTTCGAACGCTATGAACGCGCGGAGCGCTTCGCATGGCTGCGTTTCAACCGGCCGCGCGTGCGCGACGGCTTCCGTGAGTTGAAACGAACGCTGGTGAAGGCGGCGGCGACATTCCGCGGCCCGATACTGGTGATGCACGCGAGCGGCGAACCGCTGGCGAACGGCTTTCTGATCGACCGTCCGCTGCATGGCGACGACGGCGAGCTGGTCGGAAACGTGACGCGCGTCGCGATCGGACCGCGCCATCCGGCGAATCAGTGGGTGAAGGTGAGCGTATCGCCGGCACGGCAGACGATCTTCAACGTAAGCCTGCAGGAGGTGCCGAAGAACCTGCCGGTGCCGCCCACGCTGCCGCTCGCGCCACGCGACGACGTGCCGCTGCCGCAGATGCCGGAAATCCCCGCGCTGCCGGCGCTGCCCGACTCGTCGTCGGTCGCGCCGCCGTTGCAGGGCGACGGCGCCGCATCGGGGCCGGCGCCGGGCCTGCCGGCAAGCTCAGTGCAGGGTGCGCCCTGACGGCGCTTCGCCGTCTTCGTCGTCATCCTCGTCGACGATCTCGAGCCCTTCCGCGCCATGCGCGTGCTCGTGCTCGATTTCGTCTTCGGTGGCTTCGCGAACGTCCTTCACGGTCAGCGCGAAACGCAGCGCCATGCCGGCCAGCGGGTGATTGCCGTCGAGCACGACCTTGTCTTCGGCGATATCGGTGACCGTATAGATCAGCGAATCGACTTCCTCGTCACCGTCTTCCGGCGTGCCTTCGAACTGCATGCCCACTTCGAGCGGCTCGGGAAAACGATCGCGCGGCTCGATCTTCACGAGTTCGGGATCGTAGTCGCCGAATGCGTCCTGCGGCTCGAGCTGGACCTGCGCCTGATAGCCCGCCTCGTGGCCGTCGAGCTGTTCCTCGATCTTGGGGAACGTGCCATCATAGCCGCCGTGCAGATAAACCATCGGCTCGTCGCTTTCCTCGATCAGATTGCCCTGTGTGTCCGACAGCTTGTAAGTGACCGACACGACGGTGTTTTTTGCGATTTTCATCCAATTCTCCCAATTACAAGTCTCATTATACGATGCGCAACCGGTCTCAAGCCGAACCGCGGGATGCCGCTGCCGCCCCGCTCGGCGCGCCGCCTTCCGATCTTCCCACACCGCTGCTCGGCGGTCTCACGCCGGCGCAATTCATGCGCGACTACTGGCAAAAGAAGCCGCTGCTGATCCGCCAGGCGATCCCCGGCGTCGCGTCGCCGGTCACGCGCGATGCATTGTTCGAGCTCGCCGCCGACTATGACGCGGAATCGCGATTGATCACCCATTTTCGTAACAAGTGGCAACTGGCGCACGGCCCGTTCGAACCCGACACACTGCCCGCGGTGACGCGCAAATCCTGGACCCTGCTCGTGCAGGGGCTCGACCTGCACGTCGACGCGGCCCGCGCGTTGCTCGACCGCTTCCGCTTCATCCCCGACGCACGGCTGGACGACCTGATGATCTCGTATGCGACGGACGGCGGCGGCGTCGGCCCGCACTTCGATTCCTACGACGTCTTCCTGCTGCAGGTCGAAGGCCGGCGCCGCTGGCGGGTCGGCGCGCAGAAGGATCTGTCGCTGCAGCCGGACGTGCCGCTGAAGATCCTCGAAAACTTCGAGCCGAGCGACGAATGGGTGCTGGAGCCCGGCGACATGCTGTACCTGCCGCCGCACATCGCGCACGACGGCGTCGCCGAAGGCGAGTGCATGACCTGCTCGATCGGCTTCCGGGCGCCGTCCGCGGGCGAGCTGGGCGCCCAGTTCCTGTACTACCTCGCGGAGCGCGGCGGCCTGCGCGACGCGGGCGGCGACGACCTCTACCGCGATCCGAAGCAGCCGGCCGTCGACGCGCCCGCGCAACTGCCGCCGGCCATGGTCGAACGGGTGGCCGAGATCGTCGACGCGATCCGCTGGCGTAAGCGCGACGTCGCCGAATTCCTCGGCTGCTACCTGAGCGAGCCGAAATCGAACGTCGTTTTCGACCCGCCGGAGCGTCCGCTGTCCGAGGCCGCGTTCGTCACGCAGGCGTCACGCCGTGGCGTGCGTCTCGACAGAAGGGCCGCATTGATGTATAACGCGCGCTCGTACTTCATTAATGGCGAGGAAGGGTCGCTCGAGCAAGCCGATGAATGGCTGCCCGAACTGGCCAATCAACGCCAGATGGAGGCGAAACGGTTTGTAACACTATCCCGGGTTCCCTCGATGACAGCCTTGTTGCACGAGTGGTATCGTGCGGGCTGGATACGGGTCGGAAACCGGAATTAGTGTGAGTCGCCCCGTATGCCCGTACAGATCAAATTCTGTATGGGAAAGACAACGTATTGACCCCGCATTTGTCGACGGTCGATAGGAAAGTGCATATAATTTCCGCCCAAGCCGTAGGGAAGATTCACGCTCTAAGAAGTGCATCTCCACCAGCGGCCCAGGTCGGTGTTGGAGCACATTACCGGTATTGTTTCGCGCTGTTGCTTACCTTTAACCATAAAAGGACGTGATCATGAAGAAATCCCTCCTCGTAGCTTCCCTGTTGGCTGCTGTTGCACTGGCTGCTTGCAACAAGAGCGCTGATCAAGCTGCTTCGTCGGCTGCAAGCGACGCGGCTGCTGCTGCTTCGTCGGCTGCTTCGGCAGTTGCTGGTGCTGCGAGCGACGCTTCGGCTGCTGCTTCGTCGGCAACGGCTGCTGCGAGCGACGCTGCTGCTGCAGTGGCGTCGGCTGCTTCGGCAGCGACGGCTGCTCCGGCTTCGGGCGCAAGCCAGTAAGCCTTCAGCATCAGCTGAAAAAAAACCGGCCCGAGGGCCGGTTTTTTTTACGTCTGCCGCTTTCGCATCGAACGCGCGGCAGCCGCTTCGGGCCGCCGCAGCAGTCCTGCCCCGCTCATCCGAGCATCAGCCAGTCGAAGCCCGCGTCCTGCGAGGCCACGATCACGTCTTCTCCGTCCGTCCCGAGTACGCCGCCAAACGCCTGGCGGGCCAGTTCCGGCAGGTTGTTCTGCTGGCTCAGATGGGCCGCGACCAGGTGCTGGAGGCGGCTGCGTTCGAGCGACGCGAGGATGTCGGCCGCCGCGTCGTTGCTCAGGTGGCCGTGGTTGCCGCCGATCCGCGCCTTCAGCGACTGCGGATAGCGGCTGGCGGCCAGCATCGCGGTATCGTGGTTGGATTCGAGCACCAGCGCGTCACAGCCGCTCAGGACGGCCGTGATGTGCGGCGTGGCCATCCCGACGTCCGTCAGCACGCCGAGCCGGCGGTTTCCGTCCATGAAGACGAACTGGAGCGGTTCCCGCGCATCGTGGGGGACCGTATAGGGCATCACGGCCAGATCGCGTATCGCGGCCGTCTCGTCGCCCCACAGCACGTGGAGATCGACGTCGGCCTCGTCCGCGCCGACCGCGCGCGCGGTGCCCCAGCTCATGTAGAGCGGCAGCGACGCGCGACGCGCGAGCGTCAGCGCGCTGCCGACGTGGTCGCTGTGTTCATGGGTAATGAGGATCGCATCGAGATCGGCGATGCAGAGATTCAGTCGGCCGAGCCGGCGCTCGACCTCCTTGGCGGAAAAGCCGCAGTCGAGCAGCACGCGGGTGGTCGTCGTGCCGCTCGAGGCCTCGACGACCAGCGCGTTGCCTTCGCTGCCGCTTCCGAGGCTGGCGAATCGCACGCGCTCAGTTCAGCTGCGCGTGCAGCAGCGAAATGAGCCGCTGCGCGTCCGACGAATTGTCGACCTGGCCATTCGCGCCCACCACCGCGACCTGCGTGCCGCCATTGCCTTGCGCACGCACGTTGATCAGATATTCCTTGCCGGGCTTGGCCGCCGACGGACCGCCGTAGAACAGCTTGCCGAACAGGCCGTCACGCTTGAGCTCTTCCATCGAATTCGCATAGCGCACGGTGTAGACGCCCTTCTCGCGGTCGCGATTGTCGACCGTGAAGTTGGTCCGGTCGAGCGCCAGGCCCACGCGCAGCCACGCGCGGTCGAACGACTCGGCCAGCTGCAGCGTCGCGCCGCCGCCGCTCGTGTCGCCGACCTGCGCCGGCGCCGTCGCGGGGCGCGCATCGGTCAGCAACTGCTTCGCCTGCGCGTCGGTCAGGCCGAACTTCTGCATCAGCTTCGACAGGAACACGGCTTCGAGCACCGGGTTGCGCGGACGCTCTTCCCAGCGCGACGACGTGCCGCCCTGCGGGCCGACCATCATTTCTTCCATCGCGCTGTGCGTGATCGAGATGTCGGTGTTGCCGTCCGACGTCCGGTTCACGAGCGTGCGGAAGCGGTCGCGCGTGCCCGACGAGTAGGCGAAATCGATGACCCGGCCGATCGTGCGGCGGAACCAGTCGTCCGGAATGTTCGCGCGGTTCTCGGCCCAGTCGGTGGCCATGATGCCCGTCGACGGCGCATCGGTCTTCAGCGAGAAGCCGTTCTCCTGCCAGAACTCCTTCAGGATCGGCCACAGCTGCTCGGGCGTGCGGCCGTCGACGACGAGCCAGCGGCGATCGCCGTCGCGCTCGATGTGCATGCCGAGCGGATCCTGCGCGCTCGGGATGCCGTCGGTCGCGTTGCCGGCCTGCGTCGTGGCCCGCGGCGGCAGCGTGCCGAGCCCGGCGTTGGTCGGCGGCGCGACGAACTGCTGCGTCGTCTGCACCGGCTTCAGGTCGCTCGGCACCGCGAGCGGCGGCGCCGAGCCGGTGTTCTTGTAGTTGACCCGGTCGGGGGCCAGGTAGTCGTTCAGCGTATCGCAGCCAGCGAGCGCGCCCAGCGCCAGCGCCACCACCGACAGCTGGATGGCGCGAGAGGAAAAGGCGAAACGTTTCATGAAATCCTTCGTCTTGCTAGAACGCTCGTCAGGAGCGGCGCCGGACGGAGCCGGCCGGTGCGGGTTGATCAGGGGTCGAGCCGGCGGCCGCAGGACGCGGCCGCGTCGGCATCAGGCGAGAACGCCGGCCTCGACGAGGGCCGAACGCACGACATCGTGGCAGCGCTCGTCGAGCGCCGTGAGCGGCAGCCGGATGCCGCCCTGCATCTTGCCCATCGCCTGCAGCGCCCACTTCACCGGGATCGGGTTCGCTTCGATGAACAGGTTCTTGTGCAGCGACAGCAGCTTCATGTGCAGTTCGCGCGCCGTTGCGACGTCGCCGGCCAGCGCCGCGCGGCACAGCTCGCTCATCGCACGCGGCGCGACGTTCGCCGTCACCGAGATGTTGCCGTGGCCCCCGAGCAGCATCAGCGCGATCGCGGTCGGATCGTCGCCGCTGTAGATCGCGAAATGCTTCGGCGCGGCCTTGATCAGGTGCGCGGCGCGATCGATGTTGCCGGTCGCTTCCTTCACGCCGATGATGCCCGGCACCTGCGCGAGGCGCAGCGTCGTCTCGTGCGTCATGTCCGCGACCGTGCGGCCCGGCACGTTGTACAGGATCACCGGCAGGTCGACCGCTTCGGCGATCGTGCGGAAGTGGCGGTACATGCCTTCCTGCGTCGGCTTGTTGTAGTACGGCACGACCTGCAGCGTCGCGTCCGCGCCGACGGCCTTCGCGTGCTTCGTCAGCTCGATCGCCTCGGCGGTCGAATTGCCGCCCGCGCCCGCGATGATCGGGATGCGTTTCGCCGCATGCTCGACCGCCGTGCGGATCATCAGGATGTGCTCTTCGACGCTGAGCGTTGCCGACTCGCCGCTCGTACCGACGACGACCAGCGCATCGGTGCCTTCCGCGATGTGCCAGTCGATCAGTTTGCGAAACGCCGGCAGGTCGAGACTGCCGTCTTCGAGCATCGGGGTGACGATCGCGGGGATGCTGCCGCGGATTTGAATGCCGTCTTGGGTGCCGTTAGCCATGAAACGCGATTGATTGTGTACCGGTAAACGTTGAGATTGTAGCGGATTAGCCGGGCAGTTCGTAACGTGGAATTCCCGCCCCCGCCTTCGGGGTCGCGCCCTCGCGCACTGCGAAGAGACGCTGCACGAACGCCTCGCGCGGCGCGGCGATGAAACCGTCCTCGTACGCGACCACCCGCAGGCGGCCGTGCACGGCGTCCAGCAACTCGCCCGGGGCGAGCAGGAACGCGGGGTTGGACGGTTTTCCGACCGTTTCGTTTCCTTGCGCGAAGGTTTCGTAGATCAGCACGCCGCCCGGGGCCACCGCATCGAGCAGATGGGGCCAGAGCGGACGATGCAGGTAATTCGTGACGATCACGGCCGCAAACCGCTCGTCGGCCGGCAGCGGCCACGGCGCGCCCTCGAGATCGGCCGCCCGGGCGTCGACACCCGGAATCGCGCGCAACGCGGCCAGCGCGGCCGGGTCACGGTCGAGCGCGACGACCGGATGCCCGCGCGCCGCGAACCCGCGCGCATGGCGGCCGCCGCCCGCGGCGACGTCGAGCACCGCCCCGCCGGCCGGCACGAGCCGCGCCCATTGCGCGACCCAGCGCGACGGCTCGGCCTGGCCGACGTGGCCGCCCGCGGCGGCGATGACGGATTCGCTCATGCGCCGGGTCAGTTGTACGACAGGCCCATCGCGTCGCGCACGTCGCGCATCGTTTCCGTCGCGTACTTGCGCGCCTTGTCGCAACCGTCCGCGACGATCGCACGCAGCAGCGACGGGTCGTCCATGTACTTCTGCGCGCGCTCGAGCATCGGCTGCTGTTCGCGCAGGATGCCTTCGACGACCGGCTGCTTGCAGTCGAGGCAGCCGATACCCGCCGAACGGCAGCCCTTCTGCACCCAATCGTGCGTCGCTTCGTCCGTGTAGACCTGGTGAAGCTGCCACACCGGGCACTTGTCGGGATCGCCCGGATCGGTGCGGCGCACGCGCGCCGGATCGGTCGGCATCGTGCGGACCTTCTTCGTGATCGTCTCCGCGTCTTCACGCAGGCCGATCGTGTTGCCGTACGACTTGGACATCTTCTGCCCGTCGAGGCCCGGCATCCGCGACGCTTCGGTCAGCAGCGCCTGCGGCTCGACCAGGATGATCTTGCGCGCGCCTTCGAGATAGCCGAACAGGCGCTCACGATCGCTCATCGACAGGCTTTGCGATTCCTGCAGCATCGCGCGCGCCTGTTCGAGCGCCTCGTCGTCGCCTTCCTGCTGGTACGCGTTGCGCAGCTCGTGATAGAGCTTTGCGCGCTTGCCGCCGAGCTTCTTCGCGGCTTCGAGCGCCTTCTCCTCGAAACCGGGCTCGCGGCCGTACAGGTAGTTGAAGCGGCGCGCGATCTCGCGCGTCATCTCGACGTGCGGCACCTGGTCCTCGCCGACCGGCACGAGCGAACCGCGATACAGCAGGATGTCGGCGGCCATCAGCACCGGGTAGCCGAGGAAGCCGTAGGTGGACAGATCCTTGTCCTTCAGCTTCTCCATCTGCTCCTTGTAGGTCGGCACGCGTTCGAGCCAGCCGAGCGGCGTGCTCATGCCGAGCAGCAGCGCGAGTTCCGCGTGCTCGGGCACCTTGCTCTGGATGAACAGCGTCGCCTGCGCCGGATCGATGCCGGACGCGAGCCAGTCGATCAGCACGTCCCACACGTTCTTCTCGATGACCTCGGGCGTCTCGTAGTGCGTCGTCAGCGCATGCCAGTCGACGACACAGAAGAAGCACGGGTACTCGGACTGCAGCTTCACCCAGTTTTTCAGCACGCCGTGGTAATGACCGAGGTGCAGCGACCCGGTGGGTCGCATGCCGGAGAAAATACGTTCTGGGAACATGATTGTCGTTAGAAAAGCGAGGCGAAGGGAGACAGGATGGCGCTCAGGACGGCGTAGCCGACATTGACGAGCGGACGCAGCCAGAAGTTCGTCAGCACGCCCGTCGTGACGAGCACGAGGACGATGATGAAACCGTACGGCTCGATGCGCGACAGCGCGATCGATTGCCTGGTCGGCAGCAGCGCCGCCAGGATGCGGCCGCCGTCGAGCGGCGGCAGCGGGAACAGGTTCAGCACGCCGAGCACGAGGTTCGCGCTGACGCCGGCGAACGCCATCCGCGTGAAGAACGGCTCGTCGACGCCGATGGCCGGCAGCACGAGGGTCAGCACGCCCCAGATCAGCGCCTGCACGAAGTTGCAGGCCGGGCCTGCCAGCGCGACCCACAGGCTGCCCCAGCGCGGATTGCGCAGGTTGCCGAACGACACCGGCACCGGCTTCGCATAGCCGAACAGGAACGCGCCGCCGGTCAGGAAGTACATCGCGAGCGGAATCGCGATCGTGCCGAGCGGGTCGATGTGGCGCATCGGATTGAACGACACGCGCCCCATCGCGTAGGCGGTGTTGTCGCCGAGCAGGCGCGCGGCGTAGCCGTGCGCGGCCTCGTGCAGCGTGATCGCGAAGATCACGGGCAGCGCGTAGACGGCGATGGTCTGTATCAGGGAAGCATCCATATCGCGTTATTGTAACAAGCGCACTCGCGCAAAAATGAACGGCGCGCTTACGCGACCGACAGCCCGAACGGTTCGAGCGCGCCGCGCCCCGCGCGGATGAGCTCGGGCGCATCGCCGGTCAGGTCGATCACCGTCGACGGTTCGCGCGGGCACGCGCCGCCGTCGATCACGAGGTCGACCTGTTTCTCGAGCCGCGTGCGGATTTCTTCGGGATCGTTCAGCGGTTCGTCGTCCGGCGGCAGGATCAGCGTCGTGCCGAGCAGCGGCTGGCCGAGCGACTCCAGCAGCGCGAGCGTGATCGCGTGATCGGGTACGCGCAGCCCGATCG
The DNA here is from genome assembly GCF_902832955.1 of Burkholderia sp. BCC0044. Lineage (NCBI taxonomy): Bacteria > Pseudomonadati > Pseudomonadota > Betaproteobacteria > Burkholderiales > Burkholderiaceae > Burkholderia > Burkholderia sp. BCC0044. The sequence goes on along the minus strand of NZ_CADFDO010000001.1, from coordinate 134,945 downwards.
TCTTGCGCGACGGGTGCGACAGCCGGCGCGGCACTTCCTTCGTCGCCTGCAGGATGAACACGTACGGGCCCGGCGTCACCGCCTTGATCTGCCGGTACTGGCGGTTGTCGACCATCGCGAAGTTGGCGAGCTCCGACAGGTCGCGCACGAGCAGCGACAGGTGCTGCTTCTCGTCGAGGCCGCGAATCCGGCGCACGCGCTCGACCGCATCCTTGTCGTCGAGATGGCACGCGAGCGCATAGCTCGAATCGGTCGGCATCGCGATCACGCCGCCCTTGCTGACGATCTCCACCGCCTGCTTGATCAGGCGCGGCTGCGGATTATCCGGATGAATCCTGAAGAACTGGGACATGGGGACACGTAAAGAGGGAGAAGTCGGATGCGCACAACGACGGCAACGCGGGCGGCCCGAAGCCGCCCGGCGTCAGAGCCAGCGCTCCCAGACCGGTGTCAGGTCGGGCGGCAACGGCGGCAGGCTGCCGAGTTCGACACGGCCTTCGCCCGGCGCATGGAAATCCGAGCCGCGCGACACTTCGAAGCCGAAGCGGCGCGCGACGTCCGCGTATTCGCGGTACTGGTCGGGCGTGTGACTGCCCGTGATGACCTCGATCGCGCGGCCGCCGAGATCGATGAACTCGCCGAAGAACGCGTCGAATTCGACCGGTGTATAGCGATAGCGGCCCGGATGCGCGACCACCGCTTCGCCGCCCGCCGCGCGGATCCAGCCGACCGCGTCGGGCAGGGACGCCCAGCGATGCGGGACGAAGCCGGGCTTGCCGTCGCCGAGCAGGCGGTCGAACACGTCGGACGTCGATTCGGCGTGGCCGTTCTCGACGAGAAAGCGCGCGAAGTGCGTGCGCGAGATCAGGTCGGGATTCGACACGTATTTCAGCGCGCCTTCGTACGCGCCGGGAATGCCGAGCGTCGCGAGCTGCTCCGCGATCGCCAGCGCGCGCGCCGCACGGCCGTGGCGCGTGCGATACAGGCCGTCGACCAGCGCCGGATGGGCGGGATCGATGTTCAGACCGACGATGTGCACGGTGCGCGATGCCCACGTGACCGAAATCTCGACGCCGCTCAGGTAGCGCATGCCGAGCGCTTCCGCCTCGCTACGCGCCGCCGCCTGGCCGCCGATCTCGTCGTGGTCGGTCAGCGCCCACAGGGTCACGCCGCCCGCGTGCGCGCGGCGCGCGACGTCGGCAGGCGACAGCAACCCGTCGGAAACATTGGAATGGCAGTGGAGATCGGCGTTCATTGTCGGCATGGCAGGTAAGGCCTCATTCTACTGCAATGCGGCAATTGCGCCGCCCGCCGCCGTGCCGCCCGTGCCACGCGCCTACGCGCAGAACGCCTCGATCAGCGCCGCGATCTGCTCGGGCTGGTCGTGATGCACCATGTGGCCGGCATCCTCGATGAGCTTCTCGCGCCAGTCCGGGAATGCGCTGAAGCGCACCTTGAATTCGGGCAACGGGATGTCGCCGGCGATGTGCGCGAGCGTCGGCGAATTGACGGCCTCGACGTGCAGCACCTTCGCGCGCACCTGCTTCCAGGTCGCCATCACCTCGTCGAGCCGGTACAGCAGCGGGCCCGGCATCTTGTGCGCCGGGTCGGCCAGCAGGTGGTAAAGGCCGTCGTCGCCGCGTTTCGACCAGTGCGCGGCGAGAAACGCGGCGCGGCGCGGGTCGAGCCGCGGATTGGTCTTGATCAGGCGCGCCGCCACGTCGTCGAGTGACGCGTACGGCCGCAGCGCGGGCGGCTCGCGCAGCTCGTCGAGCCAGCCGCGCAGCCGGCGCGGCGCCTGTTCGGCGCGGGCCGGCGCGAGCCCGAAGCCTTCGAGATCGACCACTCGGCGCACGCGTTCCGGCCGCGCGCCGGCGTACAGGCACACGACGTTCGCACCCATGCTGTGTCCGACCAGATTGACCTCGCCGGTCGGCGCATAACGGTCGACGAGCGCATCGAGGTCGCCCAGGTAATCGTGGAACCAGTAGTGGCCGCCGCCCTGCCGCGCGACCGGCCAGTCGGACAGCCCGAAGCCGCGCGCATCGGGCGCGATCACCTGCCAGTCGCCCGCGAGCGCATCGACGACGAACTGGAACGACGCCGCGACGTCCATCCAGCCGTGCAGCATGAACAGCGTCGGCGCATCGGGCCGGCCCCAGCGCCGCACATGCAGCTGGACGCCGCGCACCGTGACGAAATCGGAAACAGAACTCGACGCACTCATTGCCACCGCCCCAAAAAAAGAATGGTCGTTCGATTATAGCGGCGACGCGCCGGTTCCGGCGGCCGGCGATCGAGGGACGGCTCTAGCGGCGAGGCCGTTCGAGGGACCGCCGGCAAACGCGATCGGCGGGACGCGCGCGAGCCGGCGGGGGCCGGCCCGATGCGGCCGAACGCGATCCGGCTAACGCGCGGCGCTTCCGCTCGCCGCGTCCTGCGCGGCCAGTTCGTCGAGTTCGGCCTCTTCGAAGCCGGCATCGCGCCGCGCATCGAAATTGAACGGGCCGCGCAGCCGCGGCGCGTGGTATTGCTCGGCGAGCTGCCGATAGGTCGGCACGGGATCGCGGCCGGCTGCGTCGCACAGATGCCGGAACCAGCGGTTGCCGATCGCGACATGGCCGATTTCGTCGCGCAGGATCACGTCGAGGATCGCGGCCGACGCATCGTCGCCGGCCTGCACGAGCCGCGCGCGGATCGGCGGCGACGCGTCGAGCCCGCGCGCCTCGAGCGTCCGCGGCACGAGCGCCATGCGCGCCAGCACATCGTCCTTGGTCCGTTCGCACATCTCCCACAGGCCGTTGTGCGCGGGAAAATCGCCGTATGCATGCCCGAACCCGTCGGCGAGCCGGTCGGACAGCAGCGTGAAGTGATAGGCCTCCTCGGCCGCGACCTTCAGCCAGTCCGCGTAGAACGCGTCCGGCATCCCGGCGAAGCGCCACACGGCGTCGAGCGCGAGGTTGATCGCATTGAATTCGATATGCGCGAGCGCGTGCAGCAGCACCGCGCGCCCCGCGGGCGAGCGCATGCTGCGCCGCTGCAGCTCGCGCGGCTCGACGAGCGGCGGCTGCGCCGGGCGCCCGGGCAGACCGGCCGGTTCGCGCAGTTCAAGCGACGGCGCGATCGCGGCCTGCCCGGCCCGCAGCGCATCGTGCAGCGCGCGCACCTGCGCGGCCTTGGCCGCCGGCTCGGCAACCCGCAGCGCGTCGAGCGCCACGCTGCGCACACAGGCCGGCGCCGGGCCGAAAGAAGAAGACGCGATGCTCATAAACGGGGACACCTTGCGTACGCATCGCGGGAGCACAGGCGCGCGACGGTTTACAATATGCGTTTGTTCCGCGGCGCCAGGCGCCGGGCAAACCGGACGCGCCATTTTACCGGCGCCCACCCTCGAAGAGACAAGGAGACTCCGTGACGATCTACAAGCTGGGCGAGACGGCCCCGACGATCCACGAAAGCGTATTCGTCGCCGACACGGCGGCCATCATCGGCAAGGTCGTGCTCGAGGAAAACGCGAGCGTGTGGTTCGGCGCGACGATTCGCGGCGACAACGAGACGATCACCGTGGGCGCCGGCAGCAACGTCCAGGAAGGCGCGGTCCTGCATACCGACCCGGGCTTTCCGCTGACGATTGCCGACAACGTGACGATCGGGCACCAGGCGATGCTGCACGGCTGCACGATCGGCGAAGGTTCGCTGGTCGGGATTCAGGCGGTGGTCTTGAATGGAGCGGTCATCGGCCGCAACTGTCTGGTCGGTGCCGGCGCGGTCGTGACGGAAGGCAAGACGTTCCCGGACAATTCGCTGATTCTCGGCGCACCGGCGAAAGTCGTGCGCGAGCTGTCGGCCGAAGACGTCGCGCGGCTGCGCGCGAACGCGAAGACGTATGTCGAGCGACGCGCGCATTTCAAGGAGCAACTCGTGCGGATCGGGTGATTCGCACGGATTTCAAGGAAGAAGAGTGAGCGACCAGTTACAGAAATTCATGTTCAATGCGGCGCCCGTGCGCGGCGAGATCGTTTCGCTGCGCAACACGTGGCAGGAAGTGCTCGCCCGCCGCGACTACCCTGCCCCCGTGCGCACGGTGCTCGGCGAGATGATGGCCGCGTGCGCGCTGCTGTCCGCGAACCTGAAATTTCACGGCACCCTGATCATGCAGATCTTCGGCGACGGGCCGGTCCAGATGCTGGTCGTCCAGTGCGGGTCCGATCTGTCGATGCGGGCCACCGCGAAGTTCTCGGGCGACGCCGCGCAGACGATCGGCGACGACACGAGCTTCGCGTCCCTCGTCAACGCGAGCGGCCACGGCCGCTGCGTGATCACGCTCGACCCGGCCGACAAGCTGCCGGGCCAGCAGCCGTACCAGGGCATCGTGCCGCTGAACGGCCTCGACGGCCCGCTCGAATCGGTGTCGCAGGTGCTCGAGCACTACATGCATCACTCGGAGCAGCTCGACACGCGGCTGTGGCTCGCGGCCGATCGCGACCGCGCGGTCGGCATGCTGCTGCAGAAGCTGCCGGGCGACGGCGGCATCGTGCCGCGCAACGCCGAAACCGACATCGACACGTGGGAGCGCGTGTGCACGCTCGGCGGCACGCTGTCCGCGAAGGAACTGCTCGAGGTCGAACCGGAAGTCGTGTTCCGCCGGCTGTTCTGGCAGGAAAACGTGCAGCACTTCGAACCGGCCGGCACGCGCTTCCAGTGCTCGTGTTCGCGCGAGAAGGTCGGCGCGATGCTGCGCATGCTCGGCCGTGAAGAAGTCGACAGCGTGATCGTCGAGCGCGGCCACGTCGAGATCCACTGCGAGTTCTGCAACCAGCGCTACGAATTCGATCCGGTCGACGTCGCGCAACTGTTCGCGGCCCCCGGTGTCGAAACCGGCATCGCGCCCGCGACCGAGCAGCGTCACTGAGCCATGCGCCCGTGCCCGCCATCGGCGCGGCACGGGCGCATAATGACGCACGAGCGCCGCACGCAGGGTTCAGGCGCCGAGGGCACGGGCCTTCGGCGCAAGTCGCTTTCCCCGGTCGGCACGCTGCAGGAGAAACACATGAATCGCGTCCTCCCCTTTTGCACCCTCCGCACGATCGTCGTGACGAGCATGGCCGCCGGCACGCTCGCGCTGGCCGGCTGCGCGATGCCGCCGCCGACTGCCACGATCCTGAGCCGCCTGCCCGAACCGGGCGCGTCGAGCGGCCAGCCGCCCGTGCTGTCGAGCGCCGAACGCAAGCGCTACGACGAGATCGACCAGCAGGTGCTGCGCGAGCAGAACAGCGCGATGGCGGCCGAAGCGGCCGCGCGCGCGTGGGCCTATTACTCGCCGCCGCCCGTGACGGTCTACGGCGGGTACTACGGCGGATGGGGCAATCGCTGGGGCACGGGCGTCAGCTACGGCTACCCGGGCTGGTGGTGGTGAGCGGGTGTCGCCCGATCGATTGACGACTGGCAGGAAATAAAAAAGCGCGGCATTTCCCGCGCTTTTTCAATGGATTCGACGTACCGCGCTCAGTGATGTGCGGGCTTGCCCTTGTCGCCGCCGTGATGCCGCGACGGCTTCGCGATCGACTGCGGATTCGGCACGACCCGCACCGGCGCCGCCGAGACCGCGCCGCGCGTCGACGTATTCGACGGCGTGGTGTTCACCGGCCCCGCAGGGGCATTCGGCGACACGAACTGCACGAATACTTCGCCGTCCTTGACCATGCCCATCTCGTAGCGCGCACGCTCCTCGATCGCCGCGGTGCCGCTCTGCAGATCCTGCACTTCGCCGGCGGTGCGCTCGTTGCGCAGCTTCTCGTCCGCATTCTTCTGGAGCTGGTCGTCGAGCTGCTGACGCAATTCATGCACCCGCAGCCAGCCGCCGTGTCCCCACCATAGGGGGTACTGAATGAGCGCCAGCAAGGCAATCAGGACGACAGTGACAAGCCGCATGTAGAAGACGCAGATATAAGAAGCGCCGCTCCGCGCACAGGCACAGAGCGGCGTCGAGATGACGAACCCGATAGTAGCGCGTTAGCGCAGGTTATAGAAAGCCGATTTGCCCGGGTAGCTCGCGATGTCGCCGAGATCTTCCTCAATGCGCAGCAGCTGGTTGTACTTCGAGATGCGGTCGCTGCGCGACAGCGAACCCGTCTTGATCTGGCCGGCGTTCAGGCCGACCGCGATGTCCGCGATCGTCGAATCTTCCGTTTCGCCCGAGCGGTGCGAGATCACGGCCGTGTAGCCCGCGCGCTTCGCCATTTCGATCGCCGCGAACGTTTCGGTCAGCGTACCAATCTGGTTGATCTTGATCAGGATCGAGTTCGCGATGCCCTTCTCGATGCCTTCCTTCAGGATGCGCGTGTTCGTGACGAACAGGTCGTCGCCGACCAGCTGCACCTTCTTGCCGAGACGGTCGGTCAGCAGCTTCCAGCCGTCCCAGTCGCTTTCGTGCATGCCGTCCTCGATCGACACGATCGGGAACTTGTCGGCGAGCGTCGCGAGGTAGTCGGTGAATTCGGCCGACGACAGTTGCAGGCCTTCGCCCGCGAGCTGGTACTTGCCGTCGTGGTAGAACTCGGATGCCGCGCAGTCGAGCGCGAGCAGCACGTCTTCGCCCGCACGGTAGCCGGCCTTCTCGATCGCCTGCAGGATCGTCGACAGGCACTCGTCGTTGCTGCCGAAGTTCGGTGCGAAACCGCCTTCGTCGCCAACTGCCGTGCTCATGCCGCGGTCGCTCAGGATCTTCTTCAGCGCGTGGAACACTTCCGCGCCGCAACGCAGCGCTTCACGGAACGTCGGCTGGCTGACCGGGACAATCATGAATTCCTGGATGTCCAGGCTGTTGTTCGCGTGCGCGCCGCCGTTGACGATGTTCATCATCGGCACCGGCAGCTGCATCGCGCCCGAACCGCCGAAGTAGCGGTACAGCGGCAGGCCGGCCTCTTCGGCGGCGGCCTTCGCGACGGCCATCGACACGGCCAGCATCGCGTTCGCGCCGAGGCGCGACTTGTTGTCGGTGCCGTCCAGTTCCAGCAGCGTCTTGTCGAGGAACGCCTGTTCCGACGCGTCGAGGCCCATGATGGCTTCGGAGATTTCGGTGTTGATGTGCTCGACCGCCTTCAGCACGCCCTTGCCGTTGTAGCGGCCGGCTTCGCCGTCGCGCAGTTCGATCGCTTCACGCGAGCCGGTGGACGCGCCCGACGGCACCGCCGCGCGGCCCATCGTGCCCGATTCGAGCAGCACGTCGCATTCGACGGTGGGGTTGCCGCGCGAATCCAGAATCTCGCGGCCGATGATATCTACGATTGCACTCATGGGTTTCCTCTGAGAATGACGATGGATTCTTCAAACTGCGACGGCGTGCGCGCCGGAACCGCTTTCGCTACAGACGCGCGAAGCCGCCGCAAGGTTCATTCGATCTTTAATTGAAATCGTTTTCCAGGAACGGATTGCGCTTCACCGCCTGGTCGAGCGTGACGAGGGTCTCCAGCAACGCGCCCATCCGGTTCAGCGGCACCGCGTTCGGGCCGTCCGACTTCGCCTCGGCCGGATTCGGATGCGTTTCCATGAACAGGCCCGCGACGCCCGTCGCGACCGCCGCACGTGCGAGCACCGGCACGAATTCGCGCTGGCCGCCCGAGCTCGTGCCCTGCCCGCCCGGCAACTGCACCGAGTGGGTCGCATCGAACACGACCGGCGCGTTCGTCTCGCGCATGATCGCGAGCGAACGCATGTCCGACACGAGATTGTTGTAGCCGAACGAGACGCCGCGTTCGCAGGCCATGAAGCGGTCTTCCGACAGCCCGGCCTCGCGCGCCGCGTCGCGCGCCTTGTCGATCACGTTCTTCATGTCGTGCGGCGCGAGGAACTGGCCCTTCTTGATGTTGACCGGCTTGCCCGAGCGCGCGCACGCATGGATGAAGTCGGTCTGGCGGCACAGGAACGCCGGCGTCTGCAGCACGTCGACGACCGACGCGACCTGCTCGATCTCGTCGATCGAATGCACGTCGGTCAGCACCGGCAGGCCGAGCTGGCGCTTCACCTCGCCGAGGATCCGCAGCCCCTCGTCCATTCCGAGGCCGCGAAACGACTTGCCCGAGCTGCGGTTCGCCTTGTCGTAGGACGACTTGTAGATGAACGGAACGTTCAGCTTCTCGCAGATCTCCTTCAGGCGGCCGGCCGTGTCGATCGTCATCTGCTCCGATTCGACGACGCAGGTACCCGCGATCAGGAAGAAAGGCTGGTCGAGACCGACCTCGAAATCGCACAGCTTCATGCTTGCACTCCGCGCGCTTGCTTGTTGGCGAGCGCCGCTTCGACGAACGACTTGAACAGCGGATGACCGTCACGCGGCGTGGACGTGAATTCCGGGTGGAACTGGACGCCGACGAACCACGGGTGCATCGAACGCGGCAGCTCCATCATTTCCGGCAGATCCTCGCTCGGGGTACGGGCGCTGATGATAAGGCCGCCGGCTTCGAGCTGGGGCACGAAGCGGTTATTGACTTCATAACGGTGGCGATGGCGCTCGTTCACGTCCTTGCCGTAGATTTCTTCCGCCATCGTGCCCGGCTTGATCGGGCAGCGCTGCGAACCCAGGCGCATCGTGCCGCCGAGGTCGGATTCCTCGGTGCGCGTCTCGACCTTGCCTTCGCGGTCGTACCATTCGGTGATCAGCGCGACCACGCGCTCCGGCGTGTCCGGATCGAACTCCGTGCTGTTCGCCTGCTTCAGGCCGACGACGTCGCGCGCGAATTCGATCACCGCGAGCTGCATGCCCAGACAGATGCCGAGGTACGGCACCTTCGACTCGCGCGCGTAGCGAACCGCGGCGATCTTGCCTTCCGTGCCGCGACGGCCGAAACCGCCCGGCACCAGCACGGCGTCGAGATGCTTCAGGCTGTCGACGCCGTTCGTCTCGAGCTCTTCCGAGTCGATGTATTCGATGTTGACCTTGGTCGACGTGTGGATCGACGCATGGCGCAGCGCCTCGATCAGCGACTTGTACGACTCGGTCAGGTCGACGTACTTGCCGACCATACCGATCGTCACTTCGTGCTGCGGGTTCTCGAGCTTCTCGACGAGCGCCGACCACATGCCCAGGTCGGCGTCCTTCGGCGACAGCTTCAGCTCTTCGCAGATGATCCGGTCGAGGCCCTGGTCGTGCAGCATCTGCGGAATCTTGTAGATGCTGTCGGCGTCCCACACCGAGATCACGGCGTCTTCGGGGACGTTCGAGAACATCGAGATCTTCTTCGATTCGTCGTCGGGGATGCGGCGATCCGCACGGCACAGCAGCACGTGCGGCAGGATGCCGATCTCGCGCAGCTTCTGCACGCTGTGCTGGGTCGGCTTCGTCTTCAGCTCGCCGGCCGTCGCGACGTACGGCACCAGCGTCAGGTGCACGAAGCACGCGCTGTTGCGGCCGAGGCGCAGGCTCATCTGGCGCGCGGCCTCGAGGAACGGCAGCGACTCGATGTCGCCGACCGTGCCGCCGATCTCGACGATCGCGACGTCCGGCTCGCCGCAGGTGGCCGATGCCGCCCCGCGCTCGATGAACGCCTGGATTTCGTTCGTGATGTGCGGAATCACCTGCACGGTCTTGCCGAGATAGTCGCCGCGGCGTTCCTTGCGGATCACCGATTCGTAGATCTGGCCGGTCGTGAAGTTGTTGGCCTTGCGCATCTTCGTGCTGATGAAGCGCTCGTAGTGGCCGAGGTCGAGGTCGGTCTCCGCTCCGTCTTCCGTCACGAACACTTCGCCGTGTTGAAACGGGCTCATCGTGCCGGGGTCGACGTTGATGTAGGGATCAAGCTTGAGGAGGGTGACTTTCAGACCGCGCGATTCGAGGATCGCGGCGAGAGAGGCGGCGGCAATACCCTTGCCGAGGGAAGAAACTACGCCGCCGGTGACGAAAACATATTTGGTCATCGCTGGATGCTCGCGGGAAAAACGGATTATACCGTAAAGCCCGCCCTTCTCTCAGCAATTGGCGTGATGATCGCGCCCCCTTCGGGCCGACCCGCGCCGACCCGCGCCGGCCGTGCGCGCCGGTACGAACCGGCCGGCCGGTCGGCACCGCGCGCATGCGCCAGCGGGCGTTCCGGCCGCCCGGCGAAGCGTCAGGCGCGCTTCGCGAGCGGCGCGCCGACCTGCGAAGCGCCGCCCTCTTCCGCCTTCAGCGTATTCAGCATCCGCTGCAATGCGCGGGCGGTCTCGATTGGCCGTTCCATCGGGAACAGGTGGCTGCCCTCGAGCCATTCGATGCGCCCGCGCGCCGCGCGGCGCGTCGCGTCGAGCCCGACCTGCCGCACCTCGCGCGAGCGCGTGCCGGCGAGAAAGCCGAGCGGCACCGGCGCGCCGTGCGCGAGCCGCGGGCCGAGCGTGTGCGGCAGCGTCCGGTAGATCAGGTATTCGACCTGCCGGTCGAACGCCAGCGCGCGCTCGCCGTCGGCGCCGGCCTGCGGGATCCCGTAGTCGATATAGTCGGCCAGCATCCGCTCGTCCCAGCGGGCGAACGCGGGCTTCTCGCGGAAGTGCCGCCACACTTCGTCGCGGCTCATCCAGCGCGTGCGCCGGTTGCGCGTCGCCGCGGCCGGCGACAGCCGCTCGTCGAGCCCCGCCCACTGGCTCGCGCGCAGCGCGCCGGCACGCCAGCCCGCGATGATCGGCGAATCGATCATCACGACGCCGCGCACCCACTGCGGCTTCTTCAGCGCGGCCATCAGCGACAGGTAGCCGCCGAGCGAATGGCCGACGAGCCAGACCGGGCGCTCGTAGCGATGCCCGATGTCGTCGAGCAGTTGCTCGACGAGATGCGGCCAGTCGCGCGTCACCGGGTAGCGGCGGTCGTGGCCGATCCGTTCGATGTAGCGCAGCTCGTAGTCGTCGGCCAGTTCGGCGAAGATCGTCCGGTAGGTCGACGCCGGGAAGCCGTTCGCATGCGAGAAGTGGAGGATGTCCTTCAAATGCCGATGTCTCCTTTGTGGACTGGAGCGGGTACTTCAGCGATGACGCCAGTCCCATGCTTCGCGATCGACTGGATTTGACGCTCGGCGGTTACGCCAGCCCCGCGCTTCGTGTTCCGTCGGACCCGTGCCTCGGCACGGTACGCCGGCCCCGAGCTTTCTGTTCTGATACGCCGGCCTTCGCCGCGCTCACCGGTCCATCCAGTAGCGGTGCCGTTCGTCGCGATAGCGCGCGAAGGCAAACCCGCCGCCGGCCGGCGCGACGTCGAACCGCACGGCGCCGTCGCGATCGGTGCGCGGCAGCGGAATCCCGCGCGCCTCGTAGCGGGCGAGCACGGTCCGGTGCGGATGCCCGAAACGATTGCGATAGCCTACAGGAAATACCGCGACGCGCGGCCCGACCGAATCGAGGAAAGGCTCGACCGACGACGTGCGGCTGCCGTGATGCGGCACGACCAGGATCTGCGCGGCCAGCGCGTCGCGCGCGTCATTCACGAGCCGGCGCTCGCCGCGCGCATCGATGTCGCCCGTCAGCAGTGCCGACGTGCCGCCCGCGTCGATGCGCAGCACACACGATTGTCCGTTCGACGAACCCGTGCCCACCCCGCCCGGCGGCCACAGCATCGTGAAGACGACACCGTCCCAGGTCCACCGCTGCCCGGCCGCGCAAGGCAGCCGATCGGCCACGCCGGCCGCCTGCGCATCGCGCCACAGCCGGTGCCGCGGCGCAATGCCGGCCAGCAGCTGGCGCACGTCGGCGGCCGCATAGACGGCCGGTGCGCCGCCCGCATGATCGGCATCCGCATGACTGAGCACGAGCGAATCGATCGTCGCGATGCCGCGCGCCCGCAACGCCGGCGCGACGATCCGCGTACCGGCATGGGATGACTCCGCCCCCGGCCCCGCATCGAACAGCAAGGTCCGCCGCGCGGTTTCGACCAGCACCGCCGCGCCCTGCCCGACGTCGAGCACGGTCAGCCGGAAACCGCCCGGCGGCGGCGCGTCGGGCGCCGGCGCGACGAGCGGCAGCCACGTGAGCGGCGCCGCCCAGCGCAACGGCCAGCCGCGCGGCATCAGCGCCCACGCGACACCCACGCATGCGAGCGCCAGCACCGGCCAGTCGGGCATGCGCAGCCAGAACACGCCGCCCGGCCAGTCGGCCAGGTGCCCGAGCAGCGTCATCATCGGTGCGAGCGCCGCATGCGCAAGCCGGAAGGCAGCCGCATCGAGCGGCGGCGGCAACGCGATGCCGGCCAGCACGATCGGCGTCACGACCGAGCTGACCCACGGAATCGCGAACGCATTGCCGAACGGGCCCGACACGGAAACCTGCGCGAACCAGGCGGCGGTGAGCGGCGCGAGACCGATCGTCACCGCGTACTGCACGCGCGTGGCCTCGGCGATGCGGCGCCGGCAGCGCATGGCCCACCCGCGCAACCGCCTCCGCAAGCGGGCCGTGCCGCTTTCCGCGCCGGTTTCGTCGATCTCGTCGCTCCGATCGATCTCGCGCACCGCGCGCCAGCCGGCGACGGCCACCAGGATCACGGCGACCGCGCCGAACGACAGCCAGAATCCGGCCGACAGCACGGCCCACGGATCCGTGAGCAGCACGCCGCCGAGCGCCGCGCACAGCACCGCGGACGTCGGCACGCTGCGGCCGGCCAGATAGGCGACGCCGCCGCCCGCGATCATCCACCACGCGCGCTGTGCCGGCACGTTGAAGCCGGCGAGCGCGGCGTAGCCCGCAGCCGCAACCAGCGCGGCAAGCGTGGCCGCGTACGGCGCCGGCAACACGAGCGTCGCGGCCCGCACGCGCCAGCGCACGCGGCGCCAGACCATCGACACGAGCCAACCGACGATCGCACCGACCAGCCCGACATGGAGACCGGAAATCGCGACCAGGTGGCTCGTGCCGGTGTTGCGCAGGATGCGCCAGTCGTCGTCGCCGATGCCGGACTGGTCGCCGATCGCCAGCGCGGCGACGATGCCGCGATGCGCTACGTCGGTACCAAGCACCTCGCCGATGCGGGCGCGCAGCGTGTCGCGCACGCGGTCGATCGACGCACGCCATTCCGATGCGCGCGCATCGAGCAATACCGCCCGACGCGGCGCACTGACATAGCCGATCGCACGAATCCCCGCGGCGAGCCACGCCGCCTCGCTGTCGCGCACGCCGGGATTGGCCTCCGCATGCGGACGCTTCAGACGCACGACGAAACGCCAGCGCTGGGCCGCACGCAAATCGGGCAGCGCATCGCGTGTCGCGGATGCGCCATATGCACGCCACGACAGCCGGATCAAGAGTGGAAAACGGGTGAGCCCCGCATCGTTGGACTCGACCGCGAACAGCAGCCGCGCGCCTGTCTCGTCGACGACGGGCAGCCCGCGGATCACGCCCGTGACGACGATGTCGCGCCCTTCCCACTCGACAGGCAGACTGTCGCGCAGCCGCCATTCAGCGCGCGCGGCCGCATAGCCGAACCCCACGACGCAGGCCGCGACCGCGCACAGCATCCATCCGCATACGACGACCGCACGCGTGCGCCGTCGACGCACGCACCACGCGCCCAGCGCCGCGCAGCCCGCGAGCACGGCTGCTCCGATCGTCCATGCGATCGCCCCGGGCAACGCCGCCTGCCGCTGCAGCACGACGACGCCGAGCGCGAACGCGATCCACCACACGCGCATTCCGCCTCCTCGTCGACCCGGCGCCACCCTGCCAATACGGCGCCTTCCGGCAACGATTATGCGGACGAAAGTGCGAGTCGCGGCAGCGCGGCGAGCGCGTTAGCCGAAGTGCATACGGCCAGTTCGCCAGTGTCGAACCCGCGCAATTCGGCGAGCACGCCGCCGATGCGCGGCACCTGGTCGGGCGTATTGCGGGATTGGTACGCCCATTCGGGCGCGATGTCGGGCGCGTCGGTTTCGACGACGAGCGCGTCGAGCGGCAACTCGGTGGCGAGCCGGCGGATCTGGCGCGCGCGCGTGAAGGTCACGTTGCCGCCGAAGCCGAGATGCAGCCCCTGCGCGAGATACGCTTCGGCCTGCTGGAAACTGCCGTTGAACGCATGCGCGATGCCGCGCCGCACGCCGAAACGGCGCAGCCCCGCGAGCACGCGGTCCTGCGACTTGCGCACGTGGCACAGCACCGGCAGGTCGAATTCGCGCGCGAGCCTGAGCTGGCCTTGGTAGAAGAACTGCTGCCGGTCTTCGTCGAGGCCCGGCACGAAATAGTCGAGCCCGATCTCGCCGATCGCGACGAAACGCGGATCGTCGAGACTCGCCTCGATCTCCATGCGCAGCCGGTCGAGATCCGCGTCGCGTGCCTGCGGCGTATACATCGGATGGATGCCGAGCGCGTAGACCGCGCCCGGCGTGCGCTGCGCGAGTTCGCGCACCGTCGTGAAGTTGTCGCGCCCGATGCTCGGGATCACGATGCGCGACACGCCGGCCGCGTGCGCAGCCTGCGCGACCGCGTCGCGGTCGGCGTCGAACTCGGCGGCATCGAGATGGCAGTGCGTGTCGATCCACATGGCAGCGGTCCTGCGCCGTTGCGCCGTGCCGAACCGGCGGCCGGCCAACGGCGCGTGGCTTCTTTACACCGGCAGCGCCGGCTCCTCGTGCAGCACGCCGTCGCGCAGCCGCATGATGCGGTCGCAGCGCGCGGCGAGATCGGGATCGTGCGTGACGATCACGAAACTCGTTTCGAGCGTCTCGGACAGTTCGAGCATCAGGTTGAACACCGTGTCGGCCGTCGTACCGTCGAGGTTGCCGGTCGGCTCGTCGGCGAGCACGCACGCGGGCTTCGTGACCAGCGCGCGCGCGATCGCGACGCGCTGCCGTTCGCCGCCCGACAGCTCGCCCGGCCGGTGCTTCGCACGCGGGCCGAGACCGACGCGTTCGAGCATCGCCTGTGCCTGCTCGCGCGCGTCCTCGGTCGTCATCCGGCGGATGCGCAGCGGCATCGCGACGTTGTCGAGCGCCGTGAATTCGGGCAGCAGGTGGTGGAACTGGTAGACGAAGCCGAGCGCACGGTTGCGCAGCTCGTTGCGCTCGCGCTCGGCGAGTTGCGTAAACGGCTTGCCGAGCAGCGACACTTCGCCGGCGCTCGGTTCGTCGAGGCCGCCGAGCACGTGCAGCAGCGTGCTCTTGCCGGAGCCCGACGCGCCGACGACCGCGAGCTTCTCGCCGCGCCGCACCGTCAGCTCGGTGTTGTTGAGCACCTGCACGTTGAAGCCGCCCTGTACGAACGCCTTCGTGATCCCGCGCGCCTGAAGCACGTATTCCTGCATACCTGCCGAATCCTGTCTGTTGTGTTGTTGTCGTGAATCCGCGATTGCGGCCGCGCGGTCATTCATAGCGGAGCGCCTCCGCCGGCTTCACCTTCGCGCCGCGCCAGCTCGGATAGAGCGTCGCGACGGCCGACAGCGCGAACGCGATCAGCCCGATCCGGATCACGTCGCTCGCGACGAGTTCGGACGGCAGCTCGCTGATGAAATACACCGACGGCGGCAGGAACTGCACGCCGAACAGGTGCTCGATCATCGGGATCAGCCACGGGATGCTCCACGCGATCAGGCAGCCGAGCGCGACGCCGGACGCGGTGCCGACGAAGCCGATCGTCACGCCCTGCACGACGAAGATCTTCATGATCGACCCCGGCTGCGCGCCGAGCGTGCGCAGGATCGCGATGTCCGCCTGCTTGTTGGTCACGGTCATCACGAGCGACGACACGAGGTTGAACGCGGCCACCGCGATGATCAGCGTGAGGATGATGAACATCATCCGCTTCTCGATCTGCACGGCCGAGAACCAGGTCTTGTTCTGCTGGGTCCAGTCGCGAATGTACAGGCTGCCCGACAGCGTATGCGACAGCTCGACCGCGACCTGCGGTGCCTTCTGCATGTCGGTGAGCCGCAGCCGCACGCCGGTCGGCGCGCTCATCCGGAACAGCGCCTCGGCGTCGCGAATATTGATCATCGCGAGCGTGCTGTCGTATTCGTAGTGGCCCGATTCGAACACGCCGACGACCGTGAACTGCTTCAGCCGCGGCATCATCCCGGCCGGCGTGATCGAGCCTTCGGGCGCGACGAGCGTGACCTTGTCGCCGACCGTCACGCCGAGGTTGCCGGCCAACGCGTCGCCGAGCACGATGCCGA
This sequence comes from Burkholderia sp. BCC0044, assembly GCF_902832955.1. Classification (NCBI taxonomy): domain Bacteria; kingdom Pseudomonadati; phylum Pseudomonadota; class Betaproteobacteria; order Burkholderiales; family Burkholderiaceae; genus Burkholderia; species Burkholderia sp. BCC0044. The sequence goes on along the minus strand of NZ_CADFDO010000001.1, from coordinate 118,837 downwards.
ACTGGCCCGGCACGAGCGCGGCGAGCTGGCCGGCCTTCATGTCCTTGCCGATGTCGGACACCTGCGGCTCGAGCGACGGTTCGACGCCGCGCAGCATCACGCCGCTCACCGCGTCCTGGCGCGTGAGCAGCGCCTGCGCGTCGACGTACGGCGCCGCGCCGATCACCGACGGATTGCGGCGCGCTTCCTGCGCGGTCAGTTGCCAGTCGGGCATCGAGCCCGTCGGCGAGAACACCTCGACGTGCGCGAGCACCGACAGCATGCGGTCGCGCACTTCCTTCTGGAAGCCGTTCATCACCGACAGCACGACGATCAGCGCCGCGACGCCGAGCGCGATCCCGAGCATCGACACGAGCGCGATGAAGGAAATGAAGCCGTTGCCGGTCGTGCGTTTGCCGGCGCGCGTGTAGCGCCAGCCGATCTGCCATTCGTACGGAAGTTTCAAGCGAATCCTTTCTGCTGGTTACGGCGGAACGCGCGCCGCGGCCGGACCGCCGCCGGGTGGCGGCCGGCAGCCCGGGCACGGTCGAAAAAACGGCCGCCGGACGCGAACGGGCCGTCAGCCGGCCCGATCACGCGCGCAGTTTGCCATACAATGCGCACCATCATGCACGACCGACGCCTCCATTTTCTCGTTCCGTTCGCGCTGCCGTCGGCGGCCGATGCGGCCTCGTCCCTGCACACGCTGGACAGCCCCGCGCTCCAAAAGTTGCTCGCCCGCGCGAGCCTCGTCGAGCGCGTGGCCGGCGAGGACTTCCAGCGCACGCTGCCGCACGAGCGCTGGCTGGCAAGCCGGTTCGGCGCCACGCAAGGCAACGCCGCCGACGAGGCGCCGCTCGCGCCCTACATGCTGCTCGCCGACGGCGGCGATCCCGGCACCCAAGCATGGGCGTGCGTCGAGCCCGTGCACGTCGAAATCGCTCACGATCACCTGGTGCTCGTCGATCCGGCGGCCCTCGCGCTCGACGACGGCGACGCGGCCGCGCTGCTCGCGGTCGCCCGGCCGCTGATCGAGGAGCTCGGCGTGCGGCTCGAAGCGCCGAACCCGGCGCGCTGGTATCTGTCGAGCGACCAACTCGCGCGCCTCGCCGGCGCCGCGCCGCTGCGCGCCAGCGGCCGCAACATCGAGATCTGGCTGCCGCACGAGGCGCACACGGGCGAGCGCTCGCGGATGTGGATGAAACTGCAGAACGAAGTGCAGATGGCGTGGTTCCAGCATCCGGTGAACGAAGCGCGCGAGGCGCGCGGACTGCCGGCCGTCAATTCGATCTGGTTCCATGCGCAGGGCACGCTGAAGCCGGTCGGCAAGCCGTTCGCCCGCGTGCTGTCCGCGTCGCCCGCCGCGCTCGGCCTCGCGCGCGCCGCGCAAACCGAAGCCGGTAGCCCGCCCGCGACGTTCGGCGCGCTGCCGGCCACCGACGGCGCGACGCTCGTCGACCTGCCGGCGCTGACCACCCCATTCATCGAGCAGGACTGGGCGCGCTGGCATGACGGGCTCGCCACGCTCGAGCGCGACTGGTTCGCGCCGGCGCTCGCCGCGCTGCAGAACGGCGAGCTGGCGGGCGTCGATGTCACGCTGTGCGGCGACACGAGCTCCGTGACGCTGCACGCGACGCGCGGCGACCTGCGCAAATTCTGGCGCCGCCGCGCGCTCGCCTCCCTGTTCGAATAACCAGCAGACCCCGAATGACCCGGATCGTTACCCGCCCCGTCGCGCCCGCCGACGCCGAAGCGCTTGCGCGCCACGGTCTGCACCCCGTCCTCGCGCGCCTGTACGCGTCGCGCGGCGTGCAGTCACCCGTCGACATCGAGACCGCGCTCGCGCGCCTCGTGCCGCCCACCGAGCTGAAAGGCTGCGCCGATGCGGCGGTGCTGCTCGCCGACGCGATCGCCGACAAGCGGCGCCTGCTGGTCGTCGCCGACTACGACTGCGACGGCGCGACCGCCTGCGCGGTCGCGGTGCGCGGCCTGCGGATGTTCGGCGCGCAGATCGACTACCTGGTGCCGAACCGCTTCGAATACGGCTACGGCCTCACGCCCGAGATCGTCGAGCTCGCGGCCGCGCGCAAGCCCGACCTGCTGATCACCGTCGACAACGGGATCGCGAGCGTCGCCGGCGTCGAAGCCGCGAACGCGCGCGGCATCGACGTGCTCGTGACCGACCACCACCTGCCCGGCGACGCGCTGCCCGCCGCGCGCGCGATCGTCAACCCGAACCAGCCCGGCTGCGCATTCCCGAGCAAGCACCTCGCGGGCGTCGGCGTGATGTTCTACGTGCTGCTCGCGCTGCGCGCCGAGCTGCGCCGCCGCGGCGCATTCGCGAGCAAGGAAGCCGAGCCGCGGCTCGACGGCTTGCTCGACCTCGTCGCGCTCGGCACCGTCGCCGACGTCGTGCGGCTCGACGGCAACAACCGCGTGCTCGTCGCGCAGGGGCTGCAGCGCATCCGCAACGGCCGCATGCAGCCGGGCGTCGCCGCGCTGTTCCGCGCCGCCGCGCGCGAAGCGCGCACCGCGTCGGGCTTCGACCTCGGCTTCGGCCTCGGCCCGCGCCTGAACGCCGCCGGGCGGCTGTCCGACATGTCACTCGGCATCGAATGCCTGATCACCGACGACATCGGCCGCGCGTGGGATCTCGCGCAGCAGCTCGACGTGATGAACCGCGAGCGCCGCGAAATCGAGGCCGGCATGCAGCAGCAGGCGCTCGCCGATCTCGCCGACGTCGATCCGGCCGACGCGTGCACGATCACGCTGTTCAATCCCGCGTGGCACCAGGGCGTGATCGGCATCGTCGCCGGCCGGCTCAAGGAAAAATTCCACCGCCCGTCGTTCACGTTCGCGCACGCCGACGACGAAGGCCGGCGGGTCAAGGGGTCCGGCCGGTCGATCGCCGGCTTCCACCTGCGCGACGCGCTCGACCTCGTGTCGAAACGCGAACCGGACCTGATCGTCGCGTTCGGCGGCCACGCGATGGCGGCCGGCCTCACGCTCGACACCGAAAACGTGCCGCGCTTCGCGGCCGCGTTCGAGGCCGTCGCGCGCGAATGGCTGTCCGACGACGCGCTCGCGCGCGTGATCGAGACCGACGGCGAACTCGAGGACGCGTACTTCACACCGCAGTTCGTCGGCCTGCTCGACGAAGCCGTGTGGGGGCAAGGCTTTCCGGCCCCGCTTTTCTCGGGCGAATTCGACGTCGTGTCGCAGTCGCTCGTGAAGGAAAAGCACCTGAAGCTGCAGCTTGCGCGCGGCCGCCAGCGCTTCAACGCGATCTGGTTCAACCACACCGAGCCGCTGCCGGCGAGCGCGCTGGTCGCGTACCGGCTCGTCGCCGATACGTGGAACGGCGTCACGCGCGTCCAGCTGATCGTCGAACACGCGGCCGGCTGAGCGGGCCGACCGTCCCGCGACGCGCCGCCGCACGCGTGCGCGCCGCGCCGGACGGGGCCGCCGACACGCATGCGGGCACCGTTTGCGTCACCGGGCAACCCCGCCGATCGGCTATAATTCCGCTTTTTTACGAAGCCGGAACAGCGAACGATCATGGAAGCGGAACGTCTCAACGCGATCGAAAGCTCCCTGCTCGACCTGCGCAATCGCGCGGGCGAGCTTCGGGGGTATCTTTGACTACGACGCCAAAGCTGCGCGTCTGACCGAAGTCAACAAGGAACTCGAAGACCCGAACGTCTGGAACGATTCGAAGAACGCCCAGGCGCTCGGCCGCGAGAAGAAGCTGCTCGAAGGCGTCGTCACGACGCTCACCGCGCTCGATAGCGACCTGCGCGATGCGCTCGACCTGTTCGAGCTGGCACGCGAGGAAGGCGACGAGGACACCCTTCTCGCGTCGGAAGACGACGCCGCGAAGCTCGCAGCGCGCGTCGGCGACATCGAGTTCCGCCGGATGTTCTCGAACCCGGCCGATCCGAACAACTGCTTCATCGACATCCAGGCCGGCGCCGGCGGCACCGAGGCCTGCGACTGGGCGTCGATGCTGCTGCGCCAGTACCTGCGCTACTGCGAGCGCAAGGGCTTCAAGGCCGAGGTGCTCGAAGAGTCCGACGGCGACGTCGCCGGCATCAAGAACGCGACGGTCAAGGTCACGGGCGAATACGCGTACGGCTTCCTGCGCACCGAAACGGGCATCCACCGCCTCGTGCGCAAGTCGCCGTTCGACTCGTCGGGCGGCCGCCATACGTCGTTCTCGTCGGTGTTCGTCTATCCGGAAATCGACGACTCGATCGAAGTCGAGATCAACCCGGCCGACCTGCGCATCGATACGTACCGCGCGTCGGGCGCGGGCGGTCAGCACATCAACAAGACCGACTCCGCGGTGCGGATCACGCACATGCCGACGGGCATCGTCGTGCAGTGCCAGAACGACCGCTCGCAGCACCGCAACCGCGCCGAAGCGATGGCGATGCTGAAGTCGCGCCTGTACGAAGTCGAAATGCGCAAGCGCCAGGCCGAGCAGGACAAGCTCGAATCGAGCAAGACCGATGTGGGCTGGGGCCACCAGATCCGCTCGTACGTGCTCGACCAGAGCCGCGTGAAGGACCTGCGCACGAACGTCGAAATGAGCAACACGCGGGCGGTGCTCGACGGCGACCTCGACGACTTCATCAGCGCGAGCCTCAAACAGGGCGTGTAAGCGCCGCGGCGCGGCCGGCCCGCGCCGCCCTTCCCGTTTGCGTTGCCGCACCCCACTCCGAATTCCGACCATCATGACCGAACCGACCCAAACGCAACCCGCCGTCACGGCGGACGACAACCAGATCATCGCCGAGCGCCGCGAGAAGCTGCGCGCGTTGCGCGAGCAAGGCGTCGCCTACCCGAACGATTTCCGGCCCGAGCACCACGCAGCCGACCTGCAGGCCAAATTCGCCGAATCGGACAAGGCCGCGCTCGAAGCGAACCCGGTCGAGGTGTCGGTGGCCGGCCGCATGATGCTCAAGCGCGTGATGGGCAAGGCGAGCTTCGCAACGGTGCAGGACGGGTCGGGCCAGATCCAGTTCTTCGTGACGCCGAACGACGTCGGCGCCGACACCTACGACGCGTTCAAGAAGTGGGACCTCGGCGACATCGTCGCCGCGCGCGGCGTGCTGTTCCGCACCAACAAGGGCGAGCTGTCGGTCCAGTGCAAGGAGTTGCGCCTGCTGTCGAAGGCGCTGCGTCCGCTGCCGGACAAGTTCCACGGCCTGTCCGACCAGGAAATGCGCTACCGCCAGCGCTACGTCGACCTGATCGTCACGCCGGAAACGCGCGACACGTTCCGCGCCCGCACGAAGACGATCGCGTCGATCCGCAAGTTCATGGACAACGCCGAGTTCATGGAAGTCGAGACGCCGATGCTGCACCCGATCCCGGGCGGCGCGGCCGCGAAGCCGTTCGTCACGCATCACAACGCGCTCGACATGCAGATGTTCCTGCGCATCGCACCGGAGCTGTACCTGAAGCGCCTGATCGTCGGCGGCTTCGAGCGCGTGTTCGAGATCAACCGCAATTTCCGGAATGAAGGCGTGTCGCCGCGTCACAACCCGGAATTCACGATGATGGAGTTCTACGCCGCGTACACCGACTACCGCTGGCTGATGGACTTCACCGAGCAGCTGATCCGCCAGGCGGCGATCGATGCGCTCGGCACCGCGACGATCCAGTACCAGGGCCGTGAGCTCGACCTCGCGAAGCCGTTCCATCGCCTGACGATCACGCAGGCGATCCAGAAGTACGCGCCGGACTACACCGACGGCCAGCTGTCGGACGACGCGTTCCTGCGCACCGAACTGAAGCGCTTCGGCGTCGACGTGTCGCAGCCGGCGTTCCTCAACGCAGGCACCGGCGCGCTGCAGCTCGCGCTGTTCGAGGAAACGGCCGAGGCGCAGCTGTGGGAACCGACCTACATCATCGACTACCCGGTCGAGGTGTCGCCGCTCGCACGCGCATCGGATACGGTGCCGGGCATCACCGAGCGTTTCGAGCTGTTCATGACCGGCCGCGAGATCGCGAACGGCTTCTCGGAGCTGAACGATCCGGAAGACCAGGCCGCGCGCTTCAAGAAGCAGGTCGAGCAGAAGGACGCGGGCGACGAGGAAGCGATGTTCTTCGACGCCGACTACATCCGCGCGCTCGAATACGGGATGCCGCCGACCGGCGGTTGCGGGATCGGCATCGACCGTCTCGTGATGCTGCTGACCGACAGCCCGACGATCCGCGACGTGCTGCTGTTCCCGCATCTGCGCCGCGAAGACTGACGGACTGCCCCGCGTGTGCGCCGCGCCCCGTGGCGCGCACGCGTCGGCTTTGTAACGACGCGTAAATCCCGCCAGCCGGCGTCCGCCGGCCTTCGATCCTCCCCCGTTTTATTCCCTCGTCGCGACGGCCTTCCCCGGGTTTTCCCGGTAGCAAGCGCCGATCCCGCGCTGCAATTCGTTACACCTTGATACGGCGCACCGCCTGGCCGTGGACGACACTCCTGTTGCGTCACCACGCATGACCACGGGACCAGAACGAGGCGCCGGAACGCCGAGTCTGCTCGCTCCCGAGCGTGGGATCCTGCTGCGGCGCAGCGCGCCGATCCGGATCGACCTTGGAGAACAAAATGGACAACCAGAATCAGACCACGCCGCAAAAGCAACGCCTCCACCCGCTGATCGCCACCGCGGCGGGCGCCGTCATCGTCGCCAGCCTCGCGGCGACGGCAGCGATCACGGGCGTCTTCCCGAAAGCCACCAGCAGCAACGAACAGAACGGCCAGACCCAGGCCGCGCTGATCGCGTCGCAGCCAGCCGTCGATACGGCCGCGGCCGCCAGCGCCGCGCTCGCCGCGCAAGCGCAGCGGCAGGCAGCGGAACAGGCTGCCGCGCAGCAGAAGGCCGCCGTCGCGCAGGCCGAGCCGAAGCCCGCGCCGCGCCCGGCTGCGCCGCACCGCCGTCACACGACCGCCCCGCAACCGCCGCAATACGCGCAGCAGCCGTCGGCGCCTGCACAAACCTACTGCCAGAGCTGCGGCACGGTCGTCGCGATCACGCAGACGCGCACGCCGGGCCAGAGCTCGGGGATCGGCGCCGTGGGCGGCGCAGCGGCCGGCGGCCTGCTCGGCAACCAGTTCGGCAACGGCAACGGCCGCACCGCGATGACGATCATCGGCGCGCTGGGCGGCGGCCTCGCCGGCAACCAGGTCGAGAAGCAGGTTCGCGCGGAAACCGACTATCAGGTGCAAGTGCAGATGGAAAGCGGCGCAACGCGTACGTTCACGTACCACAACCCGCCGCCGTTCGGCCAGGGCCAGCGCGTACGGATCGAGAACGGCACGCTGGTCGGCGCGTAAGCACCTGATCGTGTAGTCGCCGGCGTCCCCCTGCCCGCACGTCGTGTGGGGCCCGACCAAAAACGAAAACGGCTCGCGAGCAAACGCTCACGAGCCGTTTTTCATGGGCGCGGCGTGCGCCGTTGCAGCGCACGCCGTGACCGGTCGGGTTGGTCAGTCCTCGTCGTCGAAATCCGATTCGTCGATCCAGTGCGCCTGGATCGCCTCGAGGATCTTCTCGCCGGAGTGCGTCGGATCGTCGTTGAAGCCGTCGAGTTCGAGCACCCACTGGCGCAGGTCGACGAAGTTGATCCGCTGCGGGTCGATGTCCGGGTGCTTGTCCGCCAGCGCAATGGCTATTTCACGCGAATCGGTCCATTTCATCGCCTGCCTCCGGTTCCTGTCAGTGATTTTCCTTCGCGTGGTTGATCGAGTACTTCGGGATCTCGACCACCAGGTCCGAATCTTCCTTCACGATCGCCTGGCACGACAGGCGCGACGTCGGCTCGAGGCCCCACGCCTTGTCCAGCAGATCGTCCTCGTCCTCCTCGGACGGCGTCAGATCGTTGAAGCCTTCGCGGATCACCACGTGGCACGTCGTGCATGCGCACGACTTCTCGCATGCATGCTCGATCTCGATCCCGTGATCGAGCAGGTTGTCGCAGATACTCTTGCCGGGCGTCGCGTCGATCACCGCGCCGTCCGGGCACAGTTCGACGTGAGGCAGCACCACCAGTTGAGGCATGTTCGTTCCGTCAGTCAGGGTGCGGCGCCACGCGCCGCACGTTCATCATCGCGCGGGCCGTTGCCGGCCGATGCGCGGTTCGTGGGTTCAGATCTCGTCGAGCCGGCGGCCCGACAGCGCGCGCTTGATGCTCTTGTCCATCCGGCGCGCCGCGAATTCGTCGGTACCGTCGGCCAGCGCCTTGGTCGCCGCTTCGATCGCATGCGTATCGTCGCCCTGCGCGACCGCACGCAACGCCGCGGCGAGCGTATCGACCTGCGCGCGCTCGCCGGCCTCGAGCAGTTCGCCGTCGGCCGCCAGCGCGGCCTGCGTCGCCTCGAGCATCCGCTCGGCCTCGACCTGCGCTTCGCGCAGCGCGCGGGCGCGCATGTCGATTTCGGCGGTCTTGAAGCTGTCTTCCAGCATCTTCGCGATGTCGTCGTCGGCGAGGCCGTACGACGGCTTCACGACGACCGATGCCTCGACGCCCGACAGCTGCTCGCGCGCGAACACCGACAGCAGGCCGTCCGCGTCGACCTGATAGGTCACGCGAATGCGTGCGGCGCCCGCGGTCATCGGCGGAATGCCGCGCAGCTCGAAGCGCGCGAGCGACCGGCAGTCGGCGACGAGCTCGCGCTCGCCCTGCACGACGTGGATCGCCATCGCGGTCTGGCCGTCCTTGAAGGTCGTGAATTCCTGCGCACGCGCGATCGGAATCGTCGAGTTGCGCGGAATGATCTTCTCGACGAGGCCGCCCATCGTCTCGACACCGAGCGACAGCGGGATCACGTCGAGCAGCAGCCAGTCGTCGCCGGTGCCGCGATTGCCCGCGAGCAGGTCGGCCTGGATCGCCGCGCCGAGCGCGACGACCTGGTCCGGATCGAGGTTCACGAGCGGCGGCTGGCCGAAATACTTGGCGACCGCGTCGCGGATCACCGGCATGCGCGTCGCGCCGCCGACGAGCACGACACCCTTGATGTCGGCCGGCGTGACCTGCGCATCGCGCAACGCCTTGCGGGTCGGCGTGAGCGTGCGCTGCACGAGCGGCTCGACGAGCGATGCGAAGGTGTCGTGCGAAATCATCTGCACGAGGTGCGCGCCGCTCGACAGCGTCACGTCGAGCGCCGCTTCCGGCGCCGACGACAGCGCTTCCTTCAGCACGCGCACGCGATCGAGCAGCAGGCGCACGTCCTCGGGCGCGAGCGTCTTCGCGTCGATACCGGCCTGCGCGAGCACGTGACCGAACAGCGCGTGGTCGAAATCGTCGCCGCCGAGCGCGGAATCGCCGCCCGCGGCCAGCACTTCGAACACGCCCTTCGTCAGCTTCAGGATCGACAGGTCGAACGTGCCGCCGCCGAGGTCGTACACCGCATAAAGGCCTTCGGCCGCGTTGTCGAGACCATAGGCGATCGCCGCGGCGGTCGGTTCGTTCAGCAGGCGCAGCACGTTGAGGCCCGCGAGACGCGCGGCGTCCTTGGTCGCCTGACGCTGCGCATCGTCGAAATACGCGGGCACCGTGATCACCGCGCCGACCAGATCGTCGCCGAGCGAATCCTCGGCGCGATAACGCAGCGTCGCGAGAATCTCGGCCGACACTTCGACCGGGCTCTTCACGCCGTCGATCGTGCGGATCTGCACCATGCCCGGCGCATCGACGAATTCGTACGGCGCATTCGCCGCGCCTTCGACCTCGGCCTTGCCGCGGCCCATGAAGCGCTTGACCGACACGATCGTGTTGCGCGGATCGGTCGCGGCCTGCTCCTTCGCTTCGTGGCCGATGCGGCGGCCGCCCTTCTCGAGGTAACGGACCACCGACGGCAGCAGCACGCGGCCCGCTTCGTCCGGCAGGACTTCGGGCACGCTGTTGCGCACGGCGGCGACAAGCGAGTTCGTCGTGCCGAGATCGATCCCGACGGCGAGTCGCCGCTGGTGCGGCGCCGGCGCCATGCCCGGTTCGGAAATTTGCAGTAAAGCCATCTTGGTTCGTTCGGGCGCTCGGCCCGTTTGCTGCGCGTGCCGCAAGGCACGCGGTTAAGTTTCGAGGCGCTCGATCTGCGCGCCCACTTCCGACGCGACCCGTTCGATGAACATCAGCTGACGCACGGCTTCCGCGGCGGCCTGGTCGACCCCGCTGTCGAGCAGCGTGCCGAGGCGCTCGACGCGCACGCGCTTCTCGTCGCGCAGCTCGGCGAGCAATGCATCGAGCGCGTCGACGTTGCGGGCGGCCGCGGCATCCTCGATGCCCTCGCGCCACTCCATCTGCTGCATCAGAAACGCAGGCTCCATCGCCGTGTTGTTTTCCGCGCCGATGTCGACGCCGCGCAGCGACAGCAGATAGGACGCGCGCTTCAGCGGATCGCGCAGCGTGCGGTACGCCTCGTTCGCGCGGGTCGCCCATTGCATCGCGATGCGCTTTTGCGCATCGCCGGCCGCCGCGAAACGGTCGGGGTGCACCTGCGTCTGCACCGTCCGGTAGGCGGCATCGAGCGCCGTCTCGTCCAGCGCGAACTGCGCCGGCAGGTGAAACAGGTCGAAATGGCTGTCTTTCAGCGAAACCATCGTCGCGTTCAATTCCGGTTCGTCGCGCGGCAAACGCCGCACATTAAAAAGGCGGCCCGTGCCGCCTGTTGCCCGCATCGCGCGGAGGGAGCCGCGTCACACGCGGAACGATTCCCCGCACCCGCACTCGTCCTTCACGTTCGGGTTGTTGAACTTGAACCCTTCGTTCAGGCCTTCGCGGGCGAAGTCGAGCTCGGTGCCGTCGATATAGGCGAGGCTCTTCGGATCGACGACGACCTTCACGCCATGGCTCTCGAACACCTGATCCTCCGGAGCCAGATCGTCGACATACTCGAGCTTGTACGCGAGCCCCGAGCACCCGGTCGTACGAACGCCAAGCCGCAGGCCCACACCCTTGCCGCGACGGACGAGGTATTTCTGGACGTGCTGTGCTGCTTTTTCGGTCAGTGTAATTGCCATGATGTCCTTGCCGCGGCGCGCCACCGGGGCCCGCCGCGTTTCCTTCCCTAGCCGCTCGATGCCGCTCAGGCTGCTGCCTGATCGCTTTCCTTGGTGTCGTGGCGCTTCTTGTAGTCGGCCACGGCTGCCTTGATCGCGTCTTCCGCGAGGATCGAGCAGTGAATCTTCACCGGCGGCAGCGCGAGTTCCTCGGCGATCTGCGTGTTCTTGATCGACAGTGCCTCGTCGAGCGTCTTGCCCTTCACCCATTCGGTGACGAGCGAGCTCGATGCGATCGCCGAACCGCAACCGTAGGTCTTGAACTTCGCGTCTTCGATCACGCCGTCCGCGCCGACGCGGATCTGCAGCTTCATCACGTCGCCGCATGCCGGCGCGCCGACCATGCCCGTGCCGACCGTGTCGTCGTCCTTCGCGAACGAACCGACGTTGCGCGGGTTTTCGTAGTGATCCAGAACCTTGTTGCTGTAAGACATGACTCAGACTCCTTGACTCGTTACGTCTGCGTGCGTCAATCCGCCCGCGGTTGTATTCAATGCGGTATCAGTGTGCAGCCCATTCGATCGTCGACAGATCGATGCCTTCCTGGTGCATTTCCCAGAGCGGCGACAGTTCGCGCAGCTTCGCGATCTTGCTGTTCAGCAGGTTGATCACGAAGTCGACTTCCTGCTCCGTCGTGAAACGGCCGACCGTGAAGCGGATCGAGCTGTGCGCGAGCTCGTCGTTGCGGCCGAGCGCGCGCAGCACGTACGACGGCTCCAGCGACGCCGACGTGCACGCGGAACCCGACGACACCGCGACGTCCTTGATCGCCATGATCAGCGACTCGCCTTCGACGAAGTTGAAGCTGATGTTCAGGTTGTGCGGGACACGCTGATCCATGTCGCCGTTCACGTAGGTTTCCTCGATCTGCGACAGGCCGCGCAGCAGCTTGTCGCGCAGCATGCGGATGCGCTCGTTCTCGGTCGCCATTTCCTCGCGCGCGATGCGGAACGCCTCGCCCATGCCGACGATCTGGTGCGTCGGCAGCGTGCCCGAACGCATGCCGCGCTCGTGACCGCCGCCGTGCATCTGCGCTTCGATACGCACGCGCGGCTTGCGACGCACATACAGCGCGCCGATGCCCTTCGGGCCGTAGGTCTTGTGTGCCGAGAACGACATCAGGTCGACCTTCAGCTTCGCAAGGTCGATCCCGACCTTGCCGGTCGACTGCGCGGCATCGACGTGGAACACGATGCCCTTCTCGCGGCAGATTTCACCGATCGTCTCGATGTCCTGGATCACGCCGATCTCGTTGTTCACGTGCATCACCGACACGAGGATCGTGTCCGGGCGCAGCGCGGCCTTGAACACGTCGAGGTCGATCAGGCCGTCGTCCTTCACGTCGAGGTAGGTGACTTCGAAACCGTCGCGCTCGAGCTCGCGGCAGGTGTCGAGCACGGCCTTGTGCTCGGTCTTCACCGTGATGATGTGCTTGCCCTTGCCCTTGTAGAAGTTCGCGGCGCCCTTGATCGCGAGGTTGTCCGACTCGGTGGCGCCCGACGTCCAGATGATCTCGCGCGGATCGGCGTTCACGAGTGCGGCCACCTGTTCGCGCGCTTCCTCGACCGCACGCTCCGCGTCCCAGCCGTAAGCGTGGCTGCGCGACGCCGGGTTGCCGAACTGCTCGCGCAGGTACGGCACCATCTTGTCGACCACGCGCGGATCGACGGGCGTCGTCGCGCTGTAATCCATATAGATGGGCAGGTGGAGAGTCTCTTGGGTCATCTGTCGCTCCGGGTATTCTGTGCAGGGACTATGTGCGTTATGGGGTATGGCGCCTTCGCGCTCACGAACTCGCGATGTTGAACACCGAATTGGGACCGAGCGGCATCGTGCGCACGGGCTCGGCCGGTGCGGCGACGGGCTCCGGCGTGCGACGGTCGCGCAGCACCGCAGGCGCGCCCTCGCGTGCGCGCTGCTGATCGACGAGATCCTGCAGCGACACCGAATCGAGGTATTCGACCATCTTCTGGTTCAGCGTCGACCACAGCTCGTGCGTCATGCAATGGCCGTCGGGCTGCTTCGAGCCGTCGCACGTGCCTTTGCCGCCGCACTGCGTGGCGTCGAGCGGTTCATCGACCGCGATGATGATGTCGGCGACGGTGACGTCCTGCGCGCGACGCGCGAGGTTGTAGCCGCCGCCCGGGCCGCGCACGGATTCGACGATTTCATGCCTGCGCAGCTTGCCGAACAGCTGTTCGAGATACGAGAGCGAAATCCGCTGGCGCTGGCTGATGCCTGCAAGCGTCACCGGGCCCTGCTCCTGGCGCAGTGCCAAGTCAATCATCGCCGTGACGGCGAAACGGCCTTTGGTGGTGAGTCTCATGGTGTCTAGGGGACTGCAATCTTGACGATTTTGGTCAAGTATAAATATTTGACGTTTTTAGTCAAGTATCCATGTCTTTGAAAGGGTATTCGCAGACCGCTGAATACCGCGTGATCAGTGCTCCGTGCGGGCCCGAAGCGTCTCGAGCAGGCCCGCGCAGGCGCGCTCGACCTGGTCGAGCACCTGCTCGAAGCCCTGCGCGCCGCCGAAATACGGATCGGCCACTTCGGTTTCGGTCGCGCCCGGCGCGAATTCCATCAGCAGGCACACCTTGTCGCGATACTGCGGCGGGCAGCGGCGGCGCAGCTCGGCGAGATTCGCTTCGTCCATCGCGAGCAGCAGATCGAACTGCTCGAAATCCGCCGCGCTCACCTGTCGCGCGCGCAGCGCCGACAGATCGTAGCCGCGGCTGCTGGCCGCCGCCTGCGCACGCGCGTCGGGCGGCTCGCCCACGTGCCAGTCGCCGGTGCCGGCCGAATCGATCGCGATCCGGTCGGCCAGCGCGGCCGCGTCGACCTGGTGGCGCATCACACCCTCCGCGGTGGGCGAACGGCAGATATTGCCGAGACAGACGAAACAGATCGCAACGCGGGTCATCGCACTATCGAAAAGCCGCGGCGGACCGCGTGGGAGAAGAACACGCCATTATACAAAGGCGACCGAAATCGCGCCGCCGCGCAAAGCGACGGCGCCCTGCCTTACAGCGCCTTCGGCACCGCGAGCGCCATGTCGCCGGACGCCGCCGGCAGCGGCTGCGCCGCGTCGCCGACCAGCCCGAACGACACCGCGCGCGCCAGTTCGGCGGACGCCTGGTGAACCGCGAGCGGGCCGCGCGACGGCGCACCGGCCATCGCATGCAGATAGGCAACCGCTGCCAGCGGAACCACGATTGCCAGCGGCCAGTACATCGATATTGTCTTTTTCATGATGCGGACCTCGTTGACCTCGTACCCCGAAACCCAATTCCGGGGACTACAGACGACATTCTATAGACCGCATCTATCGAGATAAATATGCAAATAGCGAACGCACTGTTGCCGCCCGCTGAACAGTGTCAGCCGAGATGACTTTGCGACGCCGCGTACAGCTCGCGGAACGTGCGTCCAGTCGGTGTCGGCATGTCGCGCGTATCCATCCAGCCGCCCATCATCGGCAGGCGTCGCAGCATGCCGCCGTCGCCGCCCAGCCGTTCGAGGACGCGCACCGCGAGCTTCGTCGTCAGCGCATACAGCATCGGCCGCCGGGCGAAGAAGCCCCACGCGGCGAGCGCCGCGCGCTCGCGCCACGGCCGCAGGTGGCGCTCGACCTGCTTCTCGCGCAGCGTGCGCAACAGGTGCGACAACGGAATCCCGGCCGGGCACACGCTGTCGCATTCGCCGCACAGCGTCGCCGCCTGCGGCAGGTCGAGCGTGCGGTCGAGCCCGACGTAGCTCGGCGTCAGCACCGATCCCATCGGCCCCGGATAGACCCAGCCGTACGCATGACCGCCGACCTTCTGGTACACCGGGCAATGGTTCATGCACGCGCCGCAGCGGATGCAACGCAGCATCTCCTGGAATTCGCCGCCGATCAGGCCCGTGCGGCCGCCGTCGACGAGCACCACGTAGTTGTGCTCGGGACCGTCTTCGTCTCCCGGCCCGCGCGGCCCGGTCAGCAGCGAGAAATAGTTCGACGTCTTCTGCCCGGTCGCGGAACGCGGCAGCAGCCGCATCGCGGTCGCGAGATCCTCGAGGGTCGGCAGCACCTTCTCGATGCCCGTCACCGCGACATGCACGCGCGGCATGACCGTGCACATGCCCTCGTTCCCTTCGTTCGTCACGATCGCGACCGAGCCCGTTTCCGCGATCACGAAGTTGCCGCCCGTCACGCCCATGTCGGCCGACATGAAATGCGGGCGCAGCACCTCGCGCGCCTCGCGCGTCATGTCCGGGATCTCGGTGAGCCGCGCGCGCTGATGCGTGCGCGCGAACAGGTCGGCGATCTCGTCCTTGTCCTTGTGCACGACAGGCGCAATGATGTGGCTCGGCGGCTCGTTGTCGTTGATCTGCAGGATGTATTCGCCGAGGTCCGTCTCGATCGACTGCACGCCCATCTCGGCGAGCACCGCGTTCAGGCGCATTTCCTCCGACACCATCGACTTGGTCTTGATGACCTTCTTCACGTCGTGCCGGCGCGCGATGTCGGCCACGAGCCGCGCGGCGTCCGCGGTCGTTTCGGCGAACAGCACCGTCGTGCCGCGCCGCGTCGCCTCGCGCTCGAACGCCTCGAGCCACACGTCGAGATTCTCCAGCGCGCGGTTGCGGCGCGCCTTGAGCGCGGCGCGCGTGGCCGGGAAGTCGATCGTGGTCATCGCGTCGGCGCGCGCGGACACGAACTTCGTCGACAGCTTCTTCAGGTTCTGCTGCAGGCGCTGGTCGGCCAGCTTCTGGCCGGCACGCGCCTTGAAATGCATCGATTGGACTTGCATCGCGGTATCGGGGGAAAAGTGAGCGGAACCGGGCGTCAGACGTCGCCCGCCAGCACCTGCGCGACGTGCAGCACGCGCGTGTCGCGGTCGCCGGTGCGGCGCAACCGCCCTTCGATGTTCAGCATGCAGCCGAGATCGCCGAGCACGACGGTGCCCGCGCCCGATGCGCGTACGTTCGCGCACTTTTCGTCAGCGATGGCCGCCGAGATGTCGCCGTACTTGACCGAGAACGTGCCGCCGAAGCCGCAGCAGTGCTCGCAGTCCTTCATCTCGGTCACCGCGACGCCCCGCTGCGCGAGCAGCGCGCGCGGCTGCGCCTTCACGCCGAGCTCGCGCAGGCCCGAGCACGAATCGTGATAGGTGACCGGCCCGGCGAATTCGCCCGGCGCGAGCGACACCTTCGCGACGTTCGCGAGGAAATCGGTCAGTTCGTGGACTTTCTGCTGGAACCGCGTGTAGCGCCCCATCAGTTCGGGATCGTCGCGGAACAGGTCGCCGTAGTGCGCGCGGATCATCCCGCCGCACGAACCCGATGGCGCGACGACGTAATCGAATGACTCGAACTCGCGCAGCGTCTTCTCCGCGAGGTCGCGCGCGAGCGCGCGGTCGCCCGAGTTGTAGGCCGGCTGGCCGCAACAGGTCTGCGCGGGCGGCACGATCACCTCGTAGCCGGCGTCGCGAATCAGCTTGAGCGCCGAAAAGCCGATTTCGGGGCGCATCAGGTCGACCAGGCAGGTCACGAACAAACCGACTCGCATACGTGCTCCTTCGAGAAAACGGCTCTCATTATCCGACGTTTGGCTGGCAAGACCAACGCCGGCCCGCACGCAAGCCCGCGGTGCGCGAAACGAGGACTTCCTCGAACGGCGTTCGCTTTTTTCACGATACGAGATACAATCGATCCAACACCGCTTGACGCGTCAACCGATTCCTCCCCCCGACATGAGCCAACCCACCCCGGATTCAAAAACGTCGATCCAGGTGATCGAACGCATGATGCGGTTGCTGGACGCGCTCGCCGCGCACAGCGACCCCGTCAGCCTGAAGGAACTTGCGCAGCGCACGGAACTGCACCCGTCGACCGCGCACCGCATCCTCAACGACATGGTGACCTGCCGCCTCGTCGACCGCTCCGATCCCGGCACCTACCGCCTCGGCATGCGGCTGCTCGAGCTCGGCAATCTCGTGAAGGCGCGCCTGTCGGTGCGCGACGCGGCGCTGATGCCGATGCGCGAGCTGCACCGCCTCACCGGGCAGACCGTGAACCTGTCGGTGCGCCAGGGCGACGAGATCGTCTACATCGAGCGCGCGTATTCCGAGCGCTCGGGGATGCAGGTCGTCCGCGCGATCGGCGGCCGCGCGCCGCTGCACCTCACGTCGGTCGGCAAGCTGTTCCTCGCGGCCGACGAAACGTCGCGCGTGCGTGCGTATGCGACGCGCACGGGGCTGTCCGGCCATACGCAGAACAGCATCACCGATATCGCAAAACTCGAGCGCGAGCTGACGATCGTCCGCCAGCAATCGTGCGCGCGCGACAACGAGGAACTCGAGCTTGGCGTGCGCTGTATCGCGGCCGGCATCTACGACGATTCGGGCAAGCTCGTCGCGGGGCTGTCGCTGTCGGCGCCGGCCGACCGGCTGCAGGACGCGTGGCTCGGCCAGTTGAGCCGGACGGCGCTCACCATCTCGGAATCGCTCGGCTACCGGCCGGCGCCGGAGAAGGACGTGGACGGGCTGCAGCGGCAAGCGTAAGCCGCGCCGTCGTTCCGGTTCCGCGCCCGGTTTCGGTTTCGCCGGACAAAAAAAGCCCCGCGATTGCGGGGCTTTTTCGTTGCAGCGACCGGCGCGGTACGGCGGCGAACCGCCGCACACGATCAGGTGCCGCCAGCCGGCGTGTTGGCCGCCGTCAGGCGTTCGCCGCCGCCGGCATCGAGCCAGTTGCGCAGACGCGATGCGTCGGCGAAGCGCGAGTACTTGCCGAACGAATCGAGCAGCACCATCACCATCGGCCGGCCGTGGATCGTCGCCTGCATCACCAGGCATTCGCCCGCTTCGTTGATGAAGCCCGTCTTCTGCAGGCCGATGTCCCACGAGCCGTTGCCGCGGATCAGCGCGTTGGTGCTGTTGTAGACCAGGTTGCGCTTGCCCGTGTACACCTCGTAGGTGCGATCGGTCGAGAACTGGCGGATCATCGGGTACTGGTACGCCGCATTGACCATCTTCACGAGGTCGCGCGCGCTCGACACGTTCGAGCTCGACAGCCCGGTCGAATTCTCGAAGTGCGTGTCGGTCATCCCGAGCGCCTTCGCCTTCGCGTTCATCGCCGCGATGAACGCCGGACGGCCGCCCGGGTAGTAGCGCGACAGCGCTGCCGCCGCGCGGTTTTCCGACGCCATCAGCGCGATGTGCAGCATGTCCTCGCGTGACAGCACCGAGCCGACCGACAGGCGCGAGCCCGTGCCCTTCTCGTAGTCGCGGTCTTCGTCGGTGACTTCGAGCGAATCGGTCATCGGCGACTTCGAGTCGAGCACGACCATTGCCGTCATCAGCTTCGAGATCGACGCGATCGGCACGACCGCGTGCGAATTCTTGTCGAACAGCGGCTCGCCGGAATTCTGGTCGACGACGTACGCGACGCTCGAGCGCAGCGCGAGCGCGTCGGGCGTGTCGTGCAGGCCGAACGCCTGGCCGACCGTCGGACGGCGCGGCTGGAACGCGACCTTGCGCACCGCGCCGCGATGGCCGCCATGCAGGTTGTTCGCCGCGAGCGTCACGCGCTTGCGCGACGCTTTCGCGCGCGGCGCATCGGCCTCGGCGACCTTGGCGGATTTGTCGGACGTCGCCCTGGCCGACTTCTTCTTCGCTGACGAAGCAGGAGCGACGGCCTTTTTCTTGGCGGCTTGGGTCTTCGCAGTGGCGGCGAAGGCGTCAGCAGGCGTGATGGTCGCGGTGGTCGCCAGCAACGCGACTGCGACCGACACAGCGGTGCCGAGCGTCATGCTCTGCAACAATCTGCGCGGTGAAAACGATTCGGCTTTCATTGGGGTCTGGACAAAGCGGGCGGGAGGTTTCCGCAAGTGTAGTTAAAGCTGAAAAAAAGAGCAATATTAGGCACTTACCGATCGTCTTTAAACCGGAATGTAAGAGTCGGCCAACCTCAGGCCAATCGACCCTTCCGCTCCCATCGAAAAAATCGATGGAAGGCACTGCCCGACAGCGCCCGTCTCCCGATTACCGCACGGTTAATTGAGATAACGTCACTTCGGAGGCGATTTAAAGCGGGGAAAGTACGTATCCGGTGCTCGGCGTGCCAAAGGCGCCGGTCTCGACCGTGGCGGCGGCACGTCGCCACGGCACGCGCATCGAAACGGCGCGTTTTTCGACAGGAACAGAAGGATAACGTTCCATGGGCCTGTCAGGTTTACCTGCGCATGATCATGGTGCGGCGCGCTTGCCCCGCCGTCGTGCGCACCATGTGGGAACACGCCTGAAACCGATTCCGAACGACCGCGATAACTCGTTGTTTTATCGATAATTTGTCGCGATTGTGCAACGCACAAAAAGTGCTTGACATCCGTGCGCGCTGCCCTAAAATAGGCCTCATTGCTGCGTTGCACAAAGCACCGCGGCGCCGAAGTTCCCCAGCGTAGTGCCCTTTATCCTGCGATCGACGCGATCGCTTTTCAGGAGCCTGACATGTCCTTGCTGACCCCCGAGCAAATCGCCGCCGCCCAGAAAGCCAACCTCGAAAGCCTGTTCGGTCTGACGACCAAGGCATTCGAAGGCGTCGAAAAGCTGATCGAACTCAACCTGCAAGTCGTGAAGTCGACGCTGACCGAGAGCCAGGAAAACGCACAGCGCCTGCTGTCGGTGAAGGACGCGCAGGAACTGATCGCGCTGCAGGCGAGCCTGTCGCAGCCGGTCGCGGAAAAGGTGCTGTCGTACGGCCGTCACCTGTACGAAATCGCATCGTCGACGCAAGCCGAGTTCGCGAAGGTCGCCGAAGCGCAATTCGAAGAGCAGAACAAGAAGGTCCAGGCACTCGTCGACAACGTCGCGAAGAACGCCCCGGCCGGTTCGGAAACGGCTGTCGCCGCCCTGAAGTCGGCACTGAACGCTGCGAACACCACGTACGAAACGGTTCAGAAGGCCACGAAGCAAGCGGTGGAAATCGCTGAAACGAACTTCAACGCCGCTGCTGCCGTCGCAACGAAGGCTGCCACCGCCGCTGCCGCACGTCGTTCGAGCAAGCCGGCCGCGTAAGCGTCCCCTGCTCCTGAAAGAGCCGCGCCCAGCGCGGCTTTTTCGTTTCTGGCGCCGGAAGAATGCGTGCGGGCGGCAACGATCCGCCACGATCGAGCCCGTCGCGCACTATACAAAAGAAAACGCCGCCGCCCGGTTTACCCGAGCGGCGGCGTTTTTTCGTGGCCGGCGCGTGGCCGGCCGTGCCGATCGCGTTACTTCTTGCGTTGCGGCGGCAGGTCCGTACAGACGCCTTCGTACAGCTCGGCGGCCATGCCGACCGATTCGCCGAGCGTCGGGTGCGGATGGATCGTCTTGCCGATGTCTTCCGCGTCCGCGCCCATCTCGACCGCGAGACACACTTCGCTGATCAGGTCGCCCGCGTTCAGGCCGACGATCGCACCGCCGATCACGCGATGGGTTTCCTCGTCGAAGATCAGCTTCGTGAAGCCTTCGTCGCGGCCGTTCGCGATCGCGCGGCCCGAAGCGGCCCACGGGAACACGGCCTTGCCGTACTTGATGCCTTCGGCCTTGCACTGGTCTTCGGTCTTGCCGGCCCACGCCACTTCCGGATCGGTGTACGCCACCGACGGGATCTGCAGCGCGTCGAAGTACGCCTTCTCGCCGTGCGCGGCTTCCGCGGCGACGTGGCCTTCGTGCACGGCCTTGTGCGCGAGCATCGGCTGGCCGACGACGTCGCCGATCGCGAAGATGTGCGGCACGTTCGTGCGCATCTGCTTGTCGACGTCGATGAAGCCGCGATCCGTGACCGCGACGCCGGCCTTGTCGGCACCGATCTTCTTGCCGTTCGGGCTGCGGCCCACCGCGACGAGCACGAGGTCGTAGCGCTGCGCTTCCGCCGGCGCCTTTTCGCCCTCGAACTTCACGTAGATGCCGTCTTCCTTCGCTTCCGCGCCGACCGTCTTGGTCTTCAGCATCACGTTGCCGAAGCGCTTCGCGTTGTACTTTTCCCAGACCTTCACGAGATCGCGGTCGGCGCCCATCATCAGGCCGTCCATCATTTCGACGACGTCGATCTCGGCGCCGAGCGTCGAGTAGACCGTCGCCATTTCGAGGCCGATGATGCCGCCGCCGATCACGAGCATGCGCTTGGGCAACTGGCGCAGTTCGAGCGCGCCCGTCGAATCGACGACGCGCGGGTCTTCCGGCATGAACGGCAGCTTCACGGCCTGCGAGCCCGCGGCGATGATCGCCTGCTTGAACTTGACGACCTTCTTGCCGTTTTCGCCCTGCACTTCCATGTGGAACGGATCGACGAACGCGCCGACGCCGGTGACCACTTCGACCTTGCGCGCCTTCGCCATGCCGGCGAGGCCCGTCGTCAGTTTCTTGACGACGCCGCCCTTGAAGTCGCGCAGCTTGTCGAGATCGACTTCCGGCTTGCCGAACGTGATGCCGTGCGACGCGAGCGCCGCGGCTTCCTCGACGACGAGCGACGTATGCAGCAACGCCTTCGACGGGATGCAACCGACGTTCAGGCAGACGCCGCCGAGCGTCGAATAGCGTTCGACGAGTACGGTCTTCATGCCGAGGTCGGCGGCGCGGAACGCGGCCGAGTAGCCGCCGGGGCCGGCGCCGAGCACGAGCATGTCGCATTCGATGTCGGCGGCGCCGCTGTAGCTGCCGGCTTGCGGCGCGGGCGCCGGCGCGGCTGCGGCCGGAGCGGGTGCGGCTGCTGCGGGCTTCGGCGCTTCGGGGGCTTTCGCGGGCGCGGGTGCGGCTGCGCCTGCCGAGGCTTCGACGATGGCGATGACGGTGCCTTGCGAGACTTTCTCGCCGGCTTTGACCTTGACTTCCTTGACGGTGCCGGCGATGTCGCTGGGCACTTCCATGGAGGCTTTATCGGATTCGAGCGTGATGAGCGTTTGCTCTTTTTCGATCACGTCGCCGGGTTTGACGTTGACTTCGATGACATCGACGCCGCTGAAATCGCCGATATCCGGAACCTTGACTTCGATGAGACTCATGACTGTCCCCTTCTTGATTGACTGCAGACAGAGGGGGAGGACCCCGCGAGAGAACCCAACAACGGCTACGGCCTGACAAAAGCACGCGAGCCTGGGCAGGACCACCTTTGCCGTCCGCCCAAGGACGCGCCTTTCTTTTGGTTACTTTTCTTTGGAAGACAAAGAAAAGTGACCGCCGCCCCGCGCAGGGGCGACGCTAATAGACCGTTAGCGAAACAGGTTCAACGAAAAGACGTGGATAACCAAAAACAAACCCACGCCCCCGCGAGCCACTCCCACGCTCATCAAAGAATGATGCGACGGAAATCCCCGAGCAACGCTCCGAGATACGCATTGAACCGCGCGGCTTCCGCGCCATCGATGACACGATGGTCATACGACAGCGACAGCGGCAGCATGAGCCGCGGCACGAACTGCTTGCCGTCCCACACCGGCTTCATCTGGCCGCGCGACAACCCGAGGATCGCCACTTCCGGCGCGTTGATGATCGGCGTGAAGTTCGTCCCGCCGATCCCGCCGAGCGACGAGATCGAGAAGCAGCCGCCCTGCATCTGGTCCGGCTTCAGCTTGCCTTCGCGCGCGGCCTTCGACAGGTCGCTCATTTCCTTCGCGATGTCGACGAGGCCCTTCTTGTCCGCATCGCGGATCACCGGCACGACGAGGCCGTTCGGCGTATCGGCCGCGAAACCGACGTGGAAGTACTGCTTGAACACGAGGTTGTCGCCGTCGAGGCTCGCGTTGAAGGTCGGGAATTTCTTCAGCGCGGCGACGACCGCCTTGATCACGAACGCGAGCATCGTGAACTTCACGCCCGCCTTTTCGTGTTCCTTGTTCAGTTGCACGCGCAGCGCTTCGAGCTCGGTGATGTCCGCTTCGTCGTTGTTCGTGACGTGCGGGATCATCACCCAGTTGCGATGCAGGTTCGCGCCCGAAATCTTCTTGATGCGCGACAGCGGCTTCGCCTCGAACGGGCCGAACTTCGAGAAGTCGACCTTCGGCCAGGGCAGCAGGTTCAGCTCGCCGCCGCCTGCCGGCGCGGCTGCCGCGGCCGGCGCCGCGCGCTGGCCCGTCATCACGCCCTTCACGAAACCGGTGACGTCTTCCTTCGTGATGCGGCCCTTCGGACCCGAACCCTGCACGCGTGCGACATCGACGCCGAGTTCGCGCGCAAACTTGCGGACCGACGGCGATGCGTGGCTCGCGCGGTATTCACCCGACGGTGCGGCAGCCGGCGCGGCGGCAGCCGGTGCCGGCGCAGCCTTCGCGGGCGCCGGTGCAGCGGCGGGCGCCGGGGCAGCCGCGGCCGGCGCCGGTGCGCTCGCCTGCGGTGCGGCGGCAGCCGGTGCGCCTGCGGCTTCGAGCAGCACGATCAGCGTGCCTTCCGACACCGAATCGCCCACCTTGACCTTGATGTCCTTCACGACGCCGGCGGCCGGGCTCGGCACGTCCATCGTCGCCTTGTCCGATTCGAGCGTGACGAGCGACTGTTCCTTCTCGACCGTGTCGCCGACCTTCACGCCGATCTCGATCACCGGCACGTCCTTGTAGTCGCCGATGTCGGGCACCTTCACTTCGAGCGTGCCGCCGGAGGCGGCCGGCGCGGCAGCGGGCGCTGCGGCGGCCGGTGCCGGCGCTGCTGCCGGGGCCGAAGCCGGTGCCGCGGCCGGCGCGGCCGCGCCGTTCGCCTGCGCGCCTGCGCCGCCTTCGAGCAGGATGATCAGCGAGCCTTCCGACACGGAATCGCCGACCTTGACCTTGATTTCCTTCACGACACCGCCGACCGGGCTCGGGACGTCCATCGTCGCCTTGTCCGACTCGAGCGTGACGAGCGACTGCTCGGGCTCGACCGTATCGCCCACCTTCACGCCGATCTCGATGACCGGCACGTCCTTGTAATCGCCGATATCCGGCACCTTCACTTCGATCGCTTGACTCATCTGTTTCTGTCTCCATGGCCGCGCGCGCTCCTCGCGGGAGCGACGCGCGGCATCACACGGCGTGTGCGTTAAACGGTCATCGGGTTGGGCTTGGACGGATCGAGGTTGTACTTGGCGATCGCGTCCGCGACCACCTTGCGCTCGATCGTGCCTTCGTCGGCCAGCGCGTTGAGCGCGGCGACGGTGACCCAGTGACGGTCGACTTCGAAGAAGTGACGCAGCTTCTCGCGGGTGTCCGAACGACCGAAGCCGTCGGTACCCAGCACGACGAAGCGGCGATCGATCTGGCCGCGGATCTGGTC
This sequence comes from Burkholderia sp. BCC0044, assembly GCF_902832955.1. Taxonomy (NCBI): domain Bacteria; kingdom Pseudomonadati; phylum Pseudomonadota; class Betaproteobacteria; order Burkholderiales; family Burkholderiaceae; genus Burkholderia; species Burkholderia sp. BCC0044. Next base: position 94,536 of record NZ_CADFDO010000001.1, on the reverse strand, counting down.
GACCAGCGCACGGACGTAGTCGGTCGACGCGATGACCGGGCCCTGCGTGTCCTTCAGGCACTTCTGCACGTGCGACAGGCGACGCTCCTCGGTCGGATGGAGCAGGTTCCAGCGCTCGACTTGGTGACCTTCGCGCGCGAGTTCGGTGAAGCTCGGCACGCTCCACAGGTCGGCGGCGACGCCCCAGTCGTTCTTCAGCAGCTCGGCGGCGGCGATCACTTCGTTGAAGATCGTGCCCGCGCCGAGCAACTGCACGCGCGGCGCCTTCTTGTCGGCGTCGGCCTTCTTGAACGCATACATGCCCTTGATGATGTCGGCCGCCACGTGCTCGCCCTGCGGAATCGCCGGGTGCTCGTAGTTCTCGTTCATCACCGTGATGTAGTAGTACACGTCTTCCTGGTCCTGCACCATGCGGCGCAGGCCGTCCTGGATGATCACCGCGAGTTCATAGCCGAACGTCGGGTCGTAGCTCACGCAGTTCGGCACCGATGCCGCCCACAGCAGCGAGTGACCGTCTTCGTGCTGCAGGCCCTCGCCGTTCAGCGTCGTACGGCCCGCGGTGCCGCCCAGCAGGAAGCCGCGCGAACGCATGTCGCCCGCGGCCCAGGCGAGATCGCCGATCCGCTGGAAGCCGAACATCGAATAGAAGATGTAGAACGGCACCATGATCTCGCCGTGCGTCGAATACGACGTCGCCGCCGCGATCCAGTCGCACATGCCGCCTGCTTCGTTGATGCCTTCCTGCAGGATCTGGCCGGTCTGCGATTCCTTGTAGAACATCAGCTGGTCGGAATCTTCCGGCACGTACTTCTGGCCTTCCTGGTTCCAGATACCGATCTGGCGGAACAGGCCTTCCATGCCGAACGTACGCGATTCGTCCGGGACGATCGGCACGACGCGCTTGCCGAGCGCCTTGTCCTTCAGCAGGATGTTCAGGATCCGCACGAACGCCATCGTCGTCGAGATCTCGCGGCCTTCGCCCGTGCCCTTCAAGAGCGGCTCGAACGCGTCGAGCGCCGGCACCGGCAGCGACGTCGCCTTCTCGCGGCGGTGCGGCAGGTAGCCGCCGAGGTCCATGCGCTTCTGGCGCATGTATTCGAGTTCCTTCGAGCCTTCCTCGAACTTCAGGTACGGCACGTCGGCGATCTGCTCGTCGGTGATCGGCAGGCGGAACTGGTCACGGAACTTCTTCAGTTGCTCGACCGGCAGCTTCTTCTGCTGGTGCGTGATGTTCATCGCCTGGCCCGACTCGCCCATCCCGTAGCCCTTGATGGTCTTCGCGAGGATGACGGTCGGCGCGCCCTTCGTGTTCGTGGCTTCGTGGAACGCCGCGTAGATCTTGTGCGGATCGTGACCGCCGCGGTTCAGCGCCCAGATGTCGTCGTCCGACCAGTCGGCGACGAGCGCCTTCAGTTCAGGCGAGTTGAAGAAGTGTTCGCGAACGTACGCGCCCGACTCCGACTTGTACGTCTGGTATTCGCCGTCGACGCATTCCATCATGCGGCGCATCAGCGCGCCCGACTTGTCGCGCGCGAACAGCGCATCCCAGCGGCTGCCCCAGATGACCTTGATCACGTTCCAGCCGGCGCCGCGGAATTCCGATTCGAGTTCCTGGATGATCTTGCCGTTGCCGCGCACCGGGCCGTCCAGACGCTGCAGGTTGCAGTTGATCACGAATACCAGGTTGTCGAGCTTCTCGCGGCTCGCCATGCCGATCGCGCCGAGCGATTCCGGCTCGTCCGTCTCGCCGTCGCCGAGGAACGCCCACACCTTGCGGCCTTCCGTCTTCGCGATGCCGCGCGACTCCAGGTACTTCATGAAGCGCGCCTGGTAGATCGCCATGATCGGGCCGAGGCCCATCGACACGGTCGGGAACTGCCAGAAGTCCGGCATCAGCCACGGGTGCGGGTACGACGAGATGCCCTTGCCGTCGACTTCCTGGCGGAAGTTGTCGAGCTGCTCTTCCTTCAGGCGACCGAGCAGGAACGCGCGCGAGTACACGCCCGGCGACGAGTGGCCCTGCACGAACACGAGATCGCCGCCGTGCTGGTCGGACGCGGCGTGCCAGAAGTGGTTGTAGCCGACGTCATAGAGCGTCGCGGCCGATGCGAACGACGCGATGTGGCCGCCGACGTTCGTGTCCTTGCCTGCGCGCAGCACCATCGCCAGCGCGTTCCAGCGCGTGTACGAACGGATGCGGTGCTCGATGTCCTGGTCGCCCGGAATCTTCGCCTGGGCTTCGAGCGGAATCGTGTTGATGTACGGGGTATTGGCGGAGAACGGCAGGTGCTCGCCGTGCATGCGCGCGAATTCGATCTGCTTTTCGATCAGGTAATGCGCACGGCCGGTGCCCACGGAGGAGATCACGCCATCGAGCGACTCCAGCCACTCGACGGTTTCTTGCGGGTCGTCGTCACGTTCGGCGGCGACATATTTCATCACTTCGTTCGGTACAGCGGACATTCTCGTCTCCTGGGTCCTGGAATGTGAGGATCGCTCTCATGCAGACGACGCGACGCGACCGGCTGCGGGCAAGCTCCGACGGATTGTAATGAGCGTGGACGGCCCCGCGCAACACAATTTTCGAATTGTGAGATCTTTTCTCGTAATGCGGAATATTGCTGCGCTGCACCCATATTTCGGGGCTCCGCGGCCCGTCTCGTCGGAACAAAACCGTTTCCGTTCAACATATCCGGTACCGGTTTTCCATGTATTGCGCTGCGCTACAATCCTGCCATGTTGACCGATCGGCTTTTCGCACGCTCGGCGCGACCGCCGGGCCCGCCGGCGGAGTCGCAGCCGTCCCGTTGGCACCACGGACCGTGGTGGTCCAACTCCTATTTGCTGACGCCGCTGCTGTCGATCCTGGTGTTCCTCGTGGTGATGAGCCTGATCCTGTGGAGCCTGAACCGGCGCGAACAGCAGCAGCAGGAAGACACCCTCTTTCGCAACGTCGCGTGGGCCCAGCAGCAGATCCGCCTGTCGATGACGGGCGCGCAGGAACAGTTGCAGGCGCTGTCGCGCGACCTCGCGTCCGGCCGCCTCGACCAGAACGCGTTCCAGATGGCCGTCGCGGACGTGATGCAGACGCATCCGGAAATCCTCTACCTGAACTGGTACACGGCGCCGGGCGTGCAGCGCTGGCCGGCCGTGCATCCGCCGCTGCTCGGCCAGCGGCTCGCGAAGCCCGGCGACGCGCAGCTGCAGGACGCCGTGCGCGGCGCGTACGACGAGGCGCGCAGCACGCGCCGCCAGGCCTATTCTCCGCTGATCTACGACGACTTCGGCAACGGCTTCATCACGCTGCAGACGCCCGTGATGCGCGGCGACCGCGAATATCTCGGCTCGATCGCCGCGGTGTTCTCCGTCGAAGGGATCCTGAAGCACGACATCCCGCAGGAACTGTCGTCGAAGTACAAGATCTCGATCACCGACTCGAACAATCGCGAACTGTCGTCCACGTCGACGCGCCCGCGCCTGCCGCGCGATTCCCACTACGACCTGCCGCTCGACCCGCCCGGCCAGGGGCTGACGGTGCGCGTGTATGCGTTCCCGCAGCTCACGAACCTGACCAACAACACGCTCGTGTGGCTCGTCGCCGGGCTGTCGTGCTTCGTGCTGTGGAGCCTCTGGAGCCTGTGGAAGCACACGCGCCAGCGCTTCGAGGCGCAGCAGGCGCTGTACGCGGAAGCGTTCTTCCGCCGCGCGATGGAGAACTCGGTGCTGATCGGCATGCGCGTGCTCGACATGCACGGCCGCATCACGCACGTGAACCCCGCGTTCTGCCGGATGACCGGCTGGGACGAGACCGACCTCGTCGGCAAGGTCGCGCCGTTCCCGTACTGGCCGCGCGACGCGTACCCGGAAATGCAGCGCCAGCTCGACATGACGCTGCGCGGCAAGGCGCCGAGTTCGGGCTTCGAGCTGCGCGTGCGGCGCAAGAACGGCACGTTGTTCCATGCACGCCTGTACGTGTCGCCGCTGATCGACAGTTCGGGCCGCCAGACCGGCTGGATGTCGTCGATGACCGACATCACCGAGCCGAAGCGCGCGCGGGAAGAGCTCGCGGCCGCGCACGAACGCTTCACGACGGTGCTCGAAAGCCTCGACGCCGCGGTGTCGGTGCTCGCCGCCGACGAAGCCGAGCTGCTGTTCGCGAACCGCTACTACCGCCACCTGTTCGGCATTCGCCCGGACGGCCACCTGGAGCTGTCGGGCGGCGGCTTCGACCGCGCACAGGCGTCGTCCGACTCGATCGACATGGTCGACGCGTTCGCGGGCCTGCCGGCCGCGGCGCTGACGAGCAGCACGGCCGACGCGCAGGAGGTGTACGTCGAGAGCATCCAGAAGTGGTTCGAGGTGCGCCGCCAGTACATCCAGTGGGTGGACGGCCACCTCGCGCAGATGCAGATCGCGACCGACATCACGACCCGCAAGAAGGCGCAGGAACTCGCGCACCAGCAGGAAGAAAAGCTGCAGTTCACGAGCCGATTGATGACGATGGGTGAAATGGCGTCGTCGATTGCTCACGAATTGAATCAGCCGCTCGCCGCGATCAACAACTACTGCTCGGGCACGCTCGCGCTCGTGAAGAGCGGCCGCGGCACGCCGGAGACGCTGCAGCCGGCGCTGGAGAAGACCGCGCAGCAGGCGCTGCGCGCGGGGATGATCGTCAAGCGGATCCGCGAATTCGTGAAGCGCAGCGAGCCGAAACGCCAACCGGCGCGGGTCGCGGACATCGTCGCCGACGCGGTCGGGCTCGCCGAAATCGAGGCCAGGAAGCGCAGGATCCGGATCGTCACGGAAATCCTCGCAAGAATGCCTATTATTTATGTCGACCCCGTGCTGATCGAGCAGGTGCTCGTGAACCTGATGAAGAACGCAGCCGAGGCGATGGCCGACGTGAAGCCGGCGTCGGTGGACGGCGTGATCCGCGTCGTCGCCGACCTCGATGCGGGCTTCGTCGACATCCGTGTGATCGACCAGGGCCCGGGCGTCGACGAAGCGACCGCCGAGCGCCTGTTCGAACCGTTTTACAGCACCAAGTCCGACGGCATGGGCATGGGGCTGAACATCTGCCGTTCGATCATCGAATCGCATCGGGGGCGTCTGTGGGTGGTCAACAACGTCGAGCCGGATGGCCGCATTTCCGGCGCGACGTTCCACTGCAGCCTGCCCATTGGGGAACCCGCTGATCTCGGCCAAGGGGGGCGCGAGGCATCGGCATCACATACCGTTACGGGAGAACTATGAATAGCCCTGTCACCACCACTCAGGAAACCGTCTTTGTCGTCGACGACGACGAGGCCGTACGGGACTCGCTGCGCTGGCTGCTGGAGGCGAACGGCTATCGCGTGCAATGCTTCTCGAGCGCCGAGCAGTTCCTCGATGCGTACCAGCCGGCGCAGCAGACCGGCCACGGCGACGTGCCGATGGCCGTGTCGACGATGAAAAAGGGAGCGATGGACTTTATCGAGAAACCGTTCGACGAAGCCGAGCTGCGCAAGCTCGTCGAGCGGATGCTCGACAAGGCCCGAAGCGAGAGCAAGAGCGTCCAGGAGCAGCGCGCCGCGAGCGAACGCCTGTCGAAGCTGACCGCGCGCGAGCAGCAGGTGCTCGAGCGGATCATCGCGGGCCGCCTGAACAAGCAGATCGCCGACGACCTCGGCATCAGCATCAAGACGGTCGAGGCGCACCGCGCGAACATCATGGAAAAGCTCAACGTCAACACGGTGGCCGACCTGCTGCGCCTCGCGCTGTCGAAGAAGCAGGCCTGAGCGGGTTCTCCGGCCGCGGCGGCGCGGCCCGCCCCGGCCGTCCGGCCCGCCACCGGTATTTGCCGCCCCGCGCGATGCGGCCCACTCGCGCGGCGGCGGCCGTTCCTCCCGGCGCACGCACGCCGCGGCCATGACGCTTTCCGTTGATTCGCTGTCGGACGACAGCAGGCGACCGGTATAATTACGTGCTTTGCTACGGCGCTTCGCGTGTCGTACGCCCGCATTCCAACTTCCCGGCAGGACCCACCACCATGACAGCCCTCCTCATCGACGGCAACGCCCTTTCGAAGACCTTGCGCGCCCAGGCCGCCGAACGCGCCGCCGCGCTGACCGCACGCGGCCACCAGCCTGGTCTCGCGGTGATCCTCGTCGGCGCGAACCCGGCGAGCGAAGTCTACGTGCGCAACAAGATCAAGGCGTGCGAGGACAACGGTTTCTTCTCGCTGAAGGAGGCGTACCCGGCCACGCTGTCGGAAGCCGACCTGCTCGCACGCATCGACGCGCTGAACCGTGACCCGAAGATCCACGGGATCCTCGTCCAGCTGCCGCTGCCCGCGCATATCGACAGCCACAAGGTGATCGAGGCGATCGCGCCGGAGAAGGACGTCGACGGCTTTCACGTCGCGAACGCGGGCGCGCTGATGACCGGCAAGCCGCTGTTCCGCCCGTGCACGCCGTACGGCGTGATGAAGATGTTCGAAGCGCACGGCATCGCGCTGCAGGGCGCGAACGCGGTCGTGATCGGCCGCTCGAACATCGTCGGCAAGCCGATGGCGATGATGCTGCTCGACGCCGGCGCGACCGTGACGATCTGCCACAGCAAGACGCGCGACCTCGCCGCACATACGCGCGAGGCCGACATCGTGGTCGCCGCGGTCGGCAAGCGCAACATCCTGACCGCCGACATGGTGAAGCCGGGCGCGACGGTGATCGACGTCGGCATGAACCGCGACGACGCGGGCAAGCTGTGCGGCGACGTCGATTTCGCGGGCGTGAAGGAAGTCGCCGGCTACATCACGCCGGTGCCGGGCGGCGTCGGCCCGATGACGATCACGATGCTGCTGATCAACACGATCGAATCCGCCGAGCGCGCGGCTGCCGCCGCAGCCTGACGCGCCATCCGCTCAGCCGGCGCGCGGTGCCGTGCGCCGGCGCCTCGCCAGCCGCATCGCACGGCTGCATCGCGCCGGCCGGCACGCCCGACGCGCGTCGCCGGTCACCCGCATGCCGGTCGCCCGCGCCGGTCGCCGGATGCCCGTCGCGCCTCGCCGGCCGCCGGATGCCCGTCGCGCCTCGCCGGCCGCCCCCATCCGACCCCGCGTCAATCGCGTCATTAGAAACTAACGATTGGAAAGCGCACGATGCGCCCCAATAATGTCGGTATCGGGCGCCGCTTCATCGCGCCTCACCCTTTTCACCCCGGTTCATCCGGCAACAGACAGGGAGTCTCAATGTCCGCCAGCGCCAACACCAACCCGCTCCTCGACTTCTCCGGCCTGCCCCGTTTCGGCGAGATCCGCCCGGAACACGTGACGCCCGCGCTCGACACGCTGCTCGATGCCGCCAGCCGCGCAGTCGAAGCGGCGAGCGCGAGCGACACGCCGTCGACCTGGGCCGCCGTCGTCGAGACGGTCGAGCAGGCCACGGAGCCGCTCGGCCGCGCCTGGGGCATCGTCGGCCACCTGAATGCGGTCGCCGACACGCCCGAACTGCGCGCCGCCTACGGTGAAAACCTGCCGCGCGTGACCGAGTTCTGGTCGAGTGTCGGCCAGAATCTCGCGCTGTACGAAAAGTACAAGGCGATCGCCGCGAGCGCCGAATACGCGACGCTGTCCGCCGAGCGCAAGAAGATCCTCGACAACGCGCTGCGCGACTTCCGCCTGTCGGGCGCCGAGTTGCCCGAGGACCAGAAGCCGCGCTTCGCCGAACTGCAGGAACAGCAAGCCGCGCTGTCGAAGGCGTTCTCCGATCACGTGCTCGACGCGACCAACGCGTACGCGTACTTCGTCACCGACGAAGCCGAGCTGGCCGGCCTGCCCGGCGACGCGATCGAGGCCGCCCGCGAAGCCGCGCAGAAGGACGACAAGGCAGGCTGGAAATTCACGCTGCATTTCCCGTCGTACTTCCCGGTGCTGCAGTACGCGGACAACCGCGCGCTGCGCGAGACGCTCTACCGCGCCTATGCGACGCGCGCGTCGGAACTCGGGCCGCAGTACGGCGACGGCAAGGCCGAATGGGACAACACGGCGATCGTCGTCGACGCGCTGAAGCTGCGCCGCGAAGAGGCGCAGATGCTCGGCTACCGCAACTTCGCCGAAGTATCGCTCGCGCCGAAGATGGCCGAATCGCCGCAGCAGGTGATCGCGTTCCTCGAGGATCTCGCGACGCGCGCCCGCCCGCATGCGGACAAGGACTGGGACGAGCTGCGCACGTTCGCCGCGAAGGAGCTCGGCCTCGCCGAACTCGCGCCGTGGGACGTCGCGTACGCGGCCGAGAAGCTGCGCCAGCAGCGCTATGCGTTCTCGGAAAACGAGGTCAAGCAGTACTTCCCGGAACCGGCCGCGCTGAAGGGCCTGTTCACCGTCACCGAAACGCTGTTCGGCGTGAAGATCAAGCCGGACGACGCGCCGGTGTGGCACAAGGACGTGCGCTTCTTCCGCGTCGAGAACCGCGACGGCTCGCTCGTCGCGCAGTTCTATCTCGACCTGTACGCACGCGAAGGCAAGCGCGGCGGCGCATGGATGGACGACGCGCGTTCGCGCGCGAAGCGCGGCAGCGACGTGCAGACGCCCGTCGCGTACCTGACCTGCAACTTCTCCGCGCCGGTCGGCGGCAAGCCCGCGTGCTTCACGCACGACGAGGTCATCACGCTGTTCCATGAATTCGGCCACGGGCTGCATCACATGCTCACGCGCGTCGACGAGCTCGGCGTGTCGGGCATCAACGGCGTCGAATGGGACGCGGTCGAGTTGCCGTCGCAGTTCATGGAGAATTTCTGCTGGGAATGGGACGTGCTGTCGTCGATGTCGTCGCACGTCGATACGGGCGCCGCGCTGCCGCGCGAGCTGTTCGACAAGATGATCGCCGCGAAGAATTTCCAGAGCGGGCTCGGCACGCTGCGCCAGATCGTGTTCTCGATGTTCGACATGCTGCTGCACGTCGACTTCGACCCGGCCGGCGCCACCGGCGTGACCGCGTTCGCACGCGAGATCAACGAGCGCTATCACGTGATCCCGCAGGCGCCGTTCTCGCGCTGGCCGAACACGTTCAGCCATATCTTCGCGGGCGGCTACGCGGCGGGCTACTACAGCTACAAGTGGGCCGAGGTGCTGTCGGCCGACGCGTACGCGGCGTTCGAGGAAGCGGCCGCCGCCAGCGGCAGCGTGCTCGACGCGGCAACCGGCACGCGCTATCGCCGCGAAATCCTCGAGGTCGGCGGCAGCCGTCCGGCGATGGAGTCGTTCAAGGCGTTCCGCGGCCGCGAGCCGCAGATCGACGCACTGCTGCGCCACAACGGGATGGCCACGTCCGCGCACTGAGCGCGCCACCCGGCCCTTCCGGCTGTTCAGGCAGCATCGACAGGCACCGCTTCGGCGGTGCCTTTTTTCATGGGGCGGGCGTGTCGTCGCCCACTTCGTCGTCGAACAGCAGGAATTGCCCGTGGCGCTCGGCCGTATCCTCGTCGATGCGCACGCCGACGCCGAGCAGCCGCACCGGCTGCGCGCGCCGCAACAACCCCTTCGCGAGCAGCGTGACGGCCGTCTCGGCATTCGTCGCGTCGGCCACGCACTCGACCGTCGTACGCTGGAAATCGGCGAAGCGGATCTTCACGTACAGCTTGCGGATCGACCGCGCGGCGCCCGCACGCTCGATTCGCGCGTCGAGTTGCGCGACGAGGCGGCGGATTTCGTCCGCGCATTGCTCGAGCGTCGTCAGGTCGGTCACGTAGGTCGTCTCGACGCTGACCGACTTGCGCTCCTGGTCGGCCTGCACGGGCCGCTCGTCGATCCCGCGCGACAGTTCGTACAGCCGCCGCCCGAACGCGCCGAACTCGCGGTGCAGGTCGATCAGCGCCCAGTCGCGCAACTGCGCGCAGGTCTGGATGCCGAGCCGGTCGAGCCGCGTGGCCGTCACCTTGCCGACGCCGTGCAGCTTGCGCACCGGCAGCGCCGCGACGAATGCGTCGATCTCGTGCGGCCGCACGACGAACAGCCCGTCGGGCTTGTTCCAGTCGGACGCGATCTTCGCGATGAACTTGTTCGGCGCGACGCCCGCCGACACGGTCACGCCGACCGTGTCGCGCACGCGCTCGCGGATCTCGCGCGCAATCAGCGTCGCACTGCCCTGGCAACGTTCCGACCCGGTGACGTCGAGGTACGCCTCGTCGAGCGACAGCGGCTCGACGTCGGGCGTGTAGTCGCGATAGATCGCCATGATCTGCCGCGACGCCGCGCGATACTTGTCCATCGCGGACGGCAGGATCAGCAGGTCCGGACACTTGCGCATCGCCAGCGCCGACGACATCGCCGAATGCACGCCGTAGCGCCGCGCCTCGTAGTTGCAGGTCGCGATCACGCCGCGCTGGTCGGGCCGGCCGCCGACCGCGAGCGGCCGGTTGCGCAGCGACGGGTCGTCGCGCATCTCGACCGACGCGTAGAAGCAGTCGCAGTCGCAGTGAATGATCTTGCGCATGCGCGGCGGCGCGTCGCCGGGCGGCGGCGCGGGCAGATCGGCAGGCGGGATGGTGGTCGGGCTCACGGTGCCGATACTGTACAAAAACACAGTGCCGGTTTCAACTGCCGCGTATGTCTGCGGGCGGTCTCAGCCGGCCGCCCGGCGCCGGCCACCTGCCGCCGGCTGCGCCGTACTGGCCCGCTTTGCGCGGATCGTACCGGCCGGGCACGGGCGGCGACGCCTATACTCGTCTGCCGCGATACACGACACGCGAAGGTGAAGGATGAAGACGATCGGACTGATCGGCGGCATGAGCTGGGAATCGTCGGCCGAGTACTACCGGATGATCAACCGGCACTCGAAGGCGCTGCACGGCGGCCATCACAACGCGAAGAGCGTGCTGGTCACCGTCGACTTCGCCGAGATCGAAGCGCTGCAGCGCACGCACGACTGGACCGCGCTCGGCGAACGGATGGCCGACGCCGCACGCCAGCTCGAAGCGGCCGGCGCCGACCTCGTCGTGCTGACGACCAATACGATGCATCGCGTGCACGACGCGATCGAGGCCGCGGTGTCATTGCCGTTCCTGCACATCGCCGACCCGACCGGCAACGCGCTGCGCGACGCGGGCGTCGAGCGCGTCGCCCTCCTCGGCACGCGCTACACGATGGAGTTGCCGTTCTATGCGCAGCGGCTGCGCGAGAAGTTCGGGCTCGACGTGCTGGTGCCGGACGAACGCGGGCGCGACGACGTGCACCGGATCATCTACGACGAGCTGTGCCACGGCGTGATCTCGGCGGAATCGCGCGCGACGTACGTGTCGATCATCGACGAACTGGCGACGCGCGGCGCGCAGGCCGTGATCCTCGGCTGCACGGAAATCACGCTGCTGATCGGCGCGGACGACTCGCCGCTACCGGTATTCGATACGACCGCGCTGCATGCGAAGGCGGCCGTCGAGTGGGCGGCGCGGTAACGGCGACAACGATCCGCGTGCGGAAAACAAAAAACCCGGCACGGAGCCGGGTTTTTCGTAGACGAAGTGCGCATCGGTCAATTGCGCGGCACATCGTCTGGTGTGCTTGGTTGCGGGGACAGGATTTGAACCTGTGACCTTCGGGTTATGAGCCCGACGAGCTGCCAGACTGCTCCACCCCGCGTCAGAGAAATAAATTATAGGGTGAGGAAGTACTCACGTCAATACTTTTGTCACAATTTCTGCTTCCGCTCCCCACGCGACGATGCGTGACACGTGCGCGACCCCGCATCACGCGTGCGTTCGCACCCCATGCTCGCGGTAAGATGGCGGCCTTCGCATTCACGCCGCACGCACCCTCCCGTTCATGAAAATCGCCACCTGGAACGTCAACTCGCTCAACGTCCGCAAACAGCACGTGCTCGACTGGCTCGCGCAAAGCGGAGCCGACGTACTGTGCCTGCAGGAACTGAAGCTGCCGGACGAGAAATTCCCGCGCGCCGATCTCGAGGCGGTCGGCTACCGCAGCTGGTTCACCGGCCAGAAGACCTACAACGGCGTCGCGATCCTCGTGCGCGACACGCTCGCCGTCGACGAATCGGACGTCGTGCGCAACATCCCCGGCTTCGACGATCCGCAGCAGCGCGTGATCGCCGCGACGGTCGACGGCGTGCGCATCGTGTCCGCGTACTTCCCGAACGGCCAGGCGCTCGACTCCGACAAGTTCGTCTACAAGATGCAGTGGCTCGACGCGCTGCAGGCGTGGCTGCGCACCGAGCTGCAGCGCTATCCGAAGCTCGCGCTGCTCGGCGACTACAACATCGCGCCGGAAGACCGCGACGTGCACGACCCCGCGAAATGGGAAGGCCAGAACCTCGTGTCGCCGCAGGAGCGCGCGCACTTCACGCAACTGATCGAACTCGGCTTCGTCGATGCGTTCCGCCGCTTCGAGCAGCCCGAGAAAACCTTCACGTGGTGGGACTACCGGATGATGGCGTTCCGCCGCAACGCGGGGCTGCGCATCGACCACATCCTGCTGTCGCCGGCGCTCGCGGCGACCTGCGCATCGTGCGAAGTCGATCGCGTGCCGCGCACGTGGGAACAGCCGTCCGACCACACGCCCGTCGTCGCGATCGTCGGCTGATCGTCCAGGGCCCGCGCGCGATCAGCGCCGCGCGGGCGCCGGCCCGAGATGGGCCCACAGAAAGCCGAATTCGGCCGCATCGGCTTCCGCGCGTTCGAGATCGTCGGCGCTGCCGTGGCCGCCGTCGGTGTTCTCCCAGTACCACACCCGTTCGTGACCGAGCGCCTGCATGCGCGCGGCCATCTTGCGCGCATGCGCGGGATGCACGCGGTCGTCGCGCGTCGACGTCGTCAGCAGCAACGGCGGATACACGATGCCTTCGCGCACGCGGTGATACGGCGAATACGCGGCCAGCGCCGCACCTTCGCGCGGATCGTCCGGGTCGCCGTATTCGTCGAGCCACGCGGCGCCCGCGTGCAGCTTCGGATAGCGCTGCATGTCGAGCAGCGGCACGCGGCACAGCACCGCGCCGAACAGCTCCGGCCGCTGCATCATGCACGCGGCGACCAGCAGCCCGCCGTTGCTGCCGCCCTCGATCCCGAGCTGCGCGGCGCTCGTCACGCCGGTCGCGGCCAGATCCTCGGCGACCGCGATGAAATCGTCGAACGAACGCTGCCGGTGTTCGCGCTGCGCGTCGACGTGCCAGCGCGGCCCGAACTCGCCGCCGCCGCGGATGTGCGCGAACGCCATCACGCCGCCGCGTTCGAGCCAGCCGATGCCGAACGCATCGCTGTAGCCCGGCAGGTTCGGAATCGCAAAGCCGCCATAGCCCGACAGCAGGCACGGCCGCGCGACGCGCGCCCCGCCTTCCGGTGCGTCGAGCGCGTCGCGCGGCCCGATCAGCGTGTACGGCACCACCGTGCCGTCGCGCGAACGCGCACTCGCGCGGCGGACGACCAGCCCGGCCGCGTCGAACTGCACCGGCGGCCGGTCGAGCAGCACGCGGCGCGACGGCGCGTCGTCCGCGCGATCGGCAAGATCGGCCAGCCAGCATTCGGGTGGATCGAGATACGTGTCGACGTCGACGTAAACCTCGTCGTTCAGCGTCGATTCGACGGGCTCGACGTCGATCTGCGCGTCGCCCGGCCAGTCGAACGGCCGCGCGTCCCACGTCCACGACCCATCGTCGGCCTGCTTCGGCTGCCACAGCATCGTGCGGTTGTGCACGTCGTCGAGCCAGCTTGCGATCAGCGTCGTGCGCGTATGCGTCCACGTACAGGCGGACGTCGTCGGCCGCGGCGCGAACAGCGTCGTGAATTCGCGCGCGCCGGCGAGGAACGCCTCTTCGCGAATCGCGAGCAGCGAGCCGCCGGCGTGGCGCACGCCGTCGCACGCCCAGTCGAGGCGCGGCTCCAGCACGAGCCAGCCTTCCCAGAACCCGACCTCGACATGCGTCGGCACGTCGTAGCGCGCCCACTCGCCCGCGTCGGTGAGCCGGTACGCGTGTGCATCGAAGAAGTCGACGCTGCGCCACGCGACGTGGCGGCGGTCGATCGGGTCGTACCATGCGCCCGCGCTGATGTCGTCCGGTTCGCCGCTGAACACGACGGGCGCATCGGCGAGCGCGGTGCCGCGCACCCAGCGCCGCGCTTCATACGGATAACCGGCGGCGGTCGCATGCGCTTCGCCGCGATCCCAGCTCACGTACACGGTGTCGCGATCGATCCAGCCGACCGTGTGATGGCCCGGCGCGTCGATCGTGAAGCCGCCGTCGACGAACCGGCGCTCGACGAGATCGAATTCGCGCACGACGACCGCGTCGGCGCCGCCCGGCGACAGCGACAGCAGCGCGCGATCGCCGTCCGGATACAGGATCGCGTCCTGCTCGAACACCCACGACTCGCCCTCTTGCGCGCCGAGCGCGTCGACGTCGAGCAGCGTTTCCCAGGCCGGCTGGCCGGCCCGCCAGTCGGCCCAGCGCGTGCGGCGCCACAGTCCCTTCGGATGGAGATCGTCCTGCCACAGGTCGTACGCCCAGTCGCGCCAGCGGGTCGGAATCACCGGGCGTTCGCGCGGCAGATAGGCTTTCGCGAGACGCGCGGTCAGCGCGCGATATTGATCGTCGTCGCGCAGCGCGGCGCGGGTGCGCGCATTCTGCTCGTCGACCCACGTGCGGGCGCGCTTGCTGTCGAGCGCTTCGAGGAAACGGAACGGGTCGGCCCCGGCGGGCCAGCGGAAGGAATCGGACATGGAGGATCGGCGGAATGGCGAGCTGCGTGCAAACCGCGATTATGTCCGATCGCGGCATGCGCGGGCCCGCGCATGCCGCGAATCGTGCTCGGTCAGGGCTCCAGATGGAGTTCCTGGATCTTGCGCGTGATCGTGTTGCGGCCGATGCCGAGCCGCTCCGCGGCCTCGACCTTGCGGCCGCGCGTGAAGTCGAGCGCCTCGCGGATCACGGCTGCCTCGAAGCGGCGCGCGAGCTCGTCCATCACGTCGGCCGAGTTCTCGCGCAACAACCGCGCGACTTCGGTGCGCAACCCGTGCTCCCACAGCGGGTAGCCGGCCGGCGCGCTGCCGTTCGCCGCGCTCGCGACGGGCGCGGCCGTCGGCGCTGCACCGAGCGCTGCAGGCGCCGCCGTCGAGTGGCCGCCGCCGTGCACGTCCGCGCCGTCGCCCGTCGCGACAACCGGCGCACCGGCCGGCACGAGGTCGGGCGGCAGGTCCTTGATCTCGACCGTCTGCGCGGGCGCCATCACGGTCAGCCAGTTCGCGAGATTCTCGAGCTGCCGCACGTTGCCCGGAAACGGCAGCGACGTCAGATACGCGAGCGCGTCGTCGGACACGCGCTTGGGCTCGACGCCGAGATCGCGCGCGCTCTTCTGCAGGAAGTGGCGCGTGAGCAGCGCGATGTCCTCGCTGCGTTCGCGCAGCGGCGGCAGGCGCAGCCGGATCACGTTGAGCCGGTGGTAAAGGTCCTCGCGGAACAGCCCCTGCCGCACGCGCGACTCGAGATTCTGGTGCGTCGCGGCGATCACGCGCACGTTCGCGCGCAGCGGGTTGTGCCCGCCGACCCGATAGAACTGCCCGTCCGACAGCACGCGCAACAGGCGCGTCTGCAGGTCGAACGGCATGTCGCCGATTTCGTCGAGGAACAGCGTGCCGTTCTCGGCCTGCTCGAAGCGGCCCTGCCGCGTCGTCTGCGCGCCGGTGAACGCGCCGCGCTCATGGCCGAACAGTTCGGATTCGAGCAGGTCCTTCGGAATCGCCGCGGTGTTCAGCGCGATGAACGGCCCGTTCGCGCGCGGGCTGTGACGGTGCAGCGCGCGTGCGACGAGTTCCTTGCCGGTGCCCGACTCGCCGGTGATCAGCACGGTCGCGGCCGAATGCGACAGCCGGCCGATCGCGCGGAACATGTCCTGCATCGCGGGCGCCTGGCCGAGCATCTCGGGCGCCTCGGCCACGCGCTCGTCCTGCGGCGCGCCGCCGCGCAGGCTTTCCTCCACCGCGCGACGGATCAGCTCGACCGCCTTGTCGACGTCGAACGGCTTCGCGAGATATTCGAACGCGCCGCCCTGGAACGCCGCGACGGCGCTGTCGAGATCGGAGAACGCCGTCATGATGATGACGGGCAGGCCCGGCAGCCGCTCGTGCATCGCCTGCAGCAACTCGAGGCCCGAGCCGCCCGGCATCCGGATGTCGGACACGAGCACCTGCGGCGTCTCGTGGTCGAGCGCGGCCAGCGCGTCGCGCACGTTCGCGAAGCTCTTCGTCGCGAAGCTGTCCCGGGCGAGTGCCTTTTCAAGCACCCAGCGGATCGATTGGTCGTCGTCTACTATCCAGATCGGCTTCATAGGTCGGTCAGGTATGGGTGAATCGCACTGTCGCCGCTCAATGGTCGAGCGGCAGCAGAATCTGAAATTCGGTACGTCCGGGCCGGCTTTCGACCTCGATCATCCCGTCGTGCTGCTGCACGAAGGTCTGCGCGAGCGTGAGGCCGAGGCCGCTGCCGTCGTCGCGTCCGGACACGAGCGGGTAGAAGATCCGGTCGCGGATCTCTTCCGGAATGCCGGGACCGTTGTCGACCACGTGCAAGTCCAGTGCCAGCTTGTACAGGCGTTTCGCAATCGTGATCTTGCGCGCGATGCGCGTGCGCAGCTCGATCTTCGCGTCGCCCTGCGCGATCCGTTCGCGCAGCGCCTGCGCGGCGTTGCGCACGATGTTCAGCAGCGCCTGGATCAACTGCTCCTTGTCGCCGCGCAGGTCCGGCACGCTCACGTCGTAATCGCGCTCGATCGTGAGCCCGCGCGGGAATTCCGCGAGCATCACCGCGCGCACGCGTTCGCACACTTCATGAATGTTCACGTCGCCGACGATGTGCGGATGCCGGTGCGGCTCCAGCAACCGGTCGACGAGCGTCTGCAGGCGGTCGGACTCCTTGATGATCACCTGCGTGTATTCGCGCAACTCGCCGCGCTCGCGCTCGCCCAGTTCGAATTCGAGCAGCTGGGCCGCGCCGCGAATGCCGCCGAGCGGGTTCTTGATCTCGTGCGCGAGGTTGCGGATCAGTTGCTTGTTGACCGCGGTCAGGTCGTGGATGCGCTCTTCCCGATCGGTGCGCGACTGCCGTTCGTTCTCGAACAGCTCGACGAGCACGAAATCGGGCGCGCTCTCGAGGAAGCCGACGATCGCATGCACGTGCAGCGGTTCGCGGCCGGGCCGGTCGAGCACGGTATCGAGGTGCGTCGCGTGAAAGCGTTCCTGGCCGATCGCGGTGATCGTCGACGCGAGTTCGTTCGCGTTCGGGAAAATCTCGCCCCACGGCCGCTGCGCGAGCTGCCGCCGCGAGATGTCGAGCATCGCCTCCGCGGACGGGTTCGCGAACGCGACCCGCAGCGTCTTGCGGTCGAGCACGATCACGACCGTCGGCAGCGCTTCGAGCCCCGCCAGCAGACCCGAGCGCGCGAGCCGCTCGTCGTCCGTCAGTCGTTCGGGCTGCCCCGTTTTCGCCTTGATCAGATTCTTCAGAACCATCTGCGTGCTTGTCGCGCCTCACCGGGCCAGAAAATGAAAATCGTCGGAACAAAAAAGGGACGGCCGGACGCCGTCCCCTTTCAGACTCCGCCGTTCCCGCCGCCAGCCGCGCGACGGGAACGAACCGGCATGACGGCGCTGAATCGAAGCGCCATCGCCGATTAGAGCGAGTAGTACATCTCGAACTCGATCGGGTGCGTCGTCATGCGGAACTTCGCCAGCTCCTGCTCCTTCAGCGCGAGGTATGCGTCGAGCATGCTGTCCGTGAACACGCCGCCACGGGTCAGGAACTCGCGATCCTTGTCGAGCGCTTCCAGTGCCTGGTCGAGGCCTGCGCACACGGTCGGGATCTTTGCATCCTCTTCCGGCGGCAGGTCGTACAGGTTCTTGTCGGCGGCTTCGCCCGGATGGATCTTGTTCTGGATCCCGTCGAGGCCAGCCATCATCAGCGCCGAGAACAACAGGTACGGGTTCGCCATCGGATCCGGGAAGCGCGTTTCGATACGGCGGCCCTTCGGGTTCGACACGTGCGGAATGCGGATCGATGCCGAACGGTTGCGTGCCGAGTAAGCGAGCTTGACCGGTGCTTCGAAGTGCGGGACCAGACGCTTGTACGAGTTCGTCGTCGGATTCGTGATCGCGTTCAGCGCGCGAGCGTGCTTGATGATGCCGCCGATGTAGAACAGCGCCAGTTCCGACAGGCCGGCGTAGCCGTTGCCCGCGAACAGGTTCTGGCCGTCCTTCCAGATCGACTGGTGAACGTGCATGCCCGAACCGTTGTCGCCGACGACCGGCTTCGGCATGAACGTCGCCGTCTTGCCGTACGAGTGCGCGACGTTATGGATGATGTACTTCGACCATTGCGTCCAGTCGGCGCGCTGCACCAGCGTCGAGAACTTCGTGCCGATTTCGTTCTGGCCCTGGCCCGCCACTTCGTGGTGATGCACTTCGACCGGGATGCCGAGCTGTTCGAGCAGCAGGCACATTTCCGAACGCATGTCCTGGAACGTGTCGACCGGCGCGACCGGGAAGTAGCCACCCTTCGTGCCCGGACGGTGGCCGGTGTTGCCGCCTTCGAATTCCTTGCCTGCCGACCACGGTGCTTCTTCCGAGTTGATCTTCACGAAGCAGCCCGACATGTCCGTGTTCCACTGGACCGAGTCGAAAATGAAGAATTCCGGTTCCGGACCGAAGTAGGCGGTGTCGCCGATGCCCGTGCTCTTCAGGTACGCTTCCGCGCGCTTCGCGAGCGAACGCGGGTCGCGCTCGTAGCCCTTGCCGTCGGCCGGCTCGACCACGTCGCAGGTCAGCACGAGGGTCGACTCTTCGTAGAACGGGTCGACGAACGCAGCGGTCGGGTCCGGCATGAGCAGCATGTCCGACGCCTCGATGCCCTTCCAGCCCGCGATCGACGAACCGTCGAATGCATGACCGCTTTCGAACTTGTCTTCGTCAAACGCCGAAACCGGCACCGACACGTGCTGTTCCTTGCCGCGCGTATCCGTGAAGCGGAAATCGACAAACTTGACGTCCTCGTCCTTCACGAGCTGCATGACGTCGGCGACGGTTTTACTCATAACCTCTTCTCCTGATTGAACAATTCCGGCGGACTGGGAAACCGCCTCGTTTATCGAGCTGATCGGGGTCTTGCTTTGGCGCAGCGCGCCCCGATTCGACCGAATTCTATATAGCAGCTTCCGTGCCAACCATCGCAAAACCGACGCGAATCACGCCGGCCCGCGCCGCAGCGGGGCTTCGCTGCGCGATTCCGGGGCCGGGCGCCGCACCGGCGATGGCGGCATCGCACCGCGATGGTGCAATCGGCCGGGCCCACCCGCGCAACGCGGCCATTCTGGTGCATGCCGACCATTCTGCACTCTTTTGGTGAACGCGTGTACGACGCGTGCACCGTACCGCATGCGGACATTCGGGCCGCGACGTCGCGCTAGAATGATCGTTTGACCGATACGGAGACTCCCTGCCATGAGTACGCTGGACCAGCTTTACGCGAAGGCCGACGAACGCCGCACACAAGGCGCGCTCAACTACGCCGGCGCGCTGCTGCCGGTCGAGGCATTCGAACTGCTGCAGCTCGACCCGTCCGCGCGTCTCGTCGACGTACGCACGCGCGCCGAGCTCGACTGGATCGGCCGCCCGCTCGTCGGCGACGGCCAGTACCTGCACCTCGAATGGACGCGCTACCCGGGCGGCGTGCCGAACGCCGAATTCGTCAACGAACTGAAGGCGGCCCTCCCGGCCGATACGCCGATCCTGTTCCTGTGCCGCAGCGCCGCGCGCTCGAAGCTCGCGGCGGTCGCGTCCGCGCAGGCCGGCTACACGAAGGCGTTCGACCTGCTCGAAGGCTTCGAGGGCGCGAAGGACGCCGAAGGCCACCGCAAGACGGTCGACGGCTGGTGCTTCCGCAAACTGCCGTGGATCGGCGCCTGACGGCGGGCCGCGCTTCCCGGCTGCGACAACCTCATCGTCGAGCCGGGCGATGACATGCCGATGACGGGCCGCATTGCGCGGCCCGTTGCTTTTGGTACGGCCGTGTCGTTGCAGGCCGCCGCTCAGGCGCGCGGCGTATCGGGCTCGACGACGTCGCCGCCGAGCAGGTGCACGCCTTCGCGCAGCTTCACGAACGCGGCCGCGACCGCTTCCGGCTCGCCCTTCACGCCGAGATCGATGTGACGGCGCGCGTAGATGCCGCCGCGCTCCGCATCGCCGACACTCGGCAGGCTGAACACCCGCACGCCCGGGAAATCGCGCTCGATCTTCTCCATCAGCGGCGTGAGCGTCGATTCCGGCAGCTCGAACACGTACAGCGAGCGCTCGGCATGCGGCGTCGCGTGATGCAGATGCGCGTACTTCGTATCGAGCACCCATTCGATCATCGGCCACGCCATCACCGGGAAGCCCGGCACGAAGTGCAGATCGCCGACCGAGAAGCCGGGAATCCGGTTGTAGCCGTTCGGGATGATCGTCGCGCCGGCCGGGAACACGCCCATGTTGAAGCGGTGCTGGTTCTCCGGCGACTCGAAGTCGACCGGCGTGGCCGGATCGGTGTGCGTTTCGCGGATCCGTTCCGAAATCAACGCCTTCGCCTCCGGATGCAGCTCGAGCGGCACGCCGAGCGCGGCGGCCGCGCACTGGCGCGTGTGGTCGTCCGGCGTCGCGCCGATCCCGCCCGTCGAGAACACGATGTCGCCCGACGCGATCGCGCGCGCGAGCGTCGCGGTGATGCGCGCCGGATCGTCGCCGACGTATTCGGCCCAGTCGAGCGCGAGGCCGCGCGCGCCGAGCAGCTCGATGACCTTCGCCAGATGCTTGTCCTGCCGGCGGCCCGAAAGGATTTCGTCGCCGATGATGATGATGCCGATGCTCATGCCTGCCCCATGTCGATTGCGGTGGCGCGCGCACTGGCGCGCAGGTCTTCCAGCGCGCGCAGGCAGTAATGCCCGAACCACAGCGCCGAGAAGACGAGGATGAAAGCGTAAACCCAGATCATGGCGGCCGCGACGAACGGGAACAGCACCATCATCCAGACCGACGAGACCCACACGAAGGTCGGCACGGTGCCGAGCAGCCCGGTCGCGACGCCGATGCCGATCAGCGGCCAGCGGTGCCGGCGCACGAGCGCGCGGCGCTCGTCGCGGCTCGCGTGCAGCGCGAGCGCGTCGTAGGTCATCACGCGGTACGTGAGCCAGCCCCAGATCACCGGCGGCAGCAGCGCGAAGAACGGCGGAATCAGCCACAGCGGGATCGTGACGACGAGCAGCACGACGCCGACGAGCGCCGCGCCGAGCGAATTGAAGACGCTGCCGAAGAAGGTGCCGCCCCGCTTCGGCTCGAGCGCCGCGAACTGCCGATTCGACAGGTGCTTGATCACGACCGGCATCGAGATCGTCGCGATCAGCAGCAGCACGGTCAGCACGATCAGCGGGATCGCGAGCGACACGACCACGAACGGCGCGACGACCGCATGCAGCTGCGACATGCCGATCGCGTCGAACGCGCGATACAGCATGGCCGTCAGCACGAAGCCGTCGAGCGCGCCGCGCGCGAGGTCCAGCAGCGTCTGCCACGAGAACCACAGCACGGCGCCCCACAGCAGCGCCGACACGACGAACGGCATCAGGGTGAGCCACAGCATGCGCGGGTGCAGCGCGCTGGCGAGCGCCCGGACGAAGGAACGCAGCAAGTCGTTCATGCGAGCCTATGGAATCTGGATTGACGGAGAAAAACGGGGAAAGGATAAACCACGCGGCCCGCGTGCGCCAAAGCGCATGCGGGCCGCGTGGGAAAGTCGTTCACCGGGAGAAAGGCCCGATCGGGACGGGGATCAGGCCGACGCCGCGCCGCGCTTCGCGGGGAACAGGCGCCGGAAGATCCGCACGAACGCCAGGCCGTGCTGCGACCAGAAGCCGTCGCCGTAGGACACGCCCTCGACCTGCTCGCGGATGCCGGTCGGCTCGACCGTGCGGGTCCACGACGCGGTGCCGAACATCATGTCCCACCACGGGAACAGCACGCCGAAGTTGCAGCCGTACTTGGTGCCTTCGTGGCCGTAGCCGACCGCATGGTGGCGGCGGTGGAAGATCGGGCTGACGAGCAGGCGCTCGCCGATGCGGCCGTACGACAGCCGTGCATTCGTATGCTGGATGCTCTGCAGGAAGTTCGTGACCGCGGTGAGCACGACGAACTGCGACGGCGTCACGCCGATCACGAGCGCGATCGCCGCGAAGAAGCACGACTGGAGCACGTCGTCGAGCAGGTGGTTGCGGTCGTCGCACCACAGCGACATCTGCCGCTGGCTGTGATGCACGGCGTGCAGCTCCCACCAGATGCCGAACTTGTGCTGCCAGCGGTGATACCAGTAGCCGGCGAAGTCGAGCACGACGAGGTAGATCGCGAACGCGACGATCGGCTGCGAGGTCACGCCCGGCCACAGATAGTCGAGGTTCACGTTCGCGACGCCATGCAGGCGCAGCCACGCCTGGAAGTTGTCGAATACCGGCTGCAGCGCGAAGAAGAAGAACAGCGTGTAGATGCCGAGCTTCGAGATCGCCGTGTAGATCACGTCGACCCGCACCGCGCGGCGGTTCTTCCAGCGCTCGACCGGCAGCAGCGCCTCGAGCGGGCGCAGCAGCGCGAACATCAGCACCATCTGCAGCGCGCCGACGATCACCCAGTACAGCGCGTCGTAGGTGTCCTCGTCATAGTCCATCAGGTTGAACTTGAAGAGGAGCGGCTGCACGACGTCGACGTACAGCCAGGTCTGGATGTCCGACACGAACGCATCGATCAGGTGCAGCATCGTTCGCCTCCGCCCGTCACGCGCCGTTCGCCGCTCTCCACGGCGCGCGGTCGTAGAAGTAGATGCCGTGCGGCGAGCGGCCGACGGCGATCGTCTGCACCAGCTTGCGCGACGCCAGATCGATGATCCCGACCTTCTTCGCGAAACGGAACGTCACCCACAGCGTCTTCTTGTCGGCGGACAGCTCCATGTCGTCGGGGCCCGGCAAGAGGCCGGTGATATCGCCGACGTTGGTGAGCGTGTTCTCGTCGAGGATGCTGATCGTGTTCGCGACGCGGTTCGTGACCGCGACGTGCTTGCCGTCGGCGAGCGAGCGGAAGTTGTGCGCGCCCTTGCCCGTGTAGATCTGCTTGACGACCTTCTGGTTGCGCCAGTCGACGACCGCGACGTAATCCGCGCCGGTCATCCCGACGAGCAGGAATTTGTCGTCCGGCGTGAGCCATAGGCCGGCCGGCACCTTGCCGACCTTCATCTTCCACTTGACCGTCTGCGTCGGCAGGTCGATCGCCGCGATCTCGCCCGACACCTGCAGCGACACGAGCAGCGTCTTGCTGTCCTTCGTGAACGCGAGGTGGCTCGGCATCACCGCGAGCGGCACGCGCTTCACGAGCTTCAGGTCGCGGCCGTCATAGCCGTAGATGTCGACGCGGTCGAGCCGCAGGCCAGCCGCCGCGAACCATTTACGGTCGGGCGAGAAGCCGAGCTGGTACGGATCGTCGATCCCTTCGACGGTGCGTTGCAGCTTGCCCGTCTTCGGATCGAGGAACATCAGGCTGTTCGAGACCGAATTTGCGACGATCAGCGACGCGTTGTCGGGCGTCGCCATCAAATGGTGCGGTTCCTTGCCGGTCGGCACCGTGGAAACGACTTCGCGGGACTGCTGGTCGATCAGGGAAAGCGTCGCTTCGGCCGAATTGAGGACGATCACGTTGTTCGCGTGTGCGGCGGGCGCCAGCACGGCGGCGGCCAGCGCAAGCGTGCGGCCGAAGGAAAGGAAAGTGCGCATGAAGACTCACGTCGTGGAACAGCAGTCATTGTAGAACGTTCGGCGGGCCCCTCCGGTTGACCCACGCCGGTATTGCGCCGCTTTTGCGCCACCTCGCCGCGCCTCGCGGCGGCCGGGCAAGCCGCCGCGGCAGGCGTCGCGGTACAAGTCCGGGCCGGCCGCCGGTGCCGGCCCGGCGAACCGATGTCGCGCTAGCGCTGCATCGACTCCCACACCTTGTGCAACCGCTTGACAGAGACCGGCATCGGCGTGCGCAGTTCCTGCGCGAACAGCGAAATCCGCAGTTCCTCGAGCAGCCAGCGGAATTCCGCGAGCCGCGCATCGGCGACGCCGCCGCGCTGCGACACCGCGCGCTGGTACTGCTGGGCGAGCGGCAGCAGGTCGGACGACTGCTTCGCGTCGCGCGCCGGGTCGGCCTTCAGCTTGTCGATCCGCAGCGCGATGCCCTTCAGGTAGCGCGGGAAATGCGCAAGCTGCGCGTAAGGCGTGTCGATCACGAAGCGCTTGCCGACCAGCGCGGCCAGTTGCTGCTGCAGGTCCGCATGCGCCTGCGCGAACGGCTTCGCCTGCGCGAGCTTCTTCACGAGGCCCGCGTATTCGGCCAGGATCTGCCCGACGAGCCGCGCGATTTCCTGCGCGAGCAGGTTCAGGCGGCTGCGGCCCTCGTCGCGGCGCGCGTGGAAGCTCGCGTCGTCGTCGGGCAGCGGGTCCTGCAGGCACGCGCGATCGAGCGCCGTGTCGATCAGCTGGTCGCGCAGCTCGTCCTGCGTGCCGAGCGACATGTACTGCATCGCCATCTCGCGCAGGCCCGGCAGGTTCTTTTCCAGGAACTTGATCGGCTCCTTCAGCTGCAGCGCGAAGAGGCGCCGCAAGCCGGCCCGGTGGATGCGCGCGGCCTCCTCCGGCGAATCGAACACCTCGACGTCGCAGTGCGTGCCGCGATCGACGAGCGCCGGATACCCGTACAGCGTCTGGCCGCGCCGGCGGATTTCCAGCAGCTCGGGCAGCTTGCCGAAATTCCACGTCGTCAGGTTCTCGTACAGCGCGGTCGCGCCGCCTTCCGCCGGGGCCGCCGTCTGCGGCGCCGCGCCCTTGCCCGGCTTGCCGCCCTTCGCCGCCGAACCCGGCGTGGCGGCCGGCGCCGGCGTGTCGCCTGCGTCGCCCGCGCCGGCATCGGCGCCGCCGGTCGCGATCGTCGACGCCGCCGCGATCTTCTGGAACTGCTGCTGCGCCTGCGCGCCCAGCTCCTGGCGAAGCTGCGCGAGATTGCGCCCCATCGCGAGCTGGCGGCCGTGCTCGTCGATCACCTTGAAATTCATGAACAGGTGCGCGGGCAGCGTTTCGAGCTTGAAGTCGGCCGTCTTCATCGCGACCTGCGTCTCGCCGCGCACGTCGGCGATCAGCGCCTCGACGAGCCCGCCCGCGCCGAAGCGCTCGCGGCCCATCCGCTCGACGAAACCGGCCGCGTACTCGGGCAGCGGCACGCAGTGCCGGCGCAGCTTCTGCGGCAGCGACTTGAGCAGCAGTTGCACCTTCTCCTTCAGCATCCCCGGCACGAGCCATTCGCAGCGGCGCGCGTCGACCTGGTTCAGCGCGTAGAGCGGCACCGCGAGCGTCACGCCGTCGCGCGGCGTGCCGGGCTCGAAGTGGTAGGTCAGCGCCATCTCGACGCCGGCCATCGTCGCGCGCTTCGGGAACAGGTCGGTCGTCACGCCGGCCGCCTCGTGGCGCATCAGGTCGTCGCGCGACAGGTACAGCAGCCGCTGCTTGTCGTCCGCCTGGCCGCCCTTCTTCACCTCGTCGCGATACCAGCGCTCGAACGCGACGCCCGTGTGGATGCCTTCCGGAATCGCCTGGTCGTAGTACGCGTAGATCAGCTCGTCGTCGACAAGCACGTCCTGGCGGCGCGACTTGTGCTCGAGCTGCTCGATGTCGGCGAGCAGCTTGCGGTTGTGCGCGAAGAACGGCAGCTTCGTGTCGAATTCGCCTTCGACCAGCG
This sequence comes from Burkholderia sp. BCC0044, assembly GCF_902832955.1. NCBI lineage: Bacteria > Pseudomonadati > Pseudomonadota > Betaproteobacteria > Burkholderiales > Burkholderiaceae > Burkholderia > Burkholderia sp. BCC0044. Next base: position 68,729 of record NZ_CADFDO010000001.1, on the reverse strand, counting down.
CGCCGCGGATGAACAGCTCGCGTGCGCGCGCCGGGTCCTGCTTGCCGAACGCGACGCGCCGCCGGTGATAGATCGGCAGCCCGTACAGCGTCGCGCGCTCGAACGCGCTGACCTGCGCCGGACGCTTTTCCCAATGCGGCTCCGACAGCGATTTCTTCAGCAGGTGCGCGCCGATCTTCTCGACCCACTCGGGCTCGATCTTCGCGAGGCAGCGCGCGTACAGCCGGCTCGTCTCGACGAGTTCGGCCGCCATCACCCAGCGGCCGGCCTTCTTCGCGAGCGCGGAGCCCGGCCACAGGTAGAACTTGATCCCGCGCGCGCCGAGGTAATGCGGATCGTCGTCGGCCTTCATCCCGAGGTTGCCGAGCAGGCCCGTCAACAGGGCCAGATGGATCTGCTCGTAGGTGGCCTCGACTTCGTTGAGCCGCCAGCCGTGCTCGCGCACGACCGTCAGCAACTGCGAATGGACGTCGCGCCACTCGCGCAGCCGCAGGTGCGACAGGAAGTTCTGCCGGCACGCGTCGATCAACTGGCGATTCGACTTCTTGTGCGCGACGGCCTCTTCGAACCATGCCCAGATCTTCAGCCACTGCAGGAATTCGGAACGCTCGTCGGCGAACCGGCGATGCGCCTGGTCGGCCTGCTCCTGCGCCTCGATCGGGCGATCACGCGGGTCCTGCACGGACAGCGCGCTCGCGATGATCAGCACCTCGCGCAGCGACTGCTGGTCGCGCGCGGCGAGAATCATCCGGCCGACGCGCGGGTCGAGCGGCAGCCGCGCGAGTTCGCGGCCGAGCGGCGTCAGCGCGTTGTCGTCGTCGACCGCGCCGAGTTCGTTCAGCAACTGGTAGCCGTCCGCGATCGCGCGGCCGGGCGGCGGTTCGAGGAACGGGAACGATTCGATCGCGGTCAGGTGCAGCGACTTCATCCGCAGGATCACCGACGCGAGCGACGAGCGCAGGATTTCCGGATCGGTGAAGCGCGCACGCGCCTGGTAGTCGCTTTCCTCGTACAAGCGGATGCAGATGCCGTCGGCCACCCGGCCGCAGCGGCCCGCGCGCTGGTTCGCGGCGGCCTGCGAGATCGACTCGACCTGCAGCTGCTCGACCTTGTTCCGGTACGAATAGCGCTTCACGCGCGCGAGGCCGGTATCGACCACGTAGCGGATGCCCGGCACCGTCAGCGAGGTTTCGGCCACGTTGGTCGCGAGCACGATCCGGCGCGCGTTCGACGCCTTGAACACCTTGTCCTGGTCGGCCGCCGAGAGCCGCGCGAACAGCGGCAGGATCTCGGTATGCGGCGGATGGTGCTTGCGCAGCGCCTCGGCCGCCTCGCGGATTTCGCGCTCGCCGGGCAGGAACACCAGCACGTCGCCGGGGCCTTCGCGGCACAGCTCGTCGACCGCGTCGACGATCGCGTCCATCAGGTCGCGCTCGGCTTCGCGCGCGGTCTTCACGCGGTCGCGGCCGCCCGTGCCTTCGGCGTTCTTCACCGCCGGGCGGTCCTCGGCTACCGGGCGGTAACGCATCTCGACCGGATACAGCCGCCCGCTCACCTCGATCACGGGCGCCGGATGTTCGTCGGTGCCGAAATGGCGCGCGAAGCGGTCGGCGTCGATCGTCGCGGACGTGACGATCAGCTTCAGGTCCGGCCGCCTCGGCAGGATTTCCTTCAGGTAGCCGAGCAGGAAGTCGATGTTCAGGCTGCGCTCGTGCGCCTCGTCGATGATCAGCGTGTCATATGCCTTCAGCAGCGGATCGGTCTGCGTCTCGGCGAGCAGGATGCCGTCCGTCATCAGCTTGACGGACGCGCCCGGCGCGAGATTGTCGGTGAAGCGCACCTTGTAGCCGACCACCTCGCCGAACGGCGTGCCGAGTTCCTCGGCGATCCGGCGGCCGGTCGACGACGCGGCGAGGCGCCGCGGCTGCGTATGGCCGATCAGGCCCGTGCCGCCGGCGCCGAGGCCGCGGCCGAGATCGAGACAGATCTTCGGCAGCTGCGTGGTCTTGCCCGAGCCGGTTTCGCCGCAGACGATGACAACCTGATGAGCGGCGATCGCACGCGCGATTTCGTCGCGCTTGCCCGACACGGGCAGGCTTTCGGGGTAGGTGATCGGCGGGACGGGATTGGGCGGGACGGCCGCGCGCGGCGCACGCTCGCGGCGCGGGGCGCGCTCGCCCGTTGCCTGCGGCGCGCCCTTCGCGGCCGGCTGGCGCGCGTCGCCGCGCCGTTCGTCATTGCGCGGCCCGCGCGGTGCGGGTGCCGGCTTGCCCGCCGGCTCGTCCTGCTGCTGGCGCGGCGGCTGACCCTGCTGCTCGCGCGCATCGGCCGCACCATCCGGGTGCTTCGCCGACGGCGTATTGGCCCGCGTCGGCGCGGGACTTTTAGAAACATTCGACATGGGGGCGCATTATAATCCCGCCCATGAATTCCCAAACCGACCTCCCTCCCGCCCAGACCGGCGCCGCGACGCCGCCGGCCGCCGACGATTCGGCCGCCAGCCACGCGCAGTTCGTCGACTGGATGCGCTCCGTCGCGCCCTATATCCACAAGTTCCGCAACAGCACGTTCGTCGTGGGGTTCGGCGGCGAGGTGGTGCAGCAGGGGCTGCTGAACGCGCTCGTGTCCGACATCGCGCTGTTGCAGGCGATGGGCATCCAGATCGTGCTGGTGCACGGCTCGCGCCCGCAGGTCGAGGAGCAGCTGAGCCTGCACGGCGTCGAATCCGAGTTTTCGCACGGGCTGCGCATCACCGATGCGCGCGCGCTCGAATCGGCGAAGGAAGCGGCCGGCGAAGTGCGTCTCGACATCGAGGCCGCGATCAGCCAGGGGCTGCCGAACTCGCCGATGGCGCACGCGCACATCAGCGTCGTGTCCGGCAACTTCGTGACCGCGCGGCCGGTGGGGATTCTCGACGGGGTCGATTTCGCGCACACGGGCATCGTGCGCAAGATCGACGCCGAATCGATCCGTCATTCGCTCGCGAGCCGCAAGCTCGTGCTGCTGTCGCCGCTCGGTTTCTCGCCGACCGGCGAGGCGTTCAACCTGTCGATGGAAGACGTGGCGTCGGCGGCCGCGATCGCGCTGCGCGCCGACAAGATCATCTTCCTGACCGACGGGCCCGGCATCGTCGACGACGAAGGCGAGCTGGTGCGGGAAATGTCGCTCGACGCGGCGGCCGAACTGCTCGATTCCGGCAACATCCAGGGCGACGACGCGTTCTTCCTCAAGCACTCGATCCGCGCGTGCCGCGGCGGCGTGACGCGTGCGCACCTGATTCCGCAGTCGCTCGACGGCAGCATGCTGCTCGAACTGTTCCTGCACGACGGTGTCGGCACGATGATCTCGTACGAGAACCTCGAAAGCCTGCGCGAAGCGACGCCGGACGACGTCGGCGGCATCCTGTCGCTGATCGAGCCGCTCGAATCCGACGGCACGCTGGTGCGGCGCGGCCGCCACCAGATCGAACGCGACATCGACCACTTCTCGGTGATCGAGCACGATGGCGTGCTGTTCGGCTGCGCGGCGCTGTACCCGTACCAGCAGGAAAAGATCGGCGAGATGGCGTGCCTGACGGTCGCGCCGGAAGCGCAAGGCTCGGGCGACGGCGAGCGCCTGCTCAAGCGCATCGAGCAGCGCGCCCGTGCGCGCGGCCTCACGCACATCTTCGTGCTCACGACGCGCACCGAGCACTGGTTCCTCAAGCGCGGCTTCGTCAAGGTCAGCGTCGACGACCTGCCGGAAGACCGCCGCAAACTCTATAACTGGCAGCGCAAGTCGCTCGTGCTGATGAAGCAGCTCTGAGCGCAGGCACGACTGCCCTTCCCCCCAGACCGATTACAGGAGAAGTACACGATGGCTCGAATGATTCAATGCGCGAAGCTCGGCAAGGAAGCCGAAGGCCTCGATTTCCCGCCGCTGCCGGGCGAACTCGGCAAGCGCATTTATGAAAGCGTGTCGAAGGAAGCGTGGCAAGGCTGGCTCAAGCAGCAGACGATGCTGATCAACGAAAACCGCCTGAACATGGCCGACCCGCGTGCGCGCCAGTACCTGATGAAGCAGACGGAGAAGTACTTCTTCGGCGACGGCGCGGACCAGGCGTCCGGCTACGTGCCGCCGACGGAAGGCTGAGCGACGACGCGACGCGCGACGGCCGGCCGTGCCGGTCTCGTCGCGACGTGAAGCAAACGCCCAGGCAAACGGCACCGTGTCTCGCACGGTGCCGTTTGCTTTTGGGCCGCCCGATCCGGCGACAGCCGACGCAACGCGACGCGCGATCTGCCCGGCGCCCGATGCCGCGGAATCGCCACGTCGCCACGTTGCCACGCCACCGCGTCGCCACCTCACCGCGCCGCGCCAGCCCGCCCGGCTCACCCCGCCGGTTTCAACGTGCCGCGATCGTCGGGTTGCGCGGCTTCGCCTGCGGCGCTTCCCGCGCCCGTACTCTCGGCACCCCACTCGGCCGCATCGCTGCGCTCGGCCGTCGACAGTTCGTCGGCGCGATACCCGGTGCGATTGAGCAGCGCCAGCATGCAGGCAAGCGACACGAGCGCATAGAGCCCCGACGCGATCGCGACGCCGACGATGCTGCCGGTCGCATTGAGGATCGCCTGCGCGAGCACGGGCGTGCCGCCGCCGACGACGAGCGCGCTCAACTGATACGCGAGCGACAGACCCGTATAGCGGATGTTGGCCGGGAACACGCGCGCGAGCACGCCGCCGACCGCGCCGTAGAACATCGCCGACGGAATCGTCGAGATACACATCCCCGCGACGGCGACCCAGTACGAACGCGTCGCGAGCGCATGGAACATCACCGGCATCAGCACGATCTCGGGAATCAGGATCCAGCACATCGCGCGCCGCATGTCGACCTTCGACACGAACCACGCGCCGACCGGCTGCATCAGGAACTGCACGACGAGCGAGATCGACAGGATGCCGAGAAACGTGCCCTGCGCGTAACCGAGCTCCTTGGTCGCCCACGACAGCGCGAACGTGCTGCGGAAATACGTGACGTTGATCACCGGCAGCGTGCCGGCCGCGAGCAGCACGACGACCCAGTGGTCGCGCACGACGTCGCGCAGCGGCAGCTTCACCGTGCGCTTGCGCGCGAGCACGCGCTGCATGTCGGCCGACTCCTCGAGCCGCAGCCGGATCACCATCCCGATGATCACGAGCACGGCCGACAGCAGGAACGGAATGCGCCAGCCCCACATCAGGAACGACGGCGTCGGCAGCGCGCTCAGCGCGAAGAACGCGGCCGTGGCCAGCAGGTTGCCGGTGGGCGAGCCCTGCTGCGCGAACGCCGCATACAGGATGCTGCGATGCTTCGGCGCGTTCTCGCTCGCGATCAGCACCGCGCCGCCCCACTCGCCGCCGACCGCGATGCCCTGCAGCACGCGCAGCACGACGAGGCCCGCCGGCGCCCATACGCCGATCGACGCATAGCCGGGCAGCAGGCCGATGCCGGTCGTCGCGAGCCCCATCATCACCAGCGTGATCACGAGCGCGGTCTTGCGGCCGACGCGATCGCCGAGATGCCCGAACACGATCCCGCCGAGCGGCCGCGCGGCGAAGCCGGCCCAGAACGTGACGAACGCGAGCAGCGTCGCGACGCCGGGGTCCATCGTGCTCGAAAAGAACACCTTGCCGAACACGAGCGCGGCGGCGGTGCCGTAGATGTAGAAGTCGTACCACTCGATCGTGGTGCCGACGAACGCCGCAAGGGCGGCGCGGCCGGGCCGCGGCTGCGCGGCGGGCGGGGATTGCGGACGGCTCATCGATGTCTCCATGTTTGTGATCGGCGGCGCGACTGTCGCGCGCGTTGCCGGATGGCCGGCCTTGCGCCGCCGGCTGGCGGGGTTGCGCTACGCTGCGTTGATCGAGGTTGACGTTGATGTTGCGATCGGTCGGTTCGGGACGACGCGCGTCTGTGGATGCACTCGGCCCGTCACGTCTCGTCCGGCGCGACCTTCAGCACGCCGGCGTCGAGCAGTTGCTGCTGGAGCGCCGGATCGACGCCGAGCCGGTCGAGCACCGCGCGCGTATCGCGGCCGAGCGCGGGCGGCGCCGACCGGTAGGTGGCCGGCGTGCGCGACAGCTTCACCGGCGACGCGGTGCCGCGATACGCGCCGATCTCGACGAACAGCGCGCGATGCAGCGCATGCGGATCGTGCGCGACGTCGGCGACCGTGCGCACCGGCCCGCACGGCACGCCGGCCGCCATCAGGTCGCGAGCGAGCGGCTCGCATGCGTGCGCGGCGAGCCGCGCTTCCAGTTCGGCCTTCAGCTCGGGCCGGTGCGCGCAGCGGCTGCGGTTGTCGACGAAGCGCGGATCGTCGGCGAGCGCCGGCGCGCCGAGATGCGCGACGAGCCGCGCGAACTGCCGGTCGTTGCCGACCGCGAGGAAGATCGGCACCGTCGCCGTGCGGTAGCTGTCGTACGGCGCGATGTTCGGATGCGCGTTGCCGCTGCGCTCGGGCACGCGCGCAGAGCCGAAGAAATTCGGCAAGTGCGGATGCAGCAGCGACACGCCGCAGTCGTACAGCGCGATGTCGATCGACTGGCCCTGCCCGCTCTGCTCGCGCTCCGCGAGCGCGAGCAGGATGCCGGCGAGCGCGTTCAGCCCCGTGACCATGTCGACGATCGGCAAGCCGATGCGCGTCGCGTCGCCGTCGCGCTCGCCGTTCACGCTCATCAGCCCGGCCGTCGCCTGAATCACCGCGTCGTAGCCCGGCAGGCCGCCGAGCGGGCCGTCTTCGCCGAAGCCCGTCACCGCGCAATGGATCAGGCGCGGGAAGCGCGGCTGCAGGTCGCGTGCGTAGTCCATTCCCCAGCGCGCGAGCGTGCCCGGCTTGAAATTCTCGACGAGCACGTCGGCGTCTTCGAGCAGGCGCCAGAGGATCGCGCGGCCTTCGTCGCGCGACAGGTCGAGCGCGAGCCCTTCCTTGTTGCGGTTCACGCCCATGAAATACCAGGCCGTGTCGCCGAGGAACGGCGGCCCCCAGCCGCGCGTCTCGTCGCCGTCCGGCGGCTCGATCTTGATCACCGTCGCGCCGTGATCGGCGAGCGCCTGCGTGCAGTACGGGCCGCCGAGCACGCGGCTCAGATCGACGACCTTCAGGCCGTGCAGTGCGCCGCGCGTCGTGTTCGCCGTTGCTGCCTGTGTCGCTGTCGTCGAGCTCATCGTTCGACCTCCGGCAGCAGGTCGAGCGCCATGTCGAGCGGCACCGGCGTGCCGCGCAGCAGCGCGTCGGACGCCGCCGATTCATCGTCGCGCGATGCCGACGCAAGCGGATCGATCGGCAACAGCTTGTAGCGCAGGATCAGATGCGCGAGCGCGAGGCGCCGGTAATCGGGCGCGAGTTGCGCGCCTTCACATGCCATCAGCACGGCCGCGCTCGCGTAATACAGCGCGGACGCGGCCTGCCGCACGCGTGCATCGTCGCCTTCCTCCGCAACCCGCACGAGCGCATCGCACGCCCGCGCGAGAATGCGCCGCAGCGCCGTGCGGCTCGCGTCGGGCAGCGGCGTCGCGCCCAGACGATCGCCGAGGAACGTGCGCAGCGCGTCGAGCGCATGCTCGCGCTGCGCGGCGCGCGCGACGTCGAGCGCGACGATGTTGCTCGTGCCTTCCCAGATCGAACCGAGGTGCGCGTCGCGCACGAGCCGCGCGTCGCTCCATTCCTCGATATAGCCGGTGCCGCCGCGCACCTCCATCGCATCGCCCGTCACGCGGCGCGCGTCGCGGCAGGCGCGGAACTTGATCAGCGGCGTCAGGATCCGCACGCAGCGCGCGGCCTGCTCGTCGCCCGCATCCGCCTGCGGCAGCAGCAACGCGATCTGCATGAACATCGCGCGCGCTGCCTCGGCCGGCAGCAGCATCTTCATCAGCTGACGCTGCATCAGCGGCATCTCGATCAGCTTGCGGCCGAACGCGTCGCGATGCGCGGCCACGTGCAGCGCTTCGTTCAGCGCGCGCCGCATCAGCCCCGCCGCGCGCACGCCGTTCGACAGACGCGACATGTTGATCATGTCGGCCATCTGGTGAAAGCCGCGGCCGATCTCGCCGATCAGGTAGGCCTGCGCGCCTTCGAGCGCGATCTCGCCGCTGGCCATCGAACGGCTGCCGAGCTTGTCCTTCAGGCGCACGATCCGGTACGCGTTGCGCGTGCCGTCCGGCAGCGTCTTCGGCAGCAGGAACAGCGCGAGGCCCTTGATGCCGTCCGGCGCACCGTCGGGTCGCGCGAGCACCATCGCGAGATCGGCGTCCGCGTTCGAACAGAACCACTTGTCGCCGGTCAGCCGCCAGATCGTGTTGCCTTGCCCGTCCGTTTCGCGCGCCGCACGCGTCGCGATGCGCGCGACGTCGGAGCCGGCCGCCTGCTCGGTCATGAACATCGCGCCCTGGAACAGCGTGTCGAAATCGCGCGACGCGAGCATCGGCAGGTAGCGCTCGACGAGCGCGGGATCGCCGAAACGGCGCAGCGTGCGCGTCAGCGAATCGGTCATGCTGACCGGGCAGCACAGTCCGAATTCGGCCTGTACGAACAGGAACGTCAGTGCGTACTTGACGAGCGGCGCCACCGCGTCGGGCTGATGGCTCAGCGACGCGAGCCCGAGTTCCGAATAGGCGACCCGTTCGAGCGCGACGTACGCGGGATCCTTGTCGATCCGCTGCACGGCTTCGCCGCGCCGGTTGCGGTGCTCGAGCACGGGCGGATGCTTGTCGGCGCGCGACGCCCATTCGTCGAGTTCGCCCGACACGCGGGCGCCGAGTGCGCGCAGCCGCGGCTCGAGTTCGGCATAGTGCGCGTCGCCGAGATGCAGCTTCAGCAACGCGCCGAGATCGGGATCGACGGTGAAGAAATTGATGCCCCGGCTGTCGGGGATGTTGTTGGATACGCCGGCGTCCGGCGTGCGAGCGGTGTCGTTCATGCATGCGTCTCCGTGATGGCCCGGCTGCCGGCCGATCCGCGCGCCGTGGCGGCGTGGCCGGCCGATGCCAGGCGTTCAGCAGAGCGTAGGCGCGCGATCGATAAGCGTCCAATACAGGATTTATCCGGTACGATAGATATCGCTTATCGATGCCGACGCCGGGAGGAGACACCATGGAACTGAGGCAGTTGCGCTACTTCGTGGCGGTCGCCGAGGAACTGCATTTCGGCCGCGCGGCGAAGCGCCTGTTCATCTCGCAGCCGGCGCTGAGTTTCGACATCCGCAAGTTCGAGGAAGCGCTCGGCGTGCAGCTCTTCTCGCGCACCAACAAGACGGTCGCGCTGACCAACGCGGGCGCGGTGCTGCTCGGCGAAGCGCGCCGGCTGCTGCTGCAGGCGGCCGAGGCCGAGCGGCTCACGGTGCGCTCGGCGTCCGGCCTCGCGGGCCGGCTGCGGATCGGCTTCGTGCATTCGATGCTGTATCGCGGGCTGCCCGATGCGGTGCGGCGTTTCGAGGCCGACTATCCGGGCGTCGAGATCGTGCTGAGCGAGATGAACACGCAGGCGCAGGTGCAGGCGATCCAGCGCGGCCAGATCGATCTCGGCTACGCGCACTGGGGGCACTGCCCGCCCGAGGTCGAATCGACGCCCGTCTACGCGGAACCGTTCGTCTGCTGCCTGCCCGCCGCGCATCCGCTCGCGCGGCGCCGGCAGGTCGCGCTCGCCGCGCTGGCCGCGGAGCCGTTCATCCTGTTTCCGCGCGACGCGGCGCCGCACTACCACGACCTGATCATCGCGCAATGCGTGAACGCGGGCTTCAGCCCGCTGATTCGCCACGAGGCGCGGCTGTGGCAGACGATCCTGTCAATGATCGAGTTCGGGATGGGCATCGCGCTGGTGCCGCGCGTGCTGCAGCAGGTGAAGAGCGACCGGCTCGCGTTCCGGCCGCTGAAGGATGCGTCGCTCGAATCGCACACGCTCGCGCTGAAACGCAGCGGCACCGCCGAACCGGTCGCGCTGCGCTTTGCCGGCTACGTGCGCGCGTCGATCGACGCGCTGCCCGCGCTCGCGGGCTGAGCACGCGACTCGCGAACCGGCGCTTGCGGCTACTGGAAAAAATTTGCAGAAAGGGCTTTACGAACCCCAAAAGCTCTGACATAATTTGATTCTTCTTTGGGCGGTTAGCTCAGCGGTAGAGCACTGCCTTCACACGGCAGGGGTCACTGGTTCGATCCCAGTACCGCCCACCAAAGAATTCAAGGGCCTGCGTCTCACGACGCAGGCCCTTTTCGTTTTGGCTCGCCGCCTTCCGCCTTGTCACGACGCCCGGTTTCGACGCAGTCCCGCACCCATGGCGAGATCGCCCGGCACCGACTGCCGCTGCCCTTCTTCCCCCCAAACCGCGCAAACACGCATGGCGAGCGTCGGGGACGAACTTCGTAATTCGCGGTAACGCATTCGCAACACCTGCTTGATAATGGACGGCTAGAATCGGCCGACAACAACGGCCGACCGACGCAATGCCGGCTCCCATTCCAGTCAACACGACCGCGCGAGCAGGATCGGCATCGCGCGATCCAGGTGTACCGTTCCGACGAAACCATGGCACCGTCCACAGCACATACCTTGTGGTTCACCGGCTTGAGCGGCGCCGGCAAGTCGACTCTCGCGCGCCAGGTCGCTGCCCACCTGCGCGAGCACCAGATTCCCGTCTGCATGCTCGACGGCGACGAACTCCGATCGGGCGTCTCGTCCGATCTCGGCTTCAGGCGCGAAGACCGCGCGGAGAACTGCCGGCGCACGGCCGAAATCGCGAAGCTCCTGAACGCGCAGGGCATCACGGCGATCGTCGCGCTGATCTCCCCGTACGCCGCGGACCGGCAACTGGCACGTGACATCATCGGCGACAAGCGCTTCACGGAAATCTACGTGAAAGCGGACCTCGAAACCTGCGTCGCGCGCGATCCGAAGCGCCTGTACGCCAAAGCGATCACCGGCCAGACAATCCGGTTTACCGGCATCACCGATCCATACGAGGCGCCGAGCGCCGCCGATCTCGTCATCGAGACCGGCACCGCGACCGTCGTCGACTGCGTCGCGCGTGTCGTCGAATTCGCCCAGCAGCGCTACGCCTACGCGTAGTCGCCGCGCGACGCCCGCTCACCTTGCCCGCCCGACCCGCTCCGCCGTCGCATCGAACGCGCGCTTCGCCTTGTCGACGATCTCGTCGACCTCCGCCTCGCGGATCACGAGCGGCGGCGACAGCAGCATCCGGTCGCCGGTCGCGCGCATGATCAGGTTGCCGTTGAAGCAGAAGTCGCGGCAGATCGTGCCGATATCGACGCCCGCATCGAAGCGCTCGCGCCGCACACGATCGCGCGCCAGTTGAACGCCGGCGACCAGCCCCGCTCCCGCGATCTCGCCGACGATCGGATGATCGCCCAGCGCGTCGCGCAGCCGGCGCTGGAAATACGGACCGATATCGGTCTTCACACGCTCGACGATGCCCTCGTCGCGCAGCAGCTTCAGGTTCGCGACCGCGACGGCCGCCGCCACCGGATGGCCCGAGTACGTGAGGCCGTGATTGAATTCGCCGTTGTCGATGATCGGGCGTGCGATGCGCTCGTGAATGCCCACCGCGCCCATCGGCACATAGCCCGACGTGAGGCCCTTCGCCATCGTGATCAGGTCCGGCTCGAAGCCGAAATGCCGATGCGCGAACCATTCGCCGGTGCGCCCGAAGCCGCCGATCACTTCGTCGGCGACGAGCAGGGTCTCGTATTTGCGGCAGATCCGCTGGATTTCCGGCCAGTACGTCGACGGCGGGAAGATCACGCCGCCCGCACCCTGGAACGGCTCGCCGATGAATGCCGCGACGTTCTCCGCGCCGAGTTCGAGGATCTTCGCTTCGAGCTGCTGTGCGCGTGCGAGGCCGAACGCTTCCGGCGTCTCGCCTGCTTGCGCTTCGCCGAAGAAATACGGCTGGTCGATGTGTACGATGTGCTCGACCTTCGACGGCATCTGCTCGTGCATGTAGCCCATCCCGCCGAGCGTGCCGCCCGCGATCGTCGAGCCGTGGTAGCCGTTCTTGCGCGAGATCACGTATTTCTTCTGCGGCTTGCCCTGCACGCGCCAGTACTGGTGCACGAGTCGCAGCACGGTGTCGTTGCCTTCCGAGCCGCTGTTGCAATAGAAGAAGTGGTTGAAGCCGGCAGGCGTCACTTCGGCGAGCATCGCGGAAAGCTCGATCACCGGCGGGTGCGTGGTCTTGAAGAACGTGTTGTAGAACGGCAGCTCCTGAATCTGGCGATACGCGGCGTCGGCAAGTTCCTTGCGGCCGTAGCCGACGTTCACGCACCACAGCCCGGCCATCCCGTCGATCACCTTGTTGCCGTCCGAGTCCCACAGGTAGACGCCGTCGGCCTTCACGATCACGCGGCTGCCCGCGCGATTGAGCACGCCCATGTCGGAGAACGGGTGGATGTGGTGCGCGGCGTCGAGCGCGCGAAAATCGGCGGTCGAGCGCGGCGGAAAAGCTTCGTTTCGATCGGTCATGTTTTCTCCGTCAAACAGCGCCGCACGCTCACACGTGCAGCAGCAGATGCCTGCGTTCCCACGAGCTGATCACGCGGAAGAACGCTTCGTATTCGGTTTCCTTCAACGCCAGGTAAGCCTTCACGAACTTGTCGCCGAGGATGCCGGCGAGCGGCTCGCACGCGGCCATCAGCGAGATCCCTTCCTCGAGGTTGCGCGGCAGCTGGTACGGCAGGTCGTAGCCGTCCGATGCGATCGGCTCGGTCGGCGCGAGCTGTTGCGTCATACCGAGATAGCCGGCGGCGAGCGTCGCCGCGAACGCGAGGTACGGGTTGCAGTCGACGCCCGGAATCCGGTTCTCGATACGGCGCGCGACGGGGCTCGACTGCGGGATGCGAAAACCGACCGTACGATTGTCGTAGCCCCACTGCACGTTGATCGGCGCGGCCATGAAACGCGACAGGCGGCGGTACGAATTGATGTACGGCGCGAAGATCGGCATCAGCGCCGGCGTGTACTTCTGCAGCCCCGCCAGATAGCTGCGGAACAGCGGCGACACCGCGCCGTTTTCGTCGGCGAACAGGTTGCGCCCGGTGCGCATATCCGCGAGGCTCTGATGAATGTGCATCGCGGAACCCGGCTCGTTTTCCATCGGCTTGGCCATGAACGTCGCGTACATGTTGTGACGCAATGCGGCCTCGCGCACCGTGCGCTTGAACAGGAACACCTGGTCGGCCAGCGGCAGCGCGTCGCCATGCACGAAGTTGATCTCCATCTGCGCGGCGCCGACTTCGTGAATCAGCGTCTCGATATCGAGGCCCTGCATTTCGCAGTACTCGTAGATGTCCTCGAACAGCGGATCGAACTCGTTGACGGCCTCGATCGAATACGACTGGCGGCCCGTTTCCGCCCGCCCCGTACGGCCGACGGGAGGCCGCAGCGGCAGGTCGGGATCGGCGTTCATGTCGACCAAGTAGAACTCGAGCTCGGGCGCGACCACGGGCTTCCAGCCCTTCGCCTCGTACAGGTCGAGCACGCGGCGCAGCACGTAGCGCGGCGAGATTTCGACCGGCGAGCCGTCGAAATGCACGCAATCGTGGATCACCTGCGCGGTCGGATCGACCGCCCACGGGATCAGGCAGATCGTCGACGGATCGGGCACGCACACCATGTCGGGATCGGTCACGCCGGTCAGCGTGCCGTCCTCCGGATAGTCGCCGGTGACGGTCTGCACCATCACGGCCTGCGGCAGGCGCATCGATTCGCCGGATTCGAATTTGTTGCGCGGAATGATCTTGCCGCGCGCGATGCCGGCCATGTCGGGAATGATCGCCTCGACTTCGGTGATGCGGTGCTGTCGCAGGAATTCGCTCAGTTCGGGTTGCATGATCGGCCTCGTTAGTCGATGTCGATGTCGGATGCGGCCGACGACGGCGTCGCGCCGCCGGCCGCATGAAGGCGATGCGTCATCCGCGCGCGGCACGCCGCGCCGAATGCCGCGAAGATGTCGCGCGACAGCGGCTGCTCCGCGTAGCGCCATTCGGGATGCCACTGCACGCCCAGCGCGAACGCACGCGCGCCGCGCACGCTGACGGCCTCGACCAGCCCGTCGCGCGCGCTCGCTTCGATCGCGAGCCCCGCGCCCAGCCGCGCGATGCCCTGGTCGTGCAGCGAATTGACCGTCGCCTCGTGCGCGCCGCGCGCGACCCGCTGCAGCAGGCCGCCGGGCGCGAGCTGCACGACGTGCGCGGGACCGTACTGCCGTTCGAGCGGATCGTCCGGCCGTTCGCGATGGTCATCGAAGCCGGTCGTCGCATGCAGCCGCTGATGCAGCGTGCCGCCGTACGCGACGTTCAGCTCCTGCATGCCGCGGCAGATCGCGAGCACGGGAACGCCCGCGTCGATCGCCGCGCGGATCAGCGGCAACGCGGTCGCGTCGCGCGCCGGATCGTGCAGCGTGTCGGGCGCGCTCGCGGCGCCGCCGTAATGATGCGGTTCGACGTTCGAATAGCTGCCGGTCAACAGCAGCCCGTCGATTGCCGCGACGATCGCGTCCGCCGGCTGCCGCGCGCCGAGCGCGGGCAACACGAACGCCAGCGCGCCGGCGCCGTCGACGACGGCGGCGAGGTACTTCTCGCCCGCCGTGTGGTTCGGATGGGCGCCGCGCAGGATACGGTCGGCGGTAACGGCTACGATCGGTCGCGCACGCATCGGCGTCTCTCCGGTAATGGCGCGCGACACGCTTGCGCACGCAACGATGCAGGTTCGCGGGTAGACCGCACGCGCGTGCAATCGCGCAGCACAAGCGCTGACGCAAGCGTATGCGCGATCCTGCCGCGCGAATGCCGCGGCAACCGGCGGTGCGGCCCGGGACGAAAGCGGAAAGGGACGCTAGGGCAACAACGATGCGCTGCCGTCGCACTGCACCGCGCTGAACAGGTGCGCGGTCGCGAGATTGAAGCGGCGCGGGCCGCGATGGGAAATGGCGAAGAAGCGAGGCTCGCGTAACGGGGCGGCGCGCGTGCCGCGATCAGCATGCCGGTTCGGCCCGGCCTGAGGCGGCGCGCCCGCCGACGGACTTCGCGTCCGGCGTATCGAAGGGCTGGCGGCTTTCACGATCGTACTCGACTGACTGATGGAGGCAGGACACGTGTCGCAATGCCGCGTGGCGACACGTCAGCAAGATGTCTCGCAGCGGATTCCGGCGCAGTCCGGCCATCGTCGATGGCCTTGCCGCCGGTGCGCGCGTGACGACTTCCTGACATTCAGCTTATATCACCTAAAAATTGCGTCAAATTTTCAGGGGCCGATGACGACATCGGTCAGACGAACAAAACGGCATCGATCGCGCCGGATCGATGCCGTTTTGTGCATTGCATCGGCTTGCCTGCTACGTACCGACGGGGCGGAGCGCACTGTGCCGCCGCGCTGCCGCATGGAGGCGGCCCGCGCTCAACGATGCGCGAGCGCGGTTTCGACGAGCGTCTGCAGCAGCGGCACGATCCGCGCTGCACGCGCCTCGTCGTACGCGTACGGACGCGTCTCTTCCATGTAGGTGATCTGCGACAGTTCGAGCTGCACGGCCTCGACACCGGTATCGGGCGCGCCATAGTGACGCGTGATGTAGCCGCCCTTGAAGCGGCCGTTCGCGACGGCCGTGTAGCCGCCGTGCGCGAGCACCCGCGCGGCCAGCGCCTCCGCGAGGCCGGGCGCCGCACTCGCCCCGCTCGACGTGCCGAAGTTGAAGTCCGGCAGGCGACCGTCGAAGAAACGCGGCACGTGCGAGCGGATCGAATGCGCTTCCCACACGAGCATGCGGCCGTGTTCGCCCTTCAGGCGCGCGATCTCGCGTTGCAGCGCGTCGTGATACGGCAGCCAGTAGCGGTCGCGGCGACGCATGATCTCGTCGTTGCCGGGCAGCGCGTTCGCCGGATAAAGCGGCGCCTTGTCGAACGTATCGACCGGCACGAGCCCGGTCGTGTCCTGCCCCGGATACAGGTTCTCGTTGTCGGGCGGACGGTTCAGGTCGACGACGTAACGCGCGTGCGACGGCACGAGGATCGACGCGCCGAGATCGGCCGCGAAGCCGTACAGCCGCTCGAGATGCCAGTCGCAATCGTCGACGAAGCGCGCGTCGGGCGTCATCGTCGCGGCGATGTCGTCGGGAATGTGCGTGCCTGCGTGCGGAATCGAGATCAGCAGCGGCAGCGTGCCCTGCTTCAGCGTGAATACAGCCGGTTGTTCAGTCATGTCGCCTCACCGTAAGAGTCGGCCGGCGCACCCATGCGGCGTGCGCCGGTTGCCGCGCGTTCAGCGCAGCAGTTGCGCCAGCGCGGCGCGGTAGTCGGCATACGCGGCGGCTTCGTCGCGATGGCGGCGGCCGCTCACGACGCGCTCGCCGCCCGTGTAGACGTCGAGCACCGGCGTGTCGCCGTGCTCGGCGAACACGATGCCCGACAGCCATGCGGCGCTATCGTGTTCGGCGATCGCCGGATGATCGGGATCGAGCACGAGCCAGTCGGCGCGACAGCCCGCGCGCAGCGCGCCGATGCGCCGCCCGCTCGCCTGCGCGCCGCCTTCGAGCGACGCATCGAACAGGCGATCGGCGACGTGCGCCTGCGACTCGCTCGCCAGCACGTTGCGCGCGCGATGCACGAGCCGCTGGCCGTATTCGAGCAGGCGCAGCTCCGAGCGCCAGTCGACCGACGCGTGGCTGTCCGAGCCGACGCCGATCACGCCGCCTTGTGCGAGATAGTCGACGGCCGGGAACACGCCGTCGCCGAGGTTCGCTTCGGTCGTCAGGCACAGGCCCGCGACCGCGCGGCGCTTCGCGAGCGCCGCCGTCTCGGCCGCATCGACGTGCGTCGCGTGCACGAGGCACCAGCGCGCATCGACGTCGAAACGATCGAGCAGCCATTGGACGGGGCGCGCGCCGTAGGCGCGCACGCAGTCGTCGACTTCGGCCATCTGCTCGGCGATGTGGATATGCACTGGCGCATCGTCGGGCAACCCTTCGAGCAGCGTACGCAGCCCGCTCTCGGACACCGCGCGCAGCGAGTGCGGCGCGACGCCGTAGCGCAGCCCGCCATGCTCGGGCGCCGCGCGACGCATCGCGTCGAGCAGTTCGAGCACGCCGTCGGGCGTGTTGATGAAGCGGCGCTGGTCGTCGCGCGGCGGCTTGTTGCCGAAGCCCGCGAACTGGTACGACACGGGCAGCATCGTGATGCCGATGCCGGCCGCGCGCGCGGCGTCGATCACGCGCGTGCCGAGCTCCGCGATCTGCGGATAGCGCGAGCCGTCCTGCGCGTGATGCACGTAGTGGAATTCGCACACCGACGTGTAGCCGCACTTGAGCATCTCGACGTACAGCCAGCGCGCAATCGCCGCGAGCGCATCGGGCGTGATCTTC
Organism: Burkholderia sp. BCC0044; assembly: GCF_902832955.1. Classification (NCBI taxonomy): domain Bacteria; kingdom Pseudomonadati; phylum Pseudomonadota; class Betaproteobacteria; order Burkholderiales; family Burkholderiaceae; genus Burkholderia; species Burkholderia sp. BCC0044. The sequence continues at coordinate 51,347 of NZ_CADFDO010000001.1, read as the reverse complement.
AGCGCGAAGCGGTACATCAGGTCGCGCCAGCTCCAGAAGCTGTCGGCGGGATTCGCGCGGTATTCGGTGAGCCCCGCCATCGCGCGCTGGAATGCGTGCGAATGCAGGTTCGGCATGCCGGGCAGCACCGGCCCGGCCGCGCGCGCGACGCCTGCCGGTGCGTCGGTGTCGGGCGTCACGTCGGTCAGCGTGCCGGCCGCGTCCCAGCGCAGCAGCACGTTGCGGCGCCAGCCATCGGGCAGGTAGGCATGGTCCGCGAACAACAGGGAGTCGGTCATTGCGTGTCCTCATCGACCGGATCGAGCGTCTGAGCATCTCGTCCGGCCCGGTGCCGCGGCCGGCAGGCGCGAGCGCGTCGCGCTTGCCCCTGCCTCGCGGCGATCGACCGGAGTGCGCGGTTGCGCGCCGCGTCCGGTCCCCTGCAAAGCGTCGGCCGGACCGGGTTCGTCACGACCCGGCCCGATCCGGCGAAAAGCTTATCCGTTCATCCGGCGAAACACCGTCGTGCCGCCGCGTACGACCTGCTCGCACAGCGGCCGGCCGATCCAGTACGCCAGTTCGGCCAGCGAGCCGACCGACCACACCGCGAAATCGGCCTGGCGACCGACCTCGAGCGCGCCGTGGCGATCCGCGCGGCCGAGCGCCGCGGCCGCATGGCGCGTGACGCCCTGCAGCACCTCGGGCACCGTCATGCGGAACAGCGTGCACGCCATGTTCAGCGTCAGCAGCAGCGATTCGAGCGGCGACGTGCCGGGGTTGTGATCGGTCGCGAGCGCGATCGGCACGCCGTGCTTGCGCAGCAGCTCGATCGGCGGCAACTGCGTTTCGCGGATGAAGTAGTACGCGCCGGGCAGCAGCACGGCGACCGTGCCGGCCGCCTTCATCGCCTCGATGCCGGCTTCGTCGAGAAATTCGAGGTGGTCGGCGGACAGTGCGCGGTAGCGCGCGGCGAGCGCCGTGCCGCCCGCGTTCGACAGCTGCTCCGCATGCAGCTTCACCGGCAGCCCGCGCCGCGTCGCGGCCTCGAACACGCGTTCGGTCTGCGCGAGCGAGAAGCCGATGCGTTCGCAGAACACGTCGACCGCGTCGACGAGCCCTTCGTCGGCCAGCGTCGGCAGCATCCGGTCGCATACTTCGTCGATGTATTCGTCCGCGCGGCCCGCGTATTCCGGCGGCAGCGCGTGCGCGCCGAGGAAGGTCGTATGGACGGTCACCGGGAAGCGCTCGCCGAGCTGGCGCGCGACGCGCAGCATCTTGCGCTCGCTCGCGAGGTCGAGCCCGTAGCCCGACTTGATCTCGATCGCGGTCACGCCTTCGGCGAGCAGCGGCTGCAAGCGCGCGGCGGCCTGCACGAACAGCGCCGTCTCGTCGGCCGCGCGCGTCGCGCGCACCGTCGACACGATCCCGCCGCCCTGCCGCGCGATTTCCTCGTAGCTGACGCCCGCGAGGCGCTGCGCGAATTCGTCGGCGCGCGTGCCGCCGTACACGAGGTGCGTATGACAGTCGACGAGGCCCGGCGTCACCCACGCGCCGTGCAGGTCCTCGCGCCGCCAGTGCGCATAGCCGTGCGGCAGCGCGGACAACGCGCCGAGCCACGCGATCGTGCCGGTTTCGTCGACGGCGATCGCCGCATCGTCGATCGTCTCGTCGGGATGGCCGTGCGGACACAGCCTCAGGTGATGCCAGACAGTCGGTTTCATGCGTTCAGTCTCGTTCGCCGACGGCGAGCGACACGGCGAGCAGCGCGCCGCCTCCGCTCACGACGACGTCAAACGCACGCCGCGGCCCGTCGAGCCGCAACGTGTCCATTTCCTGCAGCGCGTAGTGCACGCCGTCGATGTCGACGCCAACCGCGCCGGTCGCGCAGAACAGCAGCACGGTATCGGCGCGCTCGACGCGGTGCGTGCCTTCGGGCCATACGTCGACCGCCCCGCGCGCGGCCGAACGGCGCGTCATCAGGTTGAAGTCGCGCGTCGCGCCGTCGTGCAGCGTCGCGTCGATCGCCGTCTCGCCCGCGAAATCGGCACGGGCCAGCGGCGTATCGAGCACGTGCTTCGCCCCACCCGCTTCGGCGAGCGTCATGCCCGTGCCGGACAGCAGCACGAGCGTACGGTCGACGCCGTCGAAACGCGAGAACGGCCCGGCCGCGCCGACGTCCGCGACGCTCACACGCCACGCGAATGCATCGAGCGGAGCACCCGGCGGAAACGCGCCGATTTCGCGCGTGACGCCGCCGCCGTTCTTCCACGGCGACGCAACGAGATCCGCCGCGCGGATCAACGTTGCGTTCACCGGCGCGTGGTCGAGCGCCGTCATGCTCAGCGGCCGAGCATCGGCAGCTTCAGGCCGGCTTCGCGGGCCGTCTGCTGCGCGAGTTCGTAGCCGGCATCCGCATGGCGCATCACGCCCGTCGCCGGATCGTTCAGCAGCACGCGACCGAGACGCTCGTGCGCATCAGCCGTGCCGTCGGCGACGATCACGACGCCCGAGTGCTGCGAGAAGCCCATACCGACGCCGCCGCCATGGTGCAGCGACACCCACGATGCGCCGCCCGCGGTGTTCAGCAGTGCGTTCAGCAGCGGCCAGTCGCTGACGGCGTCCGAGCCGTCCTTCATCGATTCCGTCTCGCGGTTCGGGCTCGCGACCGAACCGGTGTCGAGGTGGTCGCGGCCGATCACGATCGGCGCCTTCAGTTCGCCGTTCTTCACCATCTCGTTGAACGCCTGGCCGAGGCGGTAGCGATCCTTCACGCCGACCCAGCAGATCCGTGCCGGCAGGCCCTGGAACGCGATGCGCTCACGCGCCATGTCGAGCCAGTTGTGCAAGTGCGGATCGTCGGGGATCAGCTCCTTCACCTTCTGGTCGGTCTTGTAGATGTCTTCCGGATCGCCGGACAGCGCGACCCAGCGGAACGGCCCCTTGCCTTCGCAGAACAGCGGACGGATGTACGCCGGCACGAAGCCCGGGAAGTCGAATGCGTTCTCGACACCCATTTCCAGCGCCATCTGGCGGATGTTGTTGCCGTAGTCGAGCGTCGCCGCGCCGCGTTCCTGCAGCGCGAGCATCGCGCGCACCTGGACGGCCATCGACTGCTTCGCGACCTTCACGATGCTCTGCGGATCGACCTTCTGCGCTTCGCGCCATTGCGCGACGGTCCAGCCTTGCGGCAGGTAGCCGTTGATCGGGTCATGCGCGCTCGTCTGGTCGGTCACGCAGTCCGGCGTGATGCCGCGCGTGACGAGTTCCGCGAACACGTCGGCCGCGTTGCCGAGCAGGCCGATCGACACCGGCTTGCCGGTGCGCTTCGCTTCGTCGATCATGCCGAGCGCTTCGTCGAGCGTCGTCGCCTTCTTGTCGACATAGCGCGTCTTCAGGCGGAAGTCGATGCGCGTCTCGTCGCATTCGACCGCGATCATCGAGAAGCCGGCCATCGTCGCGGCCAGCGGCTGCGCGCCGCCCATCCCGCCCAGGCCGCCCGTCAGGATCCAGCGGCCCGACGGGTCGCCGTTGAAGTGCTGGTTCGCGACCGAGAAGAACGTTTCATAGGTGCCCTGCACGATGCCCTGGCTGCCGATGTAGATCCAGCTGCCGGCCGTCATCTGGCCGTACATCATCAGGCCCTTGCGATCGAGCTCGTGGAAGTGATCCCAGTTCGCCCAGTGCGGCACCAGGTTCGAGTTCGCGAGCAGCACGCGCGGCGCATCCTTGTGCGTGCGGAACACGCCGACCGGCTTGCCCGATTGAATCAGCAGCGTTTCGTTTTCCTCGAGATCCTTCAGCGACGCGAGGATCTGGTCGTAGCATTCCCAGTTGCGCGCCGCGCGGCCGATGCCGCCGTACACGACGAGCGCATGCGGATGCTCGGCGACTTCCGGGTCGAGGTTGTTCTGGATCATCCGGTAGGCCGCTTCGGCCAGCCAGGTCTTGCAGGTCTTTTCGCTGCCGCGCGGCGCGCGGATCGTGCGCGTCGGATCGAGACGGGGATCGATGTGTTTCGGATGGTTCATGACGACTGCTCCCGAGGGAAATTGAAGATCAAATAGGAATCAGAAATGCCCGGTGAAGCGATAACGGCTGCCGGGATGCCACAAATTCGCCACCGAGGCGACGACGCCCTGCGACCAGGTGCGCCGATGTAAAACCAGACACGGCTCGACGTCGTCCATCCGCAGCTGCTCGCGCCGCTCCGGCGCCGGGGCCGCCGCTTCGATCCGGTACTCGACGCGCTGCAGCGGCGCCGCGCGCATCAGGTACAGGTTCGGCGTCGTGTTCGTGAAATCCTGCTCGGCGTAATCCGGCGCGACCGCCGGATTCACCCATCGTTCTTCGAGCTGCACCGGCTCGTCGTTCTCGAAGTGCAGCACCTGCGAATGAAACAGCTTCGTGCGCACGGTCACCTGCATCTCGTCGGCGAGGGCCTCGTCGGCGCGAATCGTGTCGAGCCCGAGCACGCTGGCGTGGTACGCATGCCCGCGTGCGCCGACTTCCTCGGAGATGCTGCGGATCGCGACCAGCGTCGACTCGTACTTCGGCCGCGCGACGTAGGTGCCCGCGCCCTTCATGCGCGTGAGCACCTGCTCGGCCGTCAACTCGCGCAGCGCGCGGTTGACGGTCATGCGCGCCACCTTGAACTCGCGCGCCAGCTCGTTCTCGGACGGCACCTGGTCGCCCTCCTCCCACTCGCCGGCGTGGATGCGGGCCAGGATGAAATCCTTGATCTCCTGGTAGACCGGCGCGCTCATCGGCTTACTGTTCCGATGCGAACGAGAACGGCGCGACCTTCGCGAACGCGCGCTCGCCGACGAGCTTCGCGATCACCGCGATGTCCGGTGCGAAGTAGTGGTCGAGTTCGTAGTGCGCGACCTTGGAGCGGATCGTTTCCATCACCGGCGCGAGCTTCGGGCTCGTGTGGTACGGCGCGCGCAGGTCGACGCCTTGCGCGGCGGCCAGCAGTTCGATCGCGAGGATGTGCTTCGTGTTGTCCGCGATGTCGGCGAGCTTGCGCGCGGCGAACGTCGCCATCGACACGTGGTCTTCCTGGTTCGCGGAAGTCGGCAGCGAGTCGACCGACGCCGGGTGCGCGAGCGTCTTGTTTTCCGATGCCAGCGCGGCCGCCGTCACGTGCGCGATCATGAAGCCGGAGTTCACGCCGCCGTCCCGCACGAGGAACGGGGGCAGGCCCGACAGCGTCGCGTCGATCAGCAGCGCGATGCGGCGTTCGGCCAGCGCGCCGATTTCCGCCGCGGCCAGCGCGAGGTTGTCGGCCGCGAACGCGACGGGTTCGGCGTGGAAGTTGCCGCCCGACAGCACTTCGCCGGTATCCGGGAAGATCAGCGGGTTGTCCGACACGGCGTTCGCCTCGACCAGCAGCACGTCGGCCGCATGGCGCATCTGGTCCAGGCACGCGCCCATCACCTGCGGCTGGCAGCGCAGGCTGTACGGGTCCTGCACCTTGTCGCAGTCGCGGTGCGACTGGTTGATCGGCGAGCCTTCGAGCAGTTCGCGGTACGACGCGGCCGCGTCGATCTGGCCTTGATGGCCGCGCAGTTCGTGGATGCGCGCGTCGAACGGCTTCACCGAGCCGGCTGCCGCGTCGACCGACAACGCACCCGCGACGAGCGCCGTGCGGTACAGGTCTTCGATCGAGAACATGTTGTCGAGCGCGAGTGCCGTCGATGCCTGCGTGCCGTTCAGGAGCGCCAGGCCTTCCTTCGCCTGCAGCGTCAGCGGCGCGAGGCCCGCGACGCGCAGGCCGTCGAGCGCGCTCGCCCGTTCGCCGCGGATGAACACTTCACCGACGCCGAGCAGCACGGCCGACATGTGCGCGAGCGGCGCGAGGTCGCCCGATGCGCCGACCGAGCCCTTCACCGGGATCAGCGGCAGCACGTCGGCGTTGAACAGCGTGATGAGTGCGTCCATCACTTCGCGGCGGATGCCCGAGTGGCCGCGGCCGAGGCTCGACAGCTTCAGCGCCATCAGCAGGCGCACCGACGAACGCGCCATCGGCTCACCCACGCCGACCGCGTGCGACAGCACGAGGTTCTTCTGCAGCAGTTCGAGCTGGTCGTGCGGGATGTGGGTGCTCGCCAGACGGCCGAAGCCCGTGTTGATGCCGTAGGCCGGCTCGCCCTTCGCGGCGATGTCGGCGACAGCCTTCGCGCCCGCGTCGATCTTCGCGAAGCTGGCCGGGTCGAGCTTCAGTTGCACGGATTCGCGTGCGATACGGCGCAGTTGCGGGAGGGTCAGGTGGCCGGGGGTCAACGTAATCATGTGAGCAATCCTGTCTAGACAAGTTCGGAATGGATTGAAGTGTAGCCATCGGAACTTGTCTAGACAACCCGTTTTTCAATATTCCGACCTCGGGAGTTTCCCTGATGTCCGGCGCGGCCCGTCGGGCCGGACCGCCGGATCGGGCGCTTAACATGTGTTGCAATTATTTTGTCTTTGGCAACATACGAATCATCACCCGCCACGGAGACCGTCATGCCCTTCCCGTCACGCTTCGCCGCCCGCGTGGGCCGCCCTCTGCTCGTCGCCGCGTGCGCGCTCGCGTGCGGCGTATCCGTCGCCGCCGAGCCGCTGTCCGGCACGCTCGACAAGATCCGGCAGGCCAACCTGATTTCGCTCGGCCATCGCGAAACGTCGGTGCCGTTCTCCTATGTCGACGCGGGCGGCAAGGTCATCGGGTTCTCGCAGGACCTGTGCGACCGCGTGATCGCCGCGGTGAAGGCGCGCACCGGCAAGCCCGACCTGCAGGTGCGCTTCATTCCGGTCACGTCGCAGAACCGCATTCCGCTCGTGCAGAACGGCACCGTCGATCTCGAATGCGGCGTGACGACCAATCTCGCCGCGCGCCATGCGCAGGTCGCGTTCTCGACCACCTTCTTCGTCGCGACGACGCGCCTGCTCACGCGCACGAGCTCGGGCATCCGCGACTTCCCCGATCTCGCCGGCAAGACGGTCGTGACGAACCAGGGCACGACGTCCGAGCGCCTGCTGCGCAAGATGAACGAGGAAAGGAAGATGGGCATGCAGATCATCAGCGCGAAGGACTACGGCGAAGGACGCCTCACGCTCGAATCGGGCCGCGCGGCCGCGTACATGATGGACGACGTGCTGCTCGCGGGCGTGCGCCAGCTCGCCGCGAAGCCGGCCGACTGGCAGCTCGTCGGCACGCCGCAATCGTCGGAAGCCTACGGGTTCATGCTGCGCAAGGACGATCCGCAGTTCAAGGCGCTCGTCGACGGCGTGCTCGTGCAGCTGATGAAAAGCGGCGAGATCAACGCGCTGTACGACAAATGGTTCATGAAGCCGGTGCCGCCGAAGGGGCTGTCGTTCGACTTCCCGATGAGCGACGTGATCAAGGCGCGCTACGCGGCGCCGAACGACGCGCCGCTCGAGTAAGCGCCGCGCGTCGCGCCCGGCCTACGCGCGCGTCCACGCGACGCATGCCGCGTAGCCAGGCGCCGCGTCGAGCCACGCCGCGTCGAACGCCGCGACGCCGGCGGCGGGCGCAGTCGGGTCGATGATCGTCGTCGCGGGCGTCGCCGCATCGCGCGGCGGCACGACCGCGAACGCGCGCAGCCCGCCGACGATGCCGGTGCCGATCGCCTTGAGCAGCGCCTCCTTCGCGGACCACACGCGCATGAATTCGCCTTCGCGCGCGCCGGGCAGCAGGCCATCGAGATACGCGACCTCGGCGGGCGCGCACACTTCGCGCGTCAGCGCGCGCCAGTCGGTCGCGCGGTTGCAGCCCTCGATATCGACGCCGACGCGCCCCGCCGGCGCCCACGCGATCAATGCATGATCGCCCGCGTGCGACACGTTGAAGTCGAGCGACGCGCGATGCGCAAGGTCCAGCGACGGCCGCCCCGCTGAGTCGACGACGATCTCGACCGCGTGCGGCGCGATGCCGAGCGCCGCGCCGAGCACGTCGCGCAGCGCGGCGCGCGTCGCGGCGCTGCGCACCGCATCCTCGTGTCGCAGGAAGCGTGCGGCGCGGGCGCGCTCGCCGTCGCTCAGCGACGCATACGCGGGCGACACGAGCGGCACGCGCCAGTCGAAATCGACGCGCGCGATCCGTACGCCGGCGCGCGCCGCGGCGGGCGGCGCGTCGAGCGCATGCACGCGCCACGCACGGGGCGTTTCAACGGGAGAAGCGGAATCGGGTGGAATGGACATCGGCGCGCGGCAGCCTGTGCGGTGGAGCGAAACGTCCGATGTTAATCGATCGCGGCGGCGTGCGGCCGGCTGCTGCGGCAGGCTCGTGACGCGAACGAGGCTGCGCGTCGCGCTCGCATACGCTCGATCACCCGTTCGCGGCCCTGCCCGGCACGCCGCTCCCCGTCACGCGCCCGCGCGACGCCGGGTGCAGCGCATGCACGACGCCCGGCGCATCGGCCGGCAGCACGCCGTGTTGCAGCCAGTACAGCGCGACGGGCCACAGCGTGTCGGTGAAGCGGCTGTGGAAAAACGCGAAATGGCCGATCGCGTCGACGCCGATGTCGGCCGGCGCGATCCGCAGATGCGTGACGTTGCTGCCGGTGTAATAGCCGACCAGCCGCTCGATCGCGTCGACCGTGCCGAACGCGTCGTCGTCGATGCCGATCGCGAGCATCGGCGCCGACAGCCCCGCGAAGCGCGCGGGTAACGCGGCGCGGCTCGCCGCGCCGTCGTCGAGCACGCTGCCGATGTAGCCGTCCTCGAAACGCGGCCGCGAACGCGCCCACGACAGCGCGATGCCGCGCGGCGTGTCCTCCATCCAGCCGAGCCGTTTCGCCGGCACGTAGCCGAACACGGCCGCGAGCGCCGGCATCGCGACATGCCACTTCCACCACATGCGGCGCCGCTCGGCCGGCAGATAGTCGCGCCAGTACGCGTATTGCGCGCCGACGGTCACCACATGCCGCACGTGCACGTTCGACGCCGCGAGGCCGAGCACGCAGCCGCCGATGCTGTGCGCGACCACGTCGAGCGGCTGTCCCGGGAACGCGTCGCGCGCGTAGTGCAGCGCGGCGTCGCAATCGAGCCGCCCCCAGTCGAGCCAGTTCGCGCGCAGCTTCGCTAGCCGCGCCGGACGCGACCCGCCGATGCCGCGATAGTCGTAGACGAGCACGTCGCGCCCCTGCGCGAACAGCCAGGCCGCGAAACGAAAGTAGTAATCGCAGCGCACCGACGTCGCGCAATTGACGACCGTCACGGGTCGCACCGCGCCGCCGCCGCGATGGCGCCAGACGTGGCCACGCAGTTCGTAGCCGTCGGCCGCGCGCAGCGTCACGGGTTCGGGCGGCAATGCGCCCGCCGCGCGACTGTCCTGCGCCGCGTCGTTTTCCTCGTTCGAAATCGTCATCGTGTCTCCTGTCGGTCCGAGTTAGCGCTTCAGCGCTTACTCGGACCCCATGCATAGCTGTCGACCCCAGTTAGCGCTTTAGCGCTTACTGGGGTCCCATGCATAGCTGTCGGTCCGAGTTAGCGCTTCAGCGCTTATTCGGACCCCATGCATAGCTGTCGACCCCAGTTGGCGCTTCAGCGCTTTACTGCGGTCCCATGCATCGCGGTCGACCCAGTTAGCGCTTCCGCACCCACTCGGCCCCCTCCTCCGCGATCAGCCAGCCTCCATTGAACTTGACGCGTGCCGCGTTCTCAACCAATCTTGCTGCTCCGTTCGCATGAGTCACGCGCATGTCAACGCCACTCGTCCGTCTCCCGTCGCTCGATCTCGTCCGCGGTTTCGTCGCCGTCGGCCGCCGCATGAGCATCACGCTCGCCGCGCAGGACCTGTGCGTCACGCAGTCGGCGGTCAGCCGCCAGGTCCATGCGCTCGAAGCGCATCTCGGCGTCGCGTTGCTGCAGCGCGGCTACCGGAAGATTTCATTCACGCCGGAAGGCGAACGACTGTTCCGCGTCGCCGACGCGGCGCTGCACGGCCTGCAGGACACCGTCGCGTCGCTCGCCGCCGCGCGCGAGCGCCAGCCCGTGACGATCACCGCCAGCATCGGCGTGACCGCGCTATGGCTGCTGCCGCGGCTCGGGCGGCTGCAGGCGCGCCTGCCCGGGATCGACCTGCGCGTCGCCGCGAACGACAAGGTACTCGATTTGCGCGCGGAGGGCATCGACCTCGGCATCCGCTACTGCCCGCGCGAGCGCGCGCCGGCCGGCGCGCTGCGCCTGTTCGACGAGATCGTCGTGCCGGTCGCGCATCCCGCGCTCGCCGCGCGGCCGGTCACGAGCGCAGCCGCGATCGCCGATCACGTGCTGCTCGAATTCGACGGACCGCCGCAACCGCAGTTGCAATGGCACGCGCACCTGCACGCGGCCGGGCTCGGCGACGCGCGCCCGAAAGGCGTGCTGCGCTTCAACCAGTACGACCAGGTGATCCAGGCCGCGATCGCGGGCCAGGGCATCGCGCTCGGGCGGCTCGCGCTCGTCGCGCCGATGCTCGCCGACGGCCGGCTCGCGGTGCTCGGCCCGCACACGCAGACGCTGTCGCAGACGTACGGCTACTGGCTGTTCCAGCACGATCCGGCCCCGCGCCGCGAAGTCGCCGACGTGCGCGACTGGATGCTCGCCGAAGCAGCCGAATGCGATGCGGCGATGCACGCGCACGATACGACGTCGGCCTGAGCCGGCGGTGCGGATGCGCGTGATCGCAGGCAATCGCCGTCGCCCCCTTCGCATTCCCGTCACGCATGCCAACCTGACCGAATGATCGCTTGAGCGACGGCCGCTCCGCTCGTCTAATCGGATCGAGCGCGGCCGTTTCGCCGCGCGCCTTCATCCGGAGACACGCATGACCCCGATCGAGCAGGAAGTCCGGCGCCGCTGGCTGCCCGTGCTGGCAGGCGGCCTGATCATGGGCGCCGCGCTCGGCATCCGCCACGTACAGGGCCTGTTTCTCGCGCCCGTGTCGCTCGACCACGGCTGGTCACGCGAGGCGTTCGGGCTCGCGCTGGCGCTGCAGAACCTGATCTGGGGCGTCGCGCAGCCGTTCACCGGGATGGTCGCCGACCGCTTCGGCTCGGTGCGCGTGATCGTCGCCGGCATGCTGCTGTACGCGGCCGGGCTCGTCACGATGGCGCAGGCGGCCACGACCGGCCTGTTCACGGTCGGCGCCGGGCTCGTGATCGGCGTCGCGCTGTCGGGCTCGGCGTTCGCGTCGATCTACGGCGCGCTGAGCCGCCTGTTCCCGCCCGACCGCCGCGGCTGGGCGCTCGGGGTCGCCGGCGCGATCGGCGGGCTCGGCCAGTTCTGCATGGTGCCCGTCGCGCAGGAACTGATCGGCGGCATCGGCTGGCAGCACGCGTTCATCGCGCTGGCGCTCGTCGCCGCACTGCTCGCGCCGCTCGCCGTGGCGCTGCGCGACCGGCCCGCGCAGGCGGCCGGCGCCGCCGCCGGCCCCGACCAGTCGATCGGCGAAGCCGTGCGCGAGGCGTTCGCGCATCGCGGCTTCTGGCTGCTGAACGCGGGCTTCTTCGCGTGCGGCTTCCAGCTCGCGTTCATCGCGACGCACCTGCCCGCGTACCTGCTCGACCACGGGCTGCCGGCACGCCATGCGAGCGTCGCGCTCGCGCTGATCGCGCTGACCAACGTGGCCGGCACCTATGCGTGCGGCCATCTCGGCGGGCTGTTGCGGCGCAAGTACGTGCTGTCGGTGCTGTACCTCGTGCGTGCGCTCGCGATGGCCGCGTTCGTCGCCGCACCGCTGTCGCCCGCGAGCGTCTACGTGTTCGCGGCCGTGATGGGCTTCACGTGGCTCGGCACGGTGCCGCTGACGAACGGCGTGATCTCGCAGGTGTTCGGCGTGCGCTACATCGCGACGCTGTTCGGCTTCGTGTTCTTCGGGCACCAGCTCGGCAGCTTCTTCGGCGTGTGGCTCGGCGCGCTCGTGTACGACGCGACGCACTCGTACATGCCGCTGTGGATCGGCTCGATCGCGCTCGGCGTGCTCGCCGCGCTGCTGCACCTGCCGATCGACGATGCGCGCGTCGCGCGCCCGGCATCGGGCCACGCGGCATGGGCATGATCTGCGCCGCGCTGGCCGCCGGCACGCTCGCGTTCGTCGCGTGGTGCGGCGCGGCCTACTTCGATTCGGGCGTCGCGTACGCGCTGCTCGAACACGTCGCGTTCTGCAATTGATGCGGCAAACCGGCGCGTGCGGTCAGCGGCGCTTCGGCAACGCGGCCAGCGCATCGAGCGCACGGGCGCGCGCGGCCGCATGCTCGACGAGCGGCGGCGGGTAGTCGACGCCCAGTCGCACCCCAGCCGCTTCGAGCGCCAGCGGCGACGCTTCCCACGGTGCATGGATCGCCGCGTCGTCGAGGCCGGCAAGCTCGGGCATCCAGCGCCGCACGTACGCGCCGTCCGGATCGAACTTCTGCCCCTGCGCGACCGGATTGAAGATGCGGAAATACGGCGCGGCGTCGGCGCCGCAGCCGGCCACCCATTGCCAGCTCGCCGCGTTGTTCGCGGGATCGGCGTCGACGAGCGTGTCGCGGAACCACGCTTCGCCCGCGCGCCAGTCGATCAGCAGATGCTTGATCAGGAACGACGCGACGACCATCCGCACGCGGTTGTGCATCCAGCCGGTCGTCCACAGCTCGCGCAGGCCCGCGTCGACGAGCGGATAGCCGGTCCGGCCGCGCTGCCACGCACGTAACGCGGCGGGATCGTCGCGCCACGGCATCGCGTCGAATTGCGCGCGGATGTTGTCGGTCGCGAGCGCCGGGAAGTGGTACAGCAGCGTGTAGCTGAATTCGCGCCAGCCGAGCTCGCTCAGAAACTTGTCGGCGTGCGCCGCGTACGCCGCGCCGCCTGCGTTCGCGGCGCCCTGCACCGCATGCCACACCTGTCGCGGCGACACGTTGCCGAAGCGCAGGAACGGCGACAGCCGGCTCGTTGCACGGCGGTCGGGACGGTCGCGCGCATCCGCATAGCCGGCGAGCGAGGTCGTCAGAAACGTGTCGAGCTGCGCGAGCGCGCCGGCTTCGTCCGGCGCCGGCCACGCATCGCGCAGGCCGCCGGCCCAGTCCGGCGCTTGCGGACGCAACGCGAGTGCGTCGAGCGCCAGCGCGCGGTCGCGCACGGCTTGCGGCCATGGATGAAACGCGATCCGCTCGGGCGCCGGCAGCGGCGCGGCCACCATGCGGTCGCGGCGCGCCGCGCGCCAGTACGCGGTGAAGACCTGGTACGGGCCGCCGCTGCCCGTCAGCACCTCCCACGGCTCGTTCAGCAGGCTGCCGTTGCTGCTCTCGACCGTCACGCCGCGCGCCTTGAGCGATGCCTTCAGCGCCGCGTCGGCGTCGCGCTGCGGCTGCGCATAGCGGCGATTCCAGTACACGGCCGCCGCGCCCGTGTCGCCGACGACACGCTCGATCTCGCGCTGTGCGTCGCCGCGCAGCAGCAGCAGGCGCCCGCCGTGACGCGCGAGCGCCGCGTCGAGCCCGGCCAGCGACCCGTGCAGCCACCAGCGCGCCGCGCCGCCGAGCGCGGGCCCGGCGCCGGCGCCCGTATCGTCGACGAACACGCAGACGAGCGGCCGGCCGGATTCGACCGCGCGCGTCAGCGCGGGCTGATCGGTCACGCGCAGATCGTCACGGAACCAGACGATCGCGGGAGCAACGGACGGCGGGGCGGACACGGGCAGGCACCTCGATGGCGAAAGCAGAAGGAGACGCGTATTGTCGCGGCTGCGCTGCACGGTGTCGACGCCGGCCGTCACGGTCAGCACGCCATGGAGACACCGTGTGCGACCGTACGGTGCGCTTCAATCCGCTTCAATCCGATGGAAGTCGCGCTGCCGAACGACCGGACGCACGCACGGAATGTTTCTCTGACTGTGTTGCGCGTCGACCGGTTCATGCACACCGCGCACGGCCGACACAACGCCGAACGCATCGAGTCGCGCTGCGGTGGCCCGACGGCCCGACCGTGCCCGCCAATGCGCGCGGCTGATCCGGTCAACGATGCATCGCGTCAATCGAGCCGGAACGCAGCCTCGAAGCGCTCGGCAAACGCATCGAACTCGGCTTCCGGCAGGTGGTTGATGCCGCCGGCGCACTTGCGCCCGCCGCCGGTCGCGAAGCCGCGGCAGAACTCGTCCGCGCCGATCGGCCGGCCGTCGGGCACGCGTACGCTAACGACCAGCCCGCCGCCCGCGCGCGGCGACAGCACCGCGAGCGCCGCATGCGGCGCGTCGCGCATCCGCTCGTTCGCGAGCATGCCCGTCGCGCGCCGCGCCCACGGCTGATCGGGCATCCGGAGCAGCGTCGCGCCCGGCACCTCGCGCAGCGGCGCGAGCGCGCACGCATGCGCCATGTCGTCGCGGTAGCCGTCGCGCAACGCGGCGAACACGGCCGTCTCGCGCACGAAATCGAGCGGATCGACGCACGGCAGCATCGCGTCCGCGAGCGCCGCCGGATCGAAGTGCAGATCGCCGACGCATTCGCCGTACGCGTTGTAGTTCAGATAGCGGCCGAGTTCGGCGAGCACGCACCGCTCGGCTTCGTCGATGCCGTGCTCGCGCGCCAGCGCATCGCCGAGCGCCGGCAGCTCGTCGCCGAATGCCGCGACGATCGCCCAGCGCACGTACCGGCCACCGAGATGGCGGTTCACGATCGCGCTCGTGCAGACGTCGGCCGCCATGTCGATATGCGCGTCGAAGCGCGGATGGTCGGGCAGCTCGCCGGCAAAGTGATGGTCGAAGTAACGGACCGTCGCGCCGTCGCGCAGCAGCCGCGCGCACGCGTCGCGGTTCTGGTCGTGCGACACGTCGAGCACGGTGACGATGTCGCCCGCGCCCGAGTCGATGCGCTCGAGCAACCTGATGTCGCGCTTCACGCCAGTCACGAGCGTGCCGTGCACGCGTTCCGCGAGCCGCAGTTGTTGAAGGGCGCACAGGCCGTCCGCGTCGCCGTTGAACGCGAAGACGTGCCGCGCGTACTGGTTGTCCTGCATGATCCGTTGCTCCATCGTCAAGGCATGAAATCGTCGCCGTTCGTGTCGAGCGGCGAGCGGCGAGCGGCGTGCCCGTCGCCGCGTTCGCATGGTCGCATGCGGGGCGCCGCGCCGCACGCGCGCCATCGTGCCGAACACGTCGGTCTCGAACACCGCGCGCCAATCGTCGAGATCGGCGCGGCCTCCACCCGCTCCCTCCAGCCACGTATATCGTGCCCGAAGGCGCTGTTCGCGAGCGCGTCGATCCGCGCCGAAGCGCGCGACGGCCTGTTCCGGCTCATGCCGACGGAGACCGGAATCGCGCTGCCGCGGGGTTCGACGGGCCGACGCTCGACGAAGCAGCGGCCTCGACCGGCATCCCGAAGCGCCCCTCAGGTGCGCACCTGCACGGCATCTTCGCGAAAACGGGCGCGACACGGCAAGCCGTGCTCGTGAAGACGCTGCTCGACGGCGCCGTGTCGATGGCGGGGTACCCCGTGCCCGCGGCCGGCATGACCTCACTTCATGTCATACGTCATCTGACATGACAGAACGACGAGACGATCATGCAAGTCTCCCCAAATTTTGAACAATTCTCGGGTAAACCCGCGACGTCATCACCGACACACCGGCGTACCATGTCATACGACGACATACTACATAGACCGCCACCCAGACGCCGACGCAGGCTGCCGCCCCGTCCGCCGCCCGACCGGAGACACCCTTGAACCCGCCCTCGTCCGCCCTGCCCGGCCGCGACCCGCTCGCGTCCGCCGTCTCGAAAGTGAAGTGGCACGTGCTGCCGCTCGTGCTGATCATGTTCATCGCGAACTACATCGACCGCGTGAACGTCGGCTTCGTCGATCGCCATCTCGAAGCGTCGATCGGCATCGGCGCAGCCGCGTACGGGCTCGGCGCCGGGCTGTTCTTCGTCGGCTATGCGCTGTTCGAAGTGCCGTCGAACCTGCTGATGCAACGCTACGGCGCGCGCATCTGGCTCGCGCGGATCATGGCGACGTGGGGCATCGTCGCGGCCGCGATGGCGTTCGTGTGGAACGACACGTCGTTCTATGCGCTGCGCTTCCTGCTCGGCGCGGCGGAGGCCGGCTTCTTCCCCGGCGTCGTGCTGTACCTGTCGCAGTGGCTGCCGCCGCAGGAACGCGGCAAGGCGATGGCGATCTTCCTCGGCGGCTCCGCGTTCGCGTCGGTGCTGTCCGGGCCCGTCACCGGCGCGCTGCTGTCGATCCGCGGCTTCGGCCTCGCGGGCTGGCAGTGGATGTTCCTGATCGAAGGGCTGTTCTCGGTCGCGCTGTGCGGCGCGAGCTGGCTGCTGCTGAAATCGCATATCCGCGACGCGACGTGGCTCACCGCCGAAGAACGCACGGCGCTGCAGAATGCGCTCGACGACGAGCGCGCGACGCGCGACGTCCGATCGAACGTGCCGGTGCGCGCGACCACGCTGCTGCGCGATCCGCAGATCATGCTGTTCTGCTTCCTGTACTTCTCGATCCAGCTGACGATCTACGCGGCCACGTTCTGGCTGCCCACCATCATCCGCAAGATGGGCGGCCTCACCGATTTCCAGGTCGGCCTGTACAACACGATTCCGTGGATGATCGCGATCGGCGCGATGTACGGCTTCGCGGTGCTGTCGTCGAAGTGGAAGCATCCGCAGCGCTGGCTCGCGTGCGCGCTCGTGCTCGCCGCGTGCGGGCTGTTCGCGTCGACGTCGCACGATCCGGTGTGGTCGTTCGCGTCGATCTGCTTCGCCGCGCTCGGCTTCAAGGCCGCATCGTCGCTGTTCTGGCCGATCCCGCAGGGCTATCTCGACACGCGTGTGGCCGCGGCCGTGATCGCGCTGATCAACTCGATCGGCAACCTCGGCGGCTTCGTCGCGCCGACGGCCTTCGGCTATTTGAAGCAACATACGGGTTCGATCACGGGCGGCCTGTATGCGCTCGCAATCGCTTCGCTCGTCGCCGCGGTCGCCGCGCTGTTCGCGCGCACGCACCGGCGCAGCGATCCGCCGCGCGGCCGGCCGGCCGACGAATCCCTCACGCACGCCTCGATGCTCCGCCATGCCGAACACTGACCGCCTGACCGTCGTCGTCTCGAATGCCGTCGACGGCGACCTCGCCACCTTCTCCCTCGCCGGCGACGGCACGCTCGCGCCGCTCGCCCGCTATCCGGCCGCCGACGTCGCGATGCCGATCGCCGTGCAGGCCGATCGCGCGCGGCTCTACGTCGCGACGCGCGGCGAGCAGCCGACGATCGTCGCGTTCCGCGTCGCCGCCACGGGCGCGCTCGTGCGTATCGGCACGACCGCGATCGACGCGAGCCATGCATACCTGTCGCTCGATCGCAGCGGCCGCTGGCTGCTCGGCGCGTCGTACGGCGGAAGTTCGCTGAGCCTCTACGACGCCGCGCGCGTGCGCGACGGCGACGGCACGCCGCTGCAAGTCGCGGGCGGCATCGCGAACGCGCACGCGGTAATCGTGTCGCCGGACAACCGTTTCGCGTACGTCAGCTCGCTCGGCTCGGACCGCGTGTTCGGCTTCGCGCTCGTCGAGGACGCCGCCGGCCTGCGCGCGGTCGAACACGGCGAAACGCGCGTGCCGGCCGGCTTCGGCCCGCGTCACCTGCGGTTCGCGGATGACGGCCGCACGCTCGTCGTCGTCAGCGAATTCCAGGGAACGCTCGCGACCTTCGCCCGCGACATCGACACCGGCAGGCTCGGCGATGCACACGTGAGCGCGCGCCACCCGGCCGTCGCCGAACTCGCGCAAGGCCATGCGCGGCCGCCCGCGCCCGCCGAACCGTCGGTGTGGGCCGCCGATCTGCACCTGACGCCCGACGAGCGCTTCGCGTACGTCAGCGAGCGCACGTCGAGCCGGTTGCTCGGCTATCGCCGCAACCAGGACGGCACGTTCGAGCCCACCCACGCGACACCCACCGAAACCCAGCCGCGCGGGTTCGCGATCGATCCGTCGGGACGCTGGCTCGTCGCCTGCGGCGAACAGTCGGAGCATGTGGCCGTGTATGCGATCGCGCCGGACGACGGCGCGCTGTCACTGCACACGCGCGTGCCGGGCGGACGCGGTGCGAACTGGATCGAGATCGTCTGACGGGCTGAAGGTTTGAGGGTTTGAAGAAGCTTCCGCGCCTGCGCGGGAACCGGCACGCCGATGCGGGTGCGGCGCTCAACAACGTTCAGCGCCGCTCGCTCGGCGCAACGCCCGTCCAGCGCTTGAACGCGCGCGTGAAATTGGCGCGATCCGTATACCCGACACGCGCCGCGATCTCGTCGACCGGCAACCGCGTGCCTTCGAGCAACCGCAGCGCGTCGCGCAGCCGGATCTCGTCGAGCAGCGCCGAATAGGTCGCGCCGTATTCGGCGAGCTTGCGCTTGAGCGTGCGCGCCGACACATGCAGCTCGCGCGCGACGTCGTCGACCGACGGATAGCCGCTCTCACCGCAGATCAGCAGGTTGCGCACGCGCTCGACGATGCTCTCCGCATAGCCGAGCCGCGCGAGTTCCGCCTCGCACTGCTGGACGATCATCTGCGCGGTCTGCGCGTTCGCGGTGCCGATCGGCTCGTCGAGCAGCGCGGCGTCGCAGCGGATGCGGTTCGCGCTCGCGTCGAAATGGCAGCGCGGCAGCCGCGCGCGATAACGCTCGAACCACGGCGGCTCGGGCCATTCGAAATGGAGTTCGGCACGCGACTGCAGCGTGCGCCCCGGCGTCGGATACAGCAGCGAATTGAACAGGATCGCGGTTTCGACCAGAAAGTTTTCCACCGCGAACTGGCGCAGCCGGCCGAGCGGAAACGCTTCGAGCACGTCGATGTCGACGATGCCGTCGAGCTGCGCGAGCCGCACCGAGAAAAACGGCACGCGCGTCGGCAGGTAACGGATGCCGAGCGCGATCGCCTCGCCGAGCGTCGCGCAGCTCATCAGCCCGAAGCCGATCAGCCCCGCTTTCGTCAGGCTGCTGCGCAGGCCGATCTCGATCGCGATCGACGGATCGCCGGTCGCGTCGAGCAGGTTGAACACGATCGCCGCCTGCTGCAACGGCGTGATGCGCGCATCGGGCTGCGCGAGCCGGTCGCGCTCGACGCCCGAGCCGGCAAGAATGCGGCCGCCGTCGATGCCGCGCTCCTCGGCCAGCATCAGCATGAACAGCGCATACGCGGACGACACCGTCGCCTTGTTCAACTGGCGCGCGGCATCCGGAACGGACAAGGCCATGCGGCGAACTCCCGAGCGGTTTCGGCGGATTGTAGCGTCGCTGGCCCGCAATGACACCACGGCGGCACTCTAGCGGGCCGACATCCGCGGGGGCACCCGCCCGCGGGCCAACGTGGCCCGAAATGACACCATCATTGGCACCGACGGCCCTCGCCTGCGTTCGGGCACGCGCCTATGCTTGTCACATCGGCATTGCGCCCTACTCTTTCCGCCTGGACTCCGCTCGATGAGCCAACCTGCACGAACCGCCTTTCGCCACGACGCAGACAAGGTCGCGTACGTCCGCCGCGAGGTCAACGCCGCGAGCGACGCGATCCGCGCGCGCTTTCCGCTGCTCGACCGCCAGAACCTCGTCGGAGGAACCGTGATGGCCGTGTCGGTGAGCGCGATGCTCGCGATCGCGTGGCTGTATGCGCGCGGCGCGCTCGCGTGGTACGTCGCGCTGCCGCTCGCCGCGTTCGTCACGTCGCTGATCCACGAGCTCGAGCACGACCTGATCCACCTGATGTATTTCAAGAAGACGCCGTGGGCGTATCACCTGATGATGGCGCTGTGCTGGCTCACGCGGCCCGGCACGATCAACCCGTGGACGCGCCGACGCATGCATCTGCATCATCACAAGGTGTCGGGCGGCGAATCGGATCTCGAGGAATACGGCATCACCAACGGCGAGCGCTGGGGCGTGAAGCGTCTGCTGATGATCGCGGACGGCATGCTCGCCGTCGTGCTGCGGCCGGCCGCGATGCGTCGCAAGGTGAAGCAGTACGTGGCCGCGCAGCCGGTGCAGGATCCGTCCGAGCGCCTGCAGTTGCGTGTCGAGCAGGTGTCGTCGTACATGCCGATCGGTCACCTGTACTACACGCTGTGGCATGCGTTCATCGTCTATCACGTCGGCCTGTTCGCGCTGCATGCGTTCGGCCATGCGCCGAGCGTGCCGGCGATCGTCGAGCGCGGGATGCGCGTCGTCGATTTCCTCGCCGTCGTGTGGCTCGGGCCGAACTTCTTGCGCAGCTTCTGCATCAACTTCGTCAGCTCGAACATGCACTATTTCGGCGACATCGATTCGCGCAACGTGATCCAGCAGACGCAGGTGCTGAACCCGTGGTGGATGCTGCCGTTCCAGTTGTTCTGCTTCAATTTCGGCAGCACGCACGCGATCCATCACTTCGTGGTGCGCGATCCGTTCTACATCCGCCAACTGACCGTGCGCCGTGCGCATGCGGCGCTGCGCGAAGTCGGCGTGCGCTTCAACGACGTCGGCACGTTCGCGCGTGCGAATCGCTGGGGCGGCTATCGTCCGCCGCACGGCACGCGCAACGCGCCGGCCGACGCGTAACGGCGGCGGCGCGCCGCATCAGCGCTTCGTCAATCGCCGATCGGCGGCATCGGCCCCTGCCCGCGGATCCACGACCAGTTCGCGAGTTCGGCCATTTCTTTGTCGCCGCGGCTGTCGCCGTACGCGAACAACTGCTTCGGCGGCCGGTTGCCCCACCATCCGCGCAGCCGCACGACCTTCTGCGGCCCCCAGCAGTTCTCGCCGTCGAGCCGCCCGGCGAAAACGCCGCGCTCGAACGCGAGCCGCGTCGCGAGCACCGCGTCGAAGCCGGCCGTCTTCGCCCACTTCTCCAGATACAGCGACGGCGACGCGCTGACCAGCACGACTTCATGCCCGCGCGCGCGATGCTCGCGAATACGCTCGAGCATTTCGGGACGCACGAGCCTCGGCAGATAGCCGTCGACGAACCTGCGCGCGTGCGCATCCAGCGCGTCTTCGCGAATCGGCCCGAACGCGAACGACGCGAACTTCGCCTTCGCGTCGCCGCGCGACAGCAGCCCGGCCTTCATCGCGACGATCCACGGCAGCGCGCGCAGCCCGGCCCATGCGAAACGCGGCGTGCCGACCGCCTGGCGGACGAAATGGCGAAAGCTGTCGGTAGTCGTGATGGTGCCGTCGAAATCGAAGGCGGCGACGATGCGGTCGGTCATGGAGAATCGGGGGAAAGCGATGAGATGCCCGGGAAGATAGCAGACTCGCGGCCGCGCACGCTAAACCGTATGGCCCGACACGAGCCCGCGCGCGCCGAAGCACGTGCAGGCGGATCGTTCGCTCAGCGTTGCGGCCGCGGCCAGCGCCGCCGGCAGCACGACGTTCATCAGGTGATCGGCACGCGACAGCAGGTCGGTCACGCGCTCGTCGAGCCCGCGCAGTTGCGCCGGCTGCATCCGGATCTGCTGGACAGCCTGCCCGACGATGTTGCGGCGGTCGAACAACGTGCGCTCTATGCCTGCATCGTCCGGCGCCCGCACGACGTCCGACACCGCGCTCAACGCCGCGAGCACGACCACGAGGTTCTCCTCCGCATGGCGGACCTTCGCGGCGAGCTCCTCGGTACGGCGCGGGAAAAATCCGAGCGACTGCTTCAGCGCGCCGAACGCCGCGCGGTAGTCGACGTCGCTGGACGCCGCACCGAACCAGCGTTCGAACATGCCGGCCTTGCGCGTCGCCTGCACGAGCATCCCGGCCATCATGTCGGCCGCGCCGAGTTCGTTGAATTCGCGTGTCGTCGCGGCGACGGCTTCAACCAAGTTGCCGGCCGTCTCCAGCGCGCCGTCGCCGATCGTCGCGACCGTCGCGAGCTTCAGCGGCATCAGTTGCCGGATATGCCGCTCGATGCGCGGCGCGTAGTCGGGATAGAGATTCGGAAAGCTGTCCGGACCATATCGTCGTTGGCGTTCGGTTTGACTAACCCAAGCGTCCACAGCAATTGCCACTCGGTCGGATAGTCATGACGCCGCAGCGGATTGAGCCATTCAAGTCCGACAGCCGGGGCAACAAACGGCACAGCAGGCACACCTTCGACAGATTGCGCCGATGTGGCGCTCGTCTCGGTCCGCAACGGCGGCCCCGACAAGAGTGTTGCCATGACGATCGAGACGCACCCGATGCGTCTCGCAAGTGTGAAGCAGTGCAGGAATAGTCCCGATCGAACCGGCCAATCGAGCACGCCGGTCCGGTAATTCATTCCCGTCCGGACGACGCGAGACTCGAAATCAACGTCGCACCACACGACGTTTTGTGGCCATCGAATGCGGCCGGTTTCCCGTCGACGATGACCTGCGGATCGCCTTCGGCGATAAAGCAGGCCTGATGGCCCGCGACCGGACAAACACACGTATCACCGAGCCGCGCGACCGGCCGCCCCATCACTTCGCTGACTGTGCTGCCGGTCACGACCTGACCGCCGTGGCTCGTTGCGTCGCCGACTCGAATGATTCCGCGCATGCGCGCTCCTTATTCCGAATAGCCTTGCGATGCCGGACGCGCGTCGTGACGGCGCCCCCACCACGGCAAGTACGCGTTGTTCTCGCCGCGTGCGCGGAACCAGTCCTTGCCGGCGTCGATCGGCGTCAGCTTCGAAGGCGCGACGACGACGACTGCCGTCGGATGCTCGGTGTCCGTTGTTCCGGCTACGAGCACATTTCCACCGAGGTGATTCGCTCGTCCGATCGCCAGCGCCACATCGGTCAGCGCCGCGCCAGCGCCCATGTCTCCGAGTAGTGCGGATGTATTGAAGGTCTGCGTACGGAAATCGTATTCCGGCAGTACTTCCGTCAGCGTCTGCGACAGTGAGGCAATTCGCGTCGATGCAGCATCGCTGCCCTTGCCCGCGTCGTGCACGATGTAATTCACCGACGACACCGGCACGCCTGCATTACTCGCCGCCGCATCGATCGTCGACTTCCACGCCTGCACCGCGCGGCTCGCGCCTTGCTTTGCCTCGAAATCCTTGACGTTGCTTCGTGCAGCCTTGCCGATCCAGGCCAGCGGCTCACGCTCGGTCTTCAAGTCGGGGCCGGCGAGAAACAGCACCACCATGTTCTCGTTGATCTGTTCGTCGTTCGGCGGGAAGCTCGGTGCATCCCAGTTCATCACCCACGCGC
Source organism: Burkholderia sp. BCC0044 (assembly GCF_902832955.1). Lineage (NCBI taxonomy): Bacteria > Pseudomonadati > Pseudomonadota > Betaproteobacteria > Burkholderiales > Burkholderiaceae > Burkholderia > Burkholderia sp. BCC0044. The sequence goes on along the minus strand of NZ_CADFDO010000001.1, from coordinate 28,226 downwards.
TTTTGTCGGGGTGGGCGGCCAGATAGTCGAGTGCCGCATTCAGCGACGTGAAGCCGGCATTCCCCTGCCCCGATGTCACGTGCACGTCCGGCGGTGTGTCGTGGCTCCATAAGTTTTTGGCGGACGGATTTCCTATTTCGAAGAAGTTAACAATCTGATCTCGCAAATGTGACGACGCCAGCCCAGGATCGAGTCGACCAGAGGGAATTGCCAGCTCGATATGCATGCCAGCCAATTCTCGCCACTTCTTCTGGCTATCCGCGCTAACCGTGTAAAAATAATCCTCATTCGTGAAATATCGAGTCCGGAAAAGTACCAGCAGCTCATTGATATATTTCTTATAGAATCCGGAAAATGATTCACGCCCCCGGCGGCCATCGGCCACGATAGAAATCGGTTGCAATGTTGAATATTTTTTAGGATTGACCCGAACCATGTCATCGTTGACATTCGGCTTTACTAGGCCGAGTGTCCATAATATCTGCCACTCGGTGCTGTAATCCTTGCGCTGCAGCGGGTTCATCCAGCCAAGCCCGACGACCTGAGCAACGAATGGTCTGGACGCCCCGGCTCCGGTAATTGGAGCCGCCTTCTCGTTCAATGAAGCCGCAACTGCTCGCGGCCCCGCAATCACCGTTGCAAATGCAAATACCATGATTGCCACAAGTCCTGGAACCAGGACTAACCGCTTCATCAGAGTTCCCATGCTCAACAACGCTCCTGTCCCGTCATCAGACGAAACCAATATCAAAACCGATACACCCAGCGCAAGAAGCAATGCACCGCCGGCGACTCCGGCTCGACGCGGCCATGTAGCGATGGCCGATCTCATAAATTGCCTCCAAGCTTCAGGAAAAATCCACCATCTCTTTCGTCGTGTATCTTGGAAGGCATTTTTGCATGATCATCCTTAACGACCCAATCTTGCAAAAATAATTTTTCACACTTTCCAGTTATAATATATTCTGCCATCTTACCATTTTGGCCCTCATCACCCAAACTATTGGCAAATCGCCAATCGGCCTGAATCCTGATTTCTTCAAAATCCATCTCGGTCAGATAGCAAAGCCCAATTGCAACATCATAAGCCAACGCCTTTTCAGCATGGTCCTTGTTGGTCATGATGGTCGAATGGTTGGTGGGGTTATTCTTGTCCCCGCCGTTCAGAATCTGAAATATCTCCTTGTTCCGCCATTCGGTATAGTCAGCACTCGCGGCCCCCGGATTGTCCTCCCCGACCACATTTCCTCCCTTGTCGACCCAGCGACGATTTCCGGATCTCCGCGCTTCCATGCGAAGAATCGAATGATCCTCATACCGCTGCGCAGCCTCGGACGCCGCATCCCCCTGCGCTTTCAGCGCATCACCCTCAGTCTTGAACTTTTCCGACTTCGCATCGAAGTTGTCATATGGATCGTCATCGCGCTTGTTCTCTTTCTTGGCGTCACGCCCAGCCGACGGCGGATCGTAGCTCTCGTTGAAGCGCCCTTCCTCAATCGGTTTCCCTTGCGCATCGCAAGCACCCGATGGTTTGCCGTAGCGCAACGCCTGCGGGAGGAAGCGCGTTTCTTTATCGAGCATCGGTGCCGTAATCGGGATTTCCCAGTCTTTTGGCGGATCCTCATTGACCGGCATGTTCGTCAAATTGAACAGATAGAAGGCCGGGCTCGTTGCAATCGTGAAAAACTTCGCGATCCACCCTTCATTGGAATGCATGCCTCGTCCAAGACCATACCGCGCAGGTGGTGATGGCGGATACCAGAAACCTTCCTTCTGGTTCTTGTCCTTGCGCCAGTCATCCTGCCAATACCGATAGAGCTTGTTCTCTCCGCCGACCTCGAAATTCGACGCGAACACGCGTTGCGAGAAAACACCCCACGCGTTCGTCGCACTGATCTCGTCGACACTCATCCCGCGCCAGCCGATTCCCTGAACGGTCAGGGCAGAAATGACCTGATCGTGCGGGCAACAGTACAGCGTCACCCTCCCGTAGGTGTTTTTCTGGTGCAACCCGTGCGCCTCCCGGTCCTTGGCTGCGCTATACGGTTTGCCGCCGTTCTTCGACGGTCGTGCGTTTTCCATTGCCCGATCGAGATCCTCCGCGGGCATCTCGAGATCGGCCCGCGCACGCAGGATATCGAAGTACGCCCTCAGCGTTTCCTTGCGCGCGACATAGGTTTCGCGCCCCACGTGCCCGTTCTTGTCGCGCACCCCGCGCTGGGCCCATGAGTCGGTCATGTTGGCTTCGACGAGACTGTACGGGGGATTGGCGAGAACATAGGTATCGGCGACGCAGCGCCCTTTCTTGCCCCATTGATCCGTCACCTCGGGCAAGCGGTCTCCAAGGAATGCAGCGGCAAGGCCGATCATGTTTCCCTGGCTATGGCATACGATCGTGATCGGCGCGTCGGCCTGTCGCTTGCGGATCGATTCGACCAGGCGTGCAAGCCTCAGAGCACCAAGCACGCCGTAAGTGCGCGGTGGCGTGGAGTAGATCTTTCGATTGCCGATGCCATTCATGTGCTGGACGGTCAGCCACAGAAAAAGCCGATCGTTCAACCCGTCGTTCCACAGATCCGGCAGACTCGAACACCCGCCCGCGAACGGGCCGCCGCCCCAGTAATTCTTCTCGTTGAGCATGATCTTGTCGCCATACTCCTTCAGCTCCACCGCATTCGCGGCATAGCCCCACCGAAAGTGAATGACAGGCGAAAAGGACGGATCGGGCTTGATGTACGTCCGCGACGACATGTCCGGATTCAGGAAACCGTCTGGCGTCAGGCTTTCGATATAGCTGACCGGTGTCATCTGCCCGGCCACCGGCCCCCAATGGAACAGCTGATCGTCATAACGCCCCATGCGCCGGTTCAATCCGGCACACAGCCCCTGCTCGGCTTCCTTGAACCATTCCCCTTCCGAGTTCACCCCGTGCACGAAAATGACGACGCCCGGCAGCGGCATCTGCATCACGCACTCGAGGTCGTTGCGGTTGAACAGCGTCGTCCCCAGTCCACCGCCCACCGAAGTCTGCGACGGGTCGTCCGTCGACGGTTGCCCGCCCGGGTTCTGCGCAAAGTTGTAGTTGAACATGTTGTTTTTCTTGAAGACTCAGCTCAGGTTCTCGACTTGAAAAAGCGAACCGCCAATTGTTCGAACTGATCGCTGCTGACCGGCGCCAGCTTGCCTTGCGCGTCGGTCTTCCCCTTGATCAATTCGCCCGATGCCTTTCGCACCTCGGCTTCCATGCCCTCGACCGGCTGCCCGTCAGTGGCCCGGACCAGCTTCGGCACCCGCCCCAGCGAACCTTGGTCGAACTTCGGAAAATCGGCGCTCATGCTCGCCGGCCCGGCCCACGTATGCGACGCGGACTTGACGGTAAAACTCCCCGGACACCCGAGCTCGATATCACCGCCATGCAGCTTCAGATACGCGCCGCCCGACGTCACGAATACGACCTGCTCGCTGGCCATGCCCGCGAGCTTGCCGCCGCCCGCCGTCATCTGGATGTTCTTCGCCGAATCGATCTGCGTGTCGTCGTTCTGGCTCTGCAGCGCCACCTTCCCCTGGTTGGCGATCGCCGACACGCCTTCGCTGTGCGCGAACATCGCCACGCCATGCCCGGCCTGCAGGTTGATCCGCTGCCCGCTCGTGTACTGCAGATGGTTCTGCGCGACGACATCGACGTTGCCGCCCGCATGGGTCGTCACGGTCTTCGGCGTCGCCATGCTGATGCCGGCCGGCGCGGTGATGCCGATCGCGGCCATCGACACGCCTGGCGATTCGCCGCCGCCAGATGCCTCGCCATTCGGCCAGCCTTTCACCGTGGTCATGAGCGCATCGTGCGGCTGCGTATCCGGCGCCACGCCCTGATGCTGGCCAGCATAGTCGCCGAGACTCTTGAACAGCTCGACGCATTCCTGCATCAACTGCAGATACTCGTCCCGCGCGAGGTGGCCGTCACTCGCGCGCAGCCGTTCCCAGGCCGAAATCAGCATCGCCTTGCCACTGCGAATCGCCACGTGCGCATCGCTGCGCAATTCGGCGCCTTCGCCGCGTGCCGCCCCCTGCCCATTGTCGCGTGGCTGCGTCAGATAGCCGAGGTTCAGCTGACTGTACGCATGCTCGCTCGCCAACTGGCTGCTGATCTGCCCGGGCGTATCGTCGAAGCGGATCTGGTTGTACCGCTGCCCCTTGATTTCCTTCGTCTTCGTGCCGGAAAGATAGCGGTTGCCCGGCAGCGCGCCGGTATGACTGAAGGTCGCCGGCATGTTCGGCCCATTGGCCAGCACGCCCATCACGACCAGCCGGTCCGGATCCCCGCCGATATGACCGATCAGCACCTCCATGCCGACGCGCGGCAACGTATTCGCGCCGAAACTCGGCCCGGCGAGCGCGCAGGCGACGCGCACCGGCGCGCTGTCGGACGGTGTGCCGCTCGTACCGGCACCCTGTGCGTGCGCATGATCGTCCGCGCTCAGCCCCTGGATCCGCACCCGGATGCGGCCCATTTCATCGCAGAACACCTCCTCGCCCTCGGGGCCGACGACGACGGCCGTCATCGGATGCACGGGCGGCAGGTCGACGTGGGGATCGTAGGCCGGCGTCAGGGGCACGCCGCGCCGCACGCACGAGAACGTATTCTCGTAGCGCCTGTCGCTTTCGTCGCCCGACTTGCCGCTCACGTTGGTCGGCACCGCGTTGAACAGCACGCGGCTTGCCGCGAACAGCGATTGTGCGCGCTCGTTCAGCTCCTTCGGCAGGTTGTTCCGCACACAATGATGAAGCGACGTGACGACAAACTGTCGCTGTTCGGCCGGCAACGTGTCGAGTTGCGGATGCTCTGCGAGCGCAAACCAGTGGCCGACGGCCAGATCACGCACATTGCTCACGCCGTCGACGGATTCGGCACGCAGTTCATGCGCCAGCATCCGGTCCTTGCCGATCCGGTCGAGATCGGACGACGAATCCCCGGCGTGCGGGATATCGATGACGACGTCGGCCAGCAAATGCCCGAGATCGTTGCCGCCGTCGCCCTGATCGACGATCGTCGCCTGCTCGGTTTGGGACATCCGGCCGCTCTTGTAGTCCCAGGTCGGCCGGACGATCTTGCCCGGGATCAACCGGCGGCTCGTCGCCCACAGCGTGATCGAGTCACGCTCTTCGGTGGCGGCGTCGCGATGGTAGCGGATGGTGCCGGCCGCCGTCTCCGGCAACTTCATCGGGTCGTCGGCAAAGACGAGTGTATGAACCGGCGTGTCGTGCGCATTGCCGCTCGCCCGCTCGCCGGCCTTGCCCGCCTTGACGAATACGGTCGCCCCGTCCCGCCGCAACAGCCGCCGGATGAAGTGCGCGTCCGACTCGTTGACCTGCCGCGTGAGTTCACGCGCCGGATAACGTTCGGTTTGCAGACCGGACAAGTCGAACTCGAATGCGCCCGCCAGTGCCGAGCTGCGCTGGCGCCATTCCCGAAGCAGCACACCCAGGATGTCGGGCAGGCTCTTGGACCGGAACAACCGCGAATTGGTCCGCCGCTCCATCACGGACAGCACGTCGCGAATCGTCAGCTGGTAGCAGGTCAGTGAACCGTCCGATTGTCCGGTGCGAACGTCGGTGACGATGCCGTTGATGGTATGGAGACGCCCGCGATCGGTCGTCATCTCGACGGAGACCGGCAGCCCGATGAAGCTGCGGATCGGAAGATCGGCCCGTGCCGACACGCAGGTCAGATGCCCCTCGATGCCCGTCATCAAGCCTTCGCGGATATCGGCATACTGAAGCGCAAGCACCTGCTCGAGCGTTTTCTGGGCGGGCCCCCAGTTCATGCGCACCGGCCGATTGTTCTGATCGACCACCCCGGACGCAAATGCGCGTAGCAATTCGGCTGTATTCACAGCGTGACTCTCAGGATTTTGTTTGACTTCGTTATTCGGCGAGCAATCACGCCCGCTGGTCCGTCCTGGGAGTGCCGCCCGTCTGGTTTTCGGCGAGCATAGCAAATTTGTCGGATGGGTGACGGCTTTTTGACAGGATTTAGAATCCTTTTTGTCAAGCGCCCAACTGGACTCAACGGTTCACATTCTTTCGAACCGGGTCGGTCCCATCCCTTGCTCCTCGATCGTCGTCCCGGTGTCGTTCCCGTACGCGACGCATGCCGAGCCGAGGCCGAATCAACGGCACCGCCCGATCACGGATCGTGAAATCCCATCGTCCGTCGATACCGACGAACGTCGCGCTGAAATGCCGGTCGTCGGCCCACGTCAACGCGTCCAGATGACACGACGCATACATCGCACCGACCGTGCGCTGCGCGAGCACTTTCCGCAACGCCTTCGACACGAGCGTGAACGTGACGGCTTCCTCGAACGGGCAGTCGTAGTCGGTAACGAGCAGATACGCGGCCGGCGTCTCGAACTGGCGCAGCAGCGCGTAACCGGAAACGGCAAGACCGGAGCGCAGGCCATCCACGAGCACAGCCGTGCGCGCCGGCCACGCTTCATACGGCCCGTCATGCGTTGCGAGCGCGAAGCGCTCGACCGGCTTCATCGCCGCTCTGCCTTCGGCGTACTGCTTCCTCGCTCCATCACCGTGTCAATGCGCAGCCTTCCGATACAGCGCAACGTACCCCGCGAGCATCAGCAGCAGCGATCCGCTGACCCGGTTCAGCCACTTCTCCCCTGCCGCCTTCCATACGCGGACCGAATGCACGCCGAGCAGCGCGTAACCGGTCATCCCGATCGCGTCGATCGTGACGATCGTCGCCGCGAGAATCGCGTATTGCGGCGCGATCGCCTGCGACCGGTCGACGAACTGCGGCAGCAGCGCGGACATGAACAGGTAGTACTTCGGGTTGCTCATCGCGACGAAGAAGCTCTTCAGAAAGGCGCTCCGGCGATCGGGCGTCGCGGGCACGCGTGGCTGCGCAGCCGCGGCCCCGCCGTTCGACATCAGCATCCGGATGCCGACATACGCGAGCCACGCCGCGCCGAGCAGCTTCAGCGTCACGAACGCCGTTTCCGACGCGTCGAGCAGCACGCCGAGGCCGAACCCGACCAGCGCGACGAGCACGACGTCGGCGCTGACCGCGCCGAGCATGCCGACCATCGCATGACGCAACCCGTAGCGCGAACCGTTGCTCATCGCGAGCAACACCGTCGGCCCGGGCGTCGCGACACCGACGGACAGGATCAGCGCAAAGGCGAGCAAGGCGGAGAGCGACATGGCGTGGTGTTCCTTTTGAAGATGGCGATGCGCACGGGCAGCACCGGCACGACCGACCCGGCAGACCGCAACCGGTGCGCACGGTTTGTTACGACGAATGCGGGCTTCGCATGATCGCATGTTCGTCGCGACACCCGCTCGGCGGTCGTGCGCCGTCGCCAGTGAACGGCACTCAGTTATCTCAAATAGTGGGCAAATTTCCCCCGTAAACGACAATGATTCTCGTTTACGCTAGACTCCGCCGCTCGATAAAAACACGTCCGCGACAGTACGGACGCGTCACGCCGCCCGGATTCCGACTTGCCGCCCTGGGACGGATCATCGACCACACCCGATTTGCGTCCCATGTCGACACTTTCGTTACCCGCCCGGCGTCTCACGCCGATTGCCTTCGGCATTGCGCTCGCCTGCGCCTTCCCGGCCGCCGCGCACGCGCAGCAGGCGACTTCCGTCGCCAACGCCGCGCCCGATGGCGCCGTGCTGCCGTCGATCAACGTGACCGGCGCGGCCGAGCCGCTGCCCGGCGATCTCGCGCCGACCTACGCCGGCGGCCAGGTCGCGCGCGGCGCGGATTTCGGCGTGCTCGGCCGGCAAAAGGCGAGCGACGTGCCGTTCAGCATGACCACCTACACGTCGAAACTGATCGAGGACCAGCAGGCGCGCACGCTCGCCGACGTGCTCGACAACGATCCCGCCGTGCGCAGCGCATCCGGCTACGGCAACTTCTCGCAGGTGTTCGTCATCCGCGGTTTCGAGCTTGCCGGCGACGACGTGTCGCTCAACGGCCTGTACGGCGTCACGCCGCGGCAGCTCGTTCAGACCGATGCGGTCGAGCGCGTCGACGTGTTCAAGGGCGCCAATGCATTCCTGAACGGGGCATCGCCGAACGGCTCGGCGGTCGGCGGCGGCGTGAACCTCCAACTGAAACGCGCGGACGACAAGCCGCTCACGCGCGTCACCGTCGACGGCGCCACGTCCGGTTCGCTCGGCACGCACGTCGACATCGGCCGCCGCTTCGGCAGCGAAGGCCAGTTCGGCGTGCGCGTGAACCAGTCGATCAGCGGCGGCGACACGGCCGTCGACGACGAGCGCCGCCGCAGCAACGTGACGGCGGTGTCGCTCGACTGGCGCGGCGACAAGCTGCGCCTGTCCGGCGACTTCCTGTATCAGCGACAGCGGATCGACAACGGCCGCCCGATCGTGCTCGTCAGCGGCAATCAGTTGCCCGCCGTGCCGTCCGCGACGCACAACTATGCGCAACCGTGGAGCTTCAGCGAGCTCGAGGACACGGTCGGGATCGTGCGCGCCGAGTACGACTTCCTGCCCGCGTGGACGGCCTACGTGTCGGCCGGCGCGCGCCATACGAACGAGCACGGCGACTACTACACGCCGACCTACTCGTCGTCCGGCACGACCGGCTCGCGCCTGAGCGTGCCACACAAGGAAGATGCGCAGTCGGCCGAGGCCGGCGTGCGCGGCCGCTTCACGACCGGCCCCGTGTCGCACTTCGTGACGGCCGGCGCGTCGTTCATCCGCGTCGACAGCCAGTCCGCGTACACGCTGTCGAACGCGTTCCCGACGACGCTCTACGATCCGGCACCGGTCGCGTCCCCGCCGACGGCCTACGCAGGCGGCGACATGAACGATCCGGGCACGGTCACGAAGAGCTGGCTGCGCAGCGTCGCGGTGTCCGATACGCTCGGCTTCCTCGACGACCGCGTGCTGTTCACGATCGGCGCACGCCGCCAGTCGATCTCGGTCGACAATTTCAGCTATACGGGCGCAGTCACGGGCGTCTACAGCGACGCGATCACGACGCCGGTCTTCGGTCTCGTCGTGAAGCCGTGGCGCAACGTGTCGATCTTCGCGAACCGCAGCGAAGCGCTCGCCCAGGGCGAGATCGCGCCGAACACCGCACGCAACGCAGGCCAGGCGCTGTCGCCGTACCGATCGAAGCAAGTCGAAGCCGGCATCCGCTACGACACCGACAAGGTCGGCGCGTCGCTTGCGCTGTTCCAGATCGAGAAGCCGATGGCGTACACCGATCCGGCGACGAACCTGTTCGGCGCCGACGGCACGCAACGGCACCGCGGCATCGAGACGGCCGTGTACGGCGAGCCGTGGAAAGGCGTGCGGCTGATCGCGGGTGCGACGTACCTCAACGCGACGCTGCAGAACACCGCGAGCGGCGCGAACGACGGGCACCGGCCGATCGGCGTGCCGTCGTTCCTGCTCAACGCGGGCGCCGAATACGACGTGCCGATGCTGAGCGGGCTCACGTTGACCGCGCGCTGGATCCATACCGGGCCGCAGTACCTGGACGTCGCGAACACGATGTCGATCCAGGCATGGGACCGCGTCGACCTCGGCGCGCGCTACGCGACGGAGGTGTTCGGCAAGAAGACGACGTTCCGCGCGACCGTGCGCAATGTCGCGAACAAGTCGTACTGGTCGTCGACGATCGGCGGATACCTGACGCAGGGCGATCCGCGCTCGGTGTGGCTGTCGATGACGACGGATTTCTGACGGGTTCGGAAGGGAGTGGCGGGCTGCCGCCAGAGTTTGCTATACTCTCGGTCTTCCGGAGAGATGGATGAGTGGTTTAAGTCGCACGCCTGGAAAGCGTGTATAGGTTAATCGCCTATCGGGGGTTCGAATCCCCCTCTCTCCGCCAGAGATACCGAAAAAGCCCCGCAAAATCAATGATTTGCGGGGCTTTTTGCTTTTCGACCCACGAAACGACTATCAAATAATAGCTGCCGGGTTGGCACCGCGAGAGCAAGGAGGATCATCTGGCTCACTTGGCGGTGTCGCAGTACGCTAATATTCGGGACACAATGAAGACGCCGAGAGACCAAGGCCGTGAAAAAACTAACAAACGTTACTCCATCTCCAGAACAGTTGACCATCATCCGGCGAGTGCGCCCGGGAGCCGAGGTGATTCGGGGAGCCGCAGGCAGCGGCAAGACGACTACAGCAGCCCTGAAGCTGCGCCTCATGCTGATGTATTTTTCCGCTCGGCGTACTCGCATGGAAAACGAGGAGCCTGTACGCGCACTCGTGCTCACGTTCAACAAGACCTTGCGCGGCTATGTTCAGCATGTCGTTGAAGAAAACATTCCTGCGGGAAAGTTCGAAGTTGTGGTCGACACATTTAGGCATTGGGCGTATGTCACATTGGGCCGGCCAAGCATTCACGATGAGTCAAGCCTTCACCGCTTAGCCCAGGCACACGCATTAGAGATTGGCCTTCCGTTCGATTTCCTGCTGAATGAATGCGTTTACCTTATGGGGCGCTTTCTTCCAGAGTCGATTGACGATTATCTAACTTGCCGGCGCGATGGTCGGGGAGCGACGCCTCGAGTTGAGCGTGCAACGCGAGAAGCGATACTGCGTCTGATCGTGCACCCCTACATGGAATGGAAGCAGCGTGAGGGTCTCATCGATTGGAATGATGCAGCCGTTCAATTGGCAACTGAACAACGTTACGGATACGACATCGTCATTGTCGACGAGTCTCAAGATTTCTCCGCAAACGAGTTGCGTGCCGTAATGTCGCAGGTCGCGGAGGAGCACGCTGTCTCCTTCATTATTGATACTGCTCAGCGCATATATGCCCGAGGATTCAACTGGGCGGAAGCAGGCATCGCGATTCGACCCGAGACGAGTCATCGCCTAAGTGTCAATTATCGAAATACCCCACAAATCGCCAGATTGGCCAGTGGCCTAATGCAGTGTGTTCAATTGGACGATGATGGGACACCACCGTCACTTCTCGACCCGCTCGCCGATGCAGCAACCCCAGTGCTCCTCAAGGGATACTTCAACGCGCAAGTTCGCTGGTGTATCAACTACATCAGGGAGCGTGTGAATTTGGTGAATGAGTCCGTCGCGTTTCTTCATCCGAAGGGCTGGTTTACCTATCTGAAAGAACGACTTGCAATTGCACAGTTAAATTATGTGGAAGTAACTGGCCAGCGGGACTGGCCCGAAGGTGATGCAAATATTGCGTTGTGCACCTTTCACTCAGCAAAGGGACTCGATTTCGATCACGTCATTATCATCGGACTCAGTTCAGAGGGATTGCCTGAAGGGCAGTTCGAAATGGGAGACGAGCGTTTCGAGACCGCTTGCCGACTGCTGGCGATGGCAATTGCACGAGCTCGAATCCAGGTTGTTCTTGGATACAAGCCAACGGAGGAGTCCGCCCTTTTGCAGCGCCTTGACCGTACAGCGTTCGTGGAGATTGAGGTATGACTTACGACACGATTGGCGCTAGTCTGGCTGAGCGGCGCATTACTGAGATTCTTCATTTCACAACGAGCAATGGATTTATCGGCACGATGACGACGGGGAGTCTCCTGTCTCATGCACGCCTGCCTTCGGAGAGTCGACTGGCACACATTCTGCAGATCAACTGCAAAGATCGAAGTAGAGACGCCGACTGGCATGGATACGTGAATCTATCGATCTCGCGGATCAACGGAAGCTTCTTCTCAATCGCACGTGATAGATGGCATGCGGCAAAAGATATCTATTGGTGCATCTTGAGCTTTGACCCAAGCATTGCGGAACATCCAGGCGTCGTGTTTTCAACTACCAACAATGCGTACCCCTACACGCTGCGCGCCCCCGACCTGGACGGGTTTGAGGCGCTATTTGCGCCCAAAATCCGTCAGTTCGCTGACAAATGGGTAGTACGAAGTCGGGAAATGTTAGCCAATCAGACTACTTGTCATCAAGCCGAGCTACTGTACCCTGATGCCGTTCCGTTGCAGTACTTGCGCAAGGTTTACTTTCCTTCGGGAGATATCGCCGACGAGGCTGCGGCGCAGTTAGGGGTTTGCGCTCCACTCCTAGTTGGAAGATTTGTTCTGGAGGTCAACCCTGCACTCTTCGGTGAGAGGCACATTTGATGGTAAATCGCGAAGATACAATTGTCGCATCGGCACTTTGGGCCGCATACGGCGATGCGGTGGGATTCCCCACCGAATTGGTTACATTGGCAGAATTTCGCAAGCGAACTGGTCAACACGAGATGACTGGCCCGATTGCTTGGGCGAGAAAAGTAGGCGGCTTGTTCGGTGCGAACGCTCGGTTCCCCCGGGGCGCATATTCGGACGACACGCAACTCCGCTTGTGTACTAGTCGTGCGATCCGTGGAGATGGTTTCTTTGACGTAGAAAGTTTTGCAAAGATTGAACTCCCGGTATGGCTGAACTACGCACTCGGGGCAGGCCGAGGATCGAAACTCGCCGCAGGCAACCTTGCCTTGCGTGATTCGACATGGTCGCAAAATTTCTACCGAGGACCTAAGAGCAATTATTGGGAAGGCGGTGGGAACGGTGCGGCGATGCGTGTGCAGCCGCATGTCTGGGCTGCAAAGAATTTCGATGCGTCGACGTTCATGCCGCCTGTAATTCGAGACGCGGTGTGTACTCACGGGCATCCACGCGCATTGGCGGGTGCAGCGATTCACGCACTTATGCTTGCTTATACGATCGACACCGGAGTTTTGCCAGCACCGACTCAGTGGGTGGACTTCGCGGAGGCTTGTGACATGGCGTTTGCGAGCCTGACAGAAGACGACGAACTAGCTCTTGTGTGGTGTCCGAACTGGGAGCGTTTTGCAGAAAGGTCTTTGGCTGCAGCATTTGCCGACGTAAAGTTGGAGTGGCAGACCAGTTGCGAACGGGCTGTTGTTTTGTGCGACGGCGCCCGCGACGAATACAAGGCCTACCGTGATGTACTTGAAGCACTCGGAGGATTCTCACCTGCTGAGCGCGGCTCGGGTCTAAAAACGCCCTTGTATGCGGCAGCACTTGCATGGCTGTTCCGTGATCGCAGTCCTGAGATCGGACTGCTAGCAGCGGCGAACACGTTCGGCAGTGACACCGACACGATCGCGACAATGGCGGGAGCGCTAATCGGCGCGGTGACGGGAGAAGCGCCGAAGGATGAGGTCCAAGATAGCGGCTATATTCGGTCAGAGGCGAAGAGACTCGCGCATATCGGTCAAGGTAAACGTGAAGCGAGTTTCAGTTATCCCGATACTCTGTCCTGGGTGGCGCCGAGAGCACAGCGAGACGCTTGGATTTCTTTCGAAGATGGTTTTGCTCTATCCGGTTTGGGACCAGTAGTGCCCTTCGGCGATACCTTTGTGCCTGAAAAGCAGGGGGAACTAGAATGGCAATGGTGTAGGACATCTTTCAACCAGACAATTCTGGCAAAACGCAAGCCTAATGCTCAGCGCGGTCCCGGGCGGAATCGGAATGAATCAAGCGCCGAAGCTAACGAACGACATGCACCTCGTCAGATGACATTTATGGATGAGAGCGAGAGCAAGCCTGAGTCGATTCACGAATTGACTAATCGTTGCATTCGCGAAGGATTCGATGCGACGTTGATTGGAGAGTGCTTGTTGGCCTTGTCGAACGGCCCTGATGGGGTCGAGAGAGCTATCGCTTTCTCTGCAATTATTGCTAAAGCGCGTCTCGCTCGTAACCGTTGAATTATTCGGGATCGCTTGAAAGAGCGACCCGGACGAAAGCTTGCGCGCACGCAGACAATATGCCCGCCCAGCTATTCTGTCCGAATTATGACTTATCCAGATGCATTATCGTGCTTTCTGCGCACGCGCGTTTAACAGTGGCGGTGCCAACCCCAAATTTCTCGGCGGTTTCCCGGATGCTCGCGCCATTCTCGCTTCGCCACTCACGGATTGCCTCATAGTCATGTGATCGGACGCGGCCCCTGTACTTCCCTTCCGTCTTCGCGATTGCTACACCCCGACGCTGCATCTCTGCGCGGTTTCGATAGTCGGCCTCCCCCTGCGCTGCCATGAACGCCAGCACAGCATCTCGCGTTGCTTTCGCGATAGGGTCTGTGGTGTTGCCATCAAAAGCCATCCCGTTGAGAGTACATTCGACGCGAACGCCGAGGTCCATTAGCCGACGCATGGTCCGGTGCAGTTCGTCGTAACGACGGCTGATCCGGTCAAGCCAGCGCACAATGAGAACGCCGCCGTGCCGCAGATCGTGTTCCGCTTTGCGCCACTGTTCCCGCTCGTCAGGGGCCACGTGGTAGCCGCTCACGCCCTCGTCAATGAAAACATCCTTGTCTTGCACGCCGTGGACTCTCGCGTCGTCGTACTGGCTCGCGGAGGACTGCCCGTCCGTGGTGGAAATCCGGCCATAGTAGAGTTTGCGCATAATTCAGATGGATCATTAGGATATGTGGATCAATTGTAGCATAGCTCAAATTGACGGTTGATCCTGTTGATCCAAGCGCCGGTGCTCGGGTCACTGGCTCGTTACGGTGTACCCAAGTGATCCAGATTCACGAGCAGTGTGCGCGTCGGTGTTTATGCGTGCTTCTCCCGTCGACTCTGCGAGTTGCGGTAGGCTATAGCATTCGATATCAGGCTTTGTTCGATGTCGTTTTCGACCAAACGGAGACTAAACTGAGGTTCCTTCCTGACGGGCCGTCGATCCCAAATGAGCTGCTAAGCATCAGGGATAAAGGCGATGTAGTATTTTTTTGTGGCGCTGGCGTTTCTATGCCAGTTGGCTTACCGAGTTTTTTCAAACTCACGAAGTGCGTCATGACGCGTCTGGGTGTTTCCCCAGCGTCAAAAATTGGCAAGCTCATGGCGCCTGCAATAGAGAAAAACGACCCGGACCTAGCGCCGCCGTTGGATCAAGTATTTGGCCTTCTTCAGAGAGAGTATTCCCGTCCAAGGGTCGAGCGGGAGGTCAATTGGCTATTGAAGATACCAAAGGCAGCAAGTCCGATTAAGCATGAAGCTATCCTTCGTCTCTCTGCTGATGCTTCCGGTACTCCGCTCGTAGTGACGACAAACTTCGATCTGATGTTTGAGCGGGCGAATAGACAGCTGCGTCGGTGGACGCCACCGTTGTTGCCACCGATGACAGCCATGGAGGTGCCGACGGGGATCGTTTATCTTCACGGCCGCTTGCGGCAGCAGAGTGACGATGGCCAGAATCTCGTGCTGAGTTCGGCCGACTTCGGTCGTGCGTATCTAGCAGACGGCTGGGCGACAACATTTATGCGTCAGTTGCTTGAGCAGCGTGTGGTTGTGCTATTGGGATATTCAGCAAGTGACCCCCCGGTTCGTTACCTCCTCGAAGGTTTGTCCGCAAGCAATTCCGCGAAATTGCGCACAATCTATGCATTCGACCGAGGGGAGCCGGAAACCGTGCGTGCGAAGTGGCACGAATTGGGCGTAACCGGTATAGCCTTTCGGCAGTTTGATGATTTATGGACAACGCTCGAAGCTTGGTCTGTTCGAGCAATCAACAAGGACTCGTGGACTGCAAGTGTTCTCGCGCATGCACGCACATCGCCACGGTCGTTACTTCCACATCAGCGTGGTCAGGTTGTTGCGTTGGTCGAAACTCGAGAAGGAGCAAAAGCGTTTGCTGACGCTGAGCCCCCACCTCCAGCAGAATGGCTGTGCGTTTTTGATAAATACTCGCGATATGGACGTCCAGAAAAGAACGGCTGGGCGAGTGATGCAGAAGAGATCAATCCGCACGTAGAGTTTGGACTGGATGACGATCCACCGCCTCCTCCATCGAATGGCCGGCCTACGGACATAGGCGGCGTTGATCTTATCGGAACATTGGCCACTGATGACGACGGTCAGAACTACACGCGGCTCGCTGGGATGCGATCCTCTCCGGCGGCCGTGGATTCGAAGCGTCTCTGGTGGTTTGTCCGTTGGTTTGAGCGAGTCGCAGAACAACCGGCCGCTATTTGGTGGGCTGCACGGCAGCGGAGTTTACATTCATCGCTTTTGGAAGCAGTGGATCGTCGATTGAATGGGCGTAATGGAGCCATTCCATCATTTGAAGGAGAATCGAGAAGTATTTGGGCGCTTCTATCCGAGTCGTTCACTGAGTTGCAGGAAGAAACAAGGGAGTTTTCATGGTATAGGCTTGCTGATCGAATTCGTGCCGAGGGCTGGTCTACTTCTGTACTTCGCAAACTCGAGAAAGTCGCACAACCACGACTTTCCGTGAAGGCTATGCTTGTCTCCCGCTCGCCCGCACCACCCTCGATAGATGAATCGGTGGATGTAGGGAGACTTGTTCAATTTGAGGTTGTAACTGCGCGGCGACATGGGGCCGATATTAACGTCCCGGATCATCTCGTGCCCACTGTTTTTCAGATTGTTCGACGAATATTGTTTCGTTCAATAGACCTTCTGAATGAAACCGTTGGATCATTAAATTATTTTAGGTTGCCCGCCATTGAACCAGACTCAAGACCTGGGGGACATATCCATCATCGTGAAGGCATTGAGGCCGATTTCTTCTGGGCGGTTGAGCTATTTCAGCGCTTGTGCGATCTTTCTCCGGCAGAGGCGCGTGATGAGGTGGAGGCATGGCCAAAATCAGATAGGTATTTTTTTGACAAATTAAAATTGCACTTTTGGCGAAATCGTATCGTATTTGATGGTAAGTGTGTTGAGCAAGGCATTATTAAACTGTCTGACGAGACGTTTTGGAATACATATTTGCGGCGGGAAGTGCTTCTGTTGCTCAGAGATCGATGGAGTGATATTCGGCCCAAAATTAGACGACACATAGAGCAGAGGTTCATCGATGGTCGGCAACCGTATGAGGGGGAAGCGTCGGAAGACTATAGGTTGAGGGTTATTTTTGATGCTGGCACGTCTTTAGGATGGCTAGAACGAAATAGCTGTGAATTATCACGATCGGCCAAAAATATTCTCAGTGATATCCGGGGAAATCCTGATTGGAGCGAGGATGCCGAGAAGTCAGCTGATCACGATTGGGATGGGAGAAGCGGTTGGGTTCAGCGAAAGACGGACCCAGAGAATTTGTTGCACCTGCCATTGGCCGAAATTGTCCCGCAGGCACTTAAATTGTCGAGGCGTGACAGTTCGGATTTTGTTGAACATGCACCGTTCGCTGGACTTGTGTCGAAGCGGCCAGTCCGAGCCCTCCGAGCCCTTTCATTGTATGAGCCAGAGGGCGACCATAGTGTATTTCTTTGGAAACAGTTGCTTTCCAATTGGCCAGATTCTGCGCCAAGACGAGCACTTCTAATTTGCGCGCACAAGCTTGCAGATGCTCCAGAAGATTTATTTTTTTGCATTCGCTTTGAAGCTACGTCATGGATTGAAAAATACTTGCCTCGCTTGCTCTCTTTCCGCGGAAACATCTTCTGGAGACTATGGGATCGAGTGTTCGATAAAATTGTTGCGCTCGGAAGTAAGGCAACAGGAAGTGCTATTCATGAAGTAAGGCGGGATGGGGAGGCGAAAGCTTTTACCAGATCGGTGGATTTTGCCATAAATTCACCTATAGGTCGCATGGTCGAGACGTTGTTTTCTACTTTGAGGGAGGGAAGCTATCAATCAAATGAGGGACTCGATGCCGAGCTGCTTGGAAGAGTCTACCGAGCACTTACATCCTCTGGGGATGGCGCACATCATGCCGCCACCTTGGTTGGCCGACGATTGAATTTCCTCTTTTATGTGGATAGTCGATGGGTAAAGCGTCGACTACTTCAATTTTTCTCTCGCCAGAACACACTATCAGACGCAGCATGGGCGGGTTTCATTTGGGAGGCGAATGTGCCTTCGGCTACGCTCTTTCGTTTATTGAAAGCTGATTTTGTAGCACTTTTCTCGGAATCTCAAGGCCCATTGTCAGACGCGGAACTTGAAAGAAATGCGGTGCATATGCTAATTGTTGCAAGATATTGGCGAACTAAAGATCGTCGATATATTAATGATGAAGAATGTCGTCGTATTCTACAAGGGCTCAGTGATTTGGGGCGGCAGTCCGCACTATGGATGGCTGGGCGAATCGTGGTGGATCAATCGGCATGGGAAACATTTGGAAAGTCGTTTTTTGCATCGACTTGGCCGCAGGAGGTCATATTTCAGACTGGCGCAATCACGGAAGGCATAATTCGCCCGGCTCATGAGTTGCCAAACCTCTTCAGCAATATTATAGAGACTGTGCGTGATTATCTTACCCAAATTGAACATCCGGATGTCGTGCTTCACAGCTTGCGGGAAAAAATGGCAGACAATCTGTCACTCTCTAGACGATGGCCAAAACAAGTGCTCTTCGTGATCGACAAAATTATCGAGCCGTCACCTAACTATCCCCCGATGGGTTTGCGGGAGTTGCTGGATGAAATTGTCGAGGCTGATCCGGCACTACGAACCTCAAAGTCGTGGAGAAGGTTGCATAATTTGTTGTCAGAATAAGCGTAGTCTATTAGTACCTCGTCTTTTCACTGAGGCGTGACATAGAAATCTCGTGATGGGGCCGTCAATCACTCTGATTTCTTATAATAAATGACACATTGAGTGGTTGACGACTTGACGATCGACAGGTCGACAGGTCGACAGGTCGACAGGCATTGATTTTGGGGTACGTTGCTGTGAAGGTCGGTATTCGACTCTGCGACGAGTTTCGGTGGATAGCGTCAAGAAGACAGTCAAGAATCGTCACGACGCCTTTATCGTGGCGAGCGGACTTTGGTATGATCTTTGGAGGCAACTTCCGCAATCACACTTTAGGTCGGCTGCGGCCTCTACGTGAAGGCGTAATTTAATATAGTAGTTTGTTATTTGTAATTTTTATGTAGCGCATACGCAGTCCCGACGTTAGATGTCTAGCTACGATCGGACGCGTTCTGCACAAAACGGGGTGACTGCATGGCCGGGGAAAGCTTGCTGAAGGTGCTGCGCGGCGGCTACGCGCAATTCGATCGCATCGTCAAACTTGACACTCCACTCGGCGACGATTGGCTCACGCCACTGTACGTCAAGATCAATGCGCGGCTCGGGCGCAATTTCGAGGTGACCGTCGACGCCTCATCCGTCATGGGCGACAAGATCAAGCTTAGCGCCCTGATGCTGCAACCCGTCACGCTCTGGATTCGGCAGACCGATGGCGGCTATCTACCGATCCATGGCTATGTGCAGCGGGCTCGCCGCCTTGGAAATGACGGAAGCGTTTCGTATTTTCAGCTTCAGTTCGCCTCGTGGCTAAGCTTCCTTAAACTCAGCAGCGATCGGCGCGACTGGCAGGAAGCCAGTGGCTGGCAAATTCTCACCGACGTATTCGACAAGCATCCCCAGGCCTCGGGCAATTATGGTCAGGAACTGCGCACGGCGATGCGCTCGTATTCGCACCGCGTGCAGTGGGAAACCGACTGGAATTTCGTGCACCGGAGCCTCGAGGAAGTCGGTGTGTTCCCGCGCTTCGATTTCGCGAAGGATGGCAAGTCGCACAAGGTCGTCATGATGGACGACCTCTATTTTGGGCCGTCGCTGCCGAATTCGGAGATGAAGTTCAGCCACGCGGGTACCGACGAGGATTTCGACGGACTTACCCAGTTGAGCGAACAGCAGGACGCCCAAAGTGCGACGCTGACGCTCGGCACCGTTGACTACAAGCGGCCAGACCTCGACAAACAGACCAGCACGCCAGCGGCTGACCTCGATGAATTACCCGGCCAGGGCGAAGAGTATCTCTATACCGGCTCACAGACGTGGGCCGAATCTGATGCTGGACAACAACAGGCCCGGATTCGAACCGAAGAATGGGCTTCGCGAGCAAAACGCTATTTCGCGATCGGCAGTCCCCGCTATGCACTGCCCGGCTACTGGTTCAAGGTGTCGGGACATCCCCTCTTCGATGCATTGCCTGAGGAGGAGCGCGAGTTGTCGATCATCGCGAGCGACTGGCTGATCCAAAATAACTTGCCCGGCATGGATGCGCTCACGCGATTCCCGCGCAGCCTGCGCAGCGAGATCGAACAGGTCAAGGCGGCCGGAACCGGTACGACCGTGAGCCACCGCGATGGCGGTATTGGATTTTTTCACGTCGAGATCGAAGCGCAACGCCGCAAGACGCCGTACCGCAGCCCGTTCGAGCACGAGAAGCCCGAGATGCACTTACAGACGGCGATCGTCGTGACGGACAGCGACGAGGAAATCCACACGGACGACGGCAATCGTGTGCGGGTCCGCACATCGAACAGTCGAAAGGATCGCAATACGAAGTCCACGTCGTGGATTCGCGCAGCGATGCCGGACGCAGGCTCGAAGCGCGGCGGTTACTTTCCGTTGCGCAAAGACGATCAGGTGCTCCTCGGGTTCGTCAATGGCGACTGCGACCGGCCGGTAATCATCTCGCGACTGCACGGTGGCGCGACGATGCCGGTGTGGCACACGCACGGCCTGCTGTCCGGCTTCCGTTCTCGCGAATACGGCGGTGATGGCTTCAACCAGCTCGTCATGGACGACGCTACCGGTCAGAACCGGGTCCACCTCTACTCGTCGAGCTACAGTTCTCACCTGCATTTGGGCTACCTGATCGAGCAATCCGATAACACGCGCGGCTCGTTCCTCGGCAACGGATTCGACTTGAAGTCTGGCGCGTACGGCGCGGTACGCGCCGAGCAGGGGCTCTACGTATCGACGCAGCCAGCCACCGCCCAGCCGCTGAACGTAACGGCCGCCACCGATCCGCTTGCCGGCGCGGAAGCCGTGCTCGAGACCGTGTCGAAGGCTAGTGAAACGAACCGCGCCGAAAGCCTCCAGGACGGTCAGGCCGCGCTGAAGTCGTACACCGACGCAACGCAGCGCACGGTCGCCGGTTCTGCCAGCGGCGGCCGTACTGCCGGTGGCGGCACGGGCAATGCGAACGGTTTTGCGAAGCCGGTGATGTTGCTGTCGAGTCCTGAAGGCATCGCCGCGTCGACGCAGCAATCGGTGCATATCACGGCGAACCAGCACGCGAACGTCGTTGCAGGCAAGAACGTCAACTTGGCCGCCGGTAAAGCGTTACTGGTCAGTGTGCTCGACAAGATCAGCCTGTTCGCGCAAAACCTCGGCATCAAGATTTTCGCGGCAAAGGGACCGGTAGACATTCAGGCGCAAAGCGGCTCGGCTTCGCTGGTCGGGCTGGAGGACGTGAAGATCGAAAGCGCGGACGGGCGCCTGATTCTGACGGCCGCGAAGGAAGTGTGGATCGGCGCGGGCGGCTCGTATATCAGCATCAAGGGCGGTTTGATCGAGAACGTGACGACCGGACAGATTCTGGAAAAATGCGGGAGTTGGGACAAGCCAAGTGGTGCGAGCGGGACGATTCGCGATCCATTGAAGGCGACGCCGGTATCGACCGACGGCGGCCGCGGCTCGCTTTTCTCCGGCTGATGCTAAGCCGGACAGCATCCGAGCAGCAAGAAAAACGAGAAACGAGAGATTCCGAGAAACATGAGCAATAGCCACCCTACCACGAAGCCAGCCGCGCCGGCCAAGCCTGCGACCGCCCCGAGTGCACCTGCGACAGCACCGTACACGCCTCTAAACTGGGCCTTTCCGTTTTCACCGGTCGGCAAAGATGACCCGACCAACCCGATGACCTATATGAAGGCGCTGGCAGCCGCCGAAGACGGGTTCTATCCACTGGGTGCGAATGGCATGTGGCACGGCGGCATCCACTTCGACCAGAACACGGCTGCGCAGTTGAAGCAAGGCGACGGCATCCGTGCGATCGCCGATGGCGAAGTCGTCGCGTACAGGCTCGACAGCAAGTATCCGGAACAGGACTACCAAGACGGCCGCCACGCGTTGTATTCGACGGGCTTCGTGCTCATCCGTCATCGGCTGAAACTGCCTCCGCCCCCACCTCCGCCCGCAAAGCCGGAGCCAGCCAAGAATGCTGCAGCCCAACCGGCAACGTCATCCACAGCGCCAGCAACGGCGACGCCAGCCCCAACGTCGAGCACGACACCACCCGGCAAGAACGAAACGCTCACGTTCTTCAGCCTGTACATGCACACGATGGACCACAATAGCTACCAGTCGGCGGCAGAACAGGCGAAAGTCGCTCAGGTCGACCGCTTCAAGCTGAACATGGGGCCAATGCCGTATTGGGAAGGCGATCGTTACTATCGGGTCGGCGACAAGGCGAAAGACAAGCAAGAGGTCCCGCTGCCAAAGGTGCCCGTGCCATCATTGCGTGACACGATCAATCGCGATGTACTCGGAGAGTTCATCCAGAGCGATTTCAAGAAGGTGCCCGAACCGGAAGAAGACACGAAAGACACAACACCGCTCCCACCCCCGGTCACCGGCCTCCGCATCCGTGAGCTGCCGAACGGCAAGAGCAAAATCCTCGGTATCTTGCCGCAAGGTACAGAGTTGACCGTCTCGGACACGGACGACCAAACAAAAGTGAACCCCGGCTGGGCGAAAATCAAGGCGATCAAGTCCGGCACTCCGGCTGCGGCCGTTGTCGGTCAGTCCGTATCGCCGCACGCGCCATACGGGTACGTCTTCCTCGGAGAACTTGATCCGATCGTCGATCCGAAACCGCTGGATACAGTCGTCGTGCTAAAGCAGCCTTATGCGGTGAAGGCTGGCGACATCATCGGCCAGTTCGGCCACTATCTGCGGTACCCGGACGCGAAGCTATTGCCAGCGAAGCCAACCCGGCCACTGCTGCACCTGGAAGTGTTCGCAGGCCCCGAACTCGAAGCATTCATCCAGAAGAGCCGCGAGCGGGCAAAGCAGTTACCTGCATCCAAAGCATTTCTAGAAATCTCGCCGGGTGCGCGGCTCGTAACCGACCTCCCAGAACCGGACCAGAAACTGCAGCCCGGTACCAAACTTGTACCTTTCGCCGCCGACGCAAAGGGCAAATGGGTCAAGATGCAACCGAAAACAGCCGCACCAGTACATGGTGGCCGACACACGAAGCCGGTATTCAACGACGCCGGTGCGCCCGTTTGGGTGGACAGCAGCCTCGCCAACACGACCACCACCGCGATCGTGCCGGGCTGGAAGGATTTCCCGCTGAGCTTCTCCAACGCCAAGGGGCCAGGCGCGGATTTCCGTGACGTGTTCCGGAGCGTCGACTTGGAGAAGAACGGTCCGGGGAGCATCGCGAAAGATGACAAGGGGCGTCACTGGTATTACGTGGAGATCGGTACCAAGGACGGTAGTACCCGCAACGGATGGGTGTGCGAGCAGGACCATCCGCTCGTGCGAATGTGCGGGCCGTGGGACTGGCCGGGCTTCGAACTGGTCGACAACAGCAGCATCATGCCGGTCGACATGCTCAAGCGGTACATCCACGTCGCCGAACAATTTCTGGCCGATGAAAGCAAAACCGAATTCGAGGCGAGCGCCGCAACGGTCAATGCGAGCCCGCTCATTACAAAGCTCGAGAAGGCGATTGACACGAATCACGACGGAAAGGTGACAGCGCAGGAGTTGAAGCACGCGCAGGAAACGCCGTGGATAGCAGAAGCCCTCTCCCACCTCGTCGTGCGGTGTGAAAGCGAATGGGGCGGTGGCCTGGGTAAGTGGGAAGCATTGTCGCCGTTGATGAAGAAGCTACTGTGGCTGTGGAAAACTGAGATCGAGCGGATCGGAAAATTGCAGTGGTGGGAGCAAGTCACCAGTGTCGACGGCTTCCCAAAGGAGCCCAGTCCGTGGCACTTCCATCCGATCGGGATTGTCGGCAATTTCATCGCAAAGCCTGTCACTGGCGAAAACAACTTCACCGAAGAAGACGCTAGGGACGCACTAAAATACATTTTCGACAAGTATGGACGTACCATAGCCGAGACGGTTGAGCGTATGTATCGGACGGAAACGAGACACTTCCAATCGAGTCAATATCGTCGATGCGGAACGGGCGGTATGGAAGTACATGGTCCCGCGCCGTACTATGGATGGACTCCCGATTTTTACAGCGAACCTCCGATTGGGACATGGGCAGCCTTTGAAGGTGCCGGTCTCAGCGGCGTAGGTGGAAATGCGCAAGTTACGAATCGAAAGAAGGTGTTCGTCGTAGTTTCGTCGGTACGCGTAGGCATGGAGTTCAAGGCCAAGTATATAGTGCACTACAACGGAAATTACGCACGATGGTTTTCAACCGACGCAAATGCACAAGCGGTTTACAGAAAAACACTCGAATCCATAACGCCACGAATCGTGAATTCATTTCAGTGATCCGACATGAGAATCGTTGATAAAATCGTAACACTCACCCTCCTTCTGTTGATTTCATGCGGCGTCCACGCCTCAGCTGATATCTGCAAAAGCGAATTAAGAGAGTTGGTCGTGCCTCCGCTTGAGCACGTTTCAATGAACAAGAAGGACATCCACGCTGATATTGAGGACGTGTCTGATGGGATCTATAGCGTCAGACTGTATGTTGCTGCGGATAGCCCCGACAATCTTGACAAGCAAGTGTCCATCGGCTGGGTGAATTTGGATACAAATTCGATGAAGGCGTTGGATGTGACACGAGACCCTGAACATCCAGACGTACTGAAGGTGAATGAGTCAAAATACCGAAAGTTCATTTCGGATTGTATTCACAAGCCATCGAAAGCAGCTTCGAACTGCGACGAACTCAATAAGCAGGCCTCGAAGCTTGCTATTGACATACCTCAATCGCAAAGCGGGATGGCAGTCGTTGGAAGCGGCCGCCTTCAGTTCTATTCAGCACCAGATTACACGTGTAAAACCCCAGGAGTTTTTATTTTGACTGGAGAATCCGTCGATGCGTACACTAGCTATCATGGATTCACGTTTGTGGCTTACCAAAATCCGAAGAAAACCAGCCCAGTTCGCGGCTGGGTAAGAAGTAACCGACTGCGATCCAACAGCCTTGGCACTGCCCCGCGGCAACCGGCTGTTAGCGAGACCACCAAATGATGAATCTCATCCGCATCGGTGACGACACCGATCACGGCGGCAAGGTTGAAACCGGCTCAAATACGATGCGTTTCGACGGCCGCTATGTCGCACGCAAGGGTGATCGCGTGTCGTGCCCGCAGCATCCTGACGTGTCGCCTAACCTCATCGAGGAAGGCGACACGTCGATGACGGACGGTGGCGTCCCGATCGCACGGCACGGCCATCGCGCTACGTGTGGCTGCCACGTGATCTCAAGTCTCCTGTGAGCCTGAGATCGAACCGTTGGCACTGTGTCGACAACCGTAATCGGACGTGTATCGAAATCTGCGCATCGCTGATGTGTAGCACCTAATACCCGGCACACTTTTTCCAGGCAAGGTTGTCGGGTAACACATGGTTTGTTATTGGTAACAAGTGACTGACCTTACCCCGCCGAGTACACCGTTCGTAATTTAGTCGACTCGCCGGTTTTCCGTTGATGCAGTTGCCGAAATTGGTCCGCGCCAGCGGGCATTTTCGTTTCCGGAGAGAAGCAAGCCGATCGTTCGTCTTGCGCGGGGGATTCGAAGGGATTCGCTTGCAAGCGAATCCGCGGCCCGCGCTTGTGTGGGCGAATCCCCCTCTCTCCGCCAGGATTTATAAAGCCCCCTGATTTCCCGAGAAACCAGGGGGCTTTTCATTTGGCACGCCGACACGCCATACACCGGCCCGCCCCTCACGGATGCCGAATGTAATCCACCAACGCCCGCGTATACTCATCCGGCCGCTTATCACACAGGCTCACCACGATCGCCACCGCGAACCCCGCCGGCACGCCGAACACGCCTGAGCTGATCGACTCGATCCCGAACCACGTACGCCCTACGAACCCCGTCAGCTGGGTGAAGAACGGATAAGTCGACACGATGTAATACACACACACCGCCAACCCCGTCACCATCCCGGCAATCGCGCCACGCGTCGTCGTGCGTTTCCAGAACACCCCCAGCACCAGCACCGGAAAGAAGCTCGACGCCGCCAGCGAAAACGCCGCCCCGACCAGAAACAGAATCTTCCCGGTATTGAGCGACGCGACATACGACGCGAACAGCGCCACCCCCAGCAGCAGCACCTTCGAGATCGTCACGCGCCGCTGGCTCGACGCATCGGGCGCGACCATGCAGTAATAGACGTCGTGCGACAGCGCGTTCGCGATCGTCAGCAGCAGCCCGTCCGCGGTCGACAGCGCCGCGGCCAGCGCACCGGCCGCGATCAGCCCCGACACCACGTACGGCAGCCCCGCGATCTCCGGCGCGGCCAGCACGACCATGTCCGGCTGCATCTGGATTTCCGACCAGTGAACGATGCCGTCGC
This sequence comes from Burkholderia sp. BCC0044, assembly GCF_902832955.1. Lineage (NCBI taxonomy): Bacteria > Pseudomonadati > Pseudomonadota > Betaproteobacteria > Burkholderiales > Burkholderiaceae > Burkholderia > Burkholderia sp. BCC0044. Next base: position 1,921 of record NZ_CADFDO010000001.1, on the reverse strand, counting down.
GAATCACCTCGACGACGCTGATCAGGTCCGGCTCGAAGTGATGCCATTGCGTGACCCACGCCGGCAATTCGGCGAACGGCCGCCCGACGAGATTCGCGAGAATCTCGTACTTGATCAGCACCGCGAGCACCGGCACGCTCAGGTAGAACAGCGCGATGAAGAACAGCGTCCAGCCGACCGAACGCCGCGCCGACGCGACCGACGTGGTCGTGTTGTAGCGCGTCAGGATGTGCGGCAGGCTCGCGGTGCCGAGCGACAGGCACAGCAGCAGCGCGAGGAAATTCCGCTCACGCGGCTTGCGTTCGTCTTCGCTCGCGGCCGGAAACGGCTCGTGCATCGGCACGGGCGGCTCGGCGCGGGCGAGCAGGCCGTCACGCGCCTGCATCCATGCCACGCGCGCCGCCGCCGGATCGCGCGGAAAATCGGCCAGCTCGCGCTCGCGCTGGCTGATCTCGCGCAGCGGCCCGTTGTGGCGCCGCAGGTCCGCAAGCCGGTCGACGAGATGCCGGCGCGCCTCCGCATAGGACGCCGGCAACCGGTCGAGCCGCGTCTGGATTTCCGCGGCTTGCCGGCGGTACGCATCACGCACCTGCTGCTCGTCGCGCGCGTCGCGCACCTGCGCCTCGCGCGCCGCCACGCGCTCCATCAGCTTGCCGTAATTGAATTGCGGCACGGGGCCGAGCCCGTTCTTCATCGCGATCAGCGACACCGGAATCAGGATCGCGCTGATCAGGATGATGTACTGCGCGACCTGGGTCCACGTGACCGCACGCATTCCGCCGAGAAACGAGCACACGAGAATGCCCGCCAGCCCGCAGAAGATGCCGATCGCGAAATCGACGCCGATGAAGCGCGTCGCGATCAGGCCGATCCCCTGGATCTGCGCGACCAGATACACGAACGAACACAGGATCGCCGCGCCGGCCGCGAGCGCGCGCACGGCCGTACTCGAGAAGCGCGTACCGAGAAAATCAGGAATCGTGTAGCGCGCGAGCTTGCGCACATACGGCGCGAGCAGGAACGCGACGAGGCAGAACCCGCCCGTCCAGCCCATCACGTACGCGAGCGCGTCGTAACCGGTGGCATAGAGCGAGCCGGCCAGGCCGATGAACGACGCGGCTGACAGCCAGTCGGCCGCCGTCGCCATCCCGTTGAAGGCGGATGGCACGCGCCGCCCGGCCACGTAGTACTCGACGAGATCGGACGTGCGCGACAACAACCCGATCACCGCATACACGGCGATCGGCACGAACAGGAACACGTAGCCGATCCATACGCCCGAGCCCGTCGCGCGCTCGATCCGCCACATCAGCAGCACGAACCCGAGAAACCCGAGCGTGTAGAGCGCATACGCGCGTATCAGTCGATGCGTCAGCATGAATCAGCGCCCGCCGTTCGCATGGCCGGCGCGTGCCGCATGCTCGTCGTACGCGCGGCGCAGCGTGCGGTCCGCGCGTTGCATCAACCCGATGTAGACGACGATCAGCACGAGATACACGAGAATCGCGCCCTGCGCGCCGACATAGAACGGCAGGCTGAAGCCGGCGAAGCGGATGCCGGCGAGCGCCGGCCCGAAGAACGGCACGATGAACGACACCGCGAAGCCGATCACCATCAGCACCGCGATCAGCGCGACGTTGAAGCGCCAGTAGCGCGCATGCGCACGCGCGAGCGGCTCGGGAACGGAAGGTGGCGCGACAGGCGCCGAACGGGTCGGAACGGTCATGCCGTTATGTAGCAAAAAGCCCCTGCGCGGGCAATCGGGATTGCCGCGCAGGGGCTCGCACGCATGGCGCGCAACCGGCAGGCGATCAGCGCACTTCGGTGAGCTGCTCGAGGATGGCCGGATTCTCGAGCGTGGACGTGTCCTGCGTGATCGCCTCGCCCTTCGCGAGCGAGCGCAGCAGGCGCCGCATGATCT